>NZ_JAPDIR010000010.1 GCF_029870595.1 Sphingomonas sp. CBMAI 2297
GTGACGATCTAGGCACTCCCCTCCCTTCCAGGGAGGGGAGTGCCTAGATCGTCACCACGACCTTCCCGATCACCTGGCGCGCGGCCATCTTGGCGATCGCCTTGCCGCCATCGGCCAGCGCGAAGGTCTCGGTAACCCTGGGCGCGATCCTGCCCTCGCCCCACAGCCGGAACAGCTGGCCGACATGCGCCGCATTGGCCCTGGGATCGCGCGCCGCGAAGGCGCCCCAGAACACGCCGCACACGTCGCAGCTCTTGAGCAGGGTGAGGTTGAGCGGCAGCCTGGGGATGCCCGCCGGGAAACCGACCACCAGATAGCGCCCTTCCCAGCCGATCGCGCGCAGCGCCGGCTCGGCATAGTCGCCGCCCACCGGATCGTAGATCACATCGGCGCCCTGCGGGCCCAGCGCCGCCTTGAACTGTTCGGCCAGCGCCTTGGACTGGTCCTTGTCGAACGGCGCGCGGCCATAGACCAGCGCCTCGTCCGCGCCCGCCGCCCTGGCCGCCGCCGCCTTCTCCTCCGAGGAGACCGCCGCCACCACCCGCGCGCCGAACGCCTTGCCGAGCTCGACCGCCGCCAGGCCCACGCCGCCCGCCGCGCCCAGCACCAGCAGATTATGCCCCTCGCGCAGATGCCCGCGATCGAGCAGCGCGTGGATCGTCGTCGCATAGGTGAGCAGCAGCGCCGCGCCCTCTTCGAAGCTGCGGCCCTCGGGCAGGCGGAACAGGCGGAAGGCCTCGATCGCGATCTTTTCCACCAGCCCGCCATGGCCGGTCACCGCGATCACCCGGTCGCCCACCGCCCAATCGGTCACGCCCTCGCCCACGCTTTCGATCACGCCGGCGATCTCGCCGCCCGGCGCGAAGGGGCGCGGCGGCTTGAACTGGTATTTGTCCTCGATGATCAGGAAATCGGGATAGTTGATCGCACAGGCCTTCACCGCGACCACGACCTGCCCCTTCCCCGCTGCCGGATCGGGCAGATCCTCCAGGATTAGAGTATCAGGTCCGCCCGGTTGCTTCGAGAGCAATGCCTTCATTCGCCGTCTCCACCGCGAGCCAGGGGCGATCCTTTGCCATCCCGGCTTCGAATTTCGAAATCGCGGTATCTTGTGCCAGCGTCATGCCGATCTCGTCCAGCCCTTCCATCAGGCATTGGCGGCGGAACGGGTCGAGATCGAAGGCGAAGCGATCCTGGAACGGCGTGGTGACGGTCATCGTCTCCAAATCGATGGTGATCTCGTCGGTCCTCGCGACCTCGACCAGCCGATCGACCGCGTCCTGGGGCAGCACCACCGGCACGATGCCGTTCTTGAAGGCATTGCCCGAGAAGATGTCCGAGAAGCTCGGCGCGATCACGGCCTTGACGCCCAGATCGGCGAGCGCCCAGGCGGCATGCTCGCGGCTCGATCCGCAGCCGAAATTGTCGCCGGCGACGAGCACGGGCGCACCGGCATAGCGCGGATCGTCGAAGACATTGCCCGGCTGCGCGCGCACGCTCTCGAAGGCGCCCTTGCCCAGCCCCTCGCGCGTGGTGGTCTTCAGCCAGTGCGCGGGAATGATGATGTCGGTGTCGATGTTGCTCGCGCCCCACGGATAGGCGCGCCCCTCGACCTTGCGAACGGCTTCCACTCTACACAACCTCCCCGATCAGCGGGTGGCCGTGATCTCCGCCCTGGCCTCGCCCACCTTGCCCGTGGCCGCATAGGCCGCGGCCAGGCCGCTCAGCACCGTACCCGCAATCAACGCGACTAGCGCCCGCTTCATAAAACATCCCCTTACGCATCCTCCGACATCAGCTCCCTGACATCGGTGAGGCGCCCCCGGATCGCCGCTGCCGCCGCCATTGCGGGTGAAAGCAGGTGCGTCCGCGCCCCCGGACCCTGCCTCCCTACGAAATTACGGTTCGAGGTGGAAGCACAACGTTCGCCGCTGGGAACCTTGTCGGGGTTCATCGCGAGACACATCGAGCAGCCCGGCTCGCGCCATTCGAACCCGGCCTCGCGGAAGATGCGGTCCAGCCCCTCCGCCTCGGCCTGGCGCTTGACCAGGCCGGAGCCCGGCACGATCAGCGCCTGGCGGATGCGGTCGGCGACGTGATGGCCCTTCACCACCGCCGCGGCGGCGCGCAGATCCTCGATCCGGCTGTTGGTGCACGAACCGATGAAGACATGCTCGATCGGAACATCCTCCATCCGCATGCCCGGGGTCAGCCCCATATAATCGAGCGACTTCCGCGCGGCGGCGCGCTTGGCGGGGTCCGCGAAGCTCTCCGGATCGGGCACGGCGCCGGTGATCGGCACCACGTCCTCCGGGCTGGTGCCCCAGGTAAGCGAGGGCGCGATGTCGCTGGCCTGCAGGACCACGCTCTTGTCGTACACGGCGCCGGCATCGGTCGGCAGCGTCTTCCAATAGGCGACCGCGCGCTCCCAAGCCGCGCCGGCCGGAGCCATCGGGCGCCCCTTGAGATAGGCATAGGTCGTCTCGTCGGGCGCGATCAGGCCCGAGCGGGCGCCGCCTTCGATCGACATGTTCGAGACGGTCAGCCGCCCCTCGATCGACATGTCCCGGATCACGTCGCCCGTGAACTCGATGACATAGCCGGTGCCGCCGGCCGCGCCGATCCGGCCGATGATCGCCAGCACGACATCCTTGGGGCTCACGCCGAAGCCGAGCGCCCCATCGACGCGGATCTCGAGCGTCCTCGACTGTTTCAGCAACAGCGTCTGCGTGGCGAGGACATGCTCCACCTCGCTGGTGCCGATGCCGAAGGCCAGGGCGCCGAGCGCGCCGTGCGCGGACGTATGGCTGTCGCCGCACACCAGCGTCGCGCCGGGCAGGGTGAAGCCCTGTTCCGGCCCGATCACGTGCACGATGCCCTGCCGCGCATCGAGCGCGTCGATATAGGGCACGCCGAACTCCGCCACGTTCGCCCGAAGCGCGGCGAGCTGGCCGGCGCTCGCCGGATCGGCGATCGGCTGCATCCGCCCCGCCGCGTCCACGCGTGGCGTGGTCGGCAGGTTATGGTCGGGAACCGCAAGGGTAAGGTCCGGGCGGCGCACCGGCCGCCCCGCCGCGCGCAGGCCGGCAAAGGCCTGGGGGCTGGTCACCTCATGGACGAGGTGGCGGTCGATATAGATCAGGCAGGTTCCGTCGTCCCGGCGCTCGACCACATGGTCGGCCCAGATCTTCTCGTAAAGGGTACGCGGTTGAGCGGTCATGCGGGCGCTTTAGTCGATTCTTGCGCACAGGCAAGCGTTCGTGCAATTTTCCGTCGCATAGTTGAACTATTCTCCGGTCAGCGGCCCAACCGCGCCGCCTCGCCCCTGAGATAGGCATGCAGCGCCGCGATCTCCATGTCGCCGAGCGCATGCACGGCGTCCCGCGCGACGGCCGATATCGGGCCGCGATCGCGCCCATGCCTCTCCATCCCGGTGCGCAGCAGCCTGTGGAAGGCGGCGGGACCCTGGCCGGCGGCCCGGGGCGCGAGCGCGGGGGCGACCGGCCCGTCGCCCGGCACATGGTCGTCGCCCAGCCGGTGGCACGCGGCACAGGCGGTGTCGTAGACATAGCGGCCAGTCTCGGGCGGCCGATGCGCGGGGGCGAGCCGGACATGGCGAACGCTCTCCTCGAAGCTGCCGGTCAGCATGCCCAGGCGCGGCAGCGGGCCGTAGCTGGTCTCGACGCGCGAATCCCCCGCCCCCGGCTTCAGCGTGCGCAGCCAGGCGATGATCCGGCCGAGATCGTCATCGGCCCAGCTGCCAAGCGCCCGGCTGGGCATGCGGAAGAGCGTGCTGCCGTCGCGCTTCACGCCGTAGCGGATCAGCCGGACGAGCTCGGCGTCCGAATAGCCCGCGAGCTTGCGGGCAAGCGCCGGCGGGGCGATCGTGCCGGTCAGCCGGTCGCTGGTCCAGACGCGCCCCTCGCCGTTCGGCCCATGGCAGCCGCGACAGCCCGCCAGCCTGGCGAGCCTGCCCCCCTCGGCGATCGCGGCGGGATCGCGGGGAATGGCGACTCTGTCGTCCGGCACGGCATGGTTGCGCCCGATGATCCACTCGGAGCCGACGAACAGCCCGGCCGCCAGCACGATGGCGATCGCCACCAGCGCCTCGAACAGCTTCACCGCACGCCGCATCGGATTCCCCCCGGATTCCCCGGGGCGATCCAGAGCCTAGTTTCGTTACAGAGTCGCGACGAAGCCTGCCCCCGCCTTCCGGGTCAGCCGGCGCCCGCCATTTCCTTCGGCGAGACATAGGCCGGATCGTGCGCGAAGGGCAGCGGTCGTCCCGCCCGCAGCGCCTCCAGGACTTCCGCGAACCCGGTCTCGCACCGGAAGCCGAGGCGGCGCTCGGCGCGGGCGGCGTCGTAGACGCGGCCGATGCGCTCCGGGAGCGCCCAGCCCCGCGCCCGGTACAGCTCCGGCGCATCGGGGAAATAGCGCGCGATCACGGCGCCGGCATCGGCCTTGAGCGCGGTGCAGTCCGCCCGCGCGAAGGGCGTCGGCGCGGAGACGATGAAGACGTCGAAGCCGATCTCCGGCGCCTGTTCGAGCGCGCGCAGATGGGCCCGCGCGGCATCCTCCGCGGTCAGCCGGCGATACAGCAGCTCGTTCGCCTTCATGTTCTCGCCGGAGAGGCCCCGATCGGTGTCGTCCTCCTCCGGGAAGAAGCGGCTGGTGCGCAGCACGACGCAATTGAGCCCGTCGTTCAGCCAGGCCAGGCGGCAAAGCTGCTCGGCGGCGAGCTTGGTGACGCCATAGATGTTGCGCGGCTCGATCGGCCCCGCATCCTCGTCGAGCCAGATCGCCATGTCCCCCGCCTCTTCGCGGATCGCCTGGCTGATCATCAGCGAAGTGGTGGACGTGAAGACGAACCGGTCATGCCCGGCACGGGCCGCCGCCTCGAGCAGGTTCAGCGTGCCGGTGACGTTGACATCGACGAACGCCTGGGCCGGATAGCGCGCGATATCGGGCTTGTGCAGCGCTCCGCCATGGATCACCGCCTCGATCCCGCGTTCGGCGAAGACCCGGTCGATCAAGGCGCGATCCGCCACCGATCCGATCACGTCGGTGTCCGCGCCGGGCGCGATGTCGAGCCCGGTCACGACATGCCCCTCCGCGCGCAGCATCGGTGCGAGGAACCGGCCGAGCCAGCCGGACGAGCCTGTCAGGAGAATGTGCATGCGCGCCCGATAGACGAGCCTCAGCCGCGCCGCCAGTCCGACACGAGGTAGCGGCAGGACGGCGCGGTCCAGTGCGTCGAGAAATGCGAGGCCCCCGCCTCGCGGTCGCGCGCCGTCTCCAGATCGGCCGGCAGATCCAAGGCCACGAGAAACACGATCAGCCCGGTCAGGCCGCAGACCATCCTACGCATGCACAAACCCCGTTACGCCCGTGCGCCGATATCCCGGCACACCCTCTCCGGCAGGTTGCAGCAGTGCGACCTTGTGCTGCGGCGAGCCCCCATGCACCGGATGGTCATGCGGCGCCGCAGCGATGCGACGAATCCGGACATGCGGGCGACCATGCCGCACGCATGCACGTCGAAAGCGGGGAGATTCAGGCCAGGCTGGGGACGGTGGAGGCCCGGGCCTCGGCGGGTTCGCCCGCATCGGCCCATTCGGTGCGGCGCTTCACGCCGGGATTGAGGAACAGCACCGGCAGCTTGAGGAACAGCAGCTCGGAATGGATGAACCCGTCGATCGCCCGCTCCCACCAGCGGGGATCGCGCTTGCCGTTCGCCCTGAGCCAGCCGTCATAGGGTGCCCAGTGGCTCGGCTCGTCCTTCTCGATGACCCGAAAGATCTTCATCAGCACCTTGTCGTGCCGCACCAGCGGGTGCCGGAGCAGCACGTCGACCTGCTTGTAGCCACGCTGCTCGGTGAGGGAGATCACCCGGCACAGCTTCTCGAACTGCGCATCGTCGTCGATCACCGCCTGGGTATCGAGCTCGTCGATCGTGCGGCGGAACATGATCTCGACGAACCGGTCGATATGCCCGCACGTCCGGTCGACCTGGAGCGGCATCTTGCCCTGCAGCTCGAACCAGCGCTTGAACATCACATAGTGCTTGCGCTCGTCGGCCCGGTGCTTCTCGATCGCGGCGATCAGCGCATGGTCGTCGGGCGCGCGCGCCTTCACCGCCTCGAGCACCCGGTCGATGCTCGTGTACCCGCGATGCTCGTTATAGATGTAGATCGAGCCCAGCAGGTCGAGATAGCGGCGGCGGAACCATGCTAGCATCGAAGAATGCTACGCTTTTGTTTCCGCCCCCGCCAGTCACGCGAAGATTAATTCGCGGTCATGTCGCCTTGCCGCCACTCAGGCGGCGACGAGCGCCACCTCATATTTCGCCGTCGTCTTCTCCGCGACTTCCGCTTCGGTGACGCCGGGCGCCAGCTCGACCAGGCGGAAGGGCGAATCATGGTCCGCACGCTGGAACACCGCAAGATCGGTGATGATCATGTCGACCACGTTCCTGCCGGTGAGCGGCAGCTCGCAGCTCGGCACGAACTTGGGATCGCCGTTCTTGGAGTTGTGCTCCATCACCACGATGATCTTCTTCACGCCGGCGACCAGGTCCATCGCGCCGCCCATGCCCTTGATCATCTTGCCCGGGATCATCCAGTTGGCGATGTCGCCGCCCTCGCTGATCTCCATCGCCCCCAGCACGGTCAGGTCGATATGGCCGCCACGGATCATCGCGAAGCTCTGCTCCGATCCGAAATAGACCGACTGGGGCAGCTCGCTGATCGTCTGCTTGCCGGCATTGATCAGGTCGGGATCGACTTCGTCGTCATAGGGGAACGGCCCGATGCCGAGCATGCCGTTCTCCGACTGGAGCGTGACCTCCACGCCTTCCGGAATATGGTTCGCCACCAGCGTGGGGATACCGATGCCGAGATTGACGTAGAAGCCGTCGCGCAGCTCCTTCGCGGCGCGCGCCGCCATCTCATCGCGGGTCCAGGCCATTATTTCTTCTCCTCGGCCGGATCGGCCCATTGCTTGTCCTTGGGGAACACGTCGTCCATCCCGCCCTTCAGGCCGCTGCCATAGACGGGGTTGGGCAGGATGAACCAGCCATGCCCCCAGAGCGGCGCGATCAGCGTGTTGGCGGTGGTGTTGCGGCGGGCGGTAACCGACAGCTCCCTGGCGTTGAACAGGTCGCTGAAATCGCCCAGCTGGTCGCCGCCCATCGCGACGATGCAATAGCGCTCGGCGATCTTCCAGCGCCGCTCGTCCTTGCCGCCGGGCGCGGCGTCGTCGCGCAGGATCAGCGTGTCGCCAAGCGTCACCGGCCCCAGCCCGGCATGGTCCAGCGCCTGGATCGTGAAGGCGGCGGTGCTCGCCGAGCGATTGGTGTTGTAGATCACGGTGATGCCGTCGCCGCGGATCGCCGCGATCGTCTCGGCGGCGCCGGGCACCGCCTCCACCTTGTCGGCCCCGGTCTCTTCCCAGCGCGTCCAGCGGCCCTGGTCATAGCCGGGCCCGCGCCGGGCGGCGTCGCTCTCGAAGCCCAGGTTGAGCAGCACCGTCTCGTCCACGTCGAACACCACGGCCAGCGGACGCTTGCCGCAGGTCTCGAACCGGGGCGAGGTCAGCGTCGAATCGCGCGTCATCACGACCGAGGTGACCTGGCTCTTGTCGCGGCGGAAGCGCAGCTCGCCATGGATATAGTTCCACAGCGCCGCATAGGCCTGCAGGCTGAGCGCCGAAGCCTCGCCCGAGCCATAGAGGAACTGCATCTCGGGCGGCACGCCGCCCGGCGCGGCCACCGGCGCCGGCGCCGGCGCGGCCGGAACGCCGCTCGGCGGCGGCAGCCTGGTCAGGTTGGTGAGCTGGACCTTCTTGCCGTCCTCGGTCTCGAACACCTGGCCCGGCTGCGGCGCCGGCCGCTCGGCCTTGTCCTTCTTGCGCTTGTGATCCTGCGAGGTCTTGATCACGCCCGCCGCGGCGCCCAGCGGCACCGCCGCCGCGGCGATGCAGCCCGAAAGGCTGCCCGCGGCGAGCGCCAGGCCCGCGATCGCGCAGACCCGGTTCACGCCGCCCCCAGCGTCTCTGGGCGGGGCCGGGTGGTCCGGAACTCGATCTTCTTGTCATAGGGCGCACCGATGATCATGCGCTTCACATAGATGCCCGGCAGGTGGATCTGATCGGGATCGAGGCTGCCGACCGGCACCACTTCCTCCACCTCGGCCACGCAGATGCGCCCCGCGGTCGCCATCGGCTGGTTGAAGTTGCGCGCGGTCTTGCGGAAGATCAGGTTGCCGCTCTCATCGGCCTTCCAGCCCTTGATGATCGACAGGTCGCTGCGGATGCCCCGCTCGAGGATATATTCCTCGCCGTCGAACAGCTTCACTTCCTTGCCCTCGGCCACCAGCGTGCCGACGCCGGTCTTGGTGTAGAAACCCGGGATCCCCGCCCCGCCCGCGCGGCAGCGCTCGGCCAGCGTGCCCTGGGGGCAGAATTCCACCTCGAGCTCGCCGCTCAGATATTGCCGCTCGAACTCCTTGTTCTCGCCGACATAGGAGGAGATCATCTTCTTCACCTGGCGGGTCCGCAGCAGCTTGCCCAGCCCCTCGCCGTCGATGCCGGCATTGTTCGAGGCGATGGTGAGGTCCCTGGTCCCCGCGTCGCGGATCGCGTCGATCAGCCGCTCGGGAATGCCGCACAGGCCGAAACCGCCCGCGCAGATCGTCATGCCGTCGAACAGCAGCCCTTCCAGCGCTGCCGTGGCGTTGGGGTAGAGCTTCTTCATCCGCGATTCTCTCCTGACTTCGCCCGGGGCGATAGTCCGGCGCGGAAGCCCGGGTCAAGCGAACCTGAATGGACTTTCAACTTCGCTGCGCCGCAGCAAAGGCCGGGGCCGCCCGCCATCCAACCTGAACAGGAGATGATCGAATCCGGCGGTGTGGCGCAAAGGCAACACGGCAGGATTGTAATTAAATTGCCATATTGCACTGCGGAATCGGAGGCCTACGTAGAGGCCCGGATGGCCATCCGAACCTGAGTATCAAAGTCCAAAGGTAGGAAAAGAAATGCGAATTCTCGCAACGACCGCGCTCGCCCTCGTGGCGGCCACCGCAACCCCCGCCCTCGCGCAGGATGGCACCTTCCAGGGTCCGCGCGCCGAAGTGATCGGCGGCTGGGACCGCGTGAACGGCGATGGCGACGGCAAGTCGGGTTTCGTCTATGGCGGCGCCATCGGCTATGACCTGCAGCGCGGCAAGGCCGTGTTCGGCGTGGACGCCGAAGTGACCGGCTCGACCACCAAGGCCACCGATGCCGGCGTCACCGTGAAGGCCGGCCGTGACCTGTATGCGGGCGTCCGCGCCGGCGTCGCCGTCACCCCGACCACCCTGATCTACGCCAAGGGCGGCTACACCAACGGCCGCATCACCGGCGAGACCGGCAATGTCCGCGTCTCCGACAATCTGGACGGCTTCCGCCTGGGCGCCGGCGTCGAGCACGCCTTCGGCCAGCGTCTCTACGGCAAGGTCGAGTATCGCTACTCGAACTACAGCCAGGACGTGGAGCGTCACCAGGTGCTCGCCGGCCTCGGCGTCCGCTTCTGATCTTCCGATCCGAGCAGGAAGGGGCCGCGCGGGCGACTGCGCGGCCCTTTTCCGTTTGCGGTTCCGCTGCGATAGCGCCGCATGCTCGCACTTCTTCTCGCCTGGATCGTCGCGGTGAACCTGTGGACGATGCTGCGCTTCCGGCAGGACAAGCGCCGTGCCGCCGCCGGCATGCGCCGCGTCCCGGAGGCGCAACTGCTCCGGCTCGCGCTGCTGGGCGGCACGCCGGGCGCGTTCGCGGCGCGGCGGCTGTTCCGCCACAAGACCCGGAAGCAGCCCTTCTCCACCCGGCTCCTGCTGATCGCGGCCGCGCAACTGGCCGCCGCGATCGCGCTGGTCGTCCTGTGGCTCCGGCAATGAGCGCCTAGGGCCCGTCGTCCAGCATGATCGAGCGGTGCGGCGCGCGCCCGCCATAGCTCTGTTCGGCCACCCTGGCCCCCGCCGCGCGCAGCGCGTCCGGCCGATCCGGCGAGCGCACCCCGACGATCGCGGCTTCGAACTTCATCGTCCCGGCAAAGGCCGGCACCGCCCGCACCCGCTCCAGCCAGCCCGCCGTGCGCGGCCAGCGCGCCGCGTCGATCTCGAACCCGGCGAGCGAGGCGTTGCGGAAGAAGCACGCATAAGTGAAGTCCGCGGTGCAGACATGGTCGAACAGAAAGCCGTCCGCCGGCGCCCGCGCCTCGATCCAGTCGAGCGCCTCGGGCAGGTCGCGCGTCGTCACCTGCGCGATCAGGGCGTGGTCGGGCTCGCGCTTCCAGACATAGGGGACGATCGTCTTCTGGTAGAAGAGCCGCCAGATGATCAGGTCGCCGAGCCGGCTGTCGGCATATTCCTCCATCCAGCGCGCCTTCGCACGATCGGCGGCGCCCCGGGGCATCAGCGGCGGCGCGGGCCAGCGCTCGTCGACATATTCCGCGATCACGGTCGAATCGTTGAGCACCAGCGCGCCGTCGATCAGCACCGGGATGCGGCGCAAGGGGCTCACCCGAGTGAATTCCTCGGTGCCGTAGAAGGGCACGATCGGGTCCATCTCATAATCGACGCCCTTGTGATCGAGGGCGACGAATACCTTGCGGGCATAGGGCGACACATGATTGCCAATGATCAGCATGGCGCCAGGGGTTACGCTCCCCGCCCCGCCCGGTCTAGACATGGGCCATGACCGCGAAACGAACCGGGGGCCGGATCCTCGTCGACAATCTGGTCGCGCAAGGCTGCGACCGCATCTTCCACGTGCCGGGCGAGAGCTTCCTCGCCGTGCTGGACGCGCTGCACGACGTGCCCGCGATCGACGTGGTCACCTGTCGCCAGGAAGGCGGCGTCGGCTTCATGGCCTGTGCCGACGGCGCGATGACCGGCCGGCCCGGCATCGCCTTCGTGACGCGCGGGCCGGGCGCGACCAACGCCTCGATCGGCGTGCACGTCGCCATGCAGGATTCGCAGCCGATGATCCTGTTCGTCGGCGATGTCGACCGCGGCATGCGCGACCGCGAGGGCTTCCAGGAAGTCGACCTGCCCGCGATGTTCGCTCCGCTCGCCAAATGGGCGACGCGGATCGAGGATGCGCGCCGCATCCCGGAATATGTCGCGCGCGCCTGGGCCGTCGCGACGTCGGGCCGGCCGGGGCCCGTGGTGATCGCGCTGCCCGAAGACATGCTGTGCGACGAAGTCGAGGCGCTGGACCGGCCCGCCCTCGCGCCGCCGCTCCAGTCGCCCGATTTCGTCGAGATCGACCTGCTCTATGACGAGCTGCGCAAGGCGAAGCGGCCGGTCGCGATCGTCGGCGGCGCCGGCTGGGACGGCGAGACCGGCGAGGAATTCGCCAGGTTCGCCGAGCGGATCGGCCTGCCCGTGGCCGGCGCCTTCCGCCGGCAGGACGCGATCCTGAACAGCTCGCCCGCCTGGGCCGGCAATCTCGGCTATGGCCCGAATCCGAAGCTGGTCCAGCGGATCAGGGAAGCCGATCTGCTGCTCGTCGTCGGCGCCCGCCTCGGCGAGGCGACGACCGACGGCTATGCGCTGATCACGCCCGACCATCCGGGCCAGACGCTGGTCCATGTCCATCCCGATCCAGGCGAGCTCAACCGCGTCTATCTGGCCGACCTGCCGATCTGCGCCCGCCCCTTCGAGTTCGCGGCGACGCTGGCGGCCGAGGAGGAAGCCGAGCTGCCCCGCTTCGACGCCGAGGCGGCCCATGCCGACTGGGTCGAATGGTCGACGCCGAAGCCGCGCGAGGGCGTTGCCCT
Organism: Sphingomonas sp. CBMAI 2297; assembly: GCF_029870595.1. Taxonomy (GTDB): domain Bacteria; phylum Pseudomonadota; class Alphaproteobacteria; order Sphingomonadales; family Sphingomonadaceae; genus Sphingomonas. Next base: position 11,819 of record NZ_JAPDIR010000010.1, read on the forward strand.
CGACCTCGGCCAATGCGTCGCGGCGATGCGCGCGGCGATGCCGGCGGACACGATCCTCTGCAACGGCGCCGGCAATTTCTCGAGCTGGTGGCACCGCTACTGGCCCTATGGCCCCCAGCCCTCGCAGCTCGCTCCCACCGCCGGCGCAATGGGCTATGGCGTGCCTGCCGCCGTGGCGGCGGCGCTGCGCTTCCCGGATCGCGCGGTGGTCGCGCTCGCGGGCGATGGCGACTTCCTGATGAACGGCCAGGAGCTCGCCACCGCCGTCCAGCACGGCGCCGACCTGATCGTCCTCCTGGTCGACAATGCGGCCTATGGCACGATCCGCATGCACCAGGAGCGCGAATATCCCGCGCGCCTCTCGGGCACGACGCTGCGCAATCCGGATTTCGCCGCGCTCGCCCGTGCCTATGGCGGCTGGGCCGAGACAGTGGAGGCGACCGCGCAGTTCGCCCCCGCGCTGGACCGCGCCCTCGCCCGGCCCGGCCTGCGCCTGCTCCACCTCAAGACCGATATCGAGTTCATCACCCCGGGGCTCACCGTCTCGGGCCTCAGGAGCAAATAATCCCGCCGGCCCACGGCCTTGGCCGCCCTGCCGCCGCTATAATGCGGGCAGGACAAGCGAAGAGGCGAGTATATGGGCTGGCGGCACCTGCACGTCGGGCAGAAGGGCGACAATCTGACCATCCAGAACCGCCGGGTCTGGCAGGAGGAATGGCGCTGGATCAATGCCGAGACCGTGCGCCTGCCGGATCCGCTGGTGCCGATGGACATACTCTCGCACATGATCTGCGAAATCGGCCCGAGGACCCGCCCGGTGCGCTTCGCCGCGCACAAGCTGCAAAGCGATCTCTGGTCGTTCTACGTCCCGGACTGAGCAGCGGGCCCGGGATCGGGATCCAGGACGAGAAGTCGAACAGGCCTTTTGACACTGTTTCCGTCATCGCCGCCTTCGCGGGGATGACGACAGAGGGAGGCGGGGAGGACGGCGATTGGGCCACTCCCGGTCTCAAGGGGATAAGCGCCAAGGAAGATCAGCCGGTCGCGAGCCCCTCCGCGATCTCCCACCAGGCCGGATCGCGCTTGCGCCCCAATATCGCCGCCGCGGTTTGCCCCTTGTCGTCGGGAATGTCCCCGCGCGCGCCGGCGCGGACGAACATGGCGAAATGCTCCGCCGCGCTGCCCTTCTTCAGCATCAAGTGCAGCGCCGTCCGGCCCTTCCCGTCCCGCGCATCGGGATCGGCGCCGCCGATCAGCAGCTCCTCCGCCGGCCCGAACCTGCTCCAGCCCACGGCGCCCAGCAACGGCGTCTCGCCGCGTCCGGCGCCTTCCTCGATATCCGCGCCATATGCGAGCAGCAGCCGGATCGTCGCGCGATCCTCGTTCCAGGCGGCGGCGAACAGGCAATGATTCGAGTCGCAGCCTGCCTCCAGCAGATGCGCGGCGAGCGGATGGTTCCCGCCATGCGCGACCGCGAACCACAGGGGCGTCGCGCGCCATTCGCCTTCGGTGAACGCGGCATCGTCGAGCCCCAGGCCGAGCGCGAGCAGCAGCTCGGCCATGGCGATGCCGGTGCCCGGCGTCGCGCAGGCCAGGTGCAGCCAGTTCCGCCCGCGCGCATCGCGATGGCCGAGCAGGTCGGGCCTGGCCGCCAGCCCCGCGCGCACTTCCTCGACGCGGTGCCGGCGGACACTCTCGGTGAGGCTGGTCTTCGAAACCATGCCGCATCCTATCCCCGAATCCCGCGCACGCGAAGAGGCCGTCCCGGTCGCCCGGAACGGCCTCCCCTGAGCATCCCCCAAGGGATCAGATGTCGTCGCCGAGCGCGCCCTTCACCTTGCCCATGAGCTGCTGGCCCTTGCCCTTCAGCTCCTGGACCTTGCCCTCGGCGGCGAGCTTGTCGTCCGCGCGGGTGCGGTTGGGATCGTCGGCATCGCCCGCCATCGCCTGCTTGGCCTTGCCGACCAGCTCGTTGACGTTGCCCTTGATCTTGTCGGTAAGTTCACCCATGATTTCAACCTCCTGGCCGCGGATCGGCGCTTGGCCGCGCCGGTGATCCGTAGACTGAAACAACGGTCCGCGCCGGATATGGGTTCCGTCATGCCAGAGCGGATTGCCGAGCATTATGAACGTCATGCGCATGCCTTCGACCATGCGCGGCGCAAGCGCTTCACCGAGCGGCCATGGCTGGACCGCTTCCTGCTGGGCGTGCCGAAGGGCGCGCCGGTCCTCGATCTCGGCTGCGGCGCGGGCGAGCCGATCGCGCGCTATCTGCACGATGCGCATCATCCGATCACCGGCGTCGACGTCTCGGCGAAGATGATCGCGCTCTGCCGCACCCGCTTCCCGCGCGAGCGCTGGATCGCGGCGGACATGCGCGGCGTGGCGCTGGACGGCATGTTCGGCGGGATCATCGCCTGGGACAGCCTTTTCCATCTTCCCGCCGACGACCAGCTCGCCCTGCTCGAGCGGCTGGCGCCCTGGCTGTCGCCCGGCGGCGCGCTGCTGTTCAACAGCGGGCCGGAACGCGGCACCGCGATGGGCTGCCAGTTCGGCGAGCCGCTCTATCATGCCAGCGCCGGCCCGGCGGAATATCGCGCCGTGTTCGCGAGGACCGGCCTGTTCGAAGTCGCCCATGCGCCCGAGGACGCGGCGACCGGGGGCCGATCGGTATGGCTGGTGCGGCGGCCGCATTAGGTCTCCCGCCTCCCACAAATCCCGCGCAACCGGCTTCCGTTGAAACCGCACCCGTCATCCCCGCCTGCGCAGGGATGTCGGTGGAGAAACGGGGATGATGGCGGAGAAACGGGAATGTCGGGGCTTGCCGATCGAGTCCCGGCCTGGGCCCGAAGTCCGCATGACATAAGCCCCTTACGGCGCCACCTTCTGCAGGAAGGCGATCACCGCGGTCCAGGCGGGCTCGGCGCCCTCGGGATTCTTCGCGCGCAGCAGCGTGGAGGAACCATGCGCCCCGCCCTGCTTGGGCACGAACTGCTCCTTCTGCCCGGGCACCGCGGCCAGGATGTCGCGCACCGCGTCGATCTCCCGCCCGTCCTGCGCCGAGGTGGCGAACACCGGCGCCTTCACGTTCGCGGCAGCCGTGCGCACCATCGTCTTGTTGTCGAAATACTCGCCGGGCGAGAACGCCATCACGGCCTTCACCTGATCGGGATAGTCGGCGGCGAGCAGGAAGACGAGCGACGCCGAATAGCTGCTGCCCCACAGGATCACCGGCAGCTTCCGGTCCTTCGCCCAGGCCAGCGCCGCCACCAGGTCCGGCTTGGCCTGATAATAGCTCGTCGAGCGGCCCAGCGCCTTCACCGTCGCATTGCCGCCGAACAGGTCGCCGCCGGCGCGCTGGTCGATGCGCAGCGAGCTATAGCCCCAGGTCGCCAGCCTCGGGGCGATGGTCGCATATTCGTCCTTGCCCGAGCCTGCCTGGTGAAAGAGCAGGATCAGCGCCTTGGGCTTCTCGACGCTGGTATGGACGCCGAACACCTTCACGCCATCCGCCGCGGTGAGCGTCACCGGCTCGGCGGAGATGGCGCGCGATTCCTTGGGTACGGCGGCGGGCCTGGGGTGGCAGGCGGAAAGCGCGCCGAGCGCCAGGAGGATCGCGGCCCGATCAGTGCGCCGCATCGGAGCCGGCCGTATCATTGAGGTGTTCGGGCACCGTGGTCGTGTTTTCGAACACGACCTTCGGCTGGCCGCAGCCGGCTAGCGCCAATGCCATCAGAGCGAGCAGGCTCCGCATCAGATCAGCCCCGCCAGTGGGCTCGACGGATCGGCATAGCGGCGCTTGGCCATCCGCCCGGCGCGATAGGAGAGCCGCCCGGCTTCCACCGCCGCCTTCATCGCCGCCGCCATCAGGATCGGGTCCTTGGCCTCGGCGATCGCGGTGTTCATCAGGATGCCGTCGCAGCCCAGCTCCATGCCCACCGCCGCGTCGCTCGCCGAACCGACGCCGGCATCGACCAGCACCGGCACCTTGGCGCCTTCGACGATCAGCCGGATCGTCACCTGGTTCTGGATGCCAAGGCCGGAGCCGATCGGCGCGCCAAGCGGCATGATCGCCACCGCGCCGGCATCCTCCAGCCGCTTGGCGGCAATGGGATCGTCGACGCAATAGACCATCGGCTTGAAGCCTTCGTTCGCGAGTATCTCCGTGGCCCGCAGCGTCTCGACCATGTCGGGATAAAGGGTCCGCGCCTCGCCCAGCACCTCGAGCTTCACCAGCTCCCAGCCGCCCGCCTCGCGCGCCAGCCGCAGCGTGCGGATCGCCGATTCGGCGTCGAAGCAGCCGGCGGTGTTGGGAAGATAGGTGATCTTCCTGGGATCGATATAGTCGGTGAGCATCGGCGCATTGGGATCGCTGACGTTCACGCGGCGCACCGCCACCGTGACGATCTCGGCGCCGCTCGCGGCGACGGCGGCGGCATTCTGCTCGAAATCCTTGTATTTGCCGGTGCCGACGATCAGCCGCGAGCGGAAGGTCTTGCCGGCGACCGTCCATGTGTCCTCGTCGACGGGCCGGCCATGGTCGACCTCGCCCCCCGCGACCGGATGGTCGCCGCCGCCGACGAAATGCACGATCTCCAGCTCGTCGCCATCCTCGACGATCACCTGGTCGAGCGTCGAGCGCGGCACCACTTCCAGGTTGCGCTCCACCGCCAGCTTGGCGGGCACCAGCCCCAGCTCCTCGGCCAGCTGGGCGATGGTCAGGCCGGCGGTCACCCGCCTGTGCTCGCCGTTGACGGTGATGGAGACGGTGCCGTCGATATGCATGGACTGTCCTTGGAAATTTGATCGGGAGCGCGGGCTCATATAGGGAAGCCGCTCCCGCGCCCGCAACCGAAAGGCTTGGCCTTGGCCGACATGATCTACGTCCTCAACGGTCCCAACCTCAACCTGCTGGGACTGCGCGAGCCGGAGATCTACGGTTCGGACACGCTCGACGACATCGCGGGCCGCTTGGAAGACCGGGCGAAGGAACTGGGGCTGGAGATCGACCTGCGCCAGTCGAATCACGAGGGCCATCTGATCGACTGGCTCCACGAGGCCCAGGCCCGCGGCGCCAGGGCCGTGCTGCTCAACGCGGGCGCGTTCACCCATACCAGCCTCGCGCTCTACGACGCGATCCGCTCGATCCGGACGCCGGTGCTCGAAGTACATATCTCCAACCCGGTCGCGCGGGAGGAGTATCGCCACCACAGCTATGTCGGCATGGCCGCCAGGGGAACCATCGCCGGTTTCGGGGCGCTGTCCTACATGCTTGCGCTTGAAGCCGCCGCGCTCCTCTGACAAAGGGCGCCGTTTCATCGGAAGACGAGATCAAATGGCAGAAAAGAACGACAAGACGGGCGCAATGCAGGTCGACATCGACCTGGTGCGGCAGCTCGCCGCCGTGCTGGACGACACCAATCTCACCGAGATCGAAGTCGAGGACGGCGATCGCAAGGTCCGCGTCGCGCGCACCGTGCAGGCCGCGCCCGCCATCATGCAGGCGCCGATGGCCGCTCCGGTAGCCGCTCCGGCCGCCGCCGCGCCGGTCGCCGCCGCCGTCGAGGCCGCGCCCGTCGCCGCGCTGAACGCAGTCAAGTCGCCGATGGTCGGCACCGCCTATCTGGCGCCGAATCCGGAAGCGGCGAACTTCGTCGCGATCGGCCAGGCGGTGAAGGCCGGCGACACGCTGCTGATCATCGAGGCGATGAAGGTGATGAACCCGATCCACGCCACCTCGGCCGGCACGGTCAAGGCGATCCTGGTCGACAACGGCCAGCCGGTCGAGTTCGACCAGCCCCTCGTCGTCGTCGAGTAACGCGGCACCATGCCTGAAATTAAGAAGCTCCTGATCGCCAATCGCGGCGAGATCGCGCTGCGCATCCATCGTGCCTGCCACGAGATGGGCATCAAGACCGTCGCGGTGCACTCCACCGCCGATTCGGACGCGATGCACGTCCGCCTGGCCGACGAGGCGATCTGCATCGGCCCGCCGGCCGCAGCGGAGAGCTATCTGAAGATCGACCGGATCATCGCCGCCGCCGAGATCTCGGGCGCCGACGCGATCCATCCGGGCTATGGCTTCCTTTCGGAGAACGCCAAGTTCGCCGAGATCGTCGAGGCGCACGGCATCATCTTCGTCGGGCCCAAGCCCGAGCACATCCGCACGATGGGCGACAAGATCGAGGCGAAGCGCACCGCCGGCGCGCTCGGCCTGCCGCTCGTCCCCGGTTCGGACGGCGCGATCAGCGATGTCGAGGAAGCCAAGCGCATCGCCGAGGCGGCGGGCTATCCGGTGATCATCAAGGCCGCCTCGGGCGGCGGCGGGCGCGGCATGAAGGTCGTGACCAACCCCGCCGATCTCGAGGCGCAGATGCTCCAGGCGGGCAGCGAGGCGAAGGCCGCCTTCGGCGACGCCACCGTCTATCTGGAGAAATATCTCGGCAACCCGCGCCATATCGAGGTGCAGGTGTTCGGCGACGGCAATGGCAACGCCATCCATCTGGGCGAGCGCGACTGCTCGCTCCAGCGCCGCCACCAGAAAGTGCTCGAGGAAGCTCCCTCGCCCGTGCTCTCGGCCGAGGAGCGCGAGCGCATCGGCGGGATCTGCGCCAGGGCGATGGCCGATATGGGCTATCGCGGCGCCGGCACCATCGAGTTCCTGTGGGAAGACGGCGAGTTCTACTTCATCGAGATGAACACCCGCCTGCAGGTGGAGCATCCGGTGACCGAGGCGATCACCGGCCTCGACCTGGTCCGCGAACAGATCCGCGTCGCCGAAGGGCACGGCCTGACGCTGCGCCAGGAGGACGTGGTCTTCCGCGGCCATGCGATCGAGTGCCGCATCAACGCCGAGGATCCGCGCACCTTCGCGCCCTCGCCGGGCCTGGTGAAGGGCTATCACGCGCCGGGCGGCATGAACGTCCGCGTCGATTCGGGCCTCTATGCCGGCTACAAGGTGCCGCCCTATTACGACTCGATGATCGCCAAGCTGATCGTCTACGGTACCACTCGCCAGGGCGCGCTGCGCCGCCTGCGCCGGGCGCTGGAGGAGTTCGTGATCGACGGGATGAAGACCACCATCCCGCTCCACCAGGCGCTGCTCGACGACCCCGAATTCCAGAAGGGCGAATATACGATCAAGTGGCTGGAGGAATGGCTGGCCCGGCAGGACGACGCGCAATCGTGAAGGCCACCATCTATCACAATCCCCGCTGCTCCAAGTCGCGCGAGGCGCTGGCGATCCTGAACGGAACGCCGGGCCTCGCGGTCGAGGTGGTCGAATATCTCAAGACCCCGCCGAGCCGCGAGACGCTGCAGGACCTGTACCGGCGCGCCGGCATGACCGCGCGCGAGGGCCTGCGCATCGCCGAGGACGCCGCCAGGCCGCTGAAGGGCGCGGACGACGACGCGATCCTCGATGCGATGGCGGCCAATCCGATCCTGATCGAGCGGCCGCTGGTGGCCACCGACAAGGGCGTTCGCCTGGGCCGCCCGCCGGAGCGGGTGCGCGAGATCCTGTAGGGCGAAGACCCAAGGCATCTGAGGCCATATCCGTCATCCCCGCGCGGGCGGGGATCCAGGGTAGTTCGGGACAATCGATGCAATCACGCGCAGGCTTGCCGGAAACGGCAAAGCGGGCCTCGCGCCTCTTGCTCCTGGCCCTGGATCCCCGCCTGCGCCGGGATGGCGATGGAGGGCGTAAGTCCCCAACCCGCCACCACCCATATTACCCGTTTTGGCGAATTCCACTCCGGATTAACGCGAATATTACGATCGTTCCCGTAACGATTCCGTCGAGAACGGGGGCGGGAAATGCGAACAAGGCCAAGCATCGATGGGCATCGCGCGGGCAGGAACGCCGCGCGGATCGCCGCATGGACCGGCGGGGCCCGCGCATGAACGCGCCCGTCTCCCTCCACTCGCCGCTCGATCGGCTCGTCTCCTGGTTCCGCCGCGGCGAAGGCGAGGATCCCTGGGCCGCGCCCGACCGGACCGCGCTCCACCGGCTGCGCTACGAGCAGATCGGCGCCTTCCTGTTCCAGCACGGCCTGGAGCCCAGCACGACCAATTTCGATTTCGCCGGCCGTTTCCTCGACGGCCTGGAGGCGCCGCTGGTGCGCGCCGCGCAGGAACTGCTCAACGCCAAGGGCAAGCTGACCGACCGCGACGTCGAGCGGATCGTCGAGCGCTGCGCGGCGAGCGAGACGCCCGACAAGCTCGACAAGCTCACCCGCGAGCTGGAGAGCAAGGTCGCCGACTGCCTCGCCGCGGTGGGTGACGCCACCGCCTCGACCAGCGCCTATTCCACCGCGCTCGGCGAGGCGGCGGACCAGATGGGCAGCGAGCCGGGCGAGGCCTATCGCCGGCTGCTCGAAGTCACGCTCGAAGTGGCTGAGACGACTCGCAGGATCGGCGGCCGGCTCGAGCGCACGCGCGAGGACACGCGGCGCCTGCGCGCCGATCTCGAGCGCGCGGTGCGCGAGGCGGAGGAGGACCATCTCACCGGCCTGCCCAATCGCCGCGGCTTCTTCGCGCGGATGGAGGAGATGCTGGCGCGGCCCGATGCCGCGCCCTTCGCCCTGGCGCTGTGCGACATCGACAATTTCAAGGCGATCAACGACCGGCATGGCCACCATACCGGCGACCGGGTGCTTCGCTTCGTCGCGCGCTTCCTGCGCGAGGACCTGGGCCGCCGGGTGACGGTCGCGCGCTATGGCGGCGAGGAGTTCGTCTGCCTGTTCGAGGGGGCCGATGCGGAGGAGGCCGCCGACATGCTCGACGGCTGCCGTACCCGGCTGCGCGAGCGGCTGCTGCGCGACCAGACCACGGACCTGCCGATCGGCAGGATCAGCTTCTCGGCCGGCGTCGCGCCGGTCGCAGGCGATCACGCCGACGCGCTGCGCCTTGCCGACGATCTCCTCTATGCGGCGAAACATGCCGGCAAGGATCGCGTGGTGACGTCCTCGCTGCCGGTCGCCTCGGCGGCCTAGGTTGAGGACTCATATTCTTCCTTCGTCACCCCGGCCTTGAGCCGGGGTCCCGCTTCTCCTTTCGTGAGCAAGGCGGCGGGGCTCCGGCGCAAGGCCGGAGTGACGAAAGAAGAATGGGAGTGCTTGGGGCCCAACCAGTTCCGCAGGATCGGTCAGGCGCGACTCGCCCGGCCTGCGGCACAGCGGCGCCAGGGAGACCAGGAACCGTGAAGCCCGACGCCCGCCAGCGCTATCTCGCCCGCATGCGCCGCGTGCTCGATCATGTCGACGCGCATCTCGATGCGGATCTCGGCACCGAGACGCTGGCGGCCGTCGCGGCCTTCTCGCCCTTCCATTTCCATCGCCAGTTCGCCGAACTCTTCGGGATCAGCGTCCACCGCTACGTCCAGCTCGCCCGCATCAAGCGGGCCTCGCTCGCCCTCGCCTATCGAACCGACCCGGTGCTCGACATCGCGCTCGATTCGGGGTTCGGCGGGCCGGAGGCCTTTGCGCGCGCGTTCCGGAAGCGGACCGGACAGAGCCCGAGCGAATTCCGCGCCCGGCCGGAATGGGCTCCCTGGAACGCGGCCCTCGCGCCGCTCGCACAGGCAAGGAGCCAGCACATGACACCGACCTATACCGATGCCGATGTGGCCATCGTCGATTTCCCCGCCACGGCGGTGGCGCTGATCGAGCATCGCGGCGATCCGGGAGCGATCGGCGACACGATCCGCCGCTTCATCGACTGGCGCCGCGCCAACGCGCTGCCGCCGGCAAGGAGCGCCACCTTCAACATCCTCCACAATGATCCGGACAGCGTGCCGCCCGCGGAATATCGCCTCGACATCGCCTGCGCCGCTCCGCGCGTCGCACCCAATCATGCCGGGGTGATCGAGGGCTTGGTCCCCGCCGGCCGCTGCGCGATGATGCGGATCACCGGCCCGGGCGACGATCTGCGCGCGCCAGCCCATTTCCTCTATGCCGACTGGCTGCCCCGCAGCGGCGAGGAGCCGCGCGACTTCCCGATGTTCGTCCAGCGCCTGCGCTTCTTCCCGGACGTGCCGGCCGGCGAGGCGGTGACGGAGATGTTCCTGCCGCTGGCTTAGGGTCAGGATCCTGTCCACTCGCGCCGCTATCCAGCCTGTACCGTCATCCCCGCAAGGGCGGGGATGACGAAAGGAGTCACAGAAATAGTTAATTAAATCAAAGAGTTGATCGGATTTTGCCCTAGGCGAGCTCCCCCTCCCGGGAGGACTGGCTAGCCCCGTCGCAGATGGGTGATGTCCTGCTTCAGGCCATAGAGATAGGCCGCGCGGCCGTCGCGCACCTCGACATCGGCGGTCACGCGCATCCAGCGCATCTCGCCGTCCGGCCGGCGGATCTCCGCCTCGAAGGTGAAGCTGCCGCAATTGGCGATCGCCTCCGACCGTAGCCTGGCCAGCTCCGCCCGCGATTCCGGGCTGTACATGGCGACCACCTCTTCGCGCCGCACCGGGCGATCGGGCGGCAGGCCGAAGATCGCGAACACTCCGGGCGTCCAGCGCAGCGAATCGTCGGAAAGGTCGCATTCCCAGGCGGCGGGCATCGGCGCGAGCACGGCGGGCGCACCGTCCGGCACGACGTGCAGCGCGTTCGCCCAGCCCATCGGCACGCGCCCGGGCGGCGGCGCCGCCACGCGATCTATCCAGTGATTCGTCACGCTACACCCAAGGCTCCACTCCGTTCGCCTTGCTACGCCTCCAATGGTTAATCTCCAACCCCCGCATATTCCGACGATTCGGTCTTTTAATGTAGGATTCCATCCGCTTGGCTCGGCCGCGATGCGAACGCCCCGCCCCTTCCCCGCTCCTCGCGCGCCACGGGCGCACCGGAGAGCCGCCGCGCGCGATGACGTCGGGGCCTTTGCGACCTTCCGCGCCGTTCGCGCACCCGGGCGCGTCAAGAGAGTCAAGATTTTCGCACCTTCCCCGCCCGGGGGTGACGCGGGCACATGCCCTCGCTATGGGCTGCGCCCATGACCCAGATCACGTCCGAGATCGTCGCCGAGCACGGCTTCACCCCCGAGGAATATGAGCGCGTCCTGAAGGCGATGGGCCGCGAGCCCAACCTGACCGAGCTCGGCATCTTCTCGGTGATGTGGTCCGAGCATTGCAGCTACAAGTCCAGCCGCATCCATCTGAAGAAGCTGCCGACCGAGGGGCCCCAGGTGATCTGCGGCCCGGGCGAGAATGCCGGCGTGGTCGATATCGGCGACGGCCAGGCCGCGATCTTCAAGATGGAGAGCCACAACCACCCGTCCTACATCGAGCCCTATCAGGGCGCGGCGACCGGCGTGGGCGGCATCCTGCGCGACGTGTTCACCATGGGCGCGCGCCCGATCGCCAACATGAACGCGCTGCGCTTCGGCCGGCCCGATCACCCCAAGATGAAGCACCTCATCGCCGGCGTGGTCCATGGCATCGGCGGCTATGGCAATTGCGTGGGCGTTCCCACCGTCGGCGGCGAGGTCAATTTCCACAAGGCCTATGACGGCAACATCCTGGTCAATGCGATGACCGTCGGCATCGCCGATACCGACAAGATCTTCTATTCGGCCGCCTCGGGCGTCGGCAATCCGATCGTCTATGTGGGCAGCAAGACCGGCCGCGACGGCATTCACGGCGCAACCATGGCCTCGGCCGATTTCGGCGAGGACAGCGAGGAGAAGCGCCCCACCGTCCAGGTCGGCGATCCCTTCACCGAGAAGCTGCTGATCGAGGCGTGCCTCGAGCTGATGTCCTCGGATGCGATCGTCGCGATCCAGGACATGGGCGCAGCCGGCCTCACTTCCTCCTCGGTCGAGATGGCGAGCAAGGGCGGCGTCGGCATCGAGCTGATCATGGACGACGTGCCCCAGCGCGAGACCGGCATGACGCCGTACGAGATGATGCTGTCGGAGAGCCAGGAGCGCATGCTCATGGTGCTCAAGCCCGGCCGCGAAGCCTTTGCCGAAGCGATCTTCCGCAAGTGGGAGCTCGATTTCGCCGTGATCGGCCATGTGACGGACACCGGCCGCATGGTGCTGAAGTGGCAGGGCGATGTCGTCGCCGACATTCCGCTCGCCCCGCTCGCCGACGAAGCCCCGCTCTACGACCGTCCGCACGTGCCGACGCCGAAGCCGGCCGCGCTGACCGATGTTCCCGAAAGCGTGGATCCGGCCGCCGACCTGCTCAAGCTGGTCGGCACGCCCGACCTGGCCAGCCGCCGCTGGATCTGGGAGCAGTACGACCACATGGTCGGCGCTGACACCACGCAGCGGCCGGGCGGCGATGCGGCGGTGGTCCGCGTCCATGGCTCGGGCAAGGGCCTGGCGATCACCACCGACTGCACCCCGCGCTATTGCTTCGCCGACCCGGTGGAGGGCGGCAAGCAGGCGATCGCCGAGGCATGGCGCAACCTCTCCGCCGTCGGCGCGACGCCGCTGGCGGTGACCAACTGCCTCAACTTCGCCAATCCGCAGCGCCCGGAGATCATGGGCCAGATCGTCGGCTGCCTCGAAGGCATGTCGGAGGCGTGCCGCGCGCTCGACTTCCCGATCGTCTCGGGCAACGTCTCGCTCTACAATGAGAGCAAGGCGACCGGCGGCGGCTCGGCGATCCTGCCGACCCCGGCGATCGGCGCGATCGGCCTGCTCAAGGATTATTCGAAGAGCGCGACCATCGCCTTCAAGGGCACCGGCGACATCATCCTCGCCGTGGGCGAGCGTTCGGGCCATCTCGGCCAGTCGCTGTGGCTGCGCGAGCTGCACGGCCGCGAGGAGGGGCCGGCCCCCGAGGTCGATCTGATGATGGAGCGCCGCACCGGCGCCTTTATCCGCTCGGGCATCTGCACCGGCGCGATCACCGCCTGCCATGACGTGTCGGACGGCGGCCTGGCGGTCGCGATCGCCGAGATGGCGATGGCCTCCGGCATCGGCGCGATCATCGACCAGCCCCAGCCCTTCGGCATCGCCGGCTCGTTCTTCGGTGAGGACCAGGGCCTGTATGTCGTCACGATCTGCGACACCTGCCTTGCCGACTTCCTCGTCGCGGCGGACAAGGCCGGGCTGGTCGCCGATCCGATCGGCCGCACGATCAAGGACCGGATCATCTTCGAGCTGGAAGAGGGCGATTTCTGCGTGAGCCTGGCCGATCTCAAGGCGGCGCACGAAGCGTTCTTCCCGGAACTGATGGGGGAAGACGCGGCCCTGGCATGAAGTAGGTGCATGCCGGGCCGGCAATGAGGGAGGTCATGATGACCGTTGGCTATTCCGGCACGCCGCTGGCGAAGAAACTGGGGCTCAAGCCCGGCATGCGCTGCTGGTTCCGCGACATGCCGGGCAGCGTGCGCGCCGAGATCGATCCCGCCGGGCTGGGGATCGAGGAATATGCAGCCGCCTGTGCCGGGCTGCAGGCGGCGCATGTCTTCGTCACCGAGCGGGCGCGGCTCGAGCGGGAATTGGAGGCGCTGCTCGCCCTGATCGACCGGAACGGCTTCATCTGGGTCTCCTGGCCCAAGAAAGCCGCCCGGGTGGAGACCGACATTACCGAGGACGTGATCCGCGCGGTCGCGCTGCCCATGGGACTGGTCGATATCAAGGTCTGCGCGGTCGATGCGGTCTGGTCGGGCCTGAAGCTGGTGATCCGCCGGGAAAATCGCTGAGCGCTACGGGGAAAACCGGATTGCCCGGCCCGAGACACCGGTGGCATCGTCGAATCAGGGGGAGCGTCCATGGCCGAGCACGAAGCGCTGCCGTGGCAGCCCTATCCGGAACTGAGCGACGACGTACGGATCGCGCGGGCCCGGGCGTTCCTTGCGGAAATCGCCCTCCGCCGCAGCTGCCGCGCCTTTGACGAGCGGCCCGTTCCCCGCGAGGTGATCGAGGCGGCGCTGCGGGCCGCCGGCTCGGCGCCGAGCGGCGCCAACCGCCAGCCCTGGCATTTCTGCGCGATCGAGGGGGCGGAGGCCAAGGCGACGATCCGCGTCGCCGCCGAGGAGGAGGAGCGCCAGTTCTATGGCAATCGCGCGCCGGGATCCTGGCTCGACGCGGTGCGCCCGCTCGGCACCGGGGCCGACAAGCCCTTTCTCGAGGCGGCGCCCTGGCTGATCGCGGTCTTCGCCCGGCGCCTGGCCGATGAGGAAGCCGTGCCGCGCAACTATTACGTCACCGAAAGCGTCGGCATCGCCACCGGCATCCTGCTCGCCACGCTGCACGCCGCCGGCGTCGCCACCCTGGTCCACACCCCCAGGCCGATGCGCTTCCTCAACCGCGTCTGCCGCCGGCCGGACAGCGAGAAGGCGCTGATGCTGATCGTGGCCGGCCATCCGGCGGCCGGCGCGACGATCCCGGTGGCGGGCAGCCGGAAGAAGCCGCTGGAGGAGATCAGCTCCTGGCTGTAGCGTCGGGCCGGGAGCGCGGGAGGAGACGAGACATGGCCGATGCCGGACGCCGGATCCTGGTGGCGACGCTGGTCGCCGGCACGCTCGACATCGCCGCGGCGGCGATCCTCGCGCTCCAGGCCGGGCGGACGCCCGACGGCATGCTGCGCGGCGTCGCCAGCGGCCCCTTTCCCGGCGCGAGCGGCTGGGGCACGGCCGGCGCGGCGCTGGGGCTGGCGGTGCATTTTGCCATCATGGCGGTGATGGCGGCGCTGTTCGTCCTCGCCGCCGACCGGCTGCCCCTGCTCAAGGCACGGCGCCTGGCCGCGGGCATCGGCTATGGCGTCGCCAGCTGGGCGGTGATGAACCTGATCGTGCTGCCGCTGCGCTGGCCCGGCATCTTCCCGCATCTCGACCCGCGGACGGTCGCGACCCAGCTCTTCTGCCACATCGTGCTGGTCGGCATCCCGATCGCACTGGTCGCCGCGCGGCGCTGAATGTCCCCTCCCGCCGCGGGCGCCCGGCTCGCTTCCCTCGATATGGTCCGCGGCGTGGCGGTGCTGGGCATATTGCTGCTCAACATCCTTTCCTTCGCCATGCCCGAGGCCGCTTATGTGAACCCGCGCGCCTATGGCGGCTGGCACGGCGCCGACCTGGCGGCCTGGGCGATCAACTTCGTCCTGTTCGACGGGCGGATGCGCGGGCTCTTCTCCTTCCTGTTCGGCGCGTCGATGCTGCTGGTGATCGAGCGGGCCGAGGCAGGCGGGCGCAGCCCCGCCGGCGCGCATTACCGGCGCATGGCCTGGCTGCTCGTCTTCGGCATCGCCCATCTCTTCCTGGTCTGGCACGGCGACATCCTCGCCCACTACGCGATGATCGGCATGATCGCCTATGCGATGCGCGGCCTGCCCGTGCCGCGCCTGCTCGTGCTCGGCACCATGCTCGCCCTGGTCGGCGCGGTCCTGTTCGCGACCATTCCGCTGGGCATCGTCCAGCTGCAGGCGAGCGCCCCCCATGGCGCCGAGCTCCGCCACTATGCCCAGGCCTTCGGCGTTCCCGCCCCTGCCGACATCGCCCGCGATCTCGCCCTGCACCGGGGCGGCTATGGCGCGATCCTCGCCGATCGGGTGCGCGAGGACGGGGGCGCCCTGTTCGCGCTGTTCGTCTTCTTCGGGCCGGAAACGCTCGGCTATATGCTGTTCGGCATGGCGGCGCTGCGCAGCGGCATGCTGCGCGGCGCCTGGACGCGGGCGCGCTATCGCCGCTGGCTGATCGTCTGCTGGGGCATCGGCCTGCCCGCCTATGCCGCCCTGGCATGGTGGCAATGGCGTTCCGGCTTCGACATGCGCGTGGTCGCGGCGATGCTGCCCCTGACCGCGCTAGTCCGCCCGCCGATGATCGCGGGATGGATCTGCCTGATCCTGCTCCTCGCCCGCCCGGGCGGCGCGCTGACCGCCCGCCTCGCCGCGGCAGGGCGCATGGCCTTCACCAACTATCTCGCCACCAGCCTGATCTGCACCACGCTCTTCTATGGCTATGGCCTGGGCTGGTACGGGCAGCTGACGCGCTGGCAGCTCTATCTGGTGGTCTTCGCGATCTGGGCGCTGATCCTGCTCTGGTCCAGGGCCTGGCTCGACCATTTCCGATTCGGCCCGTTCGAATGGCTGTGGCGCAGCCTGGCGCGCGGGAGCTTCCAGCCGATCCAGGGACCCGCGCCGGATAGTAATGCGAGTGCCTCGCAATAGTCTTGCGAATCAGTGTCAATAGCCCTACCTCTTTCCGCGAGAGTTGTGAGGGTCTGATGGTCGTTTGCGTTTGCAATGCTCTTCGGGAACGTGACGTGCGCGAGGCCGCGCGCGAAGGCGCTACCAGTGCCTGCCAGGCATATCGGGCGCTCGGATGCCAGGCCAAGTGCGGGCAATGCGTGCCGTTCGCACGTGAGATCATCGCCCAGGAACGTGCTGCTGCGTAACGTTCGCAACAGCCAAAAACCCCAGAAATCCGCCATTTTCTGACTGTCCAACTCGGCGTTCCGCGCCTATTCTGCCGCCCGAAATCCAATTACAAGCACAGGTGGCGGCAATGAAGGGCGACCCCAAGGTCCTCGATTTTCTCAACGAGGCGCTCAAGAACGAGCTCACCGCGATCAACCAATATTGGCTGCACTACCGGCTCCTCGACAATTGGGGCGTCACCAAGCTGGCCGAGCTCGAGCGCCACGAATCGATCGACGAGATGAAGCACGCCGACAAGCTGGCGGAGCGCATCCTGTTCCTCGACGGCCTGCCCAATTTCCAGCTGCTCGGCCGCCTGCGCATCGGCGAGACGGTGGAGGAGATCCTCAAGGCCGATCTGGCGGTGGAGATGGAGGCGATCCCGCTGCTGCGCGACGCGATCCAGCATTGCGAGAGCGTGCGCGACTATGTGTCGCGCGATCTGTTCGCCCATATCCTCGAAAGCGAGGAAGAGCATGTCGATACGCTGGAGAAGCAGTTCGACATGATCGCCCGCATGGGGCTGGAAAACTATATCCAGCTCAACAGCGAGGCGGCCGAGGCGAGCTAGGATCAAAGCCGGACCAGGGCCTTGCTTCCCTGGTCATCCCGGCGCAGGCGGGGATGACGGAAATATTCTCAAAGACTTGCCTGGGTTCTCAACCCAGGCCCCGGCCGTCAGCCCGCGAGCGAGCGCCGGCCGAACACCGGGCGGCGCTCCACCAGCGGGTTGGATTCGCGCTCGAGCAGCGCCAGCGTCGCCTCGAAGAGCGGGCGCAGCTGCACGACATGTTCGAGCACATCGGTCGGCGTGTCCTGCCGCTCGATGCACAGGCGCGCGCTCATTTCGATCGTCTCGGCCAGGTCCGCCAGCGGATCGGCGCCGAACTGGCGCGATTCGCCCTTCAGCGTATGCGCGGGAATCACCATCGACGCGGCATTGTTCGCACGCATGGCTTCCTCGATTCGCGCAACGGACTTGACGCCGTCTTCGCGAAAATAGCCGAGAATGCGCACGAAATTGGCGCCGAGCTCGGCCCGCGCCTGCGCAAAACTGTCCCAGTTCACCAGCTGCTCGTTGCCGGTCATCGCTTCTTTCCCCTACTCCGCACCCTCCAGAGCGTTCCGAAAGGTATCGCCCGTGTGTAAACACAGGGTTGATTTGGGGTCAGGATCGTTACGGAAGCGATTGGATTCTCATTCCTTATCGCGATCGAACGGATTCTTCGGCGCGCGCAGCGTCAGCCGCACCGGCACCGCGCCGAAATCGAATTCGCGGCGCAGGCCGTTGATCAGATAGCGCTGATAGCTCATCGGCAGCAGGTCGACGCGGGTGCCGAACAGCACGAAGCTGGGCGGGCGCGTCTTGTTCTGGGTGACGTAGCGCGGCTTGATTCGCTTGCCGCCGGGCGCGGGCGGCGGATTCGCCTCGATCGCGCGCTCGAACCAGCGATTGAGCTGGCCGGTGGAGACGCGGCGCGACCAGGCCTCGCGCGTCTTGAAGGCAACGTCGATCAGCGTGTCGAGCCCCTTCCCCGTCGCCGCGGAGACCGTCAGCAGCGGCACGCCCTTCACTTGCGCCAGCCCTTCGTCCAGCGCGCCCTTCACGCCGTTGAACAGGCTTGAGGCGTTTTCGGCCACGTCCCATTTGTTGAGCGCGATGATCAGCGCGCGCCCCTCCTGGAGCACGCGATCGGCGATCTTGAGGTCCTGGACCTCGAGCCCGCGCGTGGCGTCGAGCAGCAGCACCACCACTTCGGCGAAGTCGATCGAACGCAGCGTGTCGGCGACGGAGAGCTTCTCCAGCTTCTCCTCGACGCGCGCCTTCTTGCGCAGCCCCGCCGTATCGATCAGGCGGACCGGGCGCATATTGCCGTCGAAATCCTCCCATTCCCAATCGATCGCGATCGAATCGCGCGTGATCCCGGCCTCGGGCCCGGTGATCATCCGGTCCTCGCCAAGGAAACGGTTCACCAGCGTCGACTTGCCCGCGTTCGGCCGGCCGACGATCGCCAGCTTGAGCGGGGCATTGGGGTTGTCGGGATCCTCTTCCTCGACTTCCTCTTCCTCGCGCTCGACATGCGGCAGCAGCGCCTCGAACAGGTCGCCCATGCCCTCGCCATGCTCGGCCGAGAGCTGCACCGGATCGCCAAAGCCGAGCGCCATCGCCTCGATCACGCCGGTCTCGCCCGCGCGGCCCTCGGCCTTGTTGGCGACGAGTATGATCGGCCGGTCGGTCGAGCGCAGCCAGCGGGCGATCTCCTCGTCGAGCGGCGTCACGCCGGCACGAGCATCGACCAGGAACAGCGCGACATCGGCTTCCTGCACCGCCGCCTCGGTCTGCTGGCGCATCCGGCCGGGCAGCGTCGCCGCGTCCTCGTCCTCATAGCCCGCCGTGTCGATGATGCGGAATTCGAGCCCGAGCAGGTTCGCATCGCCCTCGCGGCGATCGCGGGTCACGCCCGGCTGATCATCGACCAGCGCGAGCTTCTTGCCGACCAGCCGGTTGAACAGCGTCGATTTGCCGACATTCGGCCGGCCGATGATGGCGACGATGGGCAGTGGCATGGCGTGAAGACTCTTATCGACGGGGTGTTCGGTCAAGCAAAACGGCACGGAACGCAAAAAGCAACGGGCGAGGCCTTGCGGCCCCGCCCGCCTGCCATGGCCGGGACAGATATCAGCGGAACGCGGTCAGGCGTCCCTTGTCGTCCAGGATGTAGAGCATGTGGTTCGCCACCACCGGCTGGAGCGAGATCGGCGCCTTCAGCTCGATCGTCGAGCTCACGCTGCCGTCGGCCGGCGAGACGAAGACCAGCTCGCCGCGCGTGCTGCCCAGGATCAGCTTGCCGCCGGCCAGGACGGGGCCGATCCAGTTCCACGGATCCTTGGGCTTCTTGTCGTTCTTGTAGCGCTTGAGCGGCGCGATCCAGCGCACCTTGCCGCTGGTGCGCGAGAGGCACAGCAGCCGGGCGTCGTCGGTCACCACGAACAGCCATTCGCCCGCCACCCAGGGGGTGGAGATGCCGGCGATGTTCTGCTCCCACATGCGGTTGCCGGTGGCGATGTCCATCGCGACCATGCGCCCGCCCTGCCCCACGGCATAGACGCGGCCCTGGTCGATCACCGGCTCGGCGTCGATGTCCGACAGCGAGGAGACCGACGTGGTCATGCTGCTGCGCGACAGCACGTCGCTCCACAGCGAGCGGCCATTCTCGTAGCGATAGGCGTTGAGCTCGCCCGACGAGAAGCCCGCGATCACGGTGCCCTGCGCCGAGGCGGGCGCCGCGACGCCGAACACGCCCTGCGATTCGAGGCTGGCCGAAGCGGTCCAGCTGACGTCGCCATTCTCCTGCTTCATCACGAAGAGCTGGTTGTCCTGCGTGACGACATAGGCATTGCCGTTGGCGAGCGTCGGCGCGCCGCGCAGCGGGCCGCCGGGGCGCTTGCGCCACAGCTCGCTACCATCGGCAACCTTGAGCGCCACCACGTCCCCCAGGCCGTTGGTGGCGAAGACATGCTCGCCCGAGACGCTGACGCCGCCGCCGAAGCGCGCGGTCTTGTTGCCATCGGCCTTCACCGTCGCGGCGCGCCACAGCTCGGCGCCGGTGGCGGCGTCCAGCGCATGGACCTGGCCGTCGGTATCCATCACGAACAGCTTGCCGCCCGCGACCACCGGCGAAGCGGCGAGGCGCTCCTTCTTGGAGGTCTTGGCGATCTGCTGGCTCCACACCTGCGACGGCGTGGCGGACAAGGCGAGATGGCCCATCGACTTGGCGGCATTGCCGCCCGGCTGGTTCCAGTCCTCGTTCGCCGTCGCTTCCGGCACGAGCACATCGACATTCGCCAGCGACTTGTCGCTGGTGATGTCGTTTTCGGACATCAGGATGGGAACGCGCTCGCCGAGCACAGGCGTCTTCTTGCCCTGCCCCTTGATTACCCCGCAGCCGCTAACCAGCGCGAGTGCCGCAAGGGCCCCAGCCACCCTCAGCTTATTGTTCATTTAGCCTGCTTTTCCTTCGACTGATCGAGGACGTCGATCCCCAATACGCTCGCCAGCTGAACCGCGCGTTGCCGCGTCGTATCCGGCACATTGTCCCCGCCCTGGGCGATCTGCTGGAGGAGCTTGCCCGCCTCGGCGCGCTTGCCGAGCTTGATCTGCGCGGCCGCGACCATTTCGCCGGCGCTGCCGAACCAGGCCGAAGCCGGCTTGGCGAGACCCTGGAGACGCGAGACCACCACTTCCGGCTTCAGCGTGTCATATTCCACCGCGGTCTGGCGCAGCAGCGCGTAGTCGCGGAACGGCTTGGCGAAGCCGCCATTGCCGGCAACCGCCGCGAACTTGGCGGCGGCGCCCTTCGCGTCCTTCTTCTGCAGCAGCAGGTTGCCCTCGATGATCGACGACATCGCGGCATAGCCGTTGGTGCCGCTGGCCGCGAGCTTGGCGAGCTCGGGGTTCGCCTTGTCGAGCTGGTTCTGCTCGATGTTGCGCAGGGCCGCGTCATATTGCTCGCCCTTGGCGCCCGCGGCGGAATCGGTCTGATGCTGCCAGAACAGGAAGCCGCCGAGCGCGGCGAACGCGACCACGACGGCGCCGATGATCAGCCGCCCATATTTCTGCCAGATGCCGAGCATCTGCGAACGGCGATATTCCTCGTCGACTTCGCGCAGGAAGGCTTCGTCTGTCGTGCCGGAGGGGGGAAGCGCCAAAATCTACTCCATGCGTCTCTTGCGGGCGCGAACCTGATCGTGCCGTGCGGGAATCACCAGAGCGCTCGGTAGCCCGTCAATCCCGCGGCGCATAGACCTGATCGGGCCCCGGGAAGGCCCGCGACCGAACATCGGCGGCATAGGTTTCAACCGCGGCGGAAATACGGCCGGCAAGATCGTCATATTTCTTCACGAACCGGGCGGTCCGCTCGAACATGCCGAGCATGTCGTCGATCACCAGCACCTGGCCGTCGCACTCGGCCGAGGCGCCGATGCCGATCACCGGGCACGAGACCGCCGCGGTGATTTCCCGGGCCAGCGTCTCGACCACGCCCTCCACCACCAGGCCGAAGGCACCGGCCGCGGCGATCGCCCGCGCATCGTCGAGGATCTGGGCATGTTCCGCGTTGCTCCGGCCGCGCGCGCCATAGCCGCCAAGCGCGTTGACCGCCTGGGGCGTGAGGCCGACATGGCCGACCACGGGAATGCCGCGCTTGGTCAGGAACTCGACCGTCGGGGCCAGCGTCTCGCCGCCCTCCATCTTCACGCCGGCCGCCCCGGTCTCGGCGAGCACGCGCGCGGCGGAGGCAAAGGCCTGTTCCGGGCCCTGCTCATAGCTGCCGAAGGGCATATCGACCACGACCAGCGAATGCCAGCTGCCGCGCACCACCGCGGCACCATGCGCGATCATCATCTCCAGCGTCACCGGCAGGGTGGAAGGCAGGCCGTAGATCACCTGGGCCAGGCTGTCCCCCACCAGCAGCACATCGCAATGCGGGTCGAGCAGCTGCGCCATCCGCGTCGTGTAGGCAGTGAGCATCACGATCGGATCCTTGCCCTTGCGATCGCGAATCGCCGGGACGGTAAGCCGCTTCATCGGAGCGGGGGTCGGGTTTGCGCGGCTCGTGGCCGTATCCATGGTGACGTGCGACATGGCGGCGGGTCTAGCGGGTTGCGACGAGGGTCGCCAGTGTAACGGCGTCCGGCGAGCCGCCTCGCCCACTCACCCCCTTCGCGATTTTTCACCCCCGGCCATCCTCATTTCCCGTCGCCGCCCTCCCATCCCGGCCCGCGCGGCAATGGCAAAAGTGAAAGTTCGAATCACTTGACTCAATGTCTATAATATCTAACATTGAGGTATTAATTTCGAACTCGAGGTGAATTATGCCATTCAAGGAAAAGATCGCCTGGATCTCGGTGATCACCACCGTGCTGGTGTGGGGCGGCTATTTCGGCTTCATGCTGGCGACCGGCGGCAAGCTGCACGGCGCCGTCTATTTCACCGGCTTCATTGCCGCGGTGATCGTCCAGACGATCCTCGCCACGGGTGCGGCGATCGTCACCGCGGCGCTCGCTCCCGCCGATGCCAGTGCCGGCAGCGACGAGCGTGACCGCGACATCTCCCGGCGCGCCTATGCCCTTGCCTATCCCGTGCTGATCGCGCTGGTGTTCTGCGTTGCGGGAAGCGTGCATCTGGGCTTCGACAGGATCGACATGGCCTATGCCATCATGGGCGCGATCGTGATCGCGGAGATCGTCCATTATGCCGCGCAGATCGCCGGCTATCGCAGGGGGTATTGAGCCATGTCCCCGGGACGCGTCGTCAACCAGGTGCGCACCCTGCGCTTCCTCGCCGGAGAGATGACCCAGGCCGAACTGGGCGAGAAGATCGGCCTCACGCGCCAGACGATCGCGGCGATCGAGCAGGGCAAATATTCGCCGTCGCTCGAAGCCGCGTTCCGCATCGCCCAGGTGTTCGGCAAGCCGCTCGAGGAAGTGTTCAGCTGGGAGGCGTGAACGCGCGCGGCCCGCGTGCGCCGGTCAGAGCAGCGCCCGGGCGTAGTTCTCCGGCTTGAAGCCGACCAGGATCCCGCCCGGATATTCGAGCACGGGGCGCTTGATCATCGAGGGCTGGGCCAGCATCAGCGCCGCCGCCTTGCCGGCATCGACGCCCTCGCGATCGGCATCGGGCAGCTTGCGGAACGTGGTGCCCGCCCGGTTGAGCAGCACTTCCCAGCCGGCGATACCGCTCCAGCGCGCGAGCCGGGCCGCGTCGATCCCCGATGCCTTATAGTCGTGAAAGGCATAGGCGATGCCATGCTCGTCCATCCAGGCGCGCGCCTTCTTGATCGTGTCGCAATTCTTGATGCCGTACATGGTGACCGTCACGTCGCGCCCTCGCCTGCTCATGGTTCCGGCCATGCGATAGCGCGCTTCGCGGCGGAAAACAGTTGGCTTTCGATCGCGGGGGGCATGCGCTAGGCTGGTCGCCCGGATTGATGCCGAGAGAACAGCGCGATGAATCGGTTCGACAAGCTGGCGCTGACGGCGGCGATCCTTGCGACGCTGCTGTGCGCACGGCATGCGATGTCGGCGGCCAGCCTCTATCTCGCCCATGCCTCGCCCGCGACGGTGGCGGGCTGGATCGCGGGGGAACTCATCGTCACCTATGGCCCGATCGCGGTCGCGGCCCTGTTCTGGCGCTGGTCCAAGCGCACGTCCATGCCCTGGCTCCCGCACCTGCTGTTCCTTCCCGTGGCGCTGCTGGTCTTGTGGGCGGGCGCCGTGTTCCTGCTCACGCTGGCAGGGTTTTCGAACTTCGACGACACCATCGGAGGGCCGGTGGTCGCCGCCTTCCTGCTGTTCCTGATTGCCATTGGCATCTATTGCGCCGCGCTTCTCTCACTGCCGAGAGGCCCGCGCCCGACCAACGAGCAGGGAGCATGACCGCGCCGAAGCTCCTGTCCGGCGGCAATCCCCAGATTCCCAAGGGCGAAGGCGATGCGCCGGTGCAGGCCTATATCGCCGCGATGCCCGGCTGGAAGCAGCGGATCGGGCGCGCGATCGACGATCTCGTGGCGGGCGCCGTGCCCGGCGTGCGCAAGGCCGTGAAATGGAACACGCCCTTCTACGGCGCGCCCGATCGGGAAGGCTGGTTCCTCGCCTTCCACTGCTTCGACCGATATGTGAAGCTCACCTTCTTCCGCGGCACTGCGCTCGATCCGGTGCCGCCCGGTCCATCGAAACAGCAGGACGTGCGCTATCTCGACATCCGCGAGGAGGACGCGATCGACGAAGCGCGACTGACCGCGTGGATCCGGCAGGCGAGCGTCCTGCCCGGCGAGATGCTTTAGGACGGATCGAGATCCGACCAATCCGCCCCGGAGGGAGAGGAATGCCGCCCCGCCTGGTCATTCAGGAAACGACCGAGCGTGACCACGCCCTGCCGCTCCAGCCCGAGCGCTTCATAGAAGCCGAGCGCCTCCGCATTGCCTTCGCGCACCATCAGCTGGATCTTCGGGCAGCCGCGCGCGCGCAGCCAGGCCTCCGCCTCCGCCATCAGCGCGCGGCCCAGCCCGATGCCGCGGGCGGCGGGTGCGACCGCGAGATAATAGACCCAGCCGCGATGGCCGTCGTCGCCCAGCATCACGCTACCCATGATCTCGCCGCCCTCCTCCTGCGCGACCAGGATCGCCGCGGATTCCGCCGCGAGCGCGCGGGCGAAATCCTGCCCGGGATCGTTCCACGGCCGCGTGAGCCCGCAATCCCGCCACAGCGCGATGACCGCCCCCGCATCCTCGGCACCTGCCCGCCGGATCATGCCGCCCGCCGCGCGATGTGCCACAGCGTCACCGCGCCGATCAGCATCCAGATCACGTTCAAGGTCGCCGAGGGGATGGCGCCGTTCCAGCCGCTGTTGATCACGAAACAGCCCGCGCCGACGACGTTCATCCACTGATAGGCGCGCGAACGGCCGGTCAGCCTGCCGGAAGAGAGCAGCAGATAGGCGGCCAGGATCAATGCTGCCCCTGTCCAGCCGACGATCTCGATCAGCAGCCTCTCGACGCTCATCGCGCGATGCAGGTGACGCCGGCCCAGAGATTGGTCACCTTGCCGTCGGGCGCCGGCGAGCTGAGCAGGCCGGAAAGCGCGCCCATCATGAACTCGTTGCCGATCGAGGTCTCGCCGACATCCACCGTGCCGGCCGCCTCCAGCTCCTTGCGGCTGGTGCCGATGCCGATGCCCTTGGCCGTGGCGAACCCGGCCGCCTCGCGCCCGTCCAGGTCCCAGCCGGCGAACTTGCCGTCCTGGAAATAGAGCGAGAGCCCGTCGCGAAAGGCCGCGGAGCCGAGCGGGCCGGCGCCGCAATCCTGGTTGCCCGCTTCCTCGATCGGGCTGCCCAGCGCGCCGGCGAGCATCCGCACCGCATCGGCCCTGGCCATGCCGAAGCGCACATGGCGGGAGGATCCGTCGGGCTGCACCAGCGTCAGTTCCTCGGGCGCCAGCCGAACGCCGATGCCCGGCGCCTCCGCGCGCGCGCTCGCGGCATTGGCCTCGGCATTGCCTGCGGGCGGGACGATGATCTCGGCCGCATTCGCCGCCGCATCCTTCTCCATCGGCTTTTCGGGCTCGGGCGCGCAGGCGGCGAGCAGGCCCAGCGCCACGAGCGTCCATGGCAGCGGCTTGGTCGTCATCGTCTCTTCCCCACCCGGTTCGCGGGCATTTTCTCATTATCCCGCGGTGCCCGCAATGGCCTCAGGCGAGCGCGGCGACGGGAGCGCGGCGGAAACAGCCCTGTTGATGATCGTTCACCAGCCCCACCGCCTGCATCCAGGCATGGACGATCGTCGGCCCGACGAACTTGAAGCCGCGGCGCTTCAGCTCCCTGGAGATCGCCTCGGAAAGCGGCGTGGTGGCGACGAAGCCGTGCCCCGGGCTCTGGATCGGCGCGCCGCCGGTGAAGCCCCAGCAGAATGCGGCGAAATCCTCGCCGCGCGCCTGCATCTCGCACCAGATCCGCGCGCCCTTGATCGTCGCTTCGATCTTGGCCCGGGCGCGGACGATGCCGGGATTCGCCATCAGCCGCTCGACATCCTCGGGCCCGAAGGCGGCGACCTTCACCGGATCGAAGCCGGCGAACGCCGCGCGAAAGGCTTCGCGCTTGCGCAGGATGACGATCCAGGCGAGCCCGGCCTGGAAGCCCTCGAGCATCAGCGCCTCCCACAATTCGCGTGAATCGCGGATCGGCACGCCCCATTCGGCATCGTGATAGGCGCGGTTGAGCGGATCGCTCACCGCCCAGGCGCAACGCGGCGGATCGTCGGTCATCGGCTTCCCCTGATCGTCTCGCCGATACGCACTTCGCCCAGGCCGAGCCAGTGCGCCATGCGGGTGAGTTCGACCGCCAGCCGCTCCTCGGTATCGCGCGGCGCGTGCGGCTCCAGCGTCACTCGGTGCGCGAGCAGCCGGCCGCCTTGGCGATCAGCCTTGAGGTCAACGCGCGCGGTGAGCGCCTCGTCCATCAGGAAGGGCAGCACGAAATAGCCATGGGTCCGCTTGTCGGCCGGGACGTAGATCTCGATCCGGTAGCGGAAGTCGAACAGGCGCTCGGTGCGGGCGCGTTCCCAGATCAGCGGATCGAAAGGGGCCAGCAGGGCGTCGCCGCGCACCCGGCGCGGCACGCGCGCATCGCGGTGCAGCCAGGCCTTTTGCGTCCAGCCCTTCACCTGGACCGGGATCAGCGTGCCTTCCTCCTCCAGCTCGGGGATGGCGCCCTTCGCCTCTTCGGGCTTGAGCCGGAAATAGTCGCGCAGATCGGTCGCGGTCGCCACGCCGAGCGCACGGGCGCTACGCTCGATCAGCACGCGCTGGGCGGTCGCGGCATCCGGCGCGGGCAAGTCGTAGACCGCGCGCGGGATCACGCGCTCGCTCAGGTCATAGACCCGCTCGAAGCTGCCGCGCCGCGTGGCGGTGGTGATCTGGCCCGACCAGAACAGCCATTCCAGCGCGAGCTTGGTCTCGCTCCATTCCCACCAGCCGCTTTTCGAGCTGCCATTCTCGAACTCGGACGCGGCGAGCGGCCCTTCGCCGGCGATGCGATCGCGCACCGCCCTGGCCTCGGCATTGCGTTCGCGGGCGAACAGGCGCAGCTGGCGCCAGCCGATCTCGCCGCGCTCGGCCCGGGCCATCCGCCAGCGGAAATAGGGATGGAGATCCACCGGCAGCAGCGACGCCTCGTGCGCCCAATATTCAAAGAGCCTGCGCCCGCGCCGCGGCCCCCAGGCATCGCGCTCGAGCAGAGCCCGGTCATACCCGCCCAGCCGCGAAAAGGCGGGCAGATAGTGCATCCGCGTCAATACGTTGACGCTGTCGATCTGATGGAGACCCAGCCGGTCCACGGTGCGGCGGAGATGCGCGGCCCCCACGCTGCCGGGCCGGCGCGCGCCGAAGCCCTGCGCCGCCAGGAAGATGCGGCGGACCTGCTGCGGCGAAAGCGTTTCCCCCATGCTCATGCCGTAGTGAGCGCCGCGAGGTCGGCAGGCAACAGCTGCTTGAACAGGGCGAGCACCCGCCTCCCCTCGGCAGGCGGCAAGGTGATCGCATGGCGCACCGCCGCGGCGATCAGCGTCATCACCAGCTGGGCATAACGCGCGATCGCCGCCGGGCTCGCCCCGCCCGCGATCGGCCGCACCGCCTCGGCGAGCAGGCCGGCGAGGACGGCGCCATCCTCCTCGTCGAGCTTCTGCAAGGCGCGATCGGCCTGAGTCGCCTGCCAGATGTCGCGCATCATCGGTTCGTCCATGAACATGCGATAATAGCTGTCGACGATATCGCCCAGCGCCGGATGCAGGTCAGCCATGGTCTTCACCGTGGCGAGATCGCGCGCCACGCAGGCGCGGCCGATCGCGTTGCAGCGCTCGGCCAGCGTGCCGATGATCGCCGCCTTGTCCGGGAAATACTGATAGAGCGAGCCGAAGGGTATGCCGGTGCGCTCGACGATATCGCTCATCCGAAAGGCCTCGCTGCCCTTCTCCGCCATGACCGCAGCGGCGCATTCCAGGATGCGCTCGAACCGTTCGCGGCTGCGCTTCTGCGTGGGCACCATTCGCGCCCGCGCCGCGGGCGGTGCCGCCTCCCGTTCCGTCCCTGCCGGCCTTCGCCCCATTCCACTTCCCGTCATGCCCGCTTGACGGATCAGATACGAGATATTATCGGTTTTAGCAAATACGATAGATCCTCGTATTCAATCAAAGGGCCTGGATCATGCGAACCTTTCTCGTTCCCGGACTGCTCTGGTTCTCGGCAATCGGCACCGGGCTGATGGCGGGGGTCTATTTTGCCTTCTCGACCTTCGTCATGGCGGCGCTCGGCCGGATTGCCCCGGCCTCAGGTATGGCGGCGATGAACGCGATCAATGTCGACATAGTGCGCTCGTCCTTCCTGCCGCTGTTCCTCGCGACCACCGTCGCGGCGGGCCTGATCGCGGTGGCCGGGGCGCTGCGCTGGGGCGAGCCGGGGGCGCCGGCGATGATCGCGGGCGGCACGATCTACCTGCTCGGCATGTTCGGCGTGACGATGTTCTTCAACGTGCCGTTCAACGACGCACTGGCCGCGGCCGGCAACGGTCCCGGCTCGGCCGCCACCTGGGCGCGCTACCTCAGGGACTGGACGATGTGGAACCATGTCCGCACCCTGAGCTCCGTCGTCGCGCTCGGACTGTACGTCGCGGCGCTGGTGCAGCGTTAGGGCGGATCGGCATTTGGGATCCGTATCGAGCGCGCCTTGCCGGCGGGGGAAAAGCCGTTCCCCGGCAAAGGCCGGGGCCCGGTTGCGACGCCGTTCGAGAGATTCTCGTGCCTGGCCAGATGCATCGAGGCTTTTTCCGGCCTTCGCCGGGGGACTGGCAGGCCCCTTCCCACTAAATGTCGATCCGGCCTAGGCCATACGGCCCGGGCGCGCCGGGGCTGTATGCCACGCACCGGCGGATGCGAGGAATACCGGCATTTCACCCCTTTACTTCAAGGGCCGTATCGCATTCCGACATTGGGGGCAGCGGCATCTGGACGAGCCGGAATCACTCCCACTCGATCGTCCCCGGCGGCTTGGAAGTATAGTCGTACACGACCCGGTTCACGCCGCGCACCTCGTTGACGATGCGCGTCGCCACGCGGGGGAGGAAGCCGCCCGGAAATTCGAACGCCTCCGCGGTCATGCCGTCGATCGAAGTCACCGCGCGCAGCGCCAGCACCGAATCATAGGTGCGGCCATCGCCCATCACGCCGACCGTGCGCACCGGCGTCAGCACCGCAAAGGCCTGCCAGATCGCATCATAGAGCCCGGCGTTGCGGATCTCCTCCAGATAGATGGCATCCGCCTTGCGCAGGATGTCGCAGCGCTCCCGGGTCACTTCGCCCGGGATGCGGATCGCCAGGCCCGGCCCCGGAAAGGGATGGCGGCCGACGAACTGCTCGGGCAGCCCCAGTTCCCGGCCCAGCGCGCGGACTTCGTCCTTGAACAGCTCGCGCAGCGGCTCGACGAGCTTCATGTTCATCCGCTCGGGCAGGCCGCCGACATTGTGGTGGCTCTTGATCGTCACCGAAGGCCCGCCGGTGAAGCTCACGCTCTCGATCACATCCGGATAGAGCGTGCCCTGTGCCAGGAAATCGGCGCCGCCGATCTTCCGCGCCTCCTCCTCGAATACGTCGATGAAGGTCTTGCCGATGAACTTGCGCTTGGCCTCGGGATCGGTGACCCCGGCCAGGCCCGTGAGGAACAGCGTCTCGGCGTCCACATGGACGAGCGGGATGTTGTAATGGTTGCGGAACAGGCCGACGACCTGCTCGGCCTCGCCCGAGCGCATCAGCCCGTGATCGACGAACACGCAGGTGAGCTGGTCGCCGATCGCCTCGTGGATCAGCACCGCGGCCACCGCGCTGTCGACGCCGCCCGAAAGCCCGCAGATCACCTTGCCGCCGCCCACCTGGGCGCGGATCTCGGCGATCTTGGTCTGGCGGAACTCGGCCATCGTCCAGTCGCCCTGCAAGCCGCAGACATGGCGGACGAAATTGGCCAGCAGCTTGGCGCCGTCGGGGGTATGGACCACCTCGGGGTGGAACTGCATCGCATAATAGCGCCGCGCGTCGTCGGCGATCACCGCGAACGGGGCCCCGGTGCTGTGCGCGACCGGGCGGAAGCCGGGGGCAAGGTTGGTGACCTTGTCGCCATGGCTCATCCACACCTGATGGTTCTCGCCCTCGTGCCACATGCCGTCGAACAGCACGCAGCCATCGTCGATCTCGATAAAGGCGCGGCCGAACTCGCCGCTGTCGCCGAGCTGCACCGTGCCGCCGAGCTGGTGCATCATCACCTGCTGGCCATAGCAGATGCCCAGCACCGGCAGGCCGCTGTCGAAAATCTCCTGCGGCACCCGGGGGCTACCTTCGTCGAGCACCGAGGCGGGCGAGCCGGAGAGGATGATCCCCTTGGGCTGCATCCGGGCAAAGGCCTCGGCGGCGGTGGTGAAGGGCGCGATCTCGCTATAGACGCCCGCCTCGCGCACGCGGCGTGCGATCAGCTGGGTAACCTGGCTGCCGAAATCGACGATGAGGATGGAATCTGCATGCTGGTCCATGCCCAGCGCGCTTAGCCAGAACCGGCGCCGGGGGAAAGGCCGGCGCGCGATTATGCATAAGTTTATTCGCCGGGTTGGGTCGACGTTCCGTGATGCGGGATGTCGTCCACATTCCTCTCCCGAAGGGGGGATCGGTTGAATGCCGATGCGCCTCAGGGTTCGTGCTCGATACCGGCACCGGCCGCGAGCCGGCCGCCGATCTCGCCAAGGCGGCCCTGGGCAGTATCGCTGGCCTTGTTCGCCAGCAGGATCACCGCCAGCTTCTTCTCGGGCCAGAGCATCATCACGCTGGCAAAGCCCCAGGTGCCGCCCGAATAGCGCAGCTGGCGCCCGCCTTCGGGCAGCTGCGAGACGATCCAGCCAAGGCCCACCCAGGTCTGCTTGTCGAGCGTGAACCAGCTGCCCTTGTGGCTGAGCGCCACCGCGGGATCGCGCTCGTCGAGCTGGAGCGCGGCATAGCGCAGCATGTCCGCCGCCGAATAGCGATAGCCGAACTGGTCGCGCGGCAGCACCGCGGCCACCCTGCCCTCGGCATCATGGCCGGTCGCGGCGTCCTTCGCCCCAAAGCCGAGCGGCCCCTCGATCTCGCGGGCCAGGATCCGGTCATAGGGCATGCCGTAGATCCGCTCGAGCGCCACGATGAGCAGTTGCGCGGCGACATTCGAATGGGCGACATTCTCACCCGGCCTGCTGGCCGGCGAGACGGTGCGCAAGTCCTTGAGAAACTGCGCGCGGCCATAGGCCTTCAGCGCCTCGGCATGCTTGAAGCGGCCGGGATCGGGGTCGAGCTTCGACAGGTCGGGCAGATTGTCGGGCAGGCCCGAGGTCATGTTGGCGAGGTGCACCAGCCGCACCGGCTCGCCCTCGAACGCCAGCCCCGGATAGGCGCCATCCAGATATTTGCGGACATCGTCGGCCAGGCCGGCCTTGCCCGCCAGCACCGCGCGAGCGAGCAGCAGCCCGCTCATCGTCTTGGCGATCGATCCGATCTCGAACGCGGTATCCTTGCCCGGCGCGCCACTGCCCTTCGCCATTTCGCCGAAGCCGTGGAAATGCGCCTTGCCGTCACGGAGCACGCCGATCGTCAGCCCGGCGCCCTTCTCCTCGGCGAGGAATTTCTCGCCCTCGGCACGGGCCGTGGCGTCGAGCGCCTGTCCCGATGCCTGCGCCTGCGCTGCCACCGGGGCCAGCACCAGCCAAATTCCCAGCAGCGCGCGCGACAGCATCCCCTGCACCTCCACCGAATGACCTGGCACCTGCCCCGCCAGGGCGGATCGACATTTGAAGCAAGCGAACCGCGATGGCTCCCTAGAGCGACTGCAGCCCCTCGATCGTCACGATCGGGCTGCTGCCGCGGCGCAGGGCGCAGCGGAAGCCATGGCTCTCCCGGGTGGCGTCGCGATAGCCGTCGGCCAGCTCCACCTGTCCCTTGATCACCCAGCTCTTGCCGTTCCAGACGGTGCTGGTGACCGTGGAGACCTGCGCGAGTCGGGCATAGCGCTCGCCCAGGCTTTCCGCTTCCACCGCGCAGCGATCGGCGGCGGCGTCCTCGTCATAGAGTCCGTCGAATTGCGCGGAATTCGGCGCCGGCGTCTCGGCGATCGGGCCGGCGGCGGGCGGCGGCGCCTCGCCATAACGGCCGCCGTCGACCGGGCCGGTATCGATCGGCACCCGCTCCTCGGCCACTTCGGTGCCGTGCGACTTCTTCTTGCCGCTCGAGATCAGCGCGAGCACGCCGCCGACCACCAGGCCGCCGACGATCGCGTCGCCCACATCGAACTTGTCCTTGTGCTTCTCGCGCGACGGGCGCCAGCGCTCCTGCGCCTGAGCCGGCATCGCCAGCCCGATCATCGCCACCGCAGCGATCCCGCCGCCCGCAAGCTTCAGAATACCCATGCCGCCCTCCGTTACTTTCACGAAACGAGAACTATGCGCGCCAGCCTGTCGCGCGGCTGAACCGATTTGCCGCCCGGGGAAAACGCGAACGCGACTTTCGCCCCTATTTGCTCTTCACCTCCAGCCCGGTCCATTTGGCCGTGAAGGCCCAGAGATCGGCGGCTTCCTCGATGATCTTGTCGGTCGGCTTGCCCGAGCCATGCCCAGCGCGCGTCTCGATGCGGACCAGATGCGGCTTGTCGCCGATGTCCGCATGCTGGATCGCCGCGGTATATTTGAAAGTGTGCCCGGGCACGACGCGATCGTCGGTGTCGGCGGTGGTCGCCAGGATCGCCGGATAGGCCACGCCGGACCTGATGTTGTGATAGGGCGAATAGGCGTAGAGCGTCTTGAAATCGGCCTCCTTCGACGGATAGCCATAATCGTCCACCCAATAGCGCCCGGCCGTGAAGCGGTCGAAGCGCAGCATGTCCATCACGCCCACCGCCGGCATCGCGGCAGCGAACAGGTCTGGCCGCTGGTTCACCACCGCGCCCACCAGCAACCCGCCGTTCGAGCCGCCCTGGATCGCCAGCTGGTGCTTCCCGGTGATGCCTTCCCGGATCAGATATTCGCCCGCGCCGATAAAGTCGTCGAACACGTTCTGCTTGTTGGCGAGCCGGCCGCCATCGTGCCACGCCTTGCCATATTCGCCGCCGCCCCGAATGTTGGCGAGGACGAACACGCCGCCCTGCTCCAGCCAGGCGAGGCGCGACGACGAGAAGCTGGGGCCATAGGAGACGTTGAAGCCGCCATAGCCCCAGAGCAGCGTCGGCGCCGGGCCGGTCACGCTCTTCTTGCGGACGATGAACATCGGCACCTTCGTCCCGTCCTTCGACGCGAAGAAACGCTGCTCGACCTTATAGTCCTCGGGCTTGAACAGCAGCTTGGGGCGCGCCCAGGGCGTGCTGGTGCCGGTCGCCAGGTCGTAGCGATAGATGGTCGTCGGCTCGTTGAAGCTCGTATAGGCATAGAAGGTCTCGGGATCGTCGGGCTCGCCGCCAAAGCCCGAGGCGGTGCCGACGCCGGGAAGCTTGACCGGGCCGATCACGCCGCCGTCGAGCTTGTAGCGGCGCACTTCCGTCTTGGCGTCGACCAGATAGCTCGCCACCAGCGTGCCGCCGACGATCGCGGCGCCCTCGAGGGTGGCGGCGTCCTCGGGCACCAGGTCGGCGGTGGTCGCGGCCGGGTTCGCCGCCGCCACGTCCATGGTCACGATCTTGAGCTTGGGCGCGCCCTTGTTGGTGACCCAGTAGAATTTCGTGCCGACATTGCCGGCCAGGCCCCAGCTGTTCTCCAGCCCCGGCACGATCACCCGCGGCTTGCGCGCCGGGTCCTTCAGGTCGATCAGCGTGATCTGGTAGCGGTCGTCAGTGCCTTCGCCGGTGGTGATCACCATCCAGCGGCCATCGTCGGTGATCTGGGCGTAGTGGCTCCACTTGGGATGATCGGGCGTCTCGAACACCAGCGTGTCGGCGCTGTCGGGCGTGCCGAGCTTGTGGAAGTAGATCTTGTGGTTCTCGTTCAGCGCCTGGTATTTCGCGTCGGCGGCGACGTCCGGATAGCGCGAATAATAGAAGCCGCTGCCGTCCTTGGCCCAGACCGCGCTCAAGGTGAACTTCATGCCATGGACGCTGTCGCCGGTCTCCTTGCCGGTGGCGACGTCGAGCACCTTGGCGGTGCGCCAGTCGGTACCGCCGTCCTGGATCGCATAGAGCAGATACCTGCCGTCCTCCGAGGGCGCCCATTCGGAAAGCGCGGTCGCGCCGTCCTTTGACCAGCCATTGGGGTCGATCAGCACGCGGCCCGCCCCGTCGAGCTTGTCGCGGACGAACAGCACCGCCTGATTCTGCAATCCCGAATTGTGCAGGTAGAAATAGCGGCCGCCCTTCTTCTGCGGCGCGCCGAAGCGCTCATAGTCGAAGAGCTGCTTGATGCGCGCCTTGAACCATTCCCGGCCCGGCAGCGTCGCGAGATAGGCGTTGGTCACCTTGTTCTCGGCATCGACCCAGGCGGCGACTTCCTTGTCGTTGCGCACGTCGTTCTCGAGCCAGCGATAGGGATCGGCGACCTTTATCCCGAACTGTTCGTCCGCCACGTCGACGCGGCGGGTTTCGGGATAGGCGAGCTTGGTCACTTTGGTCTCCGGCTTTGTCTGGGCGAATGCGGGGGCTGCGAGGAGCAGCGGCAGGATGAGGGCGCGGCGCATGGGGCCTCCGAATGGGAAAGACCCCAGGCTAGCGCGCCGGTGCCGGCACTCAAGCGAAACCGAGGTTCGAAGTCTCCGAAACGGCCCAGATCAAGGTGCCCAGGGCCGGCGCCAGCGCCGCGGCCGCCGAGAGCCACGCGCCCATATTGGTTCGGGAAGGGTTCCTGCGCATGCCCCGGATATGGGAATCCGGATGGGCCGAAAGGAGTGCAGGAAAACTTTCGGGCCTGAAACGAGAAAGGGCGGCCGCACCGGGTGCGACCGCCCTTTCCTGTCTCGATATCGAGGCCGATCAGGCGACGGCGTCGAAATCCTCGTCGGCGAGCACCGGGCCCGAATCCTGGCCCTTGGCCGAGACGTCGCGATCGACGAACTCGATGATCGCCATCGGCGACGCGTCCGAGGCGCGCGGGCCGGTCTTGATGATGCGGGTATAGCCGCCGTTGCGGTCCGCATAGCGGGCCGACAGGACGTCGAACAGCTTCACCAGCTGGGCGTCGTCGAGCAGGCGGGCATGCGCCAGGCGGCGGTTCGACAGGCCACCCTTCTTGGCGAGGGTGATCAGCTTCTCCACATACGGACGAAGCTCCTTCGCCTTGGCGAGGGTAGTGGTGATCTGCTCGTGCTTGATGAGCGCGGCGCTCATGTTGCGGAACAGGGCCGCGCGATGGGCCGAGGTACGCTGCAGCTTGCGGCCGCCAACGCGATGACGCATTGTCTTCTTCCTTCCGTTCGTCTGGGGGCCGTCTCAGGTACCCCAAGCCAGGCAGCGATAAGGGCCGCCGCCCAAAACCCGTGTCACGATTTGCGTGAAGTCGCGCCTAAGAGACGAATTCGACCGATTCGTCAAGCACCCGCTGGCCCGCGACGCTGCGCGAAGAACTGCCAGACGAAAGCCACGCCGCCCAGGAAAAGCAGCAGGAACATCGCGATGCCCAACATACCGACCCCCATTGCCACCCAATAGCCCCAGGGATTGTCCGACAGGCTGGCATAGGTATCCGCCGGCACCGAGGTGAGGAGAACCCGGCCGGTGCGGACGGTGAGGATCATCCGCCAGACCGAAGCCACGGTTCCCGCGCCACCGAGCAGCAGCAGGAAGATCGGCAGCAGGAGGCCCTGATGCGCCCTGCCCCCGGCGCGCTCGCGCCGGGCCTCGCGGTGACCGATCCACATCTGCACCGCGAAGAGCATCGAGAAGAACAGCGCGCGCCAGACGAGCCAGGGCAAATCCATCGCCAGCCCGGTACCCCAGCGGTACAGCGCCTCGACCAGCACAGCGGCGATAACCAGCAAGAGGAAGATACGGAGCCCGCCCATGGCTGGAGGATAGGCCATGCGGCGCAAAGGGCAAGACGCACCCGCCGGACGGAGAAGGGCCCCGCGTCGCCGCGGAGCCCTTCCCTGTTCTTGCGAAGGATCCCAGGCCTTAGCCCATGATCTCCTGCTCGAGCTTCTTGGCCATTTCCTCGATGTTCTCGGGCGGCCAGCCCGGGATTTCCATGCCGAGGCGCAGGCCCATCGACGACAGGACTTCCTTGATCTCGTTGAGCGACTTGCGGCCGAAGTTCGGCGTGCGCAGCATCTCGGCCTCGGTCTTCTGGACCAGATCGCCGATATAGATGATGTTGTCGTTCTTGAGGCAGTTGGCCGAGCGGACCGAAAGCTCCAGCTCGTCGACCTTCTTCAGCAGGTAGCGGTTGATCTGCGAAGCGTCGCCCGCAGCGCCTTCCGCCGCCGGAGCCGCGGCCGCCATGCCGATCGGAGCCGAGCGGGTGATCGCCGAATCGTCGAAATGGACGAACAGCGCCAGCTGGTCCTGGAGGATGCGCGCGGCATAGGCCACGGCGTCTTCCGGGGTGATCGTGCCGTCGGTCTCGATCGACAGCGTGAGCTTGTCGTAGTCGAGCTCCTGGCCGACGCGGGTGTTCTCGACCTTGTACGAAACCTGGCGGACCGGGCTGTACAGCGCGTCGACCGGGATCAGGCCGATCGGCGCATCCGCCGGACGGTTCGACGCGGCGGGGACATAGCCCTTGCCGGTGTCGGCGGTCAGCTCCATGTTGAGCGTCGCGCCATCGTCCAGGTGGCAGATGACGAGATCGGGGTTCATCACCTCGATGTCGCCCGAGACGGCGATGTCGCCGGCCTTCACCTCAGCCGGGCCGGTGGCCGAGAGCTGGAGGCGCTTCGGGCCTTCGCCCTGCATGCGGATCGCGATCTGCTTGACGTTGAGGACGATGTCCGTCACGTCCTCGCGCACGCCCGCCAGCGAGCTGAACTCGTGGAGGACGTTCTCGATCTTGATCGAAGTGACCGCGGCGCCCTGCAGCGACGAGAGCAGCACGCGGCGCAGCGCGTTGCCGAGCGTCAGGCCGAAACCGCGCTCGAGCGGCTCCGCCACGAAGGTCGACTTGCGCTTGGGATCGCCACCGGGCTTCTTCTCGAGGCCGTTGGGCTTCTTGAGTTCCTGCCAGTTCTTAGCGTTGACCGACACGGGCTTTCCTCATGTTGGGCGGGACCAGAGGCGCGTCCCGCCAGGTAATTACTGCAGGACCGCGAGCCCGCCTCTGGGCCCGCGGCGACAAGCAGGAACGATCAGACGCGACGGCGCTTCGACGGACGAACGCCGTTGTGCGGGATCGGCGTCACGTCACGGATCGACGTGATCTGGAAGCCGACCGCCTGCAGCGCGCGGAGCGCCGACTCGCGGCCCGAACCCGGGCCCTTCACTTCCACCTCGAGGGTGCGCACGCCGTGCTCGGCGGCCTTGCGGCCCGCGTCCTCGGCGGCGACCTGGGCGGCGTACGGGGTCGACTTGCGCGAGCCCTTGAAGCCCATCATGCCGGCCGACGACCACGAGATGGCATTGCCCTGCGCGTCGGTGATGGTGATCATCGTGTTGTTGAAGCTGGCGTTCACATGGGCGACGCCGGCGGTGATGTTCTTGCGCTCGCGACGGCGAAGGCGCTGCGGTTCACGTGCCATTTTCTTGTCCCTTCCGACCTAGCGCTTACTTCTTCTTGCCGGCGATCGGCTTGGCCTTGCCCTTGCGGGTGCGCGCATTGGTGTGCGTGCGCTGGCCACGGACCGGCAGACCCTTGCGGTGACGCAGGCCGCGATAGCAGGCCAGGTCCATCAGGCGCTTGATGTTCATCGCGGTTTCGCGACGCAGGTCGCCTTCCACGGTGTAGCCGGCGTCGATCGCCTCGCGGATCTGCAGCACTTCCTGGTCCGACAGGTCCTGAACGCGGCGCTCCGGCGCGATGTTCAGCTTGGCGGTGATCTCCTTGGCCTTGGTCGCGCCAATGCCGTGGATGTACTGCAGCGCGATGACGACGCGCTTGTTGGTCGGGATGTTGACACCCGCAATACGAGCCATGAAATTTGTTCTCCCAGCTCCACGGGGCGCCGCATGGCAGCTCGCACCCCATCTCGTAGCGTTGATCCCGAAATGCGGCGGCACGACGAGCGCACAAGCACGCCGCCGGACACCGGTGTTTCGGAAGATGCGCGACATATGCGTCCACCAGCGCAGAGTCAAGCGCTGTGGGAAAGGCTTTCGCCGGAAATGGAGTCATACACGAATCCGACGCTTCCGCCAAGCCGATGCCCCGGCCCGCCTTGCGGGCGTCATGTTCAACCGGATGGTTGAAGCTTTTGTTGACTCTCTTGTCTATCCCGCATGCACGCGGCAGCGCCGGCCGACCGGCCGAACCCACCGCGCCAGGCGGGCGCAGCAGAACAGGCGGAATCCAACATTGCAAGCCGGATGCGCCGCCCCCGCCATGCACCGGGAGGAGGATCCCCCTATCCTTCCGCGGCCAGGCGATACCCCGCGCCGCGAACGGTGTGGAGGATCGGGGCCTCCCCTTCCTCCAGCTTGCGGCGCAGGCGGCCGATATGGACATCGACCACGTTCGAACCGGGATCGAAGCGGCAGTTCCACACATGCTCCAGCATCATGGTGCGAGTGACGACCTCGCCGGCATGGCGGGCGAGATATTCGAGCAGGTGGAACTCGCGGGCCACCAGCGGCACGGCGCGGCCGGCGCGGGCGACGGTGCGGCTGAGCAGGTCGATCTCGAGATCGCCCACCACGATCCGCGTCGCCTTGGCATCCGCCTCGGCCCGGTCGGCCCGGCGCAGCAGCGCGGCGATGCGCGCCCGCAGCTCGGCGAAGGAGAAAGGCTTGGCGAGATAGTCGTCGGCGCCCGCCGCGAGCCCGCCGACCTTGTCGTCGACCGTGCCCAGCGCGGAAAGCATGATCGCCGGCGTCCGCAGCCCCCGCTCGCGCAGCACGCCGAGCATCGACAGGCCGTCCATGCCGGGAAGCATGCGATCGAAGATCCAGAGGTCGAAATCGCCCTCGGCGGCGCGGGAAAGGCCGGCCTCGCCATCGCCGCACGCTTCCACTTCGAAACCGGCATCGGCGAGCCCCTGGGTCACGAAGTCCACGGCGGCAGCGTCATCCTCGACGATCAGGATATGGTGCGTCACGTCCGTCCTCCGCCCGACCCGGCATCAGGGGTGGCCGACGGACAAGGGGGCGTCCGCCGGCCGAGCGTCGATGCCAGGGCAGCATCGGCGACTTCAGGGCGCACCGGTGTCCCAGGCGCTCTTCCCGGCGAGCCCGGTCCGGAAGGGGGCTGATCCGGACCATGGCACGGCGTGGGTCGCAGGGGGAGGAACGACCAGGCCGGCGCCGGGAAGAGCATCGGGGCAAACCGCATGCGGTTGACCTCTGATGCATGACCGGCGGGGGCGTGCCGGCCATGGCCCCCTGATAGTCGCCGGCACTGCCCTGGGCGGTGACCGGGGCATGACAAAATCGTAATGTTGCGAGGCTCAGCGCTCGGCCGCGGCCTTCAGCCGGATGACCTGGGCCGCGAGCACACCATCGACCGGCGCGGCGATCCGGCCCAGGCCCGGTGCCCCGGCCACGGCATATTCGACGCTGACCGTCGTCGACTTGCCGTCCGCCGCGGGATCGAGCGTGACCGTCATCACCGCCCCGGCCGGAAAGGCCTGTAGCGGCCCCAGCCCGCCGCTGAGGCGGAGCATCCTGCCGGGCCGGACCAGGATCACCCGCATATGCTCGACGCCGCCGCCGTCCGGCAGCTTCTCGCACCAGCAGCCGCCGGGGCGCGGGTCGAGCGAGAGATTGGCGGCGCTGCCCGACCAGCTATGCTCGCCGCTCCACCAGGCCGATGGCGCGATCAGCACCGTCCACACCCTGGCGGGCGGCGCGGCGATCACGGCCTTTTCGGTGACGGTGAAGCTGGTTTCCGTCGAAGCGGTGACTTCACCGGCAATAGCGGGGCCGGCAACCGGCACGGCGGCGGCAAGCGCCAGCACGATCGGCAAATGGGCGTTCATCTTCCCTCCTCCCATCGAGGCAGGGCGATCATAGCGCGCAGAGCAGCATTCCAGAAGCGGCGGCGACGCGGCGCGGCACCTCGATCTCGATCCGGGCCGCCGCCATGCGCGCCCGGGAAAGATAGTGGAGCGTGCCGTCGAGATAGGCATCGAAGGCGCTGGCCCGCACATGCTGCCCATCGACGAACCGGCGCAGCGCATAGGGGCTGGCGCCGGGCGGGTTGAGCCCCTCGGTCACCAGGGTGGCGGAGCGGATGCCGCTCGCCGCGAGCAGCGCGGGCGCGGACGGGTGGAAGGTGCCGCTCGGATAGCAGAAATGCTCGGGCGCGCCGCCACCGGTCGCGGCGACCAGCGCCGCGCGATTCGCCGCGATCTCGGGCACGAGCTGGCCGATGCGGCCGGCGACGTCGATGTGCCGATGGGTGTGCAGCTGGATGTCGAGCCCCCGGCCATGCGCATCGGCGAGCTCCGCCGGGCGCATGAGGTGGAATTGCCGGCATTCGAGCCAGGCCTCGCCCACGCCGAGCGCCCGGCCATAGGCGCGCAGCGCGTCGAGCCGCTCGGGCTCGGGCAGCGCCTCGATCCGGCGGACCACCGCGCCGCGATCCTCGGCGGCCCGGCCCGAGGCGGCGATGAGATAGTCGAGCGCGACATTGACCACCGGCAAGTCGCGCCCCGCATACCAGGTGGTCGCATAGAGCGTCGCCGGCAGGCGATGCCGCTCGAGCACCGGCAGCATATGGCTGTGAGTCGAGGCCCAGCCATCGTCGATCGTGATCACCACCGCGGCGCGCGGCAGGCGATTGGCGGCGAGCCGCTCGACCGCCTCGCCCAGCGGCAGCACCGGCAAGCCCGAGCGCGCGAGCCGGGCCATGCGCGCCGCGAACCGGTCGGGCGTCATGAACAGGCAGCTGCCGAACGGGGCGCCGGGCGCCAGCCAGAGGCCGTGATAGCACAGGATGCGCAGCTGGGCGCCGGTCGCGCGGCGGGCGAGCATCGAGAGGCCGGTCCACCGGGCGGCTCGCAACAGGGCGCGCTTGGGCAGCATTGACGGACCGATCCCCCGCCCGGCCGGAATGCCGGAGCAAGGCGGGATCGTCCCAGCCTCGGCTTAAGCGGGGGTTAGGGCAACAATATATTACAAAGGCGGAATCTCGCGCGCCTCCCCTTGAGGAAGCGGAGGCATCGGGGCCTCGGCACGATCAACATACCACCTCATTCCCCGCGAAGGCGGGGATCCAGGGTAGCGCGGGATATCCACGCCATCGGGCGAACCGCCTGCGGAGAGGGGCGGACCTGCCGCACGCATTCCACCCCCGGCCCCGGATCCCCGCCTTCGCGGGGACGGCGAAGGAAATCGGAACCTCGATCGGGGCCCATGGCCCCGGCCTACTCCTTGCCGTCGAGGATCGCGTCGATCTGCGCGCCGACCTCGGCGATGTCGGCCATGCCGTCGACCTTCCGCACCAGGCCCTTGGCCTCGTAGAAGGGCAGGATCGGCGCGGTCTTGGCGCGATACTCGGCCATACGGGTGCGCACCGTCTCGGCATTGTCGTCCGGGCGGCGCTTGAACTCGTGATGGCCGCACACGTCGCACGTGCCCGCAACCTTGGGCTGCTTGAACTTGTCGTGATAGCCCTCGCCGCAATTCGCGCAGGTGAAGCGGCCCTCGACGCGCTCGACCAGCGCATCCTCGTCCACTTCGAGCTCGATCACATAGTCGAGCCGGCGGCCGCGCTCCGAAAGCAGCGTATCCAGCGATTCGGCCTGGGCCACGGTGCGCGGATAGCCGTCGAAGATCGCGCCCTTCAGCGTATCTTCCATGTCGAGCCGCTCGCCGATGATGCCCGAGACGATCGCGTCCGACACGAGCTCGCCCGCGTCCATGACCGCCTTGGCCTGGAGCCCGGTGGGCGTGCCCGCCTTGACCGCGGCGCGCAGCATGTCGCCGGTCGAGAGCTGCACCATGCCGCGCTCGCTCTCGAGACGCTTTGCCTGGGTGCCCTTGCCGGCTCCCGGCGGGCCCAACAGGATGATGTTCACTAAGCCTATCCCCTCAGTTTCGGCTAGTTCGGGCCGCGCTCAGCGCGCGCGGCCCTTGAGCTTCGCTTTCTTGATCAGGTCGCCATACTGGTGCGCCAGCAGGTGCGACTGGATCTGCGTCACCGTGTCCATCGTCACGTTGACGACGATGAGCAGGCTGGTGCCGCCCATCAGGAACGGAATGCTCATCGACGAGAACACCGCTTCGGGAACGAGGCAGATGATCGTCAGATAGGCCGCGCCGATCACGGTGATGCGGGTGAGCACGTAATCGAAATAGAGCTCGGTGTTCTTGCCGGGGCGGATGCCCGGGATGAACCCGCCATAGCGCTTGAGGTTCTCGGCGGTCTCCTCCGGATTGAACACCACGGCGGTGTAGAAGAAGGAGAAGAAGATGATGCCGAGGCCGTAGAGCGTCATGTACACCGGCGAGCCGTGGCGCAGCCAGGTGTTCAGGTTGATCACCAGGTCGCCCCACCAGTTCTCGCCTGCGGTCATGTTGCCGGCGAACTGGGTGATGGTCAGCGGCAGCAGCAGCAGCGACGAGGCGAAGATCGGCGGGATCACGCCGGCGGTGTTCAGCTTGAGCGGCAGGTGGCTGCGCTCGGCCTGGACGCCGCGCGCGGTCTGGCGCTTCGGATACTGGATCAGGATGCGGCGCTGGGCGCGCTCCATGAAGCAGATGAACAGCACCAGGATCGCGACGCCGACGATGATCGTGATCAGGCGCAGCGGATCGATCGAGCCGGTGCGGCCGCTCTCGAACAGCTGGACGAGCGTGGTGGGCAGGCGGGCGACGATGCCGGCCATGATGATCAGCGAGATGCCGTTGCCGATGCCGCGATTGGTGATCTGCTCGCCGATCCACATCAGGAACATGGTGCCGCCGATCAGCGAGATCACCGCGCCGATGCGGAAGATCAGGCCGGGCTCCACCACGGGCTGCAGGCCCTGGCTCGCGCCGAAGGTCTCGAGCCCGACGGCGATGAAATAGCCCTGCACCGCGGTCAGCGCGACGGTGCCGTAGCGGGTATATTGGTTCAGCCGCTTGCGGCCGCTCTCGCCTTCCTTCTTGATCGCGTTGAGCTGCGGCGACAGCGAAGTCGCCAGCTGCACCACGATCGAGGCGGTAATGTAGGGCATCACGCCGAGCGCGACGATCGACATGCGGTTGAGCGCGCCGCCGGTGAA
Source organism: Sphingomonas sp. CBMAI 2297 (assembly GCF_029870595.1). Lineage (GTDB taxonomy): Bacteria > Pseudomonadota > Alphaproteobacteria > Sphingomonadales > Sphingomonadaceae > Sphingomonas. The sequence continues at coordinate 55,061 of NZ_JAPDIR010000010.1, forward strand.
GTTGTTGAAGAAGTCGAGCACGCCGCCCTGGGTCTGCTGCGCGAGCAGGTTGAGCTGGGTGGGGTCGACGCCCGGCAGGGGCACGTAGCTCAGCATCCGGAAGACGATCAGCGCGCCGAGGGTGAACCACAGGCGCTTCTTGAGATCGGTCGCCTGGGCGAACTTCGCCAGGTTGATGCTGGAAGCAAGTTGATCGGAGGCGGAGGCCATGTGTTGGTCAGTCCCGGAAATCAAAGCGGCGGGAAAGCGTTCTACCGCCCCCCGCCGCTGATATAAGTCCTAAGCTGCGAAGGGCAATGCGCCCTCGCCCTGCTCCGGCGTTCGCCGCTCTTCCGTCACCCGGCGAAAGCCGGGGTCTCAGGCCGCGGGCGCGCGCACGTTGCACGAGATCCCGGCTTTCGCCGGGATGACGCTCAAGCCTTGGCGGCGGCCTTCTTGGCTTCCTTGTCCGCCGCGCGGGCCTTCTGCGCGACGCGGTGCTTGGCCTTGGCCTTCTCGGCCGCCGGCACGATCTCGGGGATCGTCACGGTGCCGCCGGCCTTCTCGACCGCCTCGATCGCGCTCTTCGACGCGCCGGCAACGGTGAAGTTCAGCTTGGCTTTGAGCTCGCCCTTGCCGAGCAGGCGCACGCCGTCCTTGCCGCCACGGGTCAGGCCCGCCGCGTTCAGCTCGGCCTGGGTCAGGTCGGTCGCGGTCAGCTTGCCCGAATCGATCGCCTTCTGGATCGCGCCCAGATTCACCTCGGCATAGTCCTTGGCGAAGATGTTGTTGAAGCCGCGCTTCGGGATGCGCATGTGGAGCGGCATCTGGCCGCCCTCGAAGCCCTTGATCGAGACGCCTTCGCGGCTCTTCTGGCCCTTCTGGCCGCGGCCGGCGGTCTTGCCCAGGCCCGAGCCGATGCCGCGGCCGACACGGACGCGGCCCTGGCGGGCACCATTGTTATCGCGGAGATCGTTGAGCTTCATGGTCGTGCACTCGCTTTCGCTTTTGTCGCGCTGATGGAAAAGGAAGCGGGGCCCATAGCGGGGTGGCGACGTCTTGTCGACTCCCCAATCCGCGCGCGTTCCGCCTTCAGCGCACGACCAGAAGCGGCACCGCCCCGCCCAGGGATGCCTTGCCGTTCACATTGGTAAGAACCAGCACTACGTCCGGTATCGCGAAGCTCACACGATAGCCCCCGCGTTCCTCGAAGCGCGGCAGGGAGCGAAAGGCAACGGGCCCGGAACCGGGAAACCGATAGAGCCCGTCGGACCCTACCGCCCACAAGTTGCCCCCGACGCGCGTTGCCCCGAAGAAGGCGACGGTATTTCCCGGTTCGTCGGCATTCTTGTCCGGATAGGGTGGCTGGTGATCCTCCGCCTTGTAATAGAGACGCCGGATTCCGTTGCCGCAAAGCTCCACGATCCTGCCATGCGACATCATGTGCACCAGGCCGATCGCGGCCACGACGCAGGCGGGATCGCGCGGGGAAGCCGCGATCGCGTTGACCGGGTCGCATCCGGCGTTGAGCGGCCCGCCGCAGAGCGTCCCCGAAGCATTACGTTCGAGCGACTCCAACTTCCCGTCCGAACGGCGGATACGAATCAGGCCCCCACCCCACTCCCCATTGTTGAAGCCGATCCACAGGGATGCGGCGTCGGCGAAAAGCGTGGTGCTGACAATCGGGGCTTCGAGTTCGCGGCCAAGCGCAGTTTCGCGCACCGTATCACCTTCGACGGTGAGGAGCCGTCGGCTGGTGACGATATACACGCTCCGTTCGCCACAGCCGAAGGCGATCAAGCTGTCCTTCTCCGCCGCCAGCGATCTGCCGGGGCTCCACTTTCCCGAAGCCCGGGTCTGGAGCAGCCATGCACCCTGCCCCGCCCCCTGGCTCAGCACCATCGGCAATGCCCCCGCACGGCAGATGCCCAGCGCCTTGCCCGGCAACGCCTCCGGTTCCGGCCTGGCCGCGTCCGGGCGAAGCGAGACCAGGTCCCCGTTGTCCAAACGCAGCCAGAGCCTTTGCTCGGCGAAGATGCCCTCGACAATCGCGGGGACGGGCGGCGGGAGCTCGGATTCCTCTCGGCCGAACCGAAGCAGCACGAGGCCTCCCCCCGCCGCAGCAACAAGCACAAAGACAAGGACAAGGCCCGCGCGCACCCAGAATCGCCTTGCTGTCCGGCTTCCCCCCATGGCCGCGATGCTACCTTCGGCTTCGCCGCGCTACAAGCAGCAGCCCGGCCATCGCGGATGGCAGGCGCAGCGGTCTGGAACGCAAACGAAAAGGGGCGGTAGTCACCTACCGCCCCTTCTCAATCTTGCCGGGTGGCGAAGGCCTCAGCCCTCGAGCACCTTCACCATGTGCGGCAGCTTGCGGATCATGCCCCGAACTTCGGGCGTGTCCTCGAGCTCCGAGACCTTGTGCATCTTGTTGAGGCCAAGGCCGATCAGCGTCGCGCGCTGATCCTTGGTGCGGCGGATCGGCGAGCCGATCTGCTGGATCTTGACGGTCTTGCGGGTTTCCTGGGCCATGTCGCTTACTCCGCGATCGCGGCCGCATCCGCCTCGGCGGTCTGCGAACCACCGCGGCCGAGCAGGTCGGCGATCTTCTTGCCGCGGCGCTGCGCAACGCTCTTCGGCGAGGTCTGCTCGCCGAGCGCTTCGAAGGTGGCGCGGATCATGTTGTAGGGGTTCGACGTACCGACCGACTTGGTCACCACGTCCGCCACGCCCAGGCTCTCGAAGACGGCGCGCATCGGGCCGCCCGCGATGATGCCGGTACCCTGCGGAGCCGAGCGCACATAGACGCGGCCGGCGCCGAAGTGACCCGCACCGTCATGGTGCAGCGTGCGGCCTTCCTTGAGCGGAACGCGCAGCATCTTCTTCTTGGCCGAAGCGGTCGCCTTCGAAATGGCTTCCGGCACCTCGCGGGCCTTGCCATGGCCGAAGCCGACACGGCCCTTGCCGTCGCCCACGACGACCAGCGCCGCGAAGCCGAAGCGCTTGCCGCCCTTCACGGTCTTCGAGACGCGGTTGATGTGGACCAGCTTCTCGATCAGCTCTTCGCCACCGTCCTCGGCGTTCTGGCCACGACGGTCGTCACGACGACCGCGGTTGCCGTCACGGCCGCCACGGCCGCGATCGCCGCCGCCCGGACCACCACGGCCACGGCCACGGCCGCGACCCTGCTGCTCCTGGGGAGCACCGGCGTCCTGGGCCTCGAAGCCCGCGCCTTCCGGCGCCTGGTTGTTTTCGTCAGCCATTCTCAGAACTCCAGCCCGCTCTCACGAGCGGCATCGGCCAGCGCCTTGACGCGGCCATGATAGAGGAAGCCACCGCGGTCGAACACGACCTGGGTGATGCCGGCGGCCTTGGCGGCCGCGGCAACGCGCTTGCCGACTTCCTGCGCAGCCTCGATGGTCGCGCCGGTCTTGCCGCGCGCGTCCTTGTCGAGGGTGGAGGCAGCCGCGACGGTCTTGCCGGCGGTATCGTCGATCACCTGGGCATAGATGTGCTTGCCCGAGCGATGGATCGAAAGACGCGGGCGACCACCGGCACGCGCACGAAGCGCAGTACGGTTGCGGCGGCGACGCTTCGCGAAAAGCGAGAGACCCTTGGTGCTGATCACTTCTTCTTCCCTTCCTTACGGAAGATGAACTCGCCGTCGTACTTGATGCCCTTGCCCTTGTACGGCTCGGGCTTGCGCCAGCGGCGAATCTCGGCCGCAATCTGGCCGACCTTCTGCTTGTCGATGCCCGAGATCTCGACCGTGGTCTGATCCGGGGTCTTGATCTCGATGCCTTCCGGCACGTCGATGTCGACGTCGTGCGAATAGCCGAGCTGAAGCTTGAGCTTCTTGCCCTGCGCGTTCGCGCGGTAGCCGACGCCGGTGATCAGCAGCTTCTTCGAGAAGCCGGTGGTCACGCCGGTGACGAGGTTCTGCACCAGGGTGCGCTGCATGCCCCAAAAGGCACGGGCGCGCTTGGTGTCGTTCGCCGGCTGCACCGAAATGCCGCCCTCGACCAGCTCGTAGCTGATCAGATCGGCCTTCGGGATCGAGAGGGTGCCCTTGGGGCCCTTCACCGAAACCTGGTCGCCGTCGAGGCTCGCGGTCACGCCGGCGGGGACGACGACCGGCTTCTTACCGATGCGGCTCATCAGAACACCTCCGCCAGCACTTCGCCGCCGACATTCTGCTCGCGCGCTTCCGCGTCCGAGAGAACGCCGCGAGGCGTCGAGACGATCGTGATGCCCAGGCCGTTGCGCACGCGGGGAAGCTCCTGGCTGCCCGAGTAGACGCGGCGGCCCGGCTTCGAGATGCGCGCGACGTGCTTGATCGCCGGCTGGCCCTCGAAATACTTCAGCTCGATGCGGATGCCCGCGGCGGGGCCCATCTGCTCTTCGCTATAGCCACGGATATAGCCTTCGCGCTGGAGCACATCGAGAACGCGCGCACGCAGCTTCGACGCCGGCGTCAGGACGGAGTCCTTGCGGGCGCGCTGGCCGTTGCGGATGCGGGTGAGCATATCACCCAGGGGATCGGTCACTGCCATCTTCGTGATCCTTACCAGCTCGACTTGGTGACGCCGGGGATGAGGCCCTTGTTGGCCAGATCGCGCAGCATGACACGAGCGAGACGGAACTTGCGGTAGTAACCGCGGGGGCGCCCGGTGAGCTCGCACCGGTTGCGAATGCGGGTCGGGTTCCCGTTGCGGGGAATCTCGGCCAGCTTGAGACGCGCGATGAGACGCTCGGTCTCATCGAGGCTCTGGTCGTTCGCGATCGCCTTCAGCTTCGCATACTTGCCGGCGTACTTCTTCACCAGCTGCTTGCGACGCTCGTTCTTGTTCACGGAACTCAGTTTCGCCATGACTTAAGTTCTCTTTCCTTTACGCGGCCTTGGCTTCGCCGTCCGCATCCTGCGGGAACGGGAAACCGAAGAGACGGAGAAGCTCGCGGGCTTCCTCGTCGGTCTTCGCGGTGGTGGTCACGATCACGTCCATGCCGCGGATCTTGTCGACCTTATCGTAGCTGATTTCCGGGAAGATCAGCTGCTCCTTGAGGCCGCAGGCATAGTTGCCACGGCCGTCGAACGACTTCGGGTTCAGGCCACGGAAGTCGCGAACGCGCGGCAGCGCGATCGTGATGAAGCGGTCGAGGAACTCGTACATGCGCTCGCGGCGAAGCGTGACCTTCGCGCCGATCGGCATGCCCTCGCGCAGCTTGAACTGCGCGATCGACTTCTTCGCCTTGGTCACGACGGGCTTCTGGCCGGCGATGAGCTCCATCTCCGACGCGGCCTGCTCGACCTTCTTCTTGTCCTGCGTGGCTTCGCCGACGCCCATGTTGAGCACGATCTTCTCGATCTTCGGCACTTCCATGACGTTCTTGTAACCGAACTTCTCGGTCATCGCCTGGGCGATCTTCTCGTCATAGAGCTTGCGCATGCGCGGCGTGTAGGAATCAGCCATTGATGACCTCCCCGGTCTTGACGGCGACGCGGACCTTCTTGCCGTCGCGCTCCTCGAAGCGGACGCGGGTCGGCTTGCCGTCCTTGGTCACGTGCGCGACCTTCGACACCGCCATCGGCGCTTCCGAACGCTCCAGGCCACCCTGCGGGTTGGTCTGGCTCGGCTTGCGGTGGCGCACGGCGACGTTGATGCCCGAGACGACGACCTTGCCGTCCTTGGGCAGCGACTTGACGACTTCACCGGTCCGGCCCTTGTCCTTGCCGGACAGGACGATGACCTGGTCGCCCTTCTTGATCTTGGCAGCAGCCATCACAGCACCTCGGGGGCGAGCGAAATGATCTTCATGAAGCCCTTCGAGCGCAGCTCGCGGACCACCGGGCCAAAGATACGGGTGCCGATCGGCTCCTCGTTCTTGTTGACCAGGACGGCAGCGTTGCCGTCGAAGCGAATGACCGAGCCATCGGCGCGGCGGACGTCCTTGGCGGTGCGGACGATGACGGCGCGGTGCACGTCACCCTTCTTCACCTTGCCGCGGGGAGCAGCTTCCTTGATGCTGACGACGATGACGTCGCCCACGGAGGCGAAGCGACGCTTCGATCCGCCCAGCACCTTGATGCACTGCACCCGCTTCGCGCCGCTGTTGTCTGCGACGTCGAGATTGGACTGCATCTGGATCATCGATCCGGTTCCTTCTCGTTCGGCCTACCGGGACGGATCGCCCGGCGGTTCCAGTTGAAAATGCTTAGGCGGCTGCGTCCGACTTGGTCGGGGTCGCGTGGGTGTTCACCCGCTCGATCACCTTCCAGGTCTTGAGCTTCGAGATCGGCGCAGTCTCTTCGATGCGCACGGTCTCGCCGGCCTTGTACTCATTGCCCTCGTCATGGGCATGATACTTCTTCGAGCGACGGATGATCTTGCCGTAGAGCGGGTGCTTCACCTTACGCTCCACGAGCACGACGACCGTCTTGTCGCCCTTGTCGGAAACCACGTTCCCGGTCAGCACGCGCTTCGGCATGGTCTCGTTCCTTACTTCGCAGCCGAGCGCGAGCGCTCGTTCTGCAGCGTCTTGATGCGGGCGATGTCGCGACGGACTTCGCGAACCCGGCTCGGCTTCTCGAGCTGGCTGGTCGCGGCCTGGAAGCGAAGGTTGAACGCCTCGCGCTTCAGGTTGCCGAGCTCCTCGCTCAGCTGGTCCTCGGTCTTCGCACGAAGATCGGTAGCCTTGGTCATTCTATCAACCCTCCAGGTGCGAGGTATCGCCGAGGCGAGCCACGACCTTGACCTTGATCGGCAGCTTCATCGCCGCACGCTCGAACGCTTCCGCCGCGAGCGGGCCGGGCACGCCGTCCAGCTCGAACAGGATGCGGCCCGGCTTGACGCGGGCGACCCAGAATTCCGGCGAGCCCTTGCCCGAGCCCATGCGGACTTCGGCGGGCTTCGACGAAACCGGCACGTCCGGGAAGATGCGGATCCAGAGACGGCCCTGGCGCTTGATGTGACGCGTGATCGCGCGGCGAGCCGCTTCGATCTGGCGGGCGGTGATCCGCTCCGGCTCCATCGCCTTCAGGCCATAGGACCCGAAGTTGAGCGCCGTGCCACCCTTGGCGTCGCCATGGATGCGGCCCTTGAAGGCCTTGCGGAACTTGGTGCGCTTCGGTTGCAGCATTAGTCTGTCCTAACCCTTAGCGGCGGTCTTCGCGCGCCGGGCGCACGCCCGTCGTCTGCGATTCCAGGTTGAGGCGATCGGTCGCCATCGGATCGTGGCCGAGGATCTCACCCTTGAAGATCCAGACCTTCACGCCGCAGACGCCATAGGCGGTGTGCGCTTCGGCAGTGGCGTGATCGATGTTCGCGCGCAGCGTGTGCAGCGGAACGCGACCTTCGCGATACCATTCCGAACGGGCGATCTCGGCGCCGCCGAGACGGCCGCCGCAGTTGATCCGGATGCCCTCGGCGCCGAGACGCATCGCCGACTGCACCGCGCGCTTCATGGCGCGGCGGAAGGCGATACGGCGCTCGAGCTGGTCGGCGATGCCCTGGGCGACGAGCTTGGCGTCGACTTCCGGCTTGCGGATCTCGACGATGTTCAGGCTCACGTCGCTCGAGGTCATCGCGCTCAGCGTCTTGCGCAGCTTCTCGATGTCCGAGCCCTTCTTGCCGATGATCACACCGGGACGGGCAGCGTAGATCGACACGCGGCACAGCTTGGCCGGGCGCTCGATCACCACCTTCGAGATCGCGGCCTGGGGCAGCGTCTCGAGGATGTACTTGCGGATCTTGAGGTCCTCCATGAGAAGGCGGCCGTAATCGGCGCCCTCGGCGAACCAGCGGCTGTCCCAGGTGCGGTTGACCTGGAGGCGAAGACCGATCGGGTTGCTCTTGTGACCCATTATGCTTCTTCCTGCTCGCGGACGACGATGCGAAGACGGCTGAACGGCTTCAGGATGCGGGTGGACTTGCCACGGCCGCGGGTCGCGAAGCGCTTCATCGTGATCGACTTGCCGACCGAAGCCTCGGCGACGACGAGCGCGTCGACGTCGAGGTTGTGGTTGTTTTCCGCATTGGCGATCGCCGAGGCGAGAACCTTGCGCGCGTCCACGGCCATGGCCTTGGTCGAGAACTGAAGGATGTTCAGCGCATCGCCGGCCTTCTTGCCGCGGATCAGGCCCGCAACGAGGTTCAGCTTCTGGGCCGAGCCGCGGATCTGCGTGGCGACGGCAAGGGCTTCCTTGTCGCCGACCTTACGGGGGGCTGCAGGCTTGCTCATTAGCGCTTACCCTTCTTGTCGGCGGCGTGGCCCGGGAAGAACCGGGTCGGCGCGAACTCGCCGAGCTTCATGCCGACCATGTCCTCGTTGACCGAGACCGGCACGAACTTGCGGCCATTATAGACGCTGAACGTCAGGCCGACGAAGTCCGGCAGGATCGTCGAGCGGCGCGACCAGGTCTTGATCGGACCGGCGCGGGTGCCCTGCTCCTGCGCGGTCTGCGCCTTCTTGAGCAGGTGGAGGTCCACGAACGGACCCTTCCAAACGGAGCGAGCCATCGGTTAGCCCTTCTTCTTCGCGTGACGGCTGCGGATGATCATCTTGTCCGTCGCCTTGTTGTGGCGGGTGCGCGCACCCTTGGTCGGCTTGCCCCACGGGGTGACCGGGTGACGGCCGCCCGAGGTGCGGCCTTCACCACCGCCATGCGGGTGGTCGACCGGGTTCTTCGCGACACCGCGGGTCAGCGGGCGGATGCCCTTCCAGCGGTTGCGGCCGGCCTTGCCGAGATTGGTGTTCTGGTTGTCGGGGTTCGACACCGCACCAACGGTCGCCATGCAGTTGCCATGGATGTAGCGCTGCTCGCCCGAGTTCAGGCGAACGATCACCATGCCGCGGTCACGGCCGACGACCTGCACATAGGTGCCCGCCGAACGCGCGATCTGGCCACCCTTGCCCGGCTTCATCTCCACATTGTGGACGATGGTGCCGACCGGCATCGACGACAGCTCCATGGCGTTGCCCGGCTTCACGTCGGTCTTCTTGCCGGCGATCACCTTGTCGCCGACGGCGAGGCGCTGCGGCGCGATGATATAGGCGACGCGGTCCTTGCCGTTCTCGTCGGCGCCATAGTTCACCAGCGCGATGAAGGCGGTGCGGTTCGGGTCATACTCGATCCGCTCGACGGTGCCCTCGACGTCCCACAGGCGGCGCTTGAAATCGATGATGCGATAGCGCTGCTTGTGGCCGCCGGCGATGCCGCGCGAGGTCACATGGCCCTTGTTGTTGCGGCCGCCGGTCTTGGTCTTGCCCTCGGTGAGAGCCTTGACCGGGCGCCCCTTGTACAGGGCCGAACGGTCGATCAGGATCAGGCCGCGGACGCCAGGCGACGTCGGATTGTAATTCTTGAGTGCCATTACGAATTGACCCCCGAGGTCACGTCGATCTGGTCGCCGTCGGCGAGCGTCACGATAGCCTTCTTCACGTCAGAGCGCTTGTAGGGGGCGCCCTTCCACTTCTTGGTCTTGCCCTTCTGGACGATCGTGTTGACGCCGGTCACCTTGACCTTCCAGAGCGCCTCGACGGCGGCCTTGATCTCGGGCTTGGTGGCGTCGCCGGCGACCTTGAACACAACGGCGTTGTGCTCGGAGACGAGCGTCGACTTCTCGGTGATATGCGGCGCGACAATCACGTCGTAATGACGGTTGTCGATCGCGGCTGCCTGCTTCTTAGCCATTGAAGCGCGCCTCCAGCTTCTCGACGGCAGCGCGGGTCAGGACCAGCGTGTCGTGCTTCAGGATGTCATAGACGTTGGCGCCCACCGCGGGGAGGACGTTCACGCCGATCAGGTTGCGCGCGGCCAGGAAGCCGTTGCCGGCCTCGCCATCGATCACCAGCGCGGTCTTGCCGGTGCCGAGCTTGGCGAACTGCGCCTTGAGCTCCGCCGTCTTGGCGGTGCCGAACGCGTCGACGACGATCAGCGAGCCCGCCTTGGCATGGCTGCTGAGAGCCATCTTCAGGCCGAGCGCGCGGACCTTCTTGTTCAGCGACGGGTTGAAGTCGCGAACGCGAGCGCCGTGCGCCTTACCGCCGCCGATGAACACCGGAGCGCGGCGATCGCCGTGACGGGCGGTGCCGCCGCCCTTCTGGCGGCCGAACTTCTTGCCCGAACGGGCGACATCGGCGCGCTCGCGAGTGCCGCGCGCGGTGGCGCGGCGCTTCTCGAGCTGCCAGGTGACGACGCGGTGCAGGATGTCGGCGCGCGGCTCGACACCGAAGACGGTGTCGTTGAGCTCGATGTCGCCCGATGCCTTGGCGTCGAGGGTTTGAACCTTGACCTTCACTTAGCCCTCCTGGCCTTCGGTCGCCTCGGGGGCCTCGGTCACGTCCGGGGTCTCCGCGGGGGCGGTGTCGTTGTTGTTGGCAACCGACTTGATGCCGGCCGGGAACGGCGCAGCGTCGGGACGGGCGACCTTCACGGCGTCCTTGACGAACAGCCAGCCACCCTTCGAGCCCGGGACCGAGCCCTTGACGAAGATCAGGCCGCGCTCGACGTCGGTGCCGACGATCTCGAGGTTCTGCTGGGTGCGGAACTTGTCGCCCATGTGGCCGGCCATCTTCTTGTTCTTGAAGACCTTGCCCGGATCCTGGCGCTGACCGGTCGAACCGAGCGAGCGGTGCGAGACCGAGACGCCGTGGGTGGCGCGCAGACCGCCGAAGCCCCAACGCTTCATGCCGCCGGCAAAGCCCTTGCCCTGGGTCTTGCCCTGGATGTCGACGAACTGGCCGGCGACATAATGGTCGGCCGAGATCTCGGCGCCCACTTCGAGCAGGCCGTCCGCGTCGACGCGGAATTCATGGACCACCGCCTTGGGCTCGACTTCGGCCTTGCCGAAGTGGCCGCGCTGCGGCTTGGCGACATTCTTGCTCTTCGCCGTGCCGGCGCCGAGCTGGACGGCAGTGTAGCCGTCACGATCCTTCTCGCGGACGGAGACGACCTGCACGCCTTCGAGCGCCAGGACGGTGACGGGCACGTGGCGGCCGTCGTCCTGGAACAGGCGGGTCATCCCCAACTTCTTCGCGATCACGCCAGTGCGCATGACCAGTTGCTCCTATGCATAGGCACCCTCGGGACCATTCCCTCGGGTGCGTGCTTCAGCCCGAAAATATGATGCGAGCCCCCGTCCGGGCTGAACCCCTTCCCGAAGGAAGAGGCGACGGGGGACGCAGACCCGGTTCTCCGAAGAGGCCGGCGGTATCCCTATCGCGATGCGAGTGCGCTCGTGGCGCCCTCCGGTTCCTTGCGTCGGATCGGGATCGATCCAGTGGAGGAACCTGGCGAATCCCCCTCGGGGGAATCGCGAATCTCGTGTGGAGGCGCGCCTTTACGTCAGCAGCGCTTCCCTGTCCACCCCCTCACCTGCATTCCTTGGAAGGATGCGGCAGGACGTGAAAGGCCCCCGCTTTCGCAGGGGCCCGTCCGCTGGCTCAGGCCAGCTTGATCTCGACGTCGACGCCGGCGGCGAGGTCGAGCTTCATCAGCGCGTCCACGGTCTGCGGAGTCGGCTGCACGATGTCGAGCATGCGCTTGTAGGTGCGCACCTCGAACTGCTCGCGCGACTTCTTGTCGATATGGGGGCCACGGTTGACCGTGAACTTCTCGATCTTCGTCGGAAGCGGGATCGGGCCACGGATGAGAGCGCCGGTGCGGCGCGCAGTGTCGGCGATGTCGCCGGTCGCCTGGTCGAGCACTCGATGATCGAACGCCTTCAGGCGAATACGGATATTCTGCGTTTCCATGTCCCTACCAATGCGAAAGAGCGGGCGCCGTTTCCGGCGCTCTTGCTGTGTTGAACTGAACTGAGGCGCGGCCCTTACATGGGAGCGCGATTCGGATCAAGGGGGATACGGCAGATTTCGGACGGCTTCACTCGCCAGAGGGAAGCCCACGCCTGGCCGCCCGGAGCGCCCGAATTACCGCTAGCGCCATTCGCCAGCCCACCAACCCGGCCGGGCAACGGCCTTCAGATTGCCGACTCGCGACAGCTTCAGGTGATATGGGTTCTCCGGGCCCAGATGGCCGTTCGCATGAATCAACCGGACGGTGCCCGCGACTTCGGCTTCGAAAGCCCTCCCGAAGATAGGGCTGCCCTCGGTGAACGGTCGCGAGAGTTTCGCCAGATCACTTGGGGGATCGATCACGCGGAAGGAGCCATTCTCGCATGTCAGGGGCGTCACCATGACGACGGTCCCGCGCTCCATGTCGGGCATATAGTCCGAGATCAGCACGGTAACCTTGCCCATGATATGGTCGCCATCCTTGTACGATTCACTCTCCCAGCAGGATGGCAGGCGCGTCGGGGCAACCGCCGCGCAGCCCGGCAGCACCAAGCAGACCACAAGAGACCATGACCGCCCCGCCATGGGCTCAGTGTCTGCCTGAATGCCGGCAACCGCAACAGCCCTGCCCGCCGAGCCGGGTCGCCCGGCTACGCACGAAAAAGCCCGGCCTCCTTCGCAGGAGGCCGGGCCCTTCGAACTCTACCCTGAAAGGGTGAAGCTTACTTCTGGATCTCGGCGACGACACCGGCACCCACGGTGCGGCCGCCTTCGCGGATCGTGAAGCGCTGGCCGACGTCCATGGCGATCGGCGCGATCAGCTTGATGCCCAGCGCGACGTTGTCGCCCGGCATCACCATCTCGGTGCCTTCCGGCAGCTCGATCGTGCCGGTCACGTCGGTGGTGCGGAAGTAGAACTGCGGACGATAGTTGGCGAAGAACGGCGTGTGACGGCCACCCTCGTCCTTCGACAGCACGTACACTTCCGACTTGAAGTCGGTGTGCGGCTTGATCGAACCCGGCTTGGCCAGAACCTGGCCACGCTCGACTTCGTCACGGCCGACGCCGCGGATCAGCGCGCCGATGTTGTCGCCGGCCTCGCCCTGGTCGAGCAGCTTGCGGAACATTTCCACGCCGGTGACGGTGGTCTTGCGGACGTTCTCCTGGATGCCGACGATCTCGACTTCCTCGCCGACCTTGACCACGCCGGTCTCGACGCGGCCGGTCACCACGGTGCCGCGGCCCGAGATCGAGAACACGTCTTCGATCGGCATCATGAACGGCTTGTCGAGCGGACGATCCGGCTGCGGGATCGACTCGTCGACGGCGGCCATCAGGGCCAGGATCGCGTCCTTGCCGAGCTTGTCGTCCGAGCCCGAGAGCGCGGCGGTGGCCGAGCCGCGGATGATCGGAATGTTGTCGCCGTCGAACTCACGACGCGACAGCTCTTCGCGGATCTCCATCTCGACGAGCTCGAGGATTTCCTCGTCGTCGACCAGGTCGACCTTGTTCAGGAAGACGACCATGGTCGGCACGCCGACCTGGCGGGCGAGCAGGATGTGCTCCTTGGTCTGCGGCATCGGGCCGTCGGTGGCGGCGACCACGAGGATCGCGCCGTCCATCTGCGCGGCGCCGGTGATCATGTTCTTCACATAGTCGGCGTGGCCCGGGCAGTCGACGTGCGCATAGTGACGCTTGTCGGTCTCGTACTCGACGTGCGCGGTCGAGATGGTGATGCCGCGCTCGCGCTCTTCCGGAGCCTTGTCGATGTTGGCGAAGTCGACGGCGGCGTTACCCGCGACGTTCTCGGCCAGAACCTTGGTGATCGCGGCGGTCAGCGACGTCTTGCCATGGTCGACGTGGCCGATGGTGCCGATGTTGAGGTGCGGCTTGTTCCGCTCAAACTTTGCCTTCGCCATTGTTTTCCTACCTTCTGATCTCTGTTTCCGCGCCGCCAGGGGATTCGCCGGAAGGCGAGCCCCATAGCGGCTGATTCCTGGTTACGCCAGCTTCGCCTTCACTTCGTCGGCCACATTCGGCGGCACTTCGTCGTAATGCGAGAACTGCATGCTGTACTGCGCGCGGCCCTGGGTGAACGAGCGGAGCTGGTTCACATAGCCGAACATGTTGGCCAGCGGCACCATCGCCTCGACCGTCTGCGCGTTGCCGCGGCTGTCGGTGCCCTGGATCTGGCCGCGGCGGCTGTTGATGTCGCCGATGACGTCGCCGAGATAATCCTCGGGAGTGACGACCTCGACCTTCATCACCGGCTCGAGCAGCTTGATGCCGGCCTTCTGGGCAGCTTCGCGCATCGCGGCGCGGGCGGTGATTTCGAACGCGAGCGCCGACGAGTCGACGTCGTGATACGCACCGTCATACAGCAGCACTTCGAAGTCGATGATCGGGAAGCCGACCAGCGAACCGGTCATCGCCGTCTCGCGGAAGCCCTTCTCGATCGCCGGGATATACTCCTTCGGCACGTTGCCGCCCTTCACTTCGTCCTTGAAGACGAAGCCCGAGCCGCGCTCGCCCGGAGTCAGCTTGACCTTGACGCGGCCGAACTGGCCGGTGCCGCCCGACTGCTTCTTGTGCGTGTAGTCGATGTCCACCGGCTTCGCGAGATACTCGCGATACGCCACCTGCGGCGCGCCGACATTCGCCTCGACCTTGAACTCGCGCTTCATGCGGTCGACCAGGATCTCGAGATGGAGCTCGCCCATGCCCTTGATGATGGTCTGGCCCGACTCATGGTCGGTCGAAACGCGGAACGAGGGATCCTCGGCGGCCAGGCGGTTCAGGGCGAGGCCCATCTTCTCCTGGTCGGCCTTGGTCTTCGGCTCCACCGACAGCTCGATCACCGGCTCCGGGAACTCCATGCGCTCCAGGATGATCGGGTGCGCCGTGTCGCACAGCGTGTCGCCGGTCGTGGTCTCCTTGAGGCCCGCGATCGCGACGATGTCGCCGGCGCGCGCTTCCTCGATGTCCTCACGCGAGTTCGCGTGCATCAGGAGCATGCGGCCGATCTTCTCCTTCTTGTCCTTCACCGAGTTCAGATACTGGCCCTTGGTGAGGGTGCCCGAATAGATGCGGGCGAAGGTGAGCGAGCCGACGAACGGATCGTTCATGATCTTGAAGGCGAGCAGCGAAAGCGGCGCAGTGTCCGAGGCCGGACGCGAATCCGGGGTCTCGCCGTCGAGCTTCACGCCCTGCACGTCGGGAATGTCGAGCGGGCTCGGCAGATAGTCGACCACGGCGTCGAGCAGGGGCTGCACGCCCTTGTTCTTGAACGCCGAGCCGCAGACGATCGGCACGAACGAGAAGTTCAGCGTGCCCTTGCGGATCAGCTTCTTGAGGTCGGCCACGCTCGGCTCGTTGCCCTCGAGATAGGCTTCCATCAGAGCATCGTCCTGCTCGACGGCCATCTCGATCAGCTCGGCGCGCGCGGTCGCGGCGGCATCCGCCAGATCGGCCGGGATGTCCTGATATTCGAACTTCGCGCCCAGGCTCTCCTCGAGCCAGATGATCGCGCGGTTCTCGACCAGGTCGACCAGGCCCTTGAAGCCACCCTCGATGCCGATCGGGAGGTACAGCACGGCCGGACGGGCGCCCAGGCGATCCTTGATCATGTCGACGCAGCGCTCGAAGCTCGCGCCCGTGCGGTCGAGCTTGTTGACGAAGCACATGCGCGGAACCTTGTACTTCTCCGCCTGGCGCCACACCGTCTCCGACTGCGGCTCCACGCCGGCAACGCCGTCGAAGCACGCAACCGCGCCGTCGAGCACGCGCAGCGAACGCTCGACTTCGATGGTGAAGTCGACGTGGCCGGGGGTGTCGATGATGTTGATCAGGTGCTCTTCACCCTTGCCCTCTTCGGCGCGCCACTTGCAGGTGGTCGCCGCGGACGTGATGGTGATGCCACGCTCCTGCTCCTGCTCCATCCAGTCCATCGTCGCGGTGCCTTCGTGCACTTCGCCGATCTTGTAGGACTTGCCGGTGTAGTAGAGGATGCGCTCGGTCGTCGTCGTCTTGCCGGCGTCGATGTGCGCCATGATGCCGATATTACGGTAACGCTCGAGGGGATGGCTGCGGGCCATGACCTGGTTTCCTTAAGGATGTGGGGAGCCGGACGATCCGGCTCCCCGATATGTAGGAACGAAAGTTGAGAGCGCCAGACCTGCCGGCGCCCCGAGACTCACCAGCGGTAGTGGCTGAAGGCGCGGTTCGCCTCGGCCATGCGGTGGGTGTCTTCGCGCTTCTTCACCGCGTTGCCGCGGTTGTTCGAAGCGTCGAGCAGCTCGCCCGAGAGGCGGGCCGACATGGTGTTCTCGCTGCGGTTGCGGGCCGACGAGATCAGCCAGCGGATCGCGAGCGCCTGGGCACGCTCCGGACGGACTTCCACCGGCACCTGATAGGTCGCGCCGCCGACGCGGCGGCTGCGGACCTCGATGCCCGGCTTGATGTTGTTCAGCGCGTCATGGAACACGCCGATCGGATCGCGCTTGGCGCGGGTCTCGACGGTTTCCAGGGCCGAATAGACGATGCCCTCGGCGACGGACTTCTTGCCGTCCAGCATCACCGAGTTCATGAACTTCGAAAGAACGATGTCACCGAACTTGGGGTCCGGCAGGATTTCCCGCTTTTCGGGGCGACGACGACGAGCCATCTGAAACTTCCTTTACAAACTTCAGCCGATCCGGAACCCGTCCGGGGCTTACTATGGCTGTGATTACTTCGGACGCTTGGCGCCGTACTTCGAACGCGACTGACGACGGTCCTTGACACCCTGGGTGTCGAGCACGCCGCGCAGCACGTGGTAGCGCACGCCCGGAAGGTCGCGCACACGGCCGCCGCGGATCAGCACCACCGAGTGCTCCTGCAGGTTGTGGCCTTCGCCCGGGATGTACGAGATGACTTCGCGCTGGTTGGTCAGGCGGACCTTGGCAACCTTGCGGAGCGCCGAGTTCGGCTTCTTCGGAGTCGTCGTGTAGACGCGGGTGCAGACGCCGCGCTTCTGCGGGTTCTGCTCCATCGCAGGGACCTTCGACTTGGTCTTCTGCAGTTCGCGGCCCTTGCGGACCAGCTGGTTGATCGTCGGCATGAAGCCCTTCACCTTATGTTACCGGCATGGCCGGCGGTTACTTTGCTGGAACCCTGGTACGAGAAATACGAAAAGGCCCCGGGTGTCCTTGACCCCCCGGGCCATTGCGTCTCCAGCAACGTTCAGCTCTTGCCCCACGCGGGATATGCGCCGGAATACCGGCCCCTCGCGGAACGGGGGCGCCTATAGCGACGGGTGGCGAGCGGGTCAACTGAGTCGGCCGGAGGATAAGAGAGCGTCAACCTCCGCCGGGCTAGAGCCGGCGCGATGATTCGTCACGCTCCCCGACTCAGACCCTTTGCCGCCGCGCTGGCCGCCCTGGCCGCGACTCTCCTGCTGGGCGGCTTCGGCACCGCGATCGCCGCGCCCGCCGGCCTGCTCTCCTGGGAGCTGTTCGGACTCGCGATCGCCGGCGGCGCCGGCTTCCTCGCCTGGCATCTCGCGCAGCTGAGCGCCCTGCCCCCCGGGCCGGTCGCCCGGGCGGCGCTGCCCGCAGCCCTGGTGCCGCTGATCGTGTTCCCCCATGTCGGTGCCGCCGCCCTGCTCGTGCCCGCCACACTCGCCGTCGCGCTGCCGCCGGCCGAGCGATTCGCCGCGGCGCTGGCACTCGCCGGCACGCTCGCCGCGCTCGGCACGGGCCCCCTCGCCGCGGCGCTCGCCGGCGGGGCGATGCTCGCCGCCGCCTGGCGTTGCCGCGCGCGCTGCCCCGCCGCGAACGACAATCCCTCTCTGGAACGCGTACCCCGCTTTTGGCTCCGCTTTTCGCCGATGCCTGCCTCCCTGCATTATGCTAGGGAAATCGCCAGGGATTCGGGTTCCGAATTTGGGGAGTAGCGTGAATGTTCAACGGTAATAATCGTGGTCGCGATCGCGACGAACGTCCGGCGATGCCGCCGGCGCCTCCGCAGCAGAGCGGCGGCAATGGGGGCAAGCGCGGCATGTTCTCGGTGATCGGTCCGGACGTGACCGTCACCGGCAATGTCTCCGCCAGCGCGGACCTGCATATCGACGGCCGGATCGAAGGCGACGTCAATTGCGGCAGCCTGGCCCAGGGGGCCGACAGCCAGGTCTTCGGCAACGTCACCGCGGAGACCGCTCGCCTCGCCGGCGCGATCGAGGGCACGGTGCGCGTGCGCCAGCTCACGATCGAGCGCTCGGCCAAGATCACCGGCGATGTCGAATATGAGAACATCACCATCGAGAATGGCGGCCATATCGACGGCCGCCTGAAGCACATGAGCACCGTGCCGGCGGCGGCAGCGGCCCCGGCGGGCCCCCGCCCGGTCGAGGCGGCGCCTTCCCCCTTCGCGGCGGCGGCGAACGAATAGGCGGCGATTTTCTCGCGGAAACGGGAAAGGGCGCGCTCCCCGGCGGAGCGCGCCCTTTCCTTTTGGCGACGGTTCCCCTGGGCGACCGCGCCGCCGCCCATCATCGCCCCGGGACAGGCCCCGGGGCCGCGGCCGGGGCGGCCTATAGGCCCTGGATCTTGTCCAGACGCGCCCGCACCGCCGGAACACTCGCCGCCGCGAAGGCCTTGAGCGCCGGCACCGTGCCGTTCGCGGCATAGTCCCGCATCACCGCCAGCGCCTTCTCCTGCGCCGCTATCTGCTGCGCCTTGTAGGCAGCGTCGAAGTCCGCGCCCGTCGCCTGGCGCAGCGTCTCCAGATTCGCCGTCTGCTCGGCGCTCGGCCTGGGATCGGGAAGGATCACCGGCATCGCCCGGGCGCCCGCCACCTTCAGCCGGGCGGCCGATTCGGCGTGCGCCCGCGCCATCGCCTGGCCGAAATCCCTGAGCGCGGGCATGGTCGCCTTTTGCCGGGCGAGCTCGCCCGCCGTCACCGCATAGGCATCGCCCGCACCGACGGCATCGGCAAAGTCCTGGCCGGTCATGGCCGCGGCGCCGGCCACGACATTCGCATCGCTGCCGTTTTCGGGGACGATCGTGTCGCTGGCGATGATGTTGTCGACCGTGGTGATCGGCGCGCTGCCGCCACAGGCGCCCAGCGCGACGGCCGGGCCCAGGCCCAGCGCGAAGAAGTATCGGTTCATCCAGGCATCCTCCTGTTTCAGCAAAGGAACGCGAGCATGCGGGCGCCGTTCCGGCTATCGTGGCGCGACGCGGCGAAGCGAGGGAGATACCGAATGACCGACTGGACTCAGGCTCATGAGGGCGGCTGCCGCTGCGGCGCGCTGCGCTTCCGCCTGACCGGCGCGCCGATGCTCACCAGCGCCTGCCATTGCACGGGCTGCCAGAAGATGACCGGCAGCGCCTTCTCGCTGACGCTGACCATGCCCGCCGCCGGCTTCGCGCTGCTCCAGGGCGAACCGGTGATCGGCGGCCTGCACGGCCCGGTCGCCCATCATTATCACTGCGATCGCTGCAAGAGCTGGGTCTTCACCCGCGCCGAGGGGATCGACTGGTTCGTCAATGTCCGAACGACGATGCTCGATGCGCCCGACGACGCCCCGCCCTTCCTCGAGACCTGGACGGACGAGAAGCTCCCCTGGGTCGAGACCGGTGCCGCGAAGCGCTATCCGGGCGATCCCGACTGGAGCGACTGGGACAGGCTCACCGGGGAATATGCCGCTCGCGCCTGAACCCGCCTCCGGCAGCTCCGCCCGCGCGGAGAGGGAGAAGGAGATGGTGCCCCTGGGGGTAAGGCGAGCCCCGACTCAGCGGAGCCGCAATACCGCCGTGGCCGCGGAAGGCAGATCGGCCCGCTCCAGCAGGGACTGCTCGATCGCCAGCCCTGTCCGGGCGACCTTGCCCGAATAGGCCGTCCGGCCGTTCACGATCACCTGTACCGGCCGATCGAGGTCGAGCAGACGGTCGGAAAGGCGCAGCGTCATGCCCGACGGAACGGCGCCGGTCAGCGTGATGGCCTGGCCCTGGACCGTCGCGACAATCTCGTCGCCGGCCTTCGCCGCCGCCGCATCGGGGATGCGGAGCCAGTAGAAACGGTCGTGCGTCACGTCATCCTGCCGCCAGACGATGCGCTTCGGCCAGGGATCGCGCGTGAAGCCCGCCATCCAGGGCAGCGCCTCGGCATCCTTGCGGTCCATCCAGTGCGGCAGGCCCGGATAGATGCGCGACATATGGACATAGCCGCCCGGATCGGCCGCGTGCAGCCGGTCGAGCTCCGCGGTCTTGTCCGCGGCGATCTTGTTGCGGTCATAGGCGTCGTCGGCGCCGCCCATGAAGATCGCGAAGGGCAGGTTGCGCAGGCCGAGCACCGAGGATTCGTTCGGATGGCCCGCCATCATCGCCGCCGCGGCAAAGCGATCGGCCATGCGCGGCGCCAGCTGCCACACGCCGTCGCCACCCGCCGAATAGCCCATCAGATAGACGCGGTTGGGATCGGCGCCATTCGCCGCCACCTGCGCGTCGATCAACGCCTGGAACAGCGGGTCGATATGCCCCTCATGCCACAGGTTCCAGCTATCGGTCGGCGCGCGCGGGGCCAGGTAAATGCCCTCGGCCGGCGCGTAGAGGCCGATCTGGTTCCGCCACTGCTGGTCGTTCAGCGCCGGCGGAGCATTGCCGCCGCCATGCATGGAGATCCACAGGCTGCGCTTGCCCGGCGCCGCGTTACCGAAGATCTTGCTTTCCCATTTCAGCGTCTTGTCGCCGATGGTGATCCGCTGCGCGGCGATCGCCTCGGCCGAACGCGCCGCGACCGCGCGCAGGCGGGCCGCACCCAGCAACGCCGACGCGCGATCCGCCTCCGCCCTGCGCAGCGGGCGGGCAAGCGCCGGATCGTCGAGCCGCCGTCCGGCTTCGGGCCTGGCCAGCCATGCCGCGATCGCGGCGACCGGCGCCCCGGCGCCGGCATGGCGAGCCGTAGCCGGCGCCATCGGGAAGAGGAGCGCCGGAGCGAGCAGGGCGGCGAGGAGGGTGCGGAGCGCGGCAATGGACATGCCGCCGCCCTAGCCGGATAACGCTACGGATACATGCCGGAAATATGACCAAAACGGGTCACCGGCCGTCCCGCCATCGCTGGCCCCGGCGGGGATGGCCCGGCCGGGCTCCAAGTCTAGCATTTCAGCGGATCATGCCCCCAGTTCATCAGCGAATAGCGCCAGCGCGAGGTGGGAATGCGATATTCCTCATGCGGCCCCTGCGCGCGGTGGCGGGCGACGAAGCCGACCACCTTGCGCATATGCGCATAGTCGCCGCCGTCGAGATCCGCCTCTCGCGTCCGCAGGATGCCGACGATCCGGCGGCCGGAGGCATGACCCACGCTCTCCCCGCCGTCCCGCTTGAGGCCGACCTTGCGGCTCTCCGCCGTCTCCAGCCATTCCTCGATCTCTTCCGGCGTCATGTTCACCACTTCGTGGAACTTGCGCCGGATCTCCTCATGGTCGTCGCGTTGGGCCACCCGTTTCTCCGTTAACCGCATGTTACCCATGCGTAACGGTTCGCCCTATCCGGGGTTTCCCGTAGCGGCGGATTTTATCCGGCCGCATCGGTGTAAGTTTCTCCGACAGGTGGCAGCGCGATCCGCGCCGCGATGCCGGTCGCGCCGACCAGCAGCAGCGCGGCGAGCGCGATCCTCAGGCCGCGCCGTGGCAGGGGGGTGCCCGCCATCAGCGCGACGGCGAGCCCGGTCGCGAGCATCGCCCACAGATGGTAGCGATAGTCGGCGGCCACGCTGATCACCAGAAAGGCCAGCTCGGTCAGCACCGCGGACAGCGCGAGCGTGACCGCGAGCCGGCTCCGCTGGTCCTCGCGCCGCCAGGCCAGCGCCAGCACCGCCAGCGCCGCGACCAGCCACGATATCGGCGCGCCGAGCGGGCTTTCGGCAAGCGTCCCCGCAAGCCGCTGGAACGGCGCGATCCGCGGCGAGGGCGAGGCGATTCCCAGCCTGTTGGGCTCCGAATCCGATTGCGGCTCGGCCAGCGGGTAGCGCCAGGGGACCAGCCAGCGCATCGTCGCATTCCAATGCGCCAGCCGATGCTCGGCATAGGCGACCGGGTGGCGCGCGATCGTCACCAGCCAGGCCTCGGTGAGCTTGCGGCCCGGCGCAGTGATCGCCAGCCCCTCCGCGACGAAATCGCAGCGATCGCCGAGCGGATCCCAGAGCATCGGCCGGATGCACCGTTCCGCCTCCGCCGCCTGCCATACCGGTGCCGGCAGCACCGGCACCGCCTCGGCGCCGGCATGATGCGCGATCCCGGCCAGGTCATAGGTCGGCAGCGCCCGCCCAACCTCGCTGGCGCCGGCGCGCAGCAGGCCGTGATTGACCAGCGGCAGCACCGCGAGCACCGCGATCATCGCCGCCAGCATCATCGCCCCGCGCCGCACCGGGCGTCGCCACGTCCCCGCCCCGAGCAGCCCGAAGGCAAGCGGCACGGTGGCGAACACCGCATTGATGCGGACGAGCGTCGCATAGAGCAGCAACAGGCCGATCAGCAGCGCCGCCGCGCGCGGCAGCGGCAGGTCCCGCAGCCGCCACCAGGCGGCGAGCCCGGTGGCGGCGAGCAGCGCACCCGCCATCTGCGCATCCTTCAGCACCGCCACCTGCCAGCCGGCGATCGGCGGCCAGATGCCGAGCAACAGCACCGCGCCCGCCGCGATCCGCGCGCCCTGCCGGGCCAGCGCCGCCGCGAACAGGCCCAGGCCGGCCCAGCAAGACAGAGTCTGCAGCACGAACATCGGCGCCTGGCCGGGCCAGCCCGCCGCATGGAACAGCGCCCAGAGGCGCGCCATCGCCGGCGGGTGCCAGTCATCATAGCTGCCGGAGCGCAGCTGGGCATATTGGTTGACGGTGTCGAACATCGCGATGCCCGGCCAGAAGCAGGCGAGCATGGCGAGGCAGAGCAGCGATGCGGCGAGCGCCGCCCGGACCGCGGGCGACACACGGCTCAATGCGAGGCTCCTAGCCGATCTTGCGGCCGAACACGGGGCGCGGCGGGGCATCGCCGTGCGGGAAGGCGAGCGGCCGTTCGGGGCCCCTCTCCGGCATCGCTTCGCCGGCCTCGGCCTTGCGCGCCAGATAGCGGGCGAGCGCGGCATCGGCGTCGAAGCTCGATGCTTCCTCTTCCTCCGCCTCGCCGCCCTTCGCCTCGGACGGGCCGCGCGGCGTGATCGTCAGCTTGAGCAGCCGGAAGGCGAGCGGGATGCAGAAGATCAGCCCGACCGCGCCCAATCCGAGCACCGTCGGCCCCAGCCCCTGGCTGAGCGATCCGCCGTTCCAGCCTTCGAGGCCGGTGAAATAGAACAGCAGCCCCCCGATGAAGACGAGGGGCAGCAGCGACAGGATCAGCTTGAACATGCGCACGCCGAATCTCCGACCAGTTCGGGCGAACATGGCAGGAGATCGGCAACAAAGCGTGAAGACCGCCTAGATGTGGAGCGCGCGGCCATAGGCGCCGAGCACGGCTTCGTGCATCGTCTCGCTGATCGTCGGGTGCGGGAACACCGTCTCCATCAGCTCCGCCTCGGTCGTCTCCAGCGTCTTGCCGATCGTATAGCCCTGGATCATCTCGGTCACTTCCGCGCCGATCATGTGCGCGCCGAGCAGTTCCCCGGTCTTGGCGTCGAACACCGTCTTCACGAAGCCCTCTGCCTCGCCCAGCGCAATCGCCTTGCCGTTGCCGATGAAGGGGAAGTTGCCGACCTTCACCTCATAGCCGGCTTCCTTGGCCTTGGCCTCGGTCAGGCCGACCGACGCGATCTGCGGGTGGCAATAGGTGCAGCCCGGGATGTTGCGCACGTCCATCGCGTGCGGGTGCTTGCCGGCGATCGCCTCGGCGGCGATCACGCCTTCATGGCTCGCCTTGTGCGCAAGGAACGGCGGCGCGGTGACGTCGCCGATCGCATAGAGGCCGGGCACGTTGGTCTTGCAGGCCGCGTCGGTGACGATGTGGCCGCGCTCGGTCTTCACGCCCAGCGTCTCCAGCCCGATATTCTCGGTGTTCGGCACGATGCCGACCGCGACGATGACGTGGCTGAACTCCTCGACGGTGACCTTGCCGTCCTTGCCCTTGATCGAAGCCTTCACGCCCGTGCCGGTCACGTCGATCTTCTCGACGCCGGTCGCGGTGCGGATGTCCATGCCCTGCTTCTTGAACTGCTTCTCGAGATGCGCGGAAACGTCCTTGTCCTCCACCGGCACGATCCGGTCGAGCATCTCGACGATGGTCACTTGGCTGCCCATGTCGTTGTAGAAGCTGGCGAACTCGACGCCGATCGCGCCCGAGCCGATGACGAGCAGCTTGGTCGGCATCTCCGGCGGAGTCATCGCCGTGCGATAGGTCCAGATGCGCTTGCCGTCGGCCGGAGCAAAGGGCAGGTCGCGGGCGCGGGCGCCGGTCGCGACGATGATATTCTTCGCCTCGATATCGGTCTTCTTGCCGTCGTCACCGGTGACCGTGAGCTTGCCCGGCGCGGTCAGCACGCCGGTGCCGAAATGCACCGCGATCTTGTTCTTCTTCATCAGGTGCGTGACGCCCTGGTTGAGCTGCTTGGCGACGCCGCGCGAGCGCTTCACCACTGCTTCCAGGTCGGCGCTGATCTTCTCGGCGACCAGGCCGTAATCCTTGGCGTGCTGCATATAGTGATAGATCTCGGACGAGCGGAGCAGCGCCTTGGTGGGGATGCAGCCCCAGTTGAGGCAGATGCCGCCCAGCAGCTCGCGCTCGACGATCGCCGTCTTGAGGCCCAGCTGCGCGGCGCGGATCGCCGCCACATAGCCGCCGGGGCCGGAGCCGAGCACGATCACGTCATAGGTGTCAGCCAAGGGGGAAGTCCTTCCGCTTAATTGGTTCTGTATCAGATAGGGTTGGCCGGGATCGCGTCCACGGGCCGCGGCCGCTTGTGCTCGTCCACCGCGACGAACACGAACTGCGCCTGGGTGACCAGGCAGCTTTCCTCGGAGTGGCGGGCGCGGCGCCAGGACTGGACGTCGATCGTCATCGAGGTGCGCCCCACCTTCACGATATCGGCGAACACCGAGACTTCGTCGCCCACCGAGACCGGCGCGTGGAACTTCATGCCCTCCACCGCGACGGTGACCGCCCGCCCGCGCGAATGGCGCGCGGCGACCAGGCCCGCGGCCAGGTCCATCTGGCCCATCAGCCAGCCGCCGAAGATGTCGCCATAGGCATTGGCGTCCGCGGGCATGGTGCTCACGCGGATCGCGGGCTGCTGCTGCGGGGGCGTCGCGCCGCCCTCAACCATCGGCGCGCGGCTCCGTGCCGGCGAGCCGGGCCTTGTCCTCGGCGAACGCCCGGCGCACCGGGCCGACGCCCATCAGCACCACGGCGATCATGCAGGCATAGCCGACCAGCCAGATGTCCCCGGTCGCGCGCGGATAGGACCACGCCGCCGCGGCCGAGATCAGCGCCGCGGCGAGCAGCCCGATCGCGATGTGCACCACTTCGATCAGCACGCGCATTGCCGCGCCCTCCGGTTCAGGCGATCATCCCGAAGGGATTCTCGACCAGTTCCTTGAAGATCTTCATCATCTCGGCGCCGTCGGCCCCGTCGATCGCCCGGTGATCGAAGCTGCCGGTGGCCGACATCACCGTCGCCACGCCCAGCGCGTCGTCGACGATATAGGGGCGCTTCTCGCCCGCGCCGATCGCCATGATCATGCCCTGGGGCGGATTGATCACCGCTTCGAACTGCTTGATCCCGAACATGCCCATGTTCGAAAGCGAGGCGGTGCCGCCCTGATATTCCTCGGGCTTCAGCTTGCCGTCGCGCGCACGGGCCGCCAGGTCCTTCATCTCGGTCGAGATCGCCGAGACCGCCTTGTTCGCGGCGTCGCGGATGATCGGGGTGATCAGCCCGGTCGGAGTCGAGACCGCGACCGACACGTCCGAGCGGCTGTACTTGATCAGCTGGTCGCCGGTGTAGGTGACGTTGCACTTGGGCGCCTGGGCCAGCGCCACGCCGAGCGCCTTGATCAGCAGGTCGTTGACCGAGAGCTTGATGCCGCGCGCCTCGAGCGCCTTGTTCAGGTCGCCGCGCAGCTTGAGCAGCGCGTCGAGCCGGATGTCGAGCGTGAGGTAGATGTGCGGGACGGTCTGCTTCGACTCGGTGAGCCGGCGCGCGATCGTCTTGCGGATGTTCGAGAGCTTCTCGGCCTCGTGCGGGATCGATTCGTCCCACCAGACCGGCTTGTGCTCGGCCGGGGCGGCAGCCGGCGCGGCCGGGGCCGAGGCGGCGGCAGCGGCCGGAGCGGCGGCAACGGGCGCGGCGCCGGGCTTGGCACCCTCGACATCGGCCTTGACGATGCGGCCGTTCGGGCCCGAGCCGGCGACGCCGGCCAGGTCGACGCCCTTCTCGGCGGCAATGCGCTTGGCGAGCGGGCTCGCCTTCACGCGGTCGCCCGAGGCGGCCTGGGCCTGGGCGGGCGCCGGAGTCGGCGCGGGCGCAGCGGCGGCCGGAGTCGCTGCCGGCGCGGGAGCCGGCGCAGCCGCCGGAGCGGGAGCCGGCGCGGCGGCGGCCGAGGAGACGTCCTCGCCCTCGCCCGCCAGCACCGCGATCACGGTGCCGACCTTCACATTGTCGGTGCCCTCGGGGACGAGGATCTTGGCGATCACGCCTTCGTCCACCGCTTCGAACTCCATGGTCGCCTTGTCGGTCTCGATCTCGGCCATGAGGTCGCCGGACTTCACCGTATCGCCCTCCTTCACGAGCCACTTGGCGAGGGTACCCTCTTCCATGGTGGGAGAAAGCGCCGGCATCTTGATTTCGATCGACATGAAGGTTCCCGTTGTTGGAGCCCTGAACAGGTTCGGGCCCTCTTTGCGCCGCCCCCGCCCCGGGTCAAGAGACGCGCTTGCAGGAAATGACGCTACGGGGCACGTAACGCACGACCAAGAGGAACCTTCCATGCGCACCTATCTGGTGGTGATCGACGAGAGTCCGGAGGCGGAGATCGCGCTGCGCTTCGCCGCGCGGCGTGCCGTGAAGACCGGCGGGAACGTCGAAATCCTCGCGCTAATCCCCAAGCCGGACTTCGTCCAATGGGGCGGCGTGATGGCGACGATCGAGGAGGAAGCGCGCGAACGCGCCGAGGCGCTGGTCGCCCGCGCCGCCGGCACGCTGTTCGCCGAATCGGGGCTCCAGCCCTCGATCACCGTGCGCGAGGGCGACGGCCCCCGGATCGTCCGCGAGATGATCGCCGCCAATCGCGACATCGCCGCCCTGGTGCTCGGCGCCGCGGCGAGCGGGCCGCCGGGGCCGATGGTCGCGCATTTCTCCGGATCGGACGCGGGCAAGCTGCCGGTGCCGCTGATGGTGATTCCCGGGGCGCTCGACATGGACGCGATCGACCGGCTGAGCTGAACGCCCGCGAGCGGCGCGCCCCATTTTGCCCTCCGGCCTCGCGGCGGGGGACGGTGAGGGCGATTGACCCATCCCCCCTCGCCCGCCACTTTCGCCGCATGCGCATCCTCGCCCTGGCTTCGTTCCTCCTCGCCCTCCCCGTCGCTGCCCAGGCCCAGGCCCAGGAAAAGCCCGATCCCGCGCGCCTGAAGGCCAGCGTCGAGAAGCTGGTCGGCTTCGGCACGCGCCACACGCTTTCGGACGCGGACGACCCGAATCGCGGCATCGGCGCCGCCCGGCGCTGGTTCGCCGCCGAGCTCGCCAGGCTGGGGGACCGGTGCGGCTGCATCGAAGTCGCCAACATCGCGCGCGGCTTCACCGGGCCCCGCGCGCCGGGCGGGGTGCAGATCGTCGACGTGCTCGGCTTCCAGGCTGGCACCGATCCCAAGCGCGTCGTCATCGTGATGGGCCATATCGACAGCCGGGTGAGCGACGTGATGAACGCCACCGCCGATGCCCCCGGCGCCAATGACGATGCCTCCGGCGTCGCGCTGGTGCTCGAGGCGGCGCGCATCCTTTCCCGAGAGAAATTCCGGGCGACGATCGTCTATGCGGCGCTCTCGGGCGAAGAGCAGGGGCTGTTCGGCGGCCAGCTGCTCGCCGAGACCGCGAAGGAACGCGGCTGGACGGTCACGGCGGTGCTCAACAACGACATCGTCGGCAACACCGTCGGCACCGACGGGCGCAAGGTGGCGGACCGGGTGCGCGTCTTCTCCGAGAGCTTCGGCGAGAATGACGCCGCCCCGGCGCTCCAGGGCCTGCGCGCCGATGGCGGCGAGGATGACGGCCCCTCGCGCGCGCTCGCCAAGGCGATCGGCCAGGTCGCGGGCGCCGTCCCCGGCGGGCTCCAGGCGTTCCTCGTCCGCCGGCCCGACCGGTTCGGCCGCGGCGGCGACCATTCGCCGTTCCAGAAACTCGGCTATCCGACGGTGCGCTTCTCGGTAGGGATCGAGAATTACGACGCGCAGCACCAGGACCTCGCCCTCGGCAAGGGCGACACGGTCGATAAGATGGACTTCCCCTATCTGGCCAAGGTGACTGCGCTCAACGTCGCGACGATCCGCCGCCTGGCCGCCGCGCCGGCGGCACCCGACCGAGTGACGATCGGCGGCGCGCTCGCCTCCGACACTTCGGTGAAATGGGCGGCCGTGCCCGGCGCGGTCGGATACCGCGTCCATTGGCGCCGCGCCGATGCCCGCGACTGGGCCGGCCATCTCGACGTCACCGGCACCGAAGCCAGCCTGAAGGGCGTGGTGGTCGACGACAATTTCGTCGGTGTGTCGGCGCTCGGCGCGGACGGGGCCGAGAGCCTGGTGACGTTCGGGCGGCGGTGAAGCCCGTCACTCCCCTCCCGGGAAGGAAGGGGAGCTTATTCCTGCGGTTGCAATATGGGATCGCCGCGCATTCGCCACGCGGCGCGGCGGGAA
The DNA here is from genome assembly GCF_029870595.1 of Sphingomonas sp. CBMAI 2297. Classification (GTDB taxonomy): domain Bacteria; phylum Pseudomonadota; class Alphaproteobacteria; order Sphingomonadales; family Sphingomonadaceae; genus Sphingomonas. Next base: position 83,697 of record NZ_JAPDIR010000010.1, read on the forward strand.
ATCACCGGCAGCCGCAGACGCAGCACTGCACCCGGGGCTTGTACCGCCGCACCGGCGCCTTGCGCACCACCCGGCGCGGCGCGGCGCGGACATAGGTGGTCCGCTCGACCACTTCCTCGGTCACCGTGGTCGTGGTGGTCACGGCCGGCATGGTGACGATCACGGTCGAGCCCATCGGCGCGCCATAATAATAAGCGCCGGACTGGTGGCTGCCCCCGCCATAATAGGCCCCGCCGGACCCGTAATAGCCCTGGACCTGCACGCCCGGCGGCGGCGGCGCGTCGGCCGGCGGCGCATAGTCGCCGGGATAGCCGTCATAATAGTCGTTCGGATCGATCGGCCGGATGGGCTCGCGATAGCCGGCGCCGGTGCCGGACCGGCTATAGGCGCTCGAATAGCTGCCGCTCGAATCGGCCCAGGAATCCGCATCGGCCCAGCCGATGCCGCTCACCGAATCCCACACGTCGCCGCGATCGTCGACCAGCACGGCATCGTCGTAATAACGGACCCAGAAATAGCCATAGGGCGGCGCGGCGAGGCCCCAGCTCAGATAATCGGGAATGCGGAAGCCGCCGCCCATCCAATAGCCGGGCAGATGATTGCCGCGGCCGAGCCGGCGATAGCCGTTCCAGCCGCCCGGCGCCTGGGCACCGGCATACCAGCGGCCGCCGATCATTCCGCCCCAGCGATTGCCGTTCGGCCGGGTCACCTGGCCATGGCCGCGCGGCGGCAGCGCCATCCAGCGGCCATTCTGCCAGACGCGCGCGCCGGCGGTCGGCACGCCCGGGCCGTTCTGGACGACGGGCGGCGGCCCGGGAACGCGCGGCGGCGGCGGCATCGGCACGCCCCGCCCGCCATAGGCGCCGCCCGGCGCCGGGATCGGGCCGCCGCTGCCGCCCCAGGCGGGGCCGGGCGCGGCCACCTGCGCAACCGCCGGCAGCGCTGCCAGCAGCGCCGAGGCCATCAGGGCCGGCTTCAACAGGTGACGCATATCGATACTCCTTCGCCCCATGCCGGAGCGCGCGCTGCTCCGATGGTTGCCAAAGAGTTAAACCCCGCACGTACGCGGCGCCACTTTTGCCTATGCTTAACGGAGTCCCGATCCGGGTCAGCCGGCCAGACGGGGACCCAGGATGCGCATCAGCGCCTCGCAGCCGGCGGCGTCGCCGGCATCGAAGCGGGCCGGGCTGGGGCTGTCGAGATCGAGCACGCCGATCAGCGCTCCCTGGACGACGATCGGCACGACCAGCTCGGAGCGGCTGGCGGCATCGCAGGCGATATGGCCGGGAAAGGCGTGCACGTCCTCGACCAGCTGCGTCTCGCGCGTCGTCGCGGCGGCGCCGCAGACGCCCTTGCCGAAGGGGATGCGAATGCAGGCGGCCTTGCCCTGGAACGGCCCGAGCACCAGCTCGCCGTTCACGTTGCGATAGAAGCCCGCCCAGTTCAGGTCGGGCAGATATTGCCAGATCAGCGCCGCGACGTTCGCCATGTTGGCGATCGCGTCGGGCTCGTCGGCGGTAAGCGCGTCGAGCGCGGCGGCCAGGTCGCGATAGAGCTCGGTCTTGTCGGCGGTGTCGATGTCGAAGGCGTACATGGCGCCCATGTAGTCGATCCCGCGCCCCGGCGGGAGGGGTCAACCGAGCAGGCGCGGCAGCCACATCGCCATCACCGCGCCGAAGATGCCGATCCCGGCCGCCAGCGCGAGCAGCCCGAGCCCCGCAGCGACGGCTAAGCGCGACAGCGGCCCGCGCCGTTCGGAGGCCAGGTAGATCTCGAGCATCGCCAGCGGCGCGAGATAGCAGCCAAAGGCCCAGGCGCGGACGAAGGGGCCGTCGAAATCGGCCCCGATGCCCAGCGGGCCGCGATTGGCGAGGATCCAGAACATCAGCCCGACGCGGAAGAACCACACGCCGCTCGCCAGCACGAAGGCGCGCAGCGCCCAGCGGCGATGCTCGGCGAAGCGGCGCCGGCGGGCGAGTCGCCAGGCGACTGCCCCCGCGCCGAGGATCAGCAGCCCGTTCAGGCTGATTCCGATCCGCAGCAACGGCCCGCCCGCCGTGCCCCGGGTCCACACCATGTAGAGGCCGCCCAGGCTGATCAGCAGCGCGGTGAGCATGTAGGTGCGGCCGTTCCACTGGTGGAAGCGCGGCCAGCGGCGGCGGATCGCGGGCACGAGCTGGAGCGGGCCGCCCAGCGTGATCACCGCGGCGAGCAGCAGGTGCATCGCCAGCACCAGGTTGCCGGCCAGTCCGCCCGGGACATAGCCGCCGACCAGCACCTGGTTCCACCGCGCGAAATCGCCCTGCACGGCGGCACGGCCATAAAAGCCGGCGATATAGAGGACGAAGGCGAGCTGGCCGGTCGTCGCGACGGCGAACCAGAAGAGGACGGAACCCCTCAGCGCCTTCACGCTCCACATGGCGACGGTCTTCTCGGTCATCTTCCCTCCCGGACTTGCCAAGCGGTCGATAACCCGGCGAGACTGGCCTCGGACATGACCGCGCCGATCGGAAAACATGACTTTGCGCGCCAGGCCGCGCCCACCGTCTCGGCGGGCTATGCCGGTTATCTATGGCGCTTCGCCGTGGCGCGCGGCGCCGATGCGGCCGAGCTGGCGCGGCGATCGGGGATCGATCCCGCCGGCCTCGCCGATCCCGACATCCGCGTGCCCTTCGCCCGCTATCAGGCGCTGATGCGCGCCGCGAAGGAGCTTTGCCGCATGCCCGCGCTGGCGCTGCACCTGGGCGCGGGCAACGACTTTCGCGAATTCTCGGTCGTCGGCCTCATCTGCTATGCCGCGCCGACCATGGGCGAAGCGCTGGCCGAGCTGAATCGCTATGGCCGGCTCGTCGCCGAGGTCGATCTGGCGATGACCGGCCCGCGCTTCCGGATCGAGCAGCGCGACGGCGGCACCTGGCTGACCGACACGCGCGCCGATCCCAATGCCTTTCCCGAGATGACCGAGGCCAGCTGGGCGCGCTTCATCGGCGAGACGCGGCGCCATTTTCCCGATGCGCCCTTCGCGCTGGCCGTGCACGTCACTCATGCCGCCCCGGCCCATGCCGCCGAATATGAAGCGGTGCTCGGCGTGCCGGTCACTTTCGCCAGCGATCGCAATGCGATCCGGATCGATCCGTCCTGGCTCGGCATCGCGCTGCACAATCCCAGCCGCTATGCCTTTGGCGTGCTCAGCGAGCGCGCCGACCGGCTGATGCGCGCGCTGGAGAGCGCCAAGTCGATGCGCGGCCGGGTGGAAGGCGCGCTGATGCCGATGCTCCACCGCGGCGACGCCACGATGGAGGCCGTTGCCCGCAAGCTCGGGCTGAGCCGGCGCTCGCTCCAGCGCCGGCTGAAGGACGAGGACAGCGGCTTCGAAGCGGTGCTCGACGCGCTCCGCCACCGCATGGCGCTCAACTATCTGAGCGGCGGGCGAACCTCGGTGAACGAAACCGCCTATCTGGTCGGCTTCTCCGATCCCAGCGCCTTCTCCCGCGCGTTCAAGCGCTGGACCGGCACGAGCCCGCGCGGATGGCTGGAACGGGAATGCCAGGGTCGCGATGCCTTCGAGAAGCGCCGTCATCCCCGCGCGGGCGGGGATGACGAGTAGAGTGAGTAAGGCTTCCCCGCCTAGTCGAGCCGCACCTTGCCCCGGCCCGCCTTCACGGCGCTGCGCCCTTTCTTCTCGTCCACGCGCCGCGCCTTGGCTGCCTTGCTCGGCTTGGTCTTGATCCGCCTGGCATCGCGTTCATACGCCTTGGCGATCAGCTCGGCGACGCGCTCGCGGGCATCGGCGCGATTGGCTTCCTGGGTGCGGAACTTGCGGGCCGTGATCACCAGCTCGCCGCCCGCGGTCAGCTTGGTGCCGGCCAGCGTCTTGAGCTTCTGATAGGCATAAGGCGCCAGGCCCAGCTTGAACACGTCGATCCGCAGCTGGACGGCGGTGGCGACCTTGTTGACGTTCTGCCCGCCCGGCCCGGTCGAGGCGAGGAACTTCTCCTCGACGATCGCCTCGTCGGGTATCTCAGCCATGGCCGAAGCCGGCCCCGAAACCCGCATTGTGGAAGCGCACCGGCAGCGGGGCGGTGGCGTGGATATCGTCCTTGCCCTCGCGCGGCAGGGTCAGCTCGATGGCGTGCAGCATCATCGCCGGCCCGCCCCGGCCATAGACCGGATCGCCCATCACCGGCGCGCCCAGCCCTTCGGCCGCATGCACACGGATCTGATGGGTGCGGCCGGTCTCGGGATAGAAGGCGACCAGGCTCCTGCCGCCCTTGCGCTCCATCACCTTGTAGCGCGTGATCGAGGGCTTGCCCCGGGGATCGCCGACCATCCGCCAGCCTTGCTCGCGCGTCGAGACCTTGGCGAGCGGCAAGTCGATCGTGCCGCTGTCCTGCGCGGGTTCGCCGTCGAGGATCGCCAGATATCGCTTGGCCACGGCCCCGGCCTCGAAGGCCTGGGCGAAGCGTTTCAGCGCCTTGGGGTTACGGGCGAGCAGCAGGCAGCCGCTGGTGTCGCGGTCGAGCCGGTGGACGGGCACCGGCAAGCGCTGGAAACCGAAGGTGAGCTGGTCGAGCAGGTCCTCGAGGCTTTCCGCGCGGTCCCGCGGACGATCGACCGGCAGGCCCGCGGGCTTGTCGATCACCAATGCCTCGCCGTCGATGAAGAGCACGCGATCCTTGAACATCGCCTGCCCATGCCACCGCCGGCGCCGAAGCGCCAGCGGTGGTGGGTTCGGATCAGCGCTGGAAGCGGATCGAGCAGACCGACTGGCGGCCCTGCACGGTGGTGTGCCAGTTGCCGGTCCATTCGCCGCGCATGTCGCGCGCGGTGTCGCGGCACTTGCGATCGGCGTCGGACTGGTTCCAGAGCGGGCCGACCTCGATGTCGCGGATCACGCCGCCGGTGCCCCAGCCGCCCCCATCACCGGGACGGCCGCCACCGGGGCGATCCCAGCCGCCGTCGCCGGGGCGGCCGCCGCCGGGACGATCCCAGCCGCCGCCACCCGGGCGGCCACCGCCCGGACGGCCCCAGCCGCCCTCGCCCCAGCCGCCATTGTCGCCCCAGCCGTTGTTGCGGCGCGGGTCGACGTCGGTGATGCGGTAGAGGAAGCGCGGCGGGCCCGAGCGCGGCACGCCCGAGATGTCGCCGCGGCGCAGGTCGAGGCGCACGCGGGCGCCGCGCGACGGATCATAGAGGTTGACGGCGTCGCGGCTGCGATTGGTCTCGTCGAAGCGGTGGATGAGCGTGCCGTCGTCGGCGAACTCGACCCAGCGGCCCGGACGGGTCTCGACAAAGGCGCCGCCGCCGCTGTGGCGGACGCGGCCGACATTGTTGCCGTCCACTCGCTGCATGGCGGCGGGCGCGGCGTAACCGGGCGCCGGCGCCGCCGAAGCGGTGGTGCTCAACAGCACCGCGGACAAGGCAAGACAGGAAACTCGCAGGAACATGATGATTTCTCCCTCTGCTGCAACGGCGGGCCCGTTTTTGGCCCTGTGGACACAACTGCGCAACGACACAGCAATGTGCAAAGTTGCGTGAGCCTTTCCGCTTGAACCGCGTTTGAACGGGTGACGCCTTTTTTCAGCGTCGCGAGGTTGCGTATGCGTCCTTCGGCCTTGATCCTGCTCTCGCTCCTGCCGCTGACGGCGCATGCCGGCGACGATGCCGCGCCCCCGCCCGCGCCCGTCGCGCGCCTGTTCAACCATCTCCCCTATGGCGAGGCGGCACCGGCGGACCTGCAGCCGGTGCCGGGCCTAGCGGGCTGCGTCATGGCACGCGCGGCGGTGCCCGATGTCGAGCGGCTGCTCGCGGCGGCGCGGGCGGAGGGTATCGCGCTCGGCGCCCTGTCCTGCTTCCGCTCGATCGCCCATCAGCGCCAGCTGTTCTGCGCGGGGCTGCGCGATTGCGACGGCGAGGCGGCCCTTCGCGCCCGTTTCGTGGCGCCGCCGGGCTATAGCGAGCATGCCACCGGCTATGCGATCGACTTCGTTCAGCGCGGCGCGGATTGCCGCGCGGCCGAGCAATGCTTCGCGCTGACCCCGGGCGGGCAATGGCTGATGCGCCGGGCGGCGGCGTTCGGCTTCGAGCTCTCCTTCCCGGCGGGCAACAGGCAGGGCGTGGGCTGGGAACCCTGGCATTGGCGCTGGGTGGGTGCGCCCGCGGCCCGTGCCCGCTTCGCCGCCGCGCGGACGAACTTCCCGGCGCCTCCCGCCATTCCGCCCGCGCAAATGAAAACGGCGGCCGGACACGAAGTCCGGCCGCCGTCCCTGGAGACCGCGCCAGGAGGGGGAGATTACGCGGTCTCGACTTCGCGGGGGGAAGCCGCGAGCTTGTTGGCCACCTCGGCGATGCGCCGGCCCTGATAGCGGGCGCCGTCCAGCTCCACTTCGCTCGGCTGGCGGCTGCCGTCGCCGTCCGCGATGGTGGTCGCGCCATAGGGCGAGCCGCCCTTCACTTCGCCGACGCCGGACTGGCCCTGGAAGCCATAGTCCAGGCCGACGACGGTCAGGCCGAAATGCAGCAGGTTGGTGATGATCGAGAAGAGCGTCGTCTCCTGGCCGCCATGCTGGGTGGCGGTCGAGGTGAAGGCGCCGCCGACCTTGCCGTTCAGCTGGCCCTGGAACCAGACGCCGCCGGCGCGATCCCAGAAAGAAGCCATCTGGCTGGCCATGCGGCCGAACCGGGTCGGCGCGCCGACGATGATGCCGTCATAGCTGGCGAGCTCGTTGACGTCCTCGAGCACCGCATGGCTGTGGTCGGCGACGAAGCCGGCGGCCTGCGCCACTTCGAACGGCGCAGTCTCGGGCACGCGGCGGACATCCACTTCGGCACCGGCGCTGCGCGCGCCTTCGGCAACGGCGTCGGCCATCTTCGCGAGGTGGCCATAGGACGAATAATAGAGGACCAGGATCTTGGACATGACGGTTTCCTTCGAGTTCCCCTCCCGCTGGCGGAAGGGATTGGGAGAGGGGTGATCATGGCGGGAAGGCCGCACGCCCTCCCCCCAGCCCCTCCCGCGAGCGGGAGGGGGGAAGTCGGTTATTCGCTGTCGACCAGGACGATCTCGGCGTCCTCGATCGCAGTGATGGTGTAGGCCTTGCCGCTGGCGAGCGCGGCGCCGTCCCGGGCATTGACCGGCTCGCCGTCGATCTCGATCCGGCCGACCGCGGGCACCAGATAGGCGTGGCGGCCGGCGCCCACTTCGTGGGTTACGCTCTCGCCGGCCTTCAGCGTGGCGCCGAGCACCCGGGCATCGGCCCGGATCGGCAACGCGTCGGCATCCTCGGCAAAGCCGCTCGCCAGGGTGACGAACCGGCCCGAGCGATCGCCCTTGGGGAAAGGCTTGGCGCCCCAGCTCGGCTGGCCGCCCCGCTCGCGCGGCATGATCCAGATCTGGAAGAGCGTCGTCGTCTCCGGCTCGAGATTATATTCGGCATGGCGCACGCCGGTGCCCGCGCTCATCACCTGGACGTCGCCCGCGCCGGTGCGGCCCTTGTTGCCCATCGAGTCCTGGTGCGTGATCGCGCCCCGGCGGACATAGGTGATGATCTCCATGTCCTGGTGCGGATGCGGCGGGAAGCCGGCACCCGCGGCGATCTCGTCGTCGTTCCAGACGCGCAGCGCGCCCCAGCTCATGCGGCTCGGGTCATAATAGTCGGCGAAGCTGAAATGATGCCGCGCATTGAGCCAGCCATGGTCGGCATGGCCAAGCGTCTCAAAGGGTCTCTTATCGATCATGGGGTGTGAACCTCCTGTGTTGAACAGGAAGATAGGCGGCAGGATCGCACGGTAAATGGAAACGTTGGAAACCGATCGTTTCCCAAGACTTCCGTTCGAGGCGAAAGCTGCTAGACTGGGCCGCCCCACCGCCGAAAGCAGCCGTCATGCCGCATGTGCTTCGTCGACTCCTCGCCCCAGCCATCCTGCTCGTCCTGCCCGCCGCCGCGCTGGCGCAGCGGGCCCCGGTGCCGACGACCTGCCCCGCCGCGACGACGCCGGACGGGGACGGGCAGAAGGATTTCGATTGGGAGATCGGATCTTGGACGACGCACCTCAAGCGCCTGAAGAGCCCGCTCTCGGGCTCGACGACCTGGGTCGAATATCGCGGCACCAGCGAAGTGCGCCCGGTGATGGGCGGGCGGGCCAATCTGGTGGAGCTCAAGGTCGAGGGGCCGGCGGGCCGGATCGAGGGCGCCTCGCTGCGCCTCTACAATCCGCACGCCCGCCAATGGTCGCTGAACTTCGCCAGCGCCGGCGGAGGCGTGCTCACGCCGGCGCCGATCGGCGCGTTCCACAAGGGCTGTGGCGAATTCTATGCGCAGGACAGCTGGGAAGGGCGCGCCATCCTGGTGCGCTTCGTGATCTCGGACATCACGCCGAACGCGGCGCGGTTCGAACAGGCATTTTCAACCGATGGCGGCAAGAGCTGGGAATTGAACTGGATCGCCGTCGACACCCGGCGCCCGTGAGCGCCAGCAAGAGAAACAACGCATGAAGCTACCGGATTTTGAGGCCTGGGCCGTTTTCGCCGCGGTGGTGGAGCACCGCTCCTTCTCGGGCGCGGCGGACGCGCTGGCAGTGTCCAAGGCGACCGTTTCCAAGGCGATCACGCGCCTGGAAGCGCGGCTCGGCACCACACTCTTCCACCGCACCTCGCGCCGGCTGACGCTCACCGACAGCGGCCGCAGCCTTGCCGAACACGCCCAGCGCATCCTGAGCGAAGGCGAGGCGGCGGAGGAAGCCGCCTTCGAATCCGCCAGCGCGCCCGCCGGCCTGGTCCGGGTCGCGGCACCGCTCACCTTCGGCATCCAGGCGGTGGCGCCCGTGCTCGCCGACTTCATGAAGCTCTATCCCGGGATCAAGGTGGAGCTCCGGCTTTCCGACGCCTTTGTCGACATCGTCGGGGAAGGGATCGACATCGCGCTGCGCATCGCCGAGCTTCCGGACAGCTCGCTGCGCGCCCGCCGCCTCGGGCCGATGGTTGCCCATATCGTCGGGTCGCCCGCCTATTTCGATCGGGTGGGGCGGCCCCAGCACCCCGCCGACCTCGCACGCCATTCCTGCTTCGTCTACACCAACACCGCCAATCCCGATGTGTGGCGCTTCCGCAAGGCGGGTGGCGAGGAAGCCGCGGTGCGGGTCGAAGGGCCCATGCGCACCGACAATGGCGACGCCATGCTGCCCGCGCTGCGCGCCGGGCTGGGCGTGGCCCGGCTTCCCGAATTCATGGTGGGAGACGATCTGGCCAAGGGAAGGCTGGAAGCCGTGCTCGACGAATGGTCGGCCAGCGCGTCCGGGCTCCACCTGCTCACCCCGCCCGGAACGCTCCGCCCCGCGCGTGTCGAGACGATGATCGCGTTCCTGTCCGAGCAGCTGAAGCGGACCTGCGGCGAGATTCGCGTCGAAAGGACTCGACTCCGTAACGAGAACGAGTCCCTCCCTAGGTAGATTCCCCACGACTCGTGGATTCAGGCCGGTTAGGGAGAAATTAACCTTTTGCCTTCAGACACGCTTAGGTTAATGAATCGCTCAGGGCATGCCTTTCATTGGGGCAAGGCAGCCTGCGGGCAAGGGGACTTTGACGATGCGCGTGCTGTTGATCGAAGACGAGCCGAGCACTGCCAAGGCGATCGAGCTGATGCTCACGGCCGAGGGGTTCAACGTCTATACGACGGACCTCGGCGAGGAGGGCTTGGATCTGGCCAAGCTCTATGACTACGACATCATCCTGCTCGACCTGAACCTGCCCGACATGCATGGGTACGATGTCCTCAAGAAGGTCCGGGTCGCCCGCGTGCAGACGCCGGTGCTGATCCTGTCCGGCATCAACGAGATGGATTCCAAGGTCCGTTCGTTCGGCTTCGGCGCCGACGATTATGTGACCAAGCCCTTCCACCGCGAAGAGCTGGTGGCGCGCATCCATGCCGTCGTCCGCCGCTCCAAGGGACACAGCCAGTCGGTCATCCGCACCGGCAAGCTGGCGGTGAACCTCGATGCGAAGACGGTCGAGGTCGACAGCGCCCGCGTGCACCTGACGGGCAAGGAATATGCGATGCTGGAGCTGCTCTCGCTCCGCAAGGGCACGACGCTCACCAAGGAAATGTTCCTGAACCACCTTTATGGCGGCATGGACGAGCCCGAGCTCAAGATCATCGACGTGTTCATCTGCAAGCTGCGCAAGAAGCTCAGCATGGCATGCGACGGCGAGAATTACATCGAGACCGTCTGGGGCCGCGGCTATGTGCTGCGCGAGCCCGACGGCATCGAGGAGCCGGTTTCGGCCGTCGCCTGACGCAACGGGTTTCCAGGGGGTTGGCGAGGCCGCGGTCCGACGAGGATCGCGGCCTTTCGCTTATGCCCGCCGGCGCCGCGCGACGGCATGGCGTTCCGCCGCCTCGAACAACCCGACAAGATCCGCGCGGCTGACGTCGAAGCTTTCCTGCGCCGCCTCGAGCGCGGCATCGATATCCTCAGGCAGAATGCGTGGATCGGCCGGCGCCGGCACCGCGCGGTGCGGATAGCTGTGGCCCGAGAAGCGGTGGAAGACCAGGCCGGCGACCACCAGCAGCGCGGCATTGAGTCCGCCCGGCACCAGCGCGAGCCAATAGCCCTTGGCAAGCAGCTCGGGCCCGCCGAGCACGGCCAGGAGCGCGCAGCCGCCACCGGGCGGATGCAGCGAGCGCGTGGCCGACATGAGCAGGATCGACGCCCCCACCGCCATGCCGGCGGCGAGCGGACCATGGCCGAGCAGCTGCGTGGCGAGAATGCCGCAGGCGATCGACAGGATCGTGCCGACGATCACCGGCCAGGGCTGGCCGAGCGGGCTCGACGGCACCGCGAACAGGATCACCGCCGAGGCCCCGATCGGCGCCGCGAGCAGCAGCGCCGCATGGCTGCCCACGATCAGCGCGCTGATCGCCCCGGCGGCGCCAATGGCGAGCGCCGCTCCCAGCGCGGCGACGGCACGCTCCCGCCAATTGGTGCCGGAAAGCTGGCGCAGGCGCAGCGGTCGATCAAGCCGCTCGAGCATCTTCGTTCCGTTCCCCCGCTATCGGCAACGGGATGGTGCGCAGCCGCCCCTCCGCGCCTTCGAGCAGCCGACAGGCCGCGAACGGGGTCAGCAAGGCGCCCCCCGCCGTCCGGTCGCAACCCGCATCCGCGCCGCCTATTTCTTCACGAATACCCGCGCGCCGCCGACCCAGGTCTCAAGCACCTGGGTGCCGCGCAGCTCGGCCGGCGAGGCGAGCAGCGGATCGCGGTCGACGATGATGAAATCGGCGCGCATGCCCGGCGCGAGGCGGCCGATCTGCTTCTCGGCAAAGCCCGCCCAGGCCGCGCCGGTGGTGAAGCCCGCCCAGCCCTGCTCGCGCGTCACCGCCTCCTCGATCCGCCAGCCGCCAAAGGGCTGGCCATCGGCGTCAGTGCGCGTGAAGGCCACGGCCCAGCCCGCCCAGGGATCGGGGCTCTCGACCGGATAGTCCGAGCCGAAGGCGATACGGGTACCGTCCCTGAGCATCGTCTTCCAGGCATAGGCACCGGCCAGCCGGTCGGGCCCGAGCCGCGCCTCGGCCATCTTCATGTCGCTGGTCTGGTGGACCGGCTGCATCGAGGCGATCACGCCCAGCTTGGCGAAGCGCGGCAGATCCCGGGGATCGACGATCTGGGCATGCTCGATCCGCCAGCGGCGATCGTCCTTATAGGTGTCGGACAGCACCTCCACCGCGTCGAGCACCTGCTGGTTGGCGCGGTCGCCGATCGCATGGACCGCGATCTGGAAGCCGTCCATCGCGCCGCGCGTCATCATGTTGAGGAGCTGGTCGTCGGTGAGGAAGCCCAGCCCCTTCTCGCCCGGCGCGTCGCTGTACGCCGCCTTGAGCCACGCGCCGCGGCTGCCGAGCGCGCCGTCCGCATAGAGCTTGATCCCGCCCATGCGCAGCTTGTCGCCATAGAGCCAGGGCGTCGGCCCCTGCCCCGCCACCGCCAGCGCGGTCTCGACGCCGCTGGCATAGCTCATGATGCGGATCCGCAACTGGCCCAGGTCCGCCATGCGGCGATAGGTGAGCCAGTCGTCCACGCTGGTGCCCATGTCGGCGGTGGCGGTGATGCCGAGCGACAGCAGCCGGTCCTGCGCCGCGAGGAAGGCGGCATTGCGCTCGCGCGGGGTCTGCCGGGGCACGAACTTGTCGACAAGGGCCGTGGCGCCGTCGACGAACACGCCCGCGGGCGCGCCCTTGGCGTCCCGCTCGATGCGGCCGCCATTCGGATCCTTGGTTGCGGCGGTGACGCCCGCCAGCTGGATCGCGCGGCTGTTCGCCCAGGCGGCATGGCCATCGACCCGCTGCAGCCAGGCCGGCCGGTCCGACACCGCCCGGTCCAGTTCCGCCGCGGTGGGGAAGCGGCCGAGCTTCCAGGTCTCCTGGTTCCAGCCGCGGCCGATGATCCACTTGGTCGGATTGGCGTCGGCATAGGCCTTGATCTTCGCCAGCGCCTCGTCGAGCGAGGTGGTCGCGGAGAGATCGAGCAGCAGCAGCTGCGCGCCCAGCCCCATCACATGGCCGTGCCCGTCGATCATGCCCGGCAGCAGCGTCTTGCCGCCCATGTCGAGCTTCCACTCCAGCTTCTTGGGCCGCTTGTGCTCGCGGGTGAGCAGCGCGGTGATCTGCCCGTCGCGGTTGAACATTATGCCGTTGAAGCGGACCACATCGCCCTTCTCGTCCAGCGTCATGCCGTTGACGTTGTCGATCAGCCCGTCCGCCATGGCGGCGGCAGGGGCGAGGACGAGGGCGAGCGCGGCGAACAGCCGCAGGAGGCGCTTCAGCATGGGGCCAGGGCATAGGGCCTGTTCTCCCCGCGCGCCAGATACGGCGCCTTCATGCCCGCCGAACATGGCCTTCATTGCAGAAGCGTGGTTTCCCCCCGCCGCCAGATGGTCTAGGCGAGCGGAATCATGGCCAGCAAGACAGTCCCGGCGACCCAGCCGCTCTCCGTATCGATCGACGACGTCCGTGCAGCGCAGGCGCGCATCATGGGCCAGATCGTGCGGACGCCGACGCTGGTGAGCAAGACCCTGTCCGACCTGACCGGCGCGACCGTCTATCTCAAGTTCGAGAACCTGCAGTTCACCGCCGCCTACAAGGAGCGCGGCGCGCTCAACACGCTGCTCCAGCTCGACGAGGCCGCGCGCGCCAAGGGCGTGATCGCCGCATCGGCCGGCAACCATGCCCAGGGCCTCGCCTATCACGCCACCCGGCTCGGCATCCCGAGCACGATCGTGATGCCGAAGAATACCCCGATCGTGAAGGTGACGCAGACCGAGCATCACGGCGCCAACGTGATCCTGGAAGGCGAGACGTTCGACGCCGCCTATGCCCATTCCCGCCAGCTCGAAGCCGAGCACGGCTTCACCTTCGTCCATCCCTTCGACGATCCGCGCATCATCGCGGGCCAGGGCACCGTCGCGCTGGAAATGGTCGAGGACGTGCCGGAGATCGACACGCTGATCATCCCGATCGGCGGCGGCGGCCTGATCTCGGGCTGCGCCACGGTGGCCAAGTCGGAAGGGCGCGACATCGAGGTGGTCGGCGTGCAGGCCGAGCTCTACCCCTCGATGTACAATCGCATCCACCACACCGACATGCCCTGCGCCGGCGACACGCTGGCCGAGGGCATCGCAGTGAAGCAGCCGGGCGGCATCACCGCCAAGCTGGTCGAGGCGCTGGTCGACGACATCGTGCTGGTGAGCGAGCGCCGGCTCGAGGAATCGGTGAGCCTGCTGCTCCAGATCGAGAAGACCGTGGTCGAGGGCGCCGGCGCCGCCGGCCTCGCCGCGCTGCTCGCCGAGCCGCAGCGCTTCAAGGGCAAGACCGTGGGCATCGTGCTGTGCGGCGGCAACATCGATCCGCGGCTGCTCGCCTATGTGCTGCTGCGCGACCTGGCCCGCTCGGGCCGGATGGCGCGGCTGCGCATCCGCCTGCAGGACCGGCCGGGCGCGCTCTACAAGGTGGCGCAGATCTTCGAGCAGCTCTCGGTCAACATCCTCGAGCTGTCGCACCAGCGCATCTTCACCAACCTCCCCGCCAAGGGCCTGAGCCTCGACGTGGAGTGCGAGACCCGCGACCGCGACCATCTCGACCGGCTGATGACCGCGCTGCGGCGCGCGCAGTACGAAGTGCAGCTGGTCGAACTGGCATAGGCCGGGCGCGGGGCATCCGGGCGACCTGGGGTTCCCCGCGGGGCGCGGGCGAGATCCTGTATTGCAAGCGCGGCTCCCCTCTCTGGAAGGGAGGGGTCGGGGATAGGTGGGTCCGGGCGATACTGCTGGCCGAGTACCGGCCGCACCGTAACGCGGTCATCTACCCACCCCCAGCCCCTCCCTTCCAGGGAGGGGAGCGCCACTCGCGACTCCGCCGGACTCCTTGTGTTCCACGCCAACCGGACGAAACGAATCGCACGCGCGACGAATTGAGTCGTCGCTGGATTCACACGATTCACCGCAGCCGGTATGATGCGCGCACAGGATAAATTCCCCTTTTCAGGCAGCAGTTTACGCGGCCCGATGGTTAACGCCCACGCTCTCCGCGAAACTGGTGAATCGTTAACCCTCTTTCATGGTAAAGTCGCTTTTCATCCTTCGCGAAGCACCGCATATTCAGCCTTGTCGGGTCATCGTATCGGCCAGAAGATAGGGGCATCAGGGGTGACTGCACTTTCCCGTTTTCCACGGTTCTTCGTCACCAGCCCTTCCCCCTGCCCCTATCTGCCGGGACGGCAGGAGCGGAAGATCTTCACCGAGCTTTCAGGCCTGCACGCGGGCGAGCTGAACGACGCGCTGGGTCGCATCGGCTTTCGCCGCAGCCAGTCGGTCGCCTATCGGCCCAGCTGCGCGGGCTGCACCGCCTGTGTCTCCGTCCGCGTCGTCGCCGATGCGTTCCGGCCCAATGCCAGCCAGCGCAAGCTGCTCAAGCGCCATTCCGACCTCGAGATCACCGCCTGCAAGCCCTGGGCGACCGAGGAGCAGTTCACGCTGCTCCACCGCTATCTGAAGGCGCGCCATCCGGGCGGCGGCATGGCGGCGATGGACGAGAACGACTATGCCGACATGGTCGAGCAGTCGCCGGTCAGCTCCTATGTGATCGAATATCGGGAGCCTTCGGTGGACGGCGCGCGCGGCCGGCTGGTCGGCGCCTGCATCACCGATCAGCAGGCCGACGGCCTGTCGATGATCTACAGCTTCTTCCTCGCCGACGACGACAGCCGCCCGGGCCTGGGCAACTTCATCATCATGGAGCACATCCTGCGCAGCCAGGCGGCGGGCCTGCCCTATGTCTATCTCGGCTATTGGGTGAAGGGCAGCGAGCGGATGGCCTACAAGACGCGCTATCGCCCGATCGAAGTGCTCGGCCCCAATGGCTGGACGGTGCTGGAGGACGAGGACCTGCACGTCGCGATGCCGGCACGGGCGAACGCGCCGGCATTTGCCTGATCCAATTCCTCTCGGAGCGCAGCTCCTCGGGAGGAATTACGCCTCGCCCCCCAGCTGATCGACGTGCAGGTCCACGGCCAGCTGCTCCTGCCCCTGTCCGATCCGCATGCCGCCCGTCGCCGCGGCGGCGCTCGCGTCGAGCCCGATCGCGACGCGGACATAGCTTTCGTCGGGACTGAGCCCGGTCGAGGGATCGAAGCCCACCCAGCCCAGGCCCTCGACATGCGCCTCGCACCAGGCATGCGGGGCCGAGCGGGCAGCATCCTCGGCGCGATATCCGGAGACATAGCGCGCCGGCACCGACAGGCTGCGCGCTGCGGCGATGAACATCTGGGCGATGTCGCGCGAGCTGACTTTCCGCCCCGCCTCGAACGCCTTTGACGCCGTGCAGCCGGCATCGGGCAAGTCGGGCACGCAGGGGAAGCGCTGGCGCAGCGCCGCATTGAGCGCGTGGAGCTGCTCCAGCCGGTCGCCGCCGGCACCGATACTCTCCGCGGCGAAGGCGAACAGCGCGTCGCTCGCCCTGGTGCGCGGAGTGGCGCGCAGATAGAAGAGCGGCGGCAGCGGCTCCAGGCTGCCGCGCACGATGCCGCTGGCCTCGCTGGTCAGCACCTCGCCGGTGACGGTGATGTCGAGCGCCTCGATCGGCCCCTCGGCATAGAGCATCGTCACCGAATTGCCGAAGCCGTCGCCCGCGTCGCGCAGGCGCGCGTCGCAATCCACGCCGACCAGCCAGCTCACCACCGTCTGGTCCTGCGTGTCGCAGGGCGTGAGCCGCAGCATCTGGACGATGCGCGCCTGCGGCTCGCTGAACCGATACTGGGTCCGGTGCTCGATCGCGATCCGCATGCCGCCCCCTAGATGAACCTGAACTGCCGGGCGATCGCCCCGTCGAGCATCGCATTCTCGCGGACGAACGCCCCCAGATACTCGTGCAGGCCGGAGACGATCACGTCATGCGTCCTGGTCTTCTGCATCCGGGCCAGGCGGGTGCGGGCCATGCGATCCGCCTCGCCCTGGAGGCCGGTGCGCTTGGCGAGCGCGTTGAGCAGCGCGACCACTTCCTCGACACAGGCCGCGAGGCTGCGCGGCAGCTCGGCACGGCTGATCAGCAGGTCGATCACATTGGCCGGCTGAAGCCCGTCATTGTAGAGCCAGCGATAGGCGTTCACCGCCGAGACGGTCTGGAGGATCGTGTTCCACTGATCACGATCGACCACGCCGCCCACCCGCTCGCCCTCGGGAAGCAGCAGGTGGTATTTGACGTCGACCAGCCGCGCGGTGTTGTCCGCCCGCTCGATCGCGGCGCCGAGCTGGATGAGCAGGGTCGCCTCGTTGCGCATCATCCGGTGGATCGCGCCTTCGAAGCCGCGCGTCTCGCCCTTCACCTGCTCGAGCAGGTTGAGCGTCGCGGTGGCGCCGCCGATGGTCTGGCGGTTCTGGAAGAGCAGCCAGGCGCGGTTGATCGCCGTCCAGGCCTCGCGGGTCAGCGCGGTGCGCACGGCCCGGGCATTGTTGCGCGCCATCTCCAGGCAGCGGACGATCGAGCCGGGATGGCCGTCGTCGAGCGCGAGGAATCGCGCGACATGGGCCTGGGTCGGCTCCTGCCCGGTCGCGGCAAAGGCCTGGTCGGTATAGGTGACGGCGAGCGCGCTCTGCCACGCCGCCTCGCCGGCGGGACGGGCGGAGAGGGCGTCGAGGCGGACGGTCGCCTCGACCAGCCGGGCGATGAAGTCCGCCCGCTCGAGATAGCGGCCAAGCCAGTAGAGCGCGGCGGCGGTGCGGGAGAGCATCAGCATGTGCATGCCTCCCTCGCGATGCAGGCGCGGGAAGGGCCTGGGATCATGCCCCTCATGCCCCGTCGTCCAGCAGTACGAAGCTGTCCTTGGTGCCGCCGCCCTGGCTGGAGTTCACCACCAGCGAGCCCTTGCGCAGCGCCACGCGCGTCAGCCCGCCCGGCGCCACCCGCACGCCGTCGCGGCCGGTCAGCACGAAGGGGCGGAAATCGACATGGCGGGGGGCCAGGCCCCGATCCGCCAGCGTCGGCACGGTGGACAGCGCCAGCGTCGGCTGGGCGATGTAGCGATGCGGCTCGGCGATCAGCGCGGCGCGGAACGCCTCGATCTCGGCCCGGGTCGCGGTGGGGCCGACCAGCATGCCATAGCCGCCCGACCCGTCGACCAGCTTGACGACCAGCTCCGGCAGGTTGGCGAGCACATATTTCAGCGCCTCGGGCTCGCGGCAGCGCCAGGTCTCGACATTGGGCAGCCTCGCTTCGCCGCCCGAATAGAAGCGCACGATCTCGGGCATGTAGCTGTAGATCGCCTTGTCGTCGGCGATGCCGTTGCCCGGCGCGTTGAGGATCGCGACATTGCCCGCGCGATACGCCGCCAGGATGCCGGGCACGCCGAGCATCGAATCCGGACGGAAGACCAGCGGATCGAGGAAATCGTCGTCGATGCGGCGATAGATGACGTCGACCTTCACGCGCCCGGCGATCGTCTGCATCCAGACGATGTCGTCGTCCACCACCAGGTCCGCCGCCTCGACCAGCTCGACGCCCATCGAGTCCGCCAGGAACGAATGCTCGTAATAGGCCGAGTTGAAATGACCGGGCGTGAGCACGACGCAGACCGGCTTGGGATTGGTGCCGGGCGCCACCGATCGCATGGTTTCGAGCAGCATGTCCGGATAGCTGTCCACCGGCGCCACGCGGAAATCGCGGAACAGCTCGGGGCAGAGCCGGATCATCGCCTCGCGATTCTCGAGCATGTACGACACGCCAGAGGGCGTGCGGGCATTGTCCTCCAGCACATAGAACTGGTCCGGGCCGGTGCGCACCAGGTCGATGCCGCAGATATGCGCCCACACGCCGTGCGGCGGGCGGATGCCGTCGACCTCGGCGCGGAACTGCTCGTTGAGATAGATCAGCTCGGGCGGGATCACGCCTTCGCGCAGGATCCGGCGCTCGCCATAGATGTCCTCGAGAAAGGCGTTGATCGCCTCGACCCGCTGGACCAGCCCTTCCGAGAGCCGGGCCCATTCGCCCGCCAGGAACACGCGCGGCACGATGTCGAACGGGATGATCCGCTCCGCCGCGTCGCTGTCGCCATAGACGGCGAAAGTGATGCCCAGCTGGCGGAACGCGGCTTCGGCGGATTGCTGGCGGCGCTGCAGCTCGGCGGCATCGGTATCGGCCAGCCATCTCGAAAGCGCGGCGAACTCGGCGCGCGGACTGTCAGGCCCGCCATGCCCCCAGATTTCGTCGAACGCCCCGCCTGCCGCCATGCGCCTCCCATGTGCCGGTAATGCCGACGGATCGCATGCTGCAACGCTTTGTTGCGTTGCACAAGGGGAAGTATCTCCCTCTCCCCTTCTGGGGAGAGGGGCATGGTGCCCGCACTCTCCTCTCCCCGACCCTCTCCCCGCTCGCGGGGAGAGGGAGCTAGCCGGCGTATTTCACGCTGCAACCATAGGGCCGGGTCTCAGGCACCGATACCGGCTTGCCCGCGCGCATCTCGGCCAGCGCCGCCAGCACATGGTTGCGCGCGCCGGCGATGTCCGCGACGTCCGCCGTCGGCCGGTCGTCGATCGCGCCCTTGTAGGCCAGCCGGCCCTGGCCATCGATGATATACAGGTGCGGCGTCGTCTTGGCGCCATAGCCCTTGCCGACCAGCCCCTTGGGATCGAGCAGATAGGCAGTGGGCCGCGCCTTCTCCGCGGCGACGAACTTCTGCGCCTCCGGCCCGGTCATGTGTCCCTGCAGGCCCGGCGCGCCCGAGTTGATCGTCAACCACACCACGCCCTGCGCGCTCGCCGCCGCCTGGGTCTTCTGCATGTTGCCGCTGCCATAATGCTTCTTCACGAAGGGGCAGCCCGGGTTGTTCCATTCGAGCACCACGGTCCTGCCGCGATAGGCGGAGAGGTCGACCACCTTGCCGTGCATGTCCAGGGCGCGGAAATTGGGGACGGCGGCGGCGATCTCGGGCTCGGCCATCAGCGGCGAGGCCGCGACACCCGCCGCCACGATGGCGGCACCGACCAGCATGCGATGAATCATCTTCGCTCTCCTTCTCAATCCCCGTTTGCGAGGTCGATCAGCATCGCCCGGGTCAGGATCTGGGGCAGGACGCGCGGCTCGGCCTCGCCCGGCTTGTACCATAGATAGAGCGGCACGCCCGCGCGGTTGTGGCGTTCGATGAAGCGGCCGAGCGCGGGATCGCCATCGGTCCAGTCGCCCACCAGCACCGCCACCTTGCGATCGGCCAGCGCCCTGGCGACGGCATCCGTCTCGATCACCGCCTTCTCGTTGACCTTGCAGGTGAGGCACCAGTCGGCAGTGAAATAGGCGAAGACCGGCCTGCCCTGCGCCCGCAGCTCGGCGAGGCGGGCCTCGCTGAACTTCTCGGCGCCCGGCACCGCCCTGGCCTCGGTGGGCGCCGCGCTGACCAGGGCGATCGCGCCAAGGGCAAGGACGAGCAGCGCCGCCGCCGGCAGCCAGGCGAGCGCCCTGCCCCGGCGCTGGCGCAGGCCCGTCCACCACAGGCCCAACACCGCGAGCAGCGCGGCGGCAAGGCCGATCGTCATGCCGGCAACCCCGGCCTGCCGCCCCAGCACCCAGGCAAGCGCGAGCGCGGTGAGGAACATCGGCACCGAAAGGATGCGGCGCAGCGTCTCCATCCAGGCGCCGGGCCTGGGCAGCAGCCGGCGGAAGGCGGGCACGAAGCCGAGCAGCAGGAAGGGCAGCGCGATGCCGAGCCCGAGCCCGGCGAACACCGCCAGCGCCGCCGGCCAGGGCAGCACCAGCGCCGCGCCCAGCGCCGCGCCCATGAACGGGCCGGTGCACGGCGTCGCGACAAAGGCGGCGAGCGCGCCGGTCATGAAGGCGCCGCCGGTTCCCCTGGAAGCCGCGCGATTGACGAAGCCCGGGGCGGAAAGCTCGAACAGCCCGGCCAGGTTGAAGCCGATGCCGGTGACGAGCAGCAGCAGCACCAGGATGACGCGCGGATCCTGCAGCTGGAAGGCCCAGCCCAGCGTCGCGCCGCCCGCCCGCAGCGCCAGCAACGTGCCGCCCAGCGCCAGGCAGACCAGCACCACCCCGGCGGTATAGGCCAGCGCCTCGGCGCGCGGGCTGCCGCCCTCGGCATTGGCCTTGGCCAGGCTCAGCGCCTTGAGGCTGAGGATCGGGAAGACGCAGGGCATGATGTTGAGGATCAGCCCGCCCAGCACCGCGCCGAGAAAGGCGAGCAGCGCGCCGCTCCACGGCAGCTGCGCGGGCGCGGCCTTGGCGGCGGGAACGACGCCGGGCACCGCGCGCACCCAGAAACCCTGCTTGCCGAACGCCAGCAGCCCCTCGATCGGGCCCACCGACTTCACGCCCGCCGTGTCGACCACCACCCGGTCGCCGTCGCGCGTCACTTTCTGGGGAGCGGCATAGTCGAACGCGCCGTGCGTGGCGGGGAAGAAATAGCCTTCGCCCGGTGCGGTCGCGGCGGCCGGGAACGGAATGGCGAGGCGCAGCGCCTTGCCCTGGACCTGATAGACTCCCTGCGCGCCGAGCGGCCTGGGCAATGCCGCGCGCCAGGCGTCGAACTGCGCCCGCATCCCGGGGACCACGCTGCCGTCGCCGATCTGGAGCGTGGTCGCCAGGTCCGCCTTGCCGGGCACGCAGATCGCATCGGTGCAGACCAGATAGTTGAGCTTCAGCTGGATCGGGAAGGCACCGCTCGCATCCGCCGGGACCTTGAGCGTCACCAGCGGCGCGAACGGCCCCTCATAGACATAGTTCATCAGCCCGGCGATCGTCAGCCGCTCGGGGACCGGATAGCGGAGTGCGCCGATGGTCGCGCCCTTGGGCAGCGTCCATTCGGCGCGCGCCGGCAGGCCGGCATCGCCGGGATTGAGCCAATAGGCGTGCCAGCCCTTCTCGGGCACCGAGGCGAGCGCGAGCGTAACTTCGCTGCCGGGCGCGGGCCGATCGCTCTCCGCGACCAGCGTGATCCGCACGTGCTCCTCGCCCGGCGCCTGGGCCATGGCCATGCCGGCAAACATCCAGAACAGCAAAGCCATCAATCCGAAACGAACCGCCGTCATGGAGCGTCCTTGCCGTGGAAGAGCTGTTGGCCCAATAGCAGCCCGGCAGGATTTGCACACGCCGGAGGTGGCCAAAGCATGAAGTCGTTCCGTCCGCTCGCAGCAGCCGCCGCGCTGCTCGCCGCAGCCCCGCTCGCCGCCCAGGAAACCGCCCCGGCGCGGAATGTCCCCTCCGAGGCGCCGCGCGCCGCGCCGTCGCTGGTGGTAGTGATCTCGGTCGACCAGTTCTCGGCCGATCTGTTCGCGGAATATCGCGCCCAGTTCAGCGCCGGCTTCGCCCGGCTGATGTCGGGCGCGGTCTTCCCCTCGGGTTATCAGAGCCATGCCGCGACCGAGACCTGCCCGGGCCATTCGACGATCCTGACCGGCGACCATCCGTCGAAGACCGGGATCATCGCCAATGACTGGATCGACTTCAGCGCGCCGCGCGCCGACAAGACGGTCTATTGCGCCGAGGACGAGAGCGTCCCCGGCAGCACCTCGAACAGCTACACCGTCTCGGACAAGCATCTGAAGGTGTCGACGCTGGGCGAGTGGATGAAGCTCGCCGACCCGCAGAGCCGGGTGGTCTCGGTGGCGGGCAAGGATCGCGCCGCCGTGATGATGGGCGGCCACAAGACCGACGAGATCTGGTGGTGGAACGGCAAGGCGTTCGTCTCCTATGCCGGCCGCGCCGAGCCGGCGATGGTCACGCGGATGAACGCCAATGTGACCAAGCGGATCGCCGAGGCGCAGGAGCCGCTCGAGCTGCCGCCCTTCTGCCAGGCGCGCAGCCGCGCCTTCCAGCTCAACCCCAACCGCAGCGTCGGCGACGGCCGCTTCGCCCGCGCCGCCGGCAACAGCACTGCCTTCCGCGCCTCGCCCGAGTTCGACGAGGCGATCGTGGCCACGGCCGCCGGGCTCGCTGCCGACATGAAGCTCGGCCAGTCGGGCCATACCGACCTGCTGATCGTCGGCGCCTCCGCCACCGACTATGTCGGCCACACGCTGGGCACCGAAGGCAGCGAGATGTGCCTGCAGCTCCTCTCGCTCGACCAGACGCTGGGCAAGCTGTTCGCCGTGCTCGACAAGACCGGTATCGACTATGCCGTGGTGCTGACCGCCGATCATGGCGGCCATGACATGCCCGAGCGCAACCGCGAGCATGCCGCGCCGATGGCGGCGCGCGTAGCCAAGGGGCTCGACGCCAAGACGATGGGCAAGGAGATCGGCGCGGCGCTCGGCATCGCCGGGCCGGTGCTGGTGGGCGGCAATTCGGGCGACGTCTATCTCGCGCCCGACCTGAGCAAGGCCGATCGCGTCCGCGTCCAGGCCGAGGCGATCAAGCGCTGGTCGGCCAATCCGCAGGTGGAGGCGGTGCTCACCCGCGCCCAGATCGCGGCGACGCCGATCGTCCACACTCCGCCCGAGACCTGGACCCTGCTCGAGCGTGCCCGCGCTTCCTATGACCCGCAGCGCTCGGGCGACCTGGTGATCGCGCTCAAGCCGCGCGTCACGCCGATCGCCGGCACCGAGGGCGGCTCGATCGCCACCCATGGCAGCTTCTGGGACTATGACCGCCGCGTGCCGATCCTGTTCTGGCGCAAGGGCATGACCGGCTTCGAGCAGCCGCTGTCGGTGGAGACGGTGGACATCGCCCCGACGCTCGCCGCGCTGATCCATGTGCCGGTGCCGGTGGAGATCGACGGGCGCTGCCTGGATCTCGATGCCGGCGCGGGAGACAGCTGCAAGTAGCAAGCTCCTTCTCCCCTTGCGGGAGAAGATCAACGGGTCGGCCATGCCCCCGGCATGGCCTGAACAGCGCGGGGCGCTGTTCACCCGATGATGGGCCCGCTCGCGCAGCGAGCGGGAAGGATGAGGGGGCCTGAGGCTCACTCCCCCTCACCCTTCCGCCGACTTCGTCGGCTCCCTCCCTCTCCCACAAGGGGAGAGGGAAATATTACCGCCGCCGCTCGAAGATGCGGATGCCCGGGCCCAGGTCGTTCCGGCCGAGCGTGCCGAGCTGGCCGGTGAAGTCCGCGACAAAGGCGGGATTGCCTGGCGCGCCGGGTGCCATGCTGGCCGTATTGCCCTCGATGCGCAGGCCCGTGCTCGGATAGGTGCGCCCCTCCGCCGCCACCACGATCAGGGCCGAGCTGTTCTCCTTGGCACGCCCCTGGACGAAGGTGTTGCCGGCGATCAGGCCGGTGCCGCCCTCGGACAGGTCGATCATATAGTTGGTCTTGCTGCCCCGGCTGTCGTCGAAGCTGTTGCCGGTGATCGTCACCCGGCGGGCGCGCAGCTTGACGTAATGGCCGCCGGTGCCGCGCTCGAAGCGCGAATTGGTGACGGCCACGTCGCCGTCGACCGCAAGATAGATGGAATGGCTGCAATTCTCGGTCTCGCACTGGCCGAGTCCGGCAAAGGTCGTGTGGTCGATGGCGATGCGGCGCACCGTCTCGTGGCCGCCGCCCAATATGCCTTCCTGGCTGTCGAGGAACATCGAATTGGTGACGGTGAGGTCGCCCATCTCGATGCGGATGCCGGCGCCATTGCCGTCGGGCACCGCGAAGCCGCGAAAGACGATGCCGTCCACCGCCGAGCCCCGGCCGCGCAGCACGAAGGCGGCCTTTTCCTCGCAGGTCTGGCTCTCGAAGATCGCGGTGCCGGGCTGGACCGCCTTGAAGGTGATCCTGCCCCCGGTCTGCACGGTGCATTCGCGATAGGTGCCCGGCGCGATCAGGATCGTCGCGGTGCCGTCGCGCACGGCGTTCACCGCATCGTCCAGATGCGCGAAGCCCTGGCCGGTCTCGGCGACGACGAAGGGCGCGCGCTCCTGCTGGGCGGCGGCGGGCGCGGCGATCAGGGCGAGGGCCGAGAGGATGGGCAGGCGCATGATCCCTTCGATACGATCGCAGGCGTTAAAATTCCGCCCCGAGCTCGTCTCGGGGCGGAATCGCGTTAGCGCAGCGTCTTGATGATCCCCGAGAAATCGAGCCCCGCGCCGTCGCCGTCGACGAACGCCTGGTAGAGATGCTCCGCCCGCGTGCCCATCGGCACGTTCGCGCCGACGCTCGCCGCCGCTTCCAGCGCCAGCTTCAGGTCCTTGAGCATCAGCGGCGCCGCGAAGCCGCCCTGATAGTCGCGGTCGGCCGGGCTTTCGGGGCCGACGCCGGGGACCGGGCAATAGCTCGTCATCGACCAGCTCTGCCCGGAGCTGACCGAGGCGATATCGTAGAAGCGCTGCGCGTCCAGCCCCAGCTTCTCGGCCAGGGCAAAGGCCTCGCAGGTGGCGATCATCGTCGCGCCCAGGATCATGTTGTTGCAGATCTTGGCCCCCTGGCCCGCGCCGCTGGCGCCGGCATGGATCACCGCCTTGCCCATGTCCGCCAGGAAAGGCTCCGCCCGGCCGAACGCCTGCTCGGTGCCGCCGACCATGAAGGTGAGCGTGCCGGCATTGGCCGCGGCGATGCCGCCCGAGACCGGCGCATCGACCGCCATCAGCCCATGCTCGACGGCGGCCTGCGCCATGCGGCGGGCCGTGTCGACGTCGATCGTCGAGCAGTCGATCAGGATCGCGCCGGGCGAGGCGTTCTCCAGCAGCGTTTCGGTATAGACCGCCTCCACATGCCGGCCCGCCGGCAGCATGGTGATCACTGCCTCGGCCCCCACGATCGCCTCGGCGGCGGTGGCGGCGGGAAGGCAGCCCGCGGCCTTGGCACGGTCGAGCGCCTCCGGCGAAAGATCGAAGGCGCGGACGTCATGCCCCGCCTTGGCGAGGTTCGCCGCCATGCCGCCGCCCATATGGCCCAGGCCGATAAATGCTACGCGTGCCAATTGGTCTTCCTCTCTTCCTTGATCGTCATCCCGGCGGAAGCCGGAATCTCGTGCGGCGCCCGTCCCGCGCCACGGCATGCGATCCCGGCTTCCGCCGGCATGACGGTTGCATTTTCAGACGACGCCTATTTCCCCGTCCAGTTCCCCGGGCGCTTCTCGACAAAGGCCGCCATGCCTTCCTTCTGGTCGGCGGTGCCGAACAGCGCGTGGAACAGCCGGCGCTCGAACTGCACGCCCTGCGCCAGCGTGGTCTCATAGGCGGCGTTGACCATCTCCTTGTTGGCCAGCACCGCCAGCGGCGCCATCGCGGCGATCGCTTGCGCGGTCTTCACCGCTTCCTCGACCAGTTCGGCGGCCGGCAGGATGCGGCTGGCCAGCCCGGCGCGCTCGGCTTCCTGGGCATCCATCATCCGGCCGGTGAGGCACATCTCCATCGCCTTGGCCTTGCCGACGGCGCGCGTGAGGCGCTGCGAGCCGCCCATGCCGGGCGAGACGGCCAGCTTGATCTCGGGCTGGCCGAACCTGGCGCTGTCCGCCGCCAGGATGAAGTCGCACATCATCGCCAGCTCGCAGCCGCCGCCCAGCGCATAGCCGGAAACGGCAGCGATGATCGGCTTGCGGGTGCGCGTGAACGCGTCCCAGCCGGCGAAGAAGTCATGGCCGTACATGTCGGCAAAGCCCTGGGCCTGCATCTCCTTGATGTCCGCCCCGGCCGCGAAGGCCTTCTCGCTGCCGGTGATCACCGCGCAGCCCTGCGACGGATCGGCGTCGAACGCCTTCATCGCGTCGAGCAGCTCGGACAGGACCTGGCTGTTGAGCGCATTGAGCGCCTGGGGGCGGTTCAGCGTGACCAGCGTGGCGGCGCCGCGCTGCTCGACGAGGATGGTTTCGTAAGCGGTCAAAGCTTCCTCCATGGCGCCCTGGCGGCGCGGAAAGTCTCAAAAGTCCCGACGTCATCGCGCGCGGCTTCCCCGGCGCCCTCAAGGCCACCGGGCGAGCACGCGGACATGAGGAAGGGCGCTGCGGTCATGCCTTGGCCATGCCATGGGACGGTGGCGGTAGGACAGCGTTTCATGCCGGCGTCCATGCCTCGCCCTCGGGCAGCGGCGCGAAGATCGCATCGACCGCCGCGTCGCTGACGCCCTCGAGCGTCGCGGGGCTCCACCGCGGCGCATTGTCCTTGTCCACGATCAGCGCGCGGACGCCCTCGATGAAGTCATGACTTTGGGCAACGCGGCCGCCAATGGCGAATTCCTGCGCCATCTCCCCGGCGAAACCGTCCCTCGACCGGCCCTCGCGGACGAGGCGGAGCGACACCTTCATCGACTGGGGCGATTTGGTGCCGAGCGTCGCGAGCTGGACGGCGCCCCATTCGCCGCCATCCGCCGCGAGCGCGGCAAACACGCCTTCCACCGTATCGGCGGCGAAGAGCCGGTCGATGATGCCTTGGAAGGCGCGTATCTTCGCGTCGGGCGCCGGGATCGACAGTTCGGCGAGAACCGATTCGACCGATGCCGGATCGGCGGCGATGCGCGCCTTGGCCCCGTCGAGCGCGGCGGCGGGCAGATAATGGGTGGCGAGGCCGAGCGCGAGGCATTCGGCGCCGTCGAGCCGGTGGCCGGTCAGCGCGAGATACTCGCCGATCTTCCCCGGCAGGCGCGAGAGATACCAGCCGCCGCCCACGTCCGGGAACAGGCCGATGCCGGTCTCGGGCATGGCGAATCGCGTGTTCTCCGTCGCCACCCGGTAGCGCGCCGGCTGCGAGATGCCGACGCCGCCGCCCATGGTGATGCCGTCCATGAACGCCACGACCGGCTTCGCATAGGTGAACAGCGCATGGTTCAGCCGATATTCGACCCGGAAGAAGTCGCGCGCCTGGCTGCCGTCGCCCGCGCCGCTCGTCGCGATCATGCGGATGTCGCCGCCGGCGCAGAAGCCGCGTCCCTCTGCATGGTCGATCAGAACGATCTCCACCGCCGGGTCGTCTCGCCATACCGTCAGGGCGCCGAGCATCGCCGCGCACATGCCGGTGTTGAGCGCATGGATCGCCTTGGGCCGGTTGAGCCGGATGCGGCCGGCCTTGCCTTCGGTCCGGAGGATGACTTCAGCGTCCATTTTCGTCCTTCACCGGATTGCCCGCCCGCACGCGGGGCCATAGCCTCGCCGCGACACGAGGGAGAGACACGCCATGACCGGAACCGGCACGACGAAGTGGTACAATGTGCACAAGGGCATCGGCTTCATCACGCATGACGGGAGCAAGGAAGACGTGATCGTCCGCCTCGCGACGCTGCGCGCGGCGGGCCTCGCGCAGCTCGCCGAGGGCCAGCGCCTGGAATTCGAGGCCAAGATGGGCTCGCAGGGGCTGGAGGCCGTCATGGTCCGTCCGATCTGACGCGAGGCTCACTGGCGGGTGAGCTCGCGGCCGATGATCATGCGCATCACCTGGTTGGTGCCCTCGAGGATCGAATGGACGCGCAGGTCGCGCCAGAAACGCTCGATCGGATAGTCCATCAGATAGCCATAGCCGCCATGCAGCTGGAGCGCGCGATCGACCACCGAGCTGCCGGTGTCGGTCGCCAAGCGCTTGGCCATGGCCGCGAATTTGGTCTTGTCCGGCGCGCCGGACGTCACCTTGGCGGCGGCGAGATAGAGCAGCGCCCGCGCCGCCTCCAGCTCGGTCGCCATGTCGGCGAGGACGAACTGCGTGTTCTGGAAATCCGCGATCGGCTTGCCGAACTGCTGGCGGTCCCTGGTGTATCGCACCGCTTCGTCCAGGCAGCGCTGGGCGCCGCCGAGCGAGCAGGCGCCGATATTGAGCCGGCCGCCGTCCAGGCCCATCATGGCGAAACGAAAGCCCTCGCCTTCGCCCCCGATACGGTTCGCCACCGGCACGCGGACATTGTCGAAGCTTACCTGGCGGGTGGGCTGCGAATGCCAGCCCAGCTTGCGCTCGTTCGCGCCGAAGGACACGCCGGGCATGTCCTTTTCGATCACCAGGCAGGAAATGCCCTTGGGGCCCTCCTCGCCGGTGCGCACCATCGTGACATAGATTTCGTTCTCGCCGGCGCCCGAGATGAACTGCTTCGAGCCGCTGACGACATAGTGATCGCCATCCAGCACCGCCCGCGTCTTGAGCGCGGCGGCGTCCGAGCCCGAGCTCGGCTCGGTGAGGCAATAGGAGGCGATCCGCTCCATCGTGACCAGCGAGGGCAGATATCTGTCCTTGACCGCCTGGCTGCCGAAGCGGTCGATCATCCAGCTCGCCATGTTGTGGATCGAGATGAAGGCGCTGGTCGAAGGGCAGCCATAGGCCATCGCCTCCATGATCAGCGCCGCCTCGAGCCGGCCCAGGCCGATGCCGCCGCTCTCTTCCGAGACATAGATGGAAGCGAAGCCCAGCTCCGCCGCGGCCCGGATCGTGTCGCGCGGGAAGATGTGCTTCTCGTCCCACTCCGCCGCGTGCGGCGTGATCGCGTCGGCGGTGAATTTCCGGGCCATCTCCTGGATGGCGCGCTGGTCGTCGGTGAGTTCGAACTGGTCAGTCATGAAGGGATCCTCGGGCCGGACGGCGATCCGGAAGGGTGGAAACGACACGGTTCCCCGGCAAAGGCCGGGGAGCAAATAGGGCTGAACAGGAGGCGAGGATCATTTCCCCGCCCCCAGCTTCTCGTGCAGCACCCGCTCGGCGAAGAGCGCATTGGCGACCTTGACGTCGTTGCGCTCGTACCAGCGCGGCTTGGCGAGCTTCTTCTCCCAGGCGAGCTGCTCGATCATCGTGCCCGCCGTCCAGGCGACGTCCGGGCGCTCGCGGTGCATCGGATCGGCATAGGCCTCGTCGGCGCCGATGATCTCCCAGCCGTCCTGGCGCAGCGCGTCGATCAGGTCGCCCAGGAACAGCCCCGCCATGTCGGTCTCGTGCAGCAACAGGACATGCGCCGGGGAGCGGCCGAGCGCGCGGCGGGCCAGCTCGTCGCCGAAATCGGCGGACCGGACATGCGTCTCGACATAGAGGTCGCGCAGCGCGTCCATGTCGACGGCCTTGCCCGCCTTGCGCGCCGCGATGGCCTGGCCCTCCATGTTCCAGTCCGAGCCGTCGATCGTCGCATAGCCGTTCATCATCCCCCGCGCGGCCAGGCCGGCGCGGACGGCGTCGCGCTTCGCCTTGTCCGGCCCGCCCTCGTCCAGATAGGGGAAGCGCAGCCAGGGGCGGTACGCCTTGCCCTGCGTCTTCAGATAGGCCTCGGCCCGGTCGATATCGGCGAGGAAGATGTCGGCCGCCACCTTGGACAGCTTCGGATGGGTGTTGGTGTGGTTGCCCAGCACCCCGCCGACGGCGACATAGGCGGCGATGCGCTTCGGCGCGTCGATCCCGTCGCCGAAATGGACGATCCGGTTGGGGTTGAGGAAGAAGACCGGCTGCGGCACGTGGCGCGAGCGGAAGGTCTCGACCAGGCGCGCGGTGCGCTCGTCGGGCGTAAGGAAGGCGCCGCGGCCGCGCGGCACGTCGTCGAAGCTGAGCGCGATGCGCTTGGCCGCCTGGGGCGGCGTCGACGCGATCACGCTGATCGTGCGCTTGCCCGGCACCACCATCGCCAGCGCGATGCAGGCGATCATCGCCTTGAGTACGAAGCGCAATCCGGTCATCGCCCTTCCCCCCTGGTTCCTGCCGTCTCCGCCAATAGACGCTGGCGGAGGGCGGCGCCATAAGGCTGCGCATGGAGCGGCTGTTGCTTATCGATACGGCGATGCGGCTGATGGGCGTCGGCCAGCTGCTGCTGATGGCGCTGGTGGCGGGCCGCAGCGGCGCGCCCGCGCCGATCCGCCGGGCGACGATCGCGCTGCTGATATGCGTGGCGGCCTATCTCGCGATCGTCTCGCCCGCATTGCAGCTGTGGCGTTCGGCGGCCTGGCCGGTGATCCAGCTCTTCTCGCTCAACGCCCCGCTGGCGCTGTGGGTGTTCGCCCATCTGATCTTCGAGCGGCCCATCGACAGGCGCCTGTTCGCGCTTGCCCTGGGGGTGACGCTGATCGACTGGCTGCTCTTCACCCATGCGCTGTACGTGACGCACCGGATGCCGGTGGCGGCGGGTGCGGTGCAGCACGGCATCGCCTTTCTGCTCGCGGCGCACGCCATCGTCATCGCCATCGCCAATCGCGGCGACGACCTGAGCGAGAAGCGCCGGATGTTCCGGCTGGGCTTCGTGATCGTGGTGGGCGTGCAGACCCTGGGCATCGTGGTGGTGGAGAGCGTGTACGACCTGCTGCGCACCGACATCTGGCTGATGCTGCTCCAGTCGGGCACCGCGCTGATCGCGATCCTGGCGTTCGGCGCCGCGATGCTCTCGGCCAATGCCGAGCTGCTGTTCGACAAGGCCGCGCCGCAGCCCGCCCGCTCCCCGCTGTCGCCGGCCGAGCATGTGCTCAAGCAGAAGCTCGACGCGGCGATGGCCGCCCATGTCCATCGCGAGCCCGGGCTCGGCATCGGCGTGCTCGCCGGCAAGCTGGGCGTGCCCGAGCACCGGCTGCGCGCGCTGATCAACCAGCGGCTGGGCTATCGCAACTTCTCGGACTTCCTCAATTCGCACCGCATCGCAGATGCCAGGGCCTGGCTGAGCGACCCGGCCCGGGTGGACCTGCCGGTGCTCACCCTGGCGATGGACCTTGGCTATGGCAGCCTCGCCCCGTTCAACCGCGCCTTTCGCGACGCCACCGGCACCAGCCCCAGCGAATATCGGCGCGCGGCGATCCTCGATCCCGAAAAAGGCTGATCGATTCCGGAAATGCGCGGCATTTTCCGGGCGCGGCGGGACCGGCGCGGCATCGCGGCCTAGCAGATCGGCATCCGCTTTCGAGGATGCGACATGCAACATTGGATCGTACCGCTCGCCGCCCACGGCGCACACAGCTTCGCCGTCGAACTGGCCCGCTATCTCGCCGCCGCCGGCGGGATGACCGCCATCCTGTGGGCCGGCGCGCGCTGGACCGCGGCCCGGCGGATCCAGAAGCGCCCGCCCGCCCGGGGCGACCGGGCCCGCGAGTTCCGCCATTCGATGCTCTCGGTCGGCATCTTCGCGCTGTGGAGCATCGCCACGCTGGCGATGAACCAGGCGGGGATCATCCATCTCGCCTTCGCCACCCCGCCCTGGTGGCAGGCAGCGCTGGAGTTCGTGGCGATCGTGATCGCGCACGATGCCTATTTCTACTGGATGCATCGCGGGCTGCACACCCGGGCGATGTTCCGCCGCGCCCACCTGACCCATCACAAGTCGCGCACGCCGACGCCCTGGGCCGCCTATAGCTTCGCGCCGATCGAAGGCGTGCTGGAGGGCATGTTCCTGCCGCTCTTCCTGCTGTTCGTGCCGATGCACGCGATCGTGCTGCTCGCCTTCCTGCTCCACCAGATCGGCCGCAACGTGCTCGGCCATTCGGGGCACGAGCTGATGCCGCCGGGATTCACGCGCTTCCCGCTCACCGCCTGGCTGACCACGGCGACGCATCATGACCTGCACCATAGCGGCGGCGGGCATAATTTCGGGCTCTACTTCACCTGGTGGGATCGCTGGATGGGCACCGAGCATCCGCGCTACCACCAAGCCTTCGCGGCGGCGGCGGTGCCGTGGTTCGGGAAAGGGAAGCGCGAAGCCACGGCCGAGACCTGACCGATCATCCCCAGACAAAGACCGTCCTCAGCTTGCACCCTTCCGGCGCGGCGCCGGCCTCGTCGAACAGCGATACCCGCTCGATCGCGGCCATCTGCGCGGGCGTGAACGGGCGGGGCGAGCGGAAATAGGCGACGCCATGGCTGCCGTTCCAGATCGCCACGACATGGCGGCCACCCTCGCGCCACGCCTCGAACAGGGTCTGCCCCGCGGCCGTGGGCTGCTTGCGCGCCTCGCCCGGGGGCGGGCTGCCCCATTGGATACCCATGACGTCCAGGCTACCGAACGCACCCTTCCAGCGGAACCGGCCGCTATGGATGCCGCCCTGGCCCAGCTTGATCCGCTCGCCCGCGCGCAGATCGATGACCGGGCCGTAACCGCAGAAGCGGCCCGGCCCGTCCACGACCCCCTGCTGGCCGCCACCGGCCAGCGCAAGGAGCAGGCCCGCCCCGAGCGCGAGCATGGATCAGCCCATCGTCGGAATGATGAAGGCGCTGTCACCGCTCGCGCCGCCATCGGGCCAGCGCTGGGTGATGGTCTTCACCTTGGTCCAGAACTTCACGCCTTCCATGCCGTGCTGGTTGGTGTCGCCGAACGCCGAGCGCTTCCAGCCGCCAAAGGTGTGATAGGCGACCGGCACCGGGATCGGCACGTTGATGCCGACCATGCCGACATTGACGCGCGCCGCGAATTCGCGCGCCGCATGGCCGTTGCGCGTGAAGATGGCGACGCCGTTGCCATATTGATGGTCGCTCGGCAGCCGCAGCGCGGTCTCGAAATCGGGCGCGCGGACGATCTGGAGGACCGGTCCGAAAATCTCTTCCTTATACGCCTGCATGTCCGGCGTGACGCGATCGAACAGGCTCGGCCCGATGAAGAAGCCCTGCTCATGGCCCTGGAGCTGAAAGCCGCGCCCGTCGACCACCAGCTCGGCGCCTTCGTCCACGCCGGTCTGGATCCAGTTCTCGACGCGCTGCTTGTGGGCGGCGTTCACCACCGGGCCGTAATGCGCCTCGGCATCCGTCGAAACGCCGACCCGCAGCGCCGCGATCGCCGGGATCAGCTTCTCGCGCAGGGCATCGGCGGTCTTGTCGCCCACCGGCACCACCACCGGCAGCGCCATGCAGCGCTCGCCAGCCGAGCCGAAGGCGGCGCCGGACAGGTCCGCCACCACCTGGTCGAGATCGGCGTCCGGCATGACGATGCCGTGATTCTTGGCGCCGCCCATCGCCTGGACGCGCTTCCCGGCCTCGACGCCGCGGCGATAGACATAATGCGCGATGTCCGACGAGCCGACGAAGCTGACTGCCGCGATCGCCGGATGATCGAGAATCGCGTCGACCATCTCCTTGTCGCCGTGCACGACCTGGAGGATGCCCTCCGGCGCGCCGGCCTCGCGCATCAGCTCGGCGAGGCGCACCGGCACGCTGGGATCGCGCTCGCTGGGCTTGAGGATGAAGGCATTGCCGCAGGCGATGGCGACGCCGAACATCCACATCGGGATCATCGCCGGGAAGTTGAACGGCGTGATGCCCGCGCCGATGCCGAGCGGCTGGCGCATGCTGTACACGTCGATGCCGGGGCCGGCGCCCTGGGTATATTCGCCCTTCAGCACGTGCGGGATGCCGCAGGCGAATTCGATCACTTCCAGGCCGCGCTGGATGTCGCCCTTGGCGTCGGCGACCACCTTGCCATGCTCGGAGCTGAGCAGGTGCGCCAGCTCGTCCATGTTCTTCTCGACCAGCGCCTTGAACGCGAACATCACGCGGGCGCGGCGCTGCGGGTTGGTCGCGGCCCAGCCGGGCTGGGCGGCGAGCGCGGCGGCGACGGCCTTGTCGAGATCGGCCTGGGTGCCGAGCTGCACCCGGGCCTGCACCTGGCCGGTGTTCGGATTGAAGACGTCTCCGGTGCGGGCGCCGGCACCTCCGTCATGGCCGACGATAACATGGTCGATGTTACGCATTTCGCTCTCCTGCGGACTCTGCCGGCCCGACTCAGTGTGTAATTTAATTACGCAGTGGCACATCGACTCCCCTCCCTGCAAGGGAGGGGCCGGGGGTGGATCGATGGACGCGATACGGCGCCGCATCCCTGCGACCATGGTATCGCCGCAACGCCACCCACCCTCGCCCCCTCCCTTGCAGGGAAGCGAGGACTATTCTGCGCAGCCGATCGGCACGGGGAGCAACCGGCCCCGCGCATCGCCGATTACCATCACCTCCACGCCGAACGCCGCGCGCAGCGGCTGATGGGCGAGCGCGTCGCCGGGCGCGCCAAAGGCGATCATGCGGCCACCGCCGAGCAGCAGCACCGCATCGGCCAGGCGGCCGGCGAGAACGGGATCGGCGAGCGTGACGACGATGCCCATTCCCTGGTCCGCGGCCGCGCGCAGCTGTTCGATCCGGGCGAATTGCGCGGCCGGATCGAGCGCGCTCAGCGGATCCCCGGCCAGCAGCCAGGCCGGACGCGCGGCCAGCGCGGCGGCGAGATCGGCGGGAGCCCGGCCGAACCGGCGGCGCCGATCATGATGCTCGACCAGCGCGATCGCCCTGGCGCGCTCGGCCCGGCCCAGCCGGCCGATCAGCCGCCCGCCCAGCCGGACATGGCCGGCATCGGCATCGGCGCGGCCGGCGAGCGCGCGCAGCAGCACGGCCTTGCCCGCGCCGGCCGCGCCGAGAATCGCCGTTACCTTGCCCGGCGCGAGCACCGCATCCACGCCGTCGAGCAGGCGGCGCTCGCCATGGCTCAGGGCCAGATTCTCGATGCTGAGCTTCATGTCCCGCCCTAGGCACCGCCATATGACAACAGGGTTACAGCCGGCGGCGCGATTTTCGCGAGGAATCGCCCGCAACCCGCGAAAAAATGTGCTTTGTCTCGGTACTGTAACGCTGGGCTAAGCGCGCATTTACCAACCGCCCCCTATCCGGCGGGGGATGTCCTTGGCCGATCCCTCGCCCGCCCCAGGCGGCACCTGGCTTACCGAGCGCGAGCTCAATCCGCCGTTGCTGACGCTCACCGACACGATGTGGCGCGCGGCCGAGCTGTTCGGCGGTGATCCCGAGCTGCGGCTGGTGGCGATCGTCGACGCGCATGCGCGTCCGCTGGGCGCGATCTTCGAGAAGGACGTGCGGCGGCTGCTGCTCAATCCCTTCGGCCATGCGCTGATGCGCAACCCCTCTTACGGCGCGGCGGTGTCGCGCTATGTCCGCGCCTGCCCCGTTGCCGAGATGACCGACGATCTCGGCCGGCTGATGGAACGCTATCGCGCCTCGGGCGGATCGGAGGGGATGATCCTGACCCGGGCCGGCCGGGTGCTGGCGACGATGAACAACCGCCGGCTCGTCCATCTCGCGGCCGAACGCGAAGTGGCGACGGCGCGCGCCCAGGTGGAACGCGCGGCGCGGATCGAAGCGGCGAGCAAGCGCTTCGAGGCGCAGGTGGAAGCGCTATCGCGCGACATGGGCCTGCTCTCGACCGCGCTCGAGGACGGCGCGGTGCTGACGGCGGACCGGGCGAGCGGCGTGGGCGACCGCGCGCTGGCGGTGGCGACCGCCGCCTCGCAGACGAGCGACAACATGGCGGAGATCGCCGCGCGCGGGCGCGACCTGGCCGGCGCGCTCGCCGGCATCGCCCACAACACCAGCGATGCGCGCCAGGCGGCGGCGGCGGTCTCGCAGCTGGTCGAGAGCGGGAGCGCGCGGACGCGCGACCTGCTCCATTCGGCGCAGTCGATCGATTCGGTGATCGGGCTGATCAGCGACATCGCCCGGCAGGTGAACCTGCTCGCGCTCAACGCGACGATCGAGGCGGCGCGCGCCGGCGAGGCGGGGCGCGGCTTCACCGTGGTGGCGAACGAAGTGAAGCAGCTCTCCACCCAGACCGGCATCGCCGCCGACCGGATCACCGCGCATGTCCGCGAGATCCGCGGCGGGATCGACGAGGTCGCGGCGGGGCACAACCGGGTCGAGCAGGCGATCGGCGCGATGGCCGCGCTGGCCGACGCCGTGGAAAGCGCGGTCGCCCGGCAGGAGGAAGCGACGCGGACGATCGCGCGCAACGTCGACGAGGCGGTGCATGCGAGCACCGGCATCCAGCGCGACGTCGAGGCGATCGGCGGCACCTCGCGCGACGCCTCGGACCAGGCGCGGGCGATGCGCGACGTGGCGGGCCGGCTCCATGTCGGCGCCGATGCCCTGTCGGACCAGGTCCATGCCTTTCTGGCGGAACTGCGCGTCGCCTAGGGCGAGAACCCAGGCACGTATCTGATTTCCCACCGTCATCCCCGCAAAGGCGGGGACGACGAGAAAGGGATATCAGTCCCCGCCCTAACCGGCGGCGGTGACGATCTCCACCCGGACCGGCATGCGGACGCCGCCATTCTCCCAATGGCCGGCACAGGCCTCCGCCAGGCGGGCGCGGGCCGCCTCGCGCCGGGCGGGCGGCGCGCCGAGCAGCGGCGCCGCCATCGACGAAGAGGCGAGCAGGAAATCGGCCGCCGCCTCGGGCGTCGCGCCGGGCACGGGCAGCGCGCCGTGCCAGCCGCGGCTGGCGGCGTCCCGGAAACCGGCGGCATCCAGCAGCGCGATCAGCTTCCCGGGATCGCCGTAGCGGACCGGGCTGGGCGCATCGGGATCGGCAGGGGGCAGCTCGATCACCGAGGCGACCGCCGCGCGGATCTCCGCCATGAAGCCGACTTCGGCCGCCGGGCCCCAGACCGCGAAGGCCAGCCGCCCGCCCGGCGCCAGCCAGTGGCGCAGATTGGCGAAAGCGGCCGCCGGATCGTCGAAGAACATCACGCCGAAGCGCGAGGCGAGCCGATCGAACCGCCGCTCGGGCCGATGAGTCGCGACATCGGCCTCGACGAAGCGGGCCACCGCGCCCGCCCGCGCCGTGGCGGCGGCGACCAGATCGGGCGAGATGTCGAAGCCGGTGATGTCGCTGCCGGCGGGCGCCGCCGCGGCGATGGCGCGCGCCGTGCCGCCGCCCCCGCAGGCGATCTCGGCGATTCGGCAGGGCGCATCCAGCGCCAGCGCCGCGACGAACGGCGCGTCGATCGGCGCGAGCATCGCCTCCATCCCGTCGAGCCCGTCACGCCACTGGGCGCCGCGCCCGCCCGCCCAATCATATTCCGAAGCTTTTTCCCGCATGCGGGCCAGGATGCGCCAAAGCGCGGCGCGGCGCCAGCGCAGACATCGGAAAAGCCGCCAAGTCACTGACCTGGCGGCTTTTCACAGCATGGGCGAGGACCGCACGGCGCCGAAGCGGATGCCAGGCGCATTCACGCCATACAGTCCATCTCTACCCCTCGATCCGCTGCCGTGCCTGTCGCACCTCATCGATCGTGCGCTCCGAAACGGGAATGCCGAAATCCGCGAAGGTCATCCCACCCGCCCAGCGAAGCTCACCGCGCTCGAATTCCTCGGAAAAATACAGGGCATTGCTAATGTCATACAATGCCAGGACGAGCGCCTGGAGCGAGTCCGCCCCGATTGCGCGCTTCACTTTGCCCGATCCAATTCCGATGATCCTATAGGGACACCAGAACTCCTCCCCTGTCGCATCGATCGAGAAGGGTGCACCGATCACCACCTCGACTTTCGCGGAAGGGCCGAGGTCGATCTCGCGCGTGGCGATGACATTTCCGATCGATAGCGCGTTCATCATGCGATCTCCGTTATCTATTCGAACCTGGGAACTGCCATAATGAGCACCGCTGATCACCGGAACGGCTTGCACGCGATCGGGACCTCCCGATCTGCCACGCGGCGCCGGGCCGAGCCCGCCCGAGCATCCGGAGCCACTGATGCCGTGATCGCACGCCATCGCTGAAAGGCATCAAAAAAGCCGCCAGATCGATGACCTGGCGGCTTTTCTATATGGTGGGCGCGGCAAGGATTGAACTTGCGACCCCTGCGATGTCAACACAGTGCTCTACCACTGAGCTACGCGCCCATTGGCCTGTCGGCCGAAACGGGAAGCGGGCCTTTAGCGGGCAACACAAACCCGCGCAAGCATGGTTTTCAGTTTTTGCGGCGCCGGTCCGTTCGCCCGATCCGCCGCCGCCGGAATCGGAGGCCTCAATTGAACCCGGCGTTCTCCGCCTCGAACAGCCGGTCCACCTCGAGCACCAGGTCGCGCAGGTGGAAGGGCTTGGAGAGCACGCGCGCCTGGGGCACCTGCTTGCCCGCCTTGAGCGTCACCGCCGCGAAGCCGGTGATGAACATCACCCGCATGTCCGGCGCAATCTCGCTCGCCTTCTGGGCCAGCTCGATGCCGTCCATCTCCGGCATCACGATATCGGTGAGCAGCAGGTCGAACCGCTCGCCCTCCAGCAGCGGTATCGCCGCGGTGCCGCGATCGACCGCGCTGACCGCATAGCCCGAACGCTCGAGCGCCCGGGTCAGGTATTCCCGCATCACGCGGTCATCCTCGGCCAGCAGAATCCGGATCATGTTCCCCCACTCGAAATCGACAAGACCTCATCCTATACCCGAAGCCCTTAAGATTTTCCGCCCCTATACCATTCCATGCCATTGCGGCAGCGCGATGGCGCGCATAGTCATGACGTCGTGACCGGAGAATCCTTCGTCCGCCATGGCCCCGCCGAGCCGCGGAGCCCGGTGATCCTGTCCGTGCCGCATGCCGGGCGCGACTATCCCGACGCGCTGCGCGCTGCGCTGCGCGTGCCGCTGGCGGCGCTGCGGGGGCTCGAGGACCGCCATGCCGACGCGATCGCCCTTGCCGCCCGGCGCGACGAGACACTGTTCGTCGCCACCCGCCCGCGCGCCTGGATCGACCTCAACCGCGCCGAGCACGAGCGCGACCCGCGGCTCGACGACGGCGCCTGGCCGCACGGCGCGCCGCTCTCGGCCAAGCTCCGCTCCGGACTGGGGCTGGTGCCGCGCCGGGTGGGAAGCGCGGGCGACATCTGGCAGCGCCGGCTGAGCGCCGACGAGGTGCAGCAGCGCATCCATGCCGACCACCGGCCCTGGCACGCCGCCATCGCCGCCGCCCTGGCATCGGCGCGGGCGCGATTCGGCGTGGCGGTGCTGCTCGACGTCCATTCGATGCCGCCGCTCGGCAATCCGGCGACGGCGGCGCGGCTGGTGCCGGGGGACCGGTTCGGCAAGTCGGCGGCAGGGCGTTTCCTGGGGCGAATCGAAGGCGTGGCGCGCGCCCATGGCATCCGCACCATGGCCAACACGCCCTATTCGGGCGGCCACATATTGGAGCGCCATGGCGACCCGCGCCGCGGCGTGCACGCGATCCAGCTCGAGTTCGACCGATCGCTCTATCTCGATTCGGCGCTCGACCAGCCGGGCCCGGGACTGGCGACGGCGGTGCGGCTGCTGCGCGACCTGATCGACGCGGTGGCGGACGAAGCGCTACCGGGGGCGATCGCGGCGGAATAGCGCCGGCCAGGGAACCTTGTACCCGGCCATCCAGAAAAACAGGCCGGCCATCAGGAAATGCACCATCACCAGCAGCCAATAGAGTCTCGGCTCATACTCCCGGTAAATTGCCGCATCGGGATCGGGGTTGCGAAACACCAGGACACGACGCCGGACAACCGCGACCACACCTCGCCCAAGCACGAGACACCCCAGCAGCGACGGCCAGAGCCAGAACCATTTCGAGAACCAGTCCATGCCCGATTCCTATCAGGGATCGGCGGCAAGGCGGCACATAAAAAACCACCTCGTGGTTACCCACGAGGTGGCCAAGGTTCAGGGAGGAGACACGCCCGAGGGCGTGCCGTACGGCCTCGCGAAAGGGGGGACACGACGCCGTACAAATCAAATATAAGTGAGGGGTCGGATAGTTCAAGGGGTCGCGAGAAACCGTTTTCAACGCGCGATCAGCCGAGC
This sequence comes from Sphingomonas sp. CBMAI 2297, assembly GCF_029870595.1. Taxonomy (GTDB): domain Bacteria; phylum Pseudomonadota; class Alphaproteobacteria; order Sphingomonadales; family Sphingomonadaceae; genus Sphingomonas. The sequence goes on from NZ_JAPDIR010000010.1 coordinate 123,617, forward strand.
CGGTGCGCCCCTGGAAGCATGCGCGCCAGCACCCGGTCGCGCAGGATGAAATGGTGGCGCAGCGCCGCGGCGATGTGAACCACCACCAGCGCCGCCATCAGATAGCCGAGCAGCTCGTGCGCCTCGTGCGCGGTATGGGCGATGCCCGGCGTGGCGGGCAGTACCGGGATCTCGAACAGCCCGAACCAGTTGATCGGACGCGGACGCTCGGGATTGGAGGAGAGCAGCCAGCCGCTGACCGGCAGGACCAGCAGCAGCGCATAGAGGATGAAGTGGACCGTATGCGCGGTCGCCTTCTCCCAGGCCGGCAGCAATTCCGGCAGGTGCGGCGGCTTGTGGGTGAGTCGCCAGCCGATCCGGCCCAGCGTGAGCACCAGCGCGGCGATGCCGACCGACTTGTGGATCGGGATCACGCCCCACGCCCGCGGCATCGCGTCGTGGAACAGGCCGACGATCAGGTTGAACAGGACGAGCGCGGCGATCGACCAGTGGAAGGCGATCGCCCCCCGGCTGTATCGATCGCCGCGCCCCATCACGATCAGGCGTTCGGCTGGACGAGCTGCGGCTCGGGCATCTTGCCCTGGCGCAGCTGGCGGCCGAAGATGTCGCGCATCAGGCCCAGCGAAAAGAGATGCGCGTAGATGAGCGGCAGCATGCCGTTCTGCACGATCTTGCGCAGCTGGTCGCCGCGCATCTCGTTGAGCTTGTTCTCGTCGACCATCATGAAGCCGCGATAGACGAAGGGCTGGGCGGCGCCGTCCGGCTGGATCGTCACTTCGCCGTCGATCAGCAGGTCGAGCTCCTTGAGCTCCTGCATGAACTGGCCGGTGCGGGCGCCGGCCTGCTCGAACTGCTCGTTGAACTGCAGGATGTTCTTGGTCGTGTCGCTCGGCTGGCCGTCGACGAACAGGGCCTCGCCCTCCTCGAACGCGCCGACCGTGTCCGAAGTCGGGTCGAAGCACAGCGACAGCTCGTCGCTGTCCGGGCGCAGGCGCGCCAGCAGGTACGGATAGCGGCGGATATAGGCCGGGACGTAGAAGTTCGTCTCGTTGAGCGCGCCGTCCTCGTCGAAGAAGGTGTTGACCCCCTCGTTCAGGCCCATCAGCGCCAGCGGCACCGGCTCTTCGCCCTGCGAGAAGACGATCGGCATGAAGCGCTGCACCAGCGGGAATTCCTCGACGGTGACCGGCACCGCGTGCTGCTTGGCGAGGAACGGCGCCTTGTCGGCGGCGCGAATCTTGAAATCGGCGTGCTGCTGGCTCGAGAGCGGCTGAAGCTCGTTGTAGAACAGAGGCAGCGACTGCTGCGGGGCGGAAGCCATCCTAAATCTCCTGGGAACTAAAAATGCTGATGTCTGGAATCCCGGGGCGAGGGTCTATGGGGTGTCAGCCTCGGGCGCAAGCGCTACCAGCTTGCCGGGATTCAGGATTCCGCGGGGATCCAGTGCCGATTTGATCGCTTTCAGTACCGCGATACGCGATGGCGGGCTCAAACGCTCCAGTTCGGCGCGCTTCATCTGTCCGATACCATGTTCGGCGGAGATCGATCCGCCCTCGGCCACCACCATGTCGTAGACGAGGCGGCTCACCGCCGGCCCATCGCCGGCGTACCAGGCGTCGCGATCGGCGCCCTGCGGCGCGCGGACGTGGAAATGGACATTGCCGTCGCCCAGATGCCCGAAGGCGGTGGCGCGGGTGCCGGGGAAGCGCCGCTCGGCCTCGGCCGCGGCCGCCAGCATGAAGCGCGGCATCTTGTCGACCGGCACGGAGATGTCGTGCTGCATCGCCGGGCCCAGCGCGCGCTCCGCCTCCGAGATCGAATCGCGGATGTGCCAGAAGGCCTCGACCTGGGCCTCGCTGGTCGAGATCACCGCGTCCTCGGCCAGGCCCGCCTCGAACACGGGCACCAGCAGCCGCTCGAGCAGGGCGGCAGGCGGCTCGGCGCCCGGCTCGGTCGCCACCGATTCGATCAGCACGTGCCAGGCATGCTCGCCGGCCAGCGGCGAGCGGGTGCCGGGAATATGGCTGAGGACATGACCCAGTATCTCGCCCGGGATGATCTCGAAGCTCTCGATCGTGCCGGTGCGCGCCTCCATCAGGCGCAGGATGCGGAGCGCGTCCTCGGGATCGGCGACGCCCACCCAGGCGGCGGCACGCTCGACGATGGCGGGATAGAGGCGCAGCGTCGCGGCGGTGACGATGCCGATCGTGCCTTCCGCGCCGATCAGCAGCTGGGTGAGGTCATAGCCGCGATTGTCCTTCTTGAGCGGCACGAGCCCTTCATGGATCGAGCCGTCGGGCAGCACCGCCTCCACCCCCGCCACGAGGTGGCGCATGTTGCCGAAGCGCAGCACCTGGGTGCCGCCGGCATTGGTGGAGACCAGCCCGCCAATCGTCGCGCTGCCCTTGGCGCCCAGCGTGAGCGGGAAGCGGCGGCCCTGCTCGGCCATGGCGGCGTGGAAATTGGCGAGGATCACCCCGGCCTCGACCACCGCGAGATTGCCGGCCGTGTCGACCGAGCGGATCCGGTTCATCCGTCGGGTGGAGAGGAGCAGCGCCGAGCCGTCCGCCGGCGGCGTCGCGCCGCCGACCATGCCGGTATTGCCGCCCTGGGGCACAATCTTCACGCCCAATTCGCCCGCAAGCCGGACGATCGCGGCGACTTCCTCCGTCGATCCGGGCGAGAGCAGCGCCGGCGCGCTGCCATGGTAGCGGCCGCGCCAGTCCGACTCCCAGGGCTCGATCGCATGGGGATCGGTGGTCACCGTCTTGGGGCCGAAGCGTTCCAGGATGGTATCGACGAGCTGCTGCTGGGCTGGTGTCATGGCATTTTTGGGCTAGCACGACCGGTGTCAGTTCATCCACTGTTCAAACCTTCAACGTACATAACCAACGCGAAATGCCGAATCCGTTCCTGGTCGCATCCAGCCTGCTGCTTCTCGTCGCCGCGCCCGCCGCGGCGCCCGCAGGCGTGCCCGACTGGAAAGCGGTTACCCTGAGCCTTCAGCAAGAGCAGCAGCGCGTGACGATCCAGGTGCCGCGCGTCACCATCACCAGCAGCGCGACCATCATCGTGCGCCGCGCTCCCCATGTGGTCGAGAAGAAGGCGAAGGACTGCGTGAAGGTGCAGGACATCTCCGGCTTCGCGGGCGTGAACACCCAGGACAGCGTCGACCTGGTGCTGCGCGACGGCTCGCTGCTGCGCGCCAAGCTGGGGCGCAAATGCCAGGCGCTCGGCTTCTATAACGGCTTCTACGTGAAGACGAACAAGGACCAGAAGATCTGCGCCGGACGCGATTCGATTCGCACCCGGGCGGGCCGTTCCTGCGATGTGGAGGACTTTAGGGCGCTCGCGCTGGAGCGTTGAGCACCTCCGCGCTTGACTTTCCCCGATAAATCCGCAAGCGCGTGAAGGCTTCGCGCGTGGACCTGCCACGCCGATTTTCCGGAAAATTGCATGAGCTTTGCCGATCTCGGCCTTTCTGACGAACTTCTGCGCGCAGTGACCGATGCGGGCTATACCGAGCCCACACCCATCCAGCGCCAGTCGATTCCCCCCGTGCTGATGGGCAAGGACCTGGTCGGCATCGCCCAGACGGGCACGGGCAAGACCGCCGCCTTCGTGTTGCCGATGATCGACATCCTCGGCGAGGGACGCACCCGCGCGCTGATGCCGCGCTCGCTGATCCTCGAGCCGACGCGCGAACTGGCCGCCCAGGTTGCCGAGAATTTCGAGAAATACGGCACCCACCACAAGCTCTCCATGGCCCTGCTGATCGGCGGCGTGCAGATGGGCGACCAGGTGAAGGCGCTCGAAAAGGGCGTCGACGTGCTGATCGCCACGCCGGGCCGGCTGATGGACCTGTTCGGCCGCGGCAAGATCCTGCTCAACGGCTGCAGCCTGCTCGTGATCGACGAGGCGGACCGGATGCTCGACATGGGGTTCATCCCCGATATCGAGGAAATCTGCACCAAGCTGCCCAAGGAACGGCAGACCCTGCTCTTCTCGGCGACGATGCCGCCGGTGATCAAGAAGCTGGCGGACAAGTTCCTCAACGATCCCAAGCGCGTGGAAGTCGCCCGCCCGGCGACGACCAACACCAACATCACGCAGTTCCTCGTCGAGACCACGACGATGAAGAAGCGCGAGACGCTGCGCGCGCTGCTCGTGGCCGAGAACGTCCAGACCGGCATCATCTTCTGCAATCGCAAGACCACGGTGCGCGAGCTCAACAAGAGCCTGCAGCGCCACGGCATACGCTCCGCCGAGATCCATGGCGACATGGACCAGCCGGCGCGCCTCGCCGAGCTGGAGCGGTTCAAGAAGGGCGATGTGAACATCCTGGTCGCCTCGGACGTCGCCGCGCGCGGGCTCGACATCAAGGGCGTGAGCCACGTCTATAATTTCGACGCGCCCTGGCATCCGGACGATTATGTCCACCGCATCGGCCGCACCGGCCGCGCCGGGGCGACCGGCACCGCCTATACGCTGGTGACCAAGGAAGACGCCGAGAACATCGCCAATATCGAGAAGCTCACCGGCCAGAAGATCGAGCGGGTGAAGCTGCGCGGCGCCCCCGCCCCCTCCGAGGAAGACGAGCGCGCGGAAGCGCCGCGCGACCGCCGGCGCAAGGGCGACGAGGACAAGGCGCGCAAGCCGCGCTCGAAGAAGGAAGAGCCCAGGCGCGAAGAGGCGCGCCGCGAGGAGCCGGTCCGCGAGCCCCGCGCCCGCGACGAGCAGCCGCGCCGCGACCGGGACCGCAACCGCCGCCGCGACGCACGCGACGACGGCCCGGACGAGGGCTGGAACGGCCCGATCCCCGACTTCCTGAACTACACGCTGGCCGAATGATCCGGCGGGCCGGGCTGGCTCTCGCGCTGGCGGCGGCGATGCTGCCCGGCGCGGCGCCGGCCCAGCGCGCGGCACCCCGGCTCGCAGCCCGCACGCTCGACCAGCTGCCCCTTCCCCTGCCCGCGCCCTATGATGCCGGGCGCGACGCGCGCCGCGACATCGACGCGGCGCTCGCCGGCGCGAAGCGATCGGGCAAGCCGCTCCTCCTCGATTTCGGCGCCAACTGGTGCGTCGATTGCCGGGTGCTGGCCGGCGTGCTCGCCCTGCCCGAGATGCGCGGCTGGGTGACGCGCAATTTCGTGCTGGTCCAGATCGACATCGGCATGTTCGATCGCAACCTGGACCTGCCGCGACGCTTCGGCGCGGCCTCGCTCGAAGCGGTGCCGGCGATCCTGGTGATCGATCCGCGCACCGGCAAGGTCCGCAACCGCGACGACATTCTCGGCCTGGGCGACGCCCGGATCATGCAACCCCAGGAAATGGCCGACTGGCTGGCCCGCTGGACGCGATGATCGAATATGTGCCCATCATCGAAAGCCCCTGCGTCAGCATCTGCGTGATGGACGCGGCCACGGGCTGGTGCATCGGCTGCGGCCGCACGCTCGCGGAGATCGCCCGCTGGAGCGAGACCGACCAGGCCGATCGCGACGCGGTTATGGCGGCGCTGCCGGCGCGGATGGAGCAGCTGGAAGGGAAGCCCCGCTAGGGTCCCGGCCCGATAAGCAAATCCCGTCATCCCCGCGCAGGCGGGGATGACGAGGAATGGGTGGCGGGAATGACAGTGGAGAATATGAATCCTCCCGTCGCCGGCACAAAACCACCCACGCGCATCCGCGATTTGTGACGAACGCTCCGCCGGCGGGACGAACCGCATGGACAGCCACGCCCCCAAATTGCGATTCATGAGGCGCGACTCCGGCGCGAGCGGAGCTGTCAGGGAGGATCGTCATGGGTATCGGTCGCAGGGATTTTCTGAAGCTGGGCGGCGCCGGGGCCGCCTATGCCCTGTTGCCCGGCGCGGCGGCCGCGCCCGCGATCGGACGCCCCGTCATCGACGTCCATATGCACGCCTATCCCGCGACGATGCAGCTTCCCGCCCCGGTCACCAATCCGATCTCCGGCTTCAAGAGCCCGATCCGGACCGGCGCCGACCATCTCGCCGCCTGCATCGCCGAGATGAAGAAGCACAATGTCGTCAAGGGCGTGGTGAGCGGCGGCGACGGCGACCGGCTCCAGGCGGCGATCGACTGGCATGATCGCGACCCCGATCGCTTCGTCGCCGGCGCAGGCATCCGCGGCTCGGACGACACGCCGCTGCCGCCGATCGACCTGCTCCGCAAGGCCTTTGCGGACGGCAGGCTCAAGGTGCTGGGCGAAGTGACGTCGCAATATGCCGGGCTGTCGCTCAGCGACCCCAAATACGACCCCTATCTCGCGCTGGCCGAGGAGTTCGACGTGCCCGTCGCGCTCCACACCGGCACCATGCCGGCGGGGACCAGCTTCGATCCCTGCTGCACTTCGGCGCGCGCCCGCTTCGGCAATCCCGAGCTGGTGGAGGAGGCGCTCAATCGCCATCCCAAGCTGCGCCTCAACATCATGCATGGCGGCTGGCCCTATCTCGACGACACGATCGCGATGCTGATGCTCTATCCGAACGTGAACATCGATACCGGCGCGATCGACTGGCTGCTGCCGCGTCCGGCCTTTCACGCCTATCTGCGAACCTTCGTGGACTCGGGCTTCTCCAAGCGCATCATGTTCGGATCGGACCATATGTACTGGCCCGATGCGATCGGCCTCGCGATCGAGGGGATCGAGAGCGCGGCCTTCCTGACCGAGGCGCAGAAGCAGGACATCCTCCACGACAATGCCGTGCGCTTCTACAAGCTGTGAGCGGATAGCGGCGGCCGGGCGGACGGCACATGTACCTCGCCACCCCGGCCTCGAGCCGGGGTCCATGATGGCTCGTGCCCGATGCGAAGGCTTCCAGGCCGGAGCCTCATATTCCTCATCGTCGTCCCCGCCTGCGCGGGGATGACGGGTTTGCCGATCGGGTCATCCCCGACTCGTCTTCCGGTGCCCCCCGGCACAAGGCCGGGGTGCGACAGGGCCGGCTAGGCCGGCGCCTGTGCCGGCTGCAGCTCCGCCGCCAGCGCATCGTCCTTGGCCGAGGCGCGCTGATAGGCCTCGCGCCCGCTCAGCCGGCCGAAATAGTCCAGGAACGCTTCGCGCTTGGGCAGCGTGCCGAACATCGTGCCCCAGCCGACCGCCGAGCCGACATAGATGTCCGCCGCGGTGAAGCGGTCGCCGGCGATATAGGGATGCGCCGAGACGGCCTTTTCCAGCACGTCCACCGCGAGATCGTAATTGCCATAGCCGAACATGCGGCCCTGCTCCGGCCTGGGGACGAACTGGGCGGCATGGTTGGTCACCGCCTGCTCGACCGGGCCGGCGGCGAAGAACAGCCAGCGATAATAATCGGCGCGCTCGCTCGCATCGGGGGCGAGGCCCGCCGCCGGAAAGGCTTCGGCCAGATAGGCGCAGATCGCGGCGCATTCGGTGACGACATGGCCGCCATGGACGATCGCGGGCACTTTCCCCATGGGGTTGATGCCCAGATAATCCTCGCCCTTCATCGTCGTGCCATATTCGACGACCTGCGTCTCATAGGAGGCGCCGGCCTCCTCCAGCGCCCAGCGGACGATGCGCCCGCGCGACTGGGGATGGGTGTAGAAGATCAGGTCGCCTGTCATGATTTCCCTCCGGATCAATCGAACACAACGTGAACAAGTCAATCGATCGCGTCAAGCGCCGTTCAAAGCGCCTTGAACGTGGCGAGCAGGCGCTCCCAGGCGCGATTGGCCTGATCCGCATTATAGACCTGGCTGTCCGGCGGGCACCAGCCGTGCATCGTCCCCTTGTAGACTTCGATCTCGGCCGGCTGGCTGCTGGCGGCGAAGGCGGCCTTGAGCTTGTCCTTGTCCTCCGGCGCGCGGGCATCGTCATTCTCGGCGATGGCGATCAGCCAGTGCGCTTTCATCTGGGGCACCAGCGCGATCAGGCCCTCGGCCGCGAGCCCGCCGCCATGGAAGGTCGCGCCGCCACGGACCCGGGCGGGCACCGCGGCGGCGGTGTACATGACCATCGGGCCGCCCATGCAATAGCCCGTGCTGCCGATGCCGCGCCTGGTGTCGACTTCCTTCTGCCGATCGACCCAGGCGACAAATGCCTTGGCGTCGCGCGTGGTCGCATCGGGCGTGAGCAGCTGGCGCCAGGGGCCGACCTTGGCCCGGAGCGCGTCGTCGAAGCCCTGCCCGGGCGTGACGAAGGGCGCCTTGGTGGAGCGGTAGAACTGGTTGACGGTGAGCACCGCATAGCCCGACTGGGCGAGCCGGTCCGCCATCTGGCGAAAGGCGGGCCGCAACCCGAAAATGTCCGGCCACACGATCACGGCGGGATGCCTGCCGGTGGCGGGCGCGACGAAATAGGCGTCGCAGGCGCCGTCCGGCGTGGCGATGACGACATCGCGTCCCGCGATCTCGGCCGCATCGGCCGGGGCCGGCAGCAGCACCGCGACGCCGGCGGCAGCGGCGCCAGCGCCGAATTCGCGGCGTGTCAGCAGGAAACGCGCATTGTCGGCGGCGGTCAGCTCGTCACACATGGGATCCCTCCACGGTCTCGGATGGCGCCCGGCATGCCGAGTCGCGGCGGCAAGGCTACACGCCCCGCCCGCTTCCGTCATGCGGCGAGGCGATCCTGCCGGGCATGGCGGGCAAAGGGACTGAGGCCGAGCCAGCGCTGCATCTGCGCCGCGATGCCGGGGGCACCGGTGAGCAGCAGCGTCTCGCGATCGAGCGCGTCGCGCACCGTCTCATACCCCATCCAGATCGCCGTCATCGTGCGCAGGTCCGAAGAGACGAACAGGTCGACTTCATGGCCGGGATCGATCGAGCAGAGGTCGACGCCCGATTGCGGATCGACCACCAGCCAGTAGCGGCGGCGCGGCTCGGGCTGTTCGGGGAAGCGGAACTGGATCACGTTGCGCCGGGGCGGCAGCGGCGTGGGATCGAGATGGCGGCGCATGTCCCACATCAGCAGCTGCGCATCGAGATGCTGGAGCGAGAGTTCATACGCCACCCAGCGCTGGCCCCAGATGCCGAACGCCTCGACCACCGGCTCCAGCTCGCGCCCGGCTTCGGTCAGGCGATAGTCGGTGCCACCCTCCTCGCGCGCGACGATGCCCGCGCATTCGAGCTCCTTGAGCCGCTGCGAGAGCAAGGCGGGCGACATGCGCGGCACGCCGCGGCGCAGGTCGTTGAACCGCGTCGATCCCGCGAACAGCTCGCGCAGCAGCACCACCGTCCAGCGCGTGCACAATATCTCCGCGGCCATCGCGACCGGGCAGAATTGCTTGTAGCTCCCTTGCGTCATCCCCAATCCTTCATGATCGTGCATCCATGGTAGTTCAGACTCTGTACCGGGCAAGTTCAGTTTCTGAACTGGAGCATGGCCCGGCGGATGGCCGATTGGTGGCACGACCAATCGACCGGAAGGGGGAATGACGATGGAAGGCAAGCTTGCGGGGCGGGACTGGATCGCCGAGGCCCGGGCGATCGCCACGGAGATCGCGGCGCATGCCGATCGCCACGATGCCGAGGAGAGCTTCGTGGCGGAAGGCTATGCGCGGCTGAAGGAAGCGGGCTTCTTCAAGGCGCTGGTGCCCGAGCCGCTGGGCGGTGGCGGCGCCGATTTCGCCGATGTCTGCGGGGCGATCCGGGTGCTGGGCGCGGCATGCGGCGCGACCGCGCTAGCCTTTTCGATGCACACCCATCTGGTCGCCGCCGCGGCGTGGCGCCTGAAGCACCAGGACGCGCCGACCGAGGGCCTGCTCCGCCGGGTGGCGGCCGAGGAACTGATCCTCGTCTCGAGCGGCGGATCGGACTGGCTGGAGAGCGCCGGCACCGCCGAGAAGGTGGAAGGCGGCTTCCGCATCACCGCGCGCAAGCCCTTCTCCAGCGGCTGCGAACTGGGCGACCTGCTGATGACCAGCGCCGTGTACGACGATCCCGAGGCGGGGCCGACCGTCCTCCATTTCGGCGTGCCGCTGCGCGCGGAGGGCGTGACGATCGCCGATGCCTGGCACGTGCTCGGCATGCGCGGCACCGGCTCGCACGACCTGATGCTCGACAGGCTGTTCGTCGCCGACGCGGCGATCGCCGGGCGGCGGCCCCAGGGCAAGTGGCACATGCTGTTCCATGTGATCAGCATGATCGCCTTCGCCGCGATCTATTCCGCCTATATGGGCGTGGCGGACGGCGCCCGGCGGCGCGCGCTGGAAATCGCGCGCACCCGCCGGCCCGACTCCCATCTGCTCCAGCGCATCGGCGAGATGGAGAATGCCCATGCCGCGGCGGACATGGCGATGCGCGAGATGATCGCGATCGCGGCCGGCGGCGCGCCGGGGCCGGCCACGACCAGCCGCGCGATGACGTGCCGCACCCTGCTCGGCGACGCGGCGATCGGGACGGTGAGCCGGGCGATGGACGTCGCCGGGGGCGCGGGCTTCTATCGCAAGGCGGGGCTGGAACGTGCCTTTCGCGACGTGCAGGGTGCCCGCTTCCACCCGTTGCAGCGCGAGCCGCAGCACGCACTCGCCGCCCGGGTCGCGCTGGGGCTCGACATCGACGGCTGAGCCCGGCATGCGTCGCCCACGCACAAAGGGACGGCGCATGGATCTCCAGGCCTATTTCGCGCGGATCGGGCATGACGGGCCGCTGGCCCCCGACCGCGCGACGCTGACCGCCTTGATGGGCGCGCATCTCGCCGCCTTCCCCTTCGAGAATCTCGACGTGCAGCTGGGGCGCCCGGTCTCGATCGAGCCGGACGCGATCTTCGACAAGCTGGTCGTCCGGCGGCGGGGCGGCTGGTGCTTCGAGCAGAACGGGCTGTTCGGGCGAGTGCTCGAAGCGCTGGGCTTCGAGGTGCGCCGCATCTCGGGGGGCGTGATGCGCCAGGTGCATGGCGAAGCGGCGATGGGCAATCATCTGGCGCTGGTGGTGACGCTGGAGGACCGACCCTGGCTGGTCGATGTCGGTTTTGGCGGCATGCAGGCGGCGCCGCTGCCGCTGGCGCCGGGCAGCGCGCGCCATCCGCCCTATGACGTGGCGCTGCGCCAGGTCGATGGCTGGTGGCGCTTCGAGGAACGGTATGGCGAAGGCGATCCCTTCAGCTACGACTTCCAGGACGCGCCCGCCGACGAGGCGCTGCTCGCGCGGCGGTGCGGCGAGTTGCAGCGCCAGCCCGAATCGCCGTTCGTCCAGAATCTCGTCGTCCTGCAGCGGCGCGGCGATCGCCACACGACGCTGCGCGGGCGCGTGCTGACCGAGCGGGGCCCCGCGGGCGAGACGCATATGCTGCTTCCCGATGCCGAAGCGCTGGTCGAGCAGCTCGAACGATGCTTCGGATTGCAGCTGCCGGAGGCGGCGGGGCTGTGGGACGGCGTCCGCGCCCGCCACGCCGCGCTGTTCCCGGACGAAGCCTAGGCCTTTCCGGCGGCCCGCCCGCCGAGCCAGCGTCAGGACATCGGCGCGCATACGCGAATCCCCCCGAATAGCATTCGAGGGGAAGCGGCACGCCCCGGGCGGGCGGATCGGCGAGCGCCGGCCCCGCCTCGGCGGGGCCGGCCGCGCCTTAGTTGTTGTTGCGGAACAGCGTCTCGGCCGTGTGCTCGACCGGAGCGGCCGGAGCATCCTCGCCGGCGGCCTCGGCATCGCGGGTCGCGGCCTGGCGCTCGGCGCGGAGCTGCTCGATCAGCGCCTCGCGGTCGCCCTCCAGGCGGGTATCGACCTGCGCCTCGATGCCGGCGGCCTTGGCGGCCTTGGCGACGATCGCATCGAGCTCGCGCTGCGAGGTGAGGCCCAGCGTCACCGGGTCCTTCGGCACGATGTTGGCGATGTTCCAGTGGCTGCGGTCGCGGATCGCGGCGATCGTGGTCCGGGTGGTGCCGATCAGCTTGCCGATCGCGCCGTCCGAGATCTCGGGATGGTTGCGCAGGATCCAGGCGATGCCGTCCGGCTTGTCCTGGCGCTTCGAGACCGGCGTGTAGCGCGGTCCCTTGGTGCGGCGGACCTGCTCGGGGCCCTTCAGCATCTTGAGGACGTAGTTCGGATCCTTCTGGCCCTTCTCGATCTCGTCCATCGTCAGCTCGTGCGCGCGGACCGGATCGCGGCCGGTGAGCTTGGTCGCGGCGGTATCGTCGGCGATCGCCTGGACCTCGAGGATGTGCAGACCGCAGAACTCGGCGATCTGGTCGAACGAGAGCGACGTGTTGTCGACCAGCCAGGAAGCGGTCGCATGGGGCATCAGCGGCTGGGCCACTTACAGTCTCCAGAAATAGAAGAGGCCGCCCATCACGGGCGGCCTGTAACGGGCCTGACTTAATGCGATGCCGCGCGAAGAGCAAGGAAAAGGGGGAGGTAACCAGCGGCAATTACCGTCGCCCCGGCGAAAACCCGGATCCCGGTTCCAGCCTTCGCCTTCGCCCGAATTCGCCGGGATGACCATCCTGACTGGAGTCACGCCCCGATCGGCAAACCCCGTCATCCCCGCGCCCCTTCCTCGTCATCCCCGCGCCGGCGGGGATCCAGGGCCAGGGGCAAGGCGCGCAAGGCTCGCCTTGCCGTTTCCGGCAAGCCTCCGCGCGATTGCTTCGATCGTCCCCGACTAGCCTGGATCCCCGCCGGCGCGATGATGACGGCTATTGGGCACGCCTTGTCCCAAGGGGATAGACGCCAGCTCGTTTCAGCATGGCGGAAAAAGAGAGAGGCTTCGACATTCAATTCCTTCCCTCGCCACCGGGAATGAAAGGGGCGGAGCCGAATGCCGATCCGTCCTAGGCCGCGACCCGCTCGCCGTGCATCGGGTGCAGCGCGTTGAGGAACTGGCGGGCGCTCGCTTCCCAGGTGAAGGTCCTGCCATAGGCGGCGCACGCCGCGCGGTCGCGGGTCAGCGCCTCGCCGATGGCCCTGGTGAGATCGGCATCCATCGCGCCGGTCTCCGGCGTGAGCACGTCGATCGGCCCGGTGACCGGATAGCCGGCGACCGGCACGCCGCAGGCCAGCGCCTCGATCATCACCAGCCCGAACGTGTCGGTCTTGCTCGGAAAGACGAACACGTCCGCCGCCGAATAGGCCGAGGCCAGCTCGGCGCCGAACATCGGGCCGAGGAACCTCGCCTCGGGAAAGCGGGCCTTGAGCGAAGCGCGTGCCGGCCCGTCGCCCACCACCACCTTGGTGCCCGGGTGCGTCGTCCTGAGGAACGCCTCGAGATTCTTCTCGATCGCGACGCGGCCGACATAGAGCTGCACCGGCCCCTCAAGGTCCCGCATCGCCGGATGCGGATCGAGGCCGGGACGGAAATTGGCGAGGTCCACGCCCCGGCCCCAATGCTTCACATGGGAAAGGCCGTGATCGGTGAGCGACTGGCGGATCGACGGCGTGGAGGCAAGGATCGCCTGGCTCGGCGCGTGGAACCACTTGATGTAGCGCCAGATCCATTCGGCCGGCACGCCCGAGCGCGCCGACACATAGTCCGGAAACTGGGTGTGATAGGCTGTGGTGAAGGGCATTTCGTGACGGATGCACCAGCGCCGCGCGGCGACGCACAGCGGCCCTTCGGTGGCGAGATGGATCGCGGCGGGCCCGAACTCCTCGAGCATTGCCCCGACGCTGGCGACGCGGGCGAGCGCGAGGCGGATCTCCGGATAGGTGGGGCATGGCAGCGAGTAGAAGAGATCGGGCGAGATCACCTCGACCAGATGGCCCTGTTTCTCGAGCACCCGGCGCACCGATTGCAGCGTGCGCACGACTCCATTCACCTGGGGCTCCCAGGCGTCGGTCACGATAGCTATCCGCACAGGCCCGACCTCCGTTGCCGTCACGCAGCCGCCAGTCTGACCCCGGATGCTGCCTCGCTCTCGCGTTTCGCCATCTCTTCGGCCCAATGGAGAATTTCCATGGTACCGTCGTAATGCTCAACGAGCGCGGTGCAACCCTCCACCCAATCGCCGTCATTATAGTAGGCGACGCCTTCGATGTTGCGCATCTCGGCAGTGTGGATGTGTCCGGCGATCACGCCGTCGACTCCCCGCGCACCGGCTTCGTGCGCGACGATCTCTTCGAATTTCGAAATGAACTCGACTGCGTTCTTCACCTTGGCCTTGGCGTATTTGCTCAGCGACCAATAGGGCATGTCGAGCCAGCGCCGGACGCGGTTGACCAGCCGGTTGAGGCCCATCATCGCCTCATAGGCGGCGTCGCCCAGATGCGCGAGCCAGCGGTGCGACATGGTGATCGCGTCGAATTCGTCGCCGTGCAGCACGAGCAGGCGGCGGCCATCGGCGGTGGTATGGATCGCCTGGCGGCGGATATGCACCCCGCCGAAGTTCAGCCCCGAGAACTGCCGGAACATCTCGTCGTGATTGCCCGGGATATAGACGATCTCGGTGCCGCGCTTCGCCCGCTTCAGGAACCGCCAGACGATGTCGTTGTGCGAATCGGGCCAGTAGAAGCGCTTCTTGAGCGCCCAGCCGTCGATGATGTCGCCGACCAGATACATCACGTCGCAATCGACATGGTCGAGAAAGTCGATCAGCATCTCGGCATTGCAGCCTCGCGTGCCGAGATGGATGTCCGAGATCCAGACCGTGCGATAGCGCTTGCGCTCGGTGATCGCCTTTTCGGGGATCGACGGAGTCGATGCGTGGAAATCCGCGACATGCTGCGCGTCGAACGGAAGTCTGGTGATCGTGGCCATTCAACCAGCCCTGCAAATGCCCTTGCCTGGCCCGGCTAAATGGCCGCGGAATATTACAATTGGAATCGTTTCGACTTCACGGGGATGTCACAGAAATCTGCATAATCGATCGCTTACGCTCTACGAATCGGGCACCCCATAATTCAGGCGGTGATCGGAATGTGCCGCGGCAGCGCCGCCATCCGATCGAGCCAGGCCCGCAGCGCGGGATAGGGCTGGAGGCTGAATCCGCCCGTCTCGGCAACATGGGTATAGGCGTAGAGCGCGATGTCGGCGAGCGTCGGCCGGTCGGCCACGAACCAGTCGCGCTTCGCCAGATGCTCGTCCATCAGCGCGAGCGCCGCCTCGCCGGCGGCCCGCTTCGCCGGCAGCATCGCCCGTTGCGCGTCGCTCAGATTGTCGAGGCCGATCCAGACGGTCCAGAAGCGCAACGTCGCGACATTGGGCTCGTGATTATATTGTTCCCAGAACAGCCAGCGCAGCATGTCCGCGCGCTCGAACCGGTCGTGCGGGATCAGGTCGCTGCCATCGGCCAGGTAGAAGCAGGCGGCGTTGCTCTCGGGCAGGAAATCGTCGGCACCGATCTGGAGCACGGGGATGCGGCCATTGGCATTGACCCGGCCCAGGAATTCGGGGGTGCGCGTCTCGCCCTTCACGATATCATATTCGCGCCGCGCGAGCGGCAGCCCCAGATGCGCGGCGGTCAGGCGGATCTTGTAGCAATTGCCCGAAGCGGCATATTCGTGAAGCACCAGCGCAGCCATGATTTCCTCCCTAGATCAGCCGGTTCTTCGGACCGGGCGGCGCGCGGCGTCCAATAAAATGCGCCGGGCAAAACATAAGCAAGGCTTATGATCAAATATAGCCGTTCTCCGCCCGCCAGCGCACCGTGCGGCGATGCCAGAGCCATAGCGCCAGCCCGACCCCCGCGACGAACAGCCAGCCCCAGACATGGCTCCACCAGGGCACCCCGCTCGACGCGCGCAGATCACGGCCATTGGCCTTGTCCAGCGCCGCATGGCCGACCTCGTTGAGCGGCGCGGCGACCACGCCCCAGTCCGAGCGGAAGAACAGCACATGGCCATATTCGACATTGTACCAGAAGGGCATGCCGAGAAAGGTCGTCTCGCGCACCGAATAGCCGAACCTGGGCGCGCTCATATTGGCATGGGAGGGCACGGGCGCTTCCAAACCGTAGCTGGCGCGCTTGATCGCGACATATTGCTCGGCCTTGCTCGGCACGCGCTGGATATGGACGCCATAGGCATCGATCGCCGAGATCATCTCGCCCAGCTCGGGCGGCACCTTCACTTCGGCCAGATCGTCCACGACCGGGCGGTTCGCCGCCACCCAATAGCGATCCGACAGCAGCAGCGCGCCGGCCAGCACGAGCAGCAGCACGGCACAGAGCAGCTTGAGCGCCGGATCCTTCCGCAGGAAATGCATGCGTCCCCTCCCCCAAGGCGACGCGCTCAGCTGCCCGAGCGCGCCTTTCGCGACGCGGCGCCGGACGATCCCGCCGGCGCGTCGTCATCATCGCCATCGTCCGCCGGCGCCGCGGCGACGCCCTTGACGCCCGTTTCCGCAGCGCCCGCGACGAGCCCGTCGAGCGTGCCGCCATCGAAGCCCAGCTCGCGCATCAGCCCGTCGATCACCGGCGCCTGGGCGCGGTAGCGCAGCGCCGCCGCCACCGCCGAATTGGCGAGGTTGCGATCGCCGTCCCCGCCGCTCTCCGCGACACCGGCCGCGCCGCCGCGCCCGGTGATGCCGTCGACCTGGACGATCTTGATCGAATCGATCGCCTCGAGCGGCTTGGAGGCTTCGCGGATCACTTCCGGCAGCACCTTGAGCAGCGCCAGCTTGGTCTGGAGCGACATGTTGTCGGAAGAGAGCAGGTTCGCCGCCTCGTTGATCGCGCGCTGGCCCGCGGCCTCGACTTCGAAGCGGACGCGGTCGGCCTCGGCCTTGAGCTTGGCGGCCTCCGCCTCGCCCTCGGCCTGGAGCCGCGCCGCTTCGGCGCGGTCGGCCGCCGCCTGCTTCTCGGCATCGGCCTGGACCTTGATGCCGATCGCGGCGCGCTCGGCCTCGCGGGCGGCGTCGATCAGCTCGATGCGCTTCTGGCGCTCGGCGACCTCGGCCTCGCGCGCGGTGCCGACGCGCTCCTCGGCGATCACCGCCTTGGCGCGCGCCTCGTCGGCGATCGCCCGGGCCTGGCTCTCCTCGCGGCTCTTGTTCTGCACCGCGATCTGCTGCTCCTGCCGGGCGAGCTCGAGTGCCTGCTCCTGCGCGATCTTGGCCTGCTGCACCGCGCGATCGGCTTCGATCTGCTGGCTGTCGACCAGCTTCTTGGCTTCGATCTTCGCCTGTTCGGCCTCCTGCTGGCGCAGCGACTGCTCGCGCGCGACTTCCGCGGCCTGCACCGCACGGCGCATCTCCACCTCGCGCTCCTGCTCGAGCCGGGCGAACTCGGTGTCGCGGCCGATCAGGAAGGACTGGCGCTGCGCCTCGAGATTCTTGGTCTCGATCTGCACGCGCGTGTCCTGCTCGATGTCGTTGCGCGCCTTCTTGCGCAGCTCGATCTGCTCGGTCAGCTTGGTCAGGCCCTCGGCGTCGAAGGCATTGTTGGCGTTGAAATGCTCGATCGAGGTCTGGTCGAGGCCGGTGAGCGACACCGATTCCAGCTCCAGCCCGTTCATCGCCAGATCGACCGAGGAAACCTGCTGCACCTTCTGGACGAACTCGGCGCGCTGCTCATGGAGCTGCGCCATCGTCATGCCCGCGGCGACCGAGCGCAGCGCGTCGACGAACTTGCCCTCGACCAGCTCCTTGAGCGCATCGGGGTGCATGGTGCGCATGCCGAGCGTCTGCGCCGCGGTGGCGATCGCCTGGGCATCGGGGCGGACGCGGACATAGAATTCGGCCTTAACGTCGATGCGCAGGCGATCGAGCGTGATCAGCGCGTCCATGTTCTTGCGCTCCACGGCGAGGCGGACCGTGTTCATGTTGACCGGCATCGTCTCGTGGAAGACCGGCAGCACCAGCGCGCCGCCGTTGATCACCACCTTCTCGCCCCCAAAGCCCGTCCGGACGAAGCCGATCTCCTTCGAGGCGCGCTTGTAGAGGCGGGCCAGCATGAGGCCGATGACCAGGAACAGGAGCAGCCCGACGCCGGCATATACGAAATAGGGGATCATCGACGAAGCTCCTTGGGGCACGATCGCATTCATGGGTCACCCATCCAGTCGGGGGAGGTAGAAGTCGCCGCGCGAGATCGCGCGGAAGCATTCGCCTTCGCGGCGGACGAGCAGCACCTGCTCGCCCTCCTGGAAGACCTGGCCGGCGCCGTCGGGCTCGACCATGACATAATGGACCTGGCCGTGATGGTCCTGCGCGCGGGCGCGGGCGGGCGAGCCCTGGCTGGCGCGCCCGGTGACAATCTGCGCCGTGGTGCCGATCAGCACCTCGAGCGGCACCGCCGTCGTATGGTCGCGCGGCAGGATCGGCGCCAGCAGCCGGGCGGCTAGCCCGGTGACCGGCAGCGCGGCGACGCCCACCAGCGGCACCGCGGCGAACATCGGCAGCGGGGCGCCGGTCCAGTCGCGCAGCAGCTGCTGGAGCATGAGCCCGCCGACCCCGAACACCGCCAGGAAGATGACGATCAGCATCAGCAGCGGCAGCCGTCCGATGCCGAGCCAGGACAGAAAGTCGAAATGGAGATCGCCATGGACGTCGGCATGCAGGTCCGCGTCCACGTCATGCCCGAAGCCGATCACCTGCACGAGGCCGATGAGCAGCATCAGCAATACCGCGACGACGAACGCGAAATTCCCTTCGGCAAGAAGGAACGCAAGCACCCTGGACACCCCCGATTCGAGGATGGAATCTAGATGCCGATCGATCGTTCCACTAGCGAAATCGGAATCTTTTCAGCCGGCTGGGGGCCGGTGCTCAGTCGATCGTCAGCACGATCTTGCCGACATGCTCGCCCGATTCCATGCGGGCATGCGCCGCCGGCGCCTCGGCGAGCGGGAACACCTTGTCGATCACCGGCTTCAGCCTGCCCTCCGTCACGAACGGCCAGACCGTGCGGTGCAGCTCGTCGGCGAGGAGCGCCTTGAACTCGAGCGGGCGCGGGCGCAGCGTCGATCCGGTCAGCGTCAGCCGCTTGCGCATGATCTCGAAGATCGGGATCGTCGCCTGCATGCCGCCCTGCACGGCGATCGACACATGCCGCCCCTCTTCCGCCAGGCACTGGAGGTTGCGCGGCACATAGTCGCCGCCGACCATGTCGAGCACGATGTCGACGCCCCTGCCCGCCGTGATCTCCATCACCCGGGCGACGAAATCCTCGGCCTTGTAGTCGATCGCGTGATCGGCGCCGATCCGCCGCGCGGCCTCGCACTTGGCCGCCGATCCCGCGGTGACGATGATCGTCAGCCCGAACAGGTTGGCGAGGTGGATCGCCATGGTGCCGATGCCGCTGGTGCCGCCATGGACGAGGATCCACTCGCCCTCCGTCGCATAGGCGCGCTCGAAGACATTGCTCCACACGGTGAACAGCGTCTCCGGCATCGCCGCCGCCTCGACCATCGACAGCGCGGGCGGCACGGGCAGGCACTGGCCCTGCGGCGCCACCGCATATTCGGCATAGGCGCCGCCGGCGATCAGCGCGCAGACGCGCTGGCCCAGCAGCTCGCGCGGCACGTCCTCGCCCACCGCGGCGACGGTGCCGGCGATCTCCATGCCAAGGATCGAGGGCGCGCCGGGCGGCGGCGGATACAGGCCCTTGCGCTGCATCACCTCGGGCCGGTTCACGCCCGCCGCAGCGACCTTGACCAGCAGCTCGCCGCGCCCCGGCCGCGGCACCGGGCGCGACACGGGCACCAGCACCTCGGGCCCGCCCGGCGCCTCGGGGTCGATTGCCAGCATCGTTTCCGGAAGACCCATCGGCTCGTCGCTTTCGAACGCAGAAGAAACCCGGGGTCTTATTGACATCGGTCCGGCCCCGGTCAACGCTGGGCCATCATGGACGCCGACGAAAATCTTCCGCGTCGCAAGGACGACCTCGTCGCCCAGCTCGCGAAGCAGGACCTCGATCCCCTTTCGGTTGAGGAGCTTAACGAGCGTATCGCGCTGCTCGAGGCCGAGATCGCCCGAAGTCGGAACAAAATTTCATTTGCCATTAACCACCGCGCAAGCGCGGACGCTCTATTTAAGAAATGAGCGTGACGGCACCGGAGATGGGGCGAAACGCCAATCCGCTCCGGTGCGGGGCCGCTGCGCTTGATGCCGGGCCCATGCCTCCCGACATAGGGGGAGACAGGGGCCGCGAATCCTTTCCGGCCCACAGGAGTTGTACCTGAATGCCTAGCTTCGCCTCCGCCCTGGAATCGACCCTTCACAAGGCGCTCGAAGCCGCGAGCTCGCGGCGCCACGAATATGCCACGCTGGAGCACCTCCTCCTCGCGCTCGTCGACGACGAGCATGCGAGCAAGGTGATGAGCGCGTGCGGCGTGGACCTGGGCGAACTCAAGAATACCGTGGCGCACTATCTCGACACCGAGCTCGAGGCGCTCAAGGTCGACCAGGCGACCGATCCGTCGCCGACCAGCGGCTTCCAGCGCGTCGTCCAGCGCGCGATCCTGCACGTCCAGTCCTCGGGCCGCGACGAAGTGACCGGCGCCAACGTGCTCGTCGCCCTGTTCAGCGAGCGCGAGAGCTATGCCGTCTATTTCCTGCAGCAGCAGGATATGAGCCGCCTCGACGCGGTAAGCTACATCTCGCACGGCGTCGGCAAGGGCGGCACCGGCAGCACCGAGGCGCCCACGCCGAAGGGCGCCGCCGACGAGGACAAGGCCGCCAAGCAGGAGACCAAGTCCGGCAAGGGCGAGAGCGCGCTCAAGCAGTTCACCGTCGACCTCAACGAAAAGGCCAAGGCCGGCAAGGTCGATCCGCTGATCGGGCGCGCCGCCGAGGTGGACCGCACCGTGCAGATCCTCTGCCGCCGCTCGAAGAACAATCCGCTCTATGTGGGCGATCCCGGCGTGGGCAAGACGGCCATTGCCGAGGGCCTCGCGCGCAAGATCGTCGAGGGCGAGGTGCCCGAAGTGCTCAAGGAAGCGGTGATCTACTCGCTCGACATGGGCGCGCTGCTCGCCGGCACCCGCTATCGCGGCGATTTCGAGGAGCGGCTGAAGCAGGTCGTCACCGAGCTGGAGAAGCTGCCGCACGCGGTGCTGTTCATCGACGAGATCCACACCGTGATCGGCGCGGGCGCGACCAGCGGCGGCGCGATGGACGCGTCGAACCTGCTCAAGCCGGCGCTGTCGGGCGGCTCGATCCGCTGCATCGGCTCGACCACCTACAAGGAGTTCCGCAACCATTTCGAGAAGGACCGGGCACTCCTCCGCCGCTTCCAGAAGATCGACGTGAACGAGCCGACGGTCGAGGACACGATCAAGATCCTCGCCGGCCTGCGCACCGCGTTCGAGGAGCATCACCACGTCAAATACACGCCGGACGCGATCAAGTCGGCGGTGGAGCTGAGCGCGCGCTACATCAACGACCGCAAGCTGCCCGACAAGGCGATCGACGTGATCGACGAAGTCGGCGCGATGCAGATGCTGGTGCCGCCGTCCAAGCGCAAGAAGACGATCACGCCCAAGGAGATCGAGGCCGTGATCGCCACCATGGCGCGCATCCCGCCGAAGAGCGTGTCGACCGACGACACCAAGACGCTGGCCAACCTGGAGACCGACCTGAAGCGAGTCGTGTTCGGCCAGGACAAGGCGATCGAGGTGCTCAGCTCGGCGATCAAGCTCAGCCGCGCGGGCCTGCGCGATCCCGACAAGCCGATCGGCAACTATCTGTTCTCGGGCCCGACCGGCGTCGGCAAGACCGAGGTGGCGAAGCAGCTCGCCGAGCTGCTCGGCATCCCGCTCCAGCGCTTCGACATGTCGGAATACATGGAGCGGCACAGCGTCTCGCGCCTGATCGGCGCCCCTCCGGGCTATGTCGGCTATGATCAGGGCGGCCTGCTCACCGACGCGGTCGACCAGCAGCCGCATTCGGTGCTGCTGCTCGACGAGATCGAGAAGGCGCATCCGGACCTGTTCAACATCCTCCTGCAGGTGATGGACAATGGCAAGCTGACCGACCACCACGGCAAGACGGTGGACTTCCGCAACGTGATCCTGATCATGACCACCAATGCGGGCGCTTCCGACATGACCCGGGAGTCGATCGGCTTCGGCGAGATCAGCCGCGACGACGTGCAGGAAGAAGCGGTGAAGAAGCTCTTCACCCCGGAATTCCGCAACCGCCTCGATGCGATCGTGCCGTTCGACTATCTGCCGACCGCGGTGGTCAGCCGGGTGGTGGACAAGTTCATCCTCCAGCTCGAGCTGCAGCTGGCCGATCGCGGCGTCCACATCCAGCTCGACGAGCCGGCCAAGGCGTGGCTCACCGAGAAGGGCTATGACAAGCTCTATGGCGCGCGCCCGATGAGCCGCCTGATCCAGGAGAAGATCAAGCAGCCGCTGGCCGAGGAGCTGCTGTTCGGCAAGCTGGTCCATGGCGGCGAGGTGAATGTGAAGCTGAAGGACGGCGCATTGACCTTCCAGGTCACGCCGGCCGCGCCCAAGCCGAAAAAGGGCAAGAGGGCCGAGGCCGCCAAGGCCTCCAAATAAGGGCTTCGGCCGCTGAGAGACGATGCGGGCCGGGGGGCGACTCCCGGCCCGCTTTGCTTGCCCGGCCCCTTGGCGGCCCCGCCCCTCCGCCACAGCCATTGCGCCCGGCGTCGCCGATGCCCGGGTTGGATGGAGCCCAGACGAGTCCTTGAAACCGCGCCCGTCATCCCCGCCTGAGCGGGGACGACGCTGGAGAATATGCGTCCCCAACCCGGGGATCAGCGCTCGCGGCTCGCGACTTCGACGCCGCGATTGGCGAGCGCGATGGCGCGGTCGACCTGCGGGCGCGCGGTCTCCGCCGCGACCCTGTGGCAGGCGCGGACGCCAGGGTTGTGCAGCAGCAAGCCGGCGGAACGATGGTCGCCACAGACACGGACCACGGCGCGGTTCACGCGGCGGTGCAGCGCCTGGCGGCCCTCGGCGGTGGTGAGATCGCCGGCCCGGTACGAAACCTGCACGCTGTTCTGGGCAAACGCCGGCACGGCCGGAACCGCGAGCGCGGCGGCAATGAGAATGATCTTCATGACAAGCTCCTGCGCGAGTTGGCCTTCCACCCGCTCCCCGCGGCCGGTCTCTCGCCGGCTCGGGCGCGCCCTGGTCGCGCGATGCGTAAGCCGCATGATCGGACGATTACGTCGCGCGGTCTTTGCCGTGACGATCGCGATGCGCCACGCGCCTGGCCTTCGCCCATGGCGCATGTGTTATATTTGAATAATACACCCGTTGTATTTTCGTGTCGTTGCCGTAAGGAAGGCACGCGTTTCGGGTCGCAGCCATGGTCTTGCCAGGGAGAATCCGAATGCGATCGATGAATTGGAAAATCGCGGGCGCCGGCGCCGCGCTGGCGGGCACGCTCGCCGCCGGCCTGGTCGTTGCGCAGACGGGCAACGATACCGCCCCCGAAGCACGATATGTGATGGACGTCGGCACCACCGCCGGCATGATGGGCCAGGGCGACGGCCGCGAGATGACGCTGCGCCTCGGCTCGCGCCTGCCCGCCACCGGCGGCGCGCCCAAGGCCGATCATTTCCTGCCCGAGGGCATGCGCATGGGCGCATCGGTGCCGCTCGTCTCGCCCGCGCCGGGCACGCGCGACGAGGACAAATCCGCCTATGACAAGCTCATGCGGCCCAAGGGGCGGCTGCTGATCTATTGGGGTTGCGGCGCGCATGCCGGGCCGGGCCAGCCGGTGGTCATCGATTTCGCCAGGCTCGGCAAGGGCCAGGCCCCGCCGGAGCTGTTCAGCGCGAGCATCCCCGCCGAGGCGGTGCCCCGGCCGGGCACCAGCCGAACCTATGGCGACTGGCCGAACGGCAAGACGAACGCGAAGGTGCGCGGCAATTCCTCGCTGCTCGGCCCGCACCGGATCGCCGGCAACTACAGCCCGGAGATCGGCTTCACGCTCGCCCAGGACTTCATGGCCGCGCCGCGCGTGAAGTCCGGCCAGGCGGCCGACGGCTCGATCCCGCTCAACTGGGCGGCGGTTCCCGCCGCGACGGGCTATTATGCCTGGGCGATGGGCTCGGCCGGCGAAGGCAAGGACGACATGGTCTGGTGGGCGTCCTCCGCCACTCGCCAGTTCGGCGGCGACCTGTGGAGCTGGCTCTCCCCGGGCACGGTGAACCGGCTGATCGGCCAGAAGGTGGTGATGCCGCCCAGCCAGACCAGCTGCGCCATTCCCGCCGAAGTGAAGAAGGCCGCGGGCCAGATGATGATGGGCTTCCTCTATGCCTATGGACCGGAGGCCAATTTCGCCTTCCCGGAGCGGCCCAGGGATCCGAAGATCGCCTGGCGCCCGAAATGGACCGCCAAGGTTCGCTACCGGGCGTTGGGCAATTTCATGGCCGGCATGCCCGACATGGCCGATGCGATGCGCGGCCAGATGGCGGACGAGCCGGAAGAGCGGCCCGAGCAGAAGCCCAAGCCCTGCAAGCCCAAGCTGGGCGGACTGCTGAAGCGCGCCGCGGGCATCGGCGACGGCTGCTGAACCGCCGGGGCCAGGGGAGCGGCGCGCATCGCCGCGCCCCTGGCACGGGATAAGTGGCTGAGCGGCTTCATAAAGACGATCCGGTACGCATGTATCTTTACGGGTTGTTTGTCATGTTGGGCGTAGACCCGCGCCATGCTGGCGTTGCGTTTCCTGCGGCTGTCCGTCCTTGTCGGCGCGTTGATCGCGCTGCTGGGCATGGTCGCGCCTGCGCAGGCGCAAGGGATGGTGGGGCAGGCGCTCAATGTCTGCGTGCTGCGCGACACCGGCGGAATGAACCCGGCCGAGCTGATCCGCCACCCCGAGCGCTTCGATTGCAGGACACCGCAATACCGGCTCGGCCCCGGCGATTTCTGGGTGATCTCGCGGGACATCGAGCAGCGCTCCCGCACGACCGATCCGCTCTCGGTGCGCTTCGCCAGTCTCTGGCAGCGGGACCTGGCGCTGCACGCGCTCTATGCCGATGGGCGGATGACGACCCAGCGCACCGACGCCCGCGGCATCACGCCCTGGGTCGAGCTCGGCGCGGTCGCCGAGATGCCGATCGCGCGGCGCGAGGCCAAGGTCGTGCGCCTGCTCTGGCACGTCGAGGGATCGGCGAACATGCGCGGCGTGATGCTGGGGTCACGACTGGTGACCGGCGCCGAGAGCCAGCAGGCCAATATCGCGCTCACCGGGCTCTATGCCGGCTTTGGCGGGCTGTGCCTGGCGCTGTTCGTCTATAATCTCGCGCTGTGGGGCGCGCTGCGCCACCGTTTCCAGCTCTTCTACTGCGTGATGGCGCTGGGGCTGCTCGGCTATGTCTTCTCCTCCTCCGGCGGACTGGCCTGGGCCTTTCCGGACATCGCCAACAATGATCGATTGCGACTCAACTATCTCCTGCTCGGCTTCACCGGCGCGAGCGCGCTGATCTTCGCGCGCAGCTTCTTCGAGGAGCAGGTGTTCTCCGGCTGGGTCGGCCGCTTCGTCTATGTGGTGGCCGGGGCGCTGTTCGGCGTGGGGCTACTCGTCTTCTGCTTCGCGCCGCTCAACGTCCAGATCGTCGATGCCGCCTTCAGCTCCGTCTTCCTGATGCTCGGCGCGGTGGTGGCCCCCATGTTGTGGCGCGCCTGGCGGGTGCGCTCCAACTATCTGTGGCTGTTCGCGATCGGCTGGGGCGCGCCCATCCTCACCTCGATGATGCGGACGCTCGCCAATTTCCACGTCCTCCAATGGAGCTTCTGGCTCGACAATTCGACGCTCCTCTCGATGGCGCTGGAGGCGCTGATGTCGAGCCTCGCCATCGCCTATCGCATCAAGCTGCTGCGCGACGAGCGCGACGACGCGATCGCCAGCGAAGTGATGGCCCGCCGCCTGGCCGACACCGACCCGCTCACCGGGCTGCTCAACCGCCGCGCCTTCCTCGCCCAGGCGATCGGCCGGCCGGGCGAGCAGCTGCTGCTCATCGCCGACATCGATCATTTCAAGCGCGTCAACGAGACGCTGGGGCATGACGGCGGCGACGAGGTGCTGCGCCTGCTCGCCCGCACGCTGCGCCAGAGCGCGCCGCTGGGCGCGCTGGTCGCCCGGCTGGGCGGCGAGGAGTTCGCGATCCTGGCCCCCGCCGATGCCGGGGTGGAACCGGAGCAGCTGCTCGCCCGGCTGCGCACCACGCGCATGCCCTTCGATCTCAAGGTCACGGCCAGCATCGGCGCCTGCACCGGCCCGCTGACCAGCGACATCGACTGGAAGACGCTCTATCGCGGCGCCGACATCGCGCTGTTCGAGGCCAAGTCCGCTGGGCGCGACCGCGCCCGCTCGGCGCATCGCGAAGCCGCCTGACCCGCTTGCCCGGCAGCGCCGCGCGGCGTATGGCCTTTACCATGTCGGGACGAGCCAGAAGGATAGCCTTCGGGGCGCTAGCTGCGCTTGCGCTGCTCGCCTTCGCCTCGCCCAATCGCCGCGCGGACATCGCCATCCAGATGCAGCGCGTCGACGATCTCTCGCCGCAGCGGCTCGAAGCCGTGCTGGACATCGGCTTCTTCGCCGTCTCGGTGCTCATCACCTGGAGCAAACGGCTTACGACTTGACCCCCGCAAAGGCTTGCTTACACCTGTGTCAATGACTGACCCCGAACAGATCTGGCGTACCAGCTATCGTCACCCGGGCGCATGGGACACGCAGTTCCCGCCCCAGTCCATGGTCGATCTGTTCGAAGGCAGCGCCCGCGCGCATCCCGATGCGCCGCTGCTCGATTTCATGGGGCGGCGCTACAGCTATGGCGAGACGCTGGACGGCGCCAACCGCGTCGCCTGCGGCCTGAAGGCGCTGGGCTATGGCCCGGGCGACCGGATCGGGCTGTTCCTGCCCAATGTCCCCCATTATGTCGCTGCCTATTACGGCATCCTCAAGCTCGGCGCGACGGTGGTCAATTTCTCGCCGCTCTACACGGTCGAGGAGCTGAGCCACCAGGTCGAGGATTCGGGCACCAGGCTGCTCTTCACTCTCTCGGCCTCGGCCCTGCTGCCCACCGCGCTCAAGGTGCTCGAGCAGAGCGCGCTCGAGCGGCTGGTGGTCGGATCGGTGGCAGGCGCGCTGCCCGCGGCGAAATCCTTCTTCTATCGCCTGTTCAAGCGCGCCGAGGTGACCGAACGTCCACAGGACGAACGCATCCTCGCCTTTTCCGGACTGATCGCGAACGACGGCGCCTGCACCGCGCCGAAGATCGATCCCGAGAAGGACCTGGCGCTGATCCAATATACCGGCGGCACCACCGGCACGCCCAAGGGCGCGATGCTGACGCACCAGAACCTGTCGGCCAATGCCCGCCAGGTCGCGCGGCTCGATCCCGAGATGGGCGTGGCCAGGGACACGGTGCTTGCCGTCCTCCCCTTCTTCCACGTCTTCGCCAATACCTGCGTGCTCAATCGCACCGTGGTGACCGGCGGCGAGATCGTGATGCTGCCCCGCTTCAACGCCAAGCAGGCGCTGGCCGAGCTGCGCCGCACCCAGCCGCGCGCGCTGCCCGGCGTGCCGACCATGTACCAGGCGCTGCTCGACGCGCCGGGCATGAAGCCCGAGGACTTCAAGTCGCTGCGCTTCTGCATCTCGGGCGGCGCGCCCCTGCCCGCCCAGCTCAAGGAGGAATGGGAGCGGATCACCGGCGCGCGGGTGATCGAGGGCTATGGCCTGTCCGAAAGCTCGGGCGTGGTCTCGACCAATCCCTATGCGGGGCTCAACAAGCCCGGCACGATCGGCCAGCCGATCCAGGGCACCCGCGTCCGCCTGGTCGACAAGGAGGACCCCAGCCGGCCGCCGCCCGAAGGCGAGCCCGGCGAGATCGTCGTCGCCGGCCCGCAGATCATGAAGGGCTATTGGAACCGCCCCGACGCCGATGCCGAGGTCTTCGTCGAAGTCGATGGAGAGAGGCATTGGCTGCGCACCGGCGATGTCGGCCTGATCGACGAGGACGGCTATATCCGCATCGTCGACCGGCTGAAGGACATGATCGCGGTGGGCGGCTTCAAGGTGTTCCCGAGCCAGATCGAAGCGGTGCTCTACCAGCATCCGGCGATCAAGGAGGCGCTCGTGATCGGCCTGCCCGATGCCTATCATGGCGAGATGCCGCACGCCTATGTGACGCTCGACGAGGATGCCGCGCCGATCGACGGCGCCGCGCTCGCCCAATGGGTCAATGCCCGTATCGGCAAGCATGAGCGCGTCGCAGAAGTGGTGGTGCGCGCGAGCCTGCCCAAGACGATGATCGGCAAGCTGAGCCGCAAGGACCTGATCAACGAAGTGATGGGGGAGCGCCGGGGATGAAGGCGCTGCTGCCCGTGCTCGCGCTCGCGCTCACGGCGGCGGCCCCGGCACCCGAGCAGCGGATCGACGTCGCGCTCTCCAACTTCAAGTTCACGCCGTCGACGATCGCGCTGGTCCATGGCCAGACCTATGTGCTGCGCCTGACCAGCAGCGGCGGGCACAGCTTCGCGGCGAAGCAATTCTTCGCGGCGGCGGCGATGCCGGCGGCGGACCGGGCGAAGATCAGGGACGGCAAGGTGGAGCTCGACAGCGACACGGTCGTCGACCTCCATTTCACCGCGCCCGGGCCCGGCACCTATCCGATCAGGTGCACCCACCTGCTCCATGCGAGCTTCGGGATGACGGGGAAATTCGTGGTTTCGTAAATTCCTCCCCCGAGCTTGTCTCGGGGAGGAACTAGTCCAGGCAGCATCGACATTCAGCTCTGCCTCTTCCGCTCCCGGAGGCGAGGGGTGGAAGTTGCATGTTGAAGCATCTCCCTCCGTCATGCTGAACTTGTTTCAGCATCCAATTCTCCACCGGCGATGTCGCTGGTGGCACTTCGGACCCTGAAACAAGTTGGCATCTATCCCCTTGGGACAAGGAGTGCCCTATTCCGTCATCCCCGCCGGTGCGGGGATGACGGAATAGGGTGTGCTTGCCTTTACGGGATGCGCGCCAAGCAAGCTCAGGGCGACGCAAGGGGCTGGCTCGAAACGCTCCGGCCCGCCGGCCACATCCTTGGCCTGAATGTCGCTTCGCCCTAGTCCCCCGGCTTCACGTCCTTGCCGAACATCACGGCCTTCAGGTTCATGAACTCGTGCATGCCCCAGGGACCGAGCTCGCGGCCATGGCCGGAGAGCTTCACCCCGCCGAACGGCGCCTCGGGCGTGGAGGCGAGCAGCGAGTTCACCGCCGTCATGCCCGACTGGATGTCGCGGGCGAAGCGCTCGATCTCGGCTTCGTCCTTGGTCCAGACCGCCGAACCAAGGCCATAGGGCACGTCATTGGCCAGCGCGATCGCCGCGTCGATATCCTTCACCTTGTAGACGGCGGCGACCGGCCCGAAGATCTCCTCCTTCGCCACGTCCGATTCGGGATCCAGGTCGGTCAGCACGCCCGGCGTCATCCAGGCCCCTTCCCGCGCGATCTTCTCCGCGCCGAAACGCAGGGTCGCGCCCTCGGCCACGGCACGCGCGACCTGCTCGAGCACCGTGTCGCGCTGGGCAGTGCTGGAGAGCGGGCCCATGCCCGCGCCTTGCGCCATCGGATCGCCGATCTCCACTGCCTTCATCCCCGCCTCGAACCGGTCGAGGAACGCGTCGTACACATCGGCATGGACGATCATCCGCTTGGCGCAGATGCAGCTCTGCCCGGCATTCTGGATGCGCGCGGTGACCGCCGTCTTCGCCGCCAGCTCCAGATCGGCCGAAGGCATCACGATCAGCGGGTCGGATCCGCCCAGCTCGAGCACCACCTTCTTGAGCGCCCGCCCGGCCGCCTGCGCCACCTGCGCACCCGCGCCTTCGCTGCCGGTGAGCGTCACCGCCACCACGCGCCGGTCGGCGATGATCGCCGAGACCTTGTCGGACTTAATCGCCAGGTTCTGGAACAGCCCGTCGGGCGCGCCGGCCGCGCTCGCCATCTGCTGGATCAGCGCCGCGCAGCCCTGCACGTTCGAAGCGTGCTTCAACAGGCCGACATTGCCCGCCATGATCGTCGGCGCGAGGAAACGCACGACCTGCCAATAGGGGAAGTTCCACGGCATCACCGCCAGCACCGGCCCCATCGGCAGCCAGCGCGCCACCGCATGGCCGCCGCCCGCGGTCCGCACCGTCGTCGGCTCCAGATAAGCGGGGCCGTTCTCCGCATAATGGCGGAAGCCGCTGATGCACTTCTCCACCTCGGCAACCGCGCTGGCCAGCGTCTTGCCCATCTCCCTGGTCGCGGTCTCGGCCAGATGCTGCTTGTTCGCTTCCCAGGCGTCGGCGATCCTGCCCAGCAACGCGGTCCGCTGCTCGAGCGGCGAATCGCGCCAGGAGCGGAAAGCCGCATCGGCGCGGGCGAGCGCCGTCTCGATCCCGTCCGCGTCCAGCTCCCGATAGGTGCCGACCGTCTCGCCGGTGGCAGGATTGATGCTGGTGAACATGCGCGCTTCTCCTTGGGCCCGATCCCGTAACGCGCAGCTAGGAAGCGGGATGCGCGGTTGCAATCGCGCCCCGGCCCGGCGCATAGCGAAACCATGGCAGAAGAAGCGGACGTCACCGCGCTCTCGTTCGAGGAAGCGCTGAAGGAACTGGAACGCATCGTCGCGCGGCTGGAGAGCGGCGAGGCGCAGCTCCAGGAAGCGATCGACCTCTATGAGCGGGGCGACCGGCTGCGCCGGCAATGCGCCGCGCGGCTCGACGCCGCCCAGGCGCGGATCGAGGCAATCCGCACCGACGCCGAAGGGCGGGCCGCGGGCACCGCCCCCTTCGCCGCCGGCTGAGCCACGCCATGGCGCACGCCTCCCTCGCGCTGCAGGCGGCGCTCAAGCAGGTCTCGGCGGAAATGGACCGCCAGTTCGACCTGCTGCTGGCGATTCCCTCCGATCCGCGCGAGGGGCTGTACCGTGCGATGCGCCATGCCGCGATCGGCGGCGGCAAGCGGCTGCGCCCGCTGCTCGTCTCCGCCACCGCGCAGCTGTTCGGCGTCGACAGGACCTGCATCGCGCGCACCGCGCTCGCGCTGGAATGCATCCATGTCTATTCGCTGATCCATGACGATCTGCCGGCGATGGACGATGACGACATGCGCCGCGGCAAGCCGACGGTGCACCGCGAATTCGACGAGGCGACCGCGATCCTGGCCGGCGACTGCCTGCATGCGCTCGCCTTCGAAGTGATCGCGGACGAGCGCACCCATCCCGATCCCTTTGTCCGCATCGAGCTGTCGGGCACGCTCGCCCTCGCCGCCGGCCCGGCCGGCATGGCGGGCGGGCAGATGATGGACCTGGAGGCCGAAAAGGCCAGCTTCGACCTCGCCACCGTCACCCGGCTGCAGGCGATGAAGACCGGCGCGCTGATCAGCTGCGCGGTGGAGAGCGGCGCGATCCTGGGCCGGGCGCCGCAGGAGGGCCGCACCGGCCTGCGCGGCTATGCCCGCGACGTGGGCCTTGCCTTCCAGATCGCCGACGACATCCTCGATGCCGAGGGTGACGAGGCGCTGGTCGGCAAGAAGCTGCACAAGGACGGCGCGGCGGGCAAGGAGACCTTCCTCTCGCTGCTCGGCATGGACCGCGCGCGGGCGCAGGCGCAAATGCTGGTCGAACAGGCGATCGCGCATCTTAAGCCCTATGGCGCCGAAGCCGATCTGCTGCGCGATATCGCCCGCTATACATTGGAACGCGACCGGTGACTTATTCTTGCCGTCATCGCGACGGAGGAAAGGACCTATGACTGTGCGCACCGGCGTCTATCCCGGCACCTTCGATCCGATCACGCTCGGCCATATGGACATCATCCGGCGCGGCGCGAAGCTGTGCGACCGGCTGGTGATCGGCGTGACCACCAATCCCTCCAAGAACCCGATGTTCACCGTCGAGGAGCGGATGGAGATGGTGAAGCGCGAAGTGGCGGGGATCGCGGGCGAGATCCATGTCGTCAGCTTCGATTCGCTGCTGATGGACTTTGCCGAGCGCGAGGGTGCCAGCATGATCGTCCGCGGCCTGCGCGCCGTCGCCGATTTCGAATATGAATATCAGATGGCCGGCATGAACCAGCAGCTGAACAGCCGGATCGAGACGGTCTTCCTGATGGCCGATGTCTCGCTCCAGCCGATCGCCAGCCGGCTGGTCAAGGAAATCGCGCTCTATGGCGGCGATATCCGCAAGTTCGTGCCGGCCGCCGTCCATGCCGAGATGACCGCGCGCATCGCCGTGATCGGTCGCAAAGGGAGTGGTTGAGGCCACGCTATTGGTCTAGAGCGCCTGTCGAGGGTGTATATCCGAGTGGGGAATTTGATGCGTTTGTTTGCCGCACTGGCCGCCACGGCCCTGATGATGTTCGCCACGCCCGCCCTTGCCCAGGGCGGCGGGGGCAAGGCCCGCAAGCCGGCCGCCGAGCCGCTCAAGGGCGTGAGCGCGGAGGATGTGAACAGCATCCATCCCGCGGTGGTGCCCGCGGATCCGGCCGAGACCTGGGTGCTCGACCTGTCGACCGGCGGCCGCGTGCTAATCCGGCTGCGCCCCGATGCCGCGCCCAAGATGGTCGAGCGGATCAAGACGCTCACCCGCCGCCATTTCTATGACGGGCTGACTTTCCATCGCGTGGTCGACGATCCCTATTACATGGCGCAGGGCGGCGATCCCAAGGGCAACGGCACCGGCGATTCCGACCTGCCCAACGTGCCGGCCGAGTTCAACAACCTGCCGCATGTGCGCGGCACCGTCGCCGCCGCCCGCCGCGGCGCGCCGGACCATGCCACGCCCGCGCAGAAGACCGAGGCCGAGAACAGCGCGAACAGCCAGTTCTACATCATGATGTCGCCCAAGCTCGCCTTCGATCACGATTATACCGTGTTCGGCCGGGTCGTTGCCGGCATGGAATGGGTCGACAAGATCGAGCGGGGCGAGCCGCCGGCCAACCCGACGAAGATCGTCCACGCCTATATCCAGTCGGACAACCCGCCGCCCTATGCCAACCTGCCGGCCGATGCCCCCAAGGCGCTGCCGCCGGGCGAAGTGAAGGCGACGCTGCCGCAATAACGCGCGCCGGCCCCGGCGGAAACTATCCGTGAACGTAGACCTTTTCGACTTCGAGCTTCCGAACGACCGGATCGCGCTGCGCCCCGCCGCGCCGCGCGATTCGGCGCGCCTGCTCGTCCTCGACGGCGCCGAGACACGCGATCTGCGCGTCACCGACCTGCCCGGCCAGTTGCGGGCCGGCGATTGCCTGGTGTTCAACGACACCCGCGTGATCCCCGCCCAGCTCGAGGGCATGCGCGGAGAGGCCAGGATCGGCGCCACGCTCCACAAGCGCGAGGGGCCGCGCCGCTGGCGTGCCTTCATCCGCAACGCCAAGCGGCTGCGCGACGGCGACACGATCGATTTCGGCCAGGGCGTCATCGCCACGGCCGGCGACCGCGCCGAGGACGGCAGCTTCGCGCTCGACTTCCGGGGCGACGAGCCGGTCGAGCTGCTGCTGGCGCGCTGCGGCCGCATGCCGCTGCCGCCGTACATCGCCTCGAAGCGCCCCACCGATGCGCGCGATGCCGATGACTACCAGACGATGTTCGCGAGCGCGCCCGGTGCCGTGGCGGCTCCGACGGCGGCGCTCCACTTCACGCCGGAGCTGCTCGCCGCGCTCGACGCAGCCGGCATCGGCCATAGCATGCTGACCCTCCATGTCGGCGCGGGCACTTTCCTGCCGGTCAAGGCCGAGGACACGGCGGACCACAGGATGCATGCCGAATGGGGCTGCATCGACCAGGCAACCGCCGACCGCCTCAACGCCGTCCGCGCCGGTGGCGGCCGAGTGATCGCGGTGGGCACCACCAGCCTGCGCCTGATCGAGAGCGCCGCGGGCGAGGACGGGCTGATCCGCCCCTTCGAAGGCGACACCGCGATCTTCATCACCCCGGGCTATCGCTTCAAGGGCGTGGACGGATTGGTCACCAACTTCCACCTGCCGCGCTCGACGCTGTTCATGCTGGTGTCGGCGTTGATGGGGCTGGAGCGGATGCAGGCGGCCTATGCGCATGCGATCGCCGAGGGGTATCGGTTTTATTCCTATGGGGACGCGTCGCTGCTTTTGCCGTGAGAGAGGCCTTCGGCAGCGGCGCCCGCATCGCCGGCAGCCCGGTCAAGCAACGGATCGTGACGCATACCTTGTGTAGGATCGTCCCCATATCCTCGGGGCCCGCACCCTCCTACCTATTGTCTACGCGAACTTAGAAATCACCTTGCATGCCACGGAAGAACATAATCCGGGTACGGGCTTCCCCCTCGCCCGCCGCGATCGGCCGCAGCCTCGAACGAATTTGCCCCCGATTGAAAACCGTTAAGAAGATATAGAGGCAGGAAGGCCAGGCCAAGATTTTGGTATTGATATGTGTGCGATTGTTCATGATCGCCCGTACGAATTACATTTATTCCATTGAAATCTCGATATTTTGATCCTGAATACCCAGTGTCATCGGCACCCGGATTTATTGAACCCGCATAGAGTTGGACATTCCCGAGTGTAACGGCGCCGCTTCCTCCAAATATCAGGCGACCATCTCGGGCTTGACCAATGCCCCCACCAATGAACTGGATAGAATTATCCTCGAACCTAATTTTAACGTCATTTCCTGCCAGCAAACCCATTCCCATGTTCAGCAAGCCGATCGCACCCCCTACTATCGTTATAGGTAGAGCGTTTATCTTACCAAGAATATCTATCACACCGCCTAAGGCTGGCGGTGCGCCACCATCGGCACTGGAGATCCTTATATCTTCAACCGAAGGTATGATACCCTTAGAATCTATATACTTATTGATCCGCTCGCCGAGCGTCTCGCCGATGACCTGAGGAAGCGTCCTCAAGAGATTGTCGCCGAAACTGGTGCCGGTCAGAAGCGACCTCGCGGCCGCCTCCCCTATCCCTTGCGCCATGCTCTTCCCGACTTCCTGGACCTCCCCTGGAAGTCGTTTGAACCAACTGTCGGAAGGACCGTCGGGGATTCGGCCCTTGATTTCCGCTGTCAGTGCAGAGCCAATGCTCGCGGCTCCAAACCCGGCCCAATCGAATTTGCCCTGCAATCCAGTGACGATGCCGACGCCCTGGGTCACGCCATTGATCGCCGCCCCTCGCACGACGTTCCCGAGGAACTCACTGCCCCGCATCGCTCCATCGAGGCCGCGTTGCGCAAACTCGGCCTGAAGGCCTCCGCTTACACCGCCACCGATCGCCGCGAGTGCCACACCCTTCCAGCTGAACCTGTCCTGCAGACCTGTCGCTAGGCCAAAGCCCTGACTGGCAATGCTGCCGGCTGCCGCGCCAACGGCCCCGGCGGTTGCCGCGCCAGCGGTCGCACCAAGCGCATTCGCGAAGAAGGTCGCCGTCGCCCCCTTCGTCACAGCCGTCACCACCACTGCGATCACCACCATGATGATCGTGCCGAGCACGCCGCCGCATTTCTTCTTCTTCGGCTTGGCGGCCGGCTGCGGCGTGGTCGGGCTGGTGTCGCCCAGCGCCTCGAGCGGGTCATAGGGATTGAAGGTGCTCGCAGTGTTCGAGCTGCGCAGCACGCCCGAGGGGATGACCAGCTGCTGCCCCTCGATCAGCGCGCCCGACGCCGTCATGCCATTGGCTTCGGCCAGACGGAACCAGAGCGAAGCGTCGCCCCATAGCTGGGCCGCGATCGATTGCAGCGTGTCGCCCGACTGCACCGTGTAGCTGCCGCCCGAGCCGCCCTGCGTGTAGCTGGTGATCGGCGAGTAGCTCTGGTCGAAATCCACCTGCGAGACGGAAGTCGTCGAACCCAGGCGGAACGGGCCGGTGCCGATCGCCGCCGTCCGATTGGTGATCGAAACCTGGTAGCTGGTCTCGAAGGTGCCGTTGTTGCCGAGATAGCCGTGCTGCTCGCCGCCGAAGCGATACCAGATCTCGTGCGGATCGCCCTGGCTGCCATTGTTGTCGGCTTCGTCGCGGCGGATCACCTGGCCGGCCATGTCGTTCACGAACGTCACGGTGCGCGGGCGACCGTCGGCGATCCCCACCGACGTCAGCTGCCCCCAGGCATTGCTGTAATAGGTGCTGGTGAAGACCGTGGCCTTGGTGATGTCGGCCCGGTAGCGGGTGGCCGACTGGACGGCACCGCCATACCAGACGAAATCATTCTCGGTCCGCGACGTGGGCTGCGCGGCGCCGTTGCGGGTATTGGTGGTATCGATGGCAACCACCGCGCCCAGCGCATAATTGCCGCCGGTGCCGAAATCATAGGTGTTGACGGTGGTGTAGGTGTCGCTGCCCTGCAGCCCCGACACGGTCTCGCGATAGAGCTGGCCCTTGGTGTTATATTCGAGCAGCCGGTCATAGACGACACCGGTGCCGTTGCCGGAATAGTCGGTCTGCCGGGTCAGCCGCCCCAGCCCGTCATATTGATACAGTGCCGCCAGCCGCTCGGCGGCGGTGCCCAGCTTGATCTTCACGGTCTTCAGATTGCCGAGCGCGTCATATTCATAGCGCTCGGCCTGATCGGCATTGGTCACCCAGCGCGTCGCCTGCACGCGCTGGCCCGCCGCGTCATAGAGCATGTCGATCCCGGTCGTGCTCCGGACGATCTGGCCGCTCACCAGCGCGCCCTGGCTCGTCACCACGCGGTTCATGCTGTCGTAGCGATACCATCGGTCGTCGGTCGTCGCCGCGGACGAGCGGTTGCCCTGGGCATCGAGCGTGTAGTGCAGCGCCCGCACATGGCGCACATTGCCGACCGCGTCGTACCAATAGCTCGTCGTCGAGGCCGCCACGGCGGCGCCCGCCTCGACGATCTGCGTCAGCCGGCCGAGGATATCGTAGGTGGCGGTCGCGTTGCGATAATCCTTGCGAAGGTTCGTCTGGTAGCGGCTGTTCTCCGAATATTGCTCGAGCGTGAGGTTGCCCCACAGATCATAGCCATAGGTCGTGGAACGATCGGTCACCGGCGTCCCGCCGCTCTGGCCGGTAGTGACGATGCGGCCGACCCAGCCGGTATTGAGATAGGTGTAGGTGAAGGCGTCGCTGCCCGCCGGCGCGCTGGTCACCATCCGCCCGGCACGGTCATAGGTGAAGGTGTAGACGTGCCCGCCCAGGTCCTTGCGGTACACGTCATGGCCGAAGAAATCGGTGTGCTCGACCAGCGTGCGGCCATTTGCATAGGTGGTGGTGCTCACCCAGCCGCCGACCGTCTCGGTGCCGGGCGTCGCCATGGTGGAGCGCCATTCATAGCTGATGGTGGTGGTGTCGCCGCCCATCGCGATCGTGCGGACCACGCGCCCCTGCGCGTCATAGTCGGTCGCGTCGAAGACGGTCGCGCCGAGCGCTCCCGTCCAATGCCTGAGGCGCCGGCCGAGCATGTCATAGGAATAATAGTCGGTCTCATAGCCCCGGACCGAGGCGATGAGCCGGCCCATGCCGTCATAGGTCATGGTCGAGACGCGGCTGATCTCGTCCGTCGTCCTGCGCAGGTCGCCGAACTGGTCATAATCGTGACGCACGACGCCGCCATCGGGATGGAATTCCGCCGTCACGAGCGGATCGGTGCCGCCATAGCCGCTGCCCGCGAGCAGCAGGCGCGTGTTCACGCCGCCATTCGCATCGCGCACCCCAACCAGCCGTCCGGAAAGATCGTAATAATAGGTCTCGGTCGGGCGGACGTTCGTCAGGGCGCCATTCTCGCCCTGGATCTGCACCTGCGCCTGGGAAATCCAGAGCGAGCGGCCCATCGTGCTGTAGCCATAATAGGTCTCGCGCCCGTTGACGGACTGATAGACCAGCTCGCCGAACGCATTGTAGGTGCGGCTGTCCTGCTGATCGGCGAGGGTGCCGGCCATGTCGAGCTCGCGCCGGGGCATGAGCGCGTAGAGGAGCTCGCCACGCCCGCTATAGGATCTGATCGTCGCATTGATGCCATCGACCAGCGTCGCGCCGACCTGATAGGTGCCGTTGCGCGTGGCTATCGCCAGCACCTGATCGAGCGTCTTGCCGGCCAGGTCGGTGCCTTCGCTCTCGATCACCAGCGTCTGGTTGCCCGCGCGGTCATAGACATAATAGCGCCACACGCCGTCGCCCTGGTTCGTCCGCCAGAGCCGCCCCGCGGCGTCATAGGCGAACAGCACCTGCGCCCCGCCGTTCACGCCGGTCGCGATGATCTGCCCGAAGGCGTTGTAGATCGTGTCCTGCGCATCGGTCCGCACCCAGGCGCTGCCGGTCCAGGCGCCGACGGTCCGCTGGGTCACCCGCCCGAGCAGGTCGTACCGGTAGAGAATGCCCTCGCCCACCTGCGTCCCGTCGGATTTCACCCGGACATAGGTCTGGGTGATGACATTACCGGACAGGTCATAGGTGTAGTTGGTGGTGCCGTTGGCGGCATCGGTCATGCTGAGCAGACGACCGGCGGTGCCATAGCTGTATTTGGTGAGGCGGTCGCTCGCCGCGAGCGTGATGTTGCCCTGGCGGGTGAGGGTCAGATCGCCAAAGCCGTTATAATAATAGCGGACCGTCGGCGAATGGCTGGCGGCGGCCGCGCCGTCGGTGCCGGCATAGGTGGAGCGGGTTTCCTGGATCAGCCGGCCCGCCGCGTCATAGGTATAGGTGACCGCGTCGCCGGTGGCCTCGGTCTTGCGGATGAGCCGGCCCAGCACGTCATAGAGATAGCGCACGGTGGAATCGGTCGGCGCCTGGCTGAGCGCGCCGCTGGCGCCGACCGACCATGCGACGACGTTCCGCCGCGTCTCGCTGAGGCGCCGGCCGACGCGATCATAGGTGAACACCGTCTCGCGATCGTCCACGGTCGTGGCGATCGCGGGCGGCGTCGCGCCGGGCGTGACGGTCGACGCCGTCGCGTACCGGCGCTCGGTCAGCACATTGCCTTCCGCATCCAGGACCCAGCTGGTGAGATAGAGGCTGCGGTCCACCTCCGCGACCTTGCGGCCCAACCGGTCGAAATAGGACCAGCTGCTCTTGCCATTGCCGTCGACGGTGCGGATCAGATTGCCGCCGGCGTCGTAGACATTGGTCGTGACGATGTCGTTGATGCTGGTGTCGTAGCCCGATCCGTTCCAGGCGCCGACCCGCACGCCCGCGATCCGGGTGGTGATCAGCCGGTTGAGCTGGTCATAGCCGAAGAAGGTCTGCCGCACCAATCCGTCCGGGGCGGCGGGCGGCGCGCTGGGGCGCGGCGCGGGCGGGCCGCCGGGATAGGTTAGCGTCTGGAGGAACTGGTTCTCATAGACCCGGCTCTCGACCAGATTGCCATTGGCGTCGTAGCTCCAGGCCGAATAGACGCCTTCCGCGTTCAGCTCGACGATCTTGCGGTTGCGCTTGTCGTAATAGCTGAAGACGCGCCCGCCATTGGCCTCGGTCGTCTCGATGAGATTGCCCCGCGCGTCGTAGCGGAAGCGACGGGTGGGCACCTCCAGCGTGGTGCTCATGTGATCGGACTGGCTGACGACGGCGACGGCGTCGCCCCGCGTCTCGATCAGGCGGTTGTTCCGGTCATAGACATAGTTGGTCGTGCGCTGCTCGGGCAGATATTCGCCTTCGACCATGCGGGTCCGGTTGCCATAGGCGTCATAGGTGAAGCGCGTGACGACGCTGGAGGCGACCTGGACCCCGTTCGAATCCTGGGACGGGACCATCCTGGTCTTCCAGGCGACGAGGCCGCGCCGGTCATAGCC
The DNA here is from genome assembly GCF_029870595.1 of Sphingomonas sp. CBMAI 2297. Classification (GTDB taxonomy): domain Bacteria; phylum Pseudomonadota; class Alphaproteobacteria; order Sphingomonadales; family Sphingomonadaceae; genus Sphingomonas. The sequence goes on from NZ_JAPDIR010000010.1 coordinate 163,134, forward strand.
CTTGAAATCGAGCCAGGTGACTCCGTCGAAGCGGGAAATCTCCTCCCCGAAGATGTTGCGGCCGATCGACTCCAGCCTGCCCTCGGCATCGGTCACGGTGAGGAGCGCTCCCCGCCGATCATAGGTCATCCGCGTGACGGCATCACTGGCGCTGGGCGCGCCGCCCCGGGCGGCGCGGCGAATGACTTCGATCAGGTCGCCGAACATCGAATAGCGATTCTCGGTGACGTAGTTCTCGGCATCGCGGATGCGCACGACATTGCCGAGCGCGTCATAGCTCTTCTCGGTGACGTTCCCGAGCGGATCGGTGATCCGGACGGCGTCGCCGAACGCGTCATATTCATAGCGCGAGACGCCGCCGAGCGCATTGGTCTCGCTCAGCAGCAGGTTGCGCTTGTCATAGGTGCGGGTTGTGACTCCGCCCTTCGGATCGGTGACCGACAGGATGTTGCCGAAGCCGTCGAGCCCATAGCGCGTGGTCGCCTGGTCGGCGGTGCCATAGGCATCGATGCGCGCGATCAGCCGGCCCGCACCGTCATAATCGAACCGCGTCTGCACTTCGTCCGACGTGCCATAGGCGACGATCTCGGCACGGACCGAGCCGTCGGGATTATATTCGAGATGGCGGCGCGCGCCTTCGCCGTCCCAGCTGTCGACGAGCCGTCCGCGCGCGTCATAGGCATAGGTCAGCGCCGTCGCGCTGGCCCCGAGTTGCGCCGAGACTCCGGCAGCCATGGTCTCGTCGCTGACGGAGATGCGCGTGGGCCAGCGCCGCACCAGGGTCAGGTTGCCGCGGAAATCATAGCTGTTGCCGGTGACATAGCCTTCGCCGTCCACGGCGTAGATCAACTCGCCGCGGACATTGTAATAACTGCGCGCGACGCGATTCTGCGGATTGCCCCGCTGCGTCTCCGCCCATTCGCCGATCACGCCGGGATGCGGGAGAGCATCGGCGGCGTATCGGATGGCATAGGCGGTGGTGCGGACGATGCGGCCGAGCGCGTCATGCTTGTAGCCGGTGACCGCGCCCTCGGGATCGATGGAATAGGCCAGCTGGCCGGACGCGTCGTAGATCGACCAGGTCACGCGGACGCCCGACCAGCCCGGGGCGCCGATACGCGGAAGCACCGCCTCGATCTCGCCGAATCCGCTCGGCATGAAGGCGATGGCGCCATATTCGATCCGCGCCGTCTGCCGGCCAGCCGAATCATAGCGATAGCCGGTCACCCGATCGCCCGCGTCGATCACGTAGCGGAGCTGGCCCAGCCCGTCATAGGCGTAGCGGGTCCGCTGGTTGCCGGCGCTGTCCTGGATGCTGCCCCGGATCTCGTCGAGCGACGCCGCGCCGCGCAGGCCAGCCGCCGCCGCGGTCGCATAGGCGATCTCCTCGATCTTGCGGCCCGCCGCGTCGTAGCGGATCGTAGTGAGATACCCCTCTCCGTCGAGGGTGCCGATCTGGCGCCCCGCACGATCATAGAAGGTGCGGACCGAGGCATAGGTGGCACCGAGCGCCAGCACCACCTGCTGGAAGGTCGGCGGCGTGGCCTTCCAGCTGTCGAGAGTCGCCTGGCTGACCGCCGCCGCATAGCGTTGGCTATCGACGATCTGGCCGGCGCGGTCATAGCCATGGATGGTGACGCCGCCGCTTCCGTCGATGGCCGCGCCCAGCCCCGCTTCATTATACACCCGCAACGACCACAGGTCGTCGATACTGGTCGCCGGGCGAATCTGCGCGGGGTCGATTGCGGCGAAGGGATCGTCGAGCGCGGCGAGCGCGGCGGCACCGACCCGGCCGTCATAGCGAATCGTCGCGATGAGCCGGCCGGCATTGTCGTAGCGATACTCGGTCATCTCGCCCAATGCCGAGATCTCGGCAATGACCTGTCCCGCGCTGTCGTAGAGCCAATGCTGCTTGCCGCCATCCGCATCGATCGTGGTGCGCAGCCTGCCAAGCCGGTCGTAGCGATAGGCTCGCGACCGGTATATCACCCCGGTCACGTCCTCCTCTGTCGAGAAGGTCAGGTTCCCGGCCGCGTCATAGGTCATGGTCCGGACCATGCCGCCTTCTTGCGTGACGACCCTTCGCCCCTGCGCGTCGAGAAAGGCGACGTGGGAAGTATCGCCGTCGCCGCTGCTCGACATCACCGCGCGGCCCAACCCGTCATAGGCATAGGTCTCGGCACGCTCGCCGCTGCGGGCTCGCATCAGCAGCCGGCCCGCAGCGTCATAGGCATAGACGGTGCGGATATCGGCCGAGGATGCGAGCGGCACGCCGGCCGAGGTGGCGGCGGCATAGCTGATCGTGGCGATCAGGTTGCCGCGAACATCATAGCGGTTGGAGGTGATCCGGACCGAGCTCAGGTCGGCGATGCCGGCGCGCCATGCGTTCATCTGCGCTTCGCTCGGCGCCGCATCCCGGGCAAGTCCGCTTATGTCGAAGCGCTGCTCGGGATATTCGATCGTGTCGGTGCGCTGGCCATAATCGTCGTAGCGATATTCCGTGACGCCGCCTTCCGCGTCGATCCGGTAGCGCAGATGCAGCTCGGCATCATAGACGTAGCGCGTGGCACGGATGACGGGATCCTGCCCTCCCCCCGCCAGATTCTCCCATTCGGTGAGAACCTCGTTGCGCGCGCCGAAGCTGCGGGTGACCGTGCGATAGCTCGGGATCAGGGTGGTCGCCTGCCGGTGGCCGAGCGCATCATAGGCATAGGAAACCGTGTTGCCGAGCGGATCCACGATCCCCCCGAGCAGCATCGTCCACCAATTGACGCCGTTATAGAAGAACCGCGTGGCCTGGCTGGTGCCGCCGGGGCGGAGCGGAGGCGCCACGATGCGCGTGAGCCAGGCCCCCTCATATTCCATCCGGGTGACCTGGCCCAGCGGGTCGGTGATCGCGGTATAGCCGTTCAGGCTGGCGTCGGCGCTATAGGCGAGAGTGGTCGACCGGGCATCGCCCGAGATCATCTGGGTCACCCGGGTGACCCTGCCCATCGCGTCATAGTCGAATTCGACCCGCGTCCCGTCCGACTGGGAGATCGATGCGATCAGCTGGGAATTGTAGCGATAATCGTAGGTGGTGATGTAGACTTGGCCGTCCTCGATGCTTCCGTCCTCGGGCGAAAGATCGACGATCACCTGCGAGAGGCGGTTCGCCGTGTCGTAGCGATAGCGCACGCGCGTGAGCGATGTGGGGCCCTGATCCTCGTTCTCGAAGCCGGTGACGAGCTCGACGAGATTGACGCCGTCCCATCCATATTGGACCCAGCCGCCATCCGCCGTCGTGACCCTGACCAGCTGCGCACCCTCATAGGTGAAGGTCAGGCTGTTGCCGTCGGTGTCGGATTGCGCGACGAGCCGCCAGCGGTTTCCATATGCCCCATAGCGTTCGGTGACTTGCGTCTCGCCATCGGTCCACAGCCACTCGCCATTGCGCAGGACCAGCGTGTCGAAGCCGCCCATCGGGTCGCCGGCGATATAGGCCGCGCTGGCCGCGTCCCAGAGATAGGTGACGCTCGAGCCGTCGCCCGCGACCCGCCGGACCGCGTTGCCGAGTCCCTGCTCCCATTCGACATAGCGATCGGTGTTGAGCCGCCATTTGTCGCCATTGTCATCGGAGGGGGCGCCGAGCCCGTTGTAGATGCGCTCGATGGCGAGATCGGGGCCCCGCCCGACAAGGAACTCATCCTGCTGATGGATCACCAGATTGCCGGTCGCGGCGTTGACGAGCACCTGCTCGCCGGAGCGCCCCAGCGCGGCCGAGCCCAGCAGCCCCGCCGACCCGATGATCCGGCCCGAGCCGAACGCGAGGCCGACGTCCCGTCCAGAGAAAATCGCCACCATAGCCTGACGTCCCCCGACGCAAGATGCGTATCTTAGGTAGTCGGGGGTTTTTGGTGAGAGTTTAGCCCTAATGCGCCCGAAATGGATGCGGACGCGCGAGTCGCCGGCCGGCGACGGCGCCCGTCCGCCGGGAGCGGAGCCGGCCGCAGGCCGCGCGATGCCCCACCTTCGCCACAGATTGCGGCTTGGGTGCCGGCGCGGCGCCGTCCTCGCCGCGAATCGGAAGGATCCTCATGCGCCTGTTGTTCGCCCTCGCGGCCCTGATCGCGACTCCCGCCTTCGCGCAGGAGCGGACACGCATTCCCACGCCCGAGGGCAACAGCGCCGCGCCGATCGGCGCGAGCACCACCCAGCAGCCCGCCTTCACCGTGATCGTCGAGCCGGTGGCGATGATGATCGCCGCCTTCGATGCGGACGGCGATGGCAAGGTGACTCGCGCCGAGTTCGACGCGGGACTCAAGCACAGCTTCGACCTGGTCGACACGCAGCATCAGGGCTGGCTGGGCTATATCGCCTATTCGGACTGGCAGGAGCGCTGGATGGGGGATCGCAACACCGTGCCCAGCCCCTTCGAAGTGGATCGCGACGGCGACAACAAGGTGACCTTCGCCGAGCTGGCGGAGCGCTTCGACCTGCTCTTCAAGCGATTCGACGCGGACAAGAACGGCGTGATCGAGCGCAAGGAGCTGGTCACCATCCGGCCGCAGGTCATGCCGGGTCCGGGCATGGGCCGGGGCAAGAAGGGCCGCGGCCGGAATTGATGTCCTAGCATCACATGCCGGGACACGGCTAAGAGCGGAGCCATGGGCGCGCATCACGACCATAACCACAGCCATAATGGCCATAGTCACGCGCCCGCGGACTTCGGGCGCGCCTTCGCCATCGGCACGGTCCTGAACCTCGGCTTCGTCCTCGTCGAAGGCGCCGCCGGCTTCCTCACCCATTCGATGGCGCTGCTGGCGGATGCCGGGCACAATCTGTCGGACGTGCTCGGGCTGCTGATCGCCTGGGGCGGCGCCGAGCTCGCCAAGCGCCCGGCCTCGCCGCGCTTCACCTATGGCCTGCGCGGATCGTCGATCCTCGCCGCGCTCGCGAACGCGGTGCTGCTGTTCGTCGCGGTGGGCGCGATCCTGCTGGAAGCGATCCAGCGCCTTTCGGAACCACGCGACATTCCCGGCGTGACGGTGATGATCGTCGCCGGCGCCGGCATCGTCATCAACTTGGGCACCGCGCTGCTCTTCGCCCGCGGGCGCAAGGGCGACGTCAACATTCGCGGCGCCTATCTCCACATGGCGGCGGACGCGGCGGTCTCGGCGGGCGTGGTGATCGGGGCCGCGCTGATGCTGCTCACCGGCGCGGAATGGATCGACCCTGTGGTCAGCCTCCTCATCGTCGTCGTCATCCTGTGGAGCACCTGGGGCCTGTTCACCGAATCGCTCACCATGGCGCTGCAGGCGGTGCCCAAGGGCATCGATTCGGCGGCGGTGGAGGCCGCGCTGGCCGATCTGCCCGGAGTCAGCCGCGTCCATGACCTCCATATCTGGCCGATGAGCACCACCGAGGCGGCACTGACCGCGCACCTGGTGATGCCGGAGGGCCATCCGGGCGACGCGTTCCTGATCGCACTGCAACATCGGCTGGCGCATGACTTCCGGATCGATCATACGACCGTACAGATCGAATTGGGGGATGGGGCGGAATGTCGCATGCATGGGAATGGACACGCGCATGACTGATGCCGCGCCCATCCGGCTGGTGATCTTCGACTTCGACGGCACGCTCTCCGACAGCGGGGACTGGTTCCTTTCGGTCGTCGACGAGCTGGCGAAGCGATTCCGGTTCCGTACGGTCCAGCCGGACGAAGTGGCCATGCTGCGCAACAAGAGTTCGCGCGACGTGATCGAGTTCCTGGGGATCTCCAAGTGGAAGCTGCCGCTGATCGCACGCCATGTGCGCCAGATGGTCGGGCGCAACACCCACCGGATCGAGCTGTTTCCGGGCACGCCCGACCTGCTCGAACAAATCGCCGCCACCGGCGTGAAGATCGCGCTGGTCACGTCCAATGCCGAGGCCAATGTTCGCAAGATCCTGGGCCCCGAACATGCCGCGCGGATCGATTGCTTCGCCTGCGGCTCCTCGCTGTTCGGCAAGGCGCCCAAGTTCCGCCGCGTGCTGAGGAAGATGGGCGTGAAGCCCCATGAGGTGCTGGCGGTGGGCGACGAGACCCGCGACATCGATGCCGCGCGCGAAGTGGGCATGCGCGCCGGATCGGTGCTGTGGGGCTATGCCGCGGAAGAGCTGCTGATCGCGATGCGGCCCGACGTGCTGTTCCGCACGCCGCAGGACATCATCGAGCACGTCGCCGCGCGCCGCTGAGGGGCGATGTCATATCGTGGCAGGGGGAAGGGAATGCGGCCGCAATCGATCGTTCTTTTCGAGCGGATCACCTTCGCCGCGTTGCTCGCGAACCTGCTCGACGGCGCGCTCAAATGGGATGCGACGCGCGATCACATGGCGAAGGTAAGCGCCAATCCGGCAGTCCTGCTCATGCTGGTGTTCGCCGCCTGGTTCATGGTGGCCGCCTTCCTCACGCTGCAGATTTCCCTGTGGCGGAGCAAAGTGGCGATGTGGATCAGCATCGCATTGTTCTTCCTCGGCCTGCCCATGACGATCATGCCCTTCGTCAACGGCACGGCGAGCGATTCGCAGGTGATCCCGGCGCTGGCGGCCCTGGCCCATATCTTCGCCTATGGCTTGCTGTTCACGCCCAGCGCGACTCGCTGGATGGAAGGCAGGCCGGAAATCTCCCCCGAAATCTTCCGCTGATCCGCCAAAGCCACCCTCGCGGTCGTTGAACTCACGGCCCCCGTCTGTAGAGTGACGGGCATGGAACGACTGCGTTGGACCTGGATCTGGCTTCCGCCCTTCGCGGGCGCGGCCAGCATACTCTTCGGCGGCGTGGTCGACATCCCGCCGCTGCTGCTCGGCCTGGTGCTGATCATCACCGTGCTGGCCGCGGTCCACCATGCCGAGCTGATCGCGCACAAGGTGGGCGAGCCCTTCGGCACCTTCCTGCTCGCGCTGGCGGTGACGGTGATCGAGGTGGGCCTGATCCTCACGCTGATGCTGCAGGGCAAGTCCGGCGCGGAGACGCTGGCGCGGGACACGGTCTTCTCGGCGGTGATGATCATCCTGAACGGCCTGATCGGCGCGTTCATCCTGCTCGGCGCCCTGCGCCACCGCGAGCAGAGCTTCCAGCAGGTCGGCGTCAGCGCGTCGCTGGCGACGCTGTGCACGCTGACCGTGCTGACCCTGGTGCTGCCCAATTTCGCCGCCTCGGCCGGCCCCTTCTACGCGCCGTCGCAGCTCGCCTTCGTCGCGATCGTCTCGCTGCTGCTCTATCTCACCTTCGTCGCCGTGCAGACCGTGCGCCACCGCGACTATTTCCTGCCGCCGAACGAGGAAGCCGCCGATCTGGAGGCGCATGCCCCGCCGCCGAGCGGGCGCCAGACGCTGCTGTCGGGCGTGCTGCTCACCGCCTGCCTCGTCGAAGTGGTGCTGGTCGCCAAGGCGCTCGCGCCCGCGATCGAGGACGGCGTCGCCGCGGCCGGCGCCCCGCACGCGGTGGTGGGCGTGGTGATCGCGATGCTGGTGCTGCTGCCCGAGAGCGTGGCGGCGGTCCGCGCGGCGATGGCCAACCGGCTGCAGACCAGCCTCAACCTCGCGCTCGGCTCGGCACTGGCGACCATCGGCCTCACCATTCCGGCGGTGGCGGTGCTGTCGCTGGGCCAGGGCCTGCCGCTGGCGCTGGGCCTCGATTCGCGCGGCATCGTCCTGCTCTCGCTGACCCTGCTGGTGACCACCCAGTCGCTCGCCACCGCGCGGACGACGGTGCTGCAGGGCGTGGTGCATCTCGTCATCTTCGGCGTGTTCGTCTTCACCACCCTCGTGCCCTGATCAGCGGGCCGATCGCACCGGGCGAGGCTCGGCGCAGAAATACTTGACTCAATCAATTATATCCGTGCAATCTCGCGGCATGGAACAGGCCATCGAACAATTCCGCGCCTTCAACCGGGCGCATACCCGCTTCGCCGCGGTGCTCGCGCCGCGCTACATGGACAGCGAGCTGGGCGTCGCCGAGGCGCGGCTCCTCTACGAGATCGCCGGTCGCCAGCCCGTGCTCGCGATCGAGCTGCAGGACGCGCTCGGGCTCGACGCGGGCTATGTCAGCCGTGCGGTCAAGCGCTTCGAGGAGCGCGGCTGGGTTGCCCGCGAGCGCGGTACGGAAGATGCGCGCCGGCGCCCGATCGTCCTGCTCCCCGCCGGCCGGACGGCATTCGATGCGCTCGACGCGACCACGCGCGCGCATAGCCGCCGCCAGCTCGAATCGCTGGGGCCCGGCGGCGGCCCGCTCCTCGGCCACCATCTCGCCGCGGCGCGCGCGCTGATCGAGGGCGGCCCGGGCGGCTGGACCATCCGCACGCTCCGCACGGGCGACATGGGCGCGATCGCCAGCCGCCAGGCGATCTTCTATGCCGAGCATTACGGCTGGGAGCGGCCGATGGAGCTGCTGCTGGGCGACGTCACCACCGGCTTCCTGCGCGACTTCAAGCCTGGGCGGGAGCAATGCTGGGTCGCCGAGCGCGGGGGCGAGATGCTCGGATCGGTGATGCTCGCCGATGGCGGCGGCGGCGTTGCCAAGCTGCGCCTCCTCTATGTCGAGGGTCATGCGCGCGGGCTGGGCATCGGCGACGCGCTGGTCCGCAACTGCATCGCGTTCGCGCGCGACGCCGGCTATGCGCGGCTCGATCTGTGGACCCACACGATCCTCGCGAGCGCGCGGCGCATCTATGCCGCGCAGGGCTTCGAGCTGGTCGACAGCGCCAGCCACACGATGTTCGGCGAGCCGGTGATGGGCGAGACCTGGTCGCTCGACCTCAGCCGAGATGCACCGCCAGCCACACCGTAGCGCGGTCGCCGGCGGTCCAGGTCACCCAATGCCGCCGGCCCCGCTCGATCAGCAGATGATCGCCCGGGCGCAGCACGCGCTCGCCCTCCTCCTCGATGCGCAACCCCGCCGCGCCCTCGAGCAGCAGCACCCATTCGTCCCGGTCCTGCACCATGGGGGCATCCGCCGGAGTCGCCTGCCCCTGCGAGACGATGCGCTCGATGCGGATGCCGGGGCGCCGCAGCAGCGCAGTGAAGACTTCGCCCGCGCGGGCGTCGGGCAGGTCGGCGAGAAGGTTCGCGGTCATCCCCCGCCGTTGCGCTCCCCCGCCAAAGGAGGCAAGGGCTCGCCATGCCCCGTTTCGAGTTCACCATCCACGCCACCGACGGCAAGGCGCGCCTTGGCACCATCGCGATGCAGCGCGGCGAGATCCGCACGCCCGCCTTCATGCCGGTCGGCACCGCCGCCACCGTCAAGGCGATGAAGCCCGCCGATGTCCGCGCCGCGGGTGCCGACATCATCCTCGGCAACACCTATCACCTGATGCTGCGCCCCGGCGCCGAGCGCGTCGCCCGGCTGGGCGGCCTGCACGCGTTCATGGGCTGGGACCGGCCGATCCTGACCGATTCGGGCGGCTATCAGGTGATGAGCCTGGCGGACCTGACCACCCGCAGCGAGGAAGGCGTCGCGTTCAAGTCGCACCTCGACGGCTCGCGCCACATGCTGAGCCCCGAGCGTTCGATCGAGATCCAGCGGCTGCTCGGCAGCTCGATCACCATGGCGTTCGACGAGCTCGTCCCCACCACTTCCACTCGCGAGGTGCAGGCCGCGGCGATGGAGCGGTCGATGCGCTGGGCGAAGCGCAGCCGCGACGCCTTCTTCGCCGCCGAGGACCATGCCGCGCACAACGCCATTTTCGGCATCCAGCAGGGCGCGCTCGACGAAGGGCTGCGCAAGGCTTCGGCGGATGCGCTGCTCGACGTCGGGTTCGACGGTTATGCGGTGGGCGGCCTCGCGGTCGGCGAAGGCCAGGAAGCGATGTTCGGCGTGCTCGACTTCGCCCCCGGCCAGCTCGACGCCGCCAAGCCCCGCTACCTGATGGGCGTCGGCAAGCCCGACGACATCGTTGGTGCCGTCGAGCGCGGGATCGACATGTTCGACTGCGTGCTGCCCACCCGCTCGGGCCGCACCGGCCAGGCCTTCACCCGCACCGGCCCGATCAACATCCGCAACGCCAGGTTCGCCGAGGATCAGGGGCCGCTCGACCCCGAATGCCCCTGCCCCGTCTGCGCCACCTGGAGCCGCGCCTATCTCCACCATCTCGTCCGCGCGGGCGAGATCCTCGGCGCGATGCTGATGACCGAGCATAATATCTGGTTCTACCAGGTGCTGATGCAGGATTTGCGCGCCGCGATCGGCGACGGCCGGCTCACCGAGTTCGCGAACGGCTTCCGCGCGTCCTACCATGGCGGGCGGGACTAGCGTCGAAACGCGTCCGAAGGTCGCAAAGGCCACAACCTGCGCGGCGGATGCCGGGCGCGAATCCGCCCGCCGCGCAACAAAGCTGCGCGGGACCGATCCTATATTTCCGACAAGCCAAAGAGCGGCCGGACAGCGCGGCCGGCCGGATCAGCCAAACAGGCGAAATCCTACTTTGCAAGGAGGTCGGGATGCCGGGCGAATGGGGCCATCGCGACTCCTTCACACCAAATGTCGATGCAGCTAACGCTGCCCATGCAACCGGAAGGGGGATTTGATGCTGCTGATGCTCCGCTTGCTCTCGCTGGTCGTCGGGGGCTTCACCGTGTGGCGCGTACTCTATGGGCAGATGCCCAGTCCTTTGTTCAAGGGCCCCTGTATCGCCGTCGGCGCCTGGATGGTGTTGTCCGCGCTGTTGCCCGGGAAGAACGCGGCATGGATAATGAGCTCCGCAAATAGCTGTGCGCTCGGCGTCTATCTGGTTGCGCTCGCCGGTTATCTGGGACCGAGCAAGCCAGTCGAGCCGCTGCTCGTTGCCGGGATGGTGGCGAACCTGATGGTGATCCTGCTGCTTCGTTCAAAACTCGGCCACCGCGCCCATTAGGGTAAAAATTACCTTCACCATCAAGTGTTTCGCCTTGGGACGCCGGGAAATCCGGGGGCGCGGGGGGCGCTGAAATCCGCTATTGCCGCGCGCGGGCGACAGGCCCGGCGGAGTAGGCGCGACTTTGTTCTGGCGGCGTTTCTCGAAGATGCAGGCACGCGGGATCGCGGCGGCGCTCGTCGCGTCGCTGATCGGCGCCGGCTTCTCCGCCCAGGCGCTGGCCCCCGCCGGCAAGCCGAAGCCCGAGCCCAGGCCGGTCGTCACCGGCTATGAGGCCGAGGATCATTTCCCCGGCGCCGCCTTTTATTATGCCGTCGACGACGATGCCGCGGTAGGCGCCGGCACGACCGGCACGGCGAAGCTTCCCGACCTGCCGATTCCCGCGGACGCGGCGGATGCGCCGGTCGACGGATCCATCCAGCCGGCGCTGCCCTTCCATCTGGCCGGCAGCGGCATGGACAAGGCACGCGCGCTCCAGTGCCTGACCACGGCGATCTACTATGAAGCGGCGAACGAGCCCGCCGACGGACAGCGCGCCGTCGCGCAGGTGATCCTGAACCGGGTGCGCCATCCGGCCTTTCCCGCAACCGTGTGCGGCGTCGTGTTCCAGGGATCGGAGAAGCGCGGCTGCCAGTTCAGCTTCGCCTGTGACGGCGCGATGGACCGCGCGCCCGTCCGCGCGGCCTGGGACCGTGCCAGCCGCGTCGCCGCCGCCGCGCTCGCCGGCCAGGTATTCGCCCCGGTCGGGATGGCCACGCACTATCACACCTATGCGGTCACTCCGGTATGGAATCGCGGGCTGGTGATGACCGGCGTGTTCGGCGCGCATTTCTTCCATCGCTGGAAGGGCTGGTGGGGCACGGCCGCCGCCTTTCGCCAGTCCTATCGCGGCGGCGAGCCGCTGCCCGAGCCGCATGTGCGCACCGATCTTGCCGCGGTGATCGCCCCCCTGGTGCCCATGCCGGCGCCGGCGCAGGCGCCGCCAATGGCAGGCAAGGCCGCCGCACCGATCGCGACGCCGCGCGAGAGCATCCAGCCGGCCTATGCCCAGAGCGGCACGCCGATCGGCGGCTATGCGCCCAGGCCCCAGCCCGCCGCCACGCCGGCGGATGACGGCGAATCGCAAATTCTCGACAAATGGAAGGACAGCGGCAAGCCGCTGCGCTGAGCGGATACGGCAACGGGCCCCGCCTCTCGGCGGAGCCCGTCCCGGTCAGGTTCCCCCTGGGGGATCGGGGAAGGGGAACCCGCTAGGTATTCTTCCTTCGTCATCCCGGCCTTGAGCCGGGATGACGGCAGGAAATCAGATACTTGCTCGGATTCTCGACCTAGTCCTCACCAGCGGCGCTCGCGATCGTGCTTCTGGACGCGGATGCGCGCCGACAGGGCATCGAAGCGGCGATCGAGGTCGCGGCGCTCGGCGAGCGTCAGTCCGGGACGCGAGCGGCGATACTGGGCCTCGAGCCGGGCCAGGCTGTTGAACTCGGCGCGGAGGCGAGCCGCCTCGCTGCGGCTGAGCTGGCCCGAGCGCACGCCCTGGTTGATGCGAGCCTCGAGATTCGCCTGGCGGCCGTTGATCGACTGCCATGCCTGATAGGCGGGCGCCGGATGCGGCGCGGCCATCGCCGCGGTCATCGGAACGGCCGAAGCAGCGATGCCGAGACCGGCCAGCATCAGGGTCAACTTGTTCATTTTACGCTCCTCTTTTTAAACCGGGCCGCCCCTGCGGCCTGAAACCGGTTATGGGGAGCGGCTGTCGCATGCTTGTCCCCAACCCCGTGCATTTGTGTCGCAAGCTGTCGTGCGCGCGGAAGTTCCGTTCATCTTCGGGAGAACGCGGCTCCGGCGCGGCGACCCGAGGGTCGGCGGAATCGATTGACGCATATGGCGGCGCCTCTAGATTCGCGGCCGGAGATGAAGAGGAAGCAGATGGCGCTCTCGATTGCCGAACTGACGCTGGTCGAACAGCGCGTGACCAACGACGCACCGAGCGTGGTGGTGGCCTATCTGCTCTGGCTGTTCCTCTGGTTCGTCAGCGCCCATCGCTTCTATCTGGGCCGGCCGGTCTCGGCCGTCCTGCAGATCCTGTCCTATTTCGTGCTGATCGGCTTTGTCTGGGTGCTGATCGACGCACTGCTGATCCCCGGCATGATCCGCGCACGGCAGGACGATATTCGCCGCGACATGATGCACGAGCTCGCCCGCTCCTGAGCCGCTCGCCTCGGCATCCGGTGCGGACCTATCGGCCAGATTGAGGACTCATCGTCGCCCCTACCGTCATCCCGGCCCTGCGCCGGGGTGACGAAGAAGAATATGAGTCCCAGCCTAAGCCGCGATCAGCCGCTCGGCCTGGGCACGCGCCTCGTCGGTGATCTCGGCCCCGGAGAGCATGCGGGCGATCTCCTCGCGGCGCGCCGCCGCGTCGAGCGGCGTGACTCCCGTGCGCGTGACCGTCCCGTCATGGCTCTTGGCGATGAGCAGGTGGCGGGCGCCGCGCGCCGCCACCTGCGGGCTGTGCGTCACCACCAGCACCTGCGCCGTGTCGGCCAGCCGGGCCAGCCGCTCCCCGATCGCGCTCGCCACTGCGCCGCCGACGCCCCGATCGATCTCGTCGAAGATCAGCGTCCGCGCCCCGCCCTCCTCGGCCAGCGCCACCTTCATCGCCAGGATGAAGCGCGAAAGCTCGCCGCCCGAGGCGATCTTGACCAGCGGCGCGAAGGGGGCACCCGGATTGGTGGAGACTTCGAACTCCACCCGGTCCATGCCGAAGGACGACCAGCTCGCCTCGTCCTGCGGCTCCACCACGGTGCGGAAACGCGCGGCGTCGAGCTTCAGGGGCTTGAGCTCGGTCGCCACCGCGGCGTCCAGCCGGGCGGCGGCCATGGCGCGCAGCGCGGACAATGATTTCGCCGCGTCGGCATAGGCACGGTGCGCGTCGGCCACCACTGCCTCGAGCCGTGCGATCCCCGCCCCGCCGCTCTCGACCCGTTCGAGCCGGCCGGCCAGTTCCTCGAGCAGCGCCGGCAGTTCGTCGGGCTGGGCCCGGTGCTTGCGCGCCAGCCCGCGCAACTCGAACAGCCGGGCCTCGTCCGCCTCGAGCGCGGCGGGATCGAAGGCCAGCGCCTCGGCGGCGGCATCCACCCGGTCCTGCGCGTCGGCGGCCTCGGTGATCGCGCGGTCGATCGCGGCGAGCGCCTCGGCGAGCGCCTCGTGATCCCCGGCGATCCGCTCCAGCACGCGTGCGGCCTGGCGAAGCTGGCTCACCCCCCCTTCCGAACCGTCGAGCAGCTCCGCGATACCCTGCAGCTCGCCCGCGATCTTCTCGCCGCGCTGCATGGCGGCACGGCGCTCGGCCAGCACCGCCTCCTCGCCCGCTTCCGGAGCAAGGGCGCGCAGCTCCGCGACGGCATGTTCCAGCCATTCGCGGTCGCGCTCGGCCAGGTCCTGCTCGGCCCGCGCCACCGCGAGCGCCGCCTCGGCGTCGCGCCAGGCCCGATGGGCGATCGCCACCGGGCCGGGATCGCAGCGCCCAAAGGCGTCGAGCAGCGCGCGGTGGCCGCGCGGATTGAGCATCCCGCGATCGTCATGCTGGCCATGGATCTCCACCAGATGCGGCGCCAGTTCGCGCAGCAGGCCGGCGGAGGCCGGCTGATCGTTGAGAAAGGCACGGCTGCCGCCATCGGCCTTGACGATGCGCCGGACGATCAGCGGCTCGCCCGGCTCCAGCTCCAGCCCGTTCTGATGGAACAGATTGGCGACCTCGCCGTCCCGCGCCGGCACGTCGAAGGTCGCGGTCACCACCGCCTGCGCCGCGCCCTGGCGCACCAGCCCGGTCTCGCCGCGCGCGCCCAGCGCCAGCCCCAGCGCATCGAGCAGGATCGACTTGCCCGCCCCGGTCTCGCCGGTGAGCACGCCGAGCCCCGCTCCGAACTCCAGGTCGAGCGCCTCGATCAAAACGACGTCGCGAATGGCCAGCGCAGTCAGCATGCGCCTGCTTCTATCGCAGGAACTTAACGAGAACGAAAGCCCCGGCCATCAGCTCGCGGGCTTGGCGGTCGCCGTCTCGGCCTGCTTCAGCTTGCCCTGGTTCGCCTGCATCAGCTTATAGGCATGATTGTACCAGTCGGTACCCGGATAGTTGGCGCCGAGCACGGCCGCGGCCTTCTCCGCTTCTTCGGGCACGCCGAGCGCGAGATAGGATTCGGTGAGGCGCATTAGCGCCTCCGGCACGTGCGTGGTCGTCTGATACTGGTCGACCACCGTGCGGAAGCGCAGCGTCGCCGAGAGCCACTGGCCGCGCGTCTCGTAGAAGCGGCCGATCTCCATTTCCTTGCCGGCGAGGTGATCGCGGACCAGATCGATCTTCAGGCGGGCATCGGCGGCATATTTGGTGTTCGGATAACGGCGGGTCAGCTCGCCCAGCGAATCGAGCGCCTGCTGCGTGATCTTCTGGTCGCGCGTCACGTCCTGGATCTGCTCGTAATAGCACAGGCCGATCAGATAATAGGCATAGGGCGCGTCGCGATTGCCCGGGTGGACGGCGAGGAAGCGCTGCGCCGACGAGATGGACTCGGTATAGTCGCGGTTCAGATAATAGCTGAACGCGCCCATCAGCTGCGCGCGGCGGGCCCAGACCGAATAGGGGTGCTGGCGCTCGACTTCATCGAACAAGGCCGCGGCCAGCTTGTACTGATGCTGGTCGAGCTTCTGCTTGGCAGTGGAATAGAGCGTGCCGACGTCGCGCGCGACATAGGGAAGGTCCTTGCTGCCGCCCTTCTTGGCGCAACCGGCCATCGAGAGCGCGAGAACCGGGAGAAGAGCGAGCGCGAGCGCGCGGGTGGTGGGAGTACGCATGGGTGGGGGTCTTAGCCCGGTCCAGTGGCGTCAAACAATCCTTTTCGCGGCGGGATTGCGGCGGACCCGCGACAGGCGCCGCGCGTTGCGCTAGCGAGCCCTGATTCGGGAGGAAATTCGTGACCGCGACCTTGCTTGCCACACACCGCGTCGACAAACCCTGGGGCCGCCACACGCTCTGGCCGGGCTTCCCCGATCCGGCGGCGGACGGCGGGCCGGTGGGCGAGATCTGGTTCCAGACGCCGGGCGACAGCACGCCCGACCTGCTGATCAAATATCTCTTCACCAGCGAGAAGCTGTCGGTCCAGGTCCATCCCGACGACGCGCAGGCGCACGCCGCCGGGCTGCCGCGCGGCAAGGACGAATGCTGGGTGATCCTCGATGCCGAGCCCGATTCGACGATCGCGCTGGGCACCATTCGGCCCGTCGACCGCGAGACGCTGCGCGCCGCCGCGCTCGACGGCTCGATCGAGGACCTGCTCGACTGGAAGCCGGTCAAGGCGGGCGACTTCTTCTATTCGGGTTCGGGCACGATCCACGCGATCGGCGCCGGGATCACCCTGGTCGAAGTGCAGCAGAACAGCGAGACCACCTATCGCCTCTACGACTATGGGCGCCCGCGCGAGCTCCATCTCGACCAGGGCATCGCCGTCTCCGATCCCGTCCCCTATGTGCCGCACCCGATGCCGGGCCGCGTCGCGGACGGCCGGGAGATATTGGTCGAGGGGCCGAAATTCGTGCTCGAGCGCTGGGAAGGCGGCCCGCGCACGCTCGACCTGCCCCAGGACGTCACCGGCTGGCTGATCCCGCTGCGCGGCGAAGGCGTGGTGGACGGCGTGGCCTTTCGCGCCGGCGAATGCGTGACGCTCCAGGGCAGCGCCAGCCTTCATGCCGAGGCGGGCAGCGACCTGCTCTTCGCCTATCCGGGAGACAAGCGGCTCTGAGCCATGGCCGTGCGATGAACGGGAAGTAGTTTCCCGTTCACGCAACTCGCCTCCTTGCGGTACGTTGGATGGCAGGAACCATAAGGAGGACTCCCCATGCGTATCCTTTTTGCCGTTGCGATCGCCGGCGCCGGCCTTGCCGTGGCGCCCGCCAGCGCGGCCCCCATCGCCAACGCGCCGCTCGCGACCAGCGCGGCCGTGACCGCCGCCGCCCCGCAGGACTGGCGCGACCGCGATCGCTATGATCGCCGCGACCGTCGCGACGACCGCCAGTGGCGGAGCGATTGGCGCCGCTATCGCAACTACGACTATAACCGCCTGCCCCCGGGCGAGCGCTATTACAATCCGGCGGACTATTATCGCGACGGCCGCTATTATCGCGAGCGCCGCCTGACCCGGAACGACCGCGTCTATCGCGGCAATGACGGGCGCTATTATTGCCGCCGCTCGGACGGCACGACCGGCCTGATCGTGGGCGGCGTCGCGGGCGGTCTGCTCGGCAACGCGCTGTCGGACGGCCGCAACGCCACGCTCGGCACGCTGCTCGGCGCGGCCGCGGGCGCGGCGCTGGGCTCGTCGGTCGATCGCGGCGACGTTCGCTGCCGCTAAGAGCTTGCCACGCAGGCAGAGAGGGGCCCGGCGGCGACGCCGGGCCCTTTTCTCATGCGCGAACGGCGCGGATCAGAAGATGAAGCCGCCCAGCCAGAGGCGAACGATGCCGACGATCGCGACGACGATGTTGAGGTTGCGCCCGGTGTTCGAATCGGAAAGCGCCCCCAGCGCGATGCCGACCACGGCCACCGGGATCACCATATAGTTGAGCCAGCCGAGGAACGGGATCAGCGCGATCAGCATGAGCGGCAGGGCAATGATGCCCACTAGGATCGAGATCAGGTTCAGCATGGCAGCCGTCATACCCCATCCAAGGTGTATTAGCAATATATAACAGCTACGCCGCGAGCGGGATCAGCACCTCGATGCGCTTGAGGAGCGCGGGCGTGAAAGGCGAATTGTAGAAGGCATGCTCGACCGGCCCGGCGGGACGGAAGCCGTTGTCGCCGATCCAGGCGCGCAGCTCCGCCTCGTGCGCGTCGAGCTGGCCGTCGCTGTCGACGCCGGTGAAGCGCAGCGCGGCGATCCGCCGGGCGGGGAGCATGCGCAGCCGCACGCCGGCGGACGGATCGGGCAGGGTCTCGATGCTCGCATCGGCCGGCATCACGAAGCGGGTGCGCCAGCCGCGCCCGTCCTCGTCCCCGTCGGACAGCACCGGCACCGTCATCGGCAGGCGCC
>NZ_JAPDIR010000011.1 GCF_029870595.1 Sphingomonas sp. CBMAI 2297
GGGCCTGGCCGGCGGGGCCGGGCGGCTGCTGTCGCGCGGGATAGGGGTCGTCCTGCGCGGGCGGCGCGTCCTGGCGCTGCTGCGCGGGGGCGGCATAGGGGTCCCGCGCGGGCGGCGGGGTGTGCAGGTCCGAATCGATCGCGGTGTTGGGATCGACCGTGGTCATCTGCTGCTGCGCCGCGGCGGGCACGGCGCCCATCGCGAGCGCGGCCGTCGCCGCCGTCAACACCAGATCCCGAACGCGCATGGTCGAATTACCCCAGCCCAGCAGATGCCCGATCTATAGAGGGCGCGGCTGTCCCGGCAATGAACGAGCGGCGGATCGAGTCGATTTCACGTCAAGCTGGGCGTTGATTGCTCGGAAACCCCTCGCTATAGCGCTCGCCTTCGAGCCGTTATCCGGAGACGTGGGTGAGTGGCTGAAACCAACGCTTTGCTAAAGCGTCATACGGGAAACCGTATCGAGGGTTCGAATCCCTCCGTCTCCGCCAACTCGACAAGCCAATGATATTACAGCCTTTTCCCAAGGCATCGCGCCAAGGCCGGCGGTTTTGCGTGCCCGGCATTTCCAACTTTTCCTACGATCGGCGCGGCTCTTGGCAGTGGGATGCAAAGGGCCTAGGGATTCGGACCATGCCCAGCTGGCAGACGAAATCTTCCGTCTTCGCCATCGCCTAGGAAATTCGATGCGAGGCGCTTCCTCCAAGCTCACCGAAAGAAAGCCCCGTTCGCGCAAGCCCCGGCCGCGTTCGCTGCGCCTGCATGGCACCGTCGCCCGGACGCTCGGCGTCCGCATCGTCTCGGGCGAGATCGCGCCGGGCGAGATCCTCGACGGCGAGATCGCCGCGAGCGAGCAGTTCAAGGTCTCCCGCACCGCCTATCGCGAGGCGATCCGCATTCTGGCGGCCAAGGGCCTGGTCCATTCCCGTCCGAAGATCGGCACCCAGGTAAGCCCGCGTCGCGAATGGCACCTGCTCGATCCGGACGTGCTCAGCTGGATCTTCGCCGGGGCGCCCGACGATGCGCTGATCGAGAGCCTGTTCGAGCTGCGTCGCATCGTCGAGCCCGATGCCGCCCGTCTCGCCGCGTTGCGCCGCACGCCCGAGCAGCTTGCCCGGATGCAGCAAGGGCTCGCCGGCGTCGATCGCCATGGCTTCGACTCCGAGGAAGGGCGATGCTGCGACGAAGCGTTCCACTCCGCGCTGCTCGAGGCTTCGGGCAATGATTTCATCATGTCGCTCACCAGCGGCGTGGCCGCGGCCATCGAGCTGACCACCGCGTTCAAGCAGCGGCACCTGCCCGCCCCGCACGACGCGCTGCCGGTGCACCTCGCGGTGCTCGAGGCGATCGAGGCGCAGGATGCCGAACGCGCGCACGATGCGATGGCCCGCCTGGTCGAGCGCGGTTTCCAGGACACGATGGAAGCGCGCAAGCCCGTGAACAGCGTCGGCAGCCGGCGCGCCGCCCGCTGAGCACCGGTCCGATCGCTCCGCCCCCCAACTTCGCAGGCGCGCCCGATTGCTTTTTGGCACGGCGCTGCCTAAGTCCCGCATGGGCAATGTTACCGCTAACGTAAATCGGAAAGACAGGAGAGCAGGCATGGCGCTGACCGGCGAATTGTTCATTGCTTCGAAGCGGGTGCGCCGCGATGGGCCGGGCTTTCGGGCCGTTGCCGCCTCGACCGGCGCGTCGCTGGAGCCGAGCTTCGACATGGCGACGCGGGAAGATGTCGAGGCTGCCGCGGCTGCCGCCGAGGCCGCTTTCCCCGCCTACGCCAATCTGCCGCGCGAGCAGCGTGCCGCCTTTCTGGAGGCGATCGCCGACGAGATCGACGCATTGGGCGAGACGCTCACCGAGCGCGCGATGCAGGAAAGCGGCCTGCCGCACGCCCGCCTCACCGGCGAGCGCGGCCGCACGTCGGGCCAGTTGCGGCTCTTCGCGAGGGAATTGCGCCTCGGCGAGTATCTGCGTGCGCGCATCGATCACGCGATCCCCGATCGGCAGCCTGCCCCCAAGCCCGACCTGCGCCTGCGCATGATCCCGCTCGGCCCGGTCGTGGTGTTCGGCGCTTCGAATTTCCCGCTCGCCTTCTCGGTCGCGGGTGGCGACACCGCCTCGGCCCTCGCCGCGGGCTGTCCGGTGATCGTGAAGGGGCATTCCGCGCATCCCGGCACGTCGGAGCTGGTGGCCGGAGCGATCGCTCGCGCCGTCGAGAAGACCGGCATGCCCGCAGGCACATTCTCGCTGATCAACGGCGCCGGCAATGAAGTCGGCGCGGCGCTCGTCTCCGATCCGCGGGTCAAGGCGGTCGGCTTCACCGGCTCGCGCGGCGGCGGCACGGCGCTGATGAAGATCGCCGCGAACCGTCCCGTGCCGATCCCCGTCTATGCCGAGATGAGCAGCATCAACCCGGTATTCCTGCTGCCGCATGCGCTCGAAGCGCGGGCCGAGGCGCTGGGCAAGGGCTATATCGCCAGCCTGACCATGGGCGCCGGCCAGTTCTGCACCAATCCCGGCCTCGTCCTGGCGCTGGAGAGCCCGGCGCTGGACCGCTTCCTCGCCGCGGCGACCGAAGCGGTGTCGGGCGTGGCGGCGCAGACCATGCTCACCCCCGGCATCCTCAAGGCGTATGAGAACGGTGTGGCCCGCTGGGCCGCCGCGCCGGGGCTGACTCGGGTCGCCCAGGGCCAGGAAGGTTCGGCCAGCTGCGGGCGTGCCGCGCTGTTCACCATGACCGGCGCGGACTTCATCGCCGATCCCAGCCATGCCGAAGAGGTCTTCGGCGCCGCCTCGCTGCTCGTGCGCTGCGCCGATCTGGACGAGATGCTCGGCGTCGTCTCGCTGCTCGAAGGCCAGCTCACCGCGACGCTGCATCTCGAGGATGCCGATACCGAGACCGCGGCCAGGCTGTTGCCGATCCTCGAGCGGCTGGCCGGCCGCATCCTCGCCAATGGCTGGCCGACCGGTGTCGAAGTGACCGACGCGCAGGTCCATGGCGGGCCGTTCCCGTCGACGGCGGACGGCCGCAGCACGTCGGTCGGCACGCTGGCGATCGATCGCTTCCTGCGCCCGGTCGCCTATCAGGACCTGCCGGCGGCGCTGCTTCCCGCCGAACTGCGCGATGGCGATGCGGGCGTGCCGCGCCGCATCGACGGCAAGCCGACGCTATAGCCTCTATCCCGCTTCCCGCCCGGGAAGCGGAAGGAGCCCGGAGTGCCGTTCGTCCCGTCCGCCGGGCGTTCGGCCCGGGCCGGGTGCGCGGCCCCATGGCATGGACCAGGCTGGAGACCTCCCCGCAACCGGAGGTCTTCATGCGCTCCCTGATCCTCGCCGCCAGCCTGATCCTCGCCGCCCCGCTCGCCCATGCGCAGGACAAGGACGAGGCCGGCGCGCGCGCCGCCGTGAACCACTATCTCGCCGGCCATGCGACCGGCAGCGCGGCCGAGTTCGGCGCGGCCTTTCATCCCAAGGCGATGCTCTACTGGAACCGCGACGGGAGCTTCGCCGAGCGGACGCTGGCCGATTTCATCGCCGCCGCGGCGACCGGAAAGCCGGCGGTGGACGAGGCGCAGCGCAGGCGCTGGATCGAGAGTCTCGACGTTACCGGCAATGCCGGCATGGCCAAGGTGGTGCTCGATTATCCGAGCGTGCGCTTTGTCGACTATCTCTCGCTGGTAAAGGCGGATGGCGAGTGGCGCATCGTGAACAAGATCTTCCAGGCCGACCGGAAAGAGCAATGACGCGGGCCCTTCCTCCTCTGCCGGGGAAGGAAATCAGGAAGCGAACGCCTCCTCGATGCTGGCGGCGGTGCGAAACCGGAAGGCGATGTCGTGGCGGTATGGCGCGCCCGGATCGAGCCGGGGCGAGGGAAAGTCCGGCCGGTTCGGGCTGTCCGGAAATTTCTGCGGCTCCAGGCAGAGCCCGGCACGCGCCGCATAGCCTTGCCCGCTCGTTCCCGGCGCGCCGCCGGCAAGGTGGTTGCCCGAATAGAATTGCAGTCCGGGCTCGCCGGAATGGAGATCGAGCACGCGGCCCGAGCCGGGATCGAACAAGGTCGCCACCCGGCGGACGCGCCCGTCCGCGCCGTCGATCACGAAATTATGGTCATAGCCCTGGCCGTGCCGAAGCTGCTCGTCGTCCGCATCGATCTCCGCGCCGATTCGCCTGGGCATGCGGAAATCAAAGGGCGTGCCGGTCACCTCGGCCAGCGCGCCGGTAGGGATCAGCCCGGCGTCGATCGCGGTGGTCCGGCGTGCGGGGATGCGCAGCAGGTGATCGAGGATCGTCGCTCCGCTCGCCTCGCCGGCCAGGTTGAAATAGGCATGATGCGTGAGATTCACGACGGTTGGCGCATCGGTGGTCGCGGTCAGGCGGATCGCCAGCCCGTCCGCTTCGATCACGTACTGGACCTCGATCGTCAGCGTGCCCGGGAAGCCGTTATGCCCCGCGGGACTGATGTGGCGGAACCTGGCCGAGTCCTCGGATCGCGCCGTCAGATCCCAATATTGCTGGTCGAGACCGAACGGCCCCGAATGAAGACTGTTCGCTCCGTCATTCGCCGCGAGACGATGGGTGACGCCGTCGAGCGTGAAACGCGCCCCGCCGATGCGGTTGGCATAGCGGCCGGTCACCGCGCCGTAAAAGCGCGGCGGCCCGCGATACTCCTCGAGGTCCGCGAAGCCGAGTACCACATTCGCCGGATTGCCCAGGCGGTCCGGCACTTCGAGCACGCGCAGCGCCGCGCCGAGCGTGATCAGCTCGGCGCGATAGGGGCCGCGGGCGATCGCGACCGTCTCGATCCGATCGCCCGCCATCATCGTCACTTGGCGCCGGGGCAGATCGAGTTGGCGGGATCCGACACGATCCGCGCATCGGCCAGGCTGAACGCCAGCGGTCCCGAGGCGCCGATCACCACCGGGGCCGAGACGGCATGCATGTCGGTGCCGTTCGCCTGATAGCATTTGAGCAGGATCTTCACCGTGCGCCACTTGCCGGTCTCGCCGGTGAACAGGCCAGTGGCATCCAGGCCCTTGCCGTCGCCCATGCCGAGCGTCACCGCGCCGGTCGCCGCGCGATCGAGGCGGTAGGTGAGAGCCAGCGACAGGTCGCCATTGGCTTCGCGGCCAAGGTTGATCGGCGCGCCGCCGCCGATGCTCAGCCGGGCCGGGCCGCCGGTCCAGCTCAGCTGCTGCGCGCCTTCCTGGGTCTGCGGTCCATCGATCGGGGCGCGGGTGATCTTCGCTTCGGTGGCGAAGGCGAAGGGCTTGGGCGTCACGCCCTTGGCGAAATAGACGCTGGTGTTGAGCGCCGAGGCGTCGAAGCCGGGCTCCTCGCCCAGCGTCGCGACCGTGCCCGGCGCGGCGTAGCGCAACCCATAACCGAGCGCGAACAGCGGATCATAGCCCGGATCGCCCTTGTTGAGCGTGAACTGGCCGGCGCCCTTCGGCCAGCTGAACGACAGCGTGCCATGAAAGTCCTTGCGCGGCTTGCCCGCCTTGTCGCCGATGATCACGTCGGCGACGCCCGCGCCTTCGCTGCCCGGCAGCCAGGCGGCGACGAAGGCGTCCGAGGCATTGATCTCGGGGTTTACCCAGAGCGGCCGGCCCGAGAGGAACACCGAGACGGTCGGCACGCCCGCGGCCTTCAGCTTCCGGAGCATGGCCAGCGCCTGCTTGTCGCCGGGCTGGAACTCCAGCGTCGCGATGTCGCCGCGCATCTCGGCATAGGGTTGCTCGCCGAACACCACGATCGCGACATCGGGCCTGGCGGTGAAGCTGCCGTCCGCCGAGAGCGTCGCGGTGCCGCCGCCGGCCTTCACTGCCTCGGCGATGCCGGCGAAGATCGTCTGGCCATTGGGGAACATCGAATTGTCGTTGCCGTCACCCTGCCAGCTCAGTGTCCAGCCGCCGGTCTGCTGCGCCATCGAATCGGCACCCGGGCCGGCGACCAGCACGTTCGCCGATGCCCTGATCGGCAACGCGCCCTGGTTCTTCAGCAGCACCAGCGACTTGGCCACCGCTTCGCGGGCGATCGCGCGATGCTCGGCATTGCCCAGCACGCCGGCCTTGCCCTCATAGGGCCGGGCGGGATCGAACAGGCCGAGCTTCACCTTCACGCGCAGGATGCGGCGCACCGCGTCGTCGATGCGGGCCATCGGGATCGTGCCGTCCCTGGCGTGGCGGACGGTGCTCTCGAACAGGCCCTTCCAGCTGTCCGGCGCCATCGCCATGTCGAGCCCGGCGTTGAAGGTCTGGGCGCAATCCTCCTTGGTGCAGCCAGGCACCTGGCCATGGCCGTTCCAGTCGCCGACGACGAAGCCCTGAAAGCCCATCCGGCCCTTCAGCACATCGGTGAGCAGCGACGTGTTGCCGTGCATCTTCGCGCCGTTCCAGCTCGAATAGCTGGCCATCACGGTGAGCGTGCCGGCCTGGATCGCCGGGACATAGCCCTGGGCGTGCGTCCCGATCAGCGCTTCCTCCGAGAGGCGGGTATCGCCCTGGTCGATACCGTCAAAGGTGCCGCCGTCGCCGAGGAAATGCTTGGCCGACGCCGCGACACGGCCTTGCTGAATGCGGTTCTTCGTGCCGGGCGCGCCCTGCAGACCGAGGATCATCTCGCCGGCATAGGCGCGGACCACCGCCGGGTCCTCCGAATAGCCTTCATAGCTGCGCCCCCAGCGATCGTTCTGCGGGACGGCGAGCGTGGGGCCGAACGCCCAGTCGGGCCCGGTCGCGGCGGTCTCTTCGGCGGTGGCCTTGCCGATGCGGCGGATCAGCGCGGGATCGCGCATCGCGCCGAGGCCGATATTGTGCGGGAAGATCGTCGCGCCGATCACGTTGTTGTTGCCGTGCACGGCGTCGATGCCGAAGATCAGCGGGATCGGCTGGTGCTTGCCGCGCGGCTCCATCGCCACCTTGCGGAAGGCCCGGGCGGTCTCGACCCAGGGAGCCTGGGGGGAGCGATCGGGCGCGCCGAGCGGCGGCGAGCTGCCGCCCGCCAGGATCGAGCCGAGCGGATACTGGCGCAGTTCCTCGGGCTTCATCGCGCCGATGTCCGCCTGGATCATCTGGCCGACCTTCTCCTCCAGCGTCATCTGCGCCATCAGGTTGGTGACGAACTTCTCGGTCGCGGGGTCGACCAGGCCCTGCGAGCCGGCGGTCGGCCATTTGGCAGGATTGGCGATCTGCTGGCCAGACAGCGTTGTCGGCGCATGCTGCGCAAAAGCGGGCGATGCGGCCCAGATCATGGTGGTCGACAGCAGAAGCTTCAGGCCTGGCCGCATTTCACTCTCCTCTTTCTTATATTCTGGTAGCGATAACAGAAATTCATCGGGCTAGTCCACGCTCCAGCCAGCGGGCGGCCGCGTCGGGGCTTGCCTTGTCGTCGTCGCGATCGACCATATAGTTGGCCCGCCGCATCCGCTCGACCGGGATCGCGCCGATGAGCGGCCTGAGCGCCGCCTGGAAGCGCAGGTCGTCGGCGCGGCCGGGAGCGAGCAGCAGGATCGCATCATATCCGGGGATCGCGCCCTTGGGATCGGCCAGCACGGTCAGCCGGTCCGCCGCGATCCTGCCGTCCGAGGAGAAAGCGGGGATCACGTCCGCGCTGCCCGAGGCAAGGGCGCGGTACATGAAGGTCGGCTGATAGGGATGGGCGGACTTGAAGCTCAGGCCATATGCCTTCTTCACCGCCGCCCATTCGGGCCGTTCGAGGAACTCGACATCGGTGGCGAGGTTCAGGCTGCCCGCGACCGGCGCCAGATCGGCGATGCTGGCGATGCCGCGCCTCCTGGCATCGTCGCTCCGCATCGCGAAGGCATAGGCGTTCTCGAACCCCAGCGAGCCGAGCAGCGTCACCTTGTGCCGGTCGCGGGCCCAGTCCGCGACGCCGCGCACGATGGCGTCACGCGGCGGCACGTCGCTGCGCCGCATCTGGTTGGTCCAGATCGTGCCCGAATAATCGACATAGACATCGACATCGCCGCTCGCGAGCGCGCTGAACGCGACCGCGGAGCCGAGCCCTTCCCGGTAGCGGACCTTGTATCCCGCCGCTTCCAGCCGGTGCCCGATCAGCCGGGCGAGGATATATTGCTCGGAAAAGCCCTTCGCGCCGATGGTGACGGTGCCGCGTGCCGCCGGCAGCGCGGGGACGAGCGCCAGCGCCATCGCGACCAGCAGCGTGCCGAGGCCGCCCCACGCCAGCCCCCGCTTCCGCTTCGCGATCCCGTGCTCGGCCAGTCCCAGCAGCCCGTCCACCGCCAGCGCGAGCGCCGCGGCGGCGATGCAGCCGGTCAGCACCAGCGACCAGTTCTGCGTCTGGAGGCCGGCGAAGATCAGGTCGCCCAGGCTCGGCTGACCCACCGTGGTCGACAGCGTCGCCGCACCGATCGTCCACACCGCGGCGGTGCGGATGCCGGCCATCAGCACCGGCAGGATCAGCGGCGCCTCGACCAGGCGCAGCTTTTGCGCCGCCGTCATCCCCACGCCGTCGGCCGCCTCGATCACCGCGGGATCGATGTTCGCCAGCCCGGTGACGCCGTTCCGCAGGATCGGCAGCAGCGCGTACAGCGACAGCGCGAGCAGCGAGGGCAGGAAGCCCAGCGCCGGAATGCCGCCGCCGACCAGCGTCGAGAGCGAGAGCAGGATCGGATAGAAGAGCGCGAGCAGGGCGAGGCTCGGAATCGTCTGGACGAGGCTGGCAAAGCCCAGCGCGACGCGCCCCACCAGCCGGTTGCGCGCCGAGATCACCGCCAGCGGCAGCGCGATCGCCAGCCCGAGCAGCAGCGCCGCCAGCGCCAGCAGCAGATGCTGGGCAAGCAGCTCGGGCACGCGGGCCAGCGGATTCACGCCTCCAGCTCCGCCAGCCGGTGCGCCTGTTCGCGCGGCACGGCGACCAGCGCGTCCGCCGCCGCGCCGCCCTTGCCGGCGAGCAGCTCGCGCGGCGTGGCATCGGCGACGATCCGGCCCTTCTCCATCACCAGCACGCGATCGGCGAGCAGCAGCGCCTCGGCCATGTCGTGCGTGACGAGGATGGTGGTGAGGCCCATCCGGTCGTGCAGCGCGCGGATCGCCTTGCCCAGCCCGTCGCGGGTGACGGGATCGAGCGCGCCGAAGGGCTCGTCCATCAGCAAGATGCCCGGCCCCGTCGCCAGCGCCCGCGCCACGCCCACGCGCTGGCGCTGCCCGCCCGAAAGCGCGTCCGGCATGCGCCCGGCCGTCTCGGGCGGCAGCTCGACCAGGTCGAGCAGCTCGAGGACCCGCGCCGCCGTCTCCTTCTCGCCCGCCAGCCGCAGCCCGATGGCGATGTTCTCGCCCACCCGCATGTGCGGGAACAGGCCGACATTCTGGAAGACATAGCCGATCCGCCGCCGCAGCGCCGGCGCCGGGCCGGCATCCACCGGCGCTTCGCCCACCAGCACCGCGCCTTCGCTCGGCACGATCAGCCGGTTGACCATCTTGAGCAGCGTCGACTTGCCCGATCCCGAGGCGCCGACCAGCGCCACGAAGCTGCCCGCCGCCACGTCCAGCGACACGCCGTCCACGGCTCTCACGCCCCCCGGCCAGACCTTGCTGACATTTTTGAAGGTAACGGAGCGGCTTTGCTCTGGCATCGCGGCGCTTTGTGCGGGATGAAATGGCAAAGGTCAAAGACAGGAGAGGCGAGGCAATGGCCAAGGCGGCATTCATCACGGGCGGCGCATCGGGGATCGGCCTCGCCGTCGCGAAGAGCCTGGCAGCGGACGGCTGGCTGGTCGGCCTGGCCGATGTCAACGCGGCGGGGCTGGAGGCGGCAAAGGCTGCGATCCCGGGGGCCGAGACCTATGCGATGGACGTGCGCGACCGCGACGCATGGCAGGCCGCGCTCGCCGATTTCGCGAGCCGGAGCGGCGGCCGGCTCGACTTCCTGTTCAACAATGCCGGGATCGCGGTGGGCGGCCAGCTCGAGACCATGTCCGACGCGGACATCGATCGCGGCCTTTCGATCAACATCAACGGCGTCGTCCATGGCGCGCGCGCCGCGCACGGCCTGCTCAAGGCCACGCCGGGATCGGCGATGATCGTCACCAGCTCGGCCGCCGGTATCTCGGGCAATGCGGGCATGTCGATCTACAGTGCCGGCAAGTTCGCGATGCGCGGCTTCGCCGAGGCGCTCAATGCCGAATGGGGACAGGAGGGCATCTATGTCGGCTCGCTGATGCCGAGCTTCATCGAGACGCCGCTGCTCAACCACGTCACGCAGGATTCGAACCGCAACGTGCGCGAATCGGTGCGCGCCGCCGGGCTGGAGATCACCCCGGTCGACGAAGTGGTGAAGACCGTCCGCCACATGCTGGACGCGCGCAAGGCAGTGCACACCCGCGTCGGCAAGACCGCGCACCGGCTCTGGTTCATGGCGCGCTGGATGCCCGGCACGCTGCGCAAGCTCCAGCAACGGGCATTCAAGTGAGCGGGCGGGAGGGCTCGGCCTCCCGGCGCCCGATCTTCCACCGCGACCGGATGGAATATTGGGCGTTCGTCGGCCAGATCGTCAGCGCGCTCGCGGTGGTGCTCTCGCTCGTCTTCGTCGGGATCCAGCTCTACGAGAGCAACCGGGTGGCGGCGCGCAGCGAGGCGAACGACACCCAGGCGCAATGGGCGGCCTTTCGCGCGTCGATCTATGGCTCGCGCGACATCGCCGAGATGTTCCGGGCCGGCATGGACGGCAGCCGGCCGCTCGATCCCGCCGACCAGCTGCGCTTCGACTATCTGATGCGCGAGCATGGCTGGGCGACCTATCAGGTCTGGCAGCGCGTCCAGGAGGGGCTGATGCCCCGCGCGCATTACGAGCAGGGCCAGGGCCTGGATTTCGTGCGGGTGATCTGCACGCCCGGCGGCGCGGCCGTCTGGGCCCGGATCAAGGCCGAGCTGCCCAGGCCCTATGCTGCCGACACGGACCGCCTGGCGGCGGACTATGCGCGCGCCAGCAAGCTGCACTGCGGATCCTAGGCTGATAGCGCCAAGCAGGCGGGAAAGGTCGCGAAGGTCGCGCTCGCAACGGCTTCCCGCCGCGCGGCGCGCAACGATGCTGGGCTCGCGGGATCCTGCTTCGCCTACCGGTCAAAGAGCGGCCGGACGCGAGCCCGGCCGGACCGGCCAAGCAGGCGAAATCCTACATTGCAAGCAGAGCGCGCCGGCCATTGCCGGTATGGAGAACGGACCCTGGGTTGGGGACTCATATTCTCCGTTGTCATCCTCGCTATCCCTTCAACCGTCATCCCCGCGCAGGCGGGGATCCAGGGCCAAGGGCAAGGACGGCGAGGCTCGCTTTGCCGTTTCCGGCAAGCATCCGCGTGATCGCTTCGATCGTCCCCTACTATCCTGGATCCCCGCCTGCGCGGGGATGACGGGCGTTGCTGATTGAGTCGTGGCCCTAGGTTGAGAACCCAAACAAGTATTTGATTTTCTACCGTCATCCCGGCCTTGAGCCGGGATCCCGCTTCTTCTTGCGCTGGCGAGACAGCGGGACCCCGGCTCAAGGCCGGGGTGACGAAGGAGGAATATGAGTCCTCAACCTAGAGCAGCGCGTCGATCGCCTGCGCCATCTGGATGTCGCGGGTGGAGAGGCCGCCGGCGTCGTGCGTGGTCAGCAGGATGTCGACCTTGTTCCACACGTTCGACCATTCGGGATGATGGTCCGCCTTCTCGGCGAGCAGCGCGACGCGCGCCATGAAGCCGAAGGCCTGGTTGAAGTCGCGGAACGCGAAGTGCCGGGTGATCGCGTCGCGCGCCGGATCCCATTGCCAGTCGGGCAGCGCCGCGAGCGATTCCTCGCGAAGTCCATCCGTCAGACGCGCCACCATCATTGCCTCCCTTGCCGTAGCTCCATTGTCCGGCCTATTCCCCCCGGCATGACCGGGCAAGCCCCAGACGCCGCCGCGATCGAGCGCCTCGCCCGCGCCGCCCTCGCACGCATTCCCGAACCGTTCCAGGCGCATCTCGCCGATATCGTGCTGGTGATCGAGGATTTCGCCGATGACGAGACGCTCGACGCCATGGGCATCGAGGATCCGTTCGACCTGACCGGCCTGTATCGCGGCCGGCCGCTGGGCGAGAAATCCGCCTGGGACGGCATGACCATGCCCGACGAGATCCATCTCTATCGCCGCCCGCTGCTCGACGAATGGGTGCATACTGGCGTGACGCTCGAATCGCTGGTCAACCATGTCGTGGTGCACGAGGTCGGCCATCATTTCGGGCTTTCCGACGACGACATGCACGCGCTGGAGGACAGCGCCGAGTGACGCGCCTGGCCCTGCGCGGTGTCGCCTGTCTGCGCGGGGGGCGGCTGTTGTTCGAGGGGCTGGACCTCGCGCTCGCGGCGGGCGAGGCGGCTTTGGTCACCGGGCCGAACGGCGTCGGCAAGTCGAGCCTGATCCGCATCGCCGCCGGGCTGCTCGCGCCCGCTGCCGGCAGCATCGAATGCGAAGGCGCGCGCGCCCTGATGGCCGAGGCGCCGGCGCTCGATCCCGAATTGCCGCTCGGCGCGGCGCTGCGCTTCTGGGCCGGGATCGATGGCCGGCCCGATGCCGTGCCGGAAGCGCTGGCGGCGGTGGGGCTGGCCGATCTGGCGCCGGTGCCCGTGCGCCTGCTTTCCACCGGGCAGCGCCGCCGGGCGGCATTGGCACGGGTGGTGGCGAGCGGCGCACCGGTCTGGCTGCTCGACGAGCCCGCCAATGGGTTGGATATCGCTTCGATCGCGCTGCTCGAGGGGCTGATCGCCGGGCACCGCGCCGCCGGCGGCATCGCCTTGGTCGCCACGCATTTGCCGGTCGCGCTGCCCGATGCGCGCGAGGTGGCGCTGTGAGCCTCTATGCCGCCCTGATCCGGCGCGAGCTGCGGCGGGCCTGGAGCACGGGCGGGCTGGCGCTGCCGGTCGTCTTCTTCCTGCTCGTCGCGATTCTCTTTCCCTTCGCGGTCGGCCCCGATGCGCAGCTGCTCGGCCGCATCGCGCCGGGCGTGATCTGGGCGGCGGCGCTGCTCGCGGCGCTGCTGCCGGTCGAGCGGCTGGTGACGCCCGACCTGGAGAGCGGGATGCTCGACCAGCTCGCGGTGCGCGGGCTGCCCGATGCCGGCGTGGCCGCCGCCAAGGTGGCCGGCCATTGGCTGGGCTTCGCGCCCGCGCTGCTCGCCGCGACGGTGATCGCCGCGGGCCTGCTCCAGCTGCCGGGTGATGCACTGGCCCCGCTGCTGCTTGCGCTGCTGATCGGCACGCCGGGCCTGGCGGCGCTGGGCGTTGCCACCGCTGCACTGGTCGCCGGGCTGCGCGGGGCGGGTGCGCTCGCCGGACTGGTGATGCTGCCCTTCGCCGTGCCGCTGCTGATCTTCGGCGCCACTGCCGACCAGCCGGGCGCGCTCAAGCTGCTCGGCGCGGTGAGCCTGTTGCTGGTCGCGGGCTGCCCGTTCGTCGCGGGCGCGGCGGTGCGGATGGGGCGGAGTTGATGTTCACGGAAGCCGACTGTCAGGGGCGGCCGGATTGGCATTTGCTGCAGAACGGCGCAGTGAATCTCTTCCATGATCCGGAGATCCTGGCGCGGGCGCGGGCCGATCTGGCTTCGCTGGGTTACGAACTGGCTGAAATATCGTGCCGCGAAAGCATGTCGAGCTTCGAACGGCAATTCTCCGACCTGCTGCACTGGGAGGACCAGTTCGGCTATGCACCCTGGTCAGGGAAGCTCGATGCGCTGAACGACGGGATGAGGGACTATCCCTTTGGCGCTTCCGAGCGGAGCGCGCTGGTCATTGACGGGTTTCACCGGCTCGCTTCGAAGGATGCGGCATATGCGCATGGCTTGCTCGATATCCTGGAGTCCGCAGCGCGGGACCATCTTCTCTTTGGCAGGACGCTTGTCGCACTGATCCAGACCGACGATCGCAGCTACCATGCGTCGGGCCTTGGCGCGCGGCGTGCCAACTGGAACTCGCGGGAGTGGCGGCCCCTCCGTCCGTACGACTAAGCCTCCGGCGGCAGTTCGTCGCCATAGACGACCATCGCCGAGCCCTCCGCCAGCGCATCGGCGGCGGCGGCGCGCAGCACGGGATCGTCGGTCGCGCCCGGGTCGGCGACTTCCATGCCCTTTTCCAGCCGCACCAGCATCCAGCCCGTGCCGAGTGCGACACCGGCGGCCTTGGCCTGCGCTTCCTCGAAGCTGTCGGCCGAGACATAGATCAGCATCGCATGGCGTCCGCCCGGCCGGCGGCCCTCGACAGTGTCCGCCACCGCGGTGGCGAGGAAGACCGAGAGGCCCATCAGCGGCTCCAGCGCGCGAAGATCGCGGTCGGCAGCTCGAGCCCGCGCGCTTCCTCGCGCACCGCCAGCTCGCCGCATTCCACCTTGCCGGGCAGGTGCGCGACATGCTGGCGCAGCAGCTCGCCGATCGCCAGCGCCGACATGCGCACGGCATAGACGGTCAGGAACAGGAAGCACGAGTTCGCGTCGAGCAGCTTCGCCGTGTCGGCGATCAGTCCGGGCAGGCCTTCTTCCAGCTTCCAAACTTCGCCGTTCGGGCCGCGGCCCCATTTGGGCGGATCGAGGATGATCCCGTCATAGCGCCGTCCGCGCCGCACCTCGCGCGCGGTGAACTTGGCGGCGTCGTCGATCATCCAGCGGATCGGCAGGTCCTCCATGCCCGAGAGCGCGGCATTGGCCTTGCCCTCGGCGACCGATTTCTTCGAGGCATCGACATGGGTGACCTTCGCGCCCTTGGCCGCCATCGCCAGGCTGCCGACGCCGGTATAGCCGAACAGGTTCATGAACTCGGGTGCGTCCATCCCGTCGACCTGGCTGCGCATCCAGTGCCAGACCGGCGCCATGTCCGGGAAGAAGGCGAGGTGGCGGAACGGCGTGTTCTGCGCGGTGAAGCGCACTTCCTCCCAGGCGAGCGGCCAGCCTTCGCCCGGCACCGGCTTGGTATAGTTCCAGCGGCCGCCGCCATCCTCGTCGGAGCCGGGGATGAATTCGCCATGCGCGTCCCAGTTGTCGGACGCCGGCGCCCACATCGCCTGGGGCTCGGGGCGGATGAAGCGATATTTGCCGTAGCGCTCGAGCTTGCGGCCATGGCCGCTGTCGACCAGCCCATAATCGGCCCAGGGCTCGCCGGTGAGAGTGATAAGGTCCATGGGGGGTCTTTAATTGGATACGGCGAAGACGCCAATTCCTCCCCGAGACAAGCTGGGGGAAGAACTAAGGGCGCGGCTTGGCGATGCCGGCGATGTATTCGCGCACCGCGTCGAGCGTGCCCGGCAGCACGTCGTAGCGCTCCTGCCGGTCGAACAGGTCGCCCACCCGTGCCGGCAGCCCCGGCCGCACGCCGGTCGCGCGTTCCACCGCGTCGGCGAACTTGGCCGGATGCGCCGTCGCCAGCGTCACCACCGGCACATGGGCGGGGATGTCCGCCCGGCGCGCGGCGGCCAGGCCGATGGCGCTGTGCGGGTCGATCACCTGCGCGGCTTCGGCCGCGGCCCAGCGCATTGCCGCGTTCATTTCGTCCGGCGCGATCCGGTCGCTGGCGAAGATCCCGGCGGCGCCCTGCTGCTGCGCATTGGTGAGGCGCATCGCACGCGTGCTCTCGAAACCGCGCATCTGCTCGGCGACGCTGGTGCCGGCCAGATCGAACAGCAGCCGCTCGAAGTTCGAGCTCACCTGGATGTCCATGCTCGGCGCCGCGGTCGGCGTGACGGTGCCCGCCGAATAGTCGCCGTTCGCCAGCGCGCGGTGGAGGATGTCATTGACGTTGGTGGCGACGACCAGCCGCTCGATCGGCAGGCCCATGCGCGCCGCGACATAGCCGGCAAAGACATCGCCGAAATTGCCGGTCGGCACCGCGAAGGCGACCTTGCGCGCCGGCGCGCCCAGGCGGACGGCGGCGTAGAAATAATAGACCACCTGCGCCATCAGCCGGGCCCAGTTGATCGAGTTGACCGCGCTGAGGCGGAAGCGGCCGGAAAAACCCGCGTCGTTGAACAGCGTCTTCACCATCGCCTGGGCATCGTCGAAGCTGCCCTCGATCGCGATGTTGTGGACATTGGGCGCGAGCACCGTGGTCATCTGGCGGCGCTGCACGTCGGAGACGCGGCCCTTGGGGTGCAGCATGAAGATGTCGACGCCGTGCCGCCCGGCGACCGCGTCGATCGCGGCGCTGCCGGTGTCGCCCGACGTCGCGCCGACGATGGTCAGCGGCTCGCTGCTGCCGGTCAGGAACTTCTCGAAGAGCAGGCCGAGCAGCTGGAGCGCCACGTCCTTGAAGGCGAGCGTGGGCCCGTGGAACAGCTCGAGCAGGAAATGGCGATGGTCGAGCTGGACCAGCGGCGTCACCGCGGCCTGGGCGAAGCGGCCATAGGCCTGCTCGCACAGCGTGCGCAGCTCCTGTTCGCTCAGATCGTCGCCGGTGAACGGCGCCATCACCCGGACGGCGGTCTCGACATAGGAAAGGCCCTGCAGCCCCTCGATGTCCTCGCGACTGAAGCTGGGCCAGCGCGTGGGGACATATAGACCGCCGTCGCTCGCCAGGCCGGCAAGGGTCACGTCACGGAAGCCAAGCAGCGGCGCACTGCCTCGGGTGCTCTGATATTGCATGAGGGCGGGGCCTAGCGGGCGTGGAGGGCGCCAGCAAGCAAGACTAGCTTTAGCCGGCCCGTCCTTCGATCATGCCCCGGGCGGCATCCCGCCAGCGCCGCTTCTCGACGCGGCGCACGTTCGCGCAATCCTTCATCGCATGCAGATAGGCCTGGAGCAGCAGCAACCGCCATCTTCCGGATCGCCTTCGAACGGACGCGGGTAAATGGCATTGCCATAGTTGCGGGCGCACTTCTCCGGCGTGTCGTCGACGATCAGGATGCGCTCCAACGGCCAGCCGCGCTTCCGGACCTTGGTCAGCGGCTTCAGATAATGCCGGTGATCGTCGGGGTAATGGAAATGGCGGTCGTCGGCCATGGGCAGGCGGCCCAGCGTGGCGCGGCTCCGGCCCCAGATGAAATGGAGGTGGGATGGATCGGGAAAGATGTGCCGCACCATTTCGACGACATAGCGATCCGATGCCGATGACCAGATCGCCAGGTCGTACCAGTCCGCGCACGCGGCAAGGAAGGCATCCAGATGCGGGCGCCGGTACACATGATAGCCGAATATCTCGAAATCGGCGGGACGATCCAGCGGCGTTTCGCGGGCATGGATCAGCGTTTCGTCGAGGTCGAGGATGAGCAGGCCCTTCCGGCCTGGCGGCGTGCCGCCCGCCATGCCCGTCACGCCTTGGGCTGCTGCCGCCATCTGAGCGCGAGCAGGTAGATCACCGAGGCGACCAGCGCGAACAGGAACCATTGCACCGCATAAGAGAGATGGTTGTTCGGCACGCTCGACAGGTCGGGCTTCGCCGTCGGCGCCAGGCCCGGCGCGGCGGTGGCCGAGATCAGCATCAGATGCTTGGGCTCGCTGTCGAACAGCCCGGCGAGGAGCGGGCGGTGATCGGGGGCATGGGTGATCGTGCCGGCCACCTGCCCGCCCTGCCACACCGGCTGGAACTTGGGATCGGGCGCCACGCCCATGTCGACCAGCAGCACCGGCCCCTCGGCGCCGGTGCGGCACTGCGCGACATGGCGATAGCCATTGGTGCCGTCGGCGGCCCGCCCGCCCTGGCTCTGCCAGCCGACCACCTGGAGGCAGAAGGCGCTGGCCCGGCGGAACAGATACTGGTCGCCCACCGGCAGGCGGGGAAAGGCCATTTCGGGCTTGTCGAAATTGGCGGCGTAGAGCGTCAGCGCGTCGTGCTTCTCCGCGCGGCGCTGGAGCTGCCAGATGCCGAGCCCGATCATCGCGGCGACGGCAAGGGTGACGATGATCGTCGGGATCAGTGGCAGGCGCGGCATCATTCGCCCCGCACGCGCCCTTCGCCCGCACGGTTGCGATATTCGAGCGCGAGCAGCAGGCCCTTGGAGAAGCGCAGCGCCAGGATCACCAGCGCCGTGGTGATCGGGATCCAGAGCAGCGCATGGATCAGCACGCCCGGCCGGAAGCCGAACTCCACCCATAGCGCCAGCGCCGTGACGAGCGCGCCGATGCCCAGGGTAAGGAACACGACGGGCCCGTCGCCGACGTTGAACCGGGTGAAGTCGAGCTCGCAGGCGGTGCACCGGTCGGCAAAGCCCGTAAAGCTGCGGAACAGCGTGGGCGCGCCGCAGCGCGGGCAGGCTCCCCGGGCCCCCGAAAGGATCGGGGGAGGCGATGCTGGACCGCCTCCCCCGGAAATGCCGTGCGTGCCGTCGGTCACGTCAGCCGTGGACCGGCGCACCCCAGCCGCCCCAGACATAGATGGAGGCGAACAGGAACAGCCACACCACGTCGACGAAGTGCCAGTACCAGGCCGCCGCCTCGAAGCCGAAATGCTGCTTCGGCGTGAAGTCGCCCCGATAGGCACGGACCAGGTTCACGATCAGGAAGATCGTGCCCACGATCACGTGGAAGCCGTGGAAGCCGGTCGCCATGAAGAAGGCGCCGCCATAGCTCGAGCCGCCTTCGGACCCGGCATGGAAGGGGAAGGGCGCCTCGCTATATTCATAGGCCTGCAGGCAGCTGAAGGTGATGCCCAGGATCACGGTGAGCCACAGGCCCTTCTTGACCGTGTCGTTCTCGCCCACGCCGATCAGGCCCCACAGGCCCTTCTTCTCGCCGCCGCGCTCATTGTGGATCAGCCCGTGATGCGCCCAGGTGACGGTGCAGCCCGAGAGCAGCAGGATCAGCGTATTGAGCAGCGGGAACTTCCAGGCATCGAGCACTTCCATGCCCTTGGGCGGCCATTGCCCGCCCACCGCTTCGACGTGCGAAGGGAAGAGCGCGAAGTCGAACCAGGCCCAGAACCAGCCGACGAAGAACATCACTTCGGAAGCGATGAACAGGATCATGCCGTAGCGCAGGTGGAGCTGCACGATCGGCGTGTGATCGCCGGCATGCGCCTCCTCGATCACCTTGCCCCACCAGCCGAACATGGTGAACGCCACGCCGACCAGGCCGGCCAGGAACACCCAGCCGCCGCCATTGTCCTTCTCCGGGGAGATATGCGCGCCGTGCATCCACATGATCGCGCCCGACGCGAGCACGAGCGCCGAGAACGAGCCGAACAGCGGCCAAACGCTAGGCGGAAGGATATGGTACTGGTGATTCTTTGCCCCGGCCATCGAACTTCCCTGCTCCTATTTTGCAGCAAGCTTTACGGTGCGAAATCGCTTCCCGCAACAATAGTCGCGCGCGTCCGGCGCCGGCGTCAATGGGCCTTGGCGGCGGCTTCCTTCACTGCCGGCGATTCGGCCGGATAGAAGGTGTAGGAGAGCGTGATCTCCTGCACGTCGCGCGTGTCGGGATCGTCGAGGATCTTGGGATCCACGTAGAAGATCACCGGCATCCGCACCGTCTCGCCCGGCTTCAGCGTCTGCTGGGTGAAGCAGAA
The DNA here is from genome assembly GCF_029870595.1 of Sphingomonas sp. CBMAI 2297. GTDB lineage: Bacteria > Pseudomonadota > Alphaproteobacteria > Sphingomonadales > Sphingomonadaceae > Sphingomonas. The sequence goes on from NZ_JAPDIR010000011.1 coordinate 19,472, forward strand.
GCACTGGATCTTGGTGAAGTATTTGCCGACGAAGACCGGCGTGACGTTGAACGTCGCCGTGCCCGTCACTTCATGGTCGGAGGTGTTGGTGGCGGTGAAGAACGCCATGTCGCGCCCGCCGATGTCGATCGTGTCCGATCGCCGCTCGGGCTGGAACTTCCAGGGAATGCCCTTGGCGACGTTGCTGTCGAAGGCGATGGTGATCTTCTGGCCGACGCTGCCCGGGGCGCGGGCCCCGCGCTGGGTGGTGCCGTTCAGCCCGGTCGCCTCGCAGAACATGCGGTAGAGCGGCACCGCCGCGAAGCCCAGGCCGGTCATCGAGCACACGCCGATCCCGGCGAGGATCGCGACGCGCAGGTTCCGGCTGATGCGGATCATCCGGCATGGCCCAGCTGGATCTTCACGATCGAGATCGCGAAGACGAGCACCACGAACAGGCCCAGCAGCACCGCCATCACCCGGGCCCGGCCGCGCTGGCGGGCGCGGATCAGCTCGGCCTCCTCGACCGGCGTCGCCGGGGCCTTGGACGGAGTCGGGATCAGATCATCGGTCATGCGAACCACCTGTCGACGACGAGCGCGCCGAAAATGACGAAGAGATAGAGGATCGAGAATTTGAACAGCCGCTTCTCGGGCGCCATGCCGTCCCCGGGCTCGGCGCGGCGGGCCGCCACCTGCACCGCCATGGCGAGGAACAGGCCGGACATCGCCGCCGCGACGATCCCGTAGATCGGCCCGGCGAGCCCCAGCGGCCAGGGCGCGGCCGCGCATAGGATCATCGGGATCGTGTAGAGCCCGATCTGGATCCGCGTCGATTTCTCGCCGGCCACCACCGGCAGCATCGGCACCCCGGCATTGGCATAGTCGGTCTTCACGAACAGCGCGAGCGCCCAGAAATGCGGCGGCGTCCACAGGAAGATCAGCGCGAACAGCAGCACCGGCATCAGCGTGACGTCGCCCGTCGCCGCCGCCCAGCCGATCATCGGCGGAAAGGCCCCGGCCGCGCCGCCGATCACGATGTTCTGCGGCGTGCGGCGCTTGAGCCAGATCGTGTAGACGAACACATAGAACAGGATCGACGCGGCGAGGATGAGCGTCGCCACCAGGTTGATCGCGAAATACATCAGCGCGAGGCTGAAGCCCGCCAGGCCGACGCCGAAATGCAGCGCCGACTGGCGCTCCATCCGGCCGGCCGGCAGCGGGCGCTGCTGCGTTCGCTTCATCTTGGCGTCGAGATCGGCCTCATACCATTGGTTGAGCGCCCCCGCTGCGCCCGCGCCCAGCGCGATGCACAGGATGGCGGTGAAGCCCAGCACGGGATGGATCGGCACCGGCGCGGCCAGCATGCCGCACAGCCCGGTGAAGACGACGAGGGTCATCACCCGCGGCTTGGTGAGCGCGAGGAAGTCGCGCCAGTCGGCGGGCAGGGTGACGGTGGCGGAAGCGGTGCTCATGGTCGTGCGCCGGCTATAGGGCCGGGTTGACCGAGGGGGAAGGGGCGGTTTGCCCCGGCCATTCAACCAAAGTCCCCATTCATCAGCCATTTGGTATCCGAGGCCGTTCGGCAATATTCCGCGAATTCGTCGCCGCGGACGAAGAGATCATAGTCGTCGTCGATCAGGAAATTCGGATCATCTGCGATCGCGGTCAGAACTGCCTTCAATTGTGCTGCATCATGGAAATGCACGAAATAATTCTCGCGGCTCGGGCCCATCGACCGGATGCGTGCCAACCGTTCCGGTTCCTCGGCCCAGGAGCTGTCGTCCCGCCCAAAGGGCCAGAGCCGGACGTGTTCGCCCCCTAAAATGCCGTGAAACTCGAATTTGGCGGGGTCGTCATGCCTCGGGTGCGCGGTCCACTGCATTTCAGGCGCACGCGATACCAGCTGGTCAAGCTGAAGCGGCTGGGGCGCGAAAAGAACTACATAGCGCATGCAGGTGAATACCAAGCGGTACCGCGCCTGCAAGGGCTGGGGCGGATCGACATTCGGCGTGGAGGAGCCGCTATGGCCCCCTCTATCCTGTCAGCCCGGCCCTGTGCCGGGGGCCACCGGGAGGCTGTCGGAAAGCAAGAAGCTCCTGGCGCTGGATTTGAGGCGCCGTGGACCCCGGCACAAGGCCGGGGTGACGATAGCGGGCGGGGCGCCACAAATGTCGATTCATTCCAGGGCGGCAAGCCCAAGCTGGCGTGTCGTCGTCCCTGCTTCTCTCCGGCCCCCTTCGGTCCCAAGGCAGCGAGTTCCCGGGCTCCAGCTCCGTTCGGAACACCTCCGTTGCGGGCCGCCATATGGGGCGGGGCGACGACGGATGACCCTATTGCTTCACCGCGCGGTCGAGCGGGATCGCCGGCTTGGGCGGCACGGGCGGCTTGCCGATCCAGGCGAGGCCGCGGGCGAGGTCGAGCGTCACCACCCAGTTGCGCAGGAACGGCATGCCGAGATTGCCGTCCATGATCATGTCCGGCGTGAAGGCATCGGGCGTGGTCGCGCGAATGTCGCCCAGCACTTCGAAATCGGCCGGCTGCTTGTCTTCCAGCTTCGGGTCCATCCCCACCAGCTCGGCGATGGGCTTGGAGACGAGCACGGTGCCGCCATTGCCCGAATCGAGCTCGAACCACAAAGTGCCCAGCCTGCTCGGTACCGCGGCCATCACCGCCAGCGCGCCGCCGTCGATCTCGCGCTTCAGCCGGATGCGCAGCGGCCGCATGCCGGCGATGCGCGCCGCCCGGCTCGCTTCCGATTCGAGCGTCATCGTGCCGGCCGCGAAGTCGAGGGTCACGGTGCGGCCCTCGAACAGGTTGAGCCCGATGATCCCGTCCAGGGCGGCGTTCTTCGGATTGTCCGCCGCCATGTTGACCAGCCCGGTGATCGGTGGCCTGGCGGCGATCCCGCCTAGCGTGATCGCGATATTCTCGCCGCAATGGGGGCCGTCGAAGCGCTTGCCCATCATGTTGTAGCCGGTGAGGCGCCCCCAGGGCGTGCAGCCGGCCCGCGTCGCGGTCTCGCGCGAGACGAGGGTGATGCCGGCGCCGGTATCGAGCAGGTACAGCCCCTTCTTGCCGGCGATCTCGGCTTCGATCGCCCAGCGGGTGCGCCACGGCGTCAGCTGGATCACCGCTTCGGGCTTGGCCGGCGGTGCCGTCTGCGCCTCGGCGGCGGGCATGGCGGCGAACAGCAGCGCGAGCGCGCCGGGCAGGAACTTCATCTCGCTTCTCCCTGGATTTCCCGGCATCGTTCCGCCTGCGCATCTTTCTCCAGGATGAACGGCGCGATTCATGCGGTCAATGCCATGCCTGGCGCGACCAAATCGCGCGGCGCCGGACATGAGAACGCCCCGGAAGTTTCCTTCCGGGGCGCTTCATGCGTCAGCCTTGCGGCCGGGCTCAGTGGTGATGCCCGTCCTCGATGACCGGCAGCGTCTCGAACTGGTGGAACGGCGGCGGGCTCGACAGCGTCCATTCGAGCGTCGTCGCGCCTTCGCCCCAGGGATTGCCCTCGGCCTTCCTGCCCGCGACCAGCGCCCAGATCACGTTCACGAAGAAGATCACCATCGAGGCGAACATGATGAAATAGCCGATCGTGGCGACATGGTTCCACAGCGCATAGGCGTCCGGATAGTCCGGATAGCGGCGCGGCATGCCCTGCAGGCCCAGGAAGTGCATCGGGAAGAACAGGATGTTCACGCCGACGAAGAAGATCCAGAAGTGCAGTTGGCCGAGCAGCTCGCTGTACATCCGGCCGCTCATCTTCGGGAACCAATAGTAGAAGCCGGCGAACAGCGAGAACACCGCGCCGAGCGACAGCACATAGTGGAAGTGCGCGACGACGTAATAGGTGTCCTGCATATAGTCGTCGACGCCGCCGTTCGCGAGCACGACGCCGGTCACGCCGCCCACGGTGAACATGAAGATGAAGCCGATCGCCCAGACCATCGGGGTCCTGAAGCTGATCGAGCCGCCCCACATGGTGGCGATCCACGAGAAGATCTTCACCCCGGTCGGCACCGCGATCACCATGGTGGCGGCGGTGAAATACATCTTCACGGTGACCGACATGCCGGTGGTGAACATGTGGTGCGCCCACACGACGAAGCCGACCAGGCCGATCGCGACCATGGCATAGGCCATGCCGAGATAGCCGAACACCGGCTTGCGGCTGAACGTCGCGATGATCTGGCTGACGATGCCGAAGCCCGGCAGGATCATGATGTACACTTCGGGATGGCCGAAGAACCAGAACAGGTGCTGGTAGAGGATCGGGTCGCCGCCATATTGCGGGTCGTAGAAGGCGGTGCCGAAATTGCGGTCGGTCAGCAGCATGGTGATCGCGGCGGCGAGCACCGGCAGCGCCAGCAGCAGCAGGAAGGCAGTGATCAGCACCGACCAGACGAACAGCGGCATCTTGTGCAGGGTCATGCCCGGCGCGCGCATGTTGAAGATGGTGGTGATGAAGTTGATCGCGCCCAGGATCGAGCTGGCGCCCGCCAGGTGGAGCGACAGGATCGCCATGTCGACCGACGGCCCCGGCTCGCCATAGGTGGAGAGCGGGGCGTAGACCGTCCAGCCCGTGCCCGCGCCGACGCCCGCGAAGGGCGAGGCGAGCAGCAGCAGGAACGCCGGGATCAGCAGCCAGAACGAGATGTTGTTCATGCGCGGGAACGCCATGTCCGGCGCGCCGATCATGATCGGCACGAACCAGTTGCCGAAGCCGCCGATCATCGCGGGCATGACCATGAAGAACACCATGATCAGGCCGTGCGCAGTGATCAGCACGTTCCAGAAGTGCATGGCGTCGTCGAACTTGGTCTCGTTGCCGTGCAGGAAGCTCAGCCAATAGGGCAGCCACTGGATGCCCGGCTCGGCCAGCTCGACGCGCATCAGGCCCGAGATGCCGCCGCCGATGATGCCGGCGACGATCGCGAAGATCAGGTAGAGCGTGCCGATGTCCTTGTGGTTCGTCGACATGAACCAGCGGGCGAAGAAGCCCGGCTTGTGATCGGCATCATGGTGGTCATGCGCATGATCATGCGCGTGGAGGGCGATATCGGTCATGGTCTCACTTGCCCGTCATGTTGCCGGCGGCGGCGTTGGCGGCCGGCGCGGTCTCGTTGGTGGCGGCCGGTTCGGCGGCGGCATTGGTCTCGGCGGCCGGCGCGGCGGCGTTCTGCGTGGCCGTGGCCGTGGCTGCCGCGGCGGCGGCGACCTCGGCCGGCATGGTGCCGCCCTTCGACTTCACCCACTGCGCGAACTCGGCCGGCGACACGGCCTCGACCGCGATCGGCATATAGGCATGGCGCGCGCCGCACAGCTCGGAGCACTGGCCGAAATACAGGCCCGGCTTGTCGATGGTGAAGCTCGTCTCGTTGAGCTTGCCCGGCACCGCGTCGAGCTTGATCCAGAAGGCGGGCACCGCCCAGCTGTGGATCACGTCCTGTGCGGTGGTGATCAGCCGGATCGGCACGCCGACCGGCAGCACCACGCGCTGGTCGGTCGCGAGCAGGCGCGGGCCGTCGGCATCGGTGCGGTAGCGCGTGCCGGCCGGAACCTGGCTCTGCTCCTTGAGCATGTTGGCGGTCAGCTGGATGCCGCCATTGTCCGGATATTCATAGCTCCAGAACCACTGGTTGCCGATCGCCTTCAGCGTGATCGCATCCTTGGGCGCCGGCTTGAACTGCGCGGCGAGCAGGCTGATCGACGGCACGGCGATCGCGACCAGGATCAGCACCGGCACCAGCGTCCAGATGATCTCGATCGTGGTGTTGTGCGCGGTCCGCGACGGCGTCGGGTTGGCGGCGCGGCGATAGCGGAAGATCACCCACACCAGCAGGAGCAGCACGAAGATCGAGATCGCGGTGATCAGCGGCAGCAGGATATAGTTGTGGAATCTGTGCGCCTCGCGGCCGTTCGGCGTCACCTGCTCCTGCAGCGTGATCGCGTCGGCGGTCGGCTGGCCGATGCCCGGTGCCGCCTTGGTCCGCGGCTGGCCCGAAGCGTCGAGCGTGGGATCGGCAACCGCCGGCGTGGCGGTCGCGGCCGGCGCGGCGCTGTTCGCGACCGGAGTCGCGCTGTTCGCGACAGGCTCCTGGGCCGAAGCGGGCGTGGCGAACGCCATCCCCGCCGCCAGGAGGATCGAAGTCAACCCAAGCATGCGCATCGTCTATCTTCACCCTGTTCCGCAAGAGCCCCGGGCTGGGAAAGGATTACCCCCAGTGCAACTGGCGTATACGAGCCACGCATCCATTCTCAACCCTTTTTGATCGCCCGTTGCGGTCGTTGGAGGGTGGTCCTAAGGGAAATCGACAATCCCGGCGACGATGGAGCGAGCATTGGAAGGCAACGCAATTCTGGACGAGTTTCGTGCTGCAGGTGCGTTGCTCGAAGGCCATTTCATCCTGTCTTCCGGCCTTCGTTCTCCCATCTTCTTGCAAAAGATGCGTATTTTCGAGGACCCCGCACGCACCGAGCGTGTGTGCAGTGCACTAGGAGCGCTGATCCGCGAATCGTTCGGGCGGGTCGACATGGTCGTCTCCCCCGCGATCGGCGGAATCATCCCAGGCTATGAGACGGCCCGCGCGCTGGGCTGCAAGGCGGTGTTCGTCGAGCGCGAGGACGGCGAGTTCCAGCTGCGCCGCGGCTTCGAGATTCCCGAAGGCGCTCGGATCGTGATGGTCGAGGATATCGTCACCACCGGCCTGTCGTCGCGCGAGTGCATCGCCGCGATCCGCCGGCATCCGGGCGAATTGCTCGGCGCCGCCTGCATCGTCGATCGCTCGAACGGCACGGCGGATATCGGCGTGCCCCTGGTCTCGCTGCTGAAGATGGACGTGCCCGCCTATCCGGCCGACCAGCTCCCGCCCGAGCTGGCGGCGATCCCCGCGGTCAAGCCGGGCAGCCGGGCGATCACGGCATAGGGAGGCGCGAAGGGTGACCGCCAAGCTCCAAGAGTCTGCGAGGGACCGCCTTCGCCTGGGCGTCAACATCGATCATGTCGCCACCGTGCGGAACGCGCGCGGCTCGGGCTATCCCGATCCGGTGCGCGCGGCCCTGCTCGCGGCCGAGGCCGGCGCCGACGGCATCACCGCGCATCTGCGCGAGGATCGCCGGCACATCACCGACGACGACATCGCCCGGCTCTCCGCCGAGCTGACGGTGCCGCTCAACCTGGAGATGGCGGCGACCGGGGAGATGCTGGCGATCGCGCTCCGCCACCGCCCGCATGCCGTGTGCATCGTGCCCGAGAAGCGCGAGGAGCGCACCACCGAGGGCGGGCTCGACGTCGCCGGGCATTTCGATCACCTCGCCCCGATGGTGGCGAAGCTGCGCGAGAATGGCAGCCGCGTCTCGCTGTTCATCGAGCCGGACGAGCGCCAGATCGACGCGGCGCTGCGCCTGGGCGCCCCGGTCGTCGAGTTCCACACCGGCCGCTATTGCGAGCTGGCCGAGGCGGACCGCGCCGCCGAGCTGCGCCGGATCGCCGATGCCGCCGCGCTCGCGGCCAAGGCGGGGATCGAGCCGCATGCCGGCCATGGCCTCACCTTCGACAATGTGATCCCGATCGCGGCGATCCCGCAGGTCATGGAGCTCAACATCGGCCATTTCCTGATCGGCGAGGCGATCTTCGACGGCCTCGCCCCGGTGATTCGCCACATGCGCGCGCTGATGGACGCGGCGCGGTGAGGCGCATTCTCTTCGCAGTGGTCGCCGCCGGTGCGATGGGCGCGGCGGTGGTTGCCGGGCTGCACCCGGTCTGGTTCGCGCTGGCGAAGCTGGGGACGGACAGCGAGATCATCGACTGGGCTTTCTGGCAGCAGTCGATGCCGGCGGTAGCGGTTGGGCTTGCGGTCGGCGCGGGAGCCCTTGCGATCGCGGATCGTCGGCCGCGCACGGCCCTGGCGCTTCTCGTGATCTCGCCGGTTGCCGCCTTTGCCGCCGGCAACGTCATTCTGGCGCTGACCCTATGATCCTCGGCCTGGGCTCGGACCTCTGCAATATCGAGCGGATCCAGAAGTCGCTGGACCGTTTCGGCACACGTTTCGAGCAGCGCAGCTTCACCGACCTGGAGATCGCCAAGGCCAGGACCCGCCCGCACAACTATGCCGCCACCCTCGCCAAGCGCTTCGCCGCCAAGGAGGCTTTCTCCAAGGCGGTGGGAACCGGGTTCAAGGCGGGTGTGTTCATGAAGGACATCGGTGTCGTCAACGCGCCCTCCGGCGCCCCTACGCTGGCATTGACCGGAGGCGCGAAGGCGAGGCTTGACGCCATCACCCCCGCGGGTCACGTCGCCATGGTGCATCTGACGCTGACGGACGATCATCCCTGGGCGTTCGCCATGGTGATGATCGAGGCGGTGAAGGAAGGTTGATGGGGGCGGACGAGCTCGCGTTGAGTCACGAAGCGTTCGAGGAAGAGGTCGAAGCCCGGCCGCGCACCGACTGGTGGGCGGAGGCGCGCGGCATCCTCTGGCTCGTGCTCGCGGTGCTCGGCTTCCACAGCCTGATCGCCAAGCCCTTCTTCATCCCCAGCGAATCGATGCTGCCCGGGCTGCTGGTCGGCGACCGGCTGGTGGTGACCAAATATCCCTATGGCTATAGCTGGGTCACGCCGACCTTCCATGTGCTGCCCTTCATGCACGGCCGCATCCTGGGCAGGCTGCCCGAGCGCGGCGACGTGGTGATCGTCACGCCGCCCGGCACCAACACCGACTATATCAAGCGCGTGATCGGTCTGCCCGGCGACACGATCGCGGTCAGGGGCGGCATCGTCTATCTGAACGGCAAGGCCATCCCGCGCCGGGCGATGGGCGCTCGCGACATCCCCGTCGATCCCAACACGCGCTGCAGCGAGGACCAGTATCCCGGCTTTCTCGTCACCCGAGCCGGCCGGCAATATTGCCGCCTGCCGATCTTCCGCGAGACGTTGCCGGGCGGCCGCTCCTACGACACGATCGACCTTGGCTTCCGCCCCGGCCGCGCGGACAATTATCCCGAGATCCACGTGCCCCGGGACAAGGTGTTCCTGATGGGCGACAATCGCGACAATTCGGCCGACAGCCGCTTCCCGCTCGCGCAGGGCGGGCTGGGCGGCCCGGTGCCCTGGGAGAATATCGGCGGTCGCGCCGAGTTCATCACCTTCAGCCTCGACGGCAGCGCCAGCTGGAATCCGCTGACCTGGCCGCGATCCTTCCGCCCCGGCCGCGCCGGCACCTCGCTTCACCCGCAACGGGACAGTCAATGATGAGCGATCCGCTTGCCTCCGATCACGTCCATGTCGTCCAGGAACCGGGACCCAACGAGCTGCGCGACCCGGTGGTCCGCGCCGAACTGAAAAGGGCGAGCGTCTGGTTCGGCCTGGGTATCGCGGTCGCCCTGTTCGTGCTGCTGATCCAGCCGATCCTGATCATCTTCGGCGGGCTGGTCTTCGCATCGATGCTGGATGGCGGCGCGCGGCTGCTCGGCCGCATCCTGCCGATCCCGCGCGCGCTGCGGATCGTGATCGTCGTCCTGCTGGTGATCGCCTTCTTCGCCGGCATCTTCTACCTGACCGGGGTGCAGATCGCCGCCCAGGCCGAGCAGCTGCGCACCACGCTGGAAGTGCAGGCGAACAAGGTCGCCCAATGGGTGGCCGATCTGGGCCTGATGCCCGGCCGCTCCGATCTCACCGGCCTCGTCCAGCAGGCGCTGGGCAGCGTCGGGCGGCTCACCTCGGCGGTGGGCTCGGTGTTCGGCGCCGTCTCGTCGCTGCTGATGATCGTGATCATCGGCCTGTTCGTGGCGCTGGAGCCGCGCATCTACGAGCGCGGCCTGCAATGGATGGTGCCCAGGGACGCGCGCGATTCGTTCGCGCTCACGCTCAGCCGCATGGCGACGACGATGCGGCGGCTGCTCGCCGGGCGCCTGTTCGGCATGCTCTTCGAAGGCGTGGTCACTGCCTTCTTCCTGTGGCTGGCCGGCGTGCCGATGGCGCTGCTGCTCGGCATCATCACCGGCGTGCTCGCCTTCATTCCCAATATCGGCGCCTTCATCTCCGGCGTGATGATGATCTCGGTGGGGTTCAGCGCCGGCACCGAGACCGGCATCTGGGCGATCATCATCTATTTCGGCGTGCAGAATTTCGACGGCTATGTCGTGATTCCGATGGTCGCCCGGCGCACCGTGGACATGCCGCCGGCGCTCACCCTCTCGTCGCAGATCCTCGCCAGCACGCTGTTCGGCGTGCTCGGCCTGGCGCTGGCCGATCCGATCGTGGCGATGATCAAGGTCGCGCTGGAGAGCGAGGCGGAGCGCGCCGCCCGCGCCGCCGACGAGGAGAGCCCCCGGCTCAAATGGCGGGTCCGGCTGCGACGGGGCTATGAGGAAGGGGCGCCGACGCCGCTCGAGCCGCCGGCGGGTGCGGCATGATCCTCTACGACTATTTCCGCTCCTCGGCGGCCTATCGCGTCCGCATCGCGCTGAACCTGAAGGGCGTGGCCTATGCCCGGCGCGACATCATGCTGCTCGAGAACCAGCAGCGTTCGCCGGAGCATCTCGCCCGCAACCCCCAGGGCTTCGTTCCCGCGCTGGAGGCCGGGGGCAAGGTGATCACCCAGAGCCTGGCGATCATCGAGTGGCTCGACGCGCGCCATCCCGAGCCGCGGCTGATCCCCGCCGATCCCGATGCCCGCGCCGCGGCGATGGCCCGCGCGCTCGTCGTCGCGGCGGACACGCATCCGCTCAACAATTTGCGCGTGATGCGGCGTCTGAAGGAAATGGGCGTGGACGAGGAGGGGCGGAACGCCTGGACGCGCCACTGGATCGCCGAGGGCTTCGCCGCGCTGGAGGCGATGGCGGGGGACGGGCCCTTTCTCGGCGGCGACGCGCCGGGAATCGCCGATCTCTGCCTGGTGCCCCAGATGTACAATGCCCGGCGCTTCGAGACGCCGCTGGACGCCTTCCCCCGGCTGGTGGCGATCGACGCCGCCGCCACCGCATTGCCCGCCTTCGCCGCCGCTCATCCCGACGCGGTGGCGCCCAAGTGAGGATCGCCGGGCTGGCGGCGGGCCTGCTGCTCGCCGTCCCCGCCCTGGCGCAGGAGCAGGAACGGGAACAGGAGCCCGACGCGATTATCGTCACCGGCCGCGGGCTCGCCGCGCCGCCGGGCGACGCCGCCTATGACGTGGTGACGATCGCGCGCGATCGCATCGCCGGCACCGCCAGCGGCCGGCTGGAGGATGCGCTGCGCGATGCCGCCGGGCTCGCCCAGTTCCGCCGCTCCGATTCGCGCTCGGCCCACCCGACTTCGCAGGGGATCACGCTGCGCGGCCTGGGCGGCAATGCCTCCAGCCGCGCGCTGCTGCTGCTCGACGGCGTGCCCCAGGCCGATCCGTTCGGCGGCTGGGTCGCCTTTCCCGCCTATCTCCCGATAAGGCTCGCCGGCGCGCGGATCGTGCGCGGCGGGGGCAGCGGCTATGCCGGGCCGGGCGCGCTGGCGGGCACGATCGAGCTGGAGAGCGGCAGCCCCGCGCAGCTTGGCCGCCTGTCGCTCGACGCGCTCGGCGGCAGTCGCGACAGCCTCGATCTCGCGGGGGTGGGCGCCGTCGAGCTCGGGCGCGGCTTCGCCACCCTCGCCGGCCAATATGCGCGCGGCGATGGCTTCACTCCGATCGTCGCGGCGGATCGTGGACCCGCCGACCGGCCGGCCCCCTATGAACAGGCCGCCATCGCCCTGCGCGCCGTCACTGCCCTTGGCGCCGATACCGAGCTCCAGGCCAATCTCTCCGCCTTCACCGACCATCGCGATCGCGGCGTCGATTTCACGCGAGTGAAGAGCGAAGGCGCCGATGCCAGCCTGCGCCTGGTCGGCCGCGGAGCCTGGGGCTGGTCGGCGCTCGCCTGGCTCCAGACGCGCGGCTTCGCCTCGGGCTTCGCCAGCGTCAACGATGCGCGCACCGTCGCCGCGCCGACGCTCGACCAATATGCCGTGCCTGCCACCGGTCTGGGCGCGCGCCTGGAGGTCGCCCCGCCCGTCGGCGGCGGCGTGACGCTGCGCCTGGGCGGCGACCTGCGCCGGGTCTCCGGCCGGACCGAGGAGCTGTTCACCTATGTCGCCGGGAGCCCGACCCGGCGCCGCGTCGCGGGGGGCGAGAGCCTGACCGTCGGCGGCTTCGCCGATGCCAGCTACGAGCGCGGGCCGCTCACGCTCAGCCTGGGCGGGCGGCTCGATCACTGGGACATTGCGGACGGTTCGCTGCTGGAGACTTCGCTCGCGCCCGGTCCGGTGATCACGGACGGCCGCTTCCCCGATCGCCGGGGCTGGGAAGCCACCGGCCGCGCGGGCGCCGCCTATCGGCTGGGCGGCGTGACGCTGCGCGCGGCCGCCTATCGGGGCTGGCGCCTGCCGACGCTCAACGAGCTCTACCGCCCCTTCCGGGCCGGGGCCGACGCCACCGCCGCTAATGCCGCGCTCGATCCGGAGCGGCTGGTCGGGGCGGAGATCGGGATGGACTGGCGCCCCGCCGCCGCGCTGGCTCTCCGCGCCACCGGCTATTGGAACCGCCTCGACGGCGCGATCGCGAATGTCACGCTGGCGCAGGGGCCGGGCAGCTTCCCCGGGGTCGGCTTCGTCTCGGCGGCGGGCTTCTATCGCCAGCGGCGGAACGTCGACGCGGTAACGGCCCGCGGCGTCGAGCTCGACGGGCGCTGGGCGGCGGGGCCGCTCAGCCTGGCCGCGTCCTATGCCTTCACCGATTCGCGGGTGTCGGCCTCGGGCGTGGCGGCGTCGCTCGACGGCCTGCGCCCGGCCCAGACCGCGCGGCACCAGGCGAGCGCGACGCTTGGCTGGGCGCGGGGCGATGCCGGGGCGTCGCTCACCGCCCGCTATGCCGGGCCGCAGTTCGAGGACGACCAGAACAGCCGCACGCTGAAGGGCGCCTTCACGCTCGACGCCGCCGCGGCGCTGCCGCTCGCGCATGGCTTCGCCCTCCAGGCGCGCGCAGAGAATCTCCTCGATGCCGAGGTGCAGGCCGGGATCAGCGGTCCGGGCGTGATCGAGCGGGCGCTGCCGCGTACCCTGTGGCTGGGCCTGCGGCTGAAGCTGCGCTGAGTCCGATCAGCGCCGGCGGCCGTCCACCATCCGGTCGAACAGTGCGAGATAGTCGGCGATCGGATCGCCCGTGGCCGTCACCGGCGCGGGCCGCACCGCGTCCGGCGCCAGCCAGTGATCGAGGGCGGCGACCAATGCATCGCCATCCTCGCGGGCGATTACCGTGCCCAGTTCCGGCGCATGGACGATCTCGCGCACCGCGACGCTCGATTCGGTGGATACTACCGGCGTCCCGACCGAGAGCGCCTCGCGCAGCACGCCGGGCACACCTTCATAGTCCGAGGTCAGCACCGCCACTGCCGCGCCCCTGAGCGCCGGCAGCGGATCGCCGGCATGGCCGGGCATGATCACCCGGTCACCCAGCCCGAGCGCCGCGATCTGCGCGTCGAGCGCGGCGCGCGCGGCGCCCTCGCCGAGCAGCAGCAGCTTCACCTGCGCGTCGGCGAGCCGGGGCAGGGCGTCGAGCAGCCGGTCCCAGCGCTTCTGCGGCTCCAGCCGCCCGACGCCGATCAGGTAGCGGCCCATGGGCAGCGCCACCGGCGTGGCACCGGCGATCGGCCGGGCGGGCGGATTGGCGATCACGCCCACCCGCTCCGGCGGCATGCCCATCTCCGCCATCGTCTCGGTCGCCATTGCCGGAGTCATTGCCACGACATGATCGAGGAAGCGCGGATGCAGCCGCAGCCAGCGCCGATAGCGCCAGGCGGCGCCGCGCGAGAGCTCGGGGCGCACCAGCGCGTTGGAGACCTTGCCCACGATCGGCGGCGCGGCGCGGCCCAGCCGCAGCCGGGCGAGCGCGGTGACGCCGGTATAGCGGTTGCCCGGGCAGAACAGCAGGTCCGGCCGTGCGCGTCGTATCTCGTCCGCGAGCCGGAACAGTGCCTGGTGGCGCCCGTCGCCCAGTTCGATCACTTCGATCCCGTCGGGGATCTCCGCGGCCAGCGGCCCTTCGCGGCTGCCCAGCACCAGGGTCACCCGGCGCCCCGCCGCCTGCCATCCCGCGGCCATGCGCAGCATCGCCCGCTCCACCCCGCCGCCCTGCAATTGCTGGGCGTAGGTGAGGATGTGCTGAGCGGTTTCGGAATGGGTGCGGTGCAACATAGGGTCTTGCGGATTGCCACTCTTAAGCCCAAATCGCCCCCGCAATAAACCGCAATCTGCTGCCACCAGCCATTTTCGTGTTGGCGTATACTGGGGGGCTGTACGCCGCATGGTGCGGATAAAGTGCTGGAAATGCCCGTTTTTGGGCGGCGGAATGTGAATCGGTGAACGAACCAGGTCTGGAGGCTTCGGTGAACACGAGCGTTGTCGAGGCCGTCCCCCTCCCGGGCGCGCCCGACCTTGCGGGTCTCGAACCCGTCGAAAAGATCAAGCGCCGCTGGCCGGCGTTTCTGGGCGGCGCGCTGACGCTGCTGATGATCGTGGCGCTGGGCCGCGAGCTGTTCGGATCGGGGCTGCAGGGCCTTTATCGCAATCTGCCCGCCAACCCGCTCTTCTATCTGGTCTTCGCGCTCTATTATGTCGGGCCGCCGACCTTCGACTATGTGATCTTCCGGCGGCTGTGGCAGATTCCGCTCGCCGGGCTGGCCGCGCTCCACAAGAAGCGCATCTCGAACGAAGTGCTGTTCGGCTATTCGGGCGAGGCCTATTTCTATGCCTGGGCGCGCCAGCGCACCCAGATGGTCGCGGCGCCCTTCGGCGCGGTGAAGGACGTGATGATCCTGTCGGCGATCGCCGGCAACGCGATCACGCTGCTCATGATGATCCTCGGCCTGCCGCTCTATCTGGGCCTGGTGCCGCCGCAGTGGAAGGGCGCGGTGCTCGGCTCGGTGGTGGTGCTGGTGCTGATGTCGGTGCCGTTCGTGCTCTTCTCCAAGCGCGTGTTCTCGCTGCCCCGCCGCGAGCTGTGGTGGGTGTTCCTGGTGCATTGCGCGCGCATCGTCACCGGATCGCTGCTCGTTGCGATCGCCTGGCACCTGGCGATGCCGAACGTCTCGATCGGCGTGTGGCTGATGATGGCGGCCGGCCGGCTGCTCGTCTGGCGCCTGCCGCTGGTGCCGAGCAAGGAGGCCGCCTTCGCCGCGATCACCGGGGTGGTGATCGGCCAGGGCTCGGCCATGTCCGAGCTGATGGCGCTGATCGCCGGCCTCACTCTTCTCGTCCATGTCACCTTGATCGGGGGCTTCAGCGTGCAGGCCCTGCTCACGAGGAACAAGCAGTCATGATCCGTTCCCTGATCGCCCCGACGACCATCGGCGCCGCGGGCGCGCTCGCCCTTGCGGCGGCGCCGGCCTGCGCCGCGGCCGCGCAGCCGGATCCGGTCGACGGCAATTGCGCCACGCGCACCGGCGTGCCGCTCTATGTGAACGTCACCGGCCTCAAGGATCGCACCGGGCGGCTGAAGCTCGAAATCTATCCGCCGAACGAGGAGGATTTCCTGCGCGACGACACGTCGCTCAAGCGGGAGAACAAGCCGTTCCGCCGCATCTGGGCGCAGACGCCGGCCTCCGGCCCCGTCCGGCTGTGCATCCGCGCGCCGGGGCCGGGCACCTGGGCGGTGCTGTTCACCCACGATCGCGACGGCAAGAACAAGTTCAACTTCTGGGAGGACGGCGCCGGCTTCCCGAGCAACCAGAAGCTCGGCCGCAGCCGCCCCAAGGTGCGCCAGGCGCTGGTCAATGTCGGGCCCGGTGGTGGACAGATCACGATCAAGGCCCAATATCTCCGGGGCCTGGGCGGCTTCGCGCCGCTCGACGACTGAGGGGCAGGGACGATGCGCATCGTCGACGTCAACGAGTTCTACTCGCCGACCGGTGGCGGCGTGCGCACCTATCTCGACCGCAAGATGGGGATCATGGCTGATATGGGCCATGAGCTGACCGTCATCGCGCCGGCGCTCGAATCGAGCGTCGAGGAGCGCCCCGGCGGCGGCCGGATCTTCTGGGTCAAGGCGCCGCCGCTGATCCTCGATCGCAACTACGGCATCTTCGTGCACGACGAGCCGGTGTGGAAGCTGCTCGACATGCTGCGGCCCGACATCGTCGAGACCAGCTCGCCCTGGCTCCCGGCCTGGACGGTGGCGCGCTGGCAGGGCGACGCGGTGAAGGTGTTCTTCGCGCATGGCGACAATATCGGCGCCTATCCGCAGCGCTGGCTCGACAGCGTGGCGACGCCGATCCAGGTCGAGCGGGCCTTTGCCTGGTACACGCGGTACATGAGCCGCTTCCTCGAGCATTACGACGCGTTCGTCACCAACGGCCCGGCGCTGGCCAAGCGGTTCCGCCGGCGCGGCATGCATGTCCACGCCTCGATGCCGCTGGGGATCGAGCGGCAATGGTTCTCGCCCGATCTGCGCGACGAGAAATTGCGCGTGGCGCTGCTCGCCCAGCTCGGCCTGCCGCCGGAGGGGCATCTGCTGCTCGGCCTGGGCCGGCACCACAAGGAGAAGCGCTGGCCGCTGGTGATCGACGCGGTCGAGGCCGCGGCAAACGACCTGCCCGTCGGCCTGATGCTGATCGGCGACGGCCCGCAGCGCCGCCAGCTCGAGGCCCGCATCGCCGGCAGCCCGCACATCAAGATCTTCCGTCCGGTCTATGACCGGGTGCGTTTCTCGCGGATCATGGCCAGCTGCGACGCGCTGATCCACGGATCCGACGCCGAGCCCTTTGGCCTGGTCGCTTCCGAGGCGCTGGCCTCGGGCCTGCCGCTGATCGGGCCCGACGAGGGCGGCTTCGCCGAGCTCGCCGATCCGCTCTTCGCCGAAACCTATCGCGCGCGCGACGCCTATTCGGCGGCCGGCGCGATCCGCCGCATGTTCGCCCGCGAGCAGGCCATTCTGCGCAACGCCGCCCGGGTCGCCGCCGGCAAGGTCCGCAGCGACGCCGACCATGCCGCCGAGCTGATGGCCTATTACGAAGGCCTGCTCGAGGCGAGGCGCGGCGGCGCCGGCGTGCGCGCCGCCGGCAGCGCATAGACCGAGATGCTGAGGTCGCCGAGCGGCCAGCGGCCGCGCAGGCGATAGCCCAGCGCCTCCATTCGCTGCACCGCCAGCTGGTGCGATGCCATGCGCTCGCCGAAATAGACCGGGCGCATCACCACGATCTCTGGCCGTTCGGCGGTGAAGATGCGGTCGATCTCCTGGAGCTGGTCCACGCCCAGCGCGCCATTCTCCCGCTCGCGCGAAAGATGGCTGGGGAAGACCCAGGGCGACACGGTGCAGCGGCCGGTATAGCCGTAGAGGATCGGATTGCCCGAATAGATGTACATGCAGCCCGGGCCGCGTCCGATGCCGTCGGCCAGTGCCTGGAGCTGCGCGGCGTTGCCGCGGTGCAATTTCACGCTGACCAGCCGGGCTTCGCCGCCGAGGGCCGCCACGAGCAGCAGCAGCGGCGCCACCCATTTGCGGCCGGTCTCGGTGCCGCCCAGATAGCCGGCGCAGCACAGGCTGGCGGGCAGCAGGACGGGCAGCGCATAGTGATTGAACCAGGTGCCGAACACGAGCAGCCCGATCACCGCGGCGATGAGCCAGCCGAAGAGCAATGCCCGCACCGGATGCTCGCGGCGCTCGCCCACCGGCACATGGCGCGAGAGCCCGGAGACGATCAGCAGCGGCGCCAGCATCAGCGCCACTTCCAGGAAGTTGCGGATCAGCACCATCGGCGGATCGCTCTGCCGCGCCAGGATCGAGCCGAAATTGGCATAGAACCACGGGTCGCCATGGCCGAGCAGGATGAACACCGCCCAGGCGGTGAGGGTGGGCAGCCAGACCGCCGCCGCCCAGAGCGCGCCGCGCCGCAGCACGTGCGCCATGCTGGTGCCCAGGCGCATCTCGTTCCACATCAGCCACAGGCCGATGAAGATCGCCTCGAAGACCACCGAATATTTGATCTGCATGGCCAGGCCGAGGATCAGCATCGCCGCGGTGGCGCGGTGGATGCGCCGGCGGTCGTCGCTCGCATCGTCGGGGCGCGGCACGATCAGCAGCACGGCCCAGGCCGTCAGCAGATTGTAGAAGACCGGCGCCTGCCCGCCCTGGCCGTCGGCGAAATTGAGCATGAGCAGATAGAGGAGCGCGGCGGGCAGGCCGCCACGGCTCCAGCCGGCCTTGTCGGCGAGCCGCCAGATCAGCAGCGCGGTGCCCACCACGGCGGCGAGCGCCATCGCCTGATAGACCCAGATCCCCGCCGGCGTGCCGAAGGCGGCCGGCAGCAGATAGACCAGGAACAGCCCGACCGGCTTGCGGTCCCAGACATCGACAAAGGGAACGGCACCGTGCAGCATCTGCTGTGCGGTGACGAGGTAGAATTCCTCATCGATATGGACGACGGGATTGCCAAAGGTGATCGCGCGCGCCGCCACGGCGGCGAGCAGCAGGATCGACCAGCGCGGCAAGGCGGCGATCGCGACGACCAGATCGGAAAGGCGAGCAGTCCGGCTCCCCAGCACTTCGGACTTGCTTGCCATCAGGAGCGCGGCGCCCCGGGCGGAAGGAGATGCAGCATGATTGTCGAAGGGACCCTTCCCGGTGAATTCTGACCCGTGCTTAGCGCCGCGCGCGCGCGCTGTCACGAACTCGCCACGAGAGCACGGCAAGGCTTGCGATGAAATAGTCCGGGAACGCTACAAATGACGCTTCGCACCGATCGCCGCTCGCTTCTCCTCACCGGCACGCTGGGCCTTGGCGCGCTGGCCATTCCGGGCTTCTCGCTGGCCCAGGCGCTGGCCACCGGCTTCACGCATTCGGTCGCCAGCGGCGAGCCCGGGCAGGACACGATGCTGCTCTGGACCCGCTATGTTCCCGCCGATGGCGGCGCGGCGAAGCTCAGGGCCGAGATTTCGAAGACCGCGGATTTCGCGAAGATCGCCTCGGGCGGCGAGCAGATCACCGGCCCGTGGCGCGACCACACCGCCAAGATCACCGTCGAGGGGCTCGAGCCGGGCACCAGCTATTTCTATCGCTTCGTCGGCCCCGATGGCAGCTTCTCGCCGGTGGGCCGGACGAAGACGCTGCCGGCGGGCAATGTCGGCCGCTTCGGCATCGGCGTCTTTTCCTGCGCGAACATGCCGTTCGGCTTCTTCAATGCCTATGGCCATGCCGCGGCACGCGCCGATATCGACCTGTGGGTGCATCTCGGCGACTATCTCTACGAATATAAGCGGGGCGGCTATGCGCCGGCCGGCGGCGCGGTGGCGGATCGCTGGCCCGAGCCGGCGACCGAGATGGTCCATCTCGCCGATTATCGCCTGCGCTATGCCAGCTATCGCAGCGATCCCGATCTGCAGGAACTGCACCGGGTCAAGCCGATGCTGATCCAGATGGACGATCATGAATCGACCAACAACAGCTGGGAAGGCGGCGCGCAGAACCATCAGCCGGACGAAGGCGACTGGAGCGTCCGCAAGGCGGCGGCGCTGCAGGCGTTCAAGGAATGGCTGCCGGTCTCGGAAACGCCCTGGGGCAGCTACGACATTGGCGGCCTGGCCACGCTGTTCCGCACCGAGAGCCGCCTGCTGGCGCGCAGCGACGAGCCCGATCTCGCCCCGCTGTTCCGCTCCGCCGACGCGCAGAAGGCGCTGATCGCCTTTCGCGACGGCGAATTGCAGGATCCCGCGCGCACCATGCTCGGCACCGAGCAGGAGGTGTGGCTCGGCCACGCGCTGCGCAAGTCGGTGCGCGCCGGCCAGAAGTGGCAGCTGGTCGGCTTCGGCACGATCATGGGCAAGCAGCGCATGCCCGAGCAGGCGCTCGACTGGATCAAGCCGGATGCCCCGGCCCGCACCCGCGCCTATGTCCAGTCGGGCGTGATCGCCAGCAAGCTCGGCGTGCCGTCGGACCTCGACAATTGGGGCGGCTTCCCGGCGGCGCGCGCGCGTTTCCTCAAGTCCGCCCAGGCGGCGGGCGCGAACCTCGTCGTGCTGTGCGGCGACAGCCACAATGCCTGGGCGTTCGACCTGGGGCAGGACGGCAAGCCCGCCGGCGTGGAGTTCGCCGGCCACAGCGTCACCTCGCCGGGCTATGAGAACAGCACCACCACCGATCCGAAGATCATCGCCGCCGGCCTGGTCGCCGCCAATCCCGAGCTGAAATGGTGCGACACCAGCCGCCGCGGCTATATGGCGCTCACCCTCACGCCGGAAAAGGCGAGCAACGACTGGGTGTTCATGGACACGATCACCCAGCGCACCACCAAGGCCAGCGTGGGGCACACCGCGGTGGTGACGCGCGGCCGCAACGTGATGGCATAGGTTGGGGACGCATCTTTTCCTGTCCCTGCCCCTGTTTTCCACCGTCATCCCGGCCTTGAGCCGGGATTCCGCTTCTTCTTCCGTGAGCGAGGCAGCGGGACCCCGGCTCAAGGCCGGGGTGGCGAAGGAAGAATGGGAATCCTCAACCTAAAGCACCAGCGCCATGGCCAGGATCGCCGCCCCGCCCAGCAGCGCGGCGGCGATCCAGCCGGCACCGCTCCGGATCGCGGCGGCGGTCGCCGTGTCGTTCGGCGGCTCGGCCTCGATCCGCCGGATCGCGGCGCGCAGCAGCCGCGGCGCATCGTCGCCGAGCCCCGCCAGCGTCCAGGCGAACATGCCGCCGCTCGCCGCCAGCCGCCCCGGCGCGAAGCGCGCCGCCACCAGCCGCGCCGCCGCCCGCCGGATCGCGTCGGACAGGTCGAAGCCCGGCGCGATGCGCGCGAGCACGCCGTCCATCGTTACAAACGCCTTGAACACCAGCAGCAGGTCCGGCGGCATCACCAGCCCTTCCTCGCGCAGCAGCCGCAGGAAATCGGGCACCATCTCCGCCATGACGATGCGCCCGCCGCCATGCCGCTGGACGATCTGCTCGGCGGCGCGATCGATGCGGCCGCGCGGCACGCCATGCCCTTCGGACCAGAGCGCCAGCGTCTCCGCGAGCGCGCGCGGATTGCCCCAGGCCAGCGATAGCACGAAGCCCAGAAACTCCTCGCGCCGTCCCGGCCCGATATGGCCGATCGAGCCCAGGTCGAGCAGCGCCAGCCGGTCGCCGGGCAGGCAGAGCAGGTTGCCGGGGTGCGGATCGCCGTGAAAGCGGCCATGGACCAGCACCATCTCGATGACGAGATCGGCGCCCAGCGCGGCGATCGCCGCGGGATCGATCCCGCGCGCTTCCAGTATTTCGGCCGAGAGCGGCTTCACGCCCTCGACATAGTCCATCACCAGCAGCGTCTCGCTGGTCCATTGCCAGTGGATGCCGGGCACGAGCACGCCGGGCTGGCCCGCCAGGTCCTCGCGGATCCGATCGGCGTTGCGGCCTTCCTGGGTGAAGTCCAGCTCCTCGAGCATCGCCTGGCGCAGCTGCCGCGCCAGCGCCACCGGCTCGAAGCGCCGCGCCTCGGCGCTGCCCCGCTCGACCAGCGCGGCCAGCTCGGCGATCAGCCGCATGTCGGCCTCCATCGCGCGGCGGATGCCGGGGCGGCGGACCTTGAGCACGACTTCGCTTCCGTCCCTCAATCGGGCGCGATGGACCTGCGCCATCGACGCGGCGGCGAGCGGTACCGGATCGAAGCGCGCAAACGCGGCCTCGGGCGGCTCGCCCAGCGCTTCCTCCACGGCCGCGCGGATCGCCTCGAAGTCCAGCGTGGGCGCGTCGCTGTGCAGCAGCTCGAGCTCGGCGATCCATTCGGGGGGCAGCAGGTCGCCGCGCGTCGCGAGGATCTGGCCGATCTTGACGAAGCTGGGCCCCAGCGCCTCGAGCGCCAGCCGGGTGCGGCGCGGGAGCGGAAGCGCGCCCGCCTCCGCCTCCGCCCCCTCGTTCGCGAAGCCCAGCCGGGCGAGCAGCACGCCCAGGCCGAAGCGCGCGGCCACGGCCGCGATCTCGCCCACCCGGTCGCGGTCGCGGGCAGTGGTGGCAATCAGCTTGATCATGCGGCGCCAACGCCGGTCCGGCGCGAACGCTCCCGCGTCAGCCGGCGCGGCGCTCCAGCGCGAGCAGATATTCCTTGGCGTCCAGCCCGCCGGCGAAGCCGGTGAGCTTGCCCGTCGATCCGATCACCCGGTGGCACGGGGCAACGATCGAGATCGGGTTGCGTCCATTGGCGGCGCCGACCGCGCGCGACGCCTTGGGGCGGCCCAGCTTCGCGGCGATCTCGCCATAGGAGCGAGTCTCGCCAAAGGGGATGGCGAGCAACTCGGCCCAGACGCTCTTCTGGAATTCGGTCCCGCGGAAATCCAGCGGCAGGTTGAACCGGGTGCGGGTGCCGGCGAAATATTCGCGCAGCTGGGTCTCGGCCGCGATCAGCACCGGATGCCCGGCATCGCCGGTCGCTTCGTCCAGCTTCACTCGGTCGGGCGAGTCGTTCTCCCACAGGATCGCGACAAGGCCCTTGGCGCTGGCGACAAGGGTGAGCGCGCCGACGGGCGAGGGGATGGTCTTGGTCGACAAGGTCATGCTGTGTCTCCTTACCCCGCCGATATGGACGGCGGCCCCGGGAATCGCTTCCCGGTGCCTGCGTTCAAAGCAAATACGTCACCCCCGCCTTGGCCGGGATGGCGCTAGTCCAGCGACTTGCTCGCCTGCTCGAACATGTCCTTGCTCAGGCCCGGCGTGGCGACGATCCGCTCCAGCTCGGCGCGCATCCTGGCCGCGCGCGCCGCGTCGAAGCGCTTCCAGCGGCCGAGTGGCGGCACCAGCCTGGCCGCGGTCTGCGGATTGAGCCGGTCGAGCGCGATCAGCTGGTCGGCGACGAAGCGATAGCCGCGGCCCGAGGGATCGTGGAACGCGCGCTGGTTGACGCTGAACGCGCCGATCAGCGCCCGTGCGCGGTTCGGGTTGGCGAGCGTGAAGTCCTTGTGCGCCGCCAGCGCCTCGACCGCCCGGGCGGTATCGTCGCGCGATGAGAGCGCCTGGGTCTGGAACCATTTGTCGAGCACCAGCGCATTGCCCTGGTAGCGCTGGTAGAAGGCCGCCAGCGCCGCCTCGCGCCGGTCCGAGTCGCCATTGACCAAAGTGGTCAGCGCGCCCTGGCGATCGGTCATGTTGTCCGCCGCCTCGAACTGGCCGAAGGCGAGCGCGGCGGCGTCGTCCGCGCCGCTCGCCGCGACATAGCCGAGCGCCACCGTCTTCAGCCGCCGCGCGCCCTTGGCGGCCGGCGAATATTCGAAGCGATTGGCCTGTGCCCCGTCATAGGCGGCGCGCCATTCACCCTCCAGTGCCTTGCCCAGGTCGGCGCGGAGCGCCTCGCGCGCCGCGAAGATCGCATCGGGATCGACCACGCCCATCTGGTCGCCGATGAAGCTGTCCGACGGCAGCAGCACCGCTTCCGCGACGAATGCCTTGTCGAGCGCGGAATCGCGCAGGGTGTTCCGCACCGCCTCGATCACCGCGCCATGCTCGCCCCTGCCGCTGGTCACGGCGGCGACCAGCGTGTCGAGCATCAGCTGCTGCATCGCCTCGTAGCGGGCGAAGGGATCGTCGTCATGCGCGGAGAGGAAGGCGAGGTCACTCGCCGTGCGGTTGGTCTCGACGATCACCGGGGCGGAGAAGCCGCGGTTGATCGAGAGCACCGGCGCCTCGGACAGATTCTCGAACAGGATCTCCTGCGCCGCGTCCTTGAGCAGGATCAGCTGCTCGTCGCACATCGGCCGCCCGGTAATCCCGCCGAACAGCTTGAGCCTGAGCGGCAGCACCATCGGCTCCTTGGCCGGCTGGCCCGGCGTCGGCGGTACGGCCTGGGCGAGCCTGAGGCGGGCGCGGCCGCCCTCCTGGCTCAGCGTCGCGGAGACGCGCGGCGTGCCCGCCTGGCTGTACCAGCGGCGGAACTGGGTCAGGTCCACCCCGCCGGCTTCCTCCATGCAGCGGACGAAATCCTCGCAGGTGGCGGCGGTGCCGTCGAACCGGTCGAAATACAGGTCGGTCGCGGCGCGGAACTTCTCGCGCCCCAGGATGGTCGACATCATCCGGATCACTTCGGCGCCCTTGTTGTAGATGGTCGCCGTGTAGAAGTTGGAGATCTCGATATATTCGTCCGGGCGCACCGGATGGGCGAGCGGGCCGGCGTCCTCGGGGAATTGCGACGCGCGCAGACCGCGCACGTCCTCGATCCGCTTGACCGCCTTGCTGCCCTGGTCGCCGGAGAAGCTCTGGTCGCGGAAGACGGTGAAGCCTTCCTTCAGGCTGAGCTGGAACCAGTCGCGGCACGTGACGCGGTTGCCCGACCAGTTGTGGAAATATTCGTGCGCCACCACTGCGGCGATCGCGTCGTAATCATAGTCGGTGGCGGTGTCGGGATCGGCGAGGATGTAGCGGCTGTTGAAGACGTTCAGCCCCTTGTTCTCCATCGCGCCGAAATTGAAGTCGTCCACCGCGACGATGTTGAACACGTCGAGGTCGTACTCGCGGCCATAGACGCTCTCGTCCCAGGCCATCGACAGCTTGAGCGCGTGCAGCGCGTGATCGGTCTTGGGCAAGTCGCCTTCGCGCACCCAGATGCCGAGATCGACCGTCCGCCCGGTCATCGTGGTGAAGGTGCCGCGATTGGCGACCAGGTCGCCGGCGACCAGCGCGAACAGATAGCTCGGCTTGGGGAAGGGATCGTGCCACTCGGCCCAGTGGCGCCCGTCGCCCGCATCGCCCTGCGCGATCGGATCGCCGTTCGCCAGCAGCACCGGGAAGCGCGCCCGATCGGCGGTCATCCGCACCTTGTACCTGGAGAGCACGTCCGGCCGATCGGGGAAGAAGGTGATGCGGCGAAAGCCCTCTGCCTCGCACTGGGTGCAGAGCATGCCCGACGAGGCATAAAGGCCCTGCAGCTGGGTATTGCGCTCGGGCGCGATCGTCACGACCGTCTCGATCTCGTGCGCGTCGCTGTCGAGCGGGATCACCAGGTCCGCGCCGTCCATGCGCCAGCCCTGGGCCTCGGCACCGTCGACCTTCACCGACTCCGCCGCCAGTCCGTCGCCGTTCAGCACCAGCGGCCGGTCGTGCGCGCCGCTGCGCGCCACCTTCAGCGTGGCGCGGACCCGCGTCGCCACCGGATCGAGATCGAAGTCGAGCGCGATCTCGGGAACCGTCCAGTCGGGCGCGCGATAATCCTCGCGGCGCGTGATGTGCGGAGTCTGCGGGGCGTTGGAAGCGTCTGCCATGGTGCCTCGGATATAAGGGCAAGCTCGGCGCTCGCCACCTTGAAAATCTGCCGGCTTGCGCCTGCGCCAAGCCGTGCTACCGAAGCGATATACCGAGTTGCCGCCGAGAGGTTCCCCCACATGATCCGCACCACCACGCCGCTGGCCCTTGCGCTGATGCTGGCGCTGCCCGCCTATGCCCAGAACGCGCCCGCTCCGGCGCCCGCCCCGGCCCCCACTGCCGCCGAGCGCAATGCGATCGTCAATGCCGAGCTGCCCGCCGACCAGGCGGCGCTCAAGAGCCATGTCATGTTCCTCGCCTCGGACGCGCTGAAGGGCCGCGAGGCCGGCAGCCCCGAATTCGACATCGCCGCCCAGTATGTCGCGTCGCAATTCTACGCGGCCGGGCTCAAGCCGGCGGGCGACGAGGGCGGCTATCTGCAGAAGGTGCCGCTGGTCAGCGCCAAGCTGGACGGCCCCGGCACGATGACGGTGACGGACAAGGGCGGCACGCCGGTCGCGCTCGAATTCGGCAAGGATTTCGTTTCCTCGGCCAATCCCGAGACGCCCAGCTACAGCGTCACCGCGCCGGTGGTGTTCGTCGGCTATGGCATCGTCGGCCAGGGCCGCGACGACTATAAGGGCGTCGATGTGAAGGGCCGGATCGTCGCCTATTTCGGCGGCGCGCCCGAGAGCTTCCCCGGCGAGGTCGCCGCGCATTTCTCCAATCCCGCCGCCAAGGCCGAGATCGCGGCGAAGCACGGCGCGATCGCTACGATCACGATTGAATCGCCGCGCGTCGGCAAGGCGCCACCGTTCAGCCTCTATATCACCTACGCGTCGCGGTCGCGCTTTACCTGGGGCAATCCCGACGGCACCGGCCATATCGCCGCGCCGGGCACGCCCTCGGCCGGCACGGTCAGCCTGGTCGGCGCCGAGAAGCTGTTCGCCGGCGCCAGGCAGAAATGGGCCGATATCGCCAAGGCGGCCGCGGCGCCCGACGCGGTGTTCAAGGCGGAGGCGTTGCCGGTGACCGTCACCGTCGCCGCCAAGACCGCGCTCACGCCGGTGAAGAGCTACAATGTCGCCGGCATGCTGCCGGGCAGCGATCCGGCGCTGTCGAAGGAAGTCGTGGTCCTTTCCGCGCATCTCGACCATATCGGGGTCGGCCGGCCCGACAAGACCGGCGACACGATCAACAACGGCGCGCTGGACGACGCGGTCGGCATCGCCTCGCTGATCGAGGAGGCCAAGCGCTTCAAGACGGCGGGCACGAAGCCGCGCCGCTCGATCCTGTTCCTCGCCGTCACCGCCGAGGAGAAGGGGCTGGTCGGCTCGGACTATTTCGCCAACAACCCCACCGTGCCGCTGTCGAGCATCGTCGCCGACGTCAATCTCGACATGCCGATCATCACCTACAAGTTCCAGGACATCGTGGTGTACGGCGCCGGCCATTCCACGCTGGGCCCGATCGTCGAGCGGGCGGGCAAGGCGATCGGCGTGCCGCTGTCGGACGATCCGCTGCCCGGCGAGAACATCTTCGTGCGCTCGGATCACTATAATTTCGTCCGCAAGGGCGTGCCCTCGGTCTTTCTCTGGCCCGGTGCCGGCGGCCCGGGCCGTGCCGCGATCGACGATTTCATGAAGAACCATTATCACCGGCCCTCGGACGAGATCGGCCAGCTGCCGGCGATCGACTGGGAATCGGGCGTGCGCTTCGTCGACGTGAACTATCGCATCGCCCGCGAGATCGCCGATGGCGAGCAGCGGCCGATGTGGAACAAGGGCGATTTCTTCGGCCTCACCTATAACGGCGCGGGGGCCAAGTGAGCATGAAGCGCGCATTCCTCCTGGCCGCGACCCTGCTCGCGGCGGCGCCCGCCTTCGCCCAGGATCTCGGCAAGGACGCGGCGGCGCTGAAGGCGCATGTCCAGTTCCTCGCCTCCGATGCGATGAAGGGCCGCGACACCGGCTCGCCCGAGCTGGCCATCGCCGAGCAATATGTCGCGGCACAGATGCTCGCGGCGGGGCTCAAGCCCGCGGGCGCGGGCGGCGGCTGGCTCCAGCCGGTGCCGCTGGTCGCCTATAAATCGGCCGATCATGGCACGCTGTCGCTCAACCGCGGCGGCGTCGAGACTGCGCTGGTCTGGGGCAAGGACTATGTCGCCCGCGCGGTGCCGTCGAACCCCAAGGTCGCGGTGTCGGGGCCGGTGGTCTTTGTCGGCTATGGCAGCGAGGCCGAGTATAAGGGCCTCAAGACCAAGGGCGCGATCGTCGCGGTGCTGCGCGATTCGCCGCACGACCTGCCGAGCGACATTCGCGCGCATTCCGGCCAGCCCGAGCAGCAGGCGGCGGTGGCCGCCCGCCACGGCGCCGTCGGCGTCATCCTGATCGAAGGCAATGCCCGCCACGCGATCTTTCCGTTCTCCGTCAGCGTCGGCTATGCGCAAAGCGAGGCGATGACCTGGGCCGGCTCCGAAGCCGGCGCCGGCGCACCGCCCTTCGCCTATGTCGGCTTCGAAGGCGCCGCCAAGCTGTTCGCCGGTTCGAAGATCCAGTGGGAGGCCGTGCTCGCGGCCGACAAGGCGGACCGGAAACTGCCGACCGGCGCGCTGGACGTAACCGCCACCGGCACCGCCAACACCGCGATCCGCACGCTCACCAGCAACAATGTCGCCGGCGTGCTGCCGGGTACCGACAAGGCGGGCGAATATGTTGTCCTCTCCGCCCATCTCGATCATGTCGGCGTGGGCAAGCCCGATGCGAAGGGCGACACCATCTATAACGGCGCGATGGACAATGCCGTCGGCACCGCCGCGATGCTGGAGGTCGCCCGGCGCTTCCAGGCTTCGGGCAAGGCGCCGCGCCGCTCGATCCTGTTCGTCGCGGTGACGGCGGAGGAGAAGGGCCTGGTCGGCTCCGAATATTTCGCCGCCAACCCCACCGTGCCCAAGGGATCGATTGTCGCCGACGTCAATCTCGACATGCCGATCCTGACCTATGACTTTGTCGATCTGGTCGCCTATGGCGCGGATCGCAGCACCCTGGGCAAGCTGGTCGAGGCGGCCGCCGCGGCCGAGGGCGTCAAGCTCGTCCCCGATCCCACGCCCGAGGAAGCCTCGTTCGTCCGCTCGGATCACTACAGCTTCGTCAAGGCGGGCATCCCGGCGGTCTCGCTCGATCTCGGGCCCGGCGGCCCGGGCGCGGCGGCGACCAAGGAGTTCCTCGACAAGCATTATCACCAGCCTTCGGACGAAGTGGGGCTGATCGACTGGAAGCAGGGGTTGCGCTTCGTCAGCCTCAACTATGCGATCGCCCGCGCCATCGCCGATGCCGATCAGAAGCCGGTGTGGAACAAGGGCGATTTCTTCGGCACGCTCTACAAGGGGCCGATGGCCCAGGGGTCTTCGGAAAAGTGATCTTCCAACGCTTCCTCCTGGCGGTGGCGGCGCTGTTCGCCGCGCCGCTCGCCCAGGCGCAGACCGCGCCGCAGGCCGGGGCCCCGCTTCCGCCCGACCAGGCGGCGCTGAAGGCGCATGTCCAGTTCCTTGCCGCCGATGTCCTGCGCGGGCGCGAGGCGGGAACGCGTGACTATGACGTGGCGGCCGAATATGTGGCGGCGCAGATGCTCGCGATCGGCCTGGCGCCCGGCGCGGCGGGAAGCTGGTTCCAGCCGTTCAAGCTGGTCTCGTACAAGCCGGCCGAAAAGGCGAAGTGGAGCCTGGTGCGCGGCGCGATGGAGATCCCGCTCCAGTTCGGCATCGACTATGTCAACACGCCGGCGCCGGCCACGCCCGATTTCAAGGCCGAAGGCGGCATCGTCTTCGCGGGCTATGGCATCGTCTATCCCGAGGGGCGGCGCGACGATTACAAGGGGCTCGACGTGAAGGGGAAGATCGTCGCGATCCTTCCCGGCGTGCCCCAGGGGCTGCCCAACGAAGTCGAGGCGCATTTCGGCGACGACGAGCAGAAGGCGGCGATCGCGCAGCAAAAGGGCGCGGTGGCGGTGATCGTGCTCGAATCGCTCGCCCAGCGCGAGCAGATCCCGTTCGAGGCGATCGTTCCCTATTATGATTATGGGCGCACCACCTGGGCCCGCCCCGACGGCACTGCCTTCGCGATCGCGGCGGGCGCACCGCCGGTTGGCTATGTCGGCCCGGCCGGCGCGGAGAAGCTGTTCCAGGGCGCGAAGATCCGCTGGGCGGACGTGCTCGCCGCCCAGCGCCGGGGCTCGAGGATTCCCACCGGGACGCTGCTCGGCACGCTCCGGGTCGCGAGCAAGACCAAGCTGGTGACGCAGGCGACGCGCAACGTGGTCGGGCTGATCCCGGGCGGCGATCCGGCGCTGAAGGCCGAATATGTCGTTCTCTCCGCCCATCTCGATCATGTCGGCATGGGGGATGCGGTCAATGGCGACCGCATCTACAATGGCGCCATGGACAATGCGATCGGCGTCTCGACCATGCTCGAGGTCGCGCGCAAGTTCGTCGCCTCGGGCGAGAAGCCCCGGCGCTCGATGCTGTTCGTGGCATTGTCAGGGGAGGAGAAGGGCCTGCTCGGCTCGGACTATCTCGTCCATTATCCGCCGGTCCCGAAGGCGGGGCTGGTCGCCGACGTCAACATGGACATGCCGATCCTGACCTATCCGCTGGTCGATGTCGTCGCGCTGGGGGGCGAGCGCTCCAGCCTCGGCCCGGCGATCGCCGCGG
This sequence comes from Sphingomonas sp. CBMAI 2297, assembly GCF_029870595.1. Lineage (GTDB taxonomy): Bacteria > Pseudomonadota > Alphaproteobacteria > Sphingomonadales > Sphingomonadaceae > Sphingomonas. The sequence goes on from NZ_JAPDIR010000011.1 coordinate 49,344, forward strand.
CGGCCGCGACCGAGGGGCTGGCCGTCGTCCCCGATCCGAGCCCGGAGGAGATGTTCTTCGTCCGCTCGGATCACTACAGCTTCGTGAAGTCGGGCATTCCGGCGGTGTCGATCGATACCGGCCCGGGCGGGCAGGGCGCAGAGGCGCAGAAGAAGTTCCTCGCGGAGAATTATCACAAGCCCTCGGACCAGATCGACCTGCCGTTCGACTGGAATTCGGCCGCCAAATATATGCGGCTGAACTATGCCGTCGCCCGCGCGCTCACCGACGCGCCCGCGCGGCCGCGCTGGAACAAGGGCGATTTCTTCGGGGTCCAGTTCGGTGGATATGGCGCGCAGTGATCCTTGCTCCCCTCCTTCGAAGGGAGGGGAAGCCAGATGCGGCTGCTGATCTTCGGCCCCGGCTATGCCGCCACCCGCCTGATCGCCCGGCTCGCCGGCCGGGCGGAAATCGCCACCGTCACTCGCGAGAGCTTCGCTGGCCGCGCGGGCGACATCGCCCGCGCCACGCACATCCTCTCCACCGTTCCGCCGGGTGAGGAAGACCCCGTCCTCGCGACCTATGGCAGCCAGATCGCGGCCGCGGGCGCCTGGATCGGCTATCTTTCCTCGACCGGCGTCTATGGCGACACCGGCGGCGCCTGGGTCGACGAGACGGCGCCCATGGGCACCGGCCGCCGCACCGCGCGGGCACGGGCGGACGCGGCCTGGCTGGCGCTTGCCGGCGCGCATGTGTTCCGCCTGCCGGGCATCTATGGCCCCGGCCGCTCCCCGCTCGACCGCATCCGCGCCGGCACCGCGCCGCGGATCGACCTGCCCGGCCAGGTGTTCAGCCGCATCCATGTCGACGACCTGGTCGAGGGCGTGATCGCCGGCCTTGCCGGGCCGCCTGGTGCCTATAACCTGGCCGACGATCTCCCGGCCCCGCAGAGCGATGTCGTCGCCTATGGCTGCGCGCTGCTCGGGCTACCGGTTCCGCCGGCCGTCCCGCTGGAGGCGGCGGGGCTGAGTCCCCGGGCGCGCGCCTTTTATGCCGAGAATCGCCGCGTCGCGAACGGCAAGGCGAAGCGGGTGCTGGGCTGGCGCCCGCGCCATGCCGATTACCGGTTGGGCCTGCGCGCCCTCAGCGCCACCACCAGTCCGGCGAGCACCAGCCCCGCGCCGCCCTCCGCCAGCGCGGACCAGCGATAGCCTTCGAACAGCGTCGAGAAGAGCATCGCGATCACCGGGATCAGCACGCTGGTATAGGCCGCCTTGGCCGGGCCGATCGTGCGGATCAGCCGGAAATAGATGCTGAAGGTCAGCGCCGATCCCAGCACGCCGAGATAGAGGATGCCGCCCGCATAGCTGGGCCGGGGGTCGAATGCCGGCGGCCCGGCTGTGGCGAGCGCGAACAGCCCGTCGATCGCCGCTCCGCTCAGCATCGCCCAGCCGAGCATGGTCGCCATCGGATAGGCCTTGGCCGTATCGGTCGCCTGCATGATGTTGGCGATCGAGGCGCACAGCACGCCGGCCAGCGCGATGGCGATGCCGAGCAGCGCCTGTGCCGGCCCCACCGGGCTCAGCCGCGCTTCGTGCAGGAACAGCAGGGCGACGCCCGCCATCGCGATTCCCGAGCCGATGAGCAGCTGGCGCCCCATCTTCTGCCCCAGGAAGATCCGCGCCAGCACCGCATTGGGCACCAGCAGCAATGCATAGACCACCGCCACCACGCCCGAGGTGATGTGCTGTTCGGCGCGATAGACGAAGTTGAAGTTGAACACGAACTGCGCGAGCCCGAGCAGCACCGCGAAGCGCACGCCCCGCGCATCGAGCCGCAGCCCGTCGCCGCGCAGCGCCGCCCAGGCGAGCATGGTCACCCCGGCCACCGCGAAGCGATAGGTGACCGACCAGCTCGGCGGCACCACCGAGAGCTGGTCGCGGATCACGATCCAGGTCGATCCCCAGATCAGCGTGACGATCGCGAAGGGGACCAGGACGGAAAGCCGGGCGGATTGGGGGGAGGCGGCCATCAGCTCCTCCCCGGGCTCGTCTGGGGGAGGAATTGGGGAGGGCCCATCCTCACAACCCCGCAATCGCGTCGGCCAGCGGCCGTATCGCTTCCTCGGCCTGGTCCCAGGAGATCACGAGCCGCGCCTCTCCTACGCCCCAGTCGTAGAAATCGAAGCCGAGCGCGCGCAGCCTCGCCGCTTCCTCGGCGCGCACCTTGAGGAACACTTCATTGGCCTCGACCGGATAGACCAGCCGCTCCCCCGCCGCCCGGGCGAGCAGCTGCGCGCCGGCATTGGCCGCGCGGGCGTTCTTCAGCCACAGGTCGTCCTCCAGCATGGCCAGGATCTGCGCGGCCAGATAGCGGCCCTTGGAGAAGAGCAGCCCCGCCCGCTTGCGGCGATAGAGCGTCGCCTCGGCCAGCTCCGGCCGGAAGAAGATCAGCGCCTCGGCACTCATCCCGCCATTCTTGACGAAGCCGAAGCTCAGCGCGTCGACGCCGGCGCGCCAGGTCACGTCGCCGGGATGGCAGCCGAGATGCGCGACGGCATTGGCGAAGCGCGCCCCGTCCATGTGCAGCCCGAGCTTGCGTTCCCTTGCCAGCGCGCCGATCGCCGCCACTTCCTCGGGCGTATAGGCCAGGCCATATTCGGTCGCGTTGGTGATCGAGATCGCGTGCGGCTGCACCTGGTGCACGTCCGGACGGATCGGATCGATCACCGCGCGGATCGCCTCGGGCGTCAGCTTGGAGCCAGGGCCCTCGCCGGCCAGCAGCTTGGCGCCGTGCGTGTAGAATTCGGGCGCGCCGCACTCGTCGACATTGATATGCGCCTCGCGGTGGCAGACCACCCCGCCATAAGGCGGGCAGAGCGCCGCCAGGGCGAGGCTGTTCGCCGCGGTGCCGGTGGGCACCCACAGCGCGCGTACTTGCGTGCCGAACAGGTCCGAAAAGGCGCCGTCGAGCGCCTGCGACCATTGGTCGCCGTCATAGGCGGTGTCGAGCCGGTTCACGCTTCCCAGCGCGGCGAGCACCTGGGGGCAGACGGCGGCGGCGTTGTCGGAGAAGAAGCGCATGGGAGAGGTCCATGCTGGGGGTCCGCCGCAACGTCAACAACGGGATTGCAGGCGTCCTTGCGATTGACTTCCCCGATCCCGCATGCGAGCCGCGCCGCATATCGGCGGCCGGGAAGGCGGCTGAGATTCTTTCGGCACGATGCCAAGGGAGATCTCAGATGCGCCGCTACCCAAGTTCCCCGTTTCTCGCCCATAATTCGGTCGGCCATGGCCCGCGGAAGGTCATCGTGCTGCACGACTGGCACGGGGATCGCACGACCTACGATCCCATATTGCCCTATCTCGACCGCGAAAGCTTCCAGTACGGCTTTGCCGATCTGCCCGGCTATGGCGCGTCTCGCGATCACCCCGTGCCCGCCGGCGTGGAGCAGCTGGCGCGCGCGATCCTCGCCCTGGGCGACGGGCTGGGCTGGCGGCGTTTCCATCTTGTCGGGCACTCGCTGTCCGCGATGATCGCGCAATGCGCCGCCATGCTCGCGCCCGAGCGGGTCGCCAGCCTTACCGCCGTCTGCCCGCTGCCGGCCAGCGGATCGCCCGCGGACGATGACGCGCTGGCATTCTTTGCCGCGACCGCCGGCAACGACGATGCCTTTCGCCGGCTGATGCGATTCCTGTCAGGCCCGCTCGCGGACGGATGGATCGAGGCCAAGCGGAAGCGCAGCCGCGCGGCTTCGGGAGCGGAGGTCAAGATGGCCTATTTCGATCTGTTCCGAACCGATTTCTCCGCGAAGCTGGCAGGGGCGGCGACGCAGGCCAATCTGATCCTCGGCGATCGCGATCCCGGCCTGGATGCCGCGGCCATGGCGCCGTTGTTCGGGCGCTGGTACGCGGATCTCGCCGTGGAGACGGTCCGCAACTGCGGCCATTATCCGATGGAGGAGGCGCCGCCCGGTTTCGCGGCCATCCTCGAGCGGCTGCTGGCGCGGCAGGCAGTCGCGCCCTGATGCGCGCGGCCGTCCCCGGAGATGCATGGCCACGCGCGTCAGGAGGCCGGCGCGGACCGTCCCGTGCCGGTCAGCGCTCCTCGCCGCGCCGATCGTCCGGGCGGAAGCGATCGGGCGGCGGCGGCGACCCGTCCGGCCCCCGGTCGCGGCGCGGGGGGCGGGGCGCGTCGATCGGCGGCTCGCCCTGCGCGTCGGGGTCGACGCCCTGCGGCACCACCTGGGTCTCGATCCCCGTCCCCTGGATGAAGTCGCCCACGCCGTTCAGCACGTCGCCCAGCGTCACGTCGTTGCCGTCGGGCTCGGTCGTCGGCTCGGGCGGCGGGATGCGCAGGTCGAGCGCGCGGGTCATGAAGTCGCGCCACACGCGCGCGGGCAGGCCGCTGCCCGACAGGCCGGGATTGGGCGAATTGTCGTCATTGCCCAGCCACACGCCGCAGACGATGCCCCCGGCATAGCCGATGAACAGCGCGTCGCGATTGTCCTGGGTGGTGCCGGTCTTGCCATAGGTCGGGATCGGCAGCGCCGCGCCGCGCCCGGTGCCGTCCTCCACCACCGTGCCGAGCAGGCTGCGCAGGTCGTCGAGCTGGCGCCCGTTGAAGCGGGTGGGGCCGCCCAGCCGCTTGGCCAGCCAGTCGCTCGCCGCCTCGTCGTCGCTCAGGCCCTGCGGCCGCACCGGATAGGCGCCGTTGGCCACCGCGGCATAGGCGGCGGTCAGCTCGAGCAGCGACACGGTGGAAGTGCCGAGCGCGATCGAGGCGTCGTCGCCGATCGGCGTGGAGATGCCCAGGTCGCGCGCCGCGCGCGTCACTTCGCGCACGCCCAGCTTCTGGGTCAGCCGCGCGGCGACGACGTTGGAGGATTTGGCGAAGGCCTGGCGCAGCGTGATCCTGCCGGCATAGCTGCCATGCGAATTCTCGGGCTTCCAGTCGCCGATCTGCACCGGGCTGTCGTCGACGATCGTGTCGGGGTCCATGCCGCTGCGCAGCGCCGCCAGATAGACGAACAGCTTGAAGGTCGATCCCGGCTGGCGCCGCGCCTGGGTGGCGCGGTTGAACGGGCTCTCGCCATAGCTCTTCCCGCCCACCATCGCGATCACCCGGCCATCGGGATGCATCGCGACGATCGCGATCTGCGACTTCTTCAGCCCCGCGCCGCGCACCGCCCGCTCGGCGGCCTGCTGCGCGGCGAGCTCGAGCGTCGTCTGCACCGTCTGTTCGGTGCCGACCCCGCCGGCCCGGTCGCGGGCCTGGGGCAGCACCCAGTCGGCGAAATAGGTGCCGTTGGGCAAGTCGTCCCTGGACCGGGTGACGTTGAGCACCGCCGGGCGGATCGCCGCCGCCCGGCCCTTGGTGATCAGGCCGGCGTCGACCATCGCGCCGATCACCAGCTTCTGCCGCTCGCGCGCGCCCTTCAGGTTGCCGGTGGGGGCGAGCCGCGAAGGCGCCTGCACCAGCCCGGCCAGCAGCGTCGCCTGGCTGAGGGTCAGGTCCTCGGGCTCGGTGCTGAAATAATGCCGCGCAGCGGCGCGCAGGCCGTACACATTGTCGCCGAAATAGACGTTGGAGAGATAGCGCGAGAGAATCTCGTCCTTGCTCAGCCACGCCTCGAGCCAGAAGGCGATCAGCACTTCCTGCGCCTTGCGGCCGAAGGTGCGCTGCGAATTGAGAAAGGCGTTCTTGGCGAGCTGCTGGGTGATCGTGCTGCCGCCCTGCGAGCCGCCGCTCTGAGTGACGTTGTGCACGAACGCGCGCAGGATGCCGCGCGGATCGACGCCCCAATGGCTGTAGAAGCGCCGGTCCTCGATCCCGACGAACGCGTTGCGGACATGCGCGGGCAGCTTCGTCGCGTCCACCGGCTCGGCGATCACCTTGCTCTCCGCCGAGGGCAGGCCGATCGCGCGGCGCGGCGCCAGCGCGGGGCATAGTCTCCGGGCGGAGGCATGCCGCCGGACAGCTCGAGCGGCGGCTCCTGCCGTTGCGGCCGCACCCGCCTGAGCGCGTCGCCCACGATTCCCTCGAGCGATGGCGGCCGCCAGGCGCGCGGCTCCGGCCTGGCCGCCGGAGCGGGCGCAGGCTCGAAATCGTCGCCGGACCGGCGCAGCGGAAAACGGACGTTCCTCGGATCGTTCCCGTCAGCCATCAGTCGTCGATTCCGCCGCTCGCATGCGGTCCTTTTAGCGCAGCATCTGTATTACTACAATAATACAGTTGATTACGGCACCGGCACGAAGGCGAGGTGCTGATAGTCATAGCTGAAGTCGGCGAGCGGCGAGAGCGGCTTCATCGTCACGCCGGCCACCTTGCCGTCCCTGATCTCGAAGCTGACCACGGCGTCCTCGCCGGCATCCTTGGCGAAGCGGGTGCGGAAGGCGTCCGGCCCCCAGGGCTCGAGCGCGCTCTTGAAGACGGGGGTCGGCACGAAGTCGATCCACAGCCTGCCGCCCTTCTGGCCCACCACCACATCGCCGTACCAGGGGTCGCGATAGCGCCCGGCATAGGCGGCGAGCGGCAGCGAGGGGCCGCCGGCCGGCGCCTTGTCCACGCCGCCCTCGACGCTCGCCAGCGCCTCGTCCTGCGCTGCCTTCTGGCGGGTGCGGTAGCTCGCCACCCAGTCGAACGCCGGCGCGTCGATCAGCCGGTCGAGGATCGCGTTGCGGATCGCGGCGGAGACGCTTTCCTCGACATTGCTCAGCACCGAGACGCCGATGCCGCGCGATGGCAGCATCCCCGAATAGGTCACCTGGCCGGACAGGCCGCCGCTGTGCTGGATCATCCGCATGCCGCGATAGTCCTGCACGAACCAGCCGAGCGCATAGGCGGCGAGCACCGGCCGCGCCGGATTGGTGTCGGTCGGCCCGTCGCTCGCCGCGGTGATGGTCTGCGGCTTCCACATCTCCTTGGCCTGTTCGGGCGACCAGAGCTGCTTGCCGTCGGGCAGCTTGCCCTGGGCCAGCTGCACCTGCAGCCATTTCGCCATGTCGCTGATGCTGGCGTTGATCCCGCCCGCGGCGTCGACCATCGGGCCCTCGTCGGGCTGGACCACTTCGAGCTTGCCGATCCCGCGCACCGGCGGCCCCAGCCGGGCGTGCCGGCCGGCGACATTGTCGGTCCGGAGCGACTGGCGCGATCCCACCGCGTCGGCCATGCCGAGCGGCACGAACAGCCGCGCCTCGACGAACTTGTCCCAGGCCATGCCCGCCACCCGCTCGATCAGCAGGCCGGCGACGATGTAGAGGATGTTGTCATAGTCATAGCCGGCCCGGAAGCCGCGCGCCGGCTTCAGATAGGGCAGCGCCTTGAGCACGTCCGCGGCGACATGGGTGCCGGCGGGGAAGAACATCAGGTCGCCGGCGCCCAGGGGCAGTCCGGAGCGGTGCACGAGCAGGTCGCGCACCGTCATCATCCCGGTGACGGCGGGATCGGACATGCGGAACTCCGGCAGGTGCTGCACCACCGGGTCTTCCCAGCCGAGCTTGCCCGCGTCGACGAGCAGCGCCAGCGCGGCGGCGGTGAAGGCCTTGGAGTGCGAGGCGATGCCGAAGCGGGTATGCGCGTCCACCGCGCCGGGCTTGCCGAGCGTGCGCACGCCATAGCCCTTCACGAACGCGGGCGCGCCGGGGCGGACGATCGCCACGGCGATGCCCGGCGTCTCGAACGCGGCCATGAAGGGCCGGACGATCGCGTCGACCGCCGCCTCGTCGAGCGCGGCGGCAAGGGCCAGCCGCGGAAAGGCGACCGTGGCGGCGCCGCCCAGCGAAAGCGCCAGCGCCGTGCGCCGGTCGATGGTGAAGCCGCTCATATCTCTATTCCCCGCAAGACCTTGTTGCGGGAATGCTAGCGTGCCCCACCAACTTCGTCACCCCGGCCTTGAGCCGGGGTCCCGCTGCCTTGCCCGCGAAAGAAGAAGCGGGATCCCGGCGCAAGGCCGGGGTGACGAAGGAAGAATATGAGTCCTCAACCTAGGCCAGCAGCTCCACGTCCCAGTAGAGCCAGTCGCGCCAGGTGTCGTGCAGGTAGTTGGGCGGGAAGCGCCGGCCATGCTCCTGGAGCTGCCAGCTGGTCGGCCGGATCGGCTGGAGATAGAGGGGCATCGCGGCCTGCTGGGGAGTGCGCCCGCCCTTTTTGAGGTTGCACGGCGCGCAGGCGGTGGCGACATTTTCCCAGGTGGTGCGCCCGCCCTGGGCGCGGGGAATGACATGGTCGAAGGTGAGGTCGCGATGGCTGCCGCAATATTGGCAGGAGAATTTGTCGCGAAGGAAGAGATTGAAGCGCGTGAAGGCGGGGAATTGCGAAGGCTTCACATATTGTTTGAGCGCGATGACCGAAGGGAGCTTCAGCCTCGCGCTGGGACTTCGCACTTCCCGTTCGTAATAGGAGACGACGTCCACCCGTTCGAGGAACAGCGCCTTGACCGCCGTCTGCCAGGGCCACACGCTCAGCGGATAATAGCTCAGGGGCGTATAGTCCGCATTGAGCACAAGGGCGGGGCAGCTGTCCGGATGGCGGATCAGATCGGGATGATACATGCGCTCCCTCGCCCAAACTATGGTGCCCCGCCTCTCGCCGAGAAGCGTGACGCGCTGATGACAGCATATGCCGCGACTCGCGGTCAAGGGCCGGTTTGATGGTTATCCACACGCGTTTCGCGCCGAGCCCGACGGGGCGGCTGCATCTCGGCCATGCCTGGTCGGCGATCCAGGCGCACGACTATGCGCGGCAACATGGCGGGCGCTTCACGCTGCGCATCGAGGATATCGACGGCACCCGCTCGCGGCCCGAGCATGTCGACGCGATATTGCGGGACCTGGAATGGCTCGGCCTGGGCTGGGACGGCGAGCTGACCTGGCAGTCCCGGCGGCTGCATCTCTATGCGGAAGCGCTCGACCGGTTGCGCGCGGCGGGCCTGCTCTATCCCTGTTTCTGCACCCGCGCCGACATCGCCGCCAGCGCATCGGCGCCGCACGGGCCGGAAGGCGCGCTCTATCCCGGCACCTGCCGCGGGCTGGAAGCGCCGGACCTCTCCCGGCCGCATTGCTGGCGGCTCGACATGGCGAGGGCCATCGGGATCCTCCCCGACGGAGAGGCTCTCTGGTGGCACGATGCCCATGCCGGCCGCGTCCGCGCCGATCCCGCCGCCGCGGGCGACGTCGTCCTCGCCCGCAAGGACGCGCCCGCCAGCTATCATCTCGCCGTCACCGTCGACGACGCCGCCCAGGGCATCACCCATGTCGTGCGCGGCGTGGACCTGTTCGCGGCCACCCATGTCCACCGCCTGCTCCAGGCGCTGCTCGGCCTGCCGACGCCCGAATATCGCCATCACCCGCTCCTGGCCGGCCCCGACGGCACTCGCCTGGCCAAGCGGCACGGCGCGCCGAGCCTGGAGGCGATGCGGCTGGCCGGCGAGGACGGCCGCGCGCTCGCCGAGCGATTGCGCGCGGGGCAACTGCCGGTTGGCATCGCCGCCGCGGGGGCGTAAGCTGGCGGGATGTTCTTCCTCGCCATCCTGCTCGTCGCCGCGATGTTCGCGACTCTGTTCGTCCTCATCAAGGGGCTGGTGAACATGGCGGGCACCACCAGCCAGGACCTGGAGGGGCATGGCGACGGCCCGAGCCCGCGCGCGCTCAAGTCGCAGAAGCTGATGCAGCAACGCATCCTGCTCCAGGCGGTGGCGATCGCGGTGGCCGCGATCATCCTGTTCGTCATGTCGGCCAAGGGCTGACGCGCCGGGGCCGGCGGGCCCCTTTCCAAGACCCCCGATCGCGAAGGCTTCCGCGATGACTCTCCAGACCTGGTGGCTGTTCGTCATGGCCGTGTTCCTGCTCTCGGGAACGCCCGGCCCCAACATGCTCCATATCCTCCAGCGCAGCGTCGATTTCGGCGTGCGGCGGACCGTGGCGGCGATGGCCGGCTGCCTGGCCGGGCTGATGACGATCCTCACCGCTTCCGCCGCCGGCCTCACCGCGCTGCTGCTCGCCATCCCCGGCGCGTTCGAGGTGCTGCGCTGGCTCGGCACCGCCTATCTCGTCTGGCTCGGCATCAAGGCCTGGCGGGCCGATCCGACCCCGCTCGATATCGGCGACGACGCCGCGCTCGCCGACAGGCGCCTCGGCCCGGCCCAGCTCTTCCGCGGCGGCTTCGCGATCAGCATCTCCAATCCCAAGGCGCTGCTGTTCGCGGCCGCCTTCTTCCCCCAGTTCGTCAGCGCCGCCGCGCCCAAGCCGCCCCAGTTCGCGATCCTGGTGCTCACCTTCGCGGTGGTCGAGTGCTTCTGGTACGCCGTCTATGCGCTGGGCGGGCGGGGTCTCGCCCGCCATCTTGCCCGGCCCGCGCTCAAGAAATGGTTCAACCGGCTGACCGGCACGATCTTCATCGGCTTCGGCGTGCTGCTGCTGAAGTCGAAGGCAGCGTAGAATTCGGCCGGCGCGCGGCGTAAACCCCGCCCCATGGTCAAGCTCAACAAGATCTACACCCGCACCGGCGACGACGGCACCACCGGCCTGGTCGACGGCTCGCGCATTTCCAAGGCCGATGCGCGCATGGCGGCGATCGGCGATGTCGACGAGGCGAATTGCGCGATCGGCGTCGCCCGCGCCACGCTCGGCCATCATGCGTTCGGCGGCATGCTCGCGCATATCCAGAACGACCTGTTCGACCTCGGCGCCGATCTCGCCACCCCGGACGGGATCGAGGGCGCGCTGCGCATCACCCCGGCCCAGGTGACCTGGCTCGAGGAGCGGATCGACCACATCAACTCGGCGCTCGCGCCGCTGACCAGCTTCGTGCTGCCCGCCGGCGCCCCGGGCGCGCCCGAGCTCCACCTCGCCCGCGCCGTCACTCGCCGGGCCGAGCGCGCCGCGGTCGCCGCCGGCGCGGGCGGGCTGCCGCTTTCCTATCTCAACCGCCTGTCCGACCTGCTCTTCGTCGCCGCCCGCGCAGTGAACCAAAGCGAGGCCGGCGACGTTCTATGGGTACCGGGGGCGTCCCGCTGACCTATATCTTCTCCGGTTGACGGGCGGAGGCCAGTTGGACTAGGAGAACATAATGCGAACGGAAACGGGATCCGCGCCGGCTTCCAGCGCCCTGGGCGCGAAGTTCCTCCGCACCCGCGCGCTGAGCGAGGCGCTGGTCCGGCCGCTCTCCGATGCCGATGCGACGATCCAGTCGATGGACGATGCCTCGCCCGCCAAATGGCACCTCGCGCATACCAGCTGGTTCTTCGAGACCTTCGTGCTGCGCGACCATGTGCCCGGCTATGCGCTGTTCGACGCGCGCTGGCCCTTCCTGTTCAACAGCTATTACGAGGCGGAGGGCCGGCGCCATGCGCGCCCGCGCCGCGGCATGCTGTCGCGCCCCACGCTGGACGAGATCCGCGCCTGGCGCGCCCATGTCGATGCCGCGCTCGCCGATGCGCTGCCCGATCTTCCGCCGGCGGCCCGGGCCCTGGTGCTGCTCGGCTGCCATCACGAGGAGCAGCATCAGGAGCTGCTGCTCACCGACATCCTCCACCATTTCTCGGTCAACCCGCTCGAGCCCGCCATCTGGCAGGGCGCGCCCAAGGTGCCGGTGGCGATGCCCGGCCCGATCGGCTGGATCGCGGGGCTGGAGGGGCTGGTCGCGGTGGGAGTCGATCCGGCCGGGCCGATGGCCGCTGCCGCGGACGGCGGCTTCGCCTTCGATTGCGAGGGGCCCCGCCACCAGGTGCTGCTCGCGCCCCATGCCATTGCCGATCGCACCGTCACCAATGGCGAATGGGCGGCCTTCATCGCCGATGGCGGCTATCGCGATCCGCGCCACTGGCTGTCCGATGGCTGGGCCTGGGTGCAGCAGGAAGGCGTGGAGGCGCCGCTCTACTGGCGGCGGGAGGGGGATGTGTGGACCCGGTTCGGGCTCGACGGCCGCCGCCCGGTCGATCCCGCCGCGCCGGTCACCCATGTCAGCTTCTTCGAGGCGGATGCCTATGCCAGCTGGGCGGGCGCGCGCCTGCCCACCGAGTTCGAATGGGAAGCGGCCGCCGCGGCGCATGATCCGGCCGGCGGCAACCAGCTCGACGCCGCCGGCCCGGTCGAGCCGCGTCCTTCGGCGGGCGGCCCCGCCTTTTTCGGCGATGTCTGGGAATGGACCGGCAGCGCCTATCGCCCCTATCCCGGCTTCCGGCCGGCGGCGGGCGCGGTGGGCGAGTATAACGGCAAGTTCATGAGCGGCCAGTTCGTGCTGCGCGGATCCTCCTGCGCCACGCCGCGCGGCCATTCCCGCGCGAGCTACCGCAATTTCTTCTACCCCCATCAGCGCTGGCAGTTCACCGGCGTGCGCCTGGCGAAGGACCTGTGATTCCCCTTCGCCACCTCTATTCCGAACCGCTTGGAAAGGCCGGCCAATCATGCTGAAGCAGGAACTTGAAGACGGCCAGACCAGCCTGGCCGATCCGCATTTCCGCGCCGACGTGTTGAGCGGCCTCGCGGCGCGGCCGCGCGCCATTCCCGCGCGCTGGTTCTATGATCGCCGCGGTTCCGAGCTGTTCGAGGAAATCACCCGGCTCCCCGAATATTATCCCACGCGCACCGAGACGGCGCTGCTGCGCGAGACCGGGCCCGAGCTCGGCGCGCTCGCGGCGCGGGGGGCGGCGGTGGTCGAGTTCGGCTCGGGCTCCTCGGTGAAGACGCCGCTGCTGCTGCGCGCCATCGATCCGGCCGCCTATGTGCCGATCGACATTTCGGGCGATTTCCTCCGCCAGTCCGCCGCCGAGCTGGGCCAGGCCTTTCCGGGCCTGCCGGTCTATCCGGTCGAGGCCAATTTCCTGCGCCCCGTGCCGCTGCCCGGGCAAGTGGCCGGCATGCCCAAGCTCGGCTTCTTCCCGGGCTCGACGATCGGCAACATGCAGGCCTTTCACGCGGTCGACCTGCTGCGCGCGATGCGCGACTGGCTGGGCGAGGGCGCCCGGCTGCTGATCGGGATGGACCGGGTGAAGCCGGCGGAGGTGCTGGTCCCGGCTTATGACGATGCCCAGGGCGTCACCGCGGCGTTCAACCGCAACCTGCTCGCGCGGATCAACCGCGAGCTGGGCGGCACGATCCCGGTCGAGGCGTTTCGCCATGTCGCCTTGTGGAACGACGATGCCGCCCGGATCGAGATGCACCTGGAGGCGGTGCGCGACGTGGAGTTCACTGTCGAGGGGCGCGGCTTCGCGATGGCCGCGGGCGAGACGATCCATACCGAGAACAGCCACAAATATGGCCGCAACGGCGCCCGCATGCTGCTGCGCGCCGGCGGCTGGACGCCGATCCGCGAATGGACCGATCCGAACGACTGGTTCGCGCTGATCCTCTGCGAGGCCCAGCCGCTGCGGATGGCGCCTTAGGTCGGGGTCAGCGCAGGAAGAAGCGGGATCCCGGCGCAGGGCCGGGATGACGGTAGAAAATCAGATACTTGTCCGCGTTCTCGGCTTGAGCTTCCAAATTCCTCCCCGAGCAAGCTGGGGGAGGAATTGCAAAGGCCCTCAGTTCAGCCCGCGCCGCCCGTCGAGCATCCGGCCCAGCGCCACGAACAGGTAGATGGCCGGCGGCACCAGCACGACGCTCAGCACCACCTTGGTGAGCATCTGGCCGACCAGCAGCTCGCCGATCGGGAACACGCCGTAAAAGGCGACGGAGATGAAGATCAGCGTGTCGGCGATCTGGCTCAGCACCGAAGCGATCGCGGCGCGGAGCCAGAGCAGCCGGCCGCCGCCGCTCTTGAGCGCCGAGAAGATGGTGACGTTGAGGATCTGCGAGATGCCATAGGCGATGATCCCGCCCAGCCAGATGCGCGGCGTGCCCGCCATCATCAGCTCGAAGGCGTGGAGCCGGTCGGGCTCCATGCTCGGCGAGGCGGGCAGGCCGAGGACGAGGATCGACAGCAGGACCGACGTGACCAGCGGCACGAAGCCGAGCAGCACCAGCCGCCGCGCGGTGTCCGGCCCGTGCAGCTCGGCGACCGCGCTGGAGACCGAGACGAGCAGCAGGAAGGCGAAGATGCCGGCCTCCACCGCGAGCGGGCCCACGCCCACCCAGTTGCCGATCTGCGAGATCGGCCCGAGCGAGACCTGCTTGTTGCCGAGCACGCCGGCGATGCAGACCATGCCGCCATAGAAGATCGATAGGAAGAAGAGCGAACGCGGGATGCGGATAGTGTCCATGGCCGGACGCTAGCGGGAAATGTCCGCGCCGCAAGTCCCCGGCACCGGCGCGCGATGAATTCGGCTTGACATTGTTCTATATTTGTTCTAATCCGGGTCCGGACGTCCGCTCATCTCGATTCCGCAATCTCCTGCCGGCTGCTCGCGCCGCGCGGGGACGCGAAGCATATGCGAGCGCGGGCGCGGGGGTGCGCCCACGCGAGAGGTTCCGAACTTTGTGACCTTCCGTGGCAAGGCGCTTGCGGGGAATGGAATCGGCTGCCTCTGGCCATGCCGTATCGAGCGTGTATGCTGGGAGACTTGGGCGTACGCCTTGGGGGAATAAGCAGTTGAATCAGTTTCCGATCGGCATCTTCGGCGTGGTCGCGATCCTCGGCATCGCCTTCCTGCTCTCGTCGGACAAGCGCGCGATCAACCTGCGCATCGTCGGTGCCGCCTTCCTGCTGCAGGCGGGAATCGCCGCGCTGGTGCTGCGCACGAGCTGGGGCCAGGCGGCGCTGCACGGCCTGTCCAACGGCGTTTCCGCGCTGCTCGGCTATGCGGGCGCCGGCACCAGTTTCCTGTTCGGGCCGCTCGCCAAGCCCGAGCTGGGCGGGCAGAGCTTCGCGATCGCCGCGCTGCCGGTGATCATCTTCTTCGCCGCGCTCGTGTCGATCCTCTATCATCTCGGCGTGATGCAGTTCGTGATCCGCTGGATCGGCGGCGCGATCGAGAAAGTGGTGGGCACCACCAAGGTGGAATCGCTGTGCGCGGCGGCGAACATCTTCGTCGGCCAGAGCGAATCGCCGCTGGTCATCCGCCCCTATCTCGCCCGGCTCACGCCCTCGCAGCTCTTCGCGGTGATGAGCGTCGGCATGGCGGGCGTCGCCGGCACGATCCTCGCCGCCTATGCCAGCCTGTTGGGGCCGACGGCGCTCCCCTATCTGCTGGCCGCCTCGTTCATGGCGGCCCCGGGCGGCCTGCTGATGGCCAAGATCATCATGCCCGATGCGCCGGCCAAGGATGGCGAGCTGCCGCTCGGCGACCAGGCCGAGGACGAGGCGATCCGGATCGCCGAGCACGATATCGAGGAAGAGCGCGCGGCCAATATCATCATGGCCGCGGCGACCGGCGCCTCGACCGGCGTGAAGATCGCCGTGGCGGTGGGGGCGATGGTGCTCGCCTTCGTCGCGCTGGTGGCGCTGGCCAACGGCCTGCTCGCCGGCGCGGGCAACTGGATCTACGAGCTGAGCGGCCATGCCGCCTGGGCGGAGGTTTTCCAGAATCTCAGCTTCCAGAAGATCATCGGCACGGTGTTCGCGCCGGTGATGTACCTGCTCGGCATCTCGTGGCACGAGGCGACGGCGGCGGGCGGGCTGTTCGGCACCAAGGTCGTGCTCAACGAGTTCGTCGCCTTCATCGATCTGGGCGCGATGACCGATCTCGCCCCGCGCACCCGGGCGATCATCACCTTCGCGCTGTGCGGCTTCGCCAATTTCAGCTCGATCGCGATCCAGATGGCGGCGACGGGCAGCCTGGCGCCGAACCAGCGGCCGATGATCGCCAAGCTCGGCATCCGCGCGCTGATCGCGGGCAGCCTGGCGAACCTGATGAGCGCGGCGCTGGCGGGGCTGCTGCTTCCGTGATCCGGGCCGGCCGCGTTAACCTTTTGGTTACCGGCCGCTCGGTAGAGATCGGGTAAATCCGCGGGAACAACGCTGCGCCGGGGGCGCGCTGGGCCCGCGATAACAACCGACATCGGATGGAGAGCGGGTCGCGCGCCATCGAACGTTCGTGCCGCGTGCTTCGTCGCGGAACGATCGCCCGATATGCGTTCTCCAGGCATCCTGCTGGAGTGCTGCGTGACCAGTTTGCTTGCTTCGGGCCCGGACGTTCGTCCGCTGCGTATCCTGCGACGATCCCCGCCGACGCCCGGCGAGGAAGCGCTCGGCCGGGTGGGGAGCTGCCTGCAAATCGCCTTCCCGCAGGCCGATGCCGCCGGAAGGCCGGCGCGCCCGCATTTACCACGGATCGTTGTGGCTTCGAAACGTTACAGACATCTGCCGGACGCATGTTCTCCGCGGGTCACCATCATCACGCCGTCGGAGGCAGACATCCGCACTGAAATCTCCTTCCAGCCCGAAGTGCCCGTCATGGAACGTCGAATCGACGATCGCTCGAAAATCTCGGTCTATCGGTCCGCGATGCTGCGGTGGGGCGGCTATGAGGCGCTCTGCCTGATCCGCAACATCTCGCCCGGCGGCCTGATGGGCAAGCTCCATACCGACCTGCCGCCCGGCGAGCCGGTGACGGTGGAGATCCGCTCGGGCAACAGGATCTCCGGGCGCATCGCCTGGTCGGCGGACGGGATGATCGGCGTGCAGTTCGACGAGCGCATCGACGTGCTCGAAGTGCTCCACGCGCCGGTGCATGGCGAGCCGGGGCTGACCCAGCGCATGCCGCGGCTGCGCATCGCCTGCCCGGTGAGCCTGGTGGCCGAGGGCATGCGGGTGAGCGTCACGCTGATCGACGTGTCGCAGGGCGGCGTGAAGGTCGAGGCCGATTTCCTCCGCGAGGGCGACGCGGTGACCGTGGGGGTCCATGGGCTCGATCCGCGGCGCGGCGTGGTGCGCTGGGCGCATGACGGCCGGGCGGGGATCGGCTTCCTCGCCGCGATCCCCTTCGACACGCTCGCCAGATGGGCGCTCGATCGCCAGGCCGAACTGGCCGCCGCCGAGGTCGAGGCCCAGATTTAGGACGATGTCCTTCCTTCGTCACCCCGGCCTTGCGCCGGGATGACGGTGGAGAACGGATACTTGTCCGGGTTCCCAGCCTAGCGCGTCGGCACCGGCTCCGCGCCCGTATAGTCGTAGAAGCCGCGCTTGGTCTTGCGGCCATACCAGCCGGCTTCGACATATTTCACCAGCAGCGGCGCCGGGCGGAACTTGGGATCGCCCGTGCCCTCGAACAGCACGCGGGTGATCTCGAGACAGGTATCGAGCCCGATGAAGTCGGCGAGGGTGAAGGGGCCCATCGGATGGTTGAGGCCGAGCTGGCAGGCGGCGTCGATGTCCGGGATCGTCGCCACGCCTTCGCCCAGCGCGAAACAGGCTTCGTTGAGCATCGGCATCAGCACCCGGTTGACGATGAAGCCCGGCGCGTCATTGGCATGGACGATGCGCTTGCCGAGCGACTGGCCAAAGGCCTCGACCGCCGCGACGGTGCCGTCCGATGTCGCCAGGCCGCGGATCAGCTCGATCAGGCCCATCACCGGCACCGGGTTGAAGAAATGCACCCCCATGAACCGGCCGGCATCGGGCGCGGCCTGGGCGAGGCGAGTGATCGGGATCGATGAGGTGTTGCTGGCCAGGATCGCCTGCGGGCCCAGCACCTTGCCGACATTCTCGAAGATCTGGCGCTTGATCGCCTCCCGCTCGGTCGCGGCTTCGATGACGAGGTCGCAGGGGGCAAAGCCATCGGTGCCGCCGACACAGGTGATCCGGCCGAGCGCGGCTTCGGCGTCGGCCTGGGCGATCTTCTCCTTCTCCACCGCCCGGGCGAGCTGCCTGGCGATCCCCGCCTTGCCGGCCTCGGCCCGCGCCTGATCGACGTCCGACAGCAGCACCGCATAGCCCGCCTGGGCCGAAACCTGCGCGATGCCCGCGCCCATCTGCCCCGCACCGATCACGCCTACCGTCTTCATCATCTGTCTCCTTCGTCGTAGGCTCCTACCCGGTGATCGCCGAATCGGCTAGGCTCGCCGCCATGTCGATCCTCGCGCTCCTCCTCGCCATGCCGGTCCCGCAGGACGGTCCGGAAAAGCTCTATGGCGACTGGGCGGTCGCCTGCGACAATCTGCACGGGTGCGAGATGACCTCGCTCTATCCCGGCGACCAGGCCGTGCCCGAAGAGGGTTCGGGCTATGACGCGAGCATGGCGCTTACCCGCGCTGCCGGCCCGGCGGGCGGGTTCACCGTGGAGGTCTGGCCCTCCGGCAAGCTCGACGGCAAGGCGACCCTCCAGGTCGACGGGGTCGCGATCGCCGCCACGGCCGGCGGCGGCGACAGCGTGACCTTTCGGGGCGCCGATGCCGCGAAGATCGCCGCCGCCCTGCCCAACGGCAAGGAAGCGGCGCTGGTCGGTGCCGCCGGCCAGGTCGTGGCCCGCATCTCGCTCGCCGGCTCCTCGGCCGCGCTGCGCCATATCGACGCCGATCAGGGGCGGGCCGGCACGGTGACCGCGGTGGTGGCCAGGGGCGGCAAGCCCGCCGGCGCGGTGCCCGCCGCCCGGCCGCCCGAGCGCATAGCGGCCCTGCGTCCTTCGGGGACTCCTGCCGGCGTCTCCAGGGCCCTGCGCGCGACACTGGAGAAGCAGGGCGATTGCGACGGGCTGTATGACGGGGCCGAGACCGTGCCCGAAGTCGCCACCTATGCGCTGGGCGGCGGCAAGACGCTGGCGCTGATTCCCTGCGGCGCGGGGGCCTATAACTACAGCACCGTCGCCTTCGTGCTGGCGGGCGGCAAGGCGGTGCGCGCGGCGTTCGACGACGGCAATGACGGCATGCTGGTCAATGCCGGCTTCGACAAGGCGGGCGTGCTCTCCACTTTCGCCAAGGGGCGCGGCGTCGGCGATTGCGGCCAGAGCCAGGCCTATGTCTGGGACGGCGCGCGCTTCCGGCGGACCGAGGAGCGGGTGATGCGCGAATGCCGCGGCTCCGCCAACTGGCTTGCCACCTACCGCGCGACCGCGGTGTTTCGCTGACAAGTTGCGGGACCCGCCCACCGGCCCTATGGGCCGCGCATGACCAACGCCCCCGATCCCGCGCTGCTCGCCAAGGCCGAAACGCTCGTCGAGGCGCTGCCCTATCTGCAGCGTTATGCCGGCGCGACCTTCGTCGTGAAATATGGCGGCCACGCAATGGGCGATCCCGAGCTGCAGCGTGACTTCGCCGAGGACGTGGTGCTGCTGAAGGCCGTGGGCATCAATCCGATCGTCGTCCATGGCGGCGGGCCCCAGATCGGTGCGATGCTCAAGCGGCTGGGCGTCGAATCGAACTTCGTCGGCGGGCTCCGCGTGACCGATTCGGAGACGGCGAAGATCGCCGAGATGGTCCTGGCCGGATCGATCAACAAGGAGATCGTCAGCTGGATCGGCGCCGCGGGCGGCCGCGCGGTCGGCATTTCGGGCAAGGATGCCGGGCTCGTCACCGCAGAGAAGGTGACCGGGCGCGAGGCCGATCCGCTTCAGGGCATCGAGCGCCATGTCGACCTGGGTTTCGTGGGCGAGCCGGTCGGCGTCAATCCGGCGATCCTCCACTCGCTGGCGGCGCAGGGCTTCATCCCCGTGGTCGCGCCGATCGCCCTGGGCGCGGACGGCCACACCTACAACATCAATGCGGACACCATGGCGGGCGCGATCGCCAGCGCCTGCGGCGCCTCGCGCTTCTTCCTGCTCACCGACGTGGCCGGCGTGCTCGACAAGTCGGGCGAGCTGATGACCGATCTCGATCCGGCGCGCATCGCCGCGCTCAAGGCCGACGGCACGATCAAGGGGGGCATGATCCCCAAGGTCGAGACCTGTGTGAACGCCGTCGAGCAGGGCGTCGACGCGGCGGTGATCCTCGATGGCCGCGTGCCGCACGCGATGCTGCTGGAAATCTTCACGCGGCGCGGCGCGGGCACGCTCGTCCACGCCTGATCCATGGGGCGCGCCGGCCGGCCCGGCGAACCGCGCGCGCCTGTGCATTGAACCCGCGCAAGCGCGCGCCGGGGTTGTTGCGGGGCGCGGCATTCCCTAATCTGTGGCGCAAGAGACCTCGGAGAGCGCTTTGATCCCCTTCCTACTCATGATCCTCGACATCATCGGCTTCCTGCTGTCGGCGTTGAGCATCGTCATCATCGTCCAGGCGATCCTGTCGTGGCTGATCGTGTTCAACGTGATCAACCTCTACAACGAGTTCGTCCGCTCGGTCTGGCAGGCGCTCGAAGTGATCACGAAGCCGATCTATCGCCCGATCCGCAGGATCCTGCCCGATTTCGGCGCGCTCGACCTGAGCCCGCTCGTGGCGCTGCTGATCATCTACGTCCTCAGCAACTTCGTCCTGCCCACGCTCGCGGCGCAGCTGGCCTCCGCGGCCTATTGAGCCTGGGATGCCGGCCTGGCGGCGCCTGGCGGACGGGATCGAGATCGCCGTCCGGGTGACGCCGCGCGCGTCGCGCGATGCCCTTGCGGCGGGCACCGGCGAGCATTTCGCCGCCCGGCTCGCCGCGCCGCCGGTGGACGGCGCGGCCAATGCCGCGCTGGTGCCGCTGGTGGCGAGCGTCTTCGGCGTGCCGAAGCGCGCGGTTACGCTGATCGCGGGCGATACGGCGCGGCATAAGCGGCTTCGCGTGGCGGGCGATCCCGCGGCGCTGGAAGATATCGCGCACAGGCTCTATGGCGGGGCGCATGACGGCTGAGATCATCGACGGCAAGGCGTTCGCCGCGGGCCTGCGCGCCCGCGTGGCGGAACTGGTTCCCGCGTTCCGGGAAAGGGCGGGCCGCGTGCCCGGGCTCGCCGTGGTGCTGGTGGGCGAGGATCCGGCGTCCGCCGTCTATGTCCGCTCCAAGGGCAAGATGACGCGCGAATGCGGCATGGAGAGCTTCGAGCACAAGCTGGGCGCCGACACGACCCAGGCGACGCTGATCGCGCTGGTTGACAAGCTCAATGCCGATCCGGAGGTGGACGGCATCCTCGTCCAGCTGCCGCTGCCCAAGCATATCGACGAGCAGGCCGTGCTCACCCGGATCGACCCGGACAAGGATGTCGACGGCTTCCACCCGGTCAATGCCGGGCGGCTGGCGACCGGGCTGCACGGCTTCGTGCCCTGCACCCCGCTCGGCTGCCTGATGCTGCTCGAGGATCGGCTGGGCGATCTGAGCGGGCTCGACGCGGTGGTGATCGGCCGCTCGAACATCGTCGGCAAGCCGATGGCGGCGCTGCTGACCCGGGCGAGCGCGACGGTGACGCTCGTCCACTCCAGGACGCGCAACCTGCCGCATTATCTGAAGCATGCCGATATCGTCGTCGCGGCGGTGGGCCGGGCGCATTTCGTCAAGGGCGAGTGGCTGAAGCCGGGCGCGACGGTGGTCGATGTGGGCATCAACCGGACGGACGAGGGCCTGGTCGGCGATGTCGACTTCGACAGCGCGGCGAGCGTGGCGGGCGCGATCACGCCGGTGCCGGGCGGCGTCGGGCCGATGACGATCGCCTGCCTGTTGCGCAACACCCTGGTCGCGGCGCACCGCAATGCCGGCGTGCCGCTGGCCAAGGGCGCGATATGATCCTTGCCGCGCTGATCCTCCAGGCCGCGACGCCGCAGAGCGCGGTCGATGCCGAGCGCGCGTTCAACGCGGCGGCGCAGGCCAGGGGGCAGTGGACGGCGTTCCGCGAATATGCGGCGGCGGATGCGAC
Source organism: Sphingomonas sp. CBMAI 2297 (assembly GCF_029870595.1). Taxonomy (GTDB): domain Bacteria; phylum Pseudomonadota; class Alphaproteobacteria; order Sphingomonadales; family Sphingomonadaceae; genus Sphingomonas. Next base: position 70,952 of record NZ_JAPDIR010000011.1, read on the forward strand.
GATGTTCGTGCCGCAGCCGGTGACGGCGCGGGAATGGCTGAAGGATCGCAAGGATCCGCCAAGGTCCATCACTTGGTGGCCGACGGAGAGCTATGTTTCATGCGACGGCAACTATGCGGTGAACAGCGGCGGCGTGCGTTGGCCGGGCGGTAAGCTCGGTTATTTTACGACCGTCTGGAAGCGCCAGGTAGATGGCAGCTGGCAATGGCGGCTCGACCATGGCGACAAGCTGAAAAGCGATCGCGGCCGCCCGGTCGAGCCGAAGCTGGTCCGGGCATCCTGCGCACCGTTGCCGCAGCCGATTATGTCGTCGATCCTCGCGACCCCGGGTGCGAAGCTGGGGGATGGTGCTTCATCCGACGGGACGATCCGGTGGCATTGGCAGGTTACGCCCGATGGCGCGCGCATATTCACCGTGTGGATCTGGAATGGCGACGCGTTCGAGGTATGCGTTTCCGACGGAGTGGCTGCACCGAAATGATCGAGCTGTTCATTTCCGCCTTCGTCACCTTCTTCGTGGTGATCGATCCGCCCGGCTGCGCGCCGATCTTCGCGGGGCTCACCGCCGGCACCAGCGCGGCGCATCGCCGGGCGATGGCGGTGCGCGCGGTGGTGGTCGCCGCGGCCATCCTGTTCGGCTTCGCGCTGTTCGGCGAGGTGCTGCTGCGCGCGCTCGGCATCAGCCTCAATGCCTTCAAGATCGCGGGCGGCATCATGCTGTTCCTGATCGCGCTCGAAATGGTGTTCGAGAAGCGCACCGAACGGCGCGAGGACCGGGCCGAGAAAGTGAAGGCCAGCGAGCCGACCGACATCTCGATCTTCCCGATGGCGATGCCGATGATCGCGGGGCCGGGCTCGATCGCCTCGGTGATGCTGCTGATGTCGCAGAACAATGGCGTCGAGCGGACGACGGTGGTGCTTGCCGCGATGGCGGCGATCCTGCTGCTCACCATGCTGGCGCTGCTCGCCGCCGGTCCGCTGATGCGGGTGGTGGGGGCGAAGATCGAGGCGGTGGTGTCGCGGCTGCTCGGCGTGCTGCTGGGGGCGCTGGCGGTGCAGTTCGTGATCGACGGGATCAGCGCGGCGCTGGTCGCGGGGCGGGCGGCGACGGGGCACTGAGGCCCCGGAAGGCGTTCAGCGTCTTGCGGGTTCCGCCGGCATTTCCGGCAGGTCGTAGCGGATCCGCCACAGCTTGAATGGCAGCGGCTTGCCCGGCTGGACCTCGCGCAGGGGCACCGGTTCGAGCCAGTTCGGCACGTCGCCCTTGGCCAGTTGCGCATAGAAGCCGTTCGGCCCGCGGCTGCGGTAGAGCGTCGTCTCCGACAGGTTCGGGCAGATCAGCAGATACTGGGCCTTGTGCGCGGCGGCGATCGGCCGGAAGTTCGGCGTCGTCCAGGTGAAGGCGTGGTGCACGTCGAGGATCGCTCGGCCGTTGCGGTGATAGGGGCCGGCGATGCCGCTGTGATGGGTGACGGTGATCAGGCGCGGGCCCAGATCGACATGCGTGAAGACGATCCCGGCCGGCACGTCGTCGAGCACGCGCAGGTTGCTCATCCGCGCACAGGCGGCATTGGCGGCGGCGACCTTGTCGGGCGGCGCCGGCTTGCCCGGCTTGGCGTCGTTGCCGGCGGAGAAGAAGGGCACGACCAGCCCGGCCCACAGGCCCGAGAGCAGCAGGAAGGCGAAGACCGTGCCCAGCACGCGGACGAGGATGCCGAGCAGCCGGGCCGGGCCTTCGCCGATCCAGCGCGCGAAGGGCGCGCGGATGCCCAGGAACCACGGAATGGCGACGACCAGCAATGCCACCGATCCCGGCACCGCCAGCAGCTGCGCGGCGGGCGCGGCGCGCACCTGCCAGAGGAGCATCGCGCTCGCGAATGCAGTGAACAGCGCCACCGCCGCCCAGCCGACCAGCGCCTCGCCGCGGCGCGCGCGCCAGGTGGCGAAGAGCGCGCCGAGCGTGCCGATCACCGGCAGCACCGCCATCGGAAAGGCGGTCTTGAAGGCGTGCTTGTAGATCGGCCGCGCCTCGCGGACATTGTTGAGCCAGGTGTTGGCGAGCTCGTCCGAGACTTGCTCGGGCCGGCCCAGGCATTGCGGGAACAGCAGGGCGAAGCCGGCGACGATCGCCGCGCCGGCCAGCGCGGCAAGGGCGAGGCGGACCCGGCGGTCGGCCGGGTTGCGCAGCGACAGCGCGAAGAGCAGGGCGCCGGCGGCGACCATCACGGTCAGCCATACGGGCGTGAGCGCGTCGCAGCGCATCGCCTGGTTGGCGTTCGAGGCGAAGAGCGCGAAGCCGAGCGCGGAGCCGCCGCCGAGCGTCAGGCCATAGACCTGCATGCGGCGCACATCGTCGCGATCCCAGATCCAGCGCAGCGCGATGATCGCGCCGGCCATCGCGCAATAGGGCAGCATCTCGAGCCCGATGGTGAGCGAAGCGGCGCTGGACAGGCCGACAACGGCGCCGCCGCGGGCCCGGCGCGGATCGGCGAGGCCGGCGACCGTCATCGCCAGGAACGCCAGCTGCCAGCCATGATGGTCGATCCGCATCGGCGCGAACATCGACATGGTCGAGGCGCAGCCCATCAGGACGATCAGCGCCACCGGCCAGGCCCAGGGCGCGACGAGCCGGCGCACGGCGAGCGAGAGCCCGGCCATGGCGAGCGCCAGCGGCAGCAGCGGCGCGAGACCGCACGCCCATTTCTCTGCCGTGGCGGTGCCGACGAACGGCTTGAAGGCGAGGATCAGCCCGGCGATCGGCAGGTCGACCAGGCGCGACCAGTGGATGTCGAACCCGCCCAGCGCCGGATCGAGGCGATATTGCCGCAGATCGTACCAGCCCTGGCCCGCCAGCCAGGCGCGGACCTGCATCAGGCGCATATTGTCGTCGGTGTCGCCGAGCAGCAGCCAATAGATGTTGCCCTGCCGGTCATGGAGGAACCAGGCGACCACGCAGAGCCAGAAGAGCGCCATCCAGCGCAGCCAGTTGCGGTCCAGTTCTCGGTCGAGGCGGAACCCGCCCTTGGCTTCTGGCGTCAAAATCGCTTCCCTCGCTCCGCGCCACGCATTAGGGCGACCGGCGGTTCTTGGGCAAGCGATTGTGACGGCGGTAATCAGGCGATTCGAAGAGATGTGGGCGAATGGCGTGTTCGGGCAGCTCGTGCGCTTCGGCATCGTCGGGCTGGCGTCGACCTTCGTCTATGCCCTGGTCTATTGGCCGCTCGCCACCTATGCGATCCCGCCGGTGCTCGCGTCGATCGCGGGCTTCCTGGTCGCGGTGGTGTTCGGCTATGTCTTCCACAGCCGCTGGAGCTTCAAGGGGCATGAAGCGGAAGGCGGCGTGGGCACCCAGTCCAAGTTCGTCGCGGTCCAGTCGGTCGGCATGGCGATGAACGCCGGCTTCACCTGGGTGATCACCGGGCCGCTGCACCAGCAGACCTGGGTGCCGCTGCTTCCCGTGGTCTTCGTGACGCCGCTCGTTACCTTCGCGCTCAACCGCTATCTGGTGTTCAAATAAGATGGACCGCATCGTCTACGAGCGCATGGCCGCGCACGACACCACCCATTGGTGGTATCGTGCGCGCCGCGAGATCCTTTCCGACTATCTGAAGCGCTATGCCGCCATTCCGGGCGGCGCGCGCATCCTCGAGATCGGCTGCGGCACCGGCCACAACCTGCCGATGCTTGCCCAGTTCGGCGAGATCGACGCGATCGAGATCGACGAGATCGCCGCCGCCAAGGCGAGCGAGCGGCTCGGCAAGAAAGTGGGCGCTTCGCCGCTCCCGGAGCTGACCGGCGTGGCGGACGACAGCTACGACATGGTCGCGGTGCTCGACGTGATCGAGCATGTCGAGGACGATGTCGCGGCGCTGCGGGCGATCGCCCGGGTGCTCAAGCCCGGCGGCAAGATCCTGATCACCGTGCCGGCCCATCAATGGATGTGGAGCGCGCACGATGTCGTGAACCACCACAAGCGCCGCTATTCCAAGGCGACGCTGACTGCCTCGCTGCACAAGGCCGGGCTTGGCTGGCGGAAGCTGCGCTGGTTCAACTCGCTGCTCTTTCCGGTGGCGGTGGCGGCGCGCTTCGTCGGCAAGCTTACCGGCAAGGACGACAGCGACGATTCGCCGCCGCCCCGGCCGCTCAATGCCGCGTTCGAGACGGTGTTCGGGCTGGAGCGTCACCTGCTCGGCCGGCTGCCGATGCCGCCGGGCCTGTCGATCATCGTGCTGGCGGAACCGAAGTAACCGTCATCCCGGCGAAAGCCGGGATCTCATGCCGTATCGCGCCATCGTCCGAGACCCCGGCTTTCGCCGGGGTGGCGGCTCAATTCTCGCCGCGCGGCGTGACCGGCGAGACGCTGACCTCGCCCGAATCGGCATAGCGATAGCCGAGCGAGGCATGGCCCATCACCGGCCCGGCGACGTCCGCGACGATGTAGAGCGGCCGGCGCTTCGATTCGACATAGAGCCGGCCGAGATATTCGCCGATCATGCCGAGCACGAACATCTGCACTGCGCCCAGCACGACGACGACCAGCATCAGCGAGGTCCAGCCGGGGATCGCCGCGCCCATCAGGAAGCCGGCGACGATGTAGAGCACCAGCAGCGCCGACAGGCCGGTGAGCACCAGGCCGACATGGCTGGCGAAGCGCAGCGGCGCGGTCGAGAAGCCGGTGATCGCGTCCAATGCGAAGCGGATCATCTTGCCGAGCGGGTATTTGCTCTCGCCGGCATGGCGCTCGTGCCGGTCATAGGGGAAGGGCACTTGCTTGAAGCCGACCCAGGCGACCATGCCGCGGATGAAGCGCGCCTGTTCGGGCAGCGACAGAAAGGCGTCGAGCGCGCGCCGCGTCATCAGGCGGAAATCGCCGGTGTCGAGCGGGATCGGCGTGTCGGTGATCCGGTCGAGCATGCGGTAGAAGAAGGCGGCGGTGATCTTCTTGAAGATCGTCTCGCCGTCGCGCTTGCGGCGCACCGCATAGACCACGTCGGCGCCCTGTGAGCGCATCGCGGCGCGCATGTCGGTCAGCAGTTCGGGCGGGTCCTGCAGGTCGGCGTCGATGATCAGGATCTCCTCGCCCGCGCACAGGTCCAGCCCGGCGGTGAGGGCGAGCTGATGGCCGTGGTTGCGCGAGAGGTTGATCGCGACGAGGCGCGGATCGCTTGCCGAGAGGCGCTGCATCACGTCCCAGCTCCTGTCGCGCGAGCCGTCGTTGATGAGCACGATTTCATAGTCGTCGCCCACCGCGGCGCGGGCGGCGCCGGAGACGCGGCCGTGCAGCATCTCGAGGCATGCCTCTTCATTGTAGCAGGGGATGACGACGGAGAGTTTGGGCCGCTTTTGCATGACCGGACGCTCTAGCGTCGCGACGAGCCGCCGTCGAGCGGCATGGATGCCTAGCCCCGCAATGCCGCCGCGCTTGCCCGCGCTTCTCCTCGTTACGGGGTTGACGTTCCGCGGCCATGGCGGCTAACGCCCATCGAGATTGAGAATCACTTGCATTAGCAGAAAGGATTTCGGGGCATGCGGCGTACCATCGGGGCGGGGATCAGCCTTTGGGTGCTGGCGGCGGCGCTGCCGGCCCAGGCGCAGGAGAAGAAGGGCGCCGAGCAGCAGGATTCGACGATCACCGTCACGGCCACGCGCATCCCGACCGACGTGAAGGAAGTCCCCGCCACCGTTACCGTGATCGACGAGCGGAAGATGGCCGATGAGCTGACTACCGATATCAAGGATCTGGTCCGCTACGAGCCGGGTATCAGCGTGCCGCGCGGCCCGACCCGCTTCGGCGCGGCGCTGGGGACCACCGGCCGTGCGGGAAATGAGGGCTTCGTCGTTCGCGGCATCGGCGGCAACCGGGTGCTGATCCAGGTCGACGGCGTGCGCGTGCCCGACGGCTTCACTTTCGGCGCGCAGTCGACCGGGCGGGGCGACTATGTCGATCTGGGCCTGGTCAAGTCGGTCGAGATCCTGCGCGGCCCGGCTTCGGCGCTGTACGGCAGCGACGGCCTGGCCGGCGCGGTGAGCTTCACCACCAGCGATCCTTCAGACTTCCTGCGCGACGGCAAGAAGGTCGGCGGGCTGGCGCGCGCCGCCTATAGCTCGGCGGACGACGAATTCTCCGAGACCGGCGTGATCGCCGGCCGTTTCGGCGACTTCTCGGCGATGCTCGCCTATACCCGCCGCGACTATCACGAGCTCGACAACAAGGGGACGACCGGCGGCATCGGCACTGCCCGCACCGAGCCCAATCCGCAGGACGGCCATTCGAACGCCGGGCTCGCCCGGCTGGTCTATGAGCCCGACGCGCGCAACCGCTTCCGGATCACCGGCGAATATGTCGACAGCCGCCTTGCCACCAATGTGCTGACCGGCCTGACTCCGCTTCCCGCCACCGGCACCACCATCGACCTGTTGCAGGCGCGCGACACCAGCAAGCGCGGCCGCATCGCCGGCGACTGGACCTGGAGCGGCGAGGGCACGCTGGAGTTCGCGCGGCTGAGCGGCTATTGGCAGAACAGCAAGGATCGCCAGTTCACCGACGAGGACCGTAGCCCGGTTGCCGATCGCGAGCGGCTCAACACCTTCGAGAACCGCGTCTATGGCGCCTCGGGCGAAGTGCGCTTCGGCTTTGGCGAGGAGCACGGGCTGCGCGCCAAGCTGACGCTGGCGGGCGATATCAGCTGGACCAACCAGAAGGGGCTGCGCGACGGCGTGACGCCGCCGCCGGGCGAGACCTTCCCGACCCGCGCCTTCCCCGAGACCGACTATATGCTGGCCGGCCTCGTCGCCGCGGCGGAAGTCTCGTTCGGGCCGCTGACGCTCTACCCGGCGCTCCGCTTCGACGCCTACAAGCTCACGCCCGAAAAGGATCCGCTGCTGCCGACCTTCGCCGCATCGGGGCAGGACGGCTCGCGCGTCTCGCCCAAGGTCGGCGCGGTGATCAAGCTGTCCGAAGGCGCCCGGCTGTTCGCCAACTATGCGCAGGGCTTCAAGGCGCCGGAGCCGAGCCAGGTCAACAACTTCTTCGCCAACCCGCCGGTCGGCTATACCAGCATCGCCAATCCCAACCTGAAGCCGGAGAACAGCGAGAGCTTCGAGGGCGGCTTCCGCTATTTCAACGATCTGGTCTCGTTTGACCTGACCGGCTTCTATGCCCGCTATCACGACTTCATCGACCAGGTGGAGACGACCGGGCGCCCCTTTCCGTCGCCGGCCAATCCCTGGATCTACCAGTGGCGCAACCTGGGCGGCGTGAAGATCCGTGGCTTCGAGGCGCGCGCCACGGTGCGCCCGGCGCGGGGGCTGAACGCCACGCTGGCGCTGTCCTATGCCCATGGCGACACGATCGGCACCAACGGCGCCAGGCTGCCGCTCCAGTCGATCGATCCGCTGAAGCTGGTCGGTGGCATCGGCTATGACGCGGCCGACCGACGCTTCGGCGGCCGGCTGATGGCGACCTATGGAGGGCAGAAGGAGATTGCCCGGACGCGCGGATCGAGCTGCTATGCCGCCACCGCCAATGCCGCGCCGAACTGCTTTACTGGCAATGATTTCGTCACGCTCGACATCACCGCCTATGTGCGCGTGACCGACGGCGTGACGGTGCGCGGTGGCGTGTTCAACCTGACCGACCGCAAATACTGGCTGTGGCAGGACATTCGCGGTCTCGCCGCGACCTCCACGGTGCGCGACGCCTATACCCAGCCGGGCCGCAACGGCTCGGTTTCCATCAGCTATCGTTTCTAACCGCTTCTGAGGACCAAGATCATGAAGCTGCTTCTTCCGATCCTTCCGATTGCCCTTTCGTTGCTGGCGCCGGTGCCCGCGCTTGCCCAATCGGCGTCCGCCCCGGCGGCCAGATCGGCCTTCGAGGCCGACCGCGCCGACATCCTCGCCATGGCGGGGACGTACAAGGTGAAGTTCGACATGCAGGAGAGCACTTCCTGGCGCGCCGACTATACCCCGATCCCGGCAAAGGTCTCGGGCGGCGACGAAGTCGTCCGGGTGATCGAGGACAAGGGCTCGACGATCCGGCTCCAGCATCTGCTCGTCGTCGACATGGGCGACGGCAAGAAGATGGTGATCAAGCACTGGCGCCAGGATTGGCAGTACGAGCCGGCCAGGGTGCTGGTCTATTCGGACCGCGATGCCTGGACCTGGGCCGAGGTGCCCGTCGCCGAGCGCCGGGGCGCCTGGTCGCAGACCGTCTACCAGGTCGATGATTCCCCCCGCTATGGCGGCTGGGGCAAATGGACCGAGGTCGGCGGGGTGCGGCGCTGGGAATCGAACCGCAGCTGGCGGCCGCTCGCCCGGCGCGACGCGGTGCGCGGGCCGGTCTATGACCGCTATCTGGGCGTCAACCGCCACGCGATCGCGCCGGCCGGCTGGATCCACTGGCAGGACAATCTGAAGATGGACGGCAGGACCGTGCCCGTCGTCCAGGAATATGTCCTCAACAGCTATACGAAATTCGCAGGCTTCGACGTGAAGGCTGCGGACGATTACTGGGCGGCGACCAAGGGCTATTGGGCCGCGATCCGCGCCGAATGGGACCGGATCGCCGCGGCCAAGGGCGGCATCCGCATCACCGAGGAAGCCGATCACGGCACGGTGATCGCCGGCCGCGTGCTCGAGATCGCCGACGAGATCCAGCAGGGCAAGACCAGCGAGGCCGACGGGATCAGGAGCGCCCGGGCGCTGATGGACCAGGCGACCAGGGCCGCACGGTAGATTCCCCCTCGGGAAAGGCCCGCTTTCCTTGGTCGGAGCGGGCTGGGGGCGAGCACGGTTCCCAAGCCCGTGCCCGCCCCCTTTTTTATCCGCGGAGGGGAAGGTTCGACCGGATGGTCGCGGGATTCATTGAATCCGTTGACTCGCCGCGCGGGGCGACATGCCGCCGGATGGTCGAAGGCCGGGTTGAGTCCGGCCCTTCCCCGGGGCGTGGGCGAGTGGCGAAGGTTCGACGGTGAGAAAGAGCCCGTCGAGCCTGGCAGGGCAAATCCTACATTGGAAGGGCAGTCTCGAAGCCCGGCGGCGCGTGCGTGGCCCGCCCTGGCCGCGAAGGACCGGGGCGGGCTTGCCGGCTATTGCGCGAAGAACTGCTGCACCACCAGATAGCTGGCGCGGGGCGTCAGCGCGTCGGCGACGCCGCCGGTGAGCCAGCCGTCGCTGGCGATCGCCGGGTCGGTGGAGCTACGGTCGACGGGCAGGACCGAGCAGAGGCCGAACCATTCCTCTTCCCAGGTCGTGTAGAATTGCGCGTTCGCCGGGCCCCAGGGGGCGATGGCGGTGTCGCGGAAATCATGCACGCCGGCCGCCGTCTGGATCGTCGCCGGGCTGGTCACCGTCGGATCCATCCATTTGTACCATTCGTCGGAGAATTCGAAGACCTGGACGCCCTGGAGGAGCTGATCGGCCGCGGCGACCGACGGGCTGCCCACCTGGAAGCCGGCCGCCGCCTGGAGATAGGCATAGAGCGCGACCGCCGGCCCGGCCGCCGCCGGCGGCGTCGCCGCGGTCCGCAGCCCGTCGAGCAGCGTGCCGTAGATCGTCGCGTCCAGCTGCATCCAGCTCGGCGATGGCAGCCCGGGATTGGCGGGATCCTGGGGCACGCCCTGGAAGAGCCAGTAATTCCCGGTATCGCTGTCATAGGCGACCAGCCCGCCGGCATTATAGGTGGGATTGTCGGTGAAGAAGGTCGACGACGTCCGCGCCGTGCTGGTGGTGGTGACGACCGCCAGGCTTTCCTGGCCCAGCACCGTGCCCGGGATATAAGACGAGAGGACCGCCTGATTGGAGGTCGCATCCCAGGTCGCCACTTCCCCGTTGGGATTCGCCACATAGGGATCGTTGCCGCCCAGCGTGCCGAAGCCGACACCTGCGACCTGGGTGAAGCGCATCGCCTGCGGAATGCCGATCTCGCTCAGCACGACCGGCGCCATCGGCTGGCCGGCGGCCTTGCGCGCGCTGAGATAGGCGATGATCGGCGTGCTCGCGATGGGGGCCGCGTAGAGATTCCAGCCCCATAGATCCAGGTCGTAGACATCGGTGGCATAAGCGGGGCGGTTGGTGCCGGCCGTCGTCGTGATGTTGCCGTTGCTGTCGACATAGAGCGGCTGGGTGGCCGGCGGGCTGATCGGTGGCGGGTTGGTCGGGACCGGTGGCGATTCATATTGGATCAGCTGGGTCGTCAGCGTGGCGATGTCGTCCTGCATCGCGGCGATGGTGAGCTTGTTCGGCGCGCCCTGCTTCAGCGCCGCGCCCACCGCGTTCAGAAAGTCCCAATATTCGCGATATTCATAGGTGCCGTTCGGGCCCGGCTGGTTCGTCTCGTTGGTGACGTAGAAGCCGGCCAGGGCCGGGTGATGGCCATAGCTCTGGCCCAGCCAGGTCGCCGTATCGAGATAATATTGCTGGATCTGGGTATATTGATAACCCTGTGCCGGCGCCGTGTTCGCCGAATAGAAGGCGGCCGTCGACACGCCGACCGACAGGAACACGTAGATCGGATCGACGCCGCCGTTCCAGCACATGTCGAGAAAGACGTCGTGGCAATAATGATACCAATAGGGCGGGGCCTGCTTCACGTCGGCGCCCTGGGGCATATAGGTCGGATATTCGGTGCCGTTGGCCGCGACGTAGCGGATCGGGCCGAGCGCGGTCCAGTCGATCGTGCTGTTGTCGGCGGAGGGGACCACCGATCCGGTGCCGTCCGGGTTCGACATGGTGGAGGGCGGCATGTTGAAGCTGCCATAGACGCCGATATTGTTGGCGCCGAGCTGGCGGATCAGGCCGTTCGGGCCGACATCGCGGTTCCAGATCGGCTGGTACATGATCATGGTCGTGGCGTCGGGGCCGGGATTCTGCATGCCGATATAGTAGAAGTCGCCCATCGGCGATCCGGCGGCGCCGCCATTGATGTCGAGCGGAGTCGGCTGATAGCGGACGCCCTTGAAGACGAAGGGCTGCGGGGTTCCCGCGACGCCGGACGTGACCTGGGCGACCATCACCTGGCCGTTCGCGATGCTCCACGCGGTATCGGCGTCCGGATAGAGGCCGGAATAGCCGACGGGCTGCTGGGGCGGCAGGGTGGGCGGCGGTGGGGATGGAGGCGTGGCCATGATCTTCCTCTCGCTGTCGCCGGACGCTCGCGGCGAGCGCCGGTCCGGATGGGCGAGCGGAAGGGCGCGCGAGATTCATCGGGGTTCTGACGTCGCTGGCATGTGAAGTCGGCCCCCGCCGCTCCTCGCCAGTCTAGCCGGGCGCGGCACGGATACGAAACGAAGTTGGCAGCGAAATGGTGGCTTATCGCAGCGGAATCGGCGCGATCCCGGCCCTTGCCGGCTGGGCGACGGGAAGGTGACGGGCATCCCGCGCCACGGGAAAATCCGCCCCAGGCCGGATCGGGGACAAGGCATTCGTCTATAAGGGGAACATCCAGTCTGCCCTGCGGACGCATCCGGGGAACGTGATTGTCTATCCAGGAAGACACGATCGATGGCGCCGAGGCGATGGTCGTCGACGGCGAGACCGCCGCCTGGCAGGCGATCGATCTCATGCTGAGCGTCCTTTCCGATGGCCTCGACCATCCGGAGCTCTGGGCTCTCATTCCGTCGATCGTGGCGGAGAATCCCCTGGTCCCGGAAGCGTTGCTGCGGCGTACCGCGGCGGAGCCGAGTCCCCGGTTGCGCGTCCAGATGCAAATGCTGCTCGGGCTTTGCGCCGCGACACTATCGGCGCCGCGTGACGCTCTCGACGCGCTGATGCCGCTCTGCTCGACCGAGAGCCAGAATGTCCAGCTCCAGGGCGCCCTGTTCCACCTCGAAGGCCTGCTGGATCCCGGCAATCCGAAATACCGGCTGGCGGGCAAGCTCTGCCTCCATCCGTTCGTCGAGCTCGACGTCCTCGAGAATTCGACGCATCTGTGCTGCGCCAGCTTCCTGCCCACCTCCACCGGCAACCTGACCCATACGCCCTGGCAGGACGTCTGGAACGGCGGCGCCGCCCAGGCAATCCGCGCGAGCATGTTCGACGGCTCCTTCCGCTTCTGCAACAAGCGCACCTGCCCCAAGATCCAGAGCAACCAGCTGCGGGACGCCGGGGAACTCGCGGCCGAGCCCGAATGGCGGGAGATCATCGCGCGCGGCGACACCCTGATGCAGCGGGGCCCCGAGACGCTCAATCTCTCCTATGACCGCACCTGCAACCTTTCCTGCCCGAGCTGCCGGGTCTCGCGCTATGCGGCGGACGACGCGACGCGCGCGCGCTTCGACGCGATGCAGGAGCGGGAGATCCTGCCGCTCCTCAAGACCGCCAGGACGGTGTTCGTGACCGGTTCGGGCGACCCGTTCGCCAGCAAGAACTTCCGCGGGCTGATGGAGCAGCTGGACGCGGACGGCTATCCCGAACTCAAGTTCATCATCATGACCAACGGCATGTTGTTCACCCCGCGCCAATGGGCCGCGTTTCCCAGCCTTCACGGCCGCGTGGAATCGCTGCGGGTGAGCCTGGACGCCGCCACCGGCCCGACCCATGAGCTTCTGCGCCGCGGTGCGCGCTGGCCGGTGATGGAGGAGAATCTCAAGTTCGCCGGCGCGTTGCTGGCGGATGGCCTCATCGACGATTTCATGATCACCTTCACGGTGCAGACCGAGAATTTCCGCGAGATGGGCGATGCCGTGGATCTGGCGCACCGGATCGGTGCGAGCCATGTGTATTTCGGCCGCATCACCAACTGGGGCACCTTCAGCCCCGACCAATATGCCGAGACCGCGGTTTTCCTGCCCGGCCATCCCGATCATGCCGAGTTCCTCGCCGCGTGCCGCGATCCGCGCTTGCGCGACCCGATCGTGTGCCCGAGCGATCTGGACGAGTTCATCCATGGGCAGGCGTGAGCGACTCCGCGCCCGCTGACGTTCGGGAAGGGAGCGCCGGGATCCTGCATTTTGTTGGATATTTGTAGGATTCCGGAAGCGAGTTCCTCATTTGTTCCGCTGTCCGGCGGATCGAATGGAGGAATATATGTCTGTCGAGAAATTCATGCTGCCGTCGAACCAGACGGATAACGACCTTGCGGTTCTCGCCCGCATCGCCGCAGCCTTTGCGCCGCATGCTACCGACCCGCTCATGCTGGCGCTCGTCGTCGACCGGGGCCATCTCATGGCGGCGGGCAGCCTGATCGAAACCCCGTCCCAGCTGGTTGACGGCTTCACCGCGCCGGTCGCGCAGCCGCGCATCGACCGGGTGGTCATCAATGCCGGCGGCTCGGCCTCGGTCGTGACCGGGGCCGAAGCGGCGAATCCGGTAGCGCCGTCCTTGCCCGTCGGCGCGATCCCGGTGGCCCAGGTCAGGCTCGAGCCGGCTGCCGCGGTCATCACCAATGCGATGATCACCGACGAACGCGATTTCTCGGGGCTCGCCCAGGCGCGTGGGACGGTGATCACGGTGCAGCGCTTCACGAGCAGCGGCACCTACACGCCCACCCCGGGCACGACCGGCGTCATCGTCGAGCTGGTGGGCGGCGGCGGCAGCGGCGGATCCTGCGCCGCGCCTCCCGCTGCCCAGGGGGCGTGCGCAGGCGGCGGCAGTGCGGGCGCCTTTGCGCGCGCGCGGTTGACCAGCGGCTTTGCCGGAGTCGCGGTAACCGTGGGCGCGGGTGGTGCCGCGGCGGCGGCCGGCGCGAATTGGGGCAATGCCGGCAGCGCATCGAGCTTCGGCACGTTGCTCACCGCCGCGGCCGGCAATGGCGGCGCGGCGGGCGGCGCCTATGCCGCACCGGTGATCGCGGGTGGCGGCAGTGCCTCGGCCGCACCGACCGGAGCCAATCTCGTGACGGCAGCCGGGGGCCCCGGCGGGCACGGTTATCTCCTGTCGCAATATACCGTGGTCGGCGGCAATGGCGGCGACTCCTTCTACGGCGGCGGTGGCAATGGCGGTGGCAACGCGGCCGGCTTCGCCGCGCAGACGCCGGGGGCCGGCGGTGGCGGGGCGAGCTCGATCGGCGGGGCGGCGGCCCGACAGGGCGGAGCGGGCGCCGCCGGCATGGTGACGGTCTACGAGTTCAGCTGAGCCTGTCTCGAGGCGATAATGGGGGGTGGCCCGGCGGCCACTCCCTTATCGGCATCCCCGGCAAGGGCCGGATGCCGGCAAGTCCTTGCGGCCTCGCTTTCTCAGGGCGTGCCCGGGCCTTGCTCGGCGGCGGCATCGAGATAGGCATCGACGCGGGCAATCGTGGCTTCGCGAGGTCGCCGCCCATTGTGCAGGTCGAAGACGAACCGGGGATCGCCCAGCACCTCGCGACCGAAGCGCGCCGGCGAAACGCGATGGATACGCAAATGATCTTCAATCCGGCGCAACAGGCGCATGGCGACAGCCCGATTCTTGTGTTCGCCTTATGTTCGCAAGCGATTTCCTACTTGTATCCAACGAAGTGAGAGGGCGGCACCGGAGGGAGCATCTCGGTGAGCGCGGCAATGTCGTCGGCGACCAGCCGGGAGCGGCCTTGGGCGCGCTCCGGCGCCTCAGGCCCGCTCCGCCGAGCTGACTGCGTCGGCCGCGCGCAGCGCCGCGAGCAGGCGCATCAGGTGCGCGGCGTTGCGCACCTCCAGGTCCATCGTGTTGGTGTGGAAAGTGGTGTCGCGATTGTCCATGCGCAGGCCCAGGATGTTGGCCTTGTGCTGGCCGATCAGCGTGGCGACGGCGCCCAGCGCGCCCGGCTCGTTCTTCAGCGTGATCTCGATCTGGGCGATGCCGCCCTCCGCCTTGTCGCCCCAGGTGAGGTCTACCCAATCCTCCTCGGTGGTGTCGGCCAGGCTGGGGCAATCGATCCGGTGCACCTCGATCGGCTCGCCGGGCCGGCGGATGCCGACGATGCGGTCGCCCGGCACCGGGCGGCAATCGACCGAGAAATGGAAGGCGACGCCCGGGGTGAGGCCCTTGATCTCGATCGCATGCTGCTGCGGCGGCAGGTCGTGCTCGTCCTCGCCCTCGGTCGAGCCGGGCATCAGCGCCTCCATCACCTGGAAATCGGTGAACTGGCGGCGGGCGATCGCTTCCATCAGCGAGGCTTCGTCCTGCAGCTTGAGGCGCTTGAGCGCATCGGGGATCGCGCCCTCGCCCGGCGGCGTCGGCAGCCGCAGCACGATCTCGTCATAGAGCTTGTGGCCGAGCGCGATCGTCTCCTCGCGCTCCTTGTAGCGGATATGGCGGCGGATCGCCGCGCGCGCCTTGCCGGTGATCGCGAAGTTGAGCCAGTTGGCCTGGGGCTCCTGCGCCTTGGAGCGCAGGATCTGGACCTGGTCGCCCTGCTCGATCTCGGTGCGTAGCGGCACGACGCGGCCGTTGATCTTCGCGCCCACCGCCTGGTCGCCCAGGTTCGAATGGACCGCATAGGCGAAGTCGATCGGCGTCGCGCCCTTGGGCAGCTGGATCAGCTCGCCCTTGGGAGTGAAGGCGAAGATGCGGTCCTGGTACATCGCCATGCGGGTATGCTCGAGCAGCTCCTCGGGGCTCTCGGCATGCTCCAGGATCTCGATGAGATCCTTGATCCAGCTGACCTGGGTATCGGGCCGGACATTGCTGGCCTTGTAGGCCCAATGGGCGGCGAGGCCATATTCGGCCTGGGCGTGCATGTCGCGCGTGCGGATCTGGATCTCGATGCGGGTGTCGCCGGCATGGATGATGCTGGTGTGGAGCGAGCGATAGCCGTTGCGCTTGGGCGTGGAGATATAGTCCTTGAACCGGCCCGGCACCATCGGCCAGCGCCGGTGGATCACGCCGAGCGCCCGGTAGCATTCCTCCTCGGTGTCGACGATCGCGCGAAAGGCCATGATGTCGCTCAATTGCTCGAGCGACACATGGCGTTCGGACATCTTCTTCCAGATCGAATAGGGATGCTTTTCGCGCCCGGTGATCTCGGCGTCGATGCCGCCCCGCGAGAGGAGTAGCTTCAGGCCCGAGGCGATCTTGGCGATGCGGTCCTCGCCCTCGATCTTCAGGCTGTCGAGCCGCTTCTCGATCGATTCATAGGCTTCGGGCTCGAGCTCGCGGAAGGCGAGCGTCTGCATCTCCTTCATGAACTCGTACATGCCGATCCGCTCGGCGAGCGGGGCGTAGATGTCCATCGTCTCGCGGGCGATGCGCTTGCGCTTGTCCGGGTTCTTGATGTGGTGAAGCGTGCGCATGTTGTGCAGCCGGTCGGCCAGCTTGACGAGCAGCACGCGGACATCGTCCGACATGGCGAGCAGGAACTTGCGGAGATTCTCGGCGGCGCGCTCGCTCTCGGTCTGCGCCTCGATCTTGGAGAGCTTGGTGACGCCGTCGACCATGCGCGCGACATTGTCGCCGAACAGGCGCTGGATGTCCTCGGGCGTGGCCACCGTGTCTTCCACCGTGTCGTGCAGGATGGCGGTGACGATCGTCTCGTCGTCGAGATGCAGGTCGGTGAGGATGCCGGCCACTTCGATCGGGTGGCTGAAATAGGGGTCGCCGCTGGCGCGCTTCTGGGTGCCGTGCGCGTTGACCGAGAAGACATATGCCCGGTTGAGCATCGCTTCATCGGCATCGGGGTCGTAGCTCAGGACCCGGTCGACAAGTTCATATTGGCGCAGCACGGGATCTAGATGGGCCCCGGTGCTGTTGCTTTGCAATAATTTTGAGCGCGTTGCGGCGCTTTTCGTGCGGAGCCGGCCACTTCGAGGGCGAAGCGGCCGGCCCCGATCAACTCAGTTCGCCTTGGCGTTGCACTTTTCGAGCGCGGCCGCGTCGAAATCGGCACCGTTGGCGCGAAAGGCCGAGAGCTTGCCGACTTCGCGGGCGACGAGCTCGCAGACGATGCCGTCGCGCGCGTTCGCCTTGGCGGCGACGCAAGTGCCGGCATCGCACTTCCACAGCGTCGAGCGCGTGACGAGGCTGGTCTTGGCCGGCGCGCTCACCGGCGTGGCGGAGTAATAGCCGTTCGGGGCACCCTGCGCGATGCCGGCGGCGGGGACGAGGGCCAGCGTGGCCGCGGCCGCTGCGGCGAAGAAGCGGGTCATGGGAAATCCTCCTGGGGTCAGAACCTGCAGCCTGGGCTGCGATCCGGTTTTTAATTGACATAGAAGTAAGTTGCAACGAGAAACTTTTGCTGCGGCGCAAGAAGTTACGGCATTCCGTAGCGTCGGCTTTTACGGTAGGGTGACAAGTTATGGGTGGTGCCATTCGAGAGTCGCTGCGCCAGCTGGCGAATGACTGCAGCCTGCCGGCGGCGCTGGAAGCGATGGGCGAACGCTGGTCGTTCCTGATCCTGCGCGGCTCGTTCAACGGGCTGCACCATTTCGAGGAATTCCAGTCCGAGCTGGGCATTGCGCGCAATATCCTGGCGAACCGGCTGGCGCGGCTGGTGGACAAGGGCATCCTGCAGCGCCAGCCCTGCGCCGACGATCGCCGCAAGATCGAATACCGCCTGACCGACAAGGGCTATGCGCTGCTGCCGGTGATGGTGTCGCTGCGCCAATGGGGCGAGCGCTGGGAGACGGGGGTGCCGGCCTATCCGGTGCTGGTCGACGCGCGCGACAGCCGCCCGATCCGCGCCGTGCAGGTGCTGAGCCATGACGGACGCGCGCTGGGCAAGGGCGACCTGCTCTGGGCGCTGCCGGAGGATGTGGTGGCGGAGGAGGACGCGGTCGAGGTGAAGGCGGCGGAGTAGGTCTGCCCTTGCCGGCCCGATCCAATTGCGGCATTATTGTGTCGTAATATGGGCGGGGCGTGGCTGATGGCGTTGCGTGGACTGATCGTGGCTTTGCTGTGTGCCGGATCGCTGGCCGGCTGCACCCTGGGCTCGGATCAGCCTTTCGTCCCGCATGGCGATATCGTGCCCGGGCTGGCCGATGGCGACTATCAGCGCCTGGTGATCGCTGATCCCGCCAGGGTGCCAACCGCCATCCGCCAGGATTGCGTGACGCCAGGCTATGTCTTCCGGCTACCTAACGAGAAGGGCCAGCCCCGGAACCGCAAGGTCCGGCCGGTCTATTGCCCCTATGACGGCGAGCAGCGGCTACCGCTCGTCCGGCTCGCGCGCGAAAATGACGGCTATTGGCTTGCGGCGCAGGGCCGGCGATTGAACGTCCGTTTCAAGCTGTTCCGCAAGGGAATCTATCTCGTGCAGTCCGACGATCCGGAGAGTGATGGCCTGCGCTATGGTTATGCCCTGACACGCGAGGCGCCTGGCGGGATCGATATGGCGCTGCTGAGCTGCGACTATTTCCCCGCGCTGAAGTCCATCCACGATACGGAGGCCGCCAATATGGCGGAGACCGTGACGCCGGAGGCCGAGCCGGAACCCGGGGCATCGCCCGCATCGGTGGCGAAATGGGGGAGCGAGATACTGCCCAGCCAGCGCGGCGATTGCCGGGCGCCTTCCCTGGCCGCGATCCAACCCGAGCTCGATGCGGTGATCGACCGGTTCGTGCAGGGACGCGAGATCGTCTGGCTGCTGTTGCGGCGGACGCGCTAGCCCCCCAGCCCCTCCAGCCGCACGCGCACATTCTCCGGGATCGGCTTCGACTTGCGCGTCGCCAGGTCGACATGGACGCTGACCATCTCGATCTCGGTGTGGAGCTCGCCGGTATCGGCATGGCGGAGCTCGACGCGCATCGTCATGCTCGACGTGCCGACTCGCTCGACCCGGGCAAAGCCCTCGACCATGTCGTCGAACACGAACGGCTTCTTATAGTCGATGGCGGCGCGGACGACGTTGAACTCGGCGTCGAGCCAGTCCGGGCCGATATCGCCCAGATCGGCCCAGCGCCAGAATTCGCCGAGCGTGACGTCGGCATATTCGAGATAGCGCGAGTTGAAGACGATCTTCTGCCCGTCGATCTCGGAATAGCGGACGCGGAAGCGGGTGGAGAATGGGAAGCCGGGACGCATCGCGGCGGGGTGGCGCGAGGAGCGGCGCGCGTCAACCGTCCCTTCGCCGTCGCCGCGCAGGCCAGGTCGCCCGGGCTGGGGGCTCATATCCACCACTGTCATCCCCGCCATTCTCCCTCGTCATCCCCGCGACTCCCTTCGTCATCCCCGTAAAGGCGGGGATCCAGGGCCAGGGGCGGATTGCGCGCGGTCAAGTCCCGCGCGCTCCGGGGAGCGCTCGCCTGGTGGCATCACTGTCCCGCGCTACCCTGGACCCCGTCCGCGCGGGACGACGGAATTTGCTGGTCGAGGCGTGATCCTAGCTCAGCAGCCTGATGCCGACGATCGCCAGCACCGTCGCCAGGATCGGCACCAGCACCCGCTCGGAAACGCGCGTCGCGATCAGGCTGCCGATCACGATGCCGGGGATCGAGCCGAGCAGCAGCGCGACGAGCAGGCCCGGGTCCACCGATCCCATCGTCCAATGGCCGATGCCGGCGATGAAGGTGAGCGGCACCGCATGCGCGATGTCCGAGCCGACCAGCCGCGCCACCGGCGCGCCGGGATAGAGGACGAGCAGCGCCGTCATCCCCAGCGCGCCCGCGCCCACCGAGGTGAGCGAGACGAGCACGCCCAGCACCGCGCCCAGCACGATGGTGAGCGCCGCGATGGCGCGCGCGTCGAGCCGGGCGAAGCGCTGCCCCGCCGCGTGCACGATGCGGGTGCGGAAGAACAGCGCGATGGCGGTGAGGATCAGCGTGACGCCGAGGATGGCCGAGATCAGATGCCCGGTATCCTGCGCGCCGCGATGGGCCGCGCTGAGGAACAGCAGCGTGGCGGTGGTCGCCGGCACGCTGCCCGTCGCCAGCCGCCGCACCACGCGCCAGTCGACCGATCCGCGCCAGCCATGGACGGCGGTGCCCACTGCCTTGGTGCCCGAGGCATAGAGCAGGTCGGTGCCGACGGCGGTGGCCGGATGAAAGCCGAAGACGAGCACCAGCAGGGGCGTCATCAGCGATCCGCCGCCGACGCCGGTCAGCCCGACGAGCAGGCCGACGAGCACGCCGGCAAGCGAATAGAGCGGATCGACGTGCAGCACCGGCCCGGGCTCAGCCTGCCTTTGCCGCGGTGTTGACGCCCATCGACTTGAGATATTGCTTCACGTTGCGCGCCGCCTGGCGCAGGCGCTGCTCGTTCTCGACCATCGCGATGCGCACATAGCCCTCGCCATTCTCGCCATAGCCGACGCCCGGCGCCACCGCGACCTTGGCATGGGTGAGCAGCTGCTTGGAGAATTCGAGGCTGCCGAGATGCGCCAGCGCCGGGGGCAGCGGCGCCCAGGCGAACATCGATGCCGGCGGCGAGGGGATTTCCCAGCCGGCGCGGCCGAAGCTCTCGACCAGCACGTCGCGGCGCTTGTGGTAGAGCTGGCGATTGGCCTCGACGATGTCCTGCGGGCCGTTGAGCGCGGCGCAGGCGGCGGCCTGGATCGGCGTGAAGGCGCCGTAATCGAGATACGACTTCACTCGCGTCATCGCCGCGATCAGCTGCTTGTTGCCCACCGCGAAGCCCATGCGCCAGCCGGCCATGGAATAGGTCTTGGAGAGCGAGGTGAACTCGATTGCCACGTCCTTGGCGCCCTTGACCTGCAGGATCGACACGGTCGGCTTGCCGTCGAAATAGAGCTCCGAATAGGCGAGGTCGGAGAGGATCCACACCTTGTTCTCGCGCGCCCAGGCGACGAGTCGCTCGTAAAAGGCGAGGTCCACCGTCTCCGCCGTCGGGTTCGACGGATAATTGACCACCAGGATCGAGGGGCGCGGCACGGTGAACGCCATCGCGCGCTCGAGGCTCTCGAAATAATGCTCGTCCGGCGTGGTCGGCACCGCGCGGATCGTCGCGCCCGCGATGATGAAGCCGAAAGTGTGGATCGGATAGCTGGGGTTGGGCGCCAGCACGACGTCGCCCGGCGCGGTGATCGCGGTGGCGAGGCTGGCCAGGCCTTCCTTCGAGCCCATGGTCACCACGACCTCGGTCTCGGGATCGATCTCGACGCCGAATCGGCGGGCATAGTAATTGGCCTGGGCGCGGCGCAGGCCGGGAATGCCCTTGGACTGGGAATAGCCGTGCGCGTCGGGCTTCTGCGCGACTTCGACCAGCTTCTCGATCACGTGCGGCGGCGGCGGCAGGTCCGGATTGCCCATGCCGAGATCGATGATGTCCTCCCCCGCCGCACGCGCCGCTGCCCGCATCGCATTGACTTCGGCGATGACATAGGGGGGCAGGCGCTTCATGCGGTAGAATTCTTCGGACATTTCCTCGTCTCTCAGGGGTTGGAGCGCGGCACGAACTTGTGCCGTGCGCCCGTCCTACGCCATGTTCGCGCCTGCGGGAATGACGAGTTGCCTGTGGTGCGCTAAAGCGGCGCTTGAAGAGGATGAGCATGGCCGAAACGACCACACCGCCGATTCCCGATCTCGAGGACCTGCAGCACTGGACCTGGGTGCTCGGCCGCGCGCAGCAGATGATGCTCGAGCACGGCCTCGACATGATGGAGCATCTGCCCGGCGCGCCGCCCTTCGGCGCGCTGCTCGATCCCGCCGCGGCGGTGAAGGCGACCACCGATTTCTGGTCGGACACGATGAAGCTGTGGCAGCGCTTCCTCGATCCGCAGAATGCGGCGCCCTTCGAGGAGACGCCCGAGCAGGCGCGCGACAAGCGCTTCAAGGCGCCGCAATGGCGCGAGGAGCCGGTGTTCGATTTTCTGCGCCAGAGCTATCTGGTCATCGCCGACCATATGCTGCGCGGCGTCGACGCGCTGGAGGGGATGGACCCCAGGCAGAAGGACCAGGTGCGCTTCGCGACCCGGGGCTTCCTCGACGCGGTGAGCCCCACCAACTTCCCGGCGACCAATCCCGAAGTGCTCGAGAAGATCGTCGAGACCAAGGGCGAGAGCCTGCTCAAGGGCCTGTCCAACATGCTGGGCGACCTGGCCAAGGGTCAGATGACCCAGACGGCCGAGGGCGCCTATGAGCTGGGCCGCAACCTGGCGATGACGCCGGGCAAGGTGGTGAAGCGCACGCCGCTCTACGAGCTGATCCAATATGCCCCGGCGGAAGGCGCGAAACAGGTCTATGCGACGCCGCTGCTGATCTTCCCGCCCTGGATCAACCGCTATTACATCCTCGATCTCAATCCCGAGAAGAGCTTCATCCGCTGGGCGGTGGAGCAGGGGCTGACTGTGTTCGTGGTCTCGTGGAAGTCCGCCGACACCACGATGAAGGACGTGGTGTGGGACGATTTCGTCGAGGGCGGGCAGATCGACGCGATCGACACGGTGCGCGACCTGCTCGGCGTGGAGGCGGTGCACGCGATCGGCTATTGCGTCGCCGGCACCACGCTGGCCGCGACGCTGGCGGTGCTGCACGCCAGGGGCGAGGCCGAAAAGGTCAGGAGCGCGACCTTCTTCACCGCCCAGGTCGATTTCTCCGAGGCCGGCGAGCTCGGCATGTTCGTCGACGACGACCAGCTGGCGATGATCCGCAGCCTGGGGGCCGAGGGCTTCCTCGACGGGCGCTACATGGCGGCGACGTTCAACCTGCTGCGCGGGCGGGACCTGATCTGGAACTACGTCACCAACAACTATCTGATGGGCAAGGAATATGCCCCGTTCGACCTGCTCCACTGGAACTCGGACGTCACCAACCTGCCGGCGCGCTGGCACATGAGCTATCTGACCGACCTCTATCGCGACAACAAGCTGGTCCAGCCCGGCGCGCTCGCGATCGGCGGCACGCCGCTCGACCTCTCGAGCGTGGCGACGCCCACCTATGTCCAGGCCGGGCGCGAGGATCACATCGCCCCGGCGCAGAGCGTCTGGAAGATCACCCATTATTTCAGGGGGCCGCTCAAGTTCGTGCTCGCCGGATCGGGGCACATCGCCGGCGTGGTGAACCCGCCTTCCGCGCAGAAATATCAATATTGGACCAATTCGGAGAAGGCCGCGACGCTCGCCGAGTTTTTCGCGGGAGCAAAAGAGACCAAGGGGAGTTGGTGGCCCGACTGGATCGGCTGGCTCGACGCGCTCGATGCCGCCAGGGTTCCGGCCAAGGGCGCGCGGATTCCGGGCAAGGGCAAGCTCAAGCCCCTGGAGGATGCGCCGGGAAGCTATGTCCGGATGCGCTGATTTCCCGCGCAATCCCAGGCTTTTACCTATTTTTGTGCACTGCACAAAAGTCACTTGCATTGCAGTGCAAGAAGAGCTATATGCTGCATCGCAGCAATAGCTTTATGGGGAAGGCACATCATGGCCACCAAGGGACCGAAGCCCGTCGCTCCGAAGCCTGCGGCGCGCGCCAAGCCCGCGCCGAAAGTTGCTGCGCCCAAGGCTGAGAAGCCCGAGCCGGTGAAGGCTGCCGAGACGATCGTCGAGGCTCCCGTCGTCGCCGAGCCGGTCCCGGCCCTTGAGGCAGCACCGCAGGAAGTGACCGAAACCGAAACCGTCGAAGCCGTGGCCGAGACCCCCGTCGAGCAGATCGCCGAGGTTGCCACGGAAACCGCAATCACCGTCGTCGAAGCCGTCGAGGAGACGGTCGCCGCGCCGGAAGTGAAGGGAAGCTGGAAGATGACCACCATCGAGAACGCCACCGACAAGGCCCAGGCTCTGTTCGCCGAGTGGAACGACCGCACCAAGGCCGCCGTCGAGAAGTCGACCAAGCTGGTCGAGGAAGCCAATGACTTCGCCAAGGGCAATGTCGAGGCGCTGGTCGAATCGGGCCGCATCGCCGCCAAGGGCTTCGAGGGCCTGGGCCAGGACGCCGCCGAATATGGCCGCAAGTCGTTCGAGAGCGCGACCGCCGCGCTGAAGAACCTCGCCGCCGTCAAGTCGCCGACCGACTTCTTCAAGCTGCAGAGCGACTATTTCCGCGGCGCGTTCGACTCGTATGTCGCCGAGGCGTCGAAGAACACCGAGGCGCTGATCAAGCTCGCCAGCGATGCCGCGCAGCCGCTGTCGAACCGCGTCGCCGTCGCCGCCGAGAAGGTGAAGACCGCCGCGTAAGCGAGGGCTTCCGGCTCGCCGGAAGAAGAGATCAGGGCGGCCGTCCCCCCGGGGGGGCGGTCGCCCTTTCCTTTGCCGCCTCTCTTTTGCTCCCTCTCTTCTGCCCCTCTCTTCTGCCGGCGTCTTATCGGGGCGCACGCATGGCCGCCGGCCTTGCCCTCGAGGGCGCGAACCCATATTTTCGGCGGCGTGACAGATCCCGTTAAATTCGACACCAGCATGCCATGGCGCATGGCCGAGGACGGCAATGACGACGATCGGGGCAATGATCCCTCGGTCGGCATCGCCACGCGCACCCGCACGCGCACCAAGAAGCCCACGCCCTATCGCGTCCTGATGCTCAACGACGATTATACGCCGATGGAGTTCGTCGTGCTCGTCCTGCAGCGCTTCTTCCGGATGAACATGGAAGAGGCGACGCGGGTGATGCTCCACGTCCATCAGCGCGGCGTGGGCGTGTGCGGCGTGTTCAGCTACGAAGTCGCCGAGACCAAGGTGGCGCAGGTGATCGACTTCGCCCGCCAGAACCAGCACCCGCTGCAATGCACGCTGGAAAAGGCCTAGTCGGCGGGGTCTGCCGGAGGGCCGTTCTCGCCATCGAGTGAATTTCTCCGAGCCTCCGCCTTCGCGGCGCGACGTTCCTGCTCGCGTGCACGAACTCCGTTCCAATAAGCCCGTTGCCGCTTGGCCCAGCGATAATTGCGCACCGCGAACAGCACCGATACCCAGATCGCGGCGAACAACAGCCACCCGGAGGAGGGGCCGCGCAACAGCAACGGGCTGCAGGGTATCGCCACGAGCATGCGGATCACCGCGCCGCCGCGGCCACCATATTGTAGCGGATCGCCGAGGCACTGTACGAAAAGCATCGAATCGAAGGCTGCCCAGCCCAGCGCAAGGAAGATCGCGGGGACCGGCCACCAGCGGGTGAACGGAATCCCGCTCCCTTGCCGGATCTCGCGCTCCTCCCTGGTCAATCGCCGCCGCATGCGGCCGATGCTGGCACGGCCGCCAGGTGCACGCAATCCGGCCGGATCGTTTCGCACCGGCCTAAGGTATTCCACGCATAGGCGTTTTTCCGGGCGATACGGGTTCCGGCCGAATCGGTAGGAGCCATTCCGTTCCTGGGAACCGGGGGGGTCGGGCGGGAACAAGGGCCGGACGGCGCGACTTGTCATCGCAGACGTCCGGCCCCTTTCCTCTTACGCGAAGCTCAGCGCGCCTTGGGCAGCCAGCCGAGATCGAGCCCTTCGTAGCGATTGACGTAATTGGCCGCGCGGACGAGCGCGCGCTCGTCGAGCAGCGTGACGCGGCCGCTTTCCCGGGCGATCATCCCTTCCTCTTCGAGCTGGCGCAGCATGCGGTTGACGTGCACCGCGGTGAGGCCGGTGGCGTCGCCCACTTCCTCCTGCGTCAGCCCCAGCGGAAAGACGTTGGCAAGGCTCTTGTCGGCGGCCCGCAGGCGATTGCGCAGCTCGAGCAGCAGCGCCGCGACCCGGGCCTTGGCGCTGGTGCGGCCGAGCGCGGCCAGCCGGTCGGTGAGGGCGACGCGCTCGATCTGCGAATGGACCAGCACCATCGCGGCGAGGCGCGGGTGATCGAGCATCAGCTCCGACAGCGCGCCGCGATCGAACGGGCAGACCACGCAGTCGGACAGCGCGGCCAGCGTCTCGGGCGCTTCGCGATAGACCGCGCTGGACACTCCCAGCATGTCGCCGGGGAAGAGGAAGCGCAGGATCTGGCGGCTGCCGTCGTCGAGCAGCACATAGCTCATCATCAGGCCCTTGCGCAGGATGTAGAGTTCGTTGCCGCCCTCGTTCTCGCGCTGGAGCACCGCCCCGCGGCGCAGGTGGCGCTGGCGTTCTTCCAATCTTTCGAGCGCTTTCCACTCGACCTCTGATAAGTCGATCAGCTCGCTCAGCCTCTCCGCGAAACAACTGCCGGACACGCGATGGCTTCTCCCCACGCGCAATGCAAAGCAGTGCAACTGAATCAATGCATTAAAATCGATCAAGGGTGCGAAAAACGCCTGCCCTTGCGCGTGGCGGGACAAAGATTAGAAGCCCGGCATGGACCGTATTCTCATTCGCGGCGGCAATCGCCTTTCCGGCAGGATTCCCGTCTCCGGCGCCAAGAACGCGGCGCTCACGCTGATGCCCTGCGCGCTGCTGACCGACGAGCCGCTGACCCTGCGGAACCTGCCGCGCCTGGCGGATGTCGACAGCTTCGGCCACCTGCTCAACGAGCTCGGCGCCTCCACGGCGATCGAGGGCACGCGGCCCAGCGATTTCGGCCGGGTGATGACGGTGCGCGCGGGCAAGCTGACCTCGGCGGTCGCGCCCTATGACATCGTCCGCAAGATGCGCGCCTCGATCCTGGTGCTCGGCCCGCTGCTCGGCCGCGCGGGCGAGGCGACGGTGTCGCTGCCCGGCGGCTGCGCGATCGGCAATCGGCCGATCGACCTGCACCTGAAGGCGCTCGAGGCGATGGGCGCCGAGATCGAGCTGGCCGCGGGCTATGTGAAGGCCACCGCGCCGGGCGGCCGGCTGCCCGGCGGCCGCTACAGCTTCCCGGTGGTCTCGGTCGGCGCGACCGAGAACGCGCTGATGGCGGCGGTCACCGCCAAGGGCACCACCATACTCGACAATGCCGCCCGCGAGCCCGAGATCGTCGACCTGTGCAACCTGCTGGTCGCGATGGGCGCGAAGATCGGCGGCATCGGCACCGAGCGGCTGGAGATCGAAGGCCGGGATCGCCTGCACGGCGCGACCTATGCCGTGATGCCCGATCGGATCGAGGCGGGCAGCTATGCCTGCGCGGCGGCGATCACCGGTGGCGATATCGAACTGGTCGGCGCGGCGGCGGAGGACATGCGCGCCACGCTGGACGCGCTCGTCCAGGCGGGCGTGACCGTGGAGGAGACCAAGGCCGGCATCCGGGTGGCCGCCAATGGCCCGCTCAAGCCGCTGACCCTGTCGACGGCGCCCTTTCCGGGTTTCGCGACCGACATGCAGGCGCAGTTCATGGCGATGCAGCTGGTTGCGGAGGGCGCCAGCGTGTTCACCGAGACGATCTTCGAGAACCGCTACATGCACGTGCCCGAGCTGACCCGCATGGGCGCGCATATCGATGTGCGCGGGCGCACCGCCGTGGTGCACGGACCGGCCAGGCTGGTCGGTGCGCAGGTGATGGCCACCGATCTGCGCGCCTCGATGAGCCTGATCCTCGCGGGGCTTGCCGCCGAGGGCGAGACGCAGGTCAACCGTGTCTATCACCTCGACCGCGGCTATGAGCGGCTCGAGGAGAAGCTGCAGGCCGTGGGCGCCGATATCGAGCGGGTCGGCGACGGCTAGCGGCGATGCGGAGGCGCCGCGCGCGACTGTTGATCGGGACGGCGGCGCTGCTGTCGATCCTGGTGCTCGCGACAAGCTGGTTCCTCGCATCGAAGATCGCCGCTGGACATGCCTCCGCGGTCGCGCCGGTTCCGCCGCCCGCCGAGCCGGTGCGCCTGAGGGCGCGGGACGGCGTTGCGCTCGCCGGTACCTACTGGCCTGGCAGGCGCCCCGATGCGCCGGCCGTGCTGCTTCTCCACGGCGTCGGCGCCTCGCGCAACCAGACCGCGCCGATGGCCGAGGCGCTGGCGGCGCAAGGCTATGCGGCGCTGGCGATCGACTTGCGCGGGCACGGTGCCTCGACGATCACCGATCACAGCTATGGGCTCGACGAAGGGCTGGACGCACGCGCGGCGTTCGACTGGCTCAAGGCGCGGCAGCATAGCGGGAAGGTGGCGGTGATCGGCGTCTCGCTGGGCGGGGCCGCCGCGCTGATCGGCCGCGACGGCGCGGTCCCGGCCGATGCGCTGGTGCTGGTCGCGGTGTTTCCGGACATTCGCCATGCGATCTACAACCGGCTGGCGGCGGTGCTGACGCCGGCGGGCGGGGCGCTCGCCGAGCCGCTGCTCAGCTTCCAGTCACTGCCGCGCCACCGCGTCTGGCCCGGGCGGATCGCGCCGATCGCGGCGATCCGGGACTATGCCGGGCCGGTCTTCGTTATCGGAGGCGCGGAAGACCGCTACACGCCGCCGGCGGAGACTCGCGCGCTCTACGCGGCCGCGCCGAATCGCAAGGCGCTGTGGCTGGTGCCGGGGCTGTCGCATGGCGAGGTGAGCAATCTGCATGACGCCGAATGGGCGCGGCGGATCGGAGCGTTCCTGCGCGAGACGATCGGGATGCCCTAGCGCACGGTGCTCATGGAATAGGGCCGCGCCGCCTTGCCCGTCGCCCAGCTCCTGTTCGGCACTGCCTGCATGCCGAAGCGCAGTTCGCCGCCGGCGACGATCTCCTCATGTTTCAGATAGCCGCGGGCCAGCGGCCTGCCGTTGAGCAGGACCTTGCCGACATATTTGTTCGTGTCCGACAGCCCGTCCGCGACGATGGTGAAACGCTTGCCGTTCGGCAGGTTGAGCGCCGCGCGGTTCAGGAACGGCCGGCCGATCACATATTCGTTCGAGCCCGGCGCGACGGGGTAGAAGCCGAGCGCGGTGAACACGAGCCAGGCCGACATCTGGCCGAGATCGTCATTGCCCGAGAGCCCGTCCGGCCCCGGCTTGTACTGGCTCTCGACGATCTGCGTCAGCCGTTCCTGCGTCCGCCAGGGCTGGCCGGCATAGGCGTAGAGATAGGCGACATGGTGGCTCGGCTCGTTGCCATGGATATACTGGCCGATCAGGCCGGCAATGTCCTCGGCATGGCTGTAGTCGAGCTTCGAATTGTCGAAGTCGAACATGGCGTCGAGCTTCTTCACCGCCGCCGCGTCGCCGCCCAGCAGCGCGAACATGCCGGCCTGGTCCTGGGGCACGAACCAGGAATATTGCCAGGCATTGCCCTCGGTATAGTCCGAGCCATAGTTGATCGCGGTGGGATCGAAGGGGGTGCGGAAGGTCCCGTCCGCCTTGCGCGCGCGCAGGAAGCCGGTCTTCGCATCGAAGCTGTTGCGCCAGTTGCCTGCACGCTTCGCGAAGGCGGCGGCGATATCGGCCTTGCCCATTGCCTGGGCCATGCGCGCGATGGTCCAGTCGTCATAGGCATATTCGACTGTCTTGGAGGCTGCTTCCGGCTCCTTGTCGATCGGGACGTAGCCAAGCTGCATATAATGGTCCAGGCCACCATAGGGACCGTAGGTGGCGCTCTTCACCATCGCGTCGAGCGCGGCTTGCGCGTCGAAGCCGCGAATGCCCTTGAGATAGGCGTCGGCGATCACGGGCACGGCATGATAGCCGATCATCGTCCAGGTCTCGCGGCCGTGGAACTGCCAGACGGGCAGGATGCCGAAGGGGCTCGCCTGCTGGCTGGCGATCAGCGAGTCGACGATGTCGGCGTTCCGCTTCTTCGGCTGGAGCAGCACCAGCAGCGGATGCTCGGCGCGGAACGTGTCCCATAGCGAAAAGGTCGAGTGGAAGGTGAAGCCCTTTGCCGCATGGACCTGGTCGTCCGGGCCCCGCCAGCGGCCGTCGGCGTCGGAAAAGACGCTGGGGGCGATCATCGTGTGATAGAGCGCGGCATAGAAGGTCTTCACGGTAGCCGGCGCGCCCTCCGCCTGGACAGCGCCCAGGGCATCGCGCCAGGCGGTCGTGGACCGCGCATAGATTTCCCTGAAGCCGCCCGCCTCGCTGTCGAGGTTGGCGATCGCGCCGTCCTCATCGACCGAGGAGATCGCCACCTTCACTTCCAGCGGCTTGTCGAGCATGCCGAAGTCGAGCCGTGCCACCAGCGCGCGGCCGGCAAGCTGCGCGGCATCGTCCGCGCCGCGGCTTGGGCCCTGGAAGCCCTGATACGCGACCTTCTCTTCCTTGTTCAGAAAGGCATGATCCGTCAGCGACGCCGACGGGCGGATCGCGAAGAACAGCTTGCGCGCCGGCGCCCAGCCCCGGGTTTCGCGCGAACCGGTGATCGTGCCGTCGGCGCGGATGCGGATCGACGACCAGAGCGTCTTGCCCGGATAATCGTAGAGCGAGCTGCGCAGGTCGAGCACCAGATGCGCCGCTTTCCCCGCGGGGAAGGCGTAGCGCTGGACGCCGACGCGCGTGCCCGCGGTGAGATCGGCGGTGATGCCCGAATCGTCGAGGACCACCGAGTAGAAGCCCGGCGTCGCCAGCTCGCGGTCATGGCTGAAGCGCGAGCGATAACCCGATCCGGGTTGCCTGGGGTCGCCGGGCTCGAGGGGCACCACGTCGCCCGCCACCGGCATCATCAGGAAATCGCCCAGGTCCGAATGGCCGGCGCCCGAGAAATGCGTCATCGAGAAGCCCTGGATGGTCGGGTCCTCGTAACGATAGCCGGCGGCGTGCGCATAGCATTCGCGGATCCGGCAGCTGGTATCGGTGTCCGGGCTGAGCTGGATCATGCCGAACGGCGCGACGGCGCCGGGGAAAGTGTGCCCCTCGCCGCCGGTGCCGACCAGGGGAGCCTCGAACCAGGGCGGCGGCACGGGCTCGGCTTCTCGCGCCGCGTCCCGCCCGGGGGCGATCTGCGCCGACGCCGGCGCGGTAGCGAACGACAGGGCGGCGAGCACGGCGAGGCCGGTGCGAAGGGGCATGGTCATGCCCCCGTTAGAGCAGAGCCATGGCGCGCCTCCAACCCGGATCGGAGCCGAATGCCGGCCGGCGATCGATCCGATGCCGCGATTTCGCGGGCGGGCGAGAGGGGCTACGGTGGCGCGATGAAGCCCCTTGCCCTTGCCCTGCTCGCCCCGCTCATCCTCTCCGCCGCGACCGTGCAGGAAGGCAGGCGGCTGGCCGTCCATGTCGGCGGCCGCGCGGTGGAGCAGGGCGGCGAGATGCGGTTCGGCTGGCCGGGCACCTATGTCGAGGCGCGCTTTCGCGGCACCGACGTCATCGCCCGGGTCGAGACGCGGGGCGACTTCCTGCGGGTGAGCCTGGACGGCAAGCCGTTCCAGACCCTGGTGACGCCGGGCCCCGCGACCGTGAAGATCACGGGGCTCAGGCCCGGCGTCCATGCCATCCGGATCGACAAGCTGACCGAGAGCCAGTCGGGCGGCAGCAGCTTTTTCGGCTTCTTCACGCACGGCGCGCCGCTCCCCGCGCCCGCCCGGGCCGGCGGGATCGAGTTCATCGGCGATTCGCACAGCGTGGGCTATGGCAACCTCTCCGCCACGCGCACCTGCACGGCGCAGCAGGTCCATGACATGACCGACACCAGCCAGGCCTTCGGGCCGCTCCTCGCCCGGCGGCTGGGCGCCGATTACCGGGTGATCGCCTATTCGGGCTATGGCGTCGTTCGCAACTATGCCGGCAAGTTCCCGGGCGAGAGCCTGCCCTTTCTCTATCCCCGCGCGCTTCCGGGCGAACCGGCGCCGGCCGCGCCCGATCCGGGCTGGAAGCCTTGGGCGATCGTCGTCAACCTCGGCACCAACGACTTCTCGACGCCGCTCCACGCCGGCGAGACCTGGGCCGACGAAGCGGCGCTGCGGGCCGCCTATCGCGCCCGCTATATCGACTTTGTGAAAGAGCTCCGGCGCCGCCAGCCCCAGGCCCGGCTGGTGCTGATGGCCGCCGGCAATTTCCACGCCGAGGTCGCCGCGGTGGCGGCGGCCACCGGCGCGACGGCGGTGCGGGTGCCCGCCCTCGCGATGACCGGATGCAACTGGCACCCCTCGCTCGCCGACCATCGCGTCATGGCCGATCTTCTGGCCGCGGCGCTAAAAGGCCGGCGCGGCTAGCTTCACGTCCGCCCGGTTCCAGGCGGCGGCGAAGTCCTTCTCCGCCGCGCCCGCATCCTTGCCTTGCGCCTTCAGCGCCTGGGCGAGGCCGAGCAGGGCCCAGCCGTTGCGCGGATTGCGCCGGGGATCCAGGTCTTCGCGGAACACCGCCTCGGCCTCGGCCGCCTTGCCGCCGTCGAGCAGGGCGGCGCCGAGCAGGTGGCGGGTGGGGAAGAATTCGTCCGACGGCTCGTTGTACGACAGCCCGTCCTCGACGGTGACCGCTTCGCGCAGCAGCGCGAGCGCGCGGGGGCCGTCCTTCCGGGCGAGCGCGATTCGCGCCTCGGCGCGCAGCGCGGCGATGCGGAAGAGCGGCGCGGCCAGGTTCATGCCGGCCAGCGCATCGGCGGGCGCGGCGGCGATCCTGGCCTTGAGCCCGGCCAGCTCGGCCTCGGCCTCCGGGAGCTTGCCCGTGGCGGCGAGCGCGATGGTGCGCGCCGACAGCCAGTTGACGGTCAGGTCGAGCAGCCGCGCATCGGGCCGGGGCTCGGCCAGCATCTCGTCCCAGCGGCCGAAGCGGACCAGCGCCTGGTAGAGATAGCCGATCCCCCAATCCATGCCGGGCATGGCGGCGGCCTGATCGTCGGTGAACACCAGCCGCACGTCGCGCAGCGCCTTGATCGTCTCGGCGCTGCGCCCCTCCATCGCCGTCGAAGCGGCGAGGAACTGGAGATTGTGCGCCGAATACATCGGATAATAGTCGATCGCCGCGGTCCGGGCGTAATAGGCCTTGTCCGCCGCATCGGCGCGGCGGTTCGCCTCGGCCGATTCCGCATAGCGGCCGACGCGCTGGAGGATGTGCGAGGGCATGTGCACGACATGGCCGGCACCGGGCATCATCGTGCCGATCCGCTCGGCCGCGCCGACGGCTCGGGCCGGCTCGGTCGATGCCTCGACGGCATGGATGTAATAATGGTTGGCGCCGGGATGATGCGGGTTGCGGGCGAGCACCGTCTCCAGCGTGGCGACGATCTCGGGCGTGTCGCGGGCCGGAGTGCCGTCGCCGTTCCACAGCTTCCACGGGTTCCGGTTCATCTGCGCTTCGGCGAAGAGGGTGAGGATGTCGTCGTCCTGGGGAAAGGCCCTCGCCGCGCCGCGCATCGCGTCGCCGAACGCGGCGAGCAGGGGCGCGCTGTTGCTCGCGTCGACCGGCTGCGGGCCGGTATAGCGCCGGGTGAGCGCCTGGATCAGCGCGCGGTTGGCGGGCGTGGCGCCGGGTGCCAGCGCCTCGGCCCTCTTCAGCGATTCCCATGCCACCCGGGCGCGGGCCGCCGCCATCATCGGCATGTTGTAATTGGGCCCGAGCGTGAGCGCGACGCCCCAATGGCAGATGCCGCACCGGGGATCGGCCTCCGCCGCCCTGGCGAAGCTGCGCGCCGCCTCGTCATGGTTGAACGCCCAGAGCAGGCGCATGCCCTGGTCGAAATAGGCCTGGGCGGCAGGCACCCTCGTCCCGGCGTCGCGGTGGAAGGTGCCGAGATCCGGGAAGAGCTGCGCGCCATGCGCCCAGTCGGCGAGCGTCTGCGGAAAGCCGTGCCCCGCATGCATGCCGGCCATGTCGCCGGCGGCATTGCCGGGCTGCGCCGCGGCGGGCTGCGCCGCGGCGGGCAGCGCGAGCAGCGGCGCCGCGAGCAGAGCCAGGAAGCGTGAAAGTCCGATCATGACCGAGTTCCCCCTCGGGCCGGCAAGATATACCTGCCGGCCCTTGATCTCAATCAACTCTCGCGGACCTTGCGGTTCCCCGGCAAAGGCCCGATGCAATGTCGTTCGAGAGGTTTTCCCGCCGCGTCAATTGCACCGATACTGGGCGCCGGCCTTTGCCCGGGCCGGAAGTTCCTGATTCTCGCTCAGACTGCCTTCAGCGCTTCCTCGAAATCGGCGATCAGATCGTCGGCATCCTCGACGCCGATCGAGATGCGGACGAGATTGTCGGTGATGCCCAGCGCCTGCTTGCGCGCGTCGGGCACCGAAAGATGGGTCATGCCGGCCGGGTGGCTGGCCAGCGTCTCGGTGCCGCCCAGCGACACCGCGAGCTTGGCGATCTTGAGGCTGTCGAGAAAGGCGAACGCCTCCTTCTCGCCGCCCTTGAGATAGAGCGAGAAGGTCGAGCCCGCGCCCGTGCAGTGGCGCCGATAGATATCGGCCTGGCGCGAGCCTTCCTCGAGGAAGCCGAGATAGCCGACATGCTCCACCTTGGGGTGGGTGCGCAGGAACTCGCAGACCTTCACGGCATTCTCGCCGGCGCGCGACATGCGCAGCTCCAGCGTCTCGAGGCTGCGGAGCAGCATCCAGGCGGTGTTGGGATCGCAGATCGTGCCGATCGTGTTGCGCATCAGCCGGATCGTGTTGATGTGCTCCTTCGAGCCGAGCACGCCGCCCGCCACCAGGTCCGAATGGCCGCCGGCATATTTGGTCAGCGAATAGACGACGATATCGGCGCCCTGCTTGAGCGGCTGGGCCCAGAGCGGGCCGAGGAAGGTGTTGTCGATCGCGATCGGCGGCTTGTTCGGCCCCTTGAAGATCGCGTCGCGGCTGGCGGCCACGGCTTCGACGTCGACCAGCGCGTTGGTGGGGTTGGCCGGCGATTCGAGATAGATCAGCGCGACGTTGCCGCTGGCGGCCTTGCCCAGCACCGCGTCGATCTCCTCGCGCGTGGCGCCGGCGGGGAAGTCGAGCCAGTGCACGCCGAAGCGGCCGAGGATGCGGGCGATCAGCGTCTCGGTCGCGGCATAGAGCGGTCCGGAATGGACGATCGTGTCGCCGGGCTTGACCATCGACAGGAACAAGGTGGCGATCGCCGACATGCCGCTGGAAAAGGCCAGCGCGTCCTCCGCGCCTTCCCACACGCCCAGGCGATCCTCGAGGATCTCCTGGTTCGGGCCGTTGAAGCGCGAATAGACCAGGCCCTCGGCGCCGCCCGGGCGCTTGCCGGTGACGCCCTCGAAATGGCGCTTGCCGGCGGCGGCATTGGGGAAGACGAAGGTGGAGGTGAGGAAGATCGGCGGCTTGAGCGAGCCTTCCGAGAGCATCGGGTCGAAGCCATGGCCCATCATCAGGGTGGCGGGCTTGAGCTTGCGTCCGCCGACCGTGTCGACATCCGCCTTGGGGCGGCGGCGCGGGGTTGCGCCGGTCAGGTCGGCTTCGGTCTCGTCGGTCATGCAGTCTCTCCGGTCAGGGGCGTGAGCGCGCGCGCTATGCCGCACTTTAGTTGCATCTGTAACGGAGTAGATGGCGAAGGACAGCCCCGCTTCCAACCCGTGTAGCCCATCCGTTACGGAGATTGTGCCGCTTGCCGATGCATTCACGATTATGAAGGTTCGTCCGATCGATTTCGGACGAGGGGCAAGAGATGCCGGACACCATGCTGATGAATCGCGTCGCCGAGCTCTATGCCGGGGAGGCTATCCGCCATCCTCAGCTCAAGGCGATCACGCTGGCGCAGTGGATGCTCGAAAGCGGGCGGATGACATCGGAGCTGGCGCGGCAGCACTACAATTTCGGCGGCCTGAAATATCGCCCGGAAATGGCGCCCTATGCCACGCGCGTCATGTATAACGCGCATGACGGCCTGGACGCCTATTGCAAGTTCGCCACGCCGGAGAATTTCATCAGCGGCTATTGGGCCTTCATTGCCCGCGCGCCTTACTCGGGATGGGAGATGCGCGCCGACAGCGCCGAGGAATATATGCGCTTCATCGGCGGGATCTACACGCCCAGCGCCGGCTATGCGGACAAGGTGCTCGCGCTCGAGGCCGAAGCGGCCGCGCTGCTTGCGAAATTCGCGTCGGGCAAGGTGAAGGCGTCGAGCAGCGGGACGACCGATATCGGCACCATCGTCCTCGACCCCGGCCATGGCGGGACGCAGAAGGTCGAGGGCAGCTCGCCCAATAACGCGACCAGCGTGAGCGGCGTGAAGGAAAAGAAGCTGGCGCTTGATTTCTGCATGATCCTGCGGGACCTGCTGATCCAGAAGGCCGGTGCGGCGAACCTCAAGATCAACGTCGTGCTCACGCGCACGGCCGACGTCAATCTGGGCCTCAAGGCCCGCGCCGGCTTCGCCAAGACGCACAAGGCCAAGGCGCTGCTCTGCCTCCATTTCAATGGAGATGGGAGGCCGGAAACATCGGGTGCGGAAACCTATCATGCCGATGCCGCGCACGGGAACCAGAACCTGACGGAGGACAAGGCATTCGCCGGTGCCGTCCACGCCGCCTGGGTGAAGGGCATGCGCCGCTTCCATCCCCAGGCCAAGGATCGCGGCCTCAAGCCCGAATCCGTCTCGGGGCCCGGCGGGTTGACCATCCTGACCGACGCAAATCTGGGCAACACGGCGGCCCGCAGATGCGTTGGCGCCTATGTCGAGGGCGAGTTCATCACCAATCCGACAATCGACAATCTGCTGATCTCCGGCCCCGATGCAGTGCCCAACCGGCACTTGCTGCTGGGCAGCGTGGCGGATGCGCTGATCGCCCATATGCGGGCCAGCTGATGCGGCGCCGAACCGTCAGGCCAGTCCGATGATCGAGATCTGCCGGCCATAGTCCGGCTCCCGCCGGTGCGTCGCGCGGCGATAGGAATAGAAATGCCCGGCCTGGGCATAGGTGTCCTGCCCCAGCATCTCGACGGTGCGGACGCCCGCCGCGGCCAGCCGGTGCGCGACATAGGCCTCGAGATCGAACTGCCAGTGATCCGCGCGGCGGCCTTCGGTGAAGAAACGCTCGTTCGCCGGATCGGCCTCGGCGAACCGGGCGAGGAAGCCGGCATCGACTTCGTAGGAGGCGCGGGCGATGCACGGGCCGACCGCCGCGACGATCCGGTCGCGGCGGGCGCCCAGCGTCTCCATCGCGGCGACGGTCGAATCGGTGACGCCGCCGATCGCGCCCTTCCATCCCGCATGCGCGGCGCCGACCACGCCGGCTTCGGTGTCGGCGAACAGCACCGGCGCGCAATCGGCGGTCAGGACGCCTAGGGCCAGGCCCGGCCGGTCGGTGACGAGCGCGTCGGCATGCGGGCGCAGCCGATCCTCCCAGGGCGCGGCCACGGTGACGCAGTCGGCGGAATGGACCTGATGCACGGAGACGAGGCGCCCGCCGGGCAGCACCGCCTCCACGGCGCGGCGGCGATTCTCGGCGATCAGCGCGGGCTCGTCGCCCGAGCCCAGCCCGACATTGAGGCTGGCCATGTCGCCCGTCGAGACGCCGCCCTTGCGGCCGAGAAAACCGTGCGCCACTCCGGCCAGCGCCCGCGCGCGGAAGATTTCGATCTCGCTCACAGCATGCGCCTCATCAACCGGTCCTCATCGGCATGCGCGCCGACCATGAAGGCATAGCGGCCGCGATCCTCGAACCCGTTCCGCGCGTAGAAGCGCCGGGCGCGGTGATTGTCGACATAGACCGAGAGCCACATCTCCCCGGCGCCCCGGGCCCGGCCCTGGTCGATGGCCCAGTCGAGCAGCGCCTGCGCCGCGCCGCTGCCCTTGGCCCGCTCGTCGAGATAGAGCTGGCGGAGCTCATAGGTGCGCGCGCTGGTCTCGGCGGGAAGGGTGAGGTTGCTGGTCTTGGCGAAGCCGGCCAGGCCTTGCTTGTCCTCGGCGAGCCGGAAGCACAGGTCCGGCGTGGCGAACTCCCCTGCCCAGGCCTCGGGCGTGAAGCCGGCCAGGAAGTCGGCAAGGTCCTTTGGGGCGTAGAGATGGCCGAAGGTCGCGACGAAGCTGGCGCGGAACAGCGCGTCGATCGCGGGCAGGTCGGCGGGGGTGGCGTCGCGGTAGATCATTCGAACCCCGCGGGCACCGGCCAGCCCGGCGCGGTGAAGGCGATCACCTTGAACAGCTCGCCCATCTGCTCGGGATCGGTCAGCCGGTCGCGATCGATGGCGAGCTGGCCGGCGCGGTCGGGCGCGGCGAGCGAGAGGCTGGCGGTGCGCTCGGCGATGCCGAGCCGCATCAGGAACGCGCCCTGCGGCACCGGGCCGTGGACGACCAGGCCCTCCGCCCGCGCGGCTTCGGCGAGCGTGCCGAAATCGACATGGGCGGTAAGGTCCGCCTCGCCCGGCATGTCGAAGGGATTGGCATAGGCATGGCCCTTCACCGCCTGGAGCGTGTCGCCGATCGCGGGCCCCATATAGCCATAGTCGATGATCAGCGCGGCGCCGCCCTGTTCGGTGAGGCGCCGGGCGAGCTGGCGCAGCACCGCGACGCTGGCGGGCGAAGTCTCGAGGATCGAGCCGGGCGCCGCGTCCTTGAAGTCGCACGGGATGATCATGTCGAAGCCGCGGTCGCCGTGAATGGGCAGGAACAGCATGTCCTGGCAGGCGACCAGCCGCTCCCGCCAGCCTTCCCGGGTGGCGATGAGCTGGCGGATCGGCAGCGCGTCGAAGAATTCGTTGGCGACGAAGATCAGCGGCGCGTCGTCGGGCAGGCCGACCAGGTCGAGATGGAATTCGGCATGCGCCACGCGCTCCGCCTGGGCGGCGCGCAGCGTCGGGCTGGTCTCGACCAGGTCGACCGGCGGCGCGAGCCCTGCCCTGGCCATGGCGCGCAGCGCATCGGCGGCGAGCGTGCCGCGGCCCGGGCCGAGCTCGACATAGCGGACGGGCGGTTCGCCGGCGCGCTGCCACAGGTCCGCCATCCACAGGCCGATCAGCTCGCCGAACATCTGGCTCACTTCGGGCGCGGTGGTGAAGTCGCCGCGCGCGCCGAGCGGGTCGCGCGTAGCATAGTAATGGGCGTTGGCGGCGCCCATGAACTGCGACAGCGGGATCGGCCCGGCCATGGTGATGGCGCGGGCCAGCCGCTCGGCGAGCAGGGGCTCGGCGGCGTTGGCCGCGCGTTCCCCCGCCGGCGCGTCGAGGGGATTCTCGCTGCTCAGGCGACGCTCTCCGTGCCCGCGATCGGCTCGACCCGCTGGCGGCGCTTCTTCGCGGTGACGATCAGATAGATGCCGCCCGCGATCATCGGCAGGCACAGCACCTGGCCCATATGGATGACATGCTCGAAGATCGTGCCGGCGAACTGCGAATCCGGCTCGCGGAAATATTCGACGAAGAAGCGGAAACAGCCATAGCCGAGCAGGAAGATGCCGACGAGCCTGCCCGGCTCGTAGCGCGCCTTGGTGCGCCAGAAGGCATAGGCGAGGATGGCGAAGAGGAGCACGCCTTCGAGCGCCGCCTCGTAGAGCTGGCTCGGGTGGCGGGCCAGCGGCCCGGCGCCCGGGAAGACGATCGCCCAGGGCAGGTCCGCCGGCTTGCCCCACAGCTCGCCGTTCACGAAATTGGCGAGGCGCCCGAAGAACAGGCCGAAGGGCGCGCAGCAGGCGACATAGTCGTGCACCCGCAGCCAGTTGAGCCCCTGGCGCCGGCACATCAGGATGATCGCCAGCGTGGTGCCGATCACGCCGCCATGGAACGACATGCCGCCGTCCCAGAGCCGGATGATGCGCATCGGATCGAGGAACATCTCGGGCGCGTAGAAGATCACATAGCCGAGCCGTCCGCCCAGGATGATGCCGAGCGTGGCGTAGAAGACGAGATCGTCGGCATGGCGCTTGCTCATCGGCGCGCCCGGCTGGCGGAGCAGGCGGAGAAGATACCACCAGCCGACCAGGATGCCGGCGATATAGGCCAGCGAATACCATTTGATCTCGAAGAAGCGGAGATTGAGCGCGACCTTGTCGAGGCCGAGATCCTTGAACTGGATATGGTCGGCCGCGGCGGCGGCCAGGGTGGAAAGCAGCACGGGTGGTCCCTCCGGATATCCGGCTCCGATAGAGCAGGCTCGTTGCAAACCCAATAGCCCCTGGAGGGCGCGGGGTGACAGGCTTTCGCCCGCGCGATAGAGCGATGGCGATGAAGGTCGATTTCGGCAAGCTCCAGAAGCTGGATCGGCGCACGCTGCTGATCGGCGGCGGCGTGGGCGTGGGGCTGGTGGTCGCCTGGGCGGTGTGGCCGCGCACCTATCTCCCCAATCTCACCGCGGCACCGGGCGAGAGCCTGTTCGGCGCCTGGATCAAGATCGGCACCGACGGGCACGTCTCGGTCGCCGTGCCGCAATGCGAGGAGGGGCAGGGCGTGTTCACCGCCATGCCGCAGATCATCGCCGACGAGCTGGGGGCGGACTGGAAGCTGGTGGGCGTCGAGCCGGCGCCGCTCAACCCGCTCTACGCCAATCCGCTGGCGGCCGAGGAACTGTTCGAGCTGGCGCTGGGCGGGCTGCCCGAGCAGCTGCGGCGCAGCCATGCCGCGCGCACCGGGCTGGTGCTCACCGGCTGCTCGACTTCGATCCGCAGCTTCGAGGACCAGCTGCGCCACGCCGGCGCCACCGCGCGGGTGCTGCTGTGCAAGGCGGCGGCGCGGCGCTGGGGCGCCGAATGGCAGAGCTGCGACACTGCCGGCGGCCAGGTGATCCACGGCAATTCGAAGCTCGGCTTCGGCGCGCTGGCGGCGGAGGCGGCGGACGAGCGGGTGCCCGGCGACGTGCCGCTGCGCACCGGCGAGGCGAACCGGCTCTATGGCCAGGACCTGCCCCGGCTCGACGCGCCGGCCAAGGTGGACGGCAGCCTGCTCTATGCGGCGGACGTGCGGCTGCCGAACATGGTGTTCGCCTCGATCCGGATGGGGCCGATCGGCGATACCGAGCTGGTGAAGCTCGACCGGGCGGCGGCGAACAGGATCCCGGGCATGCTCTCGATCGTGACCACGAAGGACTGGGTGGCGACGATTGCCAATAATGGCTGGGCGGCGGAGCGGGCGATCGACGCGATGCGCCCGCGCTTCAGGACGCCCGAGGAAGTGATCAACAATGATTCGATCGCCTCGGCGCTGAGCGACGCGCTGAACGCCGATGGCGCGCGGATCCACGAGGCCGGCGACCTGGCGGCGGATTTCCGCGGGGCGAAAGTGGTCTCGGCCGAATATCGCGTCGACGTGGCGCTCCACGCCGCGCTCGAGCCGATGACCTGCACGGCCAATTATCATGACGGGCACCTTTCGCTGTGGCTGCCGACCCAGGCGCCGGGGCTGGCGCGGGCGGCGGCGGCGCGGGCGATCGGCATTTCCGAGAACTCGGTGACCGTGCACGCGACGATGGCGGGCGGCTCGTTCGGGGCGAAGCTGGAACATGCGGTGGCGGAGCAGGCGGCCCTGCTCGCCGAGCGGATCGGCCGGCCCGTGCAGCTCACCTGGCCGCGCGGCGAGGACATGCGGCACGACCGCTATCGCCCGCCCGCGATCGGCCGGATGACCGGCAAGCTGAACCCGCGGGGCCAGGTCTCGGGCCTGCTCGCCAAGGTCGCCGCGCCCGAGACCGGCCGCGAGCTGGCGACGCGGCTGCTGGGCGGCGATCCGGTGGTGCAGGCTTCGCTCGCGCTGCCCGGCAAGGGCGATCCCTCGGCGGTGGCGGGGGCGCGGCCCTTCTATGCCATCCCCAATTACGCGGTCGATCACCATGTCGCCGCGATCGGCGTGCCCACCGGCTATTGGCGCTCGGGCGCGCACAGCTACAATTGCTTCTTCGTCGAGAGCTTCATGGACGAGCTGGCGCATGCCGCCGAGCAGGATGCGGTGTCGTTCCGCATGGCGATGCTCGGCGGCGAGACGCGGCTGGCGCGCTGCGTGCAGATGGCCGCCCAGCTGGGCGGCTGGCAGGGTGGCCAGCCGGGCGGCGGCCAGGGCATCGCCTGCCACGCCTTTCGCGGCTCCTATATCGCGGTGATGGCCGAGGCCCGGCTCGAGGGGCGCAAGGTGAAGGTCGAGCGGCTGGTCGCGGCGGTCGATTGCGGGCGGGTGGTGAACCCGGACCTGGTGACGCAGCAGATCGAGGGCGGGCTGCTGTTCGGCATGGCCGCGGCGCTGGCCGGGTCGACCGGCTTCACCGAGAATGTCGCCGACGTGCGCGATCTCTCCGAGCTCGGCCTGCCGACCCTGGCCGATGCGCCGGACATCACCGTGGAGCTGATCCGCAACGCCGCCGATCCGGGTGGCGTGAGCGAGCTTGCCGTGCCCCCGGTCGCGCCCGCCATCGCCAACGCGCTGCAATCGGCGAGCGGCGTGCGCTTCCGCGTGCTGCCTTTGCTTTCGGACGTCGAATGAGCATTCCCGACGGGCATCCGCCCTTGCCCGCGCCGGCCGGAACCGGCGTGCTGCTGATCAATCTCGGCACGCCCGGCGCGCCCGACGCCGCATCGGTGCGGCGCTACCTGGCCGAGTTCCTCTCCGATCGCCGTGTCGTCGAGATCCCGCCTTTGGTCTGGCAGCCGATCCTGCATGGGATCATCCTGCGCACCCGGCCGAAGAAGTCCGCGCATGCCTATCAGCAGGTATGGCGGCCGGACGGATCGCCGCTCGCCGCGATCACCAGGGCGCAGAGCGAAGCGTTGCAGGGGGCATGGGGCGACGACGTGCTCGTCGATTGGGCGATGCGCTACGGCAAGCCGGCGATTGCCGACCGGCTCGCCTCGATGCAGGCCGGCGGCGCCCGGCGCATCCTGATCGCGCCGCTCTATCCGCAATATTGCGCGGCGACCACCGCCACCGCCAACGATGCCGCCTTCGCCGCGCTGGCGAAGCTGCGCTGGCAGCCGGCGGTCCGCACCCTGCCGCCCTATCACGATCACCCCGCCTATATCGCCGCGCTCAAGGCATCGGTGGAAGCCGGCCTCGCCCGGCTCGATTTCGTGCCCGATGCGATCCTGGCGAGCTTTCACGGCATGCCGCAGCGGACGCTCGACCTTGGCGAT
This sequence comes from Sphingomonas sp. CBMAI 2297, assembly GCF_029870595.1. GTDB lineage: Bacteria > Pseudomonadota > Alphaproteobacteria > Sphingomonadales > Sphingomonadaceae > Sphingomonas. The sequence goes on from NZ_JAPDIR010000011.1 coordinate 113,408, forward strand.
CCCTATCATTGCCATTGCCGCAAGACCGCGCGCCTGCTGGGCGAGGCATTGGCGGAAACCCTGGGGGGGCGTGAGCTCATCGTCACCTTCCAGTCGCGTTTCGGCCGGGCGAAATGGCTGGAGCCCGCCACCGACGCCGTGCTCGCCGCGCTGCCGGCCAAGGGCGTGAAGAAGGTCGCGATCGTCGCGCCGGGCTTTTCGGCCGACTGCCTCGAGACGCTGGAGGAGCTGGCGATTCGCGGGCGCGAGACGTTCCTCGCCGCGGGCGGGGACCGGTTCGCCTATCTGCCCTGTCTCAACGACAGCGCCGGCGGCATCGCGATGCTGCGCACAATTTTGCGTGAGGAGCTTGCGGGCTGGATCGAGCCTGCCTAGCGTTTCGGTCCACCACGAAGGAGAGGAAGAGCATGGCACGCGTAGCGATCGTGACGGGCGGCACCCGCGGTATCGGCGAGGCGATCAGCCTCGCGCTCCAGGATGCGGGAATGATCGTCGCCGCCAACTATGCGGGCAATGAGGAGAAGGCCCGGGCCTTCACCGACCGCACCGGCATCGCGGCGTACAAATGGGACGTGGGCGATTATGACGCCTGCCACGAAGGTGTGGCGAAGGTGACGGCCGAGCTCGGCCCGGTCGACGTGGTGATCAACAATGCCGGCATCACCCGCGACGGCACGATCCTGAAGATGAGCCGCGACATGTGGGAGGATGTGATCCGCATCAACCTGGGTGGCTGCTTCAACATGGCGCATGCGGTGTTCCCGGGCATGCGCGACCGCAAATGGGGCCGTATCGTCAATATCGGCTCGATCAACGGCCAGGCCGGCCAATATGGCCAGGTCAACTATGCCGCCGCCAAGTCCGGCATCCACGGCTTCACCAAGGCGCTGTCGCAGGAAGGCGCGCGCTTCGGCGTGACGGTGAACGCGATCGCGCCCGGCTATATCGATACCGACATGGTCGCCGCGGTGCCGCCCGAGGTGCTGGAGAAGATCGTGGCGAAGATCCCGGTGGGCCGGCTCGGCCAGGCGCACGAGATCGCGCGCGGCGTGGCGTTCCTCTGCTCGGACGAGGCGGGTTTCGTCACCGGATCGACGCTGTCGATCAACGGCGGCCAGCACATGTACTGACGCGATGAGGGCCGCCCCTTTCAGGGCGGCCCCCAACCCCTCGATACGCTACGCGAGGGAAACTCTTGTTCGAACAACCAACGTCCCAATAGGCGGGTTCCCTTTAGTTTCTTCTGAACGGGCTGGTCACCTGGCGTTCATCTTTCGGGCGCTGGTCCTTCCGCCGCCAGCCGCTATGAGCGGAGGCGATGCTGCTCCGCCCCGTGATCGCCCTGTTCTCTCTCGGTTCCATCCTACTGCTCTCCGCATCGGGGCGCGACGGGCGCGACCTGCTGGGCAAGGTGCCGCGCATGACCGTGGAGCGCGTGCCGCTCGACGCGCGCGATCCCGGGCGGACCCGGGTGGGGGCGCTCACCTATCTGGGCGGCATCCGGCTGAAGAGCCCGGATCGCGCCTTTGGCGGCTTCTCCTCGATGCAGATCAAGGGCGATCACTTCACGCTGCTCAGCGACGGCGGCACCTTCATCCGCTTCCGCATGGGCGCCGACTGGACGCCGCGCGAGCTGGTGTTCGGCGACCTGCCCGACGGCCCGGGCACCGGCTGGTTGAAATCGGATCGCGATTCGGAATCGATGACGAGCGACCCCGCCACCGGACAGATCTGGGTGGGTTTCGAGCGATATAATGCGATCTGGCGCTACGATGCCGGGCTGACCCGCGCCGAGCGGAGCGCGGAGCCGGCGGCGATGCGCGACTGGTCCGTCAATGGCGGGCCCGAATCGATGGTGCGCCTCGCCGATGGCCGATTCGTGGTGATCGGCGAGACCTCGCGGCCCAAGGGGAGCCGGATCGGCCGCGAGGCGCTGCTCTTCCCGGGCGATCCCACCAGGCCGGGGATCGAGCCGATTCGCTTCGTCTACATGCCGCCCGGCGAGCTCTATGATCCGAGCGACGCCGTGCAGCTGCCCGACGGGCGGCTGATCGTGCTCAACCGGCGCTTCGCGGTGCCGAGCCTGTTCACGGTGAAGCTGACCCTGGTGGATCCGAGGGAATTCCGCCCCGGTGCCGTGGTGCGCGGCACGGAGATCGCGGCGCTGGCGGCGCCGCTGGTCCACGACAATTACGAAGCCCTGGCGATCACGCGCGAGGGCGACGACACGATCCTGTGGATGGCGTCGGACGACAACCAGCAATTCTGGGAATGGTCGCTGCTGCTCAAGTTCCGGATCGAGTTCGGGAAGCATTGAACCTTGCGAATCGCCGGCAGGCTCGCATGATAAGAACATGGCAAGCTTCATCCGGCATTTCCGCAGCCTGCCGTTTCCTGCGAAGGCGGTCGTGCTGTCGCTGGGACTATTGGTTCCATTTTACGCATATGCCTTGCATAGCGTTCGAGAATGGCAGTCGGGCGGTTCGCCTGCTGCTGCGCTGACCGCCCCCTATTTCTGGGCAATCATGTCGGGCCGTGCCGCCGGAGCCATCGCCTTGGCTGTTCTGCTCTTGTATCGCAGGCGTCCGACGTCGGTTGCAGTGACAGTCACGGCGGTGTGGCTGTGCGGGCCGCCTCTCACCTTCCTTTGGAGGGGTATCGAGGTACTGGCGGTCAGTGGTGGCAGAGCGTCGTGGGCGGGCGACCCGGTTTCCTGGATCATGTATGCGGGATTGCTTCCCGCCTGCATCACCCTCGCATTGCTGGTTCCGAAAAGCGTCCGCGCCGAGTTCGGTCTCGCTTGAACCGCTTCAGGTTTCTCTCAGCCAAACGAACATGCGAAAAGCCCGCCCTCCGCATGGAGAACGGGCTCGCATGGAGCCGTCAAAGGCCCGGGCTGGTTAGGCCGCGGTCTTCTCGGCCGACGCCTTGCGCACTTCGCGCTTCAGGCGGCGGGCGCGCAGCGACAGATCGTCGTCGCTGGTCTTGAGCAGCCAGTTGTCGAGGCCGCCATTATGCTCGACCGAGCGCAGGCCGTGGGTCGAGACGCGCAGGCGCACGCTGCGGCCCAGCGCATCGCTGATCAGCGTGACGTTCTGCAGGTTCGGCAGGAACGTACGCTTGGTCTTGTTGTTGGCGTGGGAAACGTTGTTACCCACCTGCCGGCCCTTGCCGGTCAGCTCGCAAATGCGCGACATCGCTTGATATCCTGGTTTGAGCCTCAGCGAACTGGGGCCGGAAAGGTGGCGCCGATAGCCGTAATGGGACGGTGCGTCAACCGATTCGCCCCAAGAAACGCCTTGTGCCGACGCAACCACCATGGTTGATGCGGCGTTGATTACGCAACCGATTCAATTGGGGAGATGAAGCGATGCGTGGAATTCTCGTTCTCATAGGCCTGATCGCGCTGGCCGTGGTGGTGCTCATGTCGGTCGGCATGCTGCGTATCGAGCAGCAGCAGGGCGCGACGATGCCGACGATCACGTTCGACGCCAAGGGCGGCCAGCTGCCCAAGTTCAAGGCGGAGACGGGATCGGTCGGAATCGGATCGACCAACACGACCGTGGCGGTGCCGACGGTCGAGATGAAGAACACCACCGTCACGCTGCCCACCATCGAAGTGAAGCAGGCCGGCGCCACGCCGACGCCCACGCCCGCCGCGAAGTAGGCGGCGGCGCGTGCCGGGCTGGCGGTGGCGGCGATTTCCCGCTGCCGCCGTCCCGAACCGTCACCCCCGCGAAGGCGGGGGGGGGGCAGCGCCACGCGCATCACATCCGTGCTCGCTCGTTGCTTGCTCGTTGCATCCGCACGAGACGGGGCCCCGCCTTCGCGGGGGTGACGCGCTGGCGGGGCTACGGTAGTCACGCTCGATGTTCCCGCTTCCCGAACCGATGCGCATCGCGCTCGACGCCGCCCGCGCGGCGGCCGAGGCGGGCGAGGTGCCGGTCGGCGCGGCGCTGGTGCACGAAGGCAAGGTGATCGCCGCGGCCGCCAATGCCCCGCGCACGCTCCACGATCCCACCGCCCATGCCGAGATGCGGGTGATTCGCGCGGCGGCCGAGCGGCTGGGTCGCGAGCGGCTGGAGGATTGCGACCTGTGGGTCACGCTCGAGCCCTGCGCGATGTGCGCGGGCGCGATCGCGCATGCCCGGATCGCGCGCGTCTATTACGGCGCCGGCGATCCCAAGGGCGGCGCGGTCGAGCATGGCCCGCGCTTCTTCGCCCAGCCGACCTGCCATCACCGCCCCGAAATCTATCCCGGCATCGGCGAGGCCGAGGCAGGCGAGATACTGCGCGAGTTCTTCCGCGAGCGGCGCGGCTAGGGTCCGTACGCTATCTTGCCAGCGCAAGCGCAAGCGGGATCCAGGGCCAGGAGCGGGCTGCGAGCAGTCGAGTCCCGTGCGCACCGGGGCGCTCGCGCAATGGCATCATTGTCCTGCGCTACCCCGGATCCCCGCCTGCGCGGGAAGGATGGGGTTTGCCGATTGAGTCGTGGCCCCAGCCTTACATTTCATTGCGCGGATGCAACGCCGGTTGCCGCGTGGCACCATCTGCGGATATGAAGGCGCCACACCATGTTGGCGCCTTTCCCCTGGATAGACGTAGCGATCATCTTCGCGCTGATCGTTCTGAACGGCCTTTTCTCGATGTCCGAACTCGCGATCGTATCGTCGCGCACGGCGCGGCTGGAGGCGATGGCGCGCGCCGGGCGCAGCGGCGCCGGCGCGCGCACCGCGATCCAGCTCGCCGCCGATCCGGGCAAGTTCCTTTCCACCGTGCAGATCGGCATCACTCTGATCGGCATCGTCGCCGGCGCCTATTCGGGCGCCAGCCTGGGCGAGCCGACGGCGCAGCGGATCGAGCTGCTCGGCGTGGGCGACGAGCTTGCCCATACGCTCGGCATCGCGATCGTGATCGGCCTCACCACCTTCGCGTCGCTGGTCGCGGGCGAGCTGGTGCCCAAGCAGTTCGCGCTGCGCTCGCCCGAGCCGATCGCGGTGCTGGTCGCGGTGCCGCTGCTCTGGACCAGCCGCGCGACCGCGCCGCTGGTGTGGCTGCTCGATTCGACCACGCGGCTCATCTTCCGCCTGATCGGCCTCAACCGCGAATCGGAGAATCGCGTCACCGCCGAGGAACTGCACCTGCTCGTCGCCGAGGCGAGCAAGTCGGGCGTGATCGAGGAGCATGAGCGCTCGATCATCTCCAGCGTGGTCCGCCTCGCCGACCGGCCAGTGCGCGAAGTGATGACGCCGCGCACCGAAGTCGACTGGGTGGACGTCAATCTGGACGCCGACGGCATCCGCGAGGCGCTGCTGCTCACCCCGCACACCCGCCTGCCGGTGGCCGAGGGATCGGTGGACACGGTGATCGGCGTGGTCCAGGCGCGCGACATCGCCGCCGCGCTGTTCCGGGGAGAGGCGCTCGACCTGCGCAAGCTGATGCGCGAGGCGCCGATCCTGCCCGACACCGTCGACGCGATGGACGCGCTCGGCGCGCTGCGGCGCGCGGAAGTGCCGATGGGGCTGGTGCATGACGAATATGGCCATTTCGAAGGCATCGTCACGCCCGCCAACCTGCTGGCCGCGATCGCGGGCGAGCTCGCCTCGGACGTGGAGCCTGGCGACAATCCCAATATCGTGACGCGCGAGGACGGTTCGCTGCTCGTCTCGGGCCAGATGGCGGCGGATCTGCTCGCCGAGCGGCTCGGCCTCGATCTCGACGAGGATCGCGACTATGCCACTGTCGCCGGCCTGGCGCTGGCGGTGTTCAAGCGGCTGCCCAACGAAGGCGATTATTTCGTCGAGCAGGGCTGGCGCTTCGAGATCGTCGACATGGACGGGCGCAAGATCGACAAGCTGCTGGTCCAGCGCGCGGCGGGGTGAGCGCGGCGCCTTTCGTGGCGCGCGTGTCGCCAGGCAAGCTGGCCGCGCTTCTGGTGCTCGGGCTGGTGATGGTCGCGGCCGCGCTGGTCGCGGCGCTGTTGCCCGACGTCGATGCCGTTTCACACGTCCTCGCCTGGGTGGGCGTGGCATTTTTTTCGCTTTGTGTGCTCGCCATCGTCCGGCAGCTGTTCCGGACCGGGCCCGTGCTGGAGATCGGGCCCGAAGGGCTGCTGTGGCGCCGCTGGTCCGCGGAGCGCATCCCCTGGGCCGCGTTCGTCCGCGCCGCGGAGACGTCGATGCAGCGCCAGCGCTTCGTCTCGCTCTGGTTGCGCGACCCCGAATGCCATCGCTCGACGACGGCGATGGGGCGGCTGGCCGGTGCCAACAAGGCGATCGGCTTCGGCGACATCACGCTGGCCGCGACGGGACTATCGTGCAGCCACGCCGAAATCCTGGCTGCGGTGCGCGCCAACGCGCCGCAGCTCTTCGCCTAGGGTCCGTATTCGCTACCGGCAATGGTCGTGGCGGAGCGGATTTGGGCGCGAAGATAGGTACGAGGAGGGCGCGATGCGGCGCATCGTGACCCCAAGGGACGTCGGCTCGCGAGGCGGCTGTACGCCATAAGCGAAGGGGTCGGCTCGGGAAGCATGGCAGTTGCCGGTATCGAATATGGGCCCCAGGTCGGGCCGACATTCGACCTGTCCTCCCCCGGAGAGAGAGGGAAGCCAGCGCGGCTGGTGGAGGGGGCTGGGCGCAAGCGGCGCCGCCAATGGCGGCCCCCACCCTCCGGGAGAGGAATGGATGGCATCTTGCATTGCTGAACGGCAATGCGGCCTAAAGCTTCCCGAACACGCCTTCGAAGCCGGCAATGTCTTCCTTCGCCAGGAAGCTCGCCTGCTCGATCCAGCGGTCGCGGTGAATGCGGCCCTGGAAGTCGCCCAGCCTGGCGTCGAGCGCGTCGGCTTCCTCGGGCGTGAGCGCCGCGAGCTGGGCGAAGCTGGTGATGCCGACGCTGCCCAGCCGCTCGGCCAGGCGCGGGCCGACGCCCTTCATCCGAGTGAGGTCGTCGGCCGCCGGGGTGGCGGGCGCCGGCTCCGGCTCCGGCTCCGGCGCGGCGGGCTCGCTTGGCGCGGGAGCCGGTGCGTGCACGGGCTCGGCGATGTCCGAGGCGAGCGAAGCGAGCGTGGCGTCGAGCGGCGCGGCGGCGGCGATCGGCTCGTTGGTCAGGGGCTCGGGGGCCAGCGGTTCGGGAGCGACGGGCGCGGGCGCCTCTTCTGCCGGCGGCGCGGCAGCCTCGGCAGCCGGCTCCGCTGCCGGTTCCGGAACGGGTGCTTCCTCGACGACGGGCGGGAGCGGCGCCGGCACGATCGCGGCGGCGGGCTCGGGCGGCGGCGCCAGCGGCGGCTCGGCGAGCGGCGGGGGCGGCGGAGCGACGGGCGGAGTGATCGGCCGGGCCTGCGCGGCGTCCTCGCGATACTCCTCGTTATATTCCTCGATCTCCGCGCGCGCATTGCGGCGGCGGCCGGCGAGGCGGGCCCCCCACCACAGGACGAGGAGCGCGAAGACGATGCCGATGGCGATCGCCGCGAAGGGGAGCGTCAGCCAAAGCGGGGCTCCCTGGAAGAGCGGTTCCGTGCTGTTCATCTGCGCCTGTCCCGTACCTGCGAAATTGCGATTCCCGGCAACTGCATACCGTGGTGCGGCGCAGCGCGACAAGCTGATCGCGCCATGCCGGGCGCCGAGTGTCCCGAAACGACAAGCCTTGCGGCAGGTCCGCGGCCGTTGAAGGGCGACGTCCGGGTCAAGTATCCAAGCGCGCTGTTGAGACCAATTCCGTCATCCCCTCCTGCGCGGGGAGGACGCCGGAGGCCATCGAGTCCGCAGCCTAGCCCTCGCGCGCGACTTCGCGCCAGCCGATGTCGCGGCGGCTGAAACCGGTGGGGAAGTCGATCGCGTCCACCGCGGCATAGGCCGCGGCCTGCGCCGCCTTTGCCGTTTCGCCCAGCGCGGTGACGTTGAGCACGCGGCCGCCGCTGGCGACGAGCGTGTCGCCGTCCATCCGGGTGCCGGCCTGGAAGACCTTGGCGCCGGTCGCTTCCGCCCGGTCGATCCCCGCGATCGCGCCGCCGGTCTCGGGCGTGCCGGGATAGCCGCTGGCCGCCATCACCACGGTGAGCGCGGTCCGGGCCGCGAAGGTGGGCGCGGGCTGGCCGGCCAGCTCGCCCTTCGCCACCGCCAGCATCAGCTGGAGCAGGTCGCCGGTGAAGCGCATCATCAGCACCTGGCATTCGGGATCGCCGAAACGGGCATTATATTCGATCAGCTTGGGGCCGGTGGGCGTCAGCATCAGTCCGGCATAGAGCACGCCCGAATAGGGCGCGCCCATCCGGGCCAGCGCCGCGATCGTCGGGCGGACGATCTCGTCGATCGCCCGGGCCTCCAGCGCGGGCGTGAGCACCGGGGCGGGGCTATAGGCGCCCATGCCGCCGGTGTTCGGGCCGGTATCGCCGTCGCCCACGCGCTTGTGATCCTGGGCCGAGCCGAAGGAGACGAGCGTCTCGCCATCGGTGAGCACGAACAGGCTGGCTTCCTCGCCTTCCAGGAATTCCTCGATCACCACGCTGGCGCCCGGCTCGGCGAAGATCGCCCGCACCGCGCCTTCGGCCTCCTCATGGGTGAAGGCCACCGTCACGCCCTTGCCCGCGGCCAGGCCGTCGGCCTTGATCACCACCGGCAGGCCGAAATCCTCGAGGCTGGCGAGCGCGCCGTCGCGGCTCTCGCAGCGGACATAGCCGGCGGTCGGGATCCGCTCGCGCGCGCACAGGTCCTTGGTGAAGCCCTTGGAGCCCTCGAGCTGGGCGGGCACCTTGTTCGGCCCGAACACGGCCAGCCCCATGGTGCGCAGATTGTCGGCCAGGCCGGCGACCAGCGGCGCTTCGGGCCCGATCACCACGAAGCCGATCGAGTGGCGCAGGCAGAAGTCGATCACGGCCCGGTGGTCGTTCACCGCGATGTCCACGATTTCGGCGTGCTCGGCTATTCCCGGATTGCCCGGCGCGGCGTAGAGCCGCTCGAGCAGCGGCGATTGCGCGAGCTTCCAGGCGAGCGCATGTTCGCGGCCACCGGACCCCAACAACAGGACATTCATGGCCGACCCCTTTCCCGATACGCCTGGGCGGCTCGTAGCCGAGCCGGTGCCGGGCGACAACGCGCCTGCGCTTTCGGTGAGCGAATTATCTTTGGCATTGAAGCGGATGGTCGAGGGCGAGTTCGGCCATGTCCGGCTGCGCGGCGAGATTTCGGGGTGGAAGCGGGCGGCGTCGGGCCATGCCTATCTGGCGCTCAAGGACGCGGACGCGGTGATCGACGGGGTGATCTGGCGCGGCGCCGCCAGCGCGATCCCGTTCCAGCCGCAGGACGGCATCGAAGTGATCGTCACCGGCAAGCTCACCACTTATCCGGGGCGCAGCAAATACCAGATCGTCATCGACCGGATGGAGCTGGCCGGCGAGGGCGCGCTGATGGCGCTGTTCGAGAAGCTGAAGGCCCGGCTGGCGGGCGAAGGGCTGTTCGATCGCGAGCGCAAGCAGCCGCTGCCTTATATGCCCAGGGTGATCGGCGTCGTGACCTCGCCCACCGGCGCGGTGATCCGCGACATCCTGCATCGCCTGGCGGACCGGTTTCCCAGCCATGTGCTGGTCTGGCCGGTGAAGGTGCAGGGCGACGGCGCCGCGCAGGAAGTGGCGAACGCGATCCGTGGCTTCGATGCGCTGGCGGAAGGCGGCGCGGTGCCGCGGCCCGACCTGCTGATCGTCGCGCGCGGCGGCGGCTCGATCGAGGACCTGTGGGCGTTCAACGAGGAAGTGGTGGTGCGCGCCGTCGCCGCCTGCCGCATCCCGGTGATCTCGGCGGTGGGGCACGAGACCGACACCAGCCTGTGCGACTATGCCGCCGACCTGCGCGCGCCGACGCCGACCGCGGCGGCGGAGATCGCGGTGCCGGTGCTGGCCGATGTGCGCCACACGCTGGCGACGCTGGCGCACCGCACCGAGCGCTGCGTGCGCCGCTATCAGGAGCGCGCCGGCGAGCGGCTGGCCGCCCTGGTGCGCGTGCTGCCGCGCCGCGACGCCCTGCTCGGGCCGCAGCGGCAGAAGATGGACGATCTGGGCGGCCGGCTCGACCGGGCGCTGGAGCGCCGGGTCACGCTGGCGCGCGGCCAGCTCGACCGTTCGGCGGGGGCGCTCCGTCCCGCGATGCTCGACCAGCGGCTCGCCGCGGCGAAGCAGCGGCTGGCGGGCATCGGCCGGCATCTCGAGCTGGTGCATCCCAATCGCCCGCTCGAGAAAGGCTATGCCTGGGTGGAGGCGCGGGGCACCCGCAAGGTGATCGGCACGGCCGAAGGCGCGCGCGCGGCGGGCGCCGTGACGCTCCATTTCATCGACGGTGCCGTCGATGCGCGGGTTGAGCGGCCGGGCGGCAAATCCTATGATGCGGCCAGGCCCGAACAGCCCAGCCTGTTGTGAGCCGGGCCGTCGTGAAGATGCCGGTCCCGAGATTGCCAGTTACGAGGATGCCGCGCTTATGCTGATGTCGAATCCCGTCGCCCGCGCGGCACGCCTCCACTTCATGGCGAACGGCTTTCGCGTGCTGACGCCCGGCGACCATGTCGTCTGCGCGGTCAGCGGCGAGAAGGTGCCGCTCGAGCGGCTGCGCTACTGGAGCGTCGCCGCCCAGGAGCCCTATGCCTCCGCGGCGCTGGCGATGCAGGCGATGCGCGGCTGATGGGACTCGCTGCCCGGCTGCCCGCCGCGATCCTCGGCTTCACGCTGCTGGGTAGCGCCCAGCTGCCCGCCGCGCCCGGCGGCGTGGTTTCCGCGGCGGCCGTGGCGGCGATTCCGCCGGCGCCCGACGTCGCGGGTCCCTTCGCCTTTCAGGGGCAGCTGGTCCAGGGCGGCGCCGTGATCGGCACCGCGCCGAAGGGCACCAGCCTGTTGACGCTCGACGGCGAATCGGTGCCGGTCACGCCCGACCGCCGCTTCCTGATTGCCTTCGATCGCGATCACGGCCCCGCCGCGACCCTGGTGGCGACCTTGGGCGACGGCACCCAGCAGCGCCAGGTGCTGGCGATCGCGCCGCGCGCCTGGGACATTTCGCGGCTCGATACCCTGCCCAAATATCCGGTGCCGCGCCCCGAGTTCGATCGGGTGCGCCCCGGCGAGCTCGCCCAGATCAATGCCGCGCGCAAGCTGCAGACCGATTCGGCGGGCTGGCGCCAGATGCCGTTCTTCTGGCCGGTGGTCGGGCGCATCTCCACGCTGTTCGGATCGCAGCGCTTCTATCGTGGCGAGCCCGGATCCTATCATTCGGGGATCGACGTCGCCCGGCCAACCGGCACGGTGGTGCTGGCGCCGGCCGACGGCGTGGTGATCCTCGCCGCCGCCAGGCCCTTCACGCTGGAGGGCAATCTGCTGATGATCGATCACGGCGCGGGGCTGAACAGCGCCTTCATGCACCTCTCGCGCATCGACGTGAAACTGGGCGAGCATGTGCGGCGCGGCCAGCCGATCGGCGCGGTGGGAATGACGGGGCGCGCCAATGGGCCGCATCTCCACTGGAGTCTCAAGTGGCGCGACGCGCGGATCGATCCGCTACTCGTTGCGGGGCCGATGCCTGTTACCGATTGAGGCGCGAATGTGTCGCGCTGCAACACAAAGAAACACGAATCACAGGCGTCGCGCAATATTACAAGCAACCTTGTGGCATTTTAGCTACAGTCCCGTTGAAAGCGCGCGCGCAGGGCCATGCGCGGTTTACAGTCGCGGGGCGGCGATCCACGATCCCGCCAAGCTCTGCCATCCCGATACGTGAGTTGCACACGAATGGATGGTGGAGCGGGGAGACAAACCCGGCTGTAAGCTTCCGCGAAACGGCCGGATACAAGAGGGATCAACATGAAGAACACGCAGATCACCCTGCGCGGGAGCACTGCGCTGTCCGCGCTCGTGCTCGCGGGTGCGCTCATCGCCACGCCGGCGATGGCGCAGGACTCGAGCAGCTCCACCACGACCACCAAGAGCACGAATGCCCAGGACGACCAGAGCGGCGGCGAGATCGTCGTCACCGGCTCGATCCTTCGGCGCACCGACACCGAGACTCCGTCGCCGGTGACCGTGCTGACCGCGGACACGCTGGAGCAGCGCGGCGTCAACACCGTCGCCGAAGCGCTGCAGCGCCTGTCGGCCAACGGTTCGGGCACCATCTCGGAAGGCTGGAACAACGGCAACAACTTCGCGGCCGGCGCCAACGCGGCCTCGCTCCGCGGCCTCACCGTGCAGAAGACGCTGACGATCTTCGACGGCCTGCGCATGGCGCCTTATCCGCTCGCGGACGACGGCCACCGCAACTTCGTCGACATGAGCACGATTCCCGACGCGATCGTCGACCGGATCGAAGTCCTGAAGGACGGCGCTTCGTCGACCTACGGCGCCGACGCGGTCGCAGGCGTGATCAACGTGATCACCAAGAAGCAGGTCAAGGGCATTCACCTGAACGCCTCGGCCGGCGTTTCCGAACATGGTGACGGCGGCGAGCAGCGCCTCGACCTGACCATGGGCTATGGCGACCTGCAGGAGCAGGGCTTCAACGTCTACATCAACGGCTTCTATCGCAAGAACGACGTCATCTGGGCCCGTGATCGCGAATATCCGTTCAACTCGGGCGATCTGAGCGGCATCTGCGAACCGGGCGCTCCGGCAAGCGGCCTCACCACCCAGTGCATGGCGAGCAGCACCCGCTGGGCGCAGTTCCTCGTCAACCGCAGCGGCTCGCTCGGCGGCACCACCATTCCGCTGAACCCGCTCGTGGCGCGCACCAACGGTCTGACCAACACCCGCGCGACCGAATATCAGCTGCTGAACACCGATTGCGGTGCCTTTGGCGGTACGCCGATCACGCTGCCGAACAGCGCGCGCGGCTTCAACCAGGCCGGCACGCTCGCCAGCTGGGCCACCAACCAGTGCACCGCGGACTTCCGCAAGCTCTATGCGACCATCCGTCCCTCGACGGAGCGCTATGGCTTCTCGACCCGCGCGACCTTCAAGGTCGGTGACAATGCCGAGGCGTACATCGCCGGCAACTACACCCATGTGAACACCTACTCGCAGCTCACGCCGCAGTCGTTCAACAACCAGACGGTTCCGTCGTCCGACCCGCTCGACCCGGTGGCCTTCTCGACCATCGTGCTGCCGAACTGGGTCTGCTCCGCCGGCGTCGGCACGATCAGCCGCACGAACGGCACCAACACCAACACCGGCTGCACCGCGGCGAACGGCATCCTCAACCCGAACAACCCGTTCGCGAGCGCCACGACGCCGAACAACGCGCTGCTGCGCGGCAAGTACGACCGTCCGCAGACCGTCGAGACCAATGCGCGCTCCCTGCGTGGCGCAGCGGGCATTGCCGGCAGCTTCGGCGAGAACAACGACTGGAACTACAACGTCGAGTTCACTGCTTCGCAGGTCGAACTGCAGCGTGTCAGCCAGGGCTATCTCATCCCGCAGCGTCTGGCCGACGTGATCGCGACCGGTGCCTACAACTTCGTGCAGCCCTGGCTGAACACGCAGGCCGTTCGCGACTATATCTCGCCGACCAGCATCAAGACCTCGACTTCGGATCTGTGGCAGGCATCGGCGACCCTGGGTCACGCGCTGTTCCAGCTCCCGGGTGGTCCGTTCCAGGCCGCCGTCGGCGTGTCGTATCGCCACGAGGCGATCAACGATCCGTCGGGCAACGCCGCGAACCCGGCGCACCCCTATGACCGCTATTACGGCATCAACGCCGTCGGCGCGGTGGGCAGCCGCAACGTGAAGTCGGCCTTCTACGAAGTGAGCGCCCCGATCATCGATCAGCTCGAGCTGAGCGCCTCGGGCCGCTACGACGACTATTCGTCGGGCCAGAACAACTTCTCGCCGAAGTTCGGCGCGAAGCTGAAGCCGATCAAGCAGGTCCTGCTGCGCGGCACCTGGTCGAAGGGCTTCCGCATCCCGTCGTTCAACGAGGCTTACGGCCTGCCGACGACCGGCTACACCACGCTGTCGATCGCCTGCGGCACCGATGCCAATCCGGGTCCGTACGCGGCGTTCTGCCGTTCGCACTCGCCGGACAACACGATCGCGAACGCGAACACCTATGCCACCGGTCAGTACAGCCTCGGCCGTACTTCGTTCGGCAACGTCAATCTGGCGCCGGAGAAGTCGACCAGCTGGACCCTGGGCGCGGTGTTCGAGCCGATCCGCAACGTCAGCTTCACCCTCGATTACTTCAACATCAAGGTGAAGGACGTCATCTCGGGCCTGTCGGCCGGGGATCAGGCGGCCGTGCTCGATGCGTATCTGCGCAACGGCACGCTGACCGGCGTCGTTCCGAACGTGACCCTGGTCCCGGGCGTGGTCGACGCGCAGTTCCCGAACGCGCGTGCGCTGCCCGCCTTCGTCCAGTTCCCGTTCTCGAACTCGGATGAGGAAGCGGTCCAGGGCATCGACATCGGCTTCGACATCCGTCACGACTTCGGCGGCGTGAAGCTCTACAGCTCGTTCGACGCGTCGTACCTGATCAAGTATCAGGTCACCCGCAAGGACGGCTCGGTCGAGCGTTATGACGGCTCGCTCAGCCCGTGCGACTACAGCTCGTGCTCGGGCTCGCCCAAGTGGCGCGGCACCTGGCAGAACACGCTGTCGATCGGCGGCTTCTCGCTCACCGGCACCGTCTACTACACCAAGGGCTACAGCCTCGGCTCGGTGGACTATGGCGGCAATCGCGGCACCAACGCCTTGGATTGCAGCAAGAACATCGGCCACTCGGTCGTCACCTATCAGGACGGCAACCCCGTGCTGTGCAAGGTCGGCGCGCAGTGGAACGCCGATCTCAGCGCCAGCTATCGGATCAATGACAACTTCATGATCTATGCGAATGCGCTGAACTTCCTGAACATCAAGGCGAACTTCGATCCGTCGGCCGCGTACTCGATCATGCAGTACAACCCGGCCTGGTCGCAGGCGAACGTCGTGGGCCGTTACTTCCGTCTCGGCACCAAGATCGACTTCTAAACCGGAAGAAGATCCAAGAAATCGGGGCGGTCTCGCGAGAGACCGCCCCTTTTTTGTTCCCGGGAATGATCGGAAGGCGGGGAGCGCGGGGCTCCGCCGCCGAAATCAGCCGACCGCGAGCGCAAGCGCTCCGTCGCCTTCGTCGATCCGGACGGTCGATCCGTCCTTCACGTCGCCGCGCAGGATCATGTCGGCGAGCGGGTCCTGCAGATAGCGCTGCACCGCCCGCTTCAACGGCCGCGCGCCATAGACGGGATCATAGCCCACCCGGCCCAGCCAGGCGCGGGCAGCATCCGTCAGGTCGAGCTGGATCTTGCGATCCTTGAGCAGCTTCGCGACGCGGCCGACCTGGATGTCGACGATCGGCGCCATGTGCTCCACGCCCAGCCGATGGAACAGGATGATCTCGTCCAGCCGGTTGAGGAACTCGGGGCGGAAATGCGCGCGGACGACTTCCATCACCTGCGGCTCGACGCTCTCGACCGGCTGGCCCTCGCCCAGATTGGTGAGGAACTGGCTACCCAGGTTCGACGTGAGGATCACGATCGTGTTCGAGAAGTCGACGGTGCGGCCCTGGCCGTCGGTCAGCCGCCCGTCGTCGAGCACCTGGAGCAGCACGTTGAACACATCGCCATGCGCCTTCTCGACCTCGTCGAACAGCACGACCTGATAGGGGCGCCGCCGCACCGCCTCGGTCAGCACGCCGCCTTCCTCATAGCCGACATAGCCGGGAGGGGCGCCGATCAGCCGCGCGACCGCGTGCTTCTCCATGAACTCGCTCATGTCGATGCGCACCATCGCGTTCGGGTCGTCGAACAGGAATTCGGCGAGCGCCTTGGTCAGCTCGGTCTTGCCGACGCCCGTCGCGCCCAGGAACAGGAAGCTGCCCAGCGGCCGGTTCGGGTCCTGGAGCCCGGCGCGCGAGCGGCGCACGGCGGTCGACACGGCCTTCACCGCATCGGCCTGGCCGATCACCCGCCTGCCGAGCATCTCCTCCATGGCGAGGAGCTTCTCGCGCTCGCCCTCCATCATCTTGTCGACGGGGATTCCGGTCCAGCGGCTGACGACCGCCCCGATGTCCTCGGCGGTCACTTCCTCGCGCAGCATCGCGCCCTTGGTGGTGGCCTGCGCCTCCTCCAGCTGCTTGGTCAGCTGCGGGATCACGCCATAGCTGAGCTCGCCGGCCCGGGCGAGGTTGCCGCCGCGCTGGGCCTGGTCGAGTTCGATCTTCACCGTGTCGAGCTGGGCCTTCAGGGTCGCCTCGGAATTGATCTTCTCCTTCTCGGCCTGCCAGCGCCCGGTCAGCTCGGCCGATTGCTGCTCGAGATTGGCGAGCTCCTCCTCGAGATTGTCCAGCCGGTCGCGCGAAGCCGAGTCGGTCTCTTTCTTCAGCGCCTCGCGCTCGATCTTGAGCTGGATGATCCGGCGATCGAGAGTCTCGATCTCCTCGGGCTTGGACTCGACTTCCATGCGGATGCGGCTGGCCGCCTCGTCCATCAGGTCGATCGCCTTGTCGGGCAGGAAGCGGTCGGTGATGTAGCGGTTGGAGAGCGTCGCGGCGCTCACGATCGCGGCATCGGTGATGCGCACGCCGTGGTGCAGCTCGTATTTCTCCTTGAGGCCGCGCAGGATCGAGATCGTGTCCTCGACCGTCGGCTCGCCGACGAACACCGGCTGGAAGCGCCGCTGCAGCGCGGGATCCTTCTCGACATATTTGCGATATTCGTCGAGCGTGGTGGCGCCGATGCAATGCAGCTCGCCGCGGGCGAGCGCGGGCTTGAGCAGGTTGCCCGCGTCCATCGCGCCCTCGGTCTTCCCGGCGCCGATCAGCTGGTGCATCTCGTCGATGAACAGGATGATGTCGCCTTCGCCGGCCTTCACTTCGTCGAGCACGCCCTTGAGCCGCTCCTCGAACTCGCCGCGATATTTCGCGCCCGCGATCAGGCTGCCCATGTCGAGCGACATGAGCGTGCGGTTCTTGAGATTGTCGGGCACGTCGCCATTGGCGATGCGCAGCGCCAGCCCTTCCGCGATCGCGGTCTTGCCGACGCCCGGTTCGCCGATCAGCACCGGATTGTTCTTGGTGCGCCGGGCGAGGATCTGGATCGTGCGGCGAATCTCCTCGTCGCGGCCGATCACCGGGTCGAGCTTGCCGTCCCTTGCCGCCTGGGTGAGGTCGCGGGCGAACTTCTTGAGCGCGTCATAGCGATCCTCGGCGCCCGCCGTGTCGGCGGTGCGGCCGCCGCGCAGCTGGTTGATCGCGGCGTTGAGCGCCTCGGGCTTCACGCCCGCGGCCTGGAGCGCCTTGCCCGCCGCGGTGTTGAGGCTCAGCGCGAGCGCGACGAGCAGGCGCTCGACGGTGACGAAGCTGTCGCCGGCGCGCTGGGCGATCTGCTCGGCCTGGTCGAGCACTCGCACCGCGTCATTGTCGAGCCC
Organism: Sphingomonas sp. CBMAI 2297; assembly: GCF_029870595.1. GTDB lineage: Bacteria > Pseudomonadota > Alphaproteobacteria > Sphingomonadales > Sphingomonadaceae > Sphingomonas. Next base: position 130,830 of record NZ_JAPDIR010000011.1, read on the forward strand.
CGGCGTCTGCTGCGCGCCGCCGCCGGAGACGGCGGGAATCTTCGCAAGGGCGAGGTCGGTCTCGCCGAGCGCACGCTTCGGGTCGCCGCCCGCCGCCTGGATCAGGCCGCTCGCCATGCCCTGCTCATCCTCGAGCAGCGCCTTCAGAATATGTTCCGGAGCGATCCGCTGATGGTTCATCCGGATCGCGACGGTCTGCGCCGACTGGAGGAAGCCCTTGGCGCGGTCGGTGAATTTCTCGAGGTTCATGCTGGCCCCTTGTTTCGGTCAGCCCGGATGTAGTGTGGCATTTATGCAACGCAAGGCGAGCCGCGGCGCTCTTTCATTCGCCGCGGGGTTTAGCTTTGCCCTGCAAGGCGCCGCACGATGTTCCTGGCGGCCTGGACACAGGCCTGGAGTGTCGCGGCGAAGTCCGCATCCTCCGGATCCGCCGCTCGATATCGGCCCGCGATCCGCTGGAAACGCGCGGTAATGCGCTGCGAAAGGTCCTCCTCGTTTTCATACTCCGCTGCATATTCGAGCGCTTTTTCATAGCATCGCCGGATGATGTCGCGGCCGCGCCGGATATCCTCCGCGCTGACCTGGGGCTGCGGCACGTCCTCCTCCTCCTCTTCCGGCACGACGGGCTCGGGCGCCTGCACTTGCGGGACAACGGCCTGGGGCTGCGGCGGCACGACCGATGGGATGATCGACGGGACGACCGTTTCCCCCTTCGGGGGCACCGGCTTCGGGGGCTCGGGCTTCGGTGGGACCGGCTTCGGCATGCTGCTGGGCGGCTCGACCGCCGGCACGCTGCTCGCGGCCTGCTGCCGCTGCCGCAACCGGGCGAAGGCCTGTTCGAGCTCGTTGGGCTGCTCGACCACTTCCTTGCTCACCTTGGGGGGCGGCTTGAGCACCGGCTTGGTAGTGACGGGCGACACGCCCAGCGGTGGGACCACGTCCTTGCTGACCGTCGGCACCGGCTTCGGCTTCGGCGAGGACAGCGCGACGACGGGCGGCGCGAAGTCGTCCGGCGGCGGGGAACTGGACCGGGCGGAGGGCTTTACGGGCTTGAGCCTGGCGCTCAGCAATTCCTGCATGCTGACTCCGGAGCCCAGCGAAGCCATGCCGCCCGAACGCGCGACATAGGGCAGGACCGTCCCGGTCTTCGCCACCGAGTGGCTCTTGTTCAACTCCTGCTCGGCCGCCCATTGGATAAGGTAATAATGCTGGGCGATTGGATTGTTCTCCGGCACCGCCATGATCGTGGTGCTGGGATTCTTGAGATAGTCGCGCTCCCCCCAATCGGCTTCGACGACGCCATATTCGTCGATATTGCCGAGCATGTGCCCCACTTCGTGCGAGATGTTGGTGGTGTCGTGCTTGCCCCAGGTCATCATGTTCTCGGTGCCGAAATGGCCGCGCGCGCCCGATGAAAGCGCGCTTTCCGCGCTGCTGACGGTGATCGGATAATGCTCGCCATGCGTAACCTGCTGGAGTTGCACGACGATCGGATAGTTCTTGCCCTCGAACTGCAGCATGAAGCGGTTGCTCCATTGCCGCGCGACCTGGTTCGCCCAGACCTCCTGGAACAGTTCCGGCTCGATGGCCGCCTTGATCCTGATGGTCACCACCACCTTGTCGTTCTGGATGGTGACATTGAACTTCGAGTCCCACTCAAACGGAGTTCCGCCCAGCTTGCCGCCGTGCGTGTCCTTGATCAGCTTCTGGTGGCGTTTGACCTCTATCTCGATGCGCTGCGCGACCGCGCCGGAACGGTCCGGCGGCGGTGCCGCGAGTTCCCCGGTCCGCAGGGGCAGCGGCCCCGGCCGCGCGGCCCGGGCGCCCATGGTATCGGCTTCGCGCTCCAGCCCGGCATCGTCGTTGATGGCGGTGCCGCCGAGCTGCATCGTCGGGCGCACCCGGCCCTGTTTCTGCTGGACGACGTGCCAGGCCTCGTGCGGCAGGTGGCGTTCCTGGCCGGGGCCGAGATGGATCTCGCTGCCCTGGGTATGGGCGAGCGCCTGGAGCTGGGCCGGCCGCGCCGAATTGCGGTGGACGCGCACATCGTCCAGGGCAATGCCCGACAGCGATTCCATGCCGCTCTTCAGCCGGTCGGGAAGGCCGGTGCGGTTGACCGTACGTGCCTGGCTGCTGGCGCGCGCGGCGGCGTAGCTGGCGATACTCTCGCGCGGCGCGGCGCGCAGCTGCGCAGCCGGGGTGGAATCATGGGCGCGGAGCGTGTCGGGTGCCGCCGACGCGCTGCGTGCGGCCGGGGTCGCGGCGGCCGCGTTCGGGCGGTGTGCCGGAGCGGCCTGCCTCATCGCCTGCGCCTCGCTTCCGATGGCATGCGCATGGATCAGTCCATTCCGAACATCGTATAGATCTGCTTCGCGAGCGCGGCCAGCGGCTGCCAGCCGTCGGAAGTCAATGCCTCGATTTCGTCGGGCGCGATCAGCTGCCCGCGGATCAGCCGCACCGTCTTGTCCTTGCTGTGCACCGGATCCTCCTCCATCGCATCATGATATGCCTGGGTGATCGCGAAGCGCAGCAGCACCGGTTCGCGGGCCATCAACTCCTCTTCCGGAAGATCCTTGGCGGCGAACTCCTCGGCGGTATGCTCGGTGCGCTGGCTGGCATACATCTTGATGTTGGTCGCGGAGGTCGTGACCGCGACGACGCCGGTGGAATGCCGGAATGAATCCGTGGTGAGCTTCTCGTTCTTCATCACGGCGCTGGTTTCGCTCGCGCCGCCCTTGCCGCCCCCCTTGCTCGGATCGAGGCCGGTGGCGAAGATGCCCCGTTTCACGTCATTGGTATCGGGGGACATCATCAGGTTCCGCAATGTCGTGAGGTGATAGACATAGCGTCCGACATTGCGCGCCTGCTTGAGCGACGGATGCGTGTCGCCCGGTTTCAGCGCGCTGCCCGGCTTGCTGAAAGCGGTGCCGGTCGCCCCCTCGAAGGCATCCTGGTCGAGCTTCTCGTAATGGGCGGTGGAAACCTGGAAGCGGCCGCCCTTGAACGCATGCTTCACGGGTCCGAACACATAGGGCCGGTACGCCTTGGCGTTCATGCTGCTGCGATCCGGTGCGACGGGTGGACTTTCGTCGATCGAGCTGTCGGCTTCGATCGGCGAGAAGAGGCCGCTTTCCACCCATTGATCGAACGTCGCCAGGGTTCCTTGCCGCGGGATGACGTGCCGGTTCTGGGCGTTGGGATTCTCGACGATGAAATACATGTCCGGTCCGGTCTTGCTCAAATACCAGCGCAACCCGGCAAGCGGCTTGTCCCATTGATAATATTCTGCGTTCAAGCTGGTGTTGCGCCATACCGCCTGGAGCGGCGGATCGAGCGGTGCGCGTGCCTGCCGCGCAACTGCGCGCTGCGCCGGGGCTGCGGAAGAAAATGCCCGGGCGCCCATGGTATCGGCTTCGCGCTCCAGCCCGGCATCGTCGTTGATGGCGGTGCCGCCGAGCTGCATCGTCGGGCGCACCCGGCCCTGCTTCTGCTGGACGACGTGCCAGGCCTCGTGCGGCAGGTGGCGTTCCTGGCCGGGGCCGAGATGGATTTCGCTGCCCTGGGTATGAGCGAGTGCCTGGAGCTGGGCCGGCCGCGCCGAATTGCGGTGGACGCGCACATCGTCCAGCGCAATGCCCGACAGCGATTCCATGCCGCTCTTCAACCGGTCGGGAAGGCCGGTGCGGTTGCCGGCACGGGCAGTGCAATCGGCGTGCGACCGGGCGAACGCCGCCACCGCCCCTCCCGGATCGGCGGCGCGGAACTGGAGCGCCGTCCCGGTCGCCCATGGCTGCGGCGCACTGGATTGCGGTGACGGCGGATTCATGCGCGCCGCCGCCGGCGGTGCCTTGTGCGGCGGAGCGGGCTGCGCGTGCCTCATTGATAGAACACGCCCAAGGGCAGGGTATGCTGGAAATGGTCGCCGCCGGTATGGTAGATCGTCAGCGTCGGCGGGATGCCGATGATCGTCTCGTTGAGCGCGCCGCTGCCCACCGGATAGCGAACCAGTATCTGGTTGTTGATCCCCAGCACCTGCCGGATCACGCCGACCGTCTGCGGAGTGGCGACCATCATCTCGCCGACATTGTTGAGATTGAAGCGGATGTTGAGCAGCTCGATCAGCGTCGCGCTGCGCCCGTGCGCCGCCCAGCAGATTGCATTGATCAGGCAATTATTCTGCCACAGCGCCGCGCGGCCCTGCAGCTCCTTCGTCGCCTTGCTGGTTTCGTCGCGCAGCGCTTTGCGCTGGTCCTTCGAGCCGCCCTTGCGCGCCGGGAGGAAGGTCGAACCCGTCTTGCTGCCGAAGATCGCGTGGAAGCTCGTCTCGCCGCGCGCGCGGGCGCGCAGCTGGCGGATGAAGTCCCGCTCGGTGCGGCGCGAGTTGAATTCGGTGCGCATCGGGTCGGAAAGCAGCGCGACCGACAGCAGCCCGCCGAGCGCGGCCTTCTGCCGGCTGGTCATGTCGCTGAACTTCATCGTCTCGTCGTCGTTCAGGAAGGCGAGGATGTCGCGCGCGCGATCCTTCTTGTCCTCCTCGTCCTCGTCGCTGTCCGAGAGTTCGTCGGCCCAGTCGTCATAGTCCTTGCCGACCTTCTTGTGCTTCTTGCCATAGTCCTTGGCGCGGTAGCCGATCATGCCCTGGGGCTGCTTGGTCGTCTCGGAAGGCGTGTCGAACGCCTCGCCGCCGCGCGACATGGTCTTGCTGCCGAACGGATAGTGGAGCCGCAGCGTCCGCGGGACGACCCGGTAGCTGTTGCGGATCATCATCAGCGCAGTGCGCACGCTGACATTGTTGGCGCGGGCGATCTCGCCGATGTCGAACTCGCCATCGCTGGTCGACACGCGCGCGTTGCTATAGGTGATCGAGCTCGACGTGCCGCCCATGTCCTCGTCGTCGCTCGACTCCTCGACGTCCGAATCGCTGCCCGAATCCAGATCCGAATCGTCGGATTCCACCATGGCGCCGGCGCGGCCATGGATGTTGCGCTGGCCGCGCACCAGCCCGACGTCGAACAGATACCAGCCGCCGCCGCGTATCTCCTCCAGCTCGCCTTCCTGGCGGACGCCGTCGACCGTCGTCACGTCGAACGATTCGCCGATATCGTCCTCGTCGACCGTGATGCATTGCGCCACGGCGGCCGATGGCGACGCCATGGCGGGAGCGGTCGCCGTTGCCCCGCCGGGCGATGGGTGCGCGCGCGCCGCCTGCGCGCCCATCCTGTCGGCCTCGCCCTCGAGCGCGAGATCGTCGTTCACCGGCAGGTTGCCGGCCCGCGCCGTCGGGCCGACCCGGCCCTGTTTCTGCTGGACGATATGCCAGGCCTCGTGCGGCAGGTGGCGCTCCTTGCCCGGGGCCAGATGGATATCCGAGCCCTGGGCATAGGCGTGCGCCTTCAGCTGCGCGGGGCGCGACGAGTTGCGATGCACGCGGACATCGTCGAGCGAGATGCCCGAGAGCGTCTCGATCCCGTGCTTGAGCCCGTTGGGCAGGCCGGTGCGGTTGGGGCCGGCGGCGGTGCGTGCCACGCCGGCGGCATGCGAGCGGGCATAATCGGCGACCGTCTCGGACGCGGTGGCCATCTGCAGGACCGTGCCCGGTGCGCGCGGCTCGGCGCGCGGTGCGGCGGACGGCGCGCCGCGGAGCGGGCAGGATGGCCGGCCATGGGGCGATTGTCTGGGCCGGGGCTGCAGACGAGCATGCATCCGCTGCCTCCTCTGCGGACCGTCTCCCCGCTCACTATGGCGCACCCGGCCGCAAAGGGGAACGCCGATTTGCTTCGTTATGGGGCCGCTCGCCGCCATCGCCGCTTGCCCCGAAGTTGTAACTTCACGGTCGTGCAAATGACATCGCGGCTACGCGATGTTGCAACGCACAAATTCTAGCTCCCCGGCTGCCGGGCACCGTGCCCGCGCCGAAAACAAACCCTGGGGGGAACCCGCTCATGCGCAAGCTTTCCATTCTGCTCGCCGGCACTTCGATGCTGCTTTCCGGTGCCGCTTTCGCGCAGGACGCGCCGGCCGGCCCGGTGCCTGCCGCCGACGACGGCGCGGACCAGAACCATATCGTGGTGATCGGCCGCGGCGAGACGCGCCAGGTCCAGCAGCTCTCGAGCAGCGACATCGCCGAGCTCGCCGCCGGCACCAGCCCCTTGAAGGCGATCGAGAAGCTGCCGAGCGTCAACTTCCAGTCGGCCGATCCCTTCGGCGCCTATGAGTGGGCGACGCGCGTCTCGATCCGCAGCTTCAACCAGAACCAGCTCGGCTTCACGCTCGACGGCATACCGCTCGGCGATGCCAGCTATGGCAATGTCAACGGCCTCCACATCAGCCGCGCGATCACCAGCGAGAATATCGGCGAGGTCCGGGTGTCGCAGGGCGCCGGCTCGCTCGGCACCCAGGCGACCAACAATCTCGGCGGCACGCTGGAATTCTTCTCGCGCGATCCGTCGGACCAGTTCGGCATCCGCGCCGAGGGCACCTATGGCAGCGCGAACACCAAGCGCATCTTCGGCCGGATCGAGAGCGGTGATATCGGCGGCGGCGTGAAGGCCTATGCCTCCTATGTCTATTCGGACATGGACAAGTGGAAGGGCTGGGGCTCGCAGCGCACCAACCAGGCGAACGGCAAGATCGTCGCTCCCGTGGCCGACGATGTCCGCCTGGTCGGCACGATCAGCTACTCCGATCGCCGCGAGAACGACTATCAGGACCTGTCGCTCGGCATGCTGAAGCGGCTGGGCTATAAATGGGACAATATCTCGAACGACTATGCGCTGGCGGTGCGCGTCGCCGACGTCGCCAACAATATCGACAATGTGAACAACACCACCGGCGCGCCCGTCCCCGACGGCCTTTCGGACATCACCGGCCTGCCTCCGAGCAATCCGGCGGCGGGCAAGGTCTTCCCGGCGCCGATCGGCAGTCTGGACGATGCCTATTTCGACGCCGCCGGCCTGCGCCGCGACTGGCTGGGCTCGCTCGGCGTCGAGGGCGAGAGCGGCGGCCTGCGCTTCGCGCTCAAGGGCTATTACCACAATAATCACGGCCAGGGCCTGTGGTTCACGCCCTATGTGCCGAGCCCGGGCGGCACCTCGCCCATCTCGATCCGCACCACCGAGTACGACATCAATCGCAAGGGCGTGTTCGGCCATACCGGCGGGAAGCTCGGCGAGCATAACGACGTGACGATCGGCTTCTGGTACGAGCGCAACGATTTCCAGCAGGCCCGCCGCTTCTACGCCCTGTCGAGCCGCACCGCGCCGTCGCGCCGCAGCCTCGATTTCCAGGCGAACCCGTTCGCGACCCAGTGGGACTATGACTATACGACGGACACCTTCCAATATTACGTCCAGGACAAGCTGACCTTCGGGGACCTGACGCTGAACCTGGGCTGGAAGGGCTTCAAGGTGAAGAATGCGGCCGATCCGAACGTGGCCGGCACGCTGGCGCGCGGCAGGATCGACGTGACCGACTGGTTCCAGCCGACCGCGGGCTTCAACTATCGCCTCGGCGCCGGGGCCGAGCTGTTCGGCGGCTTCACCCAGGTGACCCGCGCCTTCGTCGCCTCCGCCACCAGCGGTCCGTTCGCCACTACCCAGGCCGGCTTCAACGCGCTGCTCTCGGGCTCGACCAGGCTCAAGCCCGAACAGTCGGACACCTGGGAACTGGGCGGCCGCATACGCTCGGGGCCGTTCACCGGCTCGCTTGCCGGCTATTATGTCAACTTCCGCAACCGTCTGCTCGGCGTCACGACCGGTGCAGGCATCGTCGGCAATCCGGTGACGCTGCAGAATGTCGGCGACGTCCGCGCCATCGGCTTCGAGGCGACGGGCGACCTTCGCCTGGGCAGCGGCTTCGGCGCGTTCGTCTCGTACAGCTACAATGACTCGACCTATCGCGACGATGTGCGCAACGCCGGCGGCACGCTGCTCGCAGCGACCAAGGGCAAGACCGTGGTCGATGCTCCCAAGCATCTGCTCAAGGGCGAGCTGACCTACGACCATGCCGGTTTCAATGCCCGGATCGGCGCCAACTATATGAGCCGGCGCTACTTCACCTATACCAACGACCAGTCGATCGCCGGCCGCGTGCTGGTCGATGCCATGCTCGGCTACAAGTTCGACCTGGGCGGCCATGGCCTGGAGATCCAGGCCAATGCGACCAATCTGCTCGACAAGAAATATGTCTCGACGATCGGCACGAACGGCTTCGGCAATTCGGGCGACAACCAGACGCTGATGGTCGGCGCGCCGCAGCAGTTCTTCGTGACGCTGAAGGCGGGATTCTGAGCGTCTCTTCCCCACGGACAGCAGGGGAAGAAACGGGAAGGGCCGGGGCGAAAGCTCCGGCCTTTCTCATGTCGCGTACCGCAGGCAGGCTGGCGACGGCGCTAGCCCAGCTCGGGCACATAATGGCCATTCTCGCCATCGTTGAAGAGGGCGACATAATATTTGTCGTCCTTCCTCGAATTATCGATGTCGCCGATGTCCAGGTAGCTCTGATACGTCAATGTGGTCAGGTCATAGGTGACGATCCGTACCCAGATTCCCTGCGCTTGATCCCGGTTCAGTTCCTCCACGAATTTGGTGATCTGCTGGACATTGACCGCCATATCCACCGTCAGGCTGGCGGCGGTGGCCGCCTCGCCAAGGCGCGCCTCGGAAAAGCCATAGGAGCGCATCGTGTCCCAGAAACATTCGCCGCCGTCGCGAATGCCGGGCGTGTTGGGGCTGAACCGATGGCCGTAAAAGGCCACGACATCCTCCACCGCTTTCGTCGACCTTGCCTTCTTCTTCGCGGACTTTCCGTCGGCACTGCTGCTGCTGCTATCGTCCAGGGCCTTGGCGGGACCGGGGGCCTTTTCCTTCCGCTTCTTCGGGTTCGAGGCCCTGGATTTGCGCGAATAGCTGCGTTCGCGCGCCGGAATCGCAGTGAAGGCGAAGGGCGTGGCGCCGTCCTTGGGTGCGTGATCCTCCTCTTCCTCATCCGACGAATGGAAGATGTCTCCCCGCGTTTGGAGATAGGTCTGGTATCCCTTGGCGCTTTTGAACCTGGCGCTCGAATCGAGCGTGTTCGATCCGAGCACGCCGTGGCGGTCTTCGCCGCGGTTGGTGGATTTGGGTCCGTTGTATGTCGTGTAGGGATTGAGCTGCAGCAGCTTGCGCGCCACCAGGTGGAAAGCGGAGCCGATGCCGAGATCGACATCGCCTTTCAGCCGCCTCAGGAACTCGTCATACAGGCTGCGATAATCCAGCATGTACCGCTTCAGCACGTCGCTGTCGTCGCCCAGGCCATATTCCGCCTGCATCATCGCCTCGGCCTGTTCCGGCGTTATGAGCTGATCGGCGAGCTCGGCCTGCTGGCCCTTGCGCAACCGGTTCTGCAGTCGCTGCTCGAAGGCGATGAACGACAGCGAATGCGGCCCCTGGTCCTGGTGGCGGACCTTGGCGGTGGGAAGCGTGTGGGTGTGGCCAAAGGGCGTGGGCACCCGGCGGTCCCGGTTCTGGCTGGTCACGATCGCCGAGCCCAAGGTCTTGGGCGAGGCCGCCAGCAGATCGTCGAATTTCTGCGCGGCGGCCTTGTCCTTGAAGGTCGTCAGCCGGCTGCCTCTCGCCACTATTTCGAGATCGGAATAATAGACGAAGTCGCCCTCGTCATTCTGGATGTGGAGAACGGAGCGCTGCACCACCGGCGCGGCGATACCGGCCCGTTGCACCGGCTTCGCGGGCTCGGCCGGCGCGCCGCCCGTCCGCTCGGCGCGCTCGCCCATCCGGTCGGCCTCGCCCTCCAGCCCGGCATCGGCATTGATCGCGGTGCCGTTCAGATCGAACATGGGGCGCACCCGGCCCTGCTTCTGCTGCACCACATGCCATGCCTCATGGGCGAGGTGATGTTCCTGGCCGGGGGCGAGGTGGATCTCGCTGCCCTGGGTATAGGCGTGCGCTTGAAGCGTCGCGGGCCGGCTCGATCCGCGATGCACGCGGACATCGTCCATCGGCAGGCCCGACAGGGCCTCGATGCCGTTCTTCAGCCGGTTTGGCAGGCCGGTGCGATTGGCCGGGCCGATCCCGACGCTGGCGGGAAGGGCATGATATGGCGCGGGTGCCGCCGCGCGCTGCACGGGTGGCGTGGACGCCACGCGCCGGGGCCGGGACGCGGCCGGGCGATCGGCAATCGGCTTGCGCTTGTCGGCCTGGTACACGGCGGGTCGCATCCTCGCACGGCTACCGCGCGAGCCTGCCGCCTTTCCGGCCGGCGGAAAAGCACAGAAAGCCCCGTTTCCGCGCCGCTCAGTTCTTCGCCGACGGCGCTACGGTGATCGAGAGCAGCTTTTGCGCGGCGGCGGCCGGCGCTCCTGCCGGCCGCGGCGCCTTGGGCGCGTCCTTGGCATAGCGCTCGCCGAAGCTGTTGCCCTGGTACCAGCGCGGCTCCTGATCGGCATCGGCGATCTCGCGCGCGATCAGATAGTTGATCTTGGCGAACTTGGCGCCGGCCTTCCAGTCGAACGGCTGGCGGATATCGTCGCTCACCTTGTGGTAGTGCGTCTTCAGGAAGTCGCGGAACGCCTTCTCGCCGCCATTGGCGAAGCCGGTGACCAGGAAGATCGACGGCACTCCCGCCTTGACGAAGCTATAGTGATCCGAGCGCAGGAACAGCTGCTCCTCGGGCATCGGATCGGGGGAGAGGGTCACGCCCATCCTCGCCGCCGCGCGCGCGACGATCGGCCCGAGCGTCGAATGCTCGGCGCCGAAGGCGACGACGTCCCGGAAGTCGTAGAGCAGGATCGGCATGTCGAGATTGACGTCGGCCACCACCTTGCCGCCGCCCACCACCGGATAGCGGGCGAGGAACTCGGAGCCGATCAGCCCATCCTCCTCGGCGGTCAGCGCGACGAACAGGATCGAGCGGCGCGGGCGCCTGCCGCTCTGGACGAAGGCGCGCGCGGCCTCGAGCATCGTCGCCACGCCCGCGGCATTGTCCATCGCGCCATTGTAGATCTTGTCCTCGCCCTCCAGTCCCGGATCGGTGCCCTCATGGTCGAGATGCGCGGAGAGCACGACATATTCATTGGCGAGCTTCGGATCGGATCCCGGCAGGATGCCGATCACATTCTCGCTCTTCTTCACCGTGACGATGCTGGTCCGTTGCAGCGTGAGCCGCGGCTTGAGCGCGAAGCTGCCCGGCGTGCCGCCCGGCGTCGCGAGCATGGCATAGAGCTGGTCGGCGCGTATCGGCGCATCCCGGAACAAGGACTCGGCGGCGGCGCCCTTCACATAGGCGCCGATCTTGAGCCCGGGATTCTCGCCCTTGGGAAAGCCGTCGGGGCTAAGCCAGTTGGTCTGCGGGTCCTGGAAATAGGTGACGGCCTGGGCCCAGGGGAAGGCGCCCTTCAGATTGTCCGGCGTGACGAGATAGATCAGGCCGAGCGCGCCGTGCCTGCCGGCTACGGCCGCCTTGTCGAGCTTGCCGGGCGCGGTGCCCGGCGGATTGCCGAGCAGCATGACGACGAACTTGCCGGCCACGTCGATCCCCACATAGTCCGCCTCGCGGCCATGGCCGACGAACACCGCGTCGGCCGTGAGGGTCTGGGTCTCGCTTCCATAGAGCGGGCTCGGGCCGAACAGCACGTCCCCGCCGCTCGCGAACCGTTTCGCGCCGACGGTGAGCGAGGCGGGTTTCCCGGCATCGAGCACATAGTCGGCGATGTTCACCGGCTGATACCAGCCTTGCGTTCCGCCGGGCCTGAATCCCATCGCGTCGAAGCGGCTGGAGACATAGCGCGCCGCGATCTCGAACCCCTGGGTGCCATTGTCGCGCCCGCCGAGCAGATCGTCGGCGAGGAACTCGACATGCGCGCGCACTTCGTCCGGGCTGAACACCGGTTCCCCGGCCCCGGCCTGCACCTCCGCCTGCGCCCATGCCGCGGCCGGCGCCAGGCCGAGCGCCAGCGCGATGAGAAACGGTCTGAAGTGCACGGATTTCTCCCCGGAATGGCGCAATCTTCCCCAGGCTAGAGCAAATGGATGCGGGCGCAACCGGCTTGCGGCGACCCTGCCCGGCGTTATGCTCGTCCCACCATCGTCTCTCTCTCGGGGTAACAGCAACATGAAATCGTTCCGGATGCTTTGCGGCGCGTCGATCTGCGCGCTGGCGATCGGCGCCGCCGTGCCCGTCTTCGCGCAGCAGGCGCCCACCGCCGCCGCCGCTGCCGCCGGGGCTCAGGCCAAGCCGGTTCCGGTGGCCGAGCTCGTGAAGAAGGTCGACATCCCCTATCAGGGCTTCACGCTCTCGAACGGCCTGCGCGTGCTGGTCCATACCGATCGCAAGGCGCCGATCGTCGCGGTCTCCACCTGGTATGATGTCGGCTCCAAGCACGAACCCGCCGGCAAGACGGGCTTTGCCCATCTGTTCGAGCATCTGATGTTCAACGGCTCGGAAAATGCCCCGGACGATTTCTTCGAGCCGCTCAAGCAGGTCGGCGCCACCGACTTCAACGGCACCACCAGCTTCGATCGCACCAATTATTTCGAGACGGTGCCGCGTCCGGCGCTCGAGCGCGCGCTGTTCCTGGAGAGCGACCGCATGGGCTATCTGCTCGGCGCGATCACCCAGGGCGTGCTCGACGAACAGCGCGGCGTCGTCCAGAACGAGAAGCGCCAGGGCGACAACCAGCCCTATGGCCTGGTCTATTACAAGGTGCTCGAGGAACTGCTCGGCACCACGCCCTATGGCCATAACGTGATCGGCTCGATGGCCGATCTCGATGCCGCCAGCCTCGACGACGTGAAGAACTGGTTCCGCGCCCATTATGGCCCGAACAACGCGATCCTCGTCCTTGCCGGCGATGTCGACGTGAAGGAAGCCCGGCCGCTGGTCGAGAAATATTTCGGCGCGATCCCGGCCGGCCCGAAGAGCGTGCTGCCGCAGGTCACCGTGCCGACGCTGGCCGCGCCCAAGACGGTGACGATCAAGGACAATGTCGCCGCCACCCTGATCCTGCGCAGCTGGGCGGTGCCCGGCCTGAACGACAAGGATGCGACGGCGCTCAACGTCTTCGCCTCGGTGCTGGGCGGCCTTGCCAGCTCGCGGCTCGACAATGAGCTGGTCCGCAAGGACAAGACCGCCGTCCAGGTGTCGAGCAACGTCCAGTCGATGGCGCAGCTCGGCATCTTCATGGTCCAGGCGGTGGTGAAGCCCGGCGTCGATCCCGCGGTGGTGTCGAAGCGTCTCGACGAGATCCTGGCCGATCTCCTCAAGAACGGGCCGACCGCGGATGAAGTGAAGCGTGTCGCCACCACCAACGTCTCGGGCCGCATCGCCGGGCTGGAATCGGTCGGCGGTTTCGGCGGCAAGGCCGTCGCGCTTGCCTCGGGCGAGCTCTATTCGGGCGATCCGCTCCACTTCAAGAAGGAGCTGGAGGCAATGGCCCGGGTCACCCCGGCCGAAGTGACCACGGCGGCCAACAAGTGGCTCAGGCGGCCCGCGCTCACCGTGATGGTGGTGCCCGGCCAGCGCGAGGCCTATCAGGAAGCGGCCGCCGTCGCCGCCAAGCCGGCGGAAGGCCCCAAGACCGCCCCGGTGAAGGGCACGCGCGGCGACATGCCTGCCGTCGCCCCGATCGGCGACCTCGTCTTCCCCAAGGTGGAGCGCACCCGGCTCTCGAACGGCATCGAGCTGGTCTATGCCCATCGCAACGCGGTGCCGGTCACCCAGATCGAGATGAGCTTCGATGCCGGCGTCGCCGCCGATCCGGCCGACAAGCTCGGCACCCAGCGCCTGACGCTCAACATGATGGACGAAGGCACCACCAGCCTCGATTCGACCGCGCTCGCCGAAGCGCGCGAGCGGCTGGGCGCGACCATCGGCTCGGGCAGCTCGGCCGATCGCACCTATCTGGGCGTCGATGCGCCGAGCCCGAACCTGGCCGGCGCGCTCGATCTGTTCGCCGACGTGGTCGAGCGGCCCGCCTTCGCGCCGGCCGAGATCGAGCGGGTGCGCGGCCAGGTGCTCACCGGCATCGCGCAGGAGCTGACCAGCCCGGCGGGCCTGTCCGGCCGCATGGTGCCGCGCGTGCTCTATGGCGCGGGCAGCCCCTATGCGAAGCTCGGCGCCGGCTCGGGCGATCCGGCGGTGGTCAAGACGATCACGCGCGACGATCTCGTCGCCTGGCACAATGCCTGGATCCGCCCGGACAAGGCCAAGATCTTCGTCGTCAGCGATCGTCCGCTCGCCGAGATCAAGGCCGCGCTCGACGCGCGTTTCGGCGGCTGGAAGAGCGAGGGGCCGGCCGGCACCAAGGCCTTCACGGCCTCGGCCCAGGCGATGACGCCGCGGATCATCCTGATCGACCGGGCCAATTCGCCCCAGTCGCAGATCGTCGCCGCGCAGCTGACCGGCGTCGATCCCTTCTCGGACACGCTGGCGGTGACGACCGCCAACCAGGCGCTCGGTTCCGGCTTCCTCTCGCGCATCAACATGGATCTGCGCGAGGCCAAGCATTGGTCCTATGGCGCGGGCGGCGGCTATACCTTCCTGGAGCACGCCGTGCCCTATACGATCAGTGCCCCGGTCCAGGCGGACAAGACGGGCGATTCGATCAAGGCGATCCAGCAGCAGGTGCGCGCGTTCCTCACCACCGAGGGCGTGACGTCCAAGGAGCTGACGCGCGAAGTCAATGGCTCGACTCGCGAGCTGCCCGGCCGCTTCGAAACGTCGGACGCCGTGCTCAACGCGATGCAGCAGAACGACCTGCGTCGCCGCCCGGACGATTATTTCAGCACCATCGCACAAAAATATCGCGCGCTCACCCTGGCCCAGCTTGACGCTGCGGCACGCGCGGCTCTCGACCCGAACAAGTTCGTTTTCGTGGTCGTCGGCGATGCCGCGAAGGTCCGGCCGCAGCTTGACAGCATCGGCCTGCCCGTCGAGGTGGTCCCCGCAGCGTCGCTGGCAAGCACCAAGCCGGCGGCCAACTAATCAGGAGAGTTCTCATGGCGAATGTGGACGGCAGCTGGAACACGGTCGTGAAGTCGCCGCTGGGCGACCAGGCGGCAGTGTTCACCGTGACGACCGACGGCGACACCTTCACCGGCACCTTCGCCGGCGCGATGGGCAATGCCGAAGCCAAGGGCGGCAAGGTCGATGGCGACAAGCTGAGCTGGACGATGGACGTCTCGGTTCCCATGCCGATGACGCTCACGGGCGAGGCGACGGTGGACGGCGACAGCATGGCCGGCACCGTCACCGCGGGGGCGTTCGGCGCCTTCCCGCTCACCGGCACGCGCGCCTGAGCGCACGCGCCCGGACAGGGTAACGAGGCGCCCGTCCCGCACCGCGCGGGGCGGGCGCCTTGCTGTTCGGAGAAGCGCGGAAGCGGGGGCGAACCGCTACCCCCGCTTCCGCAAGACGCGGAGCCGCCGGGCCAGGGGCCCCGCGCCTTCCCGGGCCGGCGCCCGTCGAGCGCACCAGAGCTGGACGCAGGCGCCGGCCGGGCCCGCTTTCTCGCAGCCGGCCGCGCAGTGCCGATGCGGCGGGCAAGGAGAAATGATGCAGGCGGGAGCGTTGCGTGGCTGCGCGGCTCCGCTATGTGCTGAACCCCAGTTCATGAAGGGGGAAACATGCCGGGCGGTCTGGTCGCATTGCTGGATGACGTTGCCGCGCTCGCCAAGCTGGCGGCGGCTTCGCTGGACGACGTGGTGGGGGCCGCGGGGCGTGCGGGCACCAAGGCGGCCGGGGTGGTGATCGACGATGCCGCGGTCACGCCGCGCTATGTCGTCGGCCTCACGCCGGATCGCGAGCTGCCGATCATCTGGAAGATCACGCTCGGCTCGCTCCGCAACAAGCTGCTCTTCATCCTGCCGGTAGCGCTCGCGCTCAGCGCCTTCGCGCCCTGGGCGGTGACGCCGCTGCTGATGATCGGCGGCGCCTATCTGTGCTTCGAGGCGGCCGAGAAGATTGTCGAGGCGCTGGCCGGCCACCATGCCGAGGCGGAAGTCGCGGAGATCGCCACGCCGGTCGAGCTGGAGAAGCGCCAGGTCGCCGGGGCGGTGCGCACCGATTTCATCCTGTCGGCGGAGATCATGGCGATCGCGCTGGCCGAACTGCCGGACGCCTCGCTCGGCATGCGCGCGGCGGCGCTGGCGGCGGTCGCGATCGCGATCACCATCGGCGTCTATGGCGTGGTCGCGCTGATCGTGAAGATGGATGATATCGGCCTGCACCTGAGCAAGCGCCCCTCGGCGATCGCGCAGCGGACCGGTGCGTTCCTGGTCAGGGCGATGCCGGTGCTGCTCCAGGCGCTGTCGCATGTCGGCGTGGCGGCGATGGTCTGGGTCGGCGGCGGCATCCTGCTGCACGGGCTGGAGGTGTTCGGCCTGAACGCAGCGCCGCATTTCGTGCACCACCTCGCCGAGGTGGCGGGCCATGCGGTGCCGTTCGCGCAGGGTTTCGTCCAATGGCTGGTCGGCGCGATCGGGGCCGGGATCTGCGGGATGATCGTCGGCGCGGCGATCGTGGGAGTGCTGCACCTGGTGCCGGGGAAGAAGGCCGCGCACTGAGCCCTGAACTCCCCGCCCTTGCAGGCAGGGGAGGAATCAGCCTCGCCGCACCCTGGTCACATGCCCCATCTTCCGCCCCGGCCGGGCATCGCCCTTGCCATAGAGGTGGAGATGCGTGCCCGGCTCGGCGAGCAGTTCGGGCCAGCGGTTCGCCTGGTCGCCGATCAGGTTCTCCATCTCGACGCCCGCGCCGGTGAGCGCGGTCGAGCCCAGCGGCAGGCCGCAAATGGCGCGGATATGGTTCTCGAACTGCGAGCATTCGGCGCCTTCGATCGTCCAATGCCCCGAATTGTGCACCCGCGGCGCCATCTCGTTGAACACCGGGCCATCGTCGGTCGCGAAGAACTCCAGCGTCAGCACGCCGACATGGCCGAGCGCCTCGGCGACGCGGCCGGCCAGCGTGGCTGCTTCGGTCCAGTGGCGGGCGATCTCGGCGGGGGCGGGCACGGTCGACTTGTCGAGGATGCCGTCCTTGTGCTCGTTCCAGGGCGGCGGATAGCTGGCCAGCGCGCCATCGACGCCGCGCACCGTGATGATCGAGAATTCGTGGCTGAACGTCACAAAGCCCTCAAGGATCGCCGGCCGCTCGCCGATTTCCTCCCAGGCCGAGGCCGCTTCAGCCGCGTCGCGGATGCGCACCTGGCCCTTGCCGTCATAGCCGAGGCGCAGCGTCTTCAGGATCGCCGGCGCGCCGATCTCCGCGATCGCGGCGTCGAGCTGCGCGCGGGTCTCGACCAGCGCCCAGGGCGCGGTGCGCCCGCCGAGCGCGGCGACGAACGCCTTTTCCCGCGCCCGGTCCTGCGCGATCGACAGGCTCTGCGCGCCGGGACGCACCGGCACCTTGCCGGCGAGGAACTCGACCGGCCCGATCGCGATGTTCTCGAACTCATAGGTGATCACGTCGCACTGGGCGGCGAGCTCGTCGAGCACGATGCGGCTGTGATAATCGGCGCGGGTGTAGCTGGAGGCGGTCTGCGCGGCGACGCTCTCTTCGTCGGGCGCGAGCACATGGGTGCGATAGCCGAGCTGCGCGGCGGCGACGGCGAGCATGCGGCCGAGCTGGCCCCCGCCCAGAATGCCGATCGTCGAACCGGGAGGCAGCGCGCCGCTCATTCGGGGTCGGTCGCCACGCTCTCGGTCTGCGCCGCGCGCCACGCCTGGAGGCGCTCGCTCAGCGCTTCGTCCGAAGTCGCCAGGATCGCGGCGGCGAGCAGGCCCGCATTGGTCGCGCCGGCCTTGCCGATCGCCAGCGTGCCGACGGGGATGCCGCCGGGCATCTGGGCGATCGAGAGCAGGCTGTCCATGCCCTTCAGCGCCTTGGACTCGACCGGCACGCCGAGCACCGGCAGATGCGTCATCGCGGCGGCCATGCCGGGCAGATGCGCCGCGCCGCCGGCCCCGGCGATGATCACCTTGAGGCCGCGCCCGGCCGCGCCGGTGGCATAGTCGTAGAGCCGCTGCGGGGTGCGGTGCGCCGAGACGACCTTGGTCTCGTGCGGCACGCCGAGCTTCTCGAGCATCTTGGCGGCGTGGTGCATCGTCTCCCAATCGGAAGTGCTGCCCATGATGATGCCGACCAGAGGTGCCACGTCTTGCCCCGTCTCGTGTGGAAGGCGCGTTCCTAGAGGGGAGGGGCGGGGAGGGCAACCCATCCCGGCTGCGAGAACCGGCCCGCTGGAAGAACCGGCCTCGCCATAATAGCATCGGCCGATGCTGCTCGCTCTCGCCCTGCTCGCCGCCGGTCAAACCCCTTTCCCGACACGGGCAGGGCAATGCCAATGGGTGCGGGGCGGCTTCTACGTGGCCAATGGCAGCGGCATCAACCGGCTCTGGGTCCGCGGCACGAAGCACGTGCTGAATCTGCACGATGCCGATAGCGAGAAAGAGGCGCCGCCGGCGATACGGCGGTTCTGGGACGGTCGCCCATTCGAGCGGCGGCTATGGGGCGAATTCTACGTCTGCGCCCGGGCACGCTATATCCCGGGCCACATGCAGCGCGTCCGCATTCTGCGCACGCGCCGCACCGTGATCACCGGCTGATCGCTCACCGCTCGCTGAGATAATAGCGATCCAGCGCGTTCAGCTGGTCGTCCAGCTCATAGACGATCGGCTGGCCGGTCGGGATCTCCAGGTTCACGATCTCGTCGTCGGGAATGCCCGAGAGATGCTTCACCAGCGCGCGCAGCGAATTGCCGTGCGCGGCGATCAGCACGCGCTTGCCGGCCTTGAGCTCGGGCGCGATCCGCTCGTCCCAATAGGGAAGCACGCGGGCGATCGTGTCCTTCAGGCTTTCGGTCTGCGGGATCGCCACGCCGCGATAGCGCGCGTCCTTGGCGAGGTCCCAGGGCGACCCTTCCTCGGGAAGCGGCGGCGGCACGTCGAAGCTGCGGCGCCAGATCTTCACCTGCTCGTCGCCGTGCAGCGCCGCGGTCTCGGCCTTGTTGAGCCCGGTCAGCCCGCCATAATGGCGCTCGTTGAGCTTCCAGCTCTTCTCCTCGGGCAGCCAGAGCCGGCCCATCGCCTCCAGCGCCAGGTGCAGCGTCTTGATCGCGCGGCTCTGGAAGCTGGTGAAGCACAGGTCGAAGTCGAGTCCCTTTTCGCGCATCAGCGTGCCGGCGGCCGTCGCCTCCTCCACGCCTTGCTCCGTCAGATCGACGTCCCACCAGCCGGTGAAGCGATTCTCGAGGTTCCAGGCCGATTGGCCGTGGCGGATCAGGACGAGCTTGGGCATGCGAACTCCTTGCAACCGGTTGCGAGCGTCCTTAGCGGCAGGAGCGGCGGGGACAAGGGAGACAGGCGATGGCGATCGTTCGGCAGACTCTGGTGTACCAAGGCCCTGGCGGCCCCTTCGAAGGGGTGATCGCCTATGAGGACGAGGTGACGACGCTGCGTCCGGGCGTGCTCGTCCTGCCCAATGTGCTCGGCCAGAAGGAAGCCGACAACGTCCATGCCGAGAACCTCGCCAAGCTTGGCTATGTGGCGCTGGCGGCGGACGTCTATGGTCAGGGCAAGCGCACCCGGCACGGGCCGGATGCGGGAGTCTATATGAACCAGCTCAACGCCGATCGTGCCCTGTTGCGCGACCGGCTCGCCGCCGCGCTCGCCGCGCTTGCCGGCTTCGACCGGGTCGATCCCGCGAAGCTGGCCGCGATCGGCTTCTGCTTCGGCGGCAAGTGCGTGCTCGACATGGCGCGTTCGGGCCTTGCGATCCTGGGCGGCGTCTCGTTCCACGGCGTCTATGACGCGCCCGATTATGCCAGCGTGTCGCCGATCGCGGCCCGGCTGCTCGTCTGCCATGGCTGGGAGGACCCGATCGCGCCGCCCGAAAAGGCCGTGGCGCTGGCCCGGGAGCTGACCGAAGCGGGCGCCGACTGGCAGATCCATGCCTATGGCGGTGCCGGCCACGCCTTCACCGACCGGGACCGCAGGACGGCCACCATCCCGGGCGTGGTCTACGAGCCCCGGGCCGATCGCCGCAGCTGGCAGGCGATGGCCAATTTCCTCGAGGAAGTCTTCGCCTGATCCGATGGTGAAGGCGGCTCCCCGCAAGCGCCTGATCGACCGGGTCACCGCCCGGACCGTCGACGAGGCGGAAGCTGCCGCCTCGGTGCTGCTCGCCATCGCCGCGGCGCACTGGATCGGCGCGGCGAGCGTCTATTGGGCCGCCTTTGCCGGCTATATGGTGATGCGCGGCCATGCGGCGGAGACGCTGGTGCGCGGGCTGCTGCGCATCGCCGGCACCGGCGCGGGCGGGCTGCTCGCGCTCGCCGCCGCGCCGTTCCTGGGCTGGTGGCCGGCCGCGGCGGCTGCGCTGTTCCTGGTCGGCGGCGGCGCCCTCTACGCCGCGATCACGGGCAAGCGCTCCTATGCATGGCTGTTCTTCGGGCTCACCTTCGCGATGGTGGTGCTCGATAAGCTCGCCCATCCCGATGTCGCGCTCGCGCGCTTCGTCGAGACGCGCGTGCTCGAGACGGTGGCGGGGACACTCGCCTGCCTGGCGGTCAGCCTCGCCTCCACGCTCACCCTGCGCCGACGCTGGCCGGCCCGGCCGAGCCCGCGTCCCGCGGCGCTCGGCTGGCATCCCGAGGCCGCGCGCCACGCGCTGCAGGCCGCCACCGCGCTCGCGCTCCTCGTCGGGCTCTCGGCCTGGCTGCGCCTGCCGGCGCTGTCCCAGGCCGCGATCGGGATCATGGCGGTGATGATCGTCCCCGCCGATTCGATCGGGACGAGCGGGCTGCTGCCGGTCAGCCGGCGGCTGGTCCAGCGCTTCCTCGGCTGTCTGGCCGGCGCCGCGCTCGCCGCGCTGATCCTGTTCGTCGCGCATGGATCGCCGATGCTGCTGATCCTTGGCACGATGCTCGGCGTGGTGATCGGCCGCCACCTGGAGAATGGCGACCATCCGCACCGCTATGTCGGCACCCAGTTCGCCCTCGCCATCCTGATCGCGCTGGTGCCGGACAGCTATGCCGATGCGCAGATCGGGCCGGCGCTGACGCGGCTCGCCGGCGTGCTGATCGGTTTCGCGATACTCGAGCCGGTGCTGCTCGCCTGGCACTGGCTCGCCCCGCGCAGGCCGAGAGCAGGGGCGGCGCGAGCCGGCGAGTCGATCGATATCTGAGCGAATGCGCGAGTCGCCGCGATGGTTAACGAAATGCCCCATGGGCAACCCGGATTCGTCCGTAAGGTGCGATTACCCTAAGGGTTCCCGCCAGATTGGCGGGCCCGTTGCCCCCGTTCATATTCCCCGCACGACAGCAGCAGCGCGGGCGCTGCGGCGGCAGGGGATTGCACACATGTCGAAGATCACGATCGCGCTGGAAGCAGCGGTGGCCACCGTCATCGAGAATATGCCGAAGGACGGCGCCGCTCGCACCAACCGCCAGCGCGTCTATGTCGACCGCGCCTTTGCCCAGATCCTCAAGCTGATCGCCCCGCGCATCCGCCACTTCGTCCGCCAGTACGGCCTGACCGCGCACTGGGAAGATGCCGAGCAGTGCTGCGCCATCGCCGTCCACCGCGCGATCGAATCCTATGATCCCACCAAGGCCCAGTTCACCACCTTCGTGAACTGGCAGATCCGCGGCGAGCTCCAGAGCCTGCGCTTCCGCCTGATGACCGACCAGCGACCTTCCGCCAAGAAGGTCGAGGCCACCACCGTCTCGCTCAGCGCCCTCGCCGCCACCGATGGCGACGAGATCGCCCCCGAGGCCATGATCGAGGACGAGGATGCCGTCGCCCGCACCGAGGCCGCCGCTTCCGACTATCTCGCCGAGGGCGCCGTCTCCCAGCTCATCGACGCCTATGTCGACCAGCTCCGCAAGGTCGGCGTCGAGGCACTCCGCCGCCGTCCGCGCTCCGGAGCGAGGGACCGTGGCGAGGGGCCGCGCTTCAAGCGGGCCGATCCCGCCGAGCTGGAGAAGCTCGAGGCCAGGTTGAGCCGCGACCGCGAGATCGTCGCGCGCCGCGTCTTCGACGGGGCCACGCTCGACGAGGTTTCCCTCGACACCGGCGCCACCAAGGAGTGCGTCCGCCAGATCGCCCGGCAGGCGACTAGGCTGCTCACCGGGATCGCCGCAGAGGCGCCGCGTTTCGAAATAATGGCCGACGATGCCCGCCGCGCGGTGCCGCCGGTCCGCCCGCGCCGCGCCGGCGCGGCGAAGGTGCCGCTGCTTCCCGACCCCGGCGCGCTCCACAACCGCCTTGCCCATGTCGAGGCGATCGAGGCGGAACGGGCGGCCTATGTCACGCCCGTCCTGCCGGTCGCCCAGCTGGTGCTGCACTGATCCGGCGCCGGACCCCGACGCCGCGGCCTATACCACGCGCGACAGGAACCGGCTGAACGGGTCCTCGCGATAGTCGCCGAACGGCCCGCATTCGGTGAAGCCGAACTGGCGGTAGAGCGCATGGGCGGCATCGAAGGCCTCGCCCGATCCCGTCTCCAGGCTCACGCGCCGATAGCCCCGCGAACGGGCGGTGCCCAGGATATGCGCGACCAGCCTGGCCCCGGTGCCGCGGCGCAGATGCTCCGAGGCGGTGCGCATCGACTTGATCTCGCCATGCTCCGGATCGAGCTCGCGCAGCGCGCCGCAGCCCAGCAGGTCGTCGCCGTCCCACACGGTCCAGAAGGTCACGTCGGGCCCGGCCAGACCGGAGAAGTCGAGGAAATGCGTGCTGTCCTTGGGCGAATTGGCCAGCATGCCGGCGAAATGCACTTCGAGCAGCGCGCGGACGCGCGCATCGTCGAGCCCGCCTTCGCGGATATCGGTCATTCGAAACGCACCTTGGCGAGATACCTGCTCTCCATCGGCAGGCCGAACACGTCGCTTGCCGGATTGAACCTGGCGCCGCGCATCGCCGCGCACAGCGCCACGTCCGCCGCGTCGCCGCCGGCGGAGAGCGATATCCGGCAATCGGTGACCGCGCCGCTCTGCGACAGGGTGAGCCACGCCTCCGCCGGCGATCCGGCCGCGCCGCGCACGACCAGCTCGCCGGCGCTCGCCGGTGTCGGGCGCTGATAGCTTTCCCGTATCGGCAGCATCGCCTGGGCACCGTCCCGGTTCCAGCGGACGAGCATGGGCAGCTGCGCATAGGTCTGTGCCGGCTCGATCGCATAGGCGCCGGTGCGCGCCGCGTCGCAGCTCGCCGCGTCCAGCCCGGCATCGCCGCTCGATCGCAGCAGCTTGCAGGAGAGGACGGTGCCCGACTCCAGCAACAGCGCGATCGCGCTCTGCCGCCCGTCGCGGACCTTGGAGAAGCGTCGCCACTCGGGCTGGCGAGTCATGGTGGCGATGCCGCGCGCATGGGTCACGGGCCAGCCCATCGGTGCCGGAGGCGCCGGGGGCAGGCCGATCTCCGCCCCCTCGCCTCCCACCGAGAACTGGATCGTCAGCGAGGCCGTGCCGGGCGCGGGCTTGCCGTCGAGGGTGAGCGCGTGGCGGAACTTGCCCCGGCGCCGCAGCACCTCGCAGAATTGCGGGGCGAGCGCGACATGGCCATAGGTGCCCCGGCAATCGGTGATCGCATCCCTGTCGTCGACCGACAGCTCGATCCCGATCTGCCCCAATATGTGCTGGAATCGCGGCTGGAGCTTCTCGCCGCGCGCCTCGGCGCGGAAGCGCTCGGGAATATCGGCGGGCAGGATCCAGCCCCGAGGCTCGCCGACCGCCATCACCGGGCGCAGCTCGCCGGGGCCCGCGACGGCATGTTCCGCCACATAGGTGGCGATCGCCGGCTCGGGCACCGCCCCCGCCTGTGCCTGCGCCTGCACCGGCGCGAGCCACGCGATCAGGGCGGCGGCCCCCGCCGCCATTCTCAGTTCGAGCATCCTTCCCCCGCGATTCCGCTTCCCTCAGATCTCGTCGATAAATCCTGCCAAAGTCTCAAGACAGGAATGCGCCAGCGTCTTGCAGCGCGCGGGCGACCAGGCGAATTCGGGATCGGCGTTCGCGGCATGGTCCTTGAACGGCATTTCCAGCGTCATCGAGACCGCGCCGAACCGCTCGGCGAGCTGGTTGGTCGACATCGAGAGATTCGCCTGGCCGGGCGCCGATTTCTCATAGCCCAGGTCGAGCTGGAAATCGGGCGTCGCCCCGGCGAGGCGGCGGGCATATTCGTAGAATTTCTCGCCATGCGCGTCGGTCCAGGACGCGATGCCTTCGAAGCCGGCGAGGAAGTTGGCGGGAATCGCCTCGTCGCCATGCACGTCGATCGCGAAATCGACGCCGGTCTCGTCCATCGCCGCGCGGACAAGGAACACCTCGGGGCTCTTCTCCATCGTCGGAGCATGCCATTCGCGGTTGAGGTTGATGCCCGCGGCGTTGGTGCGCAGATGCCCGCGGCGCGAGCCGTCCGGGTTCATGTTCGGCACGATGTGGAACACCGCCTTCTCGCGCAGGGCAAGGGCGATCGGGTTGGTCGGGTCGGTCAGGAACTCGAGCGCCCCTTCCATCCACCATTCGGCCATGGTCTCGCCCGGGTGCTGGCGCGCATAGAGCCACACCGTCTTCGGCCCGGTGCCGAGCGTCAGCAGGTCCATCGGCTGGCCGTCGAGCGTCTTGCCCAGCTCGCGGTGCGACACGCCGGGCATCAGCGCCATGCGGCTGACCAGATCGTGGTGCCGCTCCATCGAATAGGGCGCGAAATAGGCGAACCACACCAGGTCGGTATCGATTGCCTTGGTGAAGTGCAGCACGCCGTCGGCATAGGACGAATCGGCGGTGCGCCACGCCTCGCGATCGGTCGACCAGCGCGCCTGATAGTCCGGCCAGCCGAACGCATAGGCAGCGCCGCCCGCGTTCAGCAGGCGGAAGGTGAGCGTGCGCCCCTTCGCCCCGGCCACGCGGAAGTGGAACCACTGGTAGAAGTCCGAGAGGTGATCGGTGACGATCTCGAGGTCGACGCGGTCGCCCTCGATCCCCACGACGCGGATGTTGCCGGAATCGAAGCCGGAATTGATCTGGATGGTCATTTCACCGTGATAGTGATGCCGGACTCGCCGGGGAAGTCCTTGAAAAGCGCCTTGGCCATGCGCGCGGCCGCCGCGCCGGGCTGGTCGGGATCGGTGCCGCTCACGCTGCCGCTCTGCGCGCGGCCTTCCCACACAGTGGTGTTGTCGCTGCGGCGGCGCAGCTGCACCCACAGCTCGGTTTGATAGAGCTCGCGCGTCTTGCCGCCGATGCCGAAGCCGACATCGCCGCCGACACCCACGCCGCCGCGGCGCCCGCCGCTGAAGCCGCCCGCGCCCAGGCCGATGCTGACCGGCGACGGTTCCTTGAACGCGCCCTTGCTGGTGCGACGGAAGCCGACCGCGGCGATATAGCCCGAAGGCATGCTGCTCACCGACTGGACATAGCCCAGCCGTTCCAGCTCGGCGCGCACCGCATCGGCATAGGTCTGATATTCGGGGCCGAACGAATCGGTGTTGGCCATCGGCTCGACCGCGACGGTGGTACGCTCGATCGGCGCGCCCAGATGATAACGGGTGACGTCGATCGGCTGCGGGCGATAGCTGGGGGCACAGGCTCCCAGCGCGGCGAGCAGGGCGATGCTGAGCGGCTTCTTCACGCGGACGAACTCCTGTTTCGCGAACGGAACGTCTCCGTTTGCCCTCCAACACGGATCAGGTCGAGTCGGTTCCGCTGGGCCATGGGGCGACTCCCGCCTTGACTTGGCGGGCATCGGCCACTAGGCGAGCCCCTCTTTCCGGCATTCCTATAGTTTGAGAAGCGAATCGGTCATGAAGATCGTGAATTCATTGAAGTCGCTCAAGGATCGGCATCGCGACAACCGCGTGATCCGCCGTCGTGGGCGCATCTACGTCATCAACAAGACCCAGAAGCGTTTCAAGGCCCGCCAGGGCTGATTCGCGTGGTCCAGCCCCACACCGTCATCTTCGATGTCGGGAAGGTGCTGTTCGACTGGGAACCTCGGTTCCTCTACGAGCGCCTGATCGAGGACGATCGGGCGCTCGAAGCGTTTCTGGCGAGCGTCGTCACCCGGGAGTGGCATTTCCAGCACGACGCGGGGCGTCCGTTCGCGGAAACCTCGGCGGAGCTGGGCGCGCGCTTTCCGGAGCATGCGGCGCTGATCGCCGCCTGGGGGCCGCGCTTCAACGAGACGCTGGGGCTGGCGATTCCCGGCATGACCGCGCTCGTCGAGGCGCTCGACGCCGCCGGCGTGCCGCTGTTCGCGATCACCAATTTCTCCGGCGAGTTCTGGCCGCCGTTCCGCGCCCGCGAAGCCGCGCTGTTCGATCGCTTCCGCGACATCGTCGTCTCGGGCGACGAGAAGCTCGTGAAGCCCGATCCCGCGATCTACGCGCTCGCGCTGCGCCGATTCGGTCTTGAGGGGCCGGACGCGGTGTTCATCGACGACAGCCTGCCCAACGTCGCCGCCGCGGCGGACGCGGGCATCCATGCGCTGCACTTCACCGGCGCGGCCAAGCTGCGTGCCGATCTGGAAGGGCTCGGGCTGCTCTAGGACGAAAGCCCGAACAAGCCGTTGCCCCCGCCTGCGCGCGGATGACAGGGTTTGCTGATCGAGTCGTGACCCCAGGTTGGGAACCCGAACAAGTATCTGATTTTCCACCGTCATCCCGGCCTCGTGCCGGGATCCCGCTGCTTCTTGCCCTGCCGGGATAGCGGGACCCCGGCGCAAGGCCGAGGTGACGAAGGAAGAATAGGAGTTCGGAACCCGGTCTTCTCCCCTCCCTTTCCAGAGAGGGGAGCGCAAGGATCAGATCGCGTCCGGCCCCTCGCGGCCCGGATGGTTCTTCAGCTCGTCGCCGACCAGGGTCACCACGTGCAGCACGTTGGTCGAGCCGGGCGTCCGGAACGGCACGCCGGCGCACAGCACCACGCGGTCGCCCGCTGCGGCGATATGGTGGCGCAGCGCCATCCGCTTCGACTTGGCGACCATCTCCTCGAACGAATCGACGTCGCGCGTGTGGACCGCATGCGTGCCCCAGAGCAGGCCGAGCCGGCGCGCCGTATCGATCTTGGGCGTGAGCACCAGGATCGGCACCGACGGGCGCTCGCGCGCGATTCGCCGCGCGGTCGAGCCGGAGCTGGTGAAGCAGGTGATGCCCGAGGCGGAGACGGTGCGCGCGATGTTCTTCGCGGCTTCGGCCAGCGCGTCGGCGGTGGTGGGATCCGGCCGGGTCACGGTGAAGTGGACGCGGTCGCCATGCGCGGGGTCGCGCTCCACCGCATCGGCGATCGAGTTCATCATCGCCACCGATTCGACCGGCCATTTGCCCGCGGCGCTCTCGGCCGAGAGCATGATCGCGTCGGCACCGTCATAGACCGCGGTGGCGACGTCGGAGACTTCGGCGCGCGTCGGCGACGGGCTCTCGATCATCGATTCGAGCATCTGGGTGGCGACGATCACCGGGCGGCCCATGCGGCGCGCGGTCTCGACGATGCGCTTCTGGAGCGGCGGCACGCTCTGCGGCGGCAGCTCCACGCCCAGGTCGCCGCGCGCGACCATCACGCCGTCGCACTGCTCGACGATCTCGTCGAGGCGGGCGATCGCGCTCGGCTTCTCGATCTTGGCGAGCAGGGCCGCCTTGCCGCCGATCAGGCGGCGGGCCTCCATCAGGTCCTCGGGGCGCTGGACGAAGCTGAGCGCGATCCAGTCGGCGCCCTGCTCCACCGCGAAGGCGAGGTCGCTGCGGTCCTTCTCGGTGAGCGCGGCGAGCGGCAGCACCATGTCGGGCACGTTCAGGCCCTTGTTGTTCGACAGCGCCCCGCCGACCTCGACGATCGTGGTCAGGCGATCCGGCGCGACCGAGACGACGCGCAGCACCAGCTTGCCGTCGTCGAGCAGCAGGCGGGCATTCTCGTGCGCCGCCTCGAAGATCTCGCGGTGCGGCAGCTCGACGCGGGTGGCGTCGCCGGGCGTCTTGTCGCGGTCGAGGATGAACTCGTGGCCGGTGACCAGCTGCACCTTGCCGTCGGCGAACTTGCCGACACGCAGCTTCGGGCCCTGCAGGTCCGCCAGGATCGTGGTCGGGCGGCCATATTTCTGCTCGAGCCCGCGGATCGCCGCGAACAGCGGCACCTTCGATGCCTGGTCGCCATGGCTCATGTTGATCCGGAACGCATCGGCGCCCGCTTCGAACAGCTTGGCGATCATCTCGGGCGTCGCGCTGGCGGGGCCGAGCGTGGCGAGGATGCGAACCTTGCGCGTGCGGGGGCTGATTGCCTTTGTCATCGTTGTCATATCCTCGGCTTGTGCCTCGGTGCCTCTAGCCTCATATCCCGGAGGATCAACCGTGGAGGTGCGATAAATGGACGAACTCGACCAGCTGGACGACGCCGTGGCGGCCAAGGCGTTCCGCAGCGTCGTCCGCCATCTCCGCCACCGCGCTGATGCGCAGAACATCGATCTGATGGGCCTGGCGGGCTTCTGCCGCAACTGCCTGGCCGACTGGATCGTCGAGGCCGACCCGTCGATCGCCCGGGACGATGCGCGCCGCATCGTCTACGGCATGCCCTTCGCGGAGTGGAAGGCGCGCCACCAGGGCGAAGCCACGCCCGATCAGGTTGCCCGGATGGAAGCGAGCCTGAAGCGCAACGCCGCGCTCGACCAGGCGGCGCTCGACGAGGCGCTGGACGAGAGCTTCCCGGCTAGCGACCCGCCTTCGATGACCGAGCCGGGGCGCTGACCGCCGGCCTGGCCGGGTTGGCGGCCGGCGCCGGGAGCTTCCACTTCATCGCCTTGGCCACCGCGGCGCGCCAGATATCATAGCCTGCGCGGGTCATGTGCAGGCCGTCCTCGCGATAGAGCTCGGGGCGCGGCTTGCCGTCGGGGCCCAGCATCGCGGGGAAGATGTCGACATAGCCGAGCCGCCGGTCGGTCGCGACATAGTCGCGCACCAGCGTGTTGGTCGTGCGGATCCCGTCGATCAGCCGCCAGCGCGACGGGCTGGGCTTGATCGCGACGAACAGGACGCGGGTGCCGGGAAGGCGGAAATGCACCTTGGTCACCAGCGCCTCGAAATCGGAGAGCACTTCCTCGGGCGTGTGCCCGGCCTCCAGGTCGTTGTCGCCGGCATAGAAGACAATGGTCTTCGGCGCATGGGGCATCACGATCCGGTCGAAATAGCGGACGCTGTCGGGGATGGTGGAACCGCCAAAGCCCCGGTTGACGACATTGTGGCCGGGGAAATCGCGCGCGAGATCGGTCCACATCCGGATGCTCGAGCTGCCGAGGAACAGCACCCCGCCCCTTGCCGGCCTGGCCGCGGCATCGCGGGCCTCGAACGCGGCGATCTCCGCGGCGAAGGGCTGCTTGTCGGCCGGGGCCGGGGCTGGGG
>NZ_JAPDIR010000012.1 GCF_029870595.1 Sphingomonas sp. CBMAI 2297
CAGGGCGCGCTCGCCTTCGACCGGGTCACCTTCCGCTATCCCACCCGCCCGGACAGCGCCGCGCTCACCGATTTCTCGCTCGACGTCCGCCCCGGCGAGACGGTGGCGGTGGTCGGCCCCTCGGGCGCCGGCAAGTCGACGCTGTTCCAGCTGCTCCAGCGCTTCTACGATCCCGATGCCGGCGAAGTCCGTGTCGACGGCGTACCGGTCCGGGCAGCCGATCCGGCCGATATCCGGGCGCGCATGGCGATGGTGCCGCAGGAGACGGTGATCTTCGGCGCCTCGGCCCGCGACAATCTGCGCTACGGCGCCTGGGATGCCACCGACGACCAGATCTGGGCCGCCGCCGGCGCCGCCAATGCCGCCGATTTCCTGCGCGACCTGCCCCAGGGGCTCGACACCTTCCTCGGCGAAGGCGGCGCGCGCCTGTCCGGCGGGCAGCGCCAGCGCGTCGCCATCGCCCGCGCGCTGCTCCGCGACGCCCCCATCCTGCTGCTCGACGAAGCCACGTCCGCGCTGGATGCCGAGAGCGAGCGCCTCGTCCAGGACGCGCTCGAGCGGCTGATGGCAAACCGCACCACGCTCGTCATCGCCCATCGCCTCGCCACGGTGCGCGCCGCCGGCCGGATCATCGTGATGGACGAGGGCCGCATCGTCGAGACCGGCAGCCATGCCGAACTGGTCGCGAAGGGCGGCCTCTACGCCCGGCTGGCCGCGCTGCAGTTTCACGAAGCCTGACCCGCGCCAGGGCGAGAACCCAGACAGGCCCTTGAAACCCACCCGTCATCCCCGCGCAGGTGGGATCCAGGATAGTGCGGGACGATCGAAGCAATCACGCGCATGCTTGCCGGAACCGGCATAGCGAACCTCGCGCCCCTGGCCCCTGGCCCCTGGCCCCTGGCCCCTGGCCCCTGGCCCTCCGCCTGCGCGGGGATGACGGGGAAAGGAAGCCGGGATGACGAGGAAGGGATAGCGGGGATGACGAGGAAGGAACATGAGTCCCCAGCCTGGCCCCGCGGCGGATCGAACCACGCTTTCCACATCCGATCCGGTCTGCTTCACTCGCCGCGGGGAGAGGGTTCGGGGCAGAAATGGGAAAACCGGTTTACGTCCTCGGCACGGGGCTGTCGCACAATGGCTCGGCGGTGCTGCTGCGGAACGGCCAGGTCGCGGTCGGGATCGAGAAGGAACGGCTCACGCGCCGCAAGCATGACGGCGGCAACGACAGCGACGCGATTCGCTATTGCCTGGATGCCGAGGGGATCGCGCTTGCGGACATCGCCCTGGTCGTCCAGTCCGCCAATTTCGACGTGCCGCCCCGGGCCCGCTTCCATGGTCCCCGCCTGTTCGCGGACGATGCCCATCCGCCGATCGCCACCATCTCCCACCATCTCGCCCATGCCTGGAGCGCGGCCGGCACCAGCCCGTTCGGCAGCTGCGCGATCCTGGTGGTGGACGGCTGCGGCAGCCCGCTTGCGCAATGCACCGACCTGGCCGGCGCCGCCCTGCCGGACGATCTCACCGGCCCCGATGCGCCGATGTGGTGCGAGAAGGACAGCTTCTATCGCTTCGACGGCCGCCGCATGACGCCGCTCGTCAAGGATTTCAGCCCGCTCGACCGCACCGCCGGTCGCTTCCGCATGAACGCCACCCGCCACTCGATCGGCGGCTTCTATTCGGCGGTAAGCCATTATGTCTTCGGCAATCTCGACGATGTCGGCAAGCTGATGGGCCTGGCTCCTTATGGCCGCCCCGGCGCGGTGGATGCCGCCGCCTTCGAGATGCGCGAGGGCCGCATCTTCGTCGCCGATGCGTGGAAGGCGGCGCTCGATCGCCCCGCCTCCGGCCAGGACGCCTTCCGCGCGGACTTCCAATATTATGCCGACATCGCCTTCTGGGCGCAGCGCCAGGTGGAGGCGGCGATCGCCGCGCTGTTCCAGAACCGGCTCGCCCGCTTCCCCGCGAGCCAGGTCTGCTATGCCGGCGGCGTCGCGCTCAACGCCGTCGCCAATGCGCGGCTGCTCGAGGACGGCGTGGTCGACCGACTCTATATGGAGCCCGCCGCCGGCGACAACGGCATCGCGCTCGGCTGCGCCTATCATGGCTGGATCGAGCTGCTCGGCCAGGAAAAGGCGCCGCATGACGGCGGCACCTGCTTCGGCCGCGCCTATGGCCCCGCGGCGATCGACGCGGCCCTGGCCGATGCGCCGGGCGACTGGGAGATCAGCCGGCCCGAAACGCTCGCCCCGCAAGTCGCCGCCCTGCTCGCCGAGGGCAGGACGGTCGGCTGGTTCCGGGACGGCAGCGAATTCGGCCCCCGCGCGCTCGGCCGCCGCTCGATCCTCGCCCATCCGGGCTGGCCGGGCATGGGCGACCATATCAACGCCAACATCAAGTTCCGCGAGGATTTCCGCCCCTTCGCGCCCGCCGTGCTGCCCGAGCACGCCGCCCGCTGCTTCGAATCCGGCCGCGACAGCCCGTATATGATCCTGGTCGATCGCACCCGCGCCGAACTGGCCGGGGCGCTGCGCAACGTCACCCATGTCGACGGCACCGCGCGTGTCCAGACGGTGCAGCGCGACTGGAACCCCGAATTCGCGGCGCTGCTCGACGCGTTCCATGCGCGGACCGGCATTCCCGTGCTGCTCAACACCAGCTTCAACCGGCGCGGCATGCCGATGGTCGAGCGCCCGGAGGAAGCCGTCGCGCTGTTCGCCGAGACGGCGCTCGACGCGCTCGTCCTGCAGGACGTGCTGGTGCGCAAGCGGACCGGCTGATCCCGATCGGCTGCCGGCCCGGAGCGGCACGGAGGCTCCATGCCCGGCGGACCGGCAGCGATCGGACCAGGCACCGCCTCAGGCGATCGTCAGCCCCACATCGAGGTTGTTGCGCGTCGCGTTCGAATAGGGGCAGATCTGGTGCGCGGCCTGGACGAGCTTCTCGGCGTCGGCGCGCTCCACGCCGGGTAGGCCGACTTCCAGATCGGCGGTGATGCCGAAGCCGCCCGCCGCGCGCGGGCCGATGCCCACCGTCGCGGTCACGCTGGTCTCGGCCGGGACCTTGATCTTGAGCTGCATGCCCGCGACCTTCAGCGCGCCGATGAAACAGGCCGAATAGCCGGCTGCGAACAGCTGCTCGGGGTTGGTCCCCTCGCCGCCCGCGCCGCCCAGCTCCTTCGGCGTCGAGAGCCTGGCGACGAAGCGCCCGTCCTCGCTGCGGGCCTCGCCGTCGCGGCCGCCGGTGGCCGTGGCGCGGGTGCGGTACTTTACGTCAACCGACATGCTCGATCTCCTCATTCTTAGTTCGCGATATCGTTTATCGCGATACTATTCAGCTAATGCGCGAGTCGGGCCTTGTCCAGCGAATTCGTTATCGCGATATGGTTTTTGATGCTATCGGCCCCGGCCAAGGAGACGAACATGCCCGCCGCGATGCCCCTCGACGATCAGCTCTGCTTCTCGCTCTATGCGACGAGCATGGCGATCACCCGTGCCTATAAGCCGATGCTCGATCGGCTCGGCATCACCTACCCGCAATATCTGGTGCTCCATGCGCTGTGGGAGCAGGACGGCCGCACCGTGGGCGCGATCGCCGACCGGCTGGCGCTCGAATCGAGCACGGTGACGCCGCTGGTGAAGCGGCTGGAAGCGGCGGGCTTCGTCACGCGCGAGCGCAATCCGCAGGACGAGCGCCAGGTCCAGGTGCGCCTCACCGATCGCGGCCGCCACATGCGCGAGGAATGCGGGTGCCTGGCGGAGGAACTGCTGGTCCGCTCGGGGATGCGCGGCGAGGACCTGGGGGCGCTCAACCGCGAAGTGAAGACGCTGTGGAACGCGCTGCGCGAGACGCGGGACTAGGCAGGCGGAAGAACCGGCCTCGCACACGGCGTCACCCTGAACTCGTTTGGCGCTTATCCCGTAAGGACAAGTATATCCCATTCCGTCATCCCCGCGCAGGCGGGGATGACGGCTATCGGGCACGCCTTGTCCCATGGGGATAAACTTGTCCCATGGGGATAAACTTGTCCCGCGGGGATAAACGCCAACTTGTTTCAGGGTCCAACGCCCCACAAGCGACATCCGTCGCGGCACCTTGGATGCTGAAACGAGTTCAGCATGACGAAGAAGCGCCGAATGGCCGACACGCCACGTCAATCACCATACCGCCTCTTCCAATGTTGGAATTTCCCTGCTTCACTGGAACCGTCACTCGCCGCGTCGCTTCGGAAGCCGGGCAGGCCCCCCGCTCTCCCATGCGTGCATGCGAGTGCGCCAAGAGATTCAATGAATCGTTCAACCGGCCGGTTGAGCGTCGAGGAGCAGGAAACGGGCAGATGGCAGACCGCGAGTTCGATATCATCGTCTATGGCGCCACCGGCTTCACCGGCCGCCTCGTCGCCGAATATCTCGCCGGCCATTATCCGGACGTGAAATGGGCGATGGCCGGGCGCTCGCTCACCAAGCTGCAGGAGGTCCGCGACGCGATCGGCGCGCCGGCATCCACGCCGCTGCTCGCCGCCAATGCCGATGATCCCGCCAGCCTGAAGGCGATGGTGGCCCGCGCCACGGTGGTGATCACCACGGTGGGCCCTTATCAGCTCCATGGCGAGGCGCTGCTCGCCGCCTGTGTCGAGACCGGCACCGCCTATGTCGATCTGTGCGGCGAACCGGCCTGGATGGGCCAGATGATCCGCAAGTACGAAGATGCCGCCAAGGCCAGCGGCGCGCGCATCGTCTTCTCCTGCGGCTTCGATTCGATCCCCTTCGATCTCGGCGTGTGGACCGTGCAGCAGGCGGCGATCGCCCGCTTCGGCAAGCCGGCGCCGCGGGTGAAGGGCCGGGTACGGGCGATGAAGGGCACTTTCTCGGGCGGCACCTTCGCCAGCGGCAAGGCCTCGATGGCGGCGGCGGCCAGGGATCCCGCGATCCTCAAGCTGATGCTCGATCCCTTCGCGCTCACGCCGGGCTTCGAGGGGCCGGCCCAGCCGAACGGCATGGTCCCCTATCATGACGAAGCGGTCGACGCCTGGGTCGCGCCCTTCATGATGGCGGTGATCAACACCAAGAACGTCCATCGCTCGAACTTCCTGGCCGGCCAGCCCTATGGCGCGGATTTCCGCTATGACGAGATGCTGGTCGTTCCCGGGCTGGGCGAGATCGGCAAGGCGGCGGCGGAAGCGCTGGCCAAGGTCAATCCGATGGCGGCGGACAAGGGCCCGGCACCGGGCGAAGGGCCGAGCAAGGAAGAGCGCGAGACCGGCTTCTACGACCTCGCCTTCGTGGCGGAGATGCCCGACGGGCAGCGCCTTTCCGCCACGGTGAAGGGCGACCGGGATCCCGGCTATGGCTCGACGAGCAAGATGATCGCCGAGAGCGCGCTCTGCCTGATCGAGGATGTGCCCGAAGCGGGCAAGGGCGGCATCTGGACGGCGGGCAGCCTGATGGCCGCGCCGCTGGCCAGGCGGCTCGAGGCGCATGCCGGCCTCAGCTTCGCGGTCGACTGATCAGTAGAACAGCATGCCGACCCCGGCGATGGCGAGGCAGAGGACGATCACCACCGGCACCATGATCGCCCGGGTCCGGTCCAGCTGCTTCCGGAACGCGGGCAGGTCGAACCAGTAGCGACCGGCTTCCGCCTCATGGACAAGGCCGGCGCCGCGCATGCGCTCGAACTGGGTCCGTTCGATCCGGTCCTGCGGCACGAAGGAGACCGCCTCCTCGGCGGTCACCGCGTGCTGGGCGAAGAAATGCGCGCGGATCCGCTGCCGCGCGCGCATGGCCAACGCCCCGATGGAGACCGGAGCATGGGAACGGAACATCATCGGGACGCCGCCGATATGCCCCGCGCCGTTGTGGCAGCGCGTGCCGGGACGAAGAGGACGGGCGTCGACATCGGGTCGGTTCCCCCGGAATATGAGGATGCGAACATAAACCCCTGCGCTCGCCGGTTCAATCGTCCTCGCTCAGCGGCTCTTGTGCCGGATGTTGGGCGGCCGGCCGCGGCGCTTGATCGGGCGGGGGCGCCCCTTGCCGCGATCCCTGGCAAAGGCGGACGGGCCGGCCGAGCCCTTGCCGTCGGGCAGCTCGAAGCGGAGCGCGCCGGAGACGGGATTGGCCTCCACCAGCCGGAGGCGGAGGCGCTGCCCCAGGGTGAACGCCTCCCCGCTCTCGTCGCCCACCAGCCGCTGCCCGGCTTCGTCGTAGCG
This sequence comes from Sphingomonas sp. CBMAI 2297, assembly GCF_029870595.1. GTDB lineage: Bacteria > Pseudomonadota > Alphaproteobacteria > Sphingomonadales > Sphingomonadaceae > Sphingomonas. Next base: position 6,206 of record NZ_JAPDIR010000012.1, read on the forward strand.
GAAATATTCGGTGCCGAGGTCCCGCGCCGCCACCAGCCCGTCGCCGCCCACGCCGTCGACGGTGGCGAAGAAGCCGAAGCTCTGCACCCCGGTGATCCGCGCCTCCAGCACCTCGCCGACATGGTTGGCGAGATAGGCGGCGACATAGCGGTCGATCGTCTCCCGTTCGGCTTCCATTGCCCGGCGCTCGAGATTGGAGATGCTCTCGCCGATCCGCTCCATCCCGGCGGCTTCCTCGGCGGTGAGCCCGCCGGGGCCGAGTGCATAGGCCTCGACCAGCGCCCGGTGGACGATCAGATCGGCATAGCGGCGGATCGGCGAAGTGAAATGGGCATAGCTGCCGAGCGACAGGCCGAAATGGCCGTGATTGGCGGGGCCGTAATAGGCCTGGGTCTGCGTCCGCAGCACCTGCTGCATCACCTGCTCGCGGAAATCGCTCTCCCCCACCCGCTCCAGGATGCGGTTGAAGGTGGCCGGCTTGATCACCTGGCCCAGCGCGAACTCGATGCCGAAGGTCTTGAGATATTCCCGCAGCGCGACGAGCTTCTCGCGGGCCGGCGGCTCGTGGATGCGGTACATCACCGGCGCCTTCTTCGCCTCCAGCGCCTTGGCCGCGGCGACGTTCGCCGCGATCATATAGTCCTCGATCAGCTTATGGGCATCGAGCCGCTCGCGCGGCGCCACCGAAAGGATGCGGCCCATCTCGTCGAGCACGATCCGCCGCTCGGGCAGATCGAGGTCGAGCGGCTCGCGCTTGTCGCGCGCCTTGTTGAGCGCCGCCCAGCAGCCCCAGAGCGGCCGCAGCGCGGTCTCGGTCAGCGGATGCTCCAGCTTCCCGTCGATCGCCGCCTGGGCGTCTTCATAGGCGATGTTCGCCGCGATGCTCACCACGGCGCGGGTGAAGCGCCAGCTCTTCAGCTCGCCGTGCCTGCCGATCTGGAGGTGACAGGCGAGCGCCGCCCGGTCCTCGCCCTGCTTCAGGGAACAGACCTCGGCCGAGAGGATCTCGGGCAGCATCGGCACGACGCGATCGGGGAAATAGACCGAGTTGCCGCGCTTGCGCGCCTCGCGGTCCAGCTCGGAGCCGGGGCGGACATAGAAGCTGACATCGGCGATCGCGACCACCGCTTTCCAGCCGCCTTCGTTCTTCGGGTCGTCGTCGGGCGCGGCCCATACCGCGTCGTCATGGTCGCGGGCATCCGCCGGGTCGATCGCGACGATCGGCAGGTGGCGAAGATCCTCGCGCTTGCCGAGATCGAGGCGGGACACCCGCTCGGCCTCGTCGAGAAGATCCTCCGAGAAGACATTGGGGATCGAATGCCGGTGGATCGCGATCAGCGAGAAGCTGCGCGGGGCGAAGGGATCGCCCAGCACCTCGACCACCTTGGCGGTGATCCGCGGCGGCCGACCCGCCTTTTCGGCGAGGACGAGATCGCCCGATTCGGCGCCGCCGGCATCGGAGACGGGCCAGTTGCGCCGCTCCTTCTTCTCCACGCCCTGCAGCCAGAGCCGCCCGGCCTCTTCCTTGAGCACGCCGAGCATCAGCTCCTCGCCGCGGGCGAGCTTCTTCATCGGATGGGCGATCCAGCCGTTGCCGGCCTCTTCGGTGCGGGCGAGGATGCGATCGCCCACGCCCAGCGCCGAGCGCTTGCCGCGCGCCTCGCGGACCCGCAGGCGGGGCACAGGCACGCCCTCGGCCTCCCAGCGCTCGGGCACCGCCCAGGTCGTGTCGCCATCGGCATCGGTGATGCGCAGCACGGTGACCTTGGGCACGCCGCCCATCTTGTGAAAGGCGCGGCCCGGGGCGACGTCGATCAGCCCCTCGTCGCTCATGTCCTTGAGCAATGCCTTGAGGAGGATCTTGTCCTGCCCGTGCAGCCCAAAGGCCTTGGCGATCTCGCGCTTGCCCGCCGGGGTATCGGAATTGGTGATGAAATCGAGAATCTGCTGCCGCGTGGGCAGCCCTGCTTTGATTTTGGTTTTTGCCATTGACCCCCAAGATAGGGACTCGCGGAGCAACTGCCAACGCCGTAACCTCGGGCGTGGCTTATGACCTGCTCATCACCGGCGGCGGGATCAACGGGTGCGCGATCGCCCGTGAGGCCTCGCTGCTCGGGCTCGAGGTGCTGCTCGTCGAGAAGGACGACCTGGCCAGCCATACCAGCTCGGCCTCGACCAAGCTGATCCATGGCGGGCTGCGCTATCTCGAGAGCTACGAGTTCCGCCTGGTCCGCGAGGCGCTGCACGAGCGCGAGCGGCTGCTGGAGGCGGCCCCCCACCTGATCCGCCCGCTCACCTTCGTGCTGCCCCATGCCCATGCGGTGCGGCCGTGGTGGATGGTCCGGCTCGGCCTCTATCTCTACGATGCGCTGGCGGTGGGCGGCAATTCCACCCTGCCCCGCTCGCGCGGCCTGCGCGCCAGGGACAAGGCCTTCACCGATCCGCTGGCCGGCACCCATCGCGGCTTCGTCTATTCGGACTGCCGGGTGGACGATGCCCGCCTCACCCTGGCCAACGCGCTCGACGCCGCCCATCACGGCGCCGAAATCGCGACGCGGGCCGAACTGCTGGCCGCCCGGCGCGAAGGCGGGGCCTGGCGTGCCGAGCTCTCCGACGGGCGCACCGTCGAGGCGCGCGGGCTGGTCAATGCGGCCGGCCCCTGGGTGCGGCACCTCCTCGACAAGCTGGCTATTGCTAATCATTCGCGGATCCGGCTGGTCAAGGGCAGCCATATCGTGGTGCCCAGGCTGTACGACGGCGACCATGCCTATATCCTCCAGCAGCCCGACCGGCGGATCGTCTTCGCCATTCCCTATGAAGGCGGCTTCACCGAAATCGGCACCACCGACATCCCGGTCGACCGGCCCGAGGACGCGATATGCTCGCAGGAGGAGCGGGCCTATCTCTGCGAGGCGGTGAACCGTTATTTCACCCGCCAGATCACCTCCGCGGACATCGTCTGGAGCTGGTCCGGCGTGCGGCCGCTGCACGATGACGGCGCCGCCCGGGCCCAGTCGGTGACGCGCGACTATGTGCTCGAGCTCGACGAGAACGGCCCGCCCCTGCTCTCGGTCTTCGGCGGCAAGATCACCACGGCGCGGGCACTGGCCGAGGAAGCGCTGGCGAAGATCGGGCCGCCCCTCGGCGCCAAGGTCGAGCCGGTGACGCGGGCCCGCGTCTTCCCGGGCGGCGCGATCGCCGATTTCGACAGGTTCGTCGCCACCGTCAGGACGCGCTGGCCGTTCCTGGGCGATGCCCGGGCCGAGCGCATGGCCCATGCCTATGGCTGCAACCTGGCCGACATGCTGCGCGACCGGACCGAGCTGGGCGAGGACCTGGGCGCCGGGCTCACCGCCACCGAGATACGCTGGATGCGCGACCATGAATGGGCCCGCACCGCCGACGACGTGCTGTGGCGGCGCAGCAAGCTGGGGCTGCATGCCGGGCCGGAGCTGGCCGAACGCGTGACCAGGGTGCTGGAGGAGAAATGATCGCCACCCTGCTGGCCATGGCCCTGGCCGGCGGCCCTCCGATGCTCTGCCGCACCGTCCATGGCCGGCTGTTCGCCTCGAACGGCAATCCGGCGGTGCGCATCTGGGTGGTGGGCACGAAGCGCATTCTCGGCATCGATGCCGATGAGGATCTGTCGCTCGACCAATTGCCGGCCAATGTCCGCGGGCTCTGGTTGCCGACCGGCAATCTGTTCAACGCCAGCGTCTGTGGCGACTTCCGCGTCTGCGCCCGGAAGCCGCAACGGCCCGGCGCGATGCAAATGGTGGTCATCACCCGCGCCAGCCGCCTCTACCTTGAGCGCCACCCCTTAGGATCGCCTTAAGTGCTTGTTAAACCGTCCGCGGCAGGGTCGCATCGGGGCGGAGAGAGATGGCGACCAAATTCTCGCAATATCGGACCGTGACTCCCGCGCTCGTCGAACAGCGCGCGGCGACGCGTCACCGTATCCTCGTCACTCGCGCCACCGTGACGAAGCGCGGCAACAAGCCGGTCGAGGCGATGCTCCACGATCTCTCGGTCTATGGCTGCCGCCTCGCCTGCGCGGCCCCGCACCGCGCGGGCGACAAGGTATGGCTCAGCCTGCGCGACGACCTGCCCGTGCCGGCGACCATCGTCTGGAACGACGGGGCGCATATCGGCTGCCGGTTCGATGATCCGATCGAGCGGAGCCTGGTGCGCCAGCTAACCCTGGTGATCCGCTAAGCCTGTATTTCCAGCATTCCAAAGAGCGGCCGGCCGATTCCCGGCGCAACCACGGAAACAGACGCAATCCTACATTGCAAGTTCCCGCCTAGAACCCGATCACATTGGCCCGGGTGAAGCGCTTCGCCGCCTCCGCCGTCAGCAGCCGCCGATCGGCTCCGGCGGGCCCCGCGCCCGGCCCGGCGCTCGCGAATTCCCACAGCCGCGCCTCGGGCGGGGTCAGGCGGCGCGGCTCGCCGTCGGGCCCCTTGTAGCCCATCCAGGTCCAGCCCTGGCGGCGGACATGGGCGTCCATCCAGCAATGGAGGAACGCCGCCTGGCCGGTGAGCGCCATGTTGCCGCCGGCACGCCAGGGGCGGCCGAGCCAGGTCGAGCCATCCGGCACCTCCGCTTCGCGGCGGAGGCGGCAACGGGAAAATACCAGGCCGAATTCCTGCGAGGCCGGGGTGCTGGGCGCGGCGACATAGCCGAAGCCATCTGCGTTCGGGACATAGCGCGTGACGAGCTCGCAACGCTCGAACCAGGCCGCGCCGCCGCCGAAGATGAAGTCCACTCCGCCGACGATGCGGCTATCGGCGACCAGGGTGCGGGCCTGGAGGTAGAAGCTGTCCTGATAGCCGAGCAGCACGCAGCGATCGATGGTGGTGCGGTCGGCCTCGCGGCCCACCGCCAGCGCCACTGCCTGCGCGCCGTTGCCGGCGCCGTCGCGCCGCGCGCCGATATAGTCGAAGCTGTTGGCGATGGTGAGGCCGCGCAGCGTCACGCCGGGCGCCGCGATGGTGAGCGTCCCCGATCCGCCGGTCCCCCAGCTGCCGCCGCCAGGCTTCGCCGTGCCGGCCGCGGTGCCATATTGGAGGATCGTGCCGGGACTGCCCTGGAGAGTGAGGCCGGGCGCGCGCACCGTCAGCTTCTCGGTGAAGATGCCGGGCCCGAGCAGGATGCGAAAGGGGCGCCCCGCCCGTTCGGCCCGCGCCAGCGCGGCGGCGAGCGTGCCGGTGGCGGGATCGACCACCGCATCCCAGGGCGCGCCAGCCCGCGCCGCCACCGGCAGCATCAGCGCGCCGGCGAGCAAGGTGCGCCGCGCGATCATCCGCCGCCGCTTCCCCGCGCGCTCCCGTGCCCGGCCGGGAGCGCGCACCCGGCGGAACCGGCCAGGGGCCGCAGGCTGTGGAGAAGCCGGTCGAGCGCCATCGGATATTGGCTGCGCCTTCGATCGCTCCGATAGAAGCTCAGATAGGCTGCGAAGGGCTGCCCTCGAAACACGAAGAACAGCGCGATGGTTTCCTCGCCCGGCTCGTTGGCATCGTCCGTCCACCTTGCCGCGACGGCTCTCGCGATGCCCGTGGCCGATGGATAGGAGACGGTGCGCGTCGAGGAGAATGGATTTGCCCGCCGCCGCAGCGCCATCAACTCCTCGATCGATTTCGCCTCGGCGGATCGCCGGCCGATCGCCAGCGTCGCAATTCCCTTTGGCAGGGTCTGCAGCGAAACGGGGCGTTCCCCGGGCGGCGCGGAGACGAGCAGGGGAATGGGATTTCCCGCCACGACTTTCCATCCGGCCGGCACCTGGAAGCTGTAGCAGCTGCCCTTGTCGACGAGCTTGCCGGTTGCCGTGACGTCATAGCCCTGCGCCGAAGCGGAGGTCACCAACAGGCTCAGCACAAGGGCAGGAAGTTGCATGACCGCGCTCCCGGTAGCGATGCCGTTCGGCTCTCCGAAATATATCCTGGCCGTTCCGCGTCACCAGGCGGACGCCCATCATCCCCAGCGATAGTTGAAGCTGATGCTGATCCGCGGCGCCCTGCCCGAGCCGGGAGGAACCTCGTGGCGCAGCCAGCTTTCCCACAACAGCACCGTGCCGGGTTCGGGCAGGATCTCGACAAAGCCCTGCATTGCCTCCGGCGCGTCTTCGAGGCGCGGCGGCGCCGCCATCATCATGGCATGGCGCGGATCCTCCAGCTTGAGGCCCCGCGAACCCTTGGGCAGCACGACATAGAGCGTGCCGGAAACGGCGCCGTGCGGATGGATGTGCGCGCCATGCCCGCCCTTGCCGTCGAGCACGTTCACCCAGAGGCTGTCGAGCTTGAGCTTCCTGCCCTGCAGATCGAAGGCGCAGGCCCTGGCGAATTTCGCGACATGCCGGTCGAGCAGACGCTTGAGATCCGCGAAATTGGGGTCGCGGATCGGCAGGTCGTCGAGCGAGGCATAGCTGGTATAGCCGCGATACCCATGCTCGCGGCACCAGCGGCGGCCGGCCATGTCGTCCTCGGCCAGCTGGAGGCACGACTGCTCCAGCGCCCCCAGGAGATCGGGATCGCCGAGCGGCTGCTCGTAGAGCAGGGTGGCGAAGAGCGTGCGCATCAGGCCGTCATCCCGGCGAAAGCCGGGGTGACGGGCAGGGTCCGGACGACGGTCGGGCGTTCAATATGCACGCGCCACCAGGATGCGCTCGACCGCGGGCGCGCCGGTGAAGATGCAGGCGCCGGTGGCGGGCGTCGCATCGTTCGGCACGTTGCGGAAGGTGAGCTTCAGCGCCTTCAACCGCTCGACCACCTTGTCGAGATCGGCGCCGCCCGGCCTGGCCCATTCGACCTCTACCCAGCCGGGGAACTTGCCCGCGCCCTCGAAATAAGCCTCGAGCCCCGCAAAATCGGTCACGTCGCGGACGATGTTCGCATCGGTGCGCGCCCTGGCTTCGTCGTACAGCGCCTTCTGCACGGCTTCGAGCTGGCCGACCGCATCGGCGAGAAAGGCGTCGCGCCCGACAATGGCCGAGTTGAGCTTGCCGTCCTCCTTGTAGAGATCGGTGCGGAGAATGACCGAGACGTTGCCGCCCGCCATGTCGCGCCCGCCGACCTCGACGACGAGCGGCGCGCCCTTCTTGATCCAGCCCCAGCGCTTGGTGACCGCCTTGGCGGCACGCAGGTCGAGCAGCGCGCGGACCGGCTCGCCGAACGCATGTTGCTTCGACAGTTCCTGCTGGATGCCCTTGCAATAGTCGATCAGCGCGGCGTCCTCGTCATTGTCGCGCAGCATCGGCACTATCACCACCTGCCAGGGCGCGATGCGCGGCGGCACGCGCAGGCCGTCATCGTCGCCATGCGTCATGATCAGCCCGCCGATCATGCGAGTCGACATGCCCCAGCTCGTCGTCTGGGCCAGCTCGAGCTGGCCTTCCGAATTCTGGAACTTGATGTCCTGCGCGCTCGAGAAAGTGGTGCCGAGGAAGTGCGAGGTGCCCGCCTGGAGCGCCTTGCCGTCCTGCATCATTGCCTCGATGCTGTAGGTCGAGACCGCGCCGGGGAAGCGCTCATTCTCGGGCTTCTCGCCGGCGATCACCGGCATCGCCACGCATTCCTCGGCGAAGCTGCGATAGACTTCGAGCATCTTCATCGTCTCTTCGCGCGCTTCCTCAACGCTGGCATGGGCGGTGTGCCCTTCCTGCCAGAGGAACTCGGCGGTGCGCAGGAACATGCGGGTGCGCATCTCCCAGCGGACGACGTTCGCCCATTGGTTGATCAGCACGGGCAGGTCGCGCCACGACTGGATCCAGCGGCTGAACGCGGCGCCGATCACCGTCTCCGACGTGGGGCGCACGACCAGCGGCTCCTCCAGCTTCGCCTCGGGATCGGGGATCATCCTGCCGTCCTTGTGGATCAGCCGGTGATGGGTGACGACCGCCATCTCCTTGGCGAAGCCGTCGACATGCTCGGCCTCCTTCTCGAAATAGGAGAGCGGGATGAACAGCGGGAAATAGCAATTCTCGTGGCCGGTCGCCTTGATGCGATCGTCGAGCAGGCGCTGGATCCGCTCCCAGATGCCATAGCCCCACGGCCGGATGACCATGCAGCCGCGCACGCCGCTCTCCTCGGCCATGTCGGCCTCGGTGATGACGGTCTGATACCATTCGGCGAAATTGGCTTCGCGGGTGACGTTGAGCGCATGCTTGATCATGGCCGTGCCTCTAAATGCGTGGCCGGCCCGCCGCAAGCGAGCCGATGTTCAACCTTATGGTTGCGCGATTCGTTGAATCGCTTGACACTCCCCGCAAGCGCGCGGCGGCGCAGCGGGGCATGGCGGGCGGCGAAGCCCGCCCGCATGGCAGTGCCAGCGAAAATCCTACATTGCCAGTGGCACGGCTGCTCGGCCAGTGGCAGGGCTGCTCGGCCAGGAACCGGGCGAACGGTTCGAGGGATGCGTGGATGATGGGCAGGCGTTGGCGGATCGTGGCGCTGGGGGTGGTGGCGCTCGGGCTGGCGGCGATGGCGATCACCCAGCTGCCGCGCACCGGGCCGCGAAATCCCCTCACCGATCCGGCCGCGGTGGAGCGCGAGCTGCTTGCCGACCGTCCCGGCGGGCTGTTGAGCGCGACGATCAAGCAGACCTTCCCGGAGGAGTTCGAAGCGCTCAAGGCAGTGGTGGCCGAGCGCGCGCGGGCGGGCGGCGGGCCGCAGGACATCCAGCAGGCGGCAGGCACCTTCGTCAGCGAGGCGACGCGGCGTCACCGCGCCGGCTTGGCCCAGGCGCCGGCACCGCGGCTGCGCGCCTATCTGGCAGCGGAGACCGCGCTGGCGGGCAAGCTCGCGGCGACCTCGCCCGAGCGGTGCGACGCCTATTTCGCCGATCCGCTCGACGATGCCGCCTGGTTCGCGCCGGACCTGCGCGAACTCTATCTCCGGCAGAACATCGCGCTGTGGGAGGCCGCGGCGGCGGCACGCGACCATCCCGCCGGCCGGGCGGTCAACCCGGCGGAAGCGAAACCGGCGGCGTCGTGCGACGCGGGGCTGGCCGCGCTCGCGGCGGTCGCGGCGCTGCCCCCGGCACAGTTCGAGCAGGTCTATCCGTCGATGCTTTGGGTCGAGAACCCGACCCGGCCCTTGCGATGATTTCGGCCATCCCCGCGCGGGCGGGGATCCGGGGCTTGCCGATTGCGGCTTGACCCAGGGTTGCCGCCGGCGCGCCCCTGCCGCAAAGGCTCCGGCGTGCAGGGCGATCAGATATTGAAGGGCATCTTGCTGCGATTGTTCGCGGTCGCCTGCCTCGCAACCATGTCGGCGCTGATCAAGCTGGCCGAGATGCGCGGCGCCGGGCTGGTCGAGACGATGTTCCACCGCCAGCTCTGGGCGGTGCCGCTGGTGACCGCATGGGTGGCGGCGGGCCCCGGCCTGGGATCGATCCGGACGCGGCGCTTCGGCGCGCACGTCTCGCGCACCGCGGTGGGGCTGACCGGCATGGTCTTCACCTTCGGCGCGGTGCTGCTGCTGCCGCTGGCCGAGGCGGTGACCTTCCAGTTCACCGTGCCGATCTTCGCGACGATCCTGGGCGCGGTGCTGCTCAAGGAGCCGACCGGCCGGCACCGCTGGGGCGCGGTGATCGCGGGGTTCGCCGGCGTGCTGATCGTCGCGCAGCCGGGGAGCACGCACATCCCCGCTTTCGGGGCGATGGTGGGGCTGCTCGCCGCGCTGTTCGTGGCGATCGTGGCGATCCTGCTGCGCCAGATCGGCAAGACCGAGGCGGCGGGGACGACGGTGTTCTGGTTCTCGGTCCTTTCCGTGCCGGTGCTGGCGATCCCCTATGCCTTCGCGTTCAAGGCGCATGACCCGGTGACCTGGGCGATGCTGGTCGGGATCGGGCTGATCGGCGGCGTCGGCCAGCTGGCGCTGACCGGGTCGGTGAAGCACGCGCCGGTGAGCGCGGTGGTGCCGATGGACTATTCCAGCCTGATCTGGGGCACGCTCTATGGCTGGGCGATCTTCGGCATGTGGCCGAGCGCCTGGACCTGGCTGGGGGCGCCGGTGATCATCGCGAGCGGGCTCTACATCGTGTGGCGCGAGCGGCGGCGCGGAATCCCGGATCCGGCCGTGACCAGCGCGGAGATGGAGCCGGTGTGATCCCGCCGCTCCCCTCCCCGGAAGGGACGGGCCAGGACAGATCGACATTTGGTGGCCGGGGGCTTTCCTGTTCCCCGGCAAAGGCCGGGGCCGGGGCCCGGTCTCGATGCACCGGGCCGGGCACGGTATGGACCATGTTCCTGGTCAACCGCGGCGCCATTTCTCCACTTGCATGGCAGGCGGGCCGTCAGCTTTCAGTCAGATCGGCCATGCGAGGCCCGATGGATCGACCTGAACAACAGATATCCACCCATCAAGAAAACGCCGATCATCCACAGGCCGGTCACCGCCAAAATCGATTTGCCTGCGAGAGAAGCCTCGGACCATTTTCCGATGAACGGGCCGATCAAAATCGCTGGAGCAAGCGCCAGAAGAAAGAGCTTCGCTTCATTGCGCTCGGATCGCCGCAAACCATGAAAGCGATCGCCAACTGTCTTGCCATGAAACTGATCGCGAAGGGCGTCTTCCTCGCGCTTCGTCCATCGGCCGAGGATATGTCGAACTCTCATGGGCAATCTGCTCTCATGGTCGGCGCGATGGCCGGCCATCCGTAATACCCGCAAATGGCCGTTTTCAAGCGCCGCGCCCCTTGCGATAGACCCGGATGATATTGTTGGCGGGCATCTCGACCAACCGGGCGGGCTCAAATTCGCGAGCCATCGCTTCATGATCGACCTCTTCCAGATGACGCAGGCCCCACGCCGGATTACGAGAGCGCAGGTCGATGTCGAAGGCGAGGTTGCTGGGTGCGGTCTCCACGGTATCGCGGAAATAGGGGCCGTAGAGGATCAACGGCGCGCCCGGGCCCAGCGCCCTGCCCGCCCCCGCCAGCAGCCCGAGCGTGGCTTCCCAGGGGCTGATATGGACCATGTTGACGCACAGGATCGCATCCGCCGCCGGGAAAGCGGCCGAGGCCGCATCGATCTCCAGCGGCGGGCGGACATTGGCCAGCCCCGCGCACCAGTCCGCGATCGAGGCCAGCGCATCGGCATCGGGATCGCTGGGCTGCCAGATCAGCCCGGGAAAGCGCCCGGCGAAGAAGGCGCAATGCTCGCCGCTGCCGCTGGCGATCTCGAGGACATGGCCGGAAGCCGGCAGCTCCTCCGCCAGCACCGCGGCGATCGGATCGCGATTCCGCGCGGCAGCCGGGGCGTGGCGCCTCATCCGGCGCGCGCCTGCTCGAGCAGGCGGCGGGCGCGCAGGAACATCTCCACCCGCTGCAGCGTCAGCATGCCGAGCGCGAAGGCGATCAGCACATCGGTCATCGCCATCACGTCGAAATGCACGCCGGGAATGCCGAGCGTCTCGGCATTGCGGGCAAGCGAGCGGATGAGGACGAGCGCGAGGATGAACGCCATCGCGGCGAGCGAGCCCCGCTGCGAGATCTCGTGCGTCTCCGGATTCACCGTGATCTGCATCATCCGGCCGCGCTGCCAGCCGAGCGCGGCGCCGGCGAGCAGGGCGGCGGCGGCCGCCGCCCAGGTCATCGGCGCGGGCGGGATGTTCCAGAAGGTGAAGCCAGTGATCGCCAGGTAGAGCGCGGGCACGATCCACAGCCGCTCGATCCGCAGCGGCCGCTCGCGGGTGAGCCGGCGGAAGCGCAGCGCGAGCACCACCAGGATGATCGCGATCGGGATGAGCTGATAGAGCGGATTGGGATGAATGGGCTGCGCGTGCATCGATGAGACCCCCGGAAGACTTGCAAGTGATCTATATAAGTAATACAGTAATTATGCCAGCCGAACTGGATGGCAAAGGCAAGAGGATTGCGCATGCGGCCACGCCGGTCCATCAGGGCGCCCGGAGGGTTCATGGACGTCGATCACGATAGCGCGGGGGTGAAGTTCGCGCCGCCTGCCGCTTTCCTTGGCATGCTGGTGGTGGGCCTGGCGCTGGGCAAGCTGCTGGGCAGCCCCGGACTGCCGCTCGCCCATTCGACCGAGCGCGGCCTGGGCTCGCTGGCGACGCTGCTCGGCGTGGGAATCGTGCTTTCCGCCCTGGGCCTGCTCCGCGCCGCGGGCACCGATCCCAAGCCGTGGAAGCGCTCCACCACGCTCGTCACCGACGGCGTATATCGCTGGTCGCGCAATCCGATGTATTTCGGCATGGCGCTGGCCTATGCGGGCGTGGCGATCTGGATGGACAGCCTGGTCGCCCTGCTGCTGCTCATCCCGCTGATCCTCGTGATCCAGCGCGAAGTGATCGAGCGCGAGGAGAGCTATCTCGCGCGCAAGTTCGGCGAGCGCTATCTCAGCTACAAGTCCGCCGTCCGCCGCTGGATCTGAGCGCCCCCGGCGCTCAGGGGTGCCGGGGATAGTCGCCGCGCATCGCGATGCAATAGCGCAGCTGCTTCTGCTGGTCGGTCGCCGCGGCGGGGATCGCCTTGCGCAGGTCGGGCAGGGCGAAGTTCGTCTTGCCGTCGCCGCCATAGCTGTTGCCGAGCAGCGTGTAGAGCACGTCATAGCCGCGAACGGGCAGGAGCCGGCCATCGGCTTCGACCCAGTCCTCGGGGCAGTAGCGGGCGGAGAAGAGCATGATCTCGCCGACAAAGGGGTCGTTGCCCGCATAAGCCGGCATCGGCGCGGCAAGCGTAGCGGTGGCGATGGCAGCGGCGAGCAGCGCGGTCTTCATGTCGGTTTCCCCCTTGTCCGTTTCGGCGCACGCTGCCCCGGCGGCATGCGACAAGGCAAACCGCATTTGCACGGTTCCGGGGCTATCGCGCTGTGACATAAAGAAAAAGGCCGGAGCATCGCGCCCCGGCCTTTCGCTGTTCAGCCCTGCCCCGAGGGGAAGGAGATGTCGCGGACTATTCCGCCGCTTCGGCCGCGGCCGGCGCCTTCCACGCCAGCACCGGCTTGCGCGCGGCGAGCGTCTCGTCGAGGCGGCGGCGCGGCGCGAAGTGCGGCGCGGTGCGGATCGTCGGGTCGCCGTTCTTGGCACGGGCAGCCACGCTGCGGAACGCGCCGATGAACTGGTCGAGCGTCGCCTTGCTCTCGGTCTCGGTCGGCTCCACCAGCATCGCGCCGTGCACGACGAGCGGGAAATACACCGTCATCGGGTGATAGCCCTCGTCGATCAGCCCCTTGGCGATGTCGATCGTCGACAGGCCCTCGGGCAGGCCCTTATCCGAGAAGATCGCCTCGTGCATGCACGGGCCGAACTTGGCGAAGGGCGCGTCGAGCACGTCCTCCATCGAGCGCAAGATATAGTTGGCGTTGAGCACCGAATCCTCGGCGACCTGGCGCAGGCCATCGGCGCCGTGGCTGAGGATATAGGTCAGCGCGCGGGTGAACATGCCCATCTGGCCGTTGAAGGCGGTCATGCGGCCGAAGGTGCCGGCATGATGCTCGCCCGCGGTCTCTTCCTCGACGAGATGGAACTTGTCGCCCTGCTTCTCGACGAAGGGCAGCGGCGCATAGGGCGCCAGCGCCGCCGACAGCACGACCGGGCCCGAGCCCGGGCCGCCGCCGCCATGCGGAGTCGAGAAGGTCTTGTGCAGGTTGATATGCATCGCATCGACGCCGAGATCGCCCGGGCGGACCCGGCCGACGATCGCATTGAAATTGGCGCCGTCGCAATAGACATAGCCGCCCGCCGCATGCACCGCGTCCGAAATCGCCTTCATGTCGCGCTCGAACAGGCCACAGGTGTTGGGGTTGGTGATCATCACGCCGGCGATGTCCGGACCCAGCCGCGCCTTTAGCGCTTCGAGGTCGACACGGCCGTCCTCGGTGGCGGGGATGTCCTCGACCGAGAAGCCGGCGAACGCCGCCGTTGCCGGGTTGGTGCCGTGGGCGCTGGTCGGCACGAGCAGGATCTTGCGGTCCTGCTGGCCCTGCGCGTCGAGCGCCGAGCGGATCGCGAGGATGCCGCACAGCTCGCCATGCGCGCCGGCCTTGGGGCTCATCGCCACCGCCTGCATGCCGGTGAGCGTGATCAGCCAGTGCGCGAGCTGGTCGATGACTTCCAGCGCGCCCTGCACCGTGTCGACGGGTGCGAGCGGGTGGATGTCGGCGAAGCCCGGCAGGCGGGCCATGCGCTCGTTGAGGCGCGGATTGTGCTTCATCGTGCACGAGCCGAGCGGGAACAGGCCCAGGTCGATCGCGTAGTTCTGGCGCGACAGGCGGGTGTAATGGCGCACCGTCTCGGGCTCGGACAGGCCGGGCAGGCCGATCTCGGCGTCACGGGTGAGGCCGCCAAGGCGCGAGGGCGCAGCGGGGGCTTCGCCGAAGTCGACGCCGGTGGTCTGCGACGAGCCGATCTCGAAGATCAGCGCTTCCTCGAGCATCAGCGCGCGGTTGCCGGTGAAGGTCGAAAGGTTACCCGCCTCGCCCGCTTCGGGGGTGGTGGGGCGCCAGCCGGACTGGTTGATCGTGCTCATGCCAGCACCTCCTGGAGCGCGGAGGCAAGCGTCTCGACGTCCTCCGATGTAGTGGTTTCGGTGACCGCGACGATCAGGCCGTTGGCGAGCGCGTCGGCCCCCGGATAGAGGCGGCCGAGCGACACGCCGGCGAGGATGCCCTGGTCCGCAAGCGTGCGGACGACCGGGCGGGCTTCCTTCGACAGCTTCAGCGTGAACTCGTTGAAGAAGGTCGGCGTGACCAGCTCGACGCCCGGCACCTGGGCCAGGCGGTCGGCGGCGGCCGCGGCGCCGGCATGGTTGATCGCCGCGAGCTGGCGCAGGCCCTTTTCGCCGAGCAGCGTCATGTGCACCGACATGGCGAGCGCGCACAGCACCGAGCTGGTGCAGATGTTCGACGTCGCCTTCTCGCGGCGGATATGCTGCTCGCGTGTGGAGAGGGTCAGCACATAGCCGCGCTTGCCCTCGGCATCCTGGGTCTCGCCGCAGAGCCGGCCCGGCATCTGGCGGACCAGCTTTTCCGAGCAGGCGAACAGGCCGACATAGGGGCCGCCGAACTGGAGGCCGACGCCGAGCGACTGGCCCTCGCCCACCACGATGTCCGCGCCCATCTCGCCCGGCGCCTTGATCGCGCCGAGCGCCACCGGCTCGGTGACGACGGCGACGAGCAGCGCCTTCTTCGCATGCGCAGCTTCGGCGAGCTTGGACAGGTCGGCGATGCGGCCGAGAATGTCCGGATACTGGACGACGACGCAGCTGGTGTCGTCGTCGATCCGGGCGATCAGGTCATCGGTGTCCGGCGTGGGGCTCAGCGTCGGCAGCGCCGTGACGAGCTGGTCGCCGGTGAACTTGGCCATGGTCTCGGCGACCGAGACATAATGCGGGTGCAGCCCGCCCGAGAGGATCGCCTTGCCGCGCTTGGTGACGCGGCGTGCCATGGTGATGGCTTCCCAGCACGCGGTCGAACCGTCGTACATCGAGGCGTTGGCCACGTCGCAGCCGAGCAGGCGCGCGATCTGCGACTGGAACTCGAACATCATCTGCAGCGTGCCCTGCGCGATTTCCGGCTGATAGGGCGTGTAGGCGGTGAGGAACTCGCCGCGCTGGATGATGTGGTCGACCGAGGCCGGCACATGGTGACGATAGGCGCCGGCGCCGAGGAAGAAGGGCGCTGCCCCTGCCGCCAGGTTCTTGGCGGCGAGCTTCGTCATGTGCCGTTCGACCGCGAGCTCGCTGGCATGCATCGGCAGGCCGGCGATCGGGCCGTCGAGCACCGCCGAGGCGGGCACGTCGGCGAAGAGATCGTCGATCGACTTGGCGCCGATGACGCCGAGCATCGCCTCGCGATCGGGCTGGGTAAGGGGCAGGTAGCGCATGTTTACCTTCTCGATGAATTTACAGGTGCGCCCTCGGACTCGGTCCAGACGCGGATATCGGTGGGTTTGATGCCGTAGGAATGATCGGAATCGGGTATGCCGTTGCAGCCATCCTTCGCGATGGTGCCGGTCATGATGACGTAGCTGTTCTGCAGCGGCTCGGCCTTATCGACGAATGCGTCATCCGCCGCATCCTCCGCCTTGAACCCGAGTGGCGAGAACCGGTTAACGCTCTGTTGTGCCCGCTTCGCGGCGTCACTGAGCGCGTTGCTACCGCTTAGCGCCTGAAGATTCGCCCACGCGCTCGCATACGCACTCCAACTCGCCTTATGCGGGGCAAGGAAGCAGCCGTCGCGCGTACATTCGCCCAGATATCCCATCGCCTGGACAGGCTTGGCCTTGTACGCTGCACAATTGGCGAGAATGTCCGCGACCTTGACCTGCGGTGCGGCAGCGCCGCACCCTGTTGCCAGGAGCAGGATCAAGGCCAGCGCATTCCTCACAGCTTCGAGACGTATTCCTGGTACGCGCTGTCGTTCATCAGGCTTTCCAGCTCGCCCGGATCGGCGAGGGTGAGCTTGAAGAACCAGCCTTCGCCCTCGGGGTCCTCATTGACCAGCGCGGGATTGTCGGCGAGCTCGGCATTGCCCTCGATCACCGTGCCCGAGACCGGCGCGTACACGTCGGACGCGGCCTTGACCGACTCCACGACGGCGGCATCGTCGCCCTTCGACACTTGCTTGCCCTCGTCCGGCACCTCGACGAACACGATGTCGCCGAGCTGGCTCTGGGCATATTCGGTGATGCCGACAGTGGCGGTGTCGCCGTCGACGTCGACCCACTCATGGTCCTCGGTGAAATAGCGGCTCATCAGGCTCCCTTTCTGACGTAACGATGGGGGACGAAGGGCATCTTCACGACCTCCGCCGAATGGATCTTGCCGCGCTGGGCAAGGGTGATCTTCGTGCCCGGCTCCGCGCTGGCGGCCGGCACATAGGCCATGGCGATCGGCTGCTGCAGCGTCGGCGCGAAGCCGCCCGAGGTGACCTTGCCGACCTCGTTGCCGTCGGCGTCGAGAACCAGGCCGCCCTCGCGGACCGGCTGGCGCCCCTCGACGACCAGGCCGACGCGCTTGAGGATCGAGCCGTTCTCGCGCTCGAGCATGATGCGCGCATGGCCGGGAAAGCCGCCTTCCTCGCGGCGGCGCTTCTTGAGCGCGAAGCCCAGGGCGGCGGCGACCGGCGTGGTCTCGGTATCGAGATCATGGCCATAGAGCGGCAGATCGGCTTCCAGGCGCAGCGAATCGCGGGCGCCGAGGCCGATCGGCTTCACTTCCGGCTGGGCGGTGATCGCATCGGCCAGCGCCTCGGCACCGTCGACGGGAACCGAGATCTCGAAGCCGTCCTCGCCGGTATAGCCCGAGCGGCTGACCCACAGGTCATGGCCCTGCCACGCGAAGGGCGCGCCCTGCATGAAGACGAGCGCGGAGACGCCGGGGATCACGCGCTCCAGCGCGGCGGCCGCTTCCGGCCCCTGGAGCGCGAGCAGGGCATGGTCCTCCATATGGTTCATGCCGATCTCGTCGGGCAGGAACTCGCGGAAATGGGCGATGTCGTCCCATTTGCAGGCGCCGTTGACGACCATATAGACTTCGCCCTCGGCAAGGCGGGTCAGCATCAGATCGTCCAGGATGCCGCCATTCTCGGCCATCAGCAGCGAATAGACCGGGTGCGAAAGTTTCGCGGCCTGGATGTCCGCGGGCATCAGCGCCTCGAGCGCGGCCTCGACGCCGTCGCCGGTGAAGGTCAGCTGGCCCATATGGCTGACGTCGAACAGCCCGGCATGCGCGCGCACCCAGAGATGCTCGGCCATGATGCCCTCATATTGGACGGGCATCTCATAGCCGGCGAAGGGAACCATGCGGCCGCTCCGGGCGCGGTGCCACTGGTCGAGCGGAAGCAGGCGAAGCTCCTCGGTGCCCTCCCCGCCTTCGGGATCGCCGCTCATGGGCTGGTCCTGGACTTGCTGGCTCATCGCGGCACTCCGGATTCGAGAGGGATTCGACGAAGCGGCGCGGAATCCTCGCGCACCGTTCCATCGCCCCCTCTGTCACGGAACCTGAGAGCTTTCGCCAGTCGCCTGGCTTACCCCTTCGGTGGGACGTGGCCGGGCCGCGTCCGCTTTCCAGAGTGTCGTGCCCGCGCGGTCCCTGGTGCCTGAGAGATTCCGGGGCGGTTGCTCCTTCGGCGGTGGGATTTCTTGCTATTCCAATCGAACCGCCAGCACGCTGGCTACGATTGGAACGGCCCCACACTCTCCCGCGCGTGCCTGTCGACGGGCGCAGCCTTGGCCGTGGGGATGATTCGAGTCAACGACCAAAACGTCCCGAGACTCCCCTCCCTGGAAGGGAGGGGCTGGGGGTGAGTCGAATGCTCGCAATACGGAAAGGCCCGGCGATACGGCGCCGTATCACCAGGCCTCCACCCACCCCTCGATCCCCTCCCTTGCCGGGAGGGGAGGAAGTCACCGCGTGACGTTGTACTTCAGCTGGTCCTCGGTCAGCTGGAAGCCGACCAGCGCCTCGAACGTGGCCGAGAGCACCGCGCCGCGGATCGAGGGATCGGCCAGCGGGTCCATCGCCGCAGCCTGCTCGCCGGCCTTGCGCTTCTCGGTGAGGCGCTTGCGGACCTCGTCGGGCAGCGTCGCGGCGGCGCGATCGACATAGGTGGTGGCGGTGCCGCTGGTCTGCGCGCGCAGCTGGCCCGGCTCGAAATGCACGGTGACGCGGTTGATCCGCTTGGCGACCACCGACGTGCCGCCACGCACCACCGTCACGAAATAGGGGAAGCTCACGTCGCGCGGGCCGTCGGCGCTCTGGCGGCGCGCCAGCACGTCGAAATTGACGGTGGTGACGACCTGGGGGCCGGCATCGTCGCACGTCGAGGTGACGTTGGTCATCACCGCGTTGACGTCGATCGCGCTGGCCTCGCGGCTGGTCGCCGGGTTGAAGATGGTCATGTCGCCCGTGCCCGCGGGAATCGCGACGTGCGGGCAGGCCGAGCGCACCGCCGTGACGCCGGCACCGCCGCCATTGGCATCGATTTCGCCGGTGCGGCTGCAGGCGCCGAGCGCGAGCGGGATCAGAGCGAAAACGGCGAGGTTGCGGACCAAGACGGAAACCCTTTCAAACACACGGGACCAGATGGGGTCCAAAACGGCGCGCACCATAGGAACCGCGTTGAGCCCGCGCAAGCAATCGCGTAGGTGCGAGGCGGAACTATGGCAGACCCTGTAAAACCCTTCCTCGAGCTGCTGATCGCAGCACCCCGCGGCTTCTGCGCCGGAGTCGACCGTGCCATTCGCATCGTCGAGCTGGCGATCGAGAAATATGGCGCGCCCGTCTATGTGCGCCACGAGATCGTGCACAACAAATATGTGGTCGACAGCCTGAAGGCCAAGGGCGCGATCTTCGTCGAGGAGCTCGACCAGGTGCCCGACGACGTGCCGGTGGTGTTCTCGGCGCATGGCGTGCCCAAGGCGGTGCCCGCCAAGGCGGAGGAGCGCGGGCTCGAATATCTCGACGCCACCTGCCCGCTCGTCTCCAAGGTCCATCGCCAGGCCGAGCGGCTGGTCGCCGCCGGGCGGCACATATTGTTCATCGGCCATGCCGGCCATCCCGAAGTGATCGGCACCTTCGGCCAGGTGCCCATGGGGTCGATGACGCTGGTGGAAACCCCCGCCGATGCCGAGGGCGTGCGGGTCTCCGATCCCGGCAACCTCGCCTTCCTGACCCAGACCACGCTGTCGGTAGACGACACGGCGGCGACGCTGGCGGTGCTCCAGCGCCGCTTCCCGGACATACTGGCGCCCGGCCCGAACGACATCTGCTACGCGACCACCAACCGCCAGGGCGCGGTGAAGGCCATCGCCTCGTCGGTCGACCTGATGCTGATCATCGGCGGCCTGAACTCGTCCAACTCGCTCCGCCTCGTCGAGGTGGCCGAGCGGCAGGGCACCACCGCCCATCTGATCCAGCGCGCGGAGGATGTGGACTGGGACTGGCTCGCCGGGGTCGGCACGGTCGGCGTGAGCGCGGGCGCCTCGGCCCCCGAGCTGCTGGTCCGCGAGCTGGTCGACAAGCTCTCCGAGCGCTTCGAAGTGAGCGAGCGCGAAGTCGAGACGGTGCCCGAGAACGTCACCTTCAAGCTGCCGCGCGGGCTGGAAGCGGCCTGATGCACGCCCCAAGCACAACTGCGGTTGTGCACGGGGCGCCGGCAGGAGATGGGTCGCCCCGTCCGCGGGGATGACGAAGGGGGAAATGTGGCAGTCTATACGCAGGTTTCGGCGGAGGCGCTGAGCGCGTTCCTCGACAGGTTCGACGTCGGCGAGCTCGTCTCGGCCAAGGGCATCGCCGAGGGCGTGGAGAATTCCAACTATCTGGTCGACACGACGAAGAGCCGCTTCATCCTGACGCTCTACGAGAAGCGCGTCGCCGCCGGCGACCTGCCCTATTTCATGGCGCTGCTCGAGCATCTGGCGGCCAAGGGCCTGCCCGTGCCGCCCGCGGTGCCCGATCGCGACGGCACGCTGATCCACGAGCTGGAGGGGCGGCCGGCCTGCCTGATCCAGTTCCTGTCCGGCGTCTCCGTGTCGCACCCGACGCCGGCCCAGGCGCATGCCGCCGCCGAGGCGATGGGCAGGATGCACGCCGCCGCCGCCGACTTCCCGCTCGACCGGCCCAACTCGATGGGCTTCGGCACCTGGCTGCCCTTGTTCGAGCGCTGCGGCCGCAGCCTCGACGAGATCGCGCCCGGCCTCTACGACGATATCGGTTTCGCCCTCGACGACGTCCGCTCCGCATGGCCCGGCGACCATATGGACCGCTGCGCGATCCATGCCGATCTTTTCCCCGACAATGTCCTGATGCTCGGCAATCGGGTGACCGGCCTGATCGACTTCTATTTCGCCTGCACCGACATCCGCGTCTATGATCTCGCCGTGATGCACGCTGCCTGGTCGTTCGACGCCGGCGGCCGCGCGCACGACAAGGCGGTGGGCGATGCGCTGATCCAGGGCTATTCGCGGAGCTTCCCGCTGAGCGACCTGGAGCAGCTGGAATTCCCGGTGCTGGCGACCGGCGCGTGCATCCGCTTCACGCTGTCGCGCGCCTGGGACTGGCTCAACACGCCGATGGACGCGCTGGTGACGCGCAAGGATCCGCTGGCCTTCTGGCGCCGCGTGAAAACCTATGACAGCGACCTGGGGAGCCGGCTAAGGACGCTCGCCTGATGGAATTGCAACATGTCGAGATCGCCACCGATGGCGCGTGCAAGGGCAACCCGGGCAAGGGCGGCTGGGGCGTGGTGCTGCGCATGGGCGGCGTCGAGAAGGAGCTCTCCGGCGGCGAGAAGCACACCACCAACAACCGCATGGAGCTGATGGCGGCGATCCAGGGGCTGAGCGCGCTCAAGCGCCCCTGCCGCGTCACGCTGTCGACCGACAGCCGCTATGTGCTGGACGGCCTGACCAAGTGGATCCATGGCTGGCTGAAGAACGGCTGGAAGACCGCCGACAAGAAGCCGGTGAAGAATGCCGATCTCTGGCAGGAGCTGCTCGCCGCGGCCAAGCCCCACCGGGTGGAATGGGTGTGGGTGAAGGGCCATGCCGGCCATCCCGACAATGAGCGCGCCGACAAGCTGGCCAGCGACGCGGCGGTGGCGGCCTGAAGGACCGTGTAAGCAGGGGCGCAATTTGTCCTATTCCCGGGCATAAAAAGTCCAATTCCGGATCACAAGTTGTCCGAAGCACCTCGCATGCGACCTCTAGGACTGGTCGGGAAGCCATCGATTCTAACTTCACATTGCGCCGCACAGGTCACGCTCAATCTTTTGTCATGAGAATTCAATCTTTTGTCATGGGGAATCGCCGGATCTGCGTGCTCGACTCAGCGAACCCATCGGTCATCCGAATTCTGCGTTAGAACGGACCCGGCTGGGTTGCGCCGGTTGCTGTACTTAGCAGTGTTGCCCATCCCTCGGGGGCAGACCTTCATTCAAGTTGGAGCGGTTTGTCTACTCGCGGCCATGTCCGCCGCTTTTGGGCCGCTAGCGGCCAGTCCGCTCTTGGCCCGGCAATCTCGATAGCTGCCATTCGCCGCTGGTCCGCGCCGAACAGCAGCTAGCGCCCTACTTGCAGACTTTTGGCTAAAGGCCGCGCAACACCCCACTGAACTTGCCGCAATCGCACTCGTGCCACGTCGCCGTTCCCTCTTGGCGGAAGCGAATGATATGGTTGCATTGGTCGCAAGTCACTGAAGCCACGCGACCATTCTCGGCCCACGTGTCGAGGGCGAGCAAGAACCGATCTAAATCGGGGCTGCGACTAGTGCTCTTGTTCATACCGTTGGTTAGCATCGCGGATGACATGGCGACAATGACCGCTTCCCACCCAATCTCTGTCGCTCGGGCTGAGACGCGTGAGTTCCAGAACCGCCGGGCGGTAGCTCAATAGCGGAGGTTCAACCTGCGCCGCATTGCGTCCAACTGCTGCGCGGGGCATGGCTTGGTGCCATGAACGATAGGCCGTCAGCTCAACCGGCGAGTGGCGTAACCGAAGCGCTGGAAGCCGTCTATCGCATCTTCGCGATGCGACCTCCCTCGACGATCACCGGCTGTCCCTGCTGCATCGATACGCGCGGAACGGATGTCCTGCTCACGACCCCGTTGCGGGAGATTAGCGGTCGTGCCCTTTGGCGCTGTGTGTCGGGAGCGTTCCTGACGGTCGGAGGCAAACAGGATTTCAGGTATCTGTTGCCCCGCATTCTGGAGGTGTCGGTATCCGATCCAGGCAACGCCAACGATCCGGAGATCGTACTGGGCAAGCTGGCCCTAGGCAAGTGGCGCACATGGGCAGCGGATGAGCAGTTAGTGATCGAAGCATGCATCGACGCGTGGTTCGGCCAGGCCCTTGCCCGCGATCTGGCGGAGGCGAATGAAGGCTTTGTGGGTTGGGATGCCCTGAGTGTCCTGTGTGGCGCAGGAAGAGCGGGGTTGCCGCTGCAACGCTGGCTCTCGCGTTTGGCGGAGCCCGACGCGGCACCTGTTCTGCCTGGAATGCGGGAGCAGCTTCCAACAAAGCCTTCAGGCTTCTGGGAGGATGCGCAGGATGCCTTCCATGAGGTGCGGACCTTTCTTGATCGAGATTGGGCTTAGGTCTGCTTTCCACCCATTCTCAGCCGCCCAGCGGCGCCTGGGCCGATCCAAAAGCGGTCGGGCAGCTCACCCCCCACTACCGGACATTCGCTCTTAGAATTTTCGTGCCCCGGGCTCAGCCACAAGTTGGTGCTGATCCTGCCAAATGATGTGCCCGGGGTCTCGGGTCGTAAGAACATCCACATGCACGCCACACGCCTCCAGAGCGAGCTTTAGTTGGTGCATCTGGCGTATGTGTTCGACAGCGACAGGCTTGAACCAAGAGAGCCCTGGTTGCCCGCGACCTTTCCGCCCGCCCCGCGAGAATTGTGCGGGGACGGCTAGGTTCTTTTTGAACCAGCCATATATCTCGCCGATCTGAGCCAAGGCCCAAGGGGGCGCGAAGTCACATTCGCGAGCCTCATCCAACGCCTGAAACAGGCCAAGACGCTGCCGCTGTGACTCCGCCAACTGATAGCAAACGAAACGGACGTATACGGACTCGGGCTTTGCCATCAGCTCGACTTCAACCCTTCGATGATCTGAGGTTCTTATCGCGCCGGGGCAAAGCTGTCAGTCCGCTTTCCACCCATTAGCCGCCGTCCACCCACCGCTTGAACGAACGACGGCTTTGGGGATGGCTCGCGGATCGTTCGAACGACCAATATTGGGGCGCGTAGCAGCCAGGTCGAAAGCGGCCCAATCCGATTGTGGACGGGCCGCTCCGCTTCAGATTTCGGTTCGCTCGGCAAGGATAAGGGCATCGCCGGCGAGGATTCCTTCGATTTGCGCGCGCGTCCTCGGAATGAATTCAAGATTGGGCAAGAGCTCGGCCCGATGCGCCCAGAGATCGGCGGCCGCAGATCGTCGCGCAGACCGGCTTCGTGCGCTGCGACGTCGTCGGCGGCACTCGCATTGCGTGCGACAACCTAGGATTCGGCAATGTCGCCATTGGCATCGAGTTCGAGCAGATCGAGCGCCAGTTCGCGAGACTGCCAGAGCGCGTCGGAGGCAAGGCTGACGCCGAGACCTTTGAGCAGATGGGCAAGGCCAAGCGCCTTGGCTGGACTACCGACCGAGATTGGAGCTGCGGCCGGCATCCTGTATTCGAGGCCCCCAGGGTCCAGGCCATCGGCCTCCGCCAGCACCCGACTGAGCGGCGCGCGATTGTTGAGCGTCTTCGCCATCGTGACGGCGAAAGGAACCGATGCCGTCTCCCTGGACGAGATCAGCGCCGTCGTCGCCTACAAACTCGATGAGATCACGACTGATCTGGTCTGCTGCGACATCGTGACGGGCGTAGGCGATGGCGAGCAGATGCGCACCATCCACGAAGAGTTGCCCGGCTTCGACTTGGCAATAGCGCGTCTCGAAGCCCTGCCGGCCTTCAACCAGATGTGGCGCGATGACGTGATCCTTCCGTCCTTCGCCACCAACCGCACGACCGTCTACAGTCGCACCGTCGCCTAAGCCATTCTCAAACGGACTCTAAGCCGTCTCGATGTGCGAATTCATCCATTGCAGCTCGAACTTCTGCGCCCATTCGCGCAGCACCGCATAGTAGCGCGCGCGCTCCGTCGTCACGTCGGCCAGGCTGCTTTCCAGCTCGCCTTGGGTGTCAGCGTTCACGAAGGCAATGATCCGCACCTTGTCTCCGTCGTCGATTTGCAGGACGTGACTTCCGTCATCGAAGGCGGCATCCCCGTCCGGCGCCCAGATCAGCGCATTGGCATAGAGTAGCGCATCGATTTCCTGCTTCCACTCGGGGGGAAGCACCGGCTCGGAAAACCCCCGGTCGTAAATGTGATTCACGACGTGGATGGCAAGATCCCTCGCATCGATGCGTGAGGCGAAGGTGAGCACATGCTCGCCTTCGCGGCGCAACCGCGACAGCACTTCGCTATAGGAGCTACCCATGGCGCAAGCCCGGGGGTCTTCGACGCCATATCGTTTTCCGCCGGCATGGATCAGAAAATAGCCGATGCCCATCTGGCTGCGCGAGGCGATAAATTCGTCGACATAGGATTCTATCGCCAACGCGGTGCGGTCACCCGTAAGAATTCTAGTCGTCATAGGTTGGCAAAATGCTTGATAACTTCATTGGGAACATTCCTCATCTGGATGGGGTTCGTGCCTCCCGTCGAGCCATTCCAATGGGTCTGCCCGTTGCTCGGCCGCGAGAACCGATGGTACACGCCATCGGCATCCTTGGTCCACCGCACGCCGCTTTTGTCCTCGTAGGACCGGGCATACAGTTCCCGCACATTCTTAGGCTCGGGGCTGGAGGAATTGGGATGATGCTTCGGGTTGGTGATGCGCTCCGGCCTGCCGTCGTCATCATCGGGCGGCGGCGCAGCGGCCGCAGTGGCGCTGTGCTTAGGCGTGACCTTCTTTTCGTGAGTGAAGGACGGCGGCTTCATCTGCGACGCAAGCCATAGGCCGCCGACCAGATTGATCGTGGCGGCCAGGGCCAATTCCCCGCAAACCACGATCTCTACCGGTTCGCCCACGACCGCGCCGACGCACTCGCCCGATGGATCGCGGCCATTCAGCGGATCGTTTCCGACATAGGCATACAGGTTTATCTGGTCGCCATAGCCAATGGGATCCGTCTGCATGAACCGGCCAAGGGTCGGCGAATACATGCGCGCCTTGTAGTAATAGAGGCCCAACTCGGGCAGCCAGGCCTGGCCGGTATATTGGAACCGGCCGAGATTGGCCGCGCCGGGGATCCCATATTCGTCATAGGTGTTGATGCTCACCGAGGTGCCGCTCATGTCGGTGACGGCGTCGATCGAGCCTTCATGGTCGCTGTACAGATAGCGTGGGCTCGACAAGCCCGGCCCCTCGAACCAGAGTTGAGGATCGTCCTCGCCTTCGCCATGGGCGTAGCGGCGGAGCATCGTCCCGGCCCCGTCATATTCGGCTACCAGCTGGTCACCGTCATACAGGAACTGCGTGACCGCGCCGCCCCTGGCCACCTGCCACAGCCGCCCGAGCGGATCGTAGCTCAACACTGCGCCGTTGGAGGACGAGGTCAGGTGGTTTTCGGCATCATAGCCATAGGCATAGATGCTGTCCGAGGTGAGATTGCCGTTCGGATCATAGCCAAACGTCACGGCCCCCGCCTGGCCATATTGGTTGAGGCCATTCACGGTGTAGGCGCGGCTCAGCGGCGTGTATCCGGTCCAGGCGTAGGCGTCGTTGTTCCGCAGATTTCCGACGATCTGGCTGGCGGGATTATAGGCGAGACTGGTGGCGAGGTTATAGCCGGGTGCGCCGAAGCTGTGGGTCTGGGATGAAAGCCTGGACGCCCCATCATACCCATAGGTGGTGGGCGCACTCCATGCGGAGCCGCTGTAACGATAAAGGCGTGACATCTGCCCGGCGGCGTTGAACTGCGGGCGGAGCAGCAGCGTGGAATTGTTGAGTGCGACATGATCGAGCCGCCCCAGGCCGTCACGGACATAATCGACCTGATTGCCGTCGGGCCAGGTCATCCTGGTCCAGTCCCCGCCAGCGTCGTAGCCATGGCCGATGGTGCGGCTATGGCCCCCCATGGTCGATGTCGTAAGGGTGACCTGGCCGAGGCCGTCATAGCTGTTGTAGATGCCCTGCCCGCTGGCATTGAACACGGCCGAGGTCTGATAGCCCAGCAGGTTGTAGCCAAAGCTGGTCGCGGCTGCCGCACCGCCCTTCGCCGTCATGCGATTGAGCGCGTCATAGTCGAAAGTGATCAGGCTGCCGTCACGCTTCCTCAGGCTCTTGCGGTTGCCGTTTGCGTCATAGCCATAGGCTTCGTAATCGCTCGTGTTGATCGAGCCCGCGCTGGACAGGGCCGTCGCGACGGTCGATGCGTTGAAGGCGGTCGGAGCATTCGGCCCCGGGAATATCCAGCGCTCGGCGCGGCCGAAGCCATCATATTCCATCTTCGCGCGGTTTCCGTTCGCGTCGATGATATATTCCTGCTTGCCGCCGGGCGTATAGCTGTACGTGACGTAAGCCTGTTCGAGCGTCGTACCGAAACCCCTGCGAGTCTGGACGAGATTTCCATCGCCGTCATAGATGCTCTTCGTGATCCGATCGGTGCCGAAGCTCCCGACCGGGCCCAGGGTACAGGCATCCGCCGGCAGCGACGCATAGCCATCCGGGTTCATCCGCTCCGCGATGCAGGACAGCCAGCCATTGCTGTCATAACTATATTGCGTGGCTGTCAGCGCATTGCCGGCCGCGTCCTGCTTGTAGTCGATCGCCTTGCGCTCGTCGGATCCGAATACCGTCCGCGTCGAAGTCAGCGGGACGAAGGCCTGCCATGCAGCATCGTCCTGACCGGTGGTCGTGCCGGTTTCCGACAATTGCAGCTTGCCGAAGCTGGTATAGGAAAGCCGTTTGGCGAACGCGCGCACGACGCCGTCCTGATCGGCGGCGGGCGGCCGGATTTCGCCGATGCGCTGGCGCGCGGCATCATATAGATAGCGCGTGGTATCAGCCGGACCCGGCAGGGGGCCGTCCTCGGAGATCTTGTTGCCTATCGCGTCATAGGCGAACGACGTGGCCTTGAGGACGGTGCCGTTGCCGAGCGAGACGGTCTCGCTGGTAACCAGGAGGTTGGCGTTGTACGCATAGTCCGTCCGCACTTCGTCCGCGGTCCCAAAGCAGTTCGCGATGCTCTGGCAGGCCGATTTCGTCGCCAGCATGCTCACACCGTTCACGCGGACATAGCTGAACCGGGATTCCGGACGTACGCCATGGGCATCGGCCGGCCCGAGAATGCGCGTCGTCTGGCCGGTGACCGCGTCATATTCGAAGTCCGTAACGCCGCCGCGCGGGTCGATGTTCTGCACGGGCTTGTTGCAGGTCGCGACCGACATGCAACTCGCCGGATACACCGCAGTGTAGACGATATCCCCAGGCGTGCCGGGCGTCTTGGAGATATGGCGGGCCTCCAGGAGATTCCCTCTGCCGTCATAGCTATACGTCCAGCGGTCGCCATCCGGGTTCTGCCGGGAGATCATCCTGTTATAGGCATCATATGAGAACGAAGTCTTGGCCCCATTCGAGTCGGTGACCGAGTATAGGGTTCCGGTAGACCAGCTGCCTATATAGATCTTATGATATCCATTGGCGCCAATTACCGTCGTCGTTCTTACAACATTCCATGGGTTACTGCTGTAAGTTCCATTATCCAGAACATCGGAATAAGTGTATTCATACTTACTATTGCCGATGATTACCGACTTGGCTTTACCGGACAATGTATCCAGCACGTTGACGGTACTCGTGACGTAGTATGTTCCCCATTGGCAGACAACCACAGAGGGGCTCGACTGCCCCGGATGCACCACAGCCAGGTACATCATCTTATTCATGTCATCCAGGCTCGTCCTGTCACAGTAATTCTCGGGATGAGCTATGTAGAACCGATTGCGCCTTCCCAGCGAATCGGTAATATTGATGGTATCATTATAGCCGCTTGAATCGACATCGATATTGACGTCATAGCCGAGGCCGGGCCTAGTTGGCGTGATGCCACACAAGTTGTCGCATGAATCCACGGCAGAATTCACCATGGTCACAACCTGATTTATACCAGGGCCCTCAAAGTTACTAATATTTGGCGGCACACCATTTTGATTTAACCAGTTGAATATGACCTTATAATTTGCAGAATTCTCGATCTTATCGTGACGATATTCGTAGCCGACCAGTTCTCCACACGTATTAACGCCATTGTTGCTGTGAAGCTGCATGGGGTTGCATAGTGGGATCTTGGTGTAGGTGTATTTCTTCTGGAACCCGTCCGGCCTGGTCACATCCGTCACGACACCGAGCATCTCGTGCCCCGTTGGGGAGGACGAGAACGCGTGCACGACCGTGCCGTCGCGCGCGGTGTAGGTATAGAAAGTCGTGCCGTCCGGCTGGCGCGGCGAGAGTGTCAGGCTGGAGCCATTGTGACCTGCCGAGACATAGGTCGTCGGTATGGGATCGCCATATTCATATGCCGGGGACGGCACGAACGCATCGAGCTTGCCGTCGACTCCGATGCCGATCGTGCCGAGCGGGTCAGGCTGCATCTGATATATGCCGGTGTGGCTGATCAGGTTCATGCCCATGGCGGGAAGCAGGCTGGCCCCGCCCAACCGCTTGTCGGCAAATCCGTGCTCATCATCGCCGATGCTGACGTTCGTCTCCGGATGCGAATATGTTCCGCGGATGACATCGACGCCGTTCTCGTCGATATTATACGTCTTGGGCGGCAATCCCATACTGTCGCTGGACTGGGCGCGCACGGCAGTGGGCAAAGCGATCAGCCCGAGCACGAGAGCGTGCATGGAGATGAAAGCCCGGTAGAAGCGCTTCCCACGAAATGAGAAGCTGGACCCAGGCGATACGTTGACCGGCATGGTTCTTCCTATTCTATTTGCCTGAGATTGATTGGCGCAGCCGTTCGATCACGCGCGTGAGCCGCGCATCGCGCGTAGAATCAATAGATGGAGATGGTCCCGGAGCTTATCTGGTTGTAGGTTCCCCAGATCCAGATGCCAGATTTACCGTTCACCATGTACATTGCCGATGATCGCGTCAGCAGGCCGATGCCGGGAACGTAGATGGACGTCCATCCTGAATTGGGTGGGGGCGCGGATGGCCCCGCCATGTAAAGGTCAAGCTCACCACTCTGATACTTTACCATCTGCACGGTATTTCCGTTGAAGTTGGTGTTGCTCAGCGCGCCCATCGACCAGCCGGGATAATAGCCAAACCAGTCGGTGCAGCCATTATCATCGCAGGTACCGAAACTCCCACTGGTCAAGGTGGCGGACCAGAGCGCAGGCTGGGCGGGGGTGGGCGTCGGCGTAGGGACAGGTGTGGGCGTCGGCGTCGGCGTCCCTATGGGCGCGCCGCCGGACCCGCAGGGCACAACGCCGACTCCGGTCGAATATTGCGTCCGATTTCCGGCGGCATCGAAACACGTCGCCGTGTTGATGCCGGCATCCGGGCCGCCGGTGATCGATACTCCGATCAGGCGACCAAGCGCATCATATGTGTATGTATGATTATCCGCAGAGGATGCCGCAGGCGTCACTTCGAGCAACGCCATCACGCAACAAGATACCAGAAGACGATGCTTGTTCAAAAATACCCCCTCTTCTGTCAGGTCGCTTCAGCATGACCCATGAGGCGCACGGATCACCCCGCCCTGAAAGAGCCGGGTACGAAATGACCGTTCCGGGCAAACATGCCCCATAAGAATTCTATCGAAAGCGAGCATGACGAAGCGGCGACTGACTCCCCAGAGGCTCGTCGTGCCCGTCAAGAATATTATGATGTTACGGCGCCCCAATTTCCGTGAATCAAAGACTAGGTCGCGCTCATTACAATTCTGAGACGATAATGAATAAAATCCGACATATCATCTATTTATTACTTAGAATGAACTAAGCATTACGACAATGTTTCATGCTACCTGGCCAAGTCAACGCCGGACAGTGGACTGCCCGCGATGACTGGTCCGGCTTCATAGTTAGGCCGTGAACCCATAAACGACCGCCTTTGGTGCGAGGGGGCTGAACGCCGGAATACTCCCGAGCGAAGGGCGGGAGCGATTATGGATGACAATGGAAAGTGCCAGCCACGCGAATGCGACCAGGAACGCGATCTTGCGCGGTGCGCCGACCTCGCCGTCGGGAATGACCAGCAATCGGCACAGACCGCCGAGCCACGCAGGACATCCGGCTTAGGCCAGCGCCTCGGTTGACCGATCTCTATCTTCCGCTGGCGACCGCTCGGAGCTTCTCAAACGCTCATCGAGTTGCTCGAGTGCTCGCATTGGACGCATTTGTGGTGTCGAACAGCGTCAAGGTTTTGCTCGACGAGCTTTGGCCTGACCGCAGCGAACCATTCAACGTCGCAGCAAACCGCCACCTGCGGGCCCACGGGCTCGTCCGCTTTAGGGATGTCCGAAATGTAACCGAAGGACGGGAACGTCCTTGCCATCACTATTCTCTCGCGGATTTTCTTGAGAGGCACCATCTAATTAGCGGCCCCTCAACATCACCTGACGCCGATGAACTGATCGCCAATCGCCGGCGCTCGAAATCTCCACCTGAACGAATGGTGGTTGGGCCGCGGTTCATCGCAACTTGAAAGCGTCGCGCGCCACGCGCCACCTCGAAGAAAATCTGCGCTGCATGCCTTTTGCTTCGAGCGAGCTATTACGCATTAACTTGGACAAGTTTTCGTAAATCCCGTCCGAGAGAGCGGACAAATTATGCCCGTTGGCTGGACAAATTTGAAAACGCTCATCGGCTCCTCACACGAAAGGGGGAGCCGGTCCGATTGGGCAAATTATGCCCCTGCTTACAAGGACCGACGGCGCGGCGCCACCCGCTCGGTCAGGAAGCGCCGATCGCCGCCGCCATCAGCGTCTGGGTGATCTCCTGCAGCGGTGGCGCGCCATAGGACAGCAGCTGGATCATCCCCACGAACGCGAGATCATTCTCGGGATCGACCCAGAACCAGGTGCCCGCGGCACCGTCCCAATGATAGGTGCCGCGCCCCACCGGCACGCCGGCACGTTCGGGATCGGTGAAGACCACGCCGTTATAGCCATAGCCGAAGCCGGGCCGGAACCGCTGGTGCCCGGCGACGAAGCGGGTCTCGAGCAAGGCGTCGGGCAAGCGGTTGGTCATCTGCGCGCGCACCCCCGCGGCGCTGACGATCCGGCGCCCGTCCAGCGTGCCGCCGTTCAGCAGCATCTGGGCATAGCGGGCATAGTCCAGGGCCGTCGCGTAGAGCCCGGCCCCAGCCATGGCGAGGCCGGGCTCGCTGTCCGGATCCGGCCGCATCGGATTGGCGGCGAGCTTTTCCAGCGGGCCGTCCAGCGGCTTGAAATAGAGGCTGGCGAGGCGGTGGCGCTTTTCCGGCGGCACGAAGAATGCGGTGTCGGCCATGCCCAGCGGCTCGAAGATGCGCGTGCGCATGAAATCGGCCAGGCCCTGGCCGCTCAGCCGCGCGATGATCGCGCCCTGCACATCCATCGACAGGCTGTAGCGCCACAAGGTGCCGGGCTGATGCGCGAGCGGCACCGTCGCCAGCCGCGCGACCATCTCGTCCAGGCCGGGCGCCGAGAGGATGGCCGCCTGCCGGTAGAGCGCTTCGATCCGGTCCTTCGGCTCGCCGAGCGGCAGGCCATAGGCGAAGCCGGCGCGATGCGTCATCAGCTCGGCCATGGTCGGCGGGTGATCGGGCGCGGCGCGGCCATCCTCCCCCACGAGCACCTGGAGATCGGCCAGTTCGGGAAGATGGCGGGCAATCGGGTCCTCCGGGCGCCACAGGCCCTCGTCGTGCAGGATCATCATCGCCGTCGCGGTGATCGGCTTGGTCATCGAGAAGATGCGGAAGATCATGTCCTCCGCGAGCGGCGTGCCGGCCTCGATATCGTCGAGCCCCAGGTTGCGGATGCGCGCGATCCTGCCATGGCGGAGCGTGAGCGTGACCGCGCCCGCGACGACGCCCTGGTCGATCCGTGCCTGCACCGCGGCATCCACGGCATCGAGCCCGCCGGCGGTGAGGCCGACCTGCTCCGGGGCCACCCGCTCCATCAGGCGCGCCCGTTCCAGCTGGTCGCTTCGATCGCCTCGCGCCGCACCTCGCCGCCGCCGTTGCGGGTGACCGTGACGACGCATTGCTCGCCGCCGGCCAGGTCGAAATGATTGTCGCTGAAGCGCAGCTCGGGATCCTCGGAGCGCAGCTGGACGGCCAGCGCATAGCGTTCGGCGGAGAGCGTGACGCGCAGCGCAGCGCCGGCTCGCACATGGTCCACGCGCAACCCCGGATCGCGGGCCAGCGCCAGGTCCTTGACCGCCGCCAGCAACAGCCGGTTGGGCGCAAAGGCCGCGCTTCGCACGAGGAGGACGCGATCCGCGGCATCCCGCGCAGTGCCGCGCCAGATGCGGCGGCTGGCATTGGCCGGCACTTCGAACGCGAGCCGCTCGGTCCATTCGGCGCCGCCCTCCAGCGACGCGAGCTGGATCGTCGCGCTGTCGCAAAGCGGCGCGAGCGTGTCGTTGGTGATCCAGAGCTCGGCCATGTCGCCCTCGCGCCGGAAGGAGGCCAGCACCGGCGCAAAGGCGCGGCGCGTGGCGTACCAGGCCGATTTGGCGACGCCGTCATGGTCGATCAGGCTCCAGCTCACACAGGGCCAGCAATCATTGTGCTGCCAGATCAGCGCGCCCGAGCAATGCGGCTTGCGGCGGCGATAATGCTCGATGCCGAATTTCAGCCCCTCGGCCTGAGTGAGCATGGTGAAGTCGACATAGTCCCGCAGCGTCGCGGGCAGGCCGGTGACCGGCACCATCATCGCGCTGGCCTTGTCGGCCACATCCTTGATCCGCTCGAGAAAGCCCTGGCTGCCGAGCACCAGGTCCCCGGGCGCCATCCAGCGCGCGAGCGTACCGATGTCCGGCGCGCCCTGGATGCCGAACTCGCTGACGAAGCGGGCCATGTCCTCGGCATAGCGGGTGAAGGCGACGCCCTCGGGCGAGCTGTCGTTGCCGCCCACCGCCTCGGTGTCCGGCACCAGCGGGATGCCGTGCCACACCGTCCAGTTGTGCACGTCGCCGCCGCGCATCGAATTGGGGCTGGGCCCGCCCCAGGGGCTGCCCGGCCAATAGGGCGTCGCGGAGTCGAGATCGGCGAGGATCCCCGGGATCAGCTCGTCGTAGAATTTCAGGCCGGCAAGCGGAGTGGCGGTGCCGGTGGCATGGTCGGCGAAGAACTGGATGCCCTGGTTCTCGTTGTTGCCGCACCAGAGCGCCAGGCAGGCATGATGGCGCAGGCGCGATACCTGCTCGCTCACTTCGGCGCGGACATTCTCGACAAAGACGGGGTCGTCGTCGGGATAGGGCGCGCAGGCGAACATGAAGTCCTGCCACACCAGCAGGCCAAGCCGGTCGCACTCCGCATAGAAGATGTCGTGCTCGTAGATGCCGCCACCCCAGACGCGGATCATGTTCATGTTGGCGCCGGCCGCGCGCTCGAGCAGGTCGCGATAGGTCGCGTCCGGAATCGCCCCGACGAAAGAGCTGGCGGGCACCCAATTGGCGCCCCTGGCGAAGATCGGGACACCGTTGAGGACGAAGCGGAAGAAACTGGTGCCCGGCTCGTCGGGATCGGGGGACTGGTCGATCGCGATCGTGCGGATGCCGACGCGGTGCCGGATCGTCCGGCCGCCGATGCTGGCGACCAGAGTGTAGAGCGGCTGGGCACCGAGATCCGCGGTCCACCAGAGCTGGGGATCGGGCACGGCCATCGCGACACGGCCCGAGCCATGGCGGGCCGCGCGGGCGACGGAAACGCCCTGGGGGTCGAGCAGCTCGACGGCGATGTCGGCGGGTTCGGAGAGCACGAGATCGATACTGACTTCCGCCGCGCCCGCAATGGCATGGGTGGTGAAGTTCAGGCTCCGGAGCGTCGCGCCCCTGGGCTCGATCCGCACCGGCTTCCAGATGCCGATGGTCGGCAGGTCGGGTCCCCAGTCCCAGCCCCAGCCGAACTGCGCCTTGCGCATCAGGGTACGGCGCGAGCGGCTGATCCGGTCGGTGAAGACGGGCCAGACCGGAAGCGGCGCGCCGGCCACCTTCAGCGCGGTCGGGTGGAAGCAGATCGCCAGGTCGTGCGTACCGGGCGCGCGCCCGGAGAGATCGAAGCGCCAGCTGCGGAACATGTTGTCGGCGCTGCCGAGCAGCACCCCGCCCAGATGGATGTCGGCGAAGGTGTCGAGGCCATCGAACACCAGTTCGTCGTCCGCGCCGACCTCCACCCGCGCGTGCCACCACCATTCGCGATCGCGCACCCAGGCGGCCTCCGCCTCATTCCGCCCGACATAGGGATCGGCGAGGCGCCCGGCCTCGATCAGCGCGCGATAGCTGTCGCCGGGCGCGGAGGCCGGAATCCAGCCCTCTCCCTCGCCCGCCATGGCGCCGGCCGGCACACCTTCGCCAGGCGCAAAATCCCGTATCCGCCAGGCACTGACGAATTTGCTCATGGTCCAACCCTCTTCAGCTCGGAAGGCGCCCCGCTCAGGCGGCGAACGCCTCCGCATCGATACGGTGCAAACTATCCGCCCCGGCCAGGATGGCGCGCGTGAACATGCAATCCCGCCCGCTCAGCCCGACGCGGCCGCCCGGGCCTCGGCGCGGTCGCGGCAGATGCCTTCGAAACCGAACGCCAGGAAACGGGCCATGCGCGCCTTCACGGCGGGGAAATCCTCGGACTTGCAGAGCCCGTGCGAAAGCTGGTCGATGCGCCCGGTGCGCGCCAGCGTCATCACCAGCGCGCCGGTGACGAAGTGATAACCCCAGAAGATATCCTCTTCCGGACATTCGGGCAGCGCCTGCCGCAGCAGCCCGATCAGCTTGAGCACGACCGGATCGAAATGCTCGTCGAACAGCTTCGCGCCCCAGACCGGAGCCATCGCCACCTGGGCGCCCAGCCCGGCGAAGTTGCGCCAGCCCTCGCCGCCCTGGATGTAGAGATCGAGATCGGTGTCGAGGAACGCCCGCAGCGCCCCTTCCACCGTCGGCTTGCCACGGCACTCGCCGGCATAGCGATCGAGCGCCGCCATGCGCTTGTCCGCCGTCACATGCGCGCGCCGGGCGAAGACGGCGTCGAACATCGCCTTCTTGTCGTCGAAATAATAATGGAGCAGCGAAGTATGGACGTCCGCCTGCTGCGCCACGTCCTTCAAAGTCACGCCATAGAGCCCGCGCTGCGAGAACAGATATTCCGCCGCGTCGAGGATCACTTCCAGCGTCTCGGCGCGCTGTTGCGCCTTGGTGCGCCGCTTGGGCTTGGCTTCGGTCATTGTCGCTCCATCGATCGACGAGGCCCTGCCGCCAGCAATTGCCGTAGTGGAAAGGCCCGCCTGATCCATGGCTTTTGTCCAACTTCGTCCCGGATGCAAATACCGCCCCGCGCGCCGGCCGGAGCCGGCACGCGGGCACGGATCAGAAGGTACGGCTGACGCGCAGGCCATATTGGCGCGGCGCCCCGGCAAGGCGGCGATTGCCGTTGATCGCCGCGACATAATGCTCGTCGGTGAGGTTGGTCGAATAGGCGGCGATCGACCAGGGGCCGGTCGCCAGCGTCAGCTGCGCGTTGACGATGTCGCGCGCGCCGATCCGGTCGCCGCGGGCGACGTTCTGGAACAGCGTGCCCCACACCGCGCCGATATGCGCATAGTCGACCCGCGGGGTGAGCGTCGCGTCGCCGCCCAGCGCGATGGCATATTGCGCGCCGGCGCTCAGCGTGAACTTGGGCGCATAGGCCTGCTCGTTGCCGGTCAGGTCGAGGCAGCGCGCGGTGGTCGGGCCGGTGGCGGGGTTGCACACCGCCGGCGCCGCGCCGAGCCGGGCGTCGGCCGCATGGAAGTTGCCGAGCTCCGAGTTCGAGACCGAGCCCGACAGGTCGAACGAGAAGGCGTCGAAATTGCCCTGGGCCGAGAATTCGACGCCATAGAGCTTGGTCTTGCCGGGCACATTGTAGATCGACGAGATGCTGGGCGTCGTCGGATCGACGATGTTGACCTGGAAGCCCTTGTATTCGTTGTAATAGCCGCCAAGCTGGGTGCGCAGGCGGCCGCCCATGAAGGTGCCCTTCCAGCCGATCTCATAGTCGGTCACGTCTTCGGCGGCGAAGGCGCGGGGCGGCGCGCCGACCAGGTTCGGGCCGTTGAGCCCGCCCGCCTTGCTGCCCGTCGCCACGAACGCATAGAGGAAGTTGCTCGCATCGACCGTCCAGTTCAGCGCGACCTTGCCGTTCAGCTTCTTGTCGGCGGTGAAATCATGCTGGGCGAGCTGGAGCGGCGGATACTGCGGCGTGGTCGACACCGCGTCGTTGCGCGAAGTGGTGCGCGACCAGCGGGCGCCGACGGTGAGCTGCAGCCCCTTGGTCAGCTCGTAGCCGACCTGGCCGAACGCGGCGAGCGCGGTCTTGGGGTTGGTGCCCTCGATCGCGACGTCGATCAGCACCGGGAACAGGTTGGGCGTCACATCGCTGAAATAGCCGCCCTTGGGGATGATGATCTTGTCGCTCTGCCAATAGCCGCCCAGCACCCAGGTGAAGGGCCCGCCATCGGGCGAGACGATGTTGAATTCCTGCGACCAGATCTCCTCGCTGATCTTGTCGTGGAACGCGGTCTGCGGCGCGGCCAGGCTGGGCGCGTTGGCGGTGCCGTCCGAATCATAGTCGATCTGGGTGGTGCCGCGCTGATAGCCGCTGATCGAGCGCAGGGTCACGCCGCCATCGGTGGTATAGGCCATGTTGAGCACGATGCGGCCAAACTCGTCGCGCCCGTTCAGATAGGTGTTGTTGGCGACGTTGAGCGGATCGCCCGTGGCAGTCGCCGGGCCGGCGGGCAGCCCGCCATATTCGATATTGTTGTAATCGCCCTTCAGCAGCACGCGGAAGTTCGCGCTGGGCTGCCAGAGCATGCTGGCACGGCCGCTATAGTCGCGGCGGTTACCGGGATTGCCGGTCCAGGGGCCGCTCACATTGTAGAAGGTGTCGCGGCGCTCCATGTTGCCGGCGAAGCGGAACGCCAGCGTGTCGCTCACCGGCAGGTTGACCGCGCCCTGCAGCTTGATGTCGTTGTAGTTGCCATATTGGGCGAGGGCATAGCCCTTCACCATGTCGGTCGACGGGTTCACTTCGGTGATGAAGACGGCGCCGCCGGTGGCGTTGCCGCCCGCGAACGTGCCCTGCGGGCCGCGCAGCACCTCGACGCTGGCGATGTCGTAATAGGGCTCGCTCTGGAAATAGCCCGGCAGCGTGGCGACGCCGTCGCGATAAGTGACGACGCCCACGCCGATCGCGCTGGTCTGCTCGGTCTTGCCGATGCCGCGGATGTTGAACGCATTGCCCTGGCCGGTGGTGTTGACGGTCAGCGAGGGCGTGGCGAACTGGAGCTGCTCGACCCCGTTGACGCTCTTCCTGACCAGGTCATCGCCGGTCAGGACGGTCGCAGCGACGCCGGTGCGCTGCAAGCTGGTCGAGCGGCGCTCGGCAGTGACGACGATCTCGTTCGAATGATCCGCCGGCGCATCGGCCTGGGCGGCTGGCGCGGGATCGGCGGCGGTGTCGGTGGTCTGCGCCCGTGCGGCGCCGGCGGTCATCAGAGCGACGGCGGACACCGTCAGCCAGCAAAAGGCCTTCATATCATCCTCCCAGGTGCGCCCCTCTTTGAGGTGGCGTGCGACTCAACTTACTGATTCACGAATCAAGTTCAACATTCATTGATTCATAAATCAAGATCATAATCAGGCGCCCGTGGCGGGATCCGTGCCGAAACGGCGACGCAGCGCCTGCTTGTCGATCTTGCCAGTCATCGCGAGCGGCATCTGCTCGACCCGCTCGATCGCATCGGGCATCCACCAGCGCGGGACGGCGCCGTCTAGCGCGGCGCGGATCGCCTCGTCCGATGCGCCTTCGCCTTCGATCACGAGCACCGGGCGCTCGGTCCATTTGGCATGTGCGCGGCCGATCACCGCGACCAGCGAGATGCCGGGGAGATTGCCGACGATCGCTTCGATCTCGCCGGGATTGATCCACTCGCCGCCCGACTTGATCAGATCCTTGGCGCGGCCCGTGATCGCGAGATTGCCCTCGGCATCGATCGTCGCGAGATCGCCGGTGTCGAACCAGCCCTGGCCGTCGGTCGCCGGAGTCTCCTGGCCGAAATAGCAATGGACGGTGCTCGCGCCGCGGACCTGGAGATGCCCTTCCACGCCGCGCTGCTTGGCGAGCTCCTGTCCGTCGGCATCGACCAGCCGCAGATCGACGCCGACCGGCGGGCGGCCGGCGATGCTCGCGCGCCCGGCATCGGCGGGCGGAGTTACGGTGCCGAGCGGCGAGAGCTCGGTCATGCCCCAGCTGGTCTGGACGCGGACGCCGAGCCGCGACTCGATGCGATCGATCAACGCCTGGGGCACGCCCGAGCCGCCGAGCAGCACGCGCCGGAGGCTGGGCAAGGTCTCGCCGGTCGCCTCGAGATGTTCGATCAGGCCGAGCCAGACGGTGGGGACGCCCACGGCCAGGGTGACGCCTTCGCCGCGGATCAGCGCGGCGAGGCTGGCGCCGTCATTGTGGCGGCCGGAGAAGACCAGCCGCGCCCCCGCCGCGGGCGCCGCGAAGGGCAGGCCCCAGCCATTGGCGTGGAACATCGGGACGGCGGCGAGGATCGTGTCGCGCGCGTTGATGCCCATCACGTCGCTCTGCAGCAGCGAGAGCGTGACCAGATAGTTGCAGCGATGGCTGTAGGGCACGCCCTTGGGCGCGCCGGTGGTGCCCGAGGTGAAGCAGAGGCCCGCTTCCTCGCGCTCGGAGAAGCCGCCCCAGGCGAACGGCGTGCCGCGCTCGGCGAGCAATCGCCGCTGCGTCCACACGGGCACCGCGCCGCAATCGGGGGGCGGGAAATCCGCGCCGGGCTCGTCGAGGACCAGGACCTGCGCGATGCCGGGGCATGCGCGCACCAGCTCCTCCGCGACGGCGCCCTGATCGGGGCTGATCGCGAGGAGGCGGTCATCGGCCTGGCGGATCATGTCGGCGAGCTGGGCGACGCCCAGGCGCGGGTTGAGCGTGTGGCAGCTCACGCCCATGCCGAACGCCGCATACCAGAGTTCCATGTGCCCCTGGCTGTTCCAGGCGAGAACCGCGATACGATTTCCCTTCGCGAGGCCAAGCGAGGCAAGGGCTCCCGAGAGGCAGTTGGCGCGCTCCCGGAGCGCAGGATATTCGGCTCGCACCACCGGGCCGCCAAGGCCGCCGCCGGTCACCACCTGCCCGCGCGGATGCCATTTCGCGGCGTGCGCGAGGAACTTGTCGAGCGTCAGCTCATAGGGCTGCAAGCCGCCCAGTTCCCGCACATCCCCCGTCCAGGGCCGCCCCTCGTGCATGCCAACGCTCTCCAAACGCCATTTCTTTTCGGCCTTTTGGATGGCACCGGCCGGAACGGCGTGTCAATCTTCATTTATTTTCTAGTGAACTTCTTACATCGCTGATATGCACCGCGGACGGACGCCGGAAACGCGGCGCCGATGGGAGAGCGACATGAAGGCTGGACGACCGCGCCGGCTCGCGCGCCGAAGCGCCATGCCCGTGCTGGCGATGCTCGCGCTTGCCGGCTGCGACCGGAGTGCGCCGCAATCGGGCACCGTAATCGTGCCGGCGCAGGGCGTGGCGGCCGCCCCTTCCCCCGCTCCCAAGGCGTCCGCCGCGCCGCCCGCCACCGATCATATCGAGCGGCTGCCAGGCGCGGCGCCGACCGCCGCACCCCCGCAAACGCCGCCCGCGAAGATGCAGGTGCGCAAGGATTTCACCGATCCCCCGCTTCCCGCCGAGCTCAACGACGATGGTGGCCTGAAACCCTTGCCGCCACCGCCGAGCCGGGCCGGCCCATGAGAGGAAGAACCAGAAGAAACGAACAGGAGAGGAGAAACTGCAATGAAGGCACGTCTTTCGCGTTTCCGGCTTCACTGGGCGGCGCTGCTGCTGGCGCTGGCCACGGCCCTGGCCGCCAGCCCCGCCATGGCCGCGCCCTGCACGGGCATCTGCTTCGCGCCCGGCGACTATTCGATCACGACGCTGCACAAGGGGCTGCTGCGCAACTATCTGGTGCACGTCCCGGCCAGCTATACCGGGCAGAAGGCGGTGCCGCTGCTGCTCGACTTCCACGGCTTCAGCAAGGACGCCGCCAATGAGCGGCAATGGTCGGGCCAGCTGGCGGAATCGGACAAGCGCGGCTTCATCGCGGTGTGGCCGAACGGCGTCAGCCTTTCGTGGAACGCCTATGGCTGCTGCTTCCTGGGCGATGCGCTGAACGTCGACGATGTCGGCTTCAACCGCGCGATCATCGGCGCGATGAAGACCTATGCCAATATCGACGGCGACCGCGTGTTCGTCACCGGCATCTCGAACGGCGGCGGCATGGCGCAACGCATGGCCTGCGAGGCGGCGGACCTGGTGCGCGCCGTCGTATCGGTCTCCTTTCCGCTCAACCGCGCGAGCTGCGCCCCGGCGCGGCCGATCGGCATCTGGGAAATCGCCGGCACCGCCGACACCACGATCAGCTATGCCGGCAACAGCGCCCCGGCGGGGCTGCCCAACGACCTGGCCGGCTTCCCGCTCGGCGTACAGGGCGCGCGCGAGAGCCTGGCGGCATGGAAGGCGATCCTCGGCTGCAGCGACGACCTCTATCGCGAGCAGCTGCCCGACGGCTCGCATTATGCCGGATCGCGGCTCGAGGAATATCGCAGCTGCAATGGCGGCGTGCGCGCCGGGCTGGTGACGATCGCGAACGGCGGGCACGTCCTCTACAACGGCTATACCGAGCTGGGCAGCAACCCGGACAAGGCACCGATCGACGTCGCCCCCTATATCTGGGACCATTTCTTCAACCTGTAGAAACCGACGCGCTGCCGGGCGGCCCGCGTCGCCCGGCAGCCGATCGCCGAGCAAAGGAACGATCGTGCTCCAACCCACCGAAGCGGCCGACACGCCCGAAGTCTCGCCCCCCGTGCCGCCAGCCGTCGCGATCCGCCCGACCAGATGGGGCGTCATCTGGCTGCTGACGCTCACGCTCTTCTCCGCGCTGACCGTGGGCGGGCTGCTGAGCCCCTTGCAGGAAGCGGTAAAGGCCGAACTGCACCTGCGCGACCTCGATATCGGCCTGCTGGCCGGCGGGGCGACGGCGATCCCGATCGCGCTGCTCTCGCTGCCGATCGCCTGGCTGGTCGACCACAGCACGCGCACCCGGCTGCTGGTGATCCTGGCCTCCTTCTGGGCGGTTGGCACGATCGCGACTGCCTTTGCCCCGAACTTCACCGGGCTGTTCGTCGCGCGGCTGATCGCCGGCATCGGTGCCGGCACCGCATTTCCGGTGCTGATCTCGCTGCTCGCCGACGTGTGCATGCCCGATCGGCGCGGCCGCTCGATGCTGCTGGTCTCGATCGGCGCCTGGGCGGGTGCCGCGGCTTCCTTCGCGATCGGCGGCTCGCTGTTCGGCTATCTGACCGCGCATCCGGGATCGGGCCTGCTCGGGCTGACTCCGTGGCGCGAAGTGCATCTGCTCGTCGGCGTCGGCGCGGCGCTGGCCGTGATCCCGCTCGTCTTCATCAAGGAGCCGCCGCGCTACGAAGTGGAGCAGACCAGCGTCTCGCTGCGCCTGGCGATGGAAGCCTTCTGGCGGCGACGCAAGTTCCTGGGGCCGCTGCTGCTCGGCCAGCTGACCGGCGGCATGGCCGAGGGCGCCGCCGCGATCTGGATGGGATCGCTGCTGATCCGCCAGTACAATCAGGCGCCGGGATCGTTCGGCGGCTGGGTGGGCGCGGTGATCCTGGGATCGGGCATCGTCGGATCGATCATCGGCGGCTTCGCGGCGGACGCGGCGGGCAAGCTCAAGATGCGCGGCGCGATCCTGCTGCCCGCCGCGATCGCCACCGGGCTGACCATCCCCGCCGGAGCCTTCTCGATCATGCCGACCGTCCAGGGCTTCGCCTGGGTGCTGTTCGCGCTGCTGGTGGGCGGGACGATCGTCAACCTGGTCTCCTCGGCGGCGATCGCCGTGCTGATCCCCAACGAGGACCGCGCCGTGACGCTGGCCGGAATGAAGATCGCCGGCACCATGGTGGGCGCCGGCGTGGCGCCGCCCCTGGTCGTCTGGCTCTCGACCTTCAGCACCGGCCAATGGGGCCTGGGCGAGGCGGTCGCCGTCATGGGCGTCGTGACCGGCGCGATATCGCTGGCCGGCTTCTGGATCGCGATGCGCAACGCGCCGCAGGAAGTGGCGCTGGATCCGAACGCGAAGATGATCCCGGCCGGAGCATGATGCTCCGCGCTCCTCCCCCCGCGGGGGGAGGGGCTCAGGGGAAGAGGTGCCGTTTCAGCCAGTCGTCGGCGTCGCGGTTCGAACGCACCGACACGCCCGCCGTCTTGTGGACGTTGAAGCCGTGGAAGCCACCCGGATAGACGTGCAATTCGGTGGGCACGCCGGCGCGGATCAGGCGGGCGGCATAGGCCAGGTCCTCGTCGATGAAGAGGTCGAGCGCCCCCGAGGACAGAAAGGCCGGCGGCAGGCCGGCAAGGTTCCCGGCGCGGGCGGCCGCGGCATAGGGCGAGACGCCCTCCCCGCCCGGCTCCCGGCCCAGATAGCTGCGCCAGCCGAAGCGGTTGCTGCCCGCGTTCCAGATGAACTCGCCGGCATGGGGATTGGGATCGGCGGCGCAGGTGCGATCGTCGAGCATCGGATAGATCAGCTGCTGGAAGGCGATCGCGAATTCCCCGCGATCCCGCACCAGCAGCGCCAGCGCGGCGGCGAGGCCGCCCCCGGCGCTCTCGCCGCGAATGCCGGTCCGCGCCGGGTCGATCTCCAGCGCGGGCGCCTGCGCATGGAGCCAGGCAAGGCCGGCATAGCAATCCTCGAGCGGCCCCGGGAACGGCGTCTCGGGCGCCAGGCGATAGTCGACGCTGACCAGCGCGCAGCCCAGCAGCTCGACCATGTGCCGGTGGACCGGCTCCAGCGTCACCGCCGCTCCGCCGACATAGCCGCCGCCATGGATATGATAGATGCACGGCAGGACCGCGCCCGCGCTCCCCGCCGGACGATAGAGCAGCATCGGCACGTCCGGCGCGCCGTCGCGGCCCGGCGCGGCCAGCGCGCGCTTGTCGACGCGCTCGGGATTCTCCACTTCGCCCAGCGGGATGCGCCCGGGCGCGCGGACCAGCGGCAACAGGCTCGCGTCGAGCGTGACCGCGGGCCAGAGTTCGAGCAGGTCGAGCAGCTCCGGATCGACGAGATGGCGCGTTCCGGTCATGCTCATGCTCCGATCAGATACCCAGGCCGCCCGAGACTAGCAGCGTCTGGCCGCTCACATAGTCGCTTTCCGGCGCGCAGAAGAAATAGACGCCGCCCGCCGCTTCCTCGGGCGTGCCAGGGCGGCCGAGCGGGATCTGCGCGGCCACCGTCTCGCGGAACCCGGCGGGCACGCCGAACCGGAGCGGCCGGCCCTCGATCTCGGCATGGGTGTCCGGGTGGTCGTCGGGCAGGTTCAGCCGCGTCTCGATAAAGCCGAACGCGACGCAGTTCACGCAGACCTTCAGCCGGCCCCATTCCTTGGCGAGCGTTTTTGTCATGCCGATCACGGCGGATTTGGCCGCGGCATAGTTGACCTGGCCGGGATTGCCGCCGAGGCCGGAGATCGAGGAGATGTTGACCA
Source organism: Sphingomonas sp. CBMAI 2297 (assembly GCF_029870595.1). GTDB lineage: Bacteria > Pseudomonadota > Alphaproteobacteria > Sphingomonadales > Sphingomonadaceae > Sphingomonas. The sequence goes on from NZ_JAPDIR010000012.1 coordinate 50,507, forward strand.
CCTTGCGGATCACTTCGCGCCCGGCGGCGGCTTCCGCCTTCGCCATGGTCCGCCACGGCTCGGCGGCGGCGCGCAGGATGCGGAAGGGCGCGGTGACGTGCACGTCCAGCATCGCCTGGAACTGCTCGTCGCTCTGCTTGTGGATCACGCCGTCGCGGGTGTAGCCGGCATTGTTGACGATGATGTCGAGCCCGCCGAACCCGTCGAGCGCGGCCCGGACGATGCGCTCCCCGAAATCGGGCGCGGTGACGCTGCCGTTGCAGGCCACTGCCCGCCCGCCGGCGGCGCGGATCGCATCGACCACCGCGAGCGCGGGTTCCGCGTCGAGATCGTTGACGACGATCGCCGCCCCCTGCGCCGCCAGCTTCAGCGCGACCGCCCGCCCGATCCCCCGCCCCGATCCCGTGACGATCGCGACCTTGCCGGCGAGCGCTCGCATCAGGCGCGGCCGTAGAGCGTGACGACGCAGGCGCCGCCCAGCCCCAGATTGTGCTGGAGGCCGAAGCGCACGCCCTCCACCTGGCGGCCGCCGGCATTGCCGCGCAGCTGCTGGGTCAGCTCATGGCATTGGGCGAGGCCGGTGGCACCGAGCGGATGGCCCTTGGAAAGCAGCCCGCCCGAGGGGTTGGTCACGTGCCGGCCGCCATGGGTATTGCCGCCGTCGCGGATATAGGCCTCCGCCCCGCCCTCCGGGCACAGGCCGAGCGCCTCGTAGCTGATCAGCTCATTGGCGGTGAAACAGTCGTGCAGCTCGATCGCCCGGATGTCGTCCGGCCCCACGCCGGCGCGGTCATAGACCGTCCGCGCCGCCTCGCGCGTCATCTCATAGCCGACGACGCTCATCATCGATCCGCTTTCGAAGGTCTCGGCATAGTCCGTGGTCATTGCCTGGGCGACGATCTCCACCCCCGCGTCCAGCCCGTGCCGCGCCGCGAAGGCCGGCGATACCAGCACCGCCGCCGCCGCGCCGCAGGTGGGCGGGCAGGCCTGGAAGCGCGTGAGCGGGCCGTGGAGATGCGCCGACGCCATCACTTCCTCGAGCGTCAGCGGCTCGCGGAACAGCGCCAGCGGGTTGTGCGCGGCATGGGCCCGGGCCTTGACCGCGATCATGCCGAACACTTCGTCGGGCGCGCCGTGGCGCTGCTGATAATCGAGTCCGGCGCCGCCGAACTGCTGGGCGACCAGCGGCACGGCATCGTCCCGGCCGAGCAGCGCTTCCTGCCGGCTCAGATGGTGATCGAGCGACCGCTTGCGATCGGCGAACACTGCCCCGAGCGCGCCCGGCAGCATCTGCTCGAAGCCGAACGCCAGCACGCATTCCGCGACGCCGCTCTCGATCGCCTGGCGGGCGAGGAACAGGGCGGTGGAGCCGGTCGAGCAATTGTTGTTGACGTTGACGATCGGGATGCCGGTGCAGCCGACGCGGTAGAGCGCCGACTGGCCCGCGGTGGAATCGGCATAGACATAGCCGGCATAGGCCTGCTGGATCCGGCCATAATCGACTCCCGCATCGGCGAGCGCGAGGCGGATCGCCTGCTCGGCCATGACGTCCCAATCCTCGCTCCGGCCGGGCTTGGCGAAGGGGATCATGCCGACGCCGGCAATGCGGGCGCGCGCCGTCATTCGCCGCCCCGCGCGCGATCGGCCGCCGCGACGAAATCGAGGAACGCCGCGGTCGAGCCGGCATTGTCGGCGACCAGATAATTGTGCCCGGCGCCCTTGAACTCGACATATCGGCTGCCGGGGATGATCGCGTGCAGCTCGCGACCCTTCTCGACCGGGACGGCCTTGTCCTCGTCGCCGTGCAGCACGAGCACGGGCATGGTCATCCGGTCCCGCGCCCGCTCGGTGGTGGTGGCATAGGCCGCGATCGCCAGGACCTGGGCGCGCACGCCGGCCATGGTGAAGCGATCGCGCGACAGCACGCCGATATCGTGCAGGGCCGCCTCGCGCGGCGCGGCCGAGCCATAGGCTTCCGGCTTGGCGCGCTTGAACATCGCCCGCACCAGCCAGCGCGGCAGGCCGTAGATCAGTTTCTGCGCGCCCCGCATCCTGGTCTTCTCGGTCTTGAGCATCGTGCAGCCCAAAGTCACCGAGCGGGTGCGTTCCGGATATGCCATCGCGAACTCGGCCGCGATGCCGCCGCCCATCGAGACGCCATAGACATGCGCGCTGCGCTCGCCCGCCGCCTCGAGCACCGCCAGCGCATCGGCGGCGAACTGCTCGATCGTGACGCCCGGCGTGGTGTCGCTGTCGCCCGTGCCGCGATTGTCGAACCAGATCGCGCGGTGGTGCCGCGTGAGCGCCGGCAGCAGCGGATACCACATCCGCGAACTGTAGAGATGGCCCATGATCAGCAGCACCGGCGTGCCGCTGCCTTGCGCTTCCCAATGGATTCTTGCGCCGTTGCTCTGGACGAATGGCACGTCTTCTCTCCCGCGCGGTCTCTGCGCCGCATGCGACGACACAGCATGACCAGGCCGGGCATGTCAATCTTCATTCATGAATCAATTAATTTATAGCGGCATCGCGAGGGCACGTAAAAAGCGGGCGGCCCGCTGGGGCCGCCCGAGAATATGAGACACTGCGAAGTTGCGATCAGCCAGCGCCTCGGGGCTGGTCGATCGGATCAGAAGTCCACTTTCGCGCCGACGCGGAAATAGCGGCCCATGATGTTCGGGCCGGCCCAGGCCGGGTTGTAGCCGAAGATGCTGTAGGCGGCGTTCGGATCGAAGGGCGGCTTGGTGTCGAGCAGGTTCATCACGTTCAGCGACAGGGCGAAATTGTCGTTGATCCGGTGCTGGATGGTGAGGTCGACGTTCCAGATGTCCTTCGAGCGGCACTGCACCGGCGTGCCGTCGCCATAGGTCACGGCGCCATGCTCGACCGCGCTCGCGCAGTCGAACGGCGTCGCGCCATAGTCGACCTGCGATACGTGATAGCCGGCCGTGTAATAGGCGGTGGCCGTCACGCTGGTGGCGCCGAGCTGCAGCGTGTTCTGCCAGCTGGCCCGCCAGCGCGGCGAGCCCGAGCACGAGGTGTTGTTGCACGGGCTCAGCGTGCCCTCATAACGCTGCGTCGGCTGCGCCACGCCGGTGATCGGGTCGACCAGCGTGAGATGGTTCTTGTCGAGATACGATGCCTCGAACGCGCTGATCCAGCGCACGCCCTCGGCCAGCTTCAGATTGGCGTTGAAGCCGGCGTCGATGCCCTGGACGACCTGATTGTTGGCATTGGCATAGGACGCCTGGATGGTGCCGATATGCGGCAATGCGTTCGGATTGGCCGGATCCACCGGCCCGGGCCGGACGGTGAAGCCCGGAATGTTCACGACGCCGTTGTTGCGGTAATAGGCGTCGAGCACCGGCGCGGTGTTGTTCACGCCGACGATCTGGTCCTTGACCTTGATCCGCCAGAAATCGACCGTGAAGCTCAGCCCGCGGATCGGCTCGAAGATCAGCCCGGCGGTCAGGCTTTCCGACTTCTCCGGCCGCAGCGCGGGATTGCCCACATTGGTGAGGCCCAGGGCGAATTGCTGGGTGGCATAGGCATTGTTGCCATGCGCCGCGCAGAAGCTCGCATAGGTCTGGCAGAAGGTGCCGCCGCCGCGAGTCACGAAGCCGGTGGTCGGCAGGCCGAAGGCTTCGTTGAAGCTCGGGATGCGGAAGCCCTTCGACCAGGTGCCGCGCACCGCAAGCGCGCGGATCGGGGTGATCTTGGCACCGACCTTGGGCGAGAAATTCTTCTGCCCGGTCGAATAGGAATCATAGCGGCCCGAGAGGTTCAGCTCGATCTTGTCCAGCGCGGTCGCCTGGATTTCGCCAAAGGCCGAGAAGACCTTGCGGCTGCCCGAGGTGCCGACCGCGTTGATGTCGTAATAGCGTTCCCAGGGATGCGCGTCATTGCCGGGATTGGCGCTCGGCGCATCGATCGACTCATAGCGATAGGAAAGGCCGCCCGCCGCATCGACGCCGCCGCCCGGCAGGTCGAACACGTGCCGCGACAGGCTCGCGGTGGCCTGCCACAGGTCCGAGTTCGACACCGTGCTCTTCTTCGGCGCGATATAATCCCAGACGCTCTGCGGATTGGCGGACGGGTTGGTGAAGTCGAACGTCCCGCGCGCCAGCACATCCATGATGCGTTGCGCGATGAGATAGTTGGTCTGGGTGCGGGTGAGCTTGGAGTTGGCGGCGACGAAGCTCGCCGAATAGTCGAAGCCGGCGATCTGGCCGGACAGGCCGATCGTGCCGCGCAGCGTCCGCGACACCGAATCATCCGCGCGCTGGCGATCCGAACGGAACAGGACCTGCGCGGTCTGGCCGGCAGCCGCGAAGGGATTTTGCGGGTTGAGCGTGCCGTTGGTGGCGTTGCAGCCGGTGTTCAGCCCGTTGGGCGTGCCGACGCCGGTCGCGCAGACATAGACCGGCATGATCGCATAATAGGTGCCCACGGGGGTGGGGTCCGGCATGAAATAGTTGAACTGCTTCGGCGTGGACGTCGCATGGGTGGACGTCTTGTAATAGTTCGCCTGCGCGTAGAACTGGTGCGAATCACCGATATTGGCGGTGAAGCGGCTGGACACGCCGAAGCGCTCCACGTCCGGCAGCAGCATCAGATAATCCGTCGGATTGCCTTCGCATATGATGCCGTTCGCGGGGGCCGTGCCCAGCCGTGCAATCTGGGCGGCGGTGAGTTGACGCCGCGCGGCCCGCCCGCAATCGACCGAGGCGTTGAGATAGGAGAACCGCCCCGCGCCGATCGCCGCGCCCGGAGTCGTCACCGGGCGAACCAGCGCGACATTGGGCGTGGCGATCATGCCGTTCACCGAACCATCGACATTGATGCCGTTCCAGTTGTTGTTCTTCATGCAGGCGCCGCCCGCGTTGCAGATCCGGCTCCAGTCGGTGGTGTTGAACGGATAGTCGCGGTCGCGCGCCCAGAGCGGGTTCTGCTTCAGATATTCGCCGCCGATATAGAAGTTGAAGCCCTGCTCGTTGAGGTCGCCATAGCCCCAGGTCAGGTCGGCGCGCTGCTCGCCCGCGTCACCGCGCTGCGAGATGCCGGCCGAGACATTGGCGTGCAGCCCCTTGATCTCCTTCTTGGTGATCACGTTGATCACGCCGGCCACCGCGTCGGCGCCATAGGTCGACGAAGCGCCGTCCTTCAGCACGTCGATCCGCTCGATGATCGCGTTCGGGATGGTGTTCATGTCGACGAAGTTGCGCTGGCCGTCGTCCGCGAGCGGATAGGGCGCCATGCGCAGGCCGTCGAAGATGGTCAGCGTGGCCTGCACGGTGAGGCCGCGCAGCGAGATCGCGCTGGCGCCCGCGGCGAAATTGGCGCTCGCGTTCCAGCCCTGGGTGATCGTGCCGGCATTGCCCGCCGACAGGCGCTGCAGCGCCTCGGTGACGGTGTTCAGGCCGCGCTGCTCCAGCGTCTCGGCCGAGAGCACGGTCACCGGCGACGGCGTTTCCGTGTCGGTGCGCCGGATCAGCGAGCCGGTGACGACGATCGAGTCGCCGGTTTCCACCGTCGGCGCTTCGCCGGGATTTGCCTGGGTGCCGGACGGGCTGGAAGTGCCCCGGTCCTGTGCCAGCGCGGCGGGCGCCTGGGCGGCGCCGAGCGCGAGCGCCGAAAGCGCGGCCGTGGCGCGCAATATGTTCCTGAAGTGCACGAAGTTACCCCTTTCAAGTCCGCGGCCCTTGTGGGCCTGCCGATGGGCAACTATGCCGTGCTATCCGATCGCCGTGCGTAAGCTCTTCGAAAGCAAAGCGTAAATTTTCTGAAAAGACATCCCCAGGCGATAGCCTCGCATGGGCGCGTATCATCGCCCTTCATCGCGCCGCCATATCGGCGGGATGGCACGGCATTTCCGGAAACGCGCCCGATCGGGCGCCGATGTCAGCCGGGCGAACCTCGGCCGGAGCCGGCCTTCCGGGGCAAGGGCTCGAGGCGCCGGTGCAGCAGCTTCTCGACCAGTCCGCGATAATAGCCGGCGAGCTCCGGCTCGTCGCCGATGATCTCGAGGGCGCGGACGATCGGCACCCATCCGTTCGCGCCGTTGACGAAGATGGCCGCCCCCGTGCGCCGATCGGGCGAGAAATAGACGAGATCGGTCTCGCCTTCGTCATTGCCCGTGTGCTGGAGCACGGTGTGGCGGCCGTAGCGCTGCACCTGCCATCCAAAGGAATAGCCATAGCGATCCGGGCAGCGGCGCGTGAAGCGGAGCTCGCAGCCATAGCGCGCGTCGCCGGCGAGCGGAGTCACGATCCGCTCGCGGATAGCGCGCGTCTCCGATCCCCGCCGCGATGCCGCGATCAGGCGCTCGAGAAACGCGCCATAGGCGTCGGGCGTCGCGATCAGGTCATAGGCGGCGCCCAGCCCGCTCCCCTCCCGGAGCCCCGGATACAGCGATGCCATGTCGAGGAACCGGCCGTCCGCGCCCATGGGCAGCGCAAGTCGCCCCGCGGTCCAGCCCGGCAGCTCGCCCACCGCCATATGCGTGATGGCCCAGGGGCGCAGCAGGGTTTCCGCGGTGAGCGCCCGCAACGTCATGCCCGTCTTCGCCTGGGCATAGCGCGCGGCGAGCTCGATGCCCGCGCCCGAATAGCGATAGCGGGTGCCGGGCGCCCAGTCGAAGGCGAGCCTGCCTTCGGGATAATCGTCGGCCCAGTTGCGCAGCCCCGAGCGATGCGAGAGCAGAATGCGCGTGGTGAGCAGCCTGTAGCGCGGATCGCCGGCGAGGTCCGGCGACGCGACATGGGCGGCGATCGGCTCGTCCAGGTCGATCCGGCGCGCCGCCGCCAGCGCGAGCAGAGTCTCCGCCGTGACCGTCTTCGCGATCGACGCGGTGTTGAACGCGGTGTCCGCGCTGATCGGCACGCCCGGCGCCTGCTCGCCATAATGGCCCGACCAGATCAGGCGGCCGTCGCGGACCACCGCGATGCCGATGCCCCCGATCTTCTCCGCCCGCACGATTTCCGGCATCCGCCGCGCCATCGCGGCATCGAGCCTGACGGCGGCCGGAGTCACGTCCCTGGCCGCCAGGGGCTGGGCCGCGAAACCGGCAATCGCGAGAGCGGGGATCGCCCGCCGAACCATCCAATGCTTCATATGCTGCATGTGCCGCCCCTCATTTGCGCGGATAGGGGCCGGCTCCCGTGGCCGGCGGCGGTGGTGCCTGCATCGCGGTCATCACGCTCAGGCACAAGTCGAACATCCGCGCGCCCGCTGCTTCCGTGGCGATATTGCTCATCGCCACCACGGCCCGGCCGGTCCCCGGCTCCACCATCATCCCGGTCGTGAACCCCACATCCTGCCCCATGTGAAAGGCGATGGCGCGCCCTTCGACCCGCAGCAGGAACCATCCCAGGCCGATCGCGGGCTCCCACTGCGCCCGGTCCGGACGATCGACAACGGCGCTGGGCCGCAGCATCGCCGCGATACCGGCATCGGAGAGCAGCCGCCGCATGCCGTGCCCCGGCGGCGCCGCCCAATAGCGCGCCCAGCGCAGCATGTCGGCCGCATCGGCATAGAGCGTCGAGCTGCCCGCATGGACGCGGTTATAGGGGAAGACCGCGCTCACCCGCACCTGCCCGCCCTCCGCCATGTGCGGCGCGGAGAGACGGCGGCGATCGACTTCGGCGAGCAGCAGCGAGCTGTGCCGCATGCCGAGCGGCGCCAGCACATGCCGGCGCACATAATGTTCGAACGGCATGCCGCTGACCTTGGCGATCACGTCGCCAAGCACGTCATAGCCAAGGTTGCTGTAATGCACCGCCGCGCCGGGATCGCTCACCAGCTTCAGCCCGGTAAGGCCGCGCACCCACTGCTCGAGCGCCGCATCGGAAGTCTGCGGGCGCTCCCATTCATAGTCCTCGACATCGGGCAACCCCGAGCTGTGGTTGAGCATCTGCCGGATCGTGACCCGCCCGAAGCGGGGATCGGCGAGACGGAAATAGGGCAGATAGCGGGTAGGCGAGGCGTCCAGGTCGAGCCGCCCCTGCTCGGCCAGCTGCAATATCGCCGCGGCGACGAAGGGCTTGGTCACCGAGGCCATGTGGAAGACCGTGCGCCGGTCGACCGGCACGCCGGTGGCGAGGCTGACGGTGCCGGCGGCGGCGATGTGCGAGCGACCGTCGCCATCGCTCCAGCCGATCACCATGCCCGGCGCGCCGGTGGCGCGGAGATATTCCGCCGCGGCGTCACGGCGATGCGGCACGGAAGTGGCGGTCGTGGCGCAGCCGGCCGTCAGCAGCAACAATCCGGACAGCAGCGTGCGAAGCATCAGGCCAGCCGCTGCGCCGCAAAGAAGGCGTCGCGGTTCAGCTGCAGATCGACGCTGTCGCACCATTCCGCCCCGACGAGCAGGGTCCGCTCGCGCCTGCCGGTCTCGCGGAAGCCGAGCCGGTCCAGCAGGCGCAGGCACGCGGCATTGCGCGGATCGACATCGGCGGTCACCGCGGGCAGCCCGTGCAGTTCGAACCCCCGTGCGAGCACGGCGCCGAGCGCCTCCGTGGCGAATCCGCGGCCCCAGCTCAGCGGGTGCAGGATCAGGCCGATCTCCGGGAACCGGTAGAAGCCGGCCTTGCCGATCACCGCGCCGTCATGCTCGACGACGAAATCCTCGCCTTGGCCCGGTGGGATGGCGAGCATGTCCGCCAGCCATTCCCTCGACTCGCCAATGGCCGAATGGGGCGGGTGCGACCAATAGGCCGTCGCCACCGGGTCGCCCAGTATCGCGTGCATCGCGGCCAGGTCCCCGGCGCGCGCCGGCCGTAGCGTCAGTCGGGTGGTGTATAGCGTCCCGGCCGGGCCCGGTCCTGCATTCGCAAACGTCACTTGCCCTCCGCATAGCGCGCCACCCATTCGGGCGGCTCCTGCTCCTTGCTGCCATCGACCTTGACCTGGCGCTCGTTCGCCCAGCGATAGCCCCACATCGGGCCGTATTTCGTCGCGACGCGCGGCGACTCCCGATAGGCCGGGTCCGACTGCGCCTCGTCCAGCGAGACGAAGCGATAGCCCTGCTGGCGAACCAGGCGCAACAGCCGGTCCAGCGTCGCCGCGTTCAGCCGATTGAGGTGCAGCAACAGGATCGCGGGCGGCTCATAGCCGAGCACGGTGCGGTCGAGCGCGGCATAATAGGCGATCTGGGTCCGGCTGTGCGCGAGATAGGCTTCCTCGATACGCCGGCGCATCCAGTCGTCCGCGCCCGCGAGCGCACGCTCATAGGCCTGGTCGAACACATAGTCGGACGTATCGATCGTCGCGGCGGCCAGCCGATAGCCCCGGCCCGCGAGCAGCGCCTCCGCGGCCTGCCGCTTCTCCGCCGTGTCGCCGACATGATTGTAGGGGAAGCGAAAGAACCGGAGCTTGCGGCCCGCCGCCTCGGCCATCGGCCGGATCGTCGCCTCGCCATCGGCCACCTCGCGGCCGATGCCGTCAACGTCCAGTCGGTTGCTGTCGGCATGGGTGGCACCGTGATTGCCGAGCTCCAGCAGGCCGCGGTTCCATTCGCGGAGCAAGTCGGGGCCGGCATCGCCCAGGGCACGCACGTGCTGCTCGGTGACGAAGCCGGTTGCCGGCACGCGCTGCCGCTTCAGCACCGCCACGATGGCGCGATTGGCGTCGGCGGCGGCGCGCTTCCCGCCGGCCTCGGGAGCCGAGGCGTGGACATAGGGCAAGTCGTCAAAGGTGATCGCCACCCGGCGCCCGGCGGCGGGCGGCGCGGCCTGTTGCTGCGCTTGCGCGGGATGGAGCATGGCCGGCAGCAGCAGCGTCGCCGCCAGGATTCCGCTTCCCCGGCGCGCCCGGCGCCACGGACCCGTCTTCATCGTTGCACCCTCCTCGTCCTCATCCGCATCTCCGCGCGCGCACCGGCCGACGCCGCCGTCCGGACCCAAGATTGCGTGAACATTGCGGTCTCCGTCGCGTCGGCGTCAGGTGCAGGGGTAGCTGCGGCCGTCATCGGCGCGATAGGTGTCGCTGCCCTCGTCGTAATTGCCGTAGCGCTCGAGGCAGTAGCGCCGGCGCTCCCGGGCCTTCTTCTTCTTGCCGTCACTGGCGAGCGCGACGATCAGCCCGCCGACCAGCGCGGTGCCGATGACGCCGGTCACGACGCCCTTGGTCCGGGCATCGTCGCGCCGCTTGCGCTCCGCTTCGCGCCGCCAGCGATCCTCGCGCTCGCGTTCCCAGCGCGAGCGGTCCCGCTCGCAATGGATCCGGTCGCGGCCGTCGCGCCAGTCGCAACGCGGCCGGTCCCACCCGCCATCGCCATGCCAGTCGCCGCGGCGCTCCTCCTGCCCCGCGCCCGCCGGCATGCCGGCGGCGGGCAGCCCGACCGCCAGATAGGCGGCAGCACCCAGCGCCAGGGCCGTTCGGCCAAGTCTCGCCATCATTCCATGCACTCCTCGACACGCGCCCTTGCCGGGCGCGGTTCGAGTAAAGCGGATCGACATTGCGCCAGTCTGGCGCGGCCCCGGTCAGCAGCCGAGCTCGGGGTTCCGATAGCTGTCGATCCGCCAGCCCGCGGAGGTCCGATGGGCATAGAAGGTGTAGAAGCAGCGCTTCTCCTCGGTGGTCGTCGGCGCATATTCGGTCCGCCGCCGGCCGCGCTCGTAGGTGGTCGTCTCGCTGCCGCCGCTGGTGGTCGTCTCGACCTCCATCCACTGATAGGCGCGGCGTCCGTCGGGAAGGTCGCGGACGTCGACCGGCGGGCCGTAGCGCGCCATCACCGCCTCGGGCGGGCGGCCGACATAGCCGCGCATGATGTCGGCCGAGCACCCCGGCAGCGCCACCGCCAATGCAAGCCAGCCGGGGCCATGCGCCGCCCGCCGGAAAGCGGGAACGAAGAAACGGAACGGCATGCGCATTCTCCGGAAGCCTGATCGCTCGCGTGCGATCTCCCGCCCGAAGCTTGCGTCAACCTTGCGTGCTCTCGACGAATTCGAGCCGCATGATCGTTCCGCCGGCCGGCGCCTCCAGCGCGCAGGCCGTGCCGCCGTGCAGCGTCATGACCTGGCGGACGAGATTCAGCCCAAGGCCCGAGCCCGTGCCGCGCGCGCGCAGCCGGTGGAACGGGTCGAACACCCGGTCGCGCTCTTCCGCGGGAATGCCGGGACCGTCATCCTCGACTTCGATGGCCGTGCCCCGGATGCGCAGGAGCACGTTCCGCCCGCCATGATCGATCGCGTTCTGGATGAGGTTCGCCAGCACGCGCTCGATGGCGGCGGGATCCCCCCGCACCGGCCGGCCGCCCAGATCGGCGACTTCGAGATCGCCGCCGCCCGTGATCACCAGCGGGGCGATATCGGCGGCGACGCCGCGCGCGATATGGCCGAGATCCACCCCCTCGCGGAGCGGGGCGAAGCGCTCGAGCCGCTGCAGATCGAGCAGCTGCTCCGCCAGCGTCGCCAGGCGCGCGACGTCGCGCTGCAGCCGCGCCGCCAGGGGGATGTCGGCCGAAGCCTCGATCTTCGCCTGCAATATCGCAATGGGCGTACGCAATTCGTGCGCCGCGTCGACGATGAAGCGCTGCTGCCGGTCATAGCCTTCATCGAGCCGGCGAAGCGCGCCGTTCATCGACTCGACCAGCGGCACCACCTCCGCCGGAAGCCCTTCGGGCGACAGCCGGGTACCCCGCCGATCCGTGTCTATCCGCCCCGCTTGCCGAGCGGCGATGGAAAGCCGCCGGAAGGCGCGGCGAATGATCAGCGGCGTGATGATCACCGTGATCAGCGCCAACAGGCTCAGCACCGGGATCATCATCAGGTTCGACAGGAACAGCACGACGAAGGTCATGCTGAACAGCCCGCCCTTGCCGATCACGGTGAACTCGCCCGCGGGCCCGGCGGCGCGGCGCACCACCGCGATGTCGCGGAACGGCGGGGACGTGTCCCGGATGTCGGCGAAGGTGATGCGGTCGAGATTGCGCGCGATCGGCTGGTAGAGCGAGGGAACCTCACCGAAGGTGACGAACTCGCCGCGATCGCTCCGCGCCACGAACCAGAGGCCGGGCGTGGTCGCCCGCAGGTCGGCGAGCTCCTTCGTCTCCGCCAGGTGAAGCCGGCCATCGGCGCCGCGCTGGATCGACCGCGCCGCCACTTCGGTGAACTGGGGATCGATCAGCGCACCGCCCTCGTCGGCGCGGATCAGATAGCCGACGAGCGCCGCGCTGAAGACGAGCAGTATCGAGATCTGGAAGGCGAGCAGCCGGACGATCAGCTGGCGTTTGAGCGATACCGGCCGCGATGCGTTCATGGGCAATGGCGCAGCAGATAGCCGACGCCGCGGATGGTATGGATCTGAACCTCGGCATCGGCTTCGGAAAGCCGCCTGCGCAGGCGCGAGATATGCGAATCGAGCGTGTTCGACTGGATCTCGTCATCGAAACCGTAGACGGCATCCTCGAGCGCGGTACGCAGCACCGTGCGCCCCCGCCGCCGCATCAGTGCCGCGAGCACGCGCAACTCGCGGCGGGGCAGATCGAGCCGCTCGCCGCGCACCAGCGCCTCGTCATGCGCCATGTCATAGACCAGCTCGCCCACCTGCACCTCATGGAGCGGCAGCGCGGCCGGCCGCCGCCGGATCGCACGGATGCGGGCGAGCAGCTCCTCCATCGCGAACGGCTTGGCGAGATAGTCGTCGGCACCGAGATCGAGCCCCAGGACGCGATCCTCCACCTCGGCGCGCGCGGTTATCACGATCACCGGAATGCCGGGTATCCAGTGCCGGAGCTCCGCGATCGCCTCGACGCCGTCCCCGTCGGGGAGCGCGCGGTCGAGCAGAACCGCATCGCTATTGGCGAGCCGGGCCGCCTCGCGCAGATCGGCAAGGCCGGTGACGTGATCGACGACATAGCCTTCGCGCTCCAGCACGGTCCGCATCGCGCCCGCCAACTCGGCCTCGTCCTCGACCAGCAATATACGCACTACACTTCTTCCTGCTTCCGCCTGGCCGGCCGACGACATGCCGGGTTTGCCATCGAAGCCGCTGGGCGCCAAGCGCCAGACGGGGTGAGGACGGGCGGCCGGATGGCCGCCCGTCCTCGGGTTGAGAACAGACGGTCTCTCCTCCGTCCATCCTCGGGGCACGTTAGAAGCCGACCGACAGGCCCAGCCGGATATTCGAGGAGGTCAGCCCGTCGCGATAGTTCGCGCGATCATATTCCGCCCGCGCATATACGCCCGGGCTGACACCGGCCTCGATGCCGGCGCCCCACAGAAAGCCCTTCTCGGTCAGGTTGGTGCGGATGTCCTTGAGGTTGGCGGCCCGGAAATCCGTCGTCTCGCGCACGCGCAGCCAGCTATAGCCGGCCCGGCCATACAGCAGGACGTTCGGCGCCGGCAGGATCCCCGCGCGGCCCGAGGCGTCCCAGGTCCAGCCCGGCTTCAGCGCATAATCGCCCGTGGGGCTCGCCGCGGTCAGGGTCTTGCCGCCCCGGCCGATCCCGGCCTCGGCGCCGATCACCAGCAGATCGCCGAGCTGCGCGTCATAGCCGATATGGCCGCGATAGCCGATGCCACCCTTGCTCTGGTCGATGCGCGAAGCGATCCGCGGCAGGTAATAGTCGCCGTCCTGCCAGCGATAGTCGACCGAAACGCCGACCTTGACGCCGCCGAATGTCGCATCGCCTCCCGATTGCGCAAGGGCGGTCCCCGGCAATGCCGCCAAGACGCCGATCAGCACACAGATACGCTTCATCGAATTTCCCTCCGGTCTCACACGGACCGCCCTTTCCGACGGTCCTGCACCCGGTTGGGCGAGGAACCTTGCCTCAGCATTGCGCCGCTGAATCCGCCGAAATATCCCGCCCCTGCCCCTCCATCCGCAGCCGATATCCGACGCCGCGGACCGTCTCGATGCCGATATTGCGGCCGGTCGCGCGGTCGAGCTTCAAGCGCAGGTTGCTCATATGGACGTCGATGCTCCGGTCATAGGGATGGCGCGAGCGCCCCAGCACCGCGAGGCAGAGCGCGTCCCTGGTGGAGACGGTGTCGCCGCCGTGCATCAGCAGTTCGAGCAGGTTGAACTCGGTCGCGGTCAGGACGACCTGCTGATCCCCCCAGAGCGTGGCGCGGCGGGCCCGGTCGAGCCGCAGCCGGCCGGCCGAGATCATCGGCTGGGCCGGCGCGTCGCGGGTACGGCGCAGCACGGCACGGAGCCGGGCGAGGAGCTCGCGCGGGAAACAGGGCTTCGCCAGATAATCGTCGGCGCCGAGCTCCAGGCCGATGACCCGCTCGACATCGTCATCGCCCCGCGCGGTCAGCATCACGACGGCGACGGCACTGCGGGCCCGGACGCGGCGGAGCACTTCGATGCCGTCGATCCCCGGCAGCATCACGTCGAGAAGCACCAGGGCGAACCTGCCGGACAACGCGAGATCGACGCCTTCCTCCCCCGTCGCGCTGGCCGTCACCCGAAAGCCCTGCGGAAGCAGATAGTCGCCCATCAGGGCGCCCAGCTGAACATCGTCGTCGATCAGCAATATCTCGATCATGTCGGCCCGGCACATCTCGGAAGCCCCCTCCCAGACCGGAGGTCAGGCAGCCGCGGCGCGCGCGATCGGGGCGCCGCCGCCGGGCGCCGCGGAGTCAGCAAGACGCAATTTCATACACCCATCACCATCTGCCGGATCAACCGAACGGATTGCCCCGCAAGGTTGCACGAACCTTGCGGCGACGGGCCCTATTCCGCGTCGCCGCCGGTCAGCGCCGCGCGCAGCCGCAGGACCTGATCGTTCAGCGCGACCATCTGGGGCACGCTCAGCCGCGAATTGGCAAGCAGCGCATCGGTGAGGCACGAAGCGCGGCTCCGCAGCGCCCGGCCCTTCGGCTGCAGGAACACCTGCACCTGGCGCTCGTCCTTCGGATTGCGCTTGCGCGCCACGAAGCCCGCGGTCTCCAGCCGCTTCATGAGCGGGGTTATCGTGCTCGGCTCGAGCGCCAGCCGGTCCGCAATGGCCGAGATGGTCCGGCCGTCGCGCTCCCACAATGTGCTCAGCACCAGATATTGCGGATAGGTCACGCCCAGCGAATCGAGCATCGGCTTGTAGAGCCGGTTGATCGCGATCGAAGTGGAGTAGAGCGAGAAGCAGAGCTGCGCGTCGAGCGGCAGCGGCTCGCCGATGGGAGTGGTCACGACAATCCTCGCTTTTGAATCATGAGCTTACGACAAAATACATATCGCGATAAATTTCTTCTGGACAAGGGGGCGGAATGGGTGCAGTTAATGTTTATCGCGATAACGAATGTCGCGACAAACTTTGGAAAGGAGACCTCAGATGACCAAGTCCAAGATGCTGCTCGCCGCCGCCGCCACCCTCGCTCTCGGCACGGTTCCCGCCTCGGCCCAGGAAAAGGCCGCCACCCCCGTCAAGTCGGTCGTGCTGGTGCATGGCGGGTTCGTCGACGGCTCCGGCTGGATGGACGTCTACAAGATCCTGAAGAAGGACGGCTATGACGTCACCATCGTCCAGAACCCGACCAATTCGCTCGCCGACGATGTCGCGGTGACCCGGCGCGCGATCGCCGCCGCCAAGGGCCAGGTGATCCTGGTCGGCCACAGCTATGGCGGCGTGGTCGTCTCGGAAGCGGGCACCGATCCCAAGGTCGCCGGCGTGGTCTACATCGCCGCCTTCGCGCCGGACAAGGGCGAGTCGGTCTCGTCGCTGATCGCCAACCCCGCTCCCGGTGCTCCGGTGCCGCCGATCCTGCCGCCCCAGGACGGCTATCTGTTCCTCGACAAGGCCAGGTTCGCCGCCGCCTTCGCCGCCGACGTGAAGCCCGATGTCGCCGGGTTCATGGCGGACTCGCAGGTTCCCTGGGGTGTCGAGGCGCTGCAGGGCGCAGTCACCGTCCCGGCCTGGCGGGTGAAGCCGAGCTGGTATCTTGTCGCCAGCGACGACCACATGATCCCGCCGGCGGCGCAGCGCCAGATGGCGGCGCGGGCCGGGGCGCATGTCAGCGAAGTCGCGGGCAGCCATGCGGTCTATGTCTCGAAGCCGGCCGCCGTCGCCGCGGTCATCGAAGCGGCCGCGAAGGGCACGAAATAAGCCGCTTCCCCCCGCCGCCGCCGCCGGATGCCGGGCCTCGATCGAGGTCCGGCGTTCGGCGTTTCAGCGGCGGAGCAGCCAGGTGAGCGCGCTCTCGGCGCGCGCGAAGATGCGCAGATAGGGCTGGGTCATCTCGCGGCGCACCTGCATCCGGGTGATCGCGCTCTCGGTGACGACCGCGATGCGGCTCGCCTGGGGAAAGCCGGCAAAGTGGCGGCGAAAGGCGCGCACCGCCTCCTGCGCCTGCACCCCGCTGCGGCGCATGTCCATGCGCAGGAGATAGCCCGGCACGAAACCCTCGGCATCGAACTGGTCGCGCAGCTTGCGGGCATAGTCGCCGACCCGATCGGGCTCGAACATGGCGAGCCACTCGATATCGAGCAGATTCAATTCCTTGCGAAAGGTCACGCGGTACATCGCGGCCGCTCTCGCAGCCAAAGGTTAACGGCTGGTCGCCGTCACTCCTCGATCTTGACGAAGAAGCGGTCGATCACTTCGCGCGCCAGCCGCGCGGGGCGGAGCGTCTGCGCGTCGAGGCAGCACCAGCTCGACTTGACCTCGGCCAGCACTTCGCCGCCACGGCGGATCACCGTCTCGTAAAAGGCCCGGGCGCCCTGGACCTTCTCGAGCAGCACGGTGGCGACGACATCGTCCTCGAGAAAGGCCGGCTTGCGATAGGTGATCTCGTGCTTGAGCGCGACCCAGAGATGCTCGGCCACCGCCTCGACCGGCGCCAGCGCCTGCCAATGGCTGATCACGGCCTCCTGCACCCATTTGAGGTACGAAGCATTGTTCACATGCCCCATGAAGTCGATATCGTCCTGAGCGACATCGATCGGAAACTCATAGGGAAGCGCGGTGCCGGACATATTCCCGCATCATAGGGTGAATCGGGTTTCGAAGCGACTAAAATCCCTGAAATCCCGGGGTTTCGAGGAACCGACGGATGCCGTAGCGTCACCCCGGCACGACGAGGCGAACCCATCCGCCCGCGCGCCAGATTGGCCTTACCACTTGACTTGGACACGGCGGGCAAACATCGTCCGGGCATATCGCGGTGACAGCGGTAGCAGAGAGGAGACAAGATGAAACTGAAGCTTGCCGCCGCCGCCCTGGCCGGAGCCGCGCTCGCCACCAGCCCGAGCGGCATGGCCCGCCCCGTGGCGCCCGCCGCCGCCGCGCCCGCCGCCGCGCTGCCGAGCCGCGCGCAGGTGATGGCGTCGATGGAGCGCGTCGCCGACTGGCAGCTCACTCATCTCGACGACCTCAGCTACATGCCCGCCGCCCGGCCGAGCACCAAGCGCGCCCGCGACTGGCAGCAGGCGACCTTCTGGGTGGCGCTCACCCATCTCGCCGATCGCTCGGACAGCGTGCGCTACAAGGACGCGATCTTCTCCAAGGGCCGCGAGGAAGGGTGGAAGCTCGGCGACCGGCTCTACCATGCCGATGACCACATCATCGGCGCCGCCTGGATCTGGGCCGCGCGCAAGGGTGCCGGGGCCGCGGCGCTCGCGCCCATGCTGGCAAGCTTCGACCGGATCCTCGCCGAGCCCAAGACCAACGACCTCAAGTTCATCGCGCCCGAGCCCGGCGCCGGCGACCCGGGCTGCACTACCCGCTGGTGCTGGTGCGACGCGCTGTTCATGGCACCGCCAACGCTCTGGGCACTCTCGAAGGACACCCGCCAGGGCCGCTATGCCGCCTTCGCCGACAAGGAATATCGCGCGACCACGGATTATCTGTTCGACAAGGGTGCGCATCTCTATTTCCGCGACAGCCGCTTCTTCGACCAGCGCGGTGCCCATGGCGAGAAGCTGTTCTGGAGCCGGGGCAATGGCTGGGTGTTCTCCGGCCTCGCCCGGATGATCCCCGAAATCCCGGCCAAGGATCCGCGCCGTCCCTATTATATCAAGCTGTTCAAGGAGATGGCGGCGAAGCTGGTGACGCTCCAGCGCGGCAATGGCTATTGGCCGCCCTCGCTGCTCGCCGATCCCGACCGCTCGCAGGACGAATCGAGCGGCACCGGCTTCTACGTCCATGGCCTGGCCTGGGGCATCAAGGCCGGCCTGCTCGACCGCAAGACCTATCTGCCGGCGGTGACCAAGGGCTGGGCCGCGCTCGAACACGCCGTTCAGCCGAGCGGCATGCTGGGCTGGGTACAGCAGGTGAGCGACCGGCCCGATGTGGTGAAGGCAGAGGACGCGCAATTCTACGGCACCGGCGCCTATCTGCTGGCCGGCGCCGCGGTCTATGATCTGACGAGGTAAGGAAGAAGCATGAAGCACGCCCTCTGGCTCCTCGCCGCGCCGCTGCTGATCGCCGCCGGGCAGGACAGCGCCCCGCCCGCGCCGCTGGCGACGCTCAACGTCCGCCAGGCCGATGGCGGCTACAAGCTGGTCGACCGGATCGACGTGCCCGCGGATCACAGGATCCATGACGGGCTGATCGCGATGGAGGGGCCCGGCTGGGAAAGCGACCGGATCGCCTATCGCCTGTACCTCGACGAGCGCAACGTGCCCGATATCTACGGCAAGAAGCTGCCCGGCAACGTGCTGCCGACGATCGGCATGGGCAAGGACGACTATCATTCGATGGCGCCCTGGGGCCAGGACATCTTCCAGGTCGACCAGTCGCTCGGCATGGGCGGGATCGGCGTGCTGCGCGGCGGCGTGGCGACCCAGCTCGGCAAGGCGAAGATCAGCGCGCGGGTGTTCAACAATGATCGCTCGGCGACGGTGCTGGTGACCAATACCGGCTTTCCGGGCGATGGCGGGCCGGCGGATCTATCCACCACCTACCGCATCTTCGCCGGCTCGCGCCTCACCAATGTCGAGGCGCGGGTGAACGGCAATGTGCCGGCGATGATCGCCGGGCTGACGCTGCACGACGGAGTGACCAGGATCGACAGCCCGAAGCGCGGCAAATGGCGCTATTTCGCCACCTGGGGCCGGCAGAGCCTGGCCAAGGACGATCTGGGCATCGCCCTGTTCTATCCGGCCGACGAGGCAGCGGCGACGGGAAGCGACGGCAAGTCGCTCTATGTGCGGTTCTGCGATCCGCGGAACCTGCGCTACGCGTTCGGCGCGGCCTGGGTTGAAGAGCCGGGCGCGCCGCAGACCGAGCGCGAGTTCCGGAAATGGCTGGACGATACCGCGGCCGAGCTGGCCCGCCAGCCCTTCGTGGTGAGCACGGCCCAGAAGACCTGCCCGGCGAAATAGGGGGCTCCCCGGCGATAGTGCGTCTCTCCTTCTCCCCGCAAGCGGGGAGAAGGTGGCGAGGCGAGGCCGAAGCCGGAAGAGGGGCAGGTGCGCCGCGCCATCGATACGCCCCTCTCCCCGGCCCTCTCCCCGCAAGCGGGGAGAGGGAGAAGGCTGATACGCCGCTGGCCCGCCAAGCCGGTCAGCCCGGATTCTTCCCCTCGCCCACCGCCGGCGCCGCGCCGAAATAGCGCTTCAGCTCGGTTTCCGGCGCGAGCGGATAGCCGTCGCCCCAGGCGCCCCGCGCGCGCCGCATCAGCTCGTCGAGCTCGCCGGCGTCGGGGCGCAGCTCGGGCATCGGCCAGCTGTCGACCTTGCGATAATAGGGCTTCAGGAAATCGGTGGCGCCCTTCAGGCTCTTGGCGCCATCGGCATAGTTCCACACGTCCACGCCCACGCACTTGGCCATATCGGCCACGTCATAGGCGGCGAACAGCGCGTAGACCGAATAATGGAGGCTGCGCGTGCGGGCGAGCTCGAGCGGCATCTTGCCCTCGGCCGTGATCTGCGGCGAGATGCGCTTCTTGCCAAAGGCCTCGGCCACCGCCTTGGTCATCTCCGGCCGCCGGGCGAATAGCGCGAACTGCGAAGTCTGCGCGTCGAACCACATGCCGTGATTGTTCTTGGCGGCATTCTCCGCCTTGCCGTTCCGGCTCGTCTGCATCCAGTCGAGATAGTCGGAGAACCATTTCTCCAGCCCCTTCTGCTCTTCGGCGGTGAGCCGGGCCGAGGGGCCGATCAGCCCGATGCCGTCGACCACCCGCTCGAGCCGCGACGTATCGAGCACGCCCTCGGCACGGCCCTCCTCGCGCCCGGGCACGGCCTGGGCATAGTTCATATTGGGGTTCATCCGCGTTTCCGGGTTGAGGAACCAGGTGCGCACCAGGCTCGCGGCGCGCCCGGCATAGCGCGGATTGTCCGAGAAATAATAAGCGAGGCTCAGCGTCTCGACGTCCGAGCTCATGCCCTCCAGGTCGGTGACGTCGAACTTGTCGGTGTTGCGGTCCGGATTGATCTCGCCGTCCTTGCGCATGTACGGCACGCCGCCCGGCTTGCTGGGATCCGGCCACCAATAGGGCGCGAGGCTGATATAGTCGTGCCGATCGCGCGAGGGCGGGATCGTGCGCTTGTCGACCACCGTATAGAGCGGCCGCTTCATCGCCGCCTCGGCCCGCGCGATCAGCGCGTCATAGGCCGCCTTCACCGCCGGGTCGGTCTGGATCGCGGCCTTGAGCCGCATCATCGCGTCCGGCGCCAAGAAAAAGGTCCTGCGTCCGCCGAACGACGCGGAATATCCTTCCGCGCCGGCGCAGACCGGCTGCTGGGTATTTAGGCCAGGGGAGGCGATCCCGGCATGGGAGGCAGCCTGCGGCACGAGCACCGCAGCCAGGACAAGGAGAAGAGAGGAGCTGCGGCGCATCGGAGGTTCCTTTCGCGGGCTCAGTAGCGGATCCGGACGCCGAAATAATATTGCGGCCCGCTCTCGCTCACTTCGGCGATCGAGTCATAGCCGCCCTTGTAGAACACGTCCTTGGTGTTGGTGACGTTGAGCGCCTGCAGCTTGAGCTGGACGTTCTTGGTCACGTCATACTGGACCGAAAGGTTCAGATAGCCCGCATCCTGCACGCCGCGGTTCGTGCCGCTGTTCGGCTTGTAGTAATGCGAACGATAGCGATACATCGCGCGCAGCGAAAAACCCTTGCGCTCCCAATAGACCGTGCCGTTGGCGACATATTTGGAGAGGCCGATCAGGTTCTCGGGATCGAGATAGGGCGCCAGTGCCGAGGTATCCGGATACTGGAAGTTCGCCAGGGCGATGTTGACCGAACCGTTGATGCCGAAGCCGCTGAGGATGCCCGGCAGCCAGGTGAAGGCATGGCTGCCGGTGAACTCCACGCCATAGAGATGGCGCATCTCGGGATCGTTGGCGGGCGCGATCAGGTTGACATTGTAGCTCTGCTGGGTCGGCGCGCCATTATCCACCTGGGTGGTGACCGAGATCGTCGTCGGGATGCCCGCCGAACGCGAGATCACCGATCCGCGCAGCCACTTGTAATAGCCGGCGATCGAGAAGAGCGTGTCGCGGCTCGGATAGAATTCCAGGCTCAGATCCGCGTTCCAGGCGCGCATCGGCTTGAGGTTCGGGTTGCCGCTGGTCGGGTTGAAGGTGACGCTCGACGCGCCGCCCGAGCCCGAGGTCGGGTTGAGATTGATACCCGCGCCGAAGCTCTCGATCGGCGAGCGCGACAGGGCGCGATAGCCGGCGGCGCGCAGCTTGATCTTGCTCGACAGGTCGAAGGCAAGGTTCAGGCTGGGCAGCCAATATTCATATTCGCCCTTGAGCGTGTCGGTCTGGATCGTGCCGTTGGGATCGGCGGCGACGGTGTAATTGTCCGACGCGGTGTCGATCGTCACCTTGAACGGCAGGCGGAAGCCGACCGAGGTGATGCTGGTCTTCACATAGCGCAGGCCGATATTGCCGCTGAACGGCGTGCTGCCCAGCTCGCCGCCGAAGCTGGCCATCGCATAGGCGGCCCGGATCTTCTCGGTGACGTCGATGTCGCTGGGATCGCGGCTGTCGGCCGGCAGCGCCAGCGAATCCTGGCCGGTGAAGGTCTTGAACAGGCACTGATTGTCGAAGGTCGCCCAGCTCGAGAGATTGGTATTCGTCGTCGGGAAATATTCGCTGGTGGGGAAGCCGCGGCGGCAATTGGCGTTGGCGCTGCCGATGATCTGCGCCACGGTCATGCCGCCATAGGGCACGATCGTGTTCAGATCGGTGTTGCGGTTGTTGTCCAGCGTGCGCTGGTGCTCCGAATAGCGGCCGCCCGCCTTGATCGACTTGATGAAGCCGTCATTGGCGAACCGGTATTCGGCGTCGAGCCGGCCGGCCCAGATATCGTCCTTGCGATCGGTGACGAAACGCTGGCGGGCATAGACCGAGGTCGCCGTGTTCGCCGCGAAGTTCGCCGGATTGTTCACGTCGAAATTGAAGAAGGTGACGCGCGGGACGATCGGGCTCTCCGAATAGTCCAGCTCATAGCCGACGCGCGTGGTGGAGCGCATGCGGGTCGCCTTCTGCGTCTCGGTGCGGTGAGAATCGGAGAAGCTGCCATCGGCGGTGATGACGAAGTTGCCCGGCTTCCAGGTGACGGTGGCGCCGCCGCCCTTGTAGGTCTCGTTGCGCTCGCGCAGCTCGAGCTGGTTCTCGATGTTCGAATTGCCGCTATACTTGATCAGCGCGCCCTTGCTGAAACCGTTGCTGCCGTCGCCGATGATGATCGGCTTGATGCCGCGCAGCGCCTCCGCGATCGACAGGATGTTGCGGTTCTCGGTGGATTCGCGCTTCGACCATTGGCCGTCGAGCGAGATGTCGAGATTGGGGGCCGGGCGCCATTGCAGCGCGCCGATCACGGCGTTGCGCAGCTCGCGCGTGTCCTGCTGGCGGAAGCTGCGCGACTGGGTGGCGTAATAGGTGGTGCCGATCGTCTCGCCGATGCCGGTGCGCGGCGCGGCGCCGACCTGGCAGTTCACCGCGGCGCCGGCGGCATTGTTCGCAGCGGTATTGGTCGAGATCAGCGTGCCGTTGCTGGCCGAGGTGTTGCACGGCACGAAGTTCGAATTGCCGTTATAATAGTCTTCCGGCGCGGCGACGTCCTGGCGCTGATAGCCGATCGCGATGCCGATCTCGCCGATGCCGGTGCGGAACTGCTTCACCAGGCTGGCATTGGCGCGATAGCCCAGGCCGTCGCGCCCGATGATCTTGTCGTCCTTGGGCAGATACGAGCCGCGGATCTCCGCCTGGAAGCGCGACTTGCCATAATCGAGCGGGCGCATCGAGCGCAGCTCGATCACGCCGGCGATGCCGCCCTCGAGGAAGTCGGCGCGCTGGGTCTTGTAGACGATGACGCCGTTGACGAGCTCCGAAGGGAATTGCTGGAAGGCGACCGAGCGGTCCGCGCCCGCGGTCGAGACTTCGCGGCCGTTGAAGGTCGAGAAGCTCAGTGTCGGGCCGAGGCCGCGCACCGAGAGCTCGTTGGCGTTGCCCTTGAAGCGATCGGCCGAGACGCCGGTGATGCGCTCGAGCGTGTCGCCCACGCTGTTGTCCGGCAGGGCTCCGATCTCGTCATTGACGATGCCGTCGAGCACCACATCGGCATTGCGCTTCACGTCGATCGAGCTGCGCTGCTCGGCACGGGCGCCGGTGACGATGATGGCCTGTTCCGCATCCTGGGGCGCCGCGCCGTCCGCCTGGGCGGGATCGGGCGCGGTCTCGGCGGTCTGCGCATAGGCGGGCATCACCATGCAGGCGGATGCCAGCAGCGCCAGGCGCAGCGAGTTGCGTCCGAAAGCGGAAAAAACAGTCCCAGGCATGGAATCTCCCCGTCAATTATTACGCCCGTTTTCGGGTCTGATCGCGTGGTAAGGCCAATTTGGCACCGGTGTCAACCCAATTGGCCAGCACAGCCAATCCCGGATCGTAACAGCCGTCACTTGTAGCGCAGCGACCAGGTCAGCGTGAGCGGCGCGGCGAGGCGCCTGCCCGCCAGCGTGCAGCGGACGAGCGAAGCGAAGGCCCCGGTGGGCGCGCGATATTCCTTGCCCGTGGCCGGGCCGGCGGTGCAGCCGTCATAGCCGGTGGCGGAGAAGCCGGTCACCTCGCCGGCCCCGAAGGCCACGGCGCCGGGCCCGCCGCCGCGCGGATCGCCCGAGAAGCTGGCGAATTCGAGCGTCACCCCGGAAAGGTCGACAGGCGCTGCCGCCCGATAGACATCGGTGCGCGTGATCCTGCCCGGCGCGAACTCATAGCGGGTGCTCACGGTGATCCGCTTGTCGGCGGCGGGCGCGTTGCCGCCCATCCGGTCCATCGCGTCCTGCCGCCAGCTGACGATGGTGCGATCGCCCTCCCGCCGCCACGCCACGCCCCGGAACCAGGCCAGCGGCATCAGCACGCTGCCGTCGGCCAGCGCGAAGCGCGGCGTGAGCTGCGGAAAGTCCGCATCCGCCGATCCCTGGAGCATCCCGCCCGCGAACGGGATCGGGAAATAGGGATTGTGCATGTGCTGGCTCTCGGCGCCGTTGATGATCGGCAGGCCGATGACATGGCCGCGGTCGCGCAGCGTGAGCAATGCCCGGTCGTGCGCGCCGCGCGCGAACCAGGTGAAACGGGCGGCGGGCAGCGTCGCCAGCCAGGCCGCATAGCCGGGCGACGGCGCGGCGCGCCGGTAGCCGAGCCCGTTCCACAGCGCGTTGGTGTAGATATACTGGCGCGCCAGGCTCAGATTCTCGCCGAGGATCCGGTGCTTGCCGCGATAGCCGTCGGTGCGGCGGCCATCGTCCCAGAGATTGACCGAGCCGGTGGCCGGGTTCAGCCAGAAATCGGCATAGCGCGCGGCGATCCGGCTGGAGAGCGCATAGGCCATGTCGCGCTCGCGCGGAGTGAGCACCCCCAGCTTCGCCGCGGCGGTGAGCACTTCGAGGAACGCCGTCTCGCCATAGGTGCCGATGCTGCGGCCATATTCCCAGCCCTCGCCGGTGAGCGTCGCGCGCGCCAGCATCAGTTCGGCGGACTTGCGCAGCCAGGCCTTCACTTCCGGGGTGGGCGCCATGCCGGTCTCGATGAAGCGCTGGGCGATCTCGCCGATCAGCAGCACCGAATAGCGATCGAAACGGCCCTGCCCGTCGGTCTCGTCGGCAAAGCCATATTTGCCCGAATAGGTGCGGTAATGCGCGAGCATACGCTTGAGCAGCGCCCTGGACGCGGTCTCGTCTTCCCAACCGAGCAGATAGCGCAGCCGCGCGACGCTGAAGGCGACGCCGTAATAATTGTTCGGCAGGCCGTGCAGCAGGCCGAGCGACCGCGCATCGACGAAGCTGCGCCAGTCGAGGCGCTGGCGCAGGCGCGCGAGCGTTTCGGGGCGCACCGCCTGCTCCAGCAGCCCGGCCTGCTTCAGCGCATGCAGGGCGGAGACATAATAATAGATGCCCCAGGTGTCGTTGGGATCGTCGATCGTCAGGTCCGCGATCTCGCGATAGCCGGCGAGATAGCCGGCGAGGCGCGGATCGCCACGGGGCGTGTCGAGCAGGAGATAGTGCAGGCCCGAGGCGATCTTGCCGGGGAGGAACTTGTCGCCGCTGTCGAACACCGGCACGCCGTCCAGCCGCATGCCGCGCTTCTCGCGCAGCAGCTGGTGGAGCAGGCTCTCCAGCTGCGGCATCAGCCGCTCCTCGATCGTCGCGTCCATCGGCGGCGCCGTGACATAGACCGGGCCGTGCGGCGCGGGCGCCGCGTCCTGCGCAGCAGCGACCGGGCCCGCGAGCGACGCGAGACAGGCGGCGCCGAGCAGCGCGCGCGAGTGATTCTTCAATTGGCCTCTCCTTTTGGTCAGGCCAATTTCCATGCCATGGTAATCGGTGTCAAGCCACTGTGTCGCGAACCTGCTCCGGGCCGGTCCAGGGAGAGGACCCATATCCCCCGATCGTCACCCCGGCCCTGAGCCGGGAGGGCGGATACTGGCCTGTTTTCTCAACCCAGTCGCGCCGGGAGAAGCCCCCGCCCTCAGGCCGATCCGATCTTGAGCCGCTGGGCGACGCTGTTCCGGCGCGCGTCGATCTCGCTGCGGGCGCGCTCCATCGCCTCGAGCTCGGTAGCCTCGAGCAGATCGTCGACCACGCCGCGCAGGTGGCGGCGCATCGCATTGCGCGCGGCATTCGGATCGCGCACCTTGAGTGAATCGAGGATCGGGCGGTGCTCCTCCACCCGCGGCGTGATACCGCCGCGCTTGGCGCGCGCGAACATGTTGGCAGCCAGGGGCGACTTGGTGCGCAGTTCCCACAGATACTCGACCACGCTGCGGATCGCGGCATTGCCGGTGGCATTGGCGATGGCGAGGTGGAAGCGGTGATCGGCGTCCATCACGGCCGGCTCGTCCGAATCGTCCGCCCCCATGTCGTGCAATATGGCTTCGAGTTCCTCGATCTGCTCGTCGGTGATCGAAACCGCGGCGAGCGCCACCGCCTCGCCCTCGAACAGGATGCGCGCCTCGGTCAGGTCGAAGGCGCCCACGTCGAAGTTGAGCGCATCGGCACGCTCGCCGCTGCCATGGTCGCGGCGCGTGACATAGAGGCCCGAGCCGTGCCGCGCCTCGATCCAGCCCTTCATCTCGAGCGCGATCATCGCCTCGCGGATCGTCGGCCGGCTGACCTTGTATTCCTCGGCCAGGTCGCGCTCGCCCGGCAGCCGGCTGCCCGGCGACCAGCGCCCGGCCTCGATCGCCTCGGTGATCGAAGCGGCCACCCGCTGATAGAGCTTGTTGCCGGTAATCTTCATCGCACCCTCATCGTTACACTACCTCGTAGGTTGACACGATAGGTCATACAAGTGGATATTGGCCTGACCACTTCCAGGGGGTTTCGTTTTGCCACGTATCACTGCCGCCCGCGTCATCGTGACGCGCCCCGGCCGCAACTTCGTAACGCTGAAGATCGAGACCGACGAGGGCGTCTACGGCCTTGGCGACGCGACGCTGAACGGGCGCGAGCTGGCGGTGGCGAGCTACCTCACCGACCATGTAATTCCGTGCCTTATCGGCCGCGATGCCCATAGCATCGAGGATATCTGGCAGTATCTCTACAAGGGTGCCTATTGGCGTCGCGGGCCGGTGACCATGACCGCGATCGCGGCGGTCGACATGGCGCTGTGGGACATCAAGGGCAAGCTGGCGGACATGCCCGTCTACCAGCTGCTGGGCGGCGCCGCCCGTGAAGGCTGCATGGTTTATGGCCATGCCAATGGTAGCGATATCGCGGAAACGATCGAGCGCGCGCAGGAATATCTGGAGCAGGGCTATCGCGCCGTGCGCCTCCAGTCCGGCGTGCCGGGCATGGCGACGACCTATGGCGTGTCGGGCGAGCGCTTCTACTATGAGCCGGCCAAGGGATCGCTGCCCGAGGAATCGCAGTGGAGCACGGCGAAATATATGCGCTTCGTGCCCGAGCTGTTCCAGAAGGCGCGCGACGCGCTGGGCTGGGACATTCACCTGCTGCACGACGTCCATCACCGGCTGACTCCGATCGAGGCCGGGCGGCTGGGCAAGGATCTGGAGCCGTATCGCCTGTTCTGGCTGGAGGATGCGACGCCGGCCGAGAACCAGGCCGCCTTCCGCCTGATCCGCCAGCACACCACCACGCCGCTGGCGGTGGGCGAGATCTTCAATTCGATCTGGGACGCCAAGCAGCTGATCGAGGAGCAGCTGATCGACTATATCCGCGCCACCGTGGTGCATGCCGGCGGCATCACCCATCTGCGCCGGGTGGCGGCGCTCGCCGATCTCTACCAGGTGCGCACCGGCTGCCACGGCGCGACCGACCTGTCGCCGGTGTGCATGGCGGCGGCGCTGCATTTCGGGCTGTCGATCCCCAATTTCGGCATCCAGGAATATATGCGCCATTCGGAGGAGACCGACGCGGTCTTCCCCCATGCCTATCGCTTCGAGCGGGGCCTGATGCATCCCGGCGACGCGCCGGGCCTGGGCGTGGACATCGACGAGGAACTGGCCGCCAAATACGAGTATAAGCGCGCCTATCTGCCGGTGAACCGGCTCGAGGACGGGACGATGTTCAACTGGTGAGCCTGCCCATCCGCCGGCCCGCCGGGGCCGATTCACGGCGCGGAAGCTTACGAAGTTGATGCCATGGGGGCGGGTTTCGCGCTCCCGTGGCTGGCCGGAGCGTGGGAGAAGGCGCACGACTGCCGCATCCGGGCAGCGAAGCATGCGCGATCCTATATCGGAAGGGGGTGACCGGGCGCGCTCCTCCCCCACCCGTCACCCCGGGCTTGATCCGGGGTCCCGCTTCTTCGGGCGAGCTGGCTATGGAAGTCGCGCCACTCGGGATTGCCGCGCTCGATCAGCGCGAACTTCCATTCGCGCCGCCAGCGTTTCACCCGCTTCTCATGCGCGATGCGGCCGGTGATCGCAGGTGCGTGCTCCGCCCAGACGAGGCGAACGAGTCCGTAGCGGCAGCCGAAATCGGAGCCGTCGTCAGTCCAATGCCGATAGATGCGCGAAGCCAGGCTGGAGGTCATGCCGCCACCCATGGTGCCACGATAGCGATCGGCCATGATGCAGACCCACCCTCCCCGCTCATCGGGCCCCATTTCAAGCGAGACACAAGAAGCGGGACCCCGGGTCAGGCCCGGGGTGACGGATCCAGGGACGCCTGGTCGAGCCCCTCAGACCTCCTCGACCGGCGCGGCCGGGCCGTTCTTCAGGATCGATTCGATCGCGTTCCGCGCGTTGGCCTTGCTGGAATAGCCCTCGGTCCAGAAGATTATCTCGCTGTTATACTTGAACTTCGCGACATACTCGCCGGCCTTGTTCTGCTCGATCACGAACTTGTGTGCCATTGGCTTTCTCCCGAACTCGAACGGCTAACCCGGGTTAGCTTCCGAAACGTGCAGGCGAATAGGGGGCCGGGTCAATAGCCGCGACCGCCGGATCGGGCATGGTGCCGAGCAGCAGCGCCGAAGCGAGCTTCGCGGCCGCCGGCGCGGTCTGGATGCCGAAGCCGCCCTGGCCGGCGCACCAGAAAAAGCCCGGCACCGCCGCGTCGAAGCCATAGACCGGCAGGCGATCGGGAGCGAAGGTCCTGAGGCCGGCCCATTTGTGCTCGAGCCTCTCCACCCGCCAGTCGACGACGTGCTCGAACCGGTCGATCGCGGTGGCGACGTCGATATCCTCGGGCTGCGCGTCGCAGGGCGGCGTCGCGATCTCGTCGTGCGGGCTCAGCCAGATCCGGCCGCCGGCTTCCGGCTTCCAGTAGAAGCTGCCGCCGATATGCGCGACCATCGCGCTGCCGGGCGCGGGCGCGGGATCGGTCTTCAGCTGCATGATCGTGCGGCGATAGGGCCGGATGCCGAGCGGCCGCGCCCCGGCCATCTCCGCCACCGGATCGGCCCAGGCACCGGCGGCATCGACCAGCACCGCCGCCGCGAAGCTGCCCGCGCGGGTCTCGAGCCGCCATGCGCCGCCCTCGCGCCGCGCGGAGACCAGGGCGGCATGCGTCAGCAACTCCGCCCCTGCCCGCTTCGCCGCCGCCAGCATGTCGCCGTGCAGGCCGCCGACATCGATATATTCGCAGCTCGGCTCGAGCACGCCGAGCGTCCATTCCGCGCGCAGGCCCGGGATCAGCGCCCGGGGATCGACCGGGCGCAGCTCCACGCCGGTGCCTTCGAACTCGGCCAGGAACGCCGCGATCGCCGCCGCCTCGTCGGCCCGGCCGATATGGACCGAGCCCATCGGCTCCAGATATTTGCCGAGCATCGGGCCCGAGGCGGTGGTGAGCGGCTGGATCGCCGGCCCGCCATAGCTTTCGGACCAGAAGGCGGCCGAGCGGCCCGTCGCGTGACAGCCGGCGCGCTCCTCCGCCTCGAGCAGCAGCACGCGCGCATGCGGCGCGAGCTCGGCCGCCAAGCTGGCACCGGCGATGCCGGCGCCCACGATCGCTACGTCATGGGCCATCAGCGCCGCTGGGCGCGGGCGGCGAGGAAGAGGTCGATCTCGCCGATCGCGCGATTGCGGACCCTGTCCTCCTCGCGCAGGATCTCATGCGCGCTTTCCTTGCCGAAAGTGACGATGCGAGCATCGGGCAGCCTGGGCACGATCCGGAGCGCCGCCTTCGCATCGACCAGCCCGTCCGCCTTGGCGACCAGGGCGAGCACCGGCACCGGCATCTTGCGGAGCTTCGGATCGCCGGCCAGCTCGCGCATCGACTTGAACGCCTGGATCAGCCAGCGCCAGCTCGGCGGGCCGGTGACGATGGCGGGATCGTGCTGCTGCCACCAGATCTCGTCGGCATAGCGATCGGGATCATGGGTGAGCAGGTTGGCGCGAGTCTCGGTGGTGTAGGGCTTCTCGTTGCTCTTCCAGGCCGGCCGGGTGCTGTCGCCCACGCCGCCCAGGATGCGCGCGGCCCGCTCGGCAAAGGGCCCCAGCGCGCTCTTCACGCCCAGCATCGGCGCCACGATCACCGCGGCATCGGGCCGGATCGCGCCCTCGACCAGGCCGCGCAGCACCAGATGGCCGCCCATCGAATGGCCCATCACTACATGCGGGCCGGGCGTCGCCGCCTCCCAGTCCGCGTAAAAGGCGCGCAGGTCGGCGATGAAGCTGTCGAAGCTGTCGATGTCGCCGCAATTGGCCGCGGCGGTCAGCCGGCCCGAGCCGCCCTGGCCGCGCCAGTCGAACGAAGTGATCGTCCAGCCCTGGTCGTGCCAGTGGCGGAAGGCCTCGAGATATTTCTCGAAGATGTCGCCCCGGCCGCCCTGGAACAGGATCGAGCCGCGCGGCGTGGGGGTCTCGGCGGACCAGGCGAAGGCGCGCAACTGCCAGCCATCGGGGGCCGTCCAGTGATGGACCTTGGCTCCAACGGGGATGGTGCGGCGGGGATCCGGGTTTTCACGCATGGGGCTTGGTTACGTTTTGATAAGCCGTCCCGTCTAGGACTTTGGCGACATGGGGGATGTGTTCGTCACTTTGCTGCTCGTGGCACTTGCGCTGCTGCTCGTCTCGGCGGGCATCCAGGATGCGCGCACGCGCGAGATCGCCAACTGGAAGAATGCCGCCATCGCGCTGATGGCGCCGCTCTGGTGGTGGGCGAACGGGCTGGCGCTGTGGCCGGACGTGGCGATGCAGGCCGGCGTTGCCGGGCTCGTCTTCGCCTTCTTCCTCGGCGCCTTCGCGCTGGGGCAGATGGGCGGCGGCGACGTGAAGATGATCGGGGCGCTCGCCCTGTGGCTGCCGGTGCAGCCGCTGGTGTGGATGCTCGTGCTGATGTCGCTGATCGGCGGTGGGCTCACGCTCCTGATGGTGATCGAGAAGCGGCTGCGCCGCGACGCGGGGGGGCCGCTGGAGATCCCCTATGGCGTCGCCATCGCGATCGCCGCGCTGCTGGTTCTTCGCGAACCCATTTTTAACCAGTTCGGGTGAATAATTAACGCTGGCGCAACCACATAGGCCGGCGCTTTTGAGAAGGCTTGGAATAGCGAAATGGATGCACGCAAGCTGATCCTGCTCGTCGGTGCGCTCGTCGTGGCGGCCATCACCGCGTTCATGGCGCGCAACCTGATGACCGGCGCCCCCGCGCCCCAGGCCGGCGCCGTGCCGGCGGCCGTCCAGCCGCAGAACACCACCGAAGTGCTCGTCGCCAAGCGCGAGCTGCCGGTGGGCACCATCCTCGATCCCCAGTCGCTCGAATTCCGCCCCTGGCCCAAGGAGCTGGTCGAGGGCGCCTATTTCGTGCGCAGCGAATCGGACCCGGCCAAGCTGGTCGGCACCGTGGTGCGCTTCCCGATCCCCGCCGGCCAGCCGGTGACGCAGGGCGCGCTGGTGAAGCCCGGCGACCGCGGCTTCCTCGCCGCCGCGCTCGGCGCTGGCATGCGCGCGGTGACCGTGCCCGTCTCGACTCAGAGCGCCGTCGCGGGCTTCGTCTTCCCGGGCGACCGCATCGACCTGATCCTCACCCAGTCGGTGAGCGGCGGCGGCGACGGCCCGGCGCTCAAGGCGTCGGAGACGGTGCTGCGCAACCTGCGCGTGCTCGCCACCGACCAGAAGACCGACAAGCAGACCGACGACAAGGGCAACACGATCGTCAACACCTATTCGACCGTCACGGTCGAGGCGACGCCCAAGATCGCCGAGAAGATCGCGGTGGCGCAGACCATCGGCACGCTCTCGCTCTCGCTGCGCTCGATCGCCGACAATCAGGGCGAGCTCGAGGACGCGATCGCGAACGGCGATGTCGAGGTGCCGAGCGATCCGAAGAAGGAAAAGGAAATGATCGCCAAGGTGGCGCGCGCGCCGCAGGACGGCGCGACCACCTTCGCCACCGGTGCCGACGTGTCGCGCTTCCAGCGCAGCACCGTGCCGGCCAGGCCGCACGACATGGGCACGGCTGCCGCGCCCGGCGCCGCGCCCACGCCCGGCCAAAGCTTTCCCGGCGCCGCGACTCCGCGCGGCCCGGTCGTGACCGTCGTTCGCGGCAATGCCGAGACCGCCGTTGCTCTGGGGGGCAAGAACTGAGATGACTCGCAAGCTTCTTCTGAAGCGCTCGCTCGCCGCGATCGTGTCGACCGCGCTGGTCGGCGCGCCGGCGACCGGCTTCGCCCAGACCGCCAAGTCCAAGCGGCCCCACCCGGCCCGCACCAACGCGCCGGGCCGCACCAATGTGGGCGTCGCCAACCTGCCGCCGGGCACGCAGCGGCCGAGCGGCGAGATCCTGCTCTCGACCGGCCAGGGCGAGCTGATCACGCTGCCGGCCAACGTCGCCAATGTCTGGACCTCCAATCCGTCCGTCGCCGATGTCTATGTGAACAATCCGCGCCAGATCCATCTGTTCGGCAAGGATTTCGGCGAGGCGACGGTGTTCGCGACCAGCGCCTCGGGCGCGGTGGTCTTCTCCACCAACATCCGCGTGGCGCAGAACATCACTTCGATCGATCGCATGGTGAAGGTCGCCATGCCCGATGCGGACGTCCAGGTGACCACGGTCGGCCAGATCGCGGTGATCAACGGCACGGTGAAGTCGCCGCAGGACAGCGAGCAGGCGCAGCGCCTGGTCACCGGCCTGCTCAATCCCGGCGTCAACGTCAACGATCCCAATGCCCAGCTCAAGATCGCGGTGATCAACCGCCTGCGGACCGCCACGCCGCTGCAGGTGCAGCTGCAGGTGAAGTTCGCCGAGGTGAGCCGCAGCTTCGTCAAGAACATCGGCGTCAACTTCACCACCAAGGATCCGACCGGCGGCTTCCAGTTCGGCATGGCCCAGGGCCGCAGCCCGGGCTCGTTCTCGGCGACCGACCTCGCCAAATATCCGACGGCGACGATGACCCAGAACGGCGTCACCATCACCGGCGCCTATGATCCCTCCACCGGCCGGTTCGTCAATCCGCGCGCCACCGGCCTGGCCGACATCACCCGCGGCTCGGACAACGCCACCATGGGCCTGGCCGGCAAGCTGTTCGGCCTCGACGTGCTCGCGGCGATCGATCTCGGCGAGACCATCGGCCAGGTGACCACGCTCGCCAATCCGAACCTGACCGCGCAATCGGGCGAGACGGCGAACTTCCTCGCCGGCGGCGAGATCCCGATCCCGGTCGCGCAGGGCCTGGGCACCACTACGGTGGAATATAAGCAGTACGGCATCAGCCTGGCCTTCACGCCGACGGTGCTGGCCGATGGCCGCATCTCGCTGCGCGTGCGCCCCGAAGTGTCGCAGCTGACCTCGGCCGGCGCGGTGCAGCTCAATGGCGTCACCATCCCCGCGCTCAGCACGCGCCGCAGCGAGACCACCGTCGAGCTCGGCTCGGGCGAGAGCATGGTGGTCGGCGGGCTGCTGCAGAATTCGCAGAACAACTCGATCACCAAGACGCCGGGCCTGGGCGACGTGCCGATCCTGGGCGCGCTGTTCCGCTCGAACGGCTTCCAGCGCAACGAGACCGAGCTGGTGATCGTGATCACCCCCTATCTGGTGAAGCCGGTCAACGCCAACCAGATCGTCCTGCCGACCGACGGCTACAAGGCGCCGAACGACTTCGACCGCGTCTTCCTGGGCGCCCTTTCCGGCAGCGGCAAGGGCGGCGACCGCCCCAAGCCGAGCATGGCGCCGACGGACGGCCAGCCCTCGGTGGGCGCCTATTCGCCCGCGCCGGCCGGCCAGGCCGCCGCGCCCGTCCAGGCGGCGCCCGCCCCGCAACCCAACCGCAAGCAGAAGAAGGGCGGCGCCGCAGCCCCCGGCTTCGGCTTCTGACCCCGATGCGACTGACGAGGAGATCGCCCGTGCTTCCGCGCTTCACTCCCCTGCTCGTCCCGGCGCTGCTGCTCGCCGGCTGCGGCACCTATAATGGCGGCGTGGAATCGATCCATCAGCCGATCGTCCAGCGCAGCGACTATGTGCTCGACCTGCAGACGACCGGCTATTCCCTGGCGCCCGGCGAGAGCCAGCGCCTCGCCGGCTGGATGTCGGCCATGAGCCTGCGCTACGGCGATCGCGTCGCCATCGACGACGGCGCCGCCGGCGCCACCGGCCGCCGGGAAGTCGCCGCCGAGGCCGGCCGCTACGGCCTGATCCTCGCCGATCGCGCCCCGGTCACCGCCGGCCAGATCGCGCCGGGCACGATCCGCGTGGTCGTCACCCGGATGACCGCCAATGTGCCGGGCTGCCCCGACAATTCGCGCCCCGCCGAATATACGTTCGAGGCGAGCACCAGCTCGAACTATGGCTGCGCGACCAACAGCAATCTCGCCGCGATGGTCGCGGATCCGGCCGATCTGATCCGCGGCGCCGCGGGCTCGCCCACCGCCGATCCGATCAGCGCGTCCAAGGCCATCGGCGCGTTCCGCGCGGCGGTGCCCTCGGGCAGCGGCGGCAAGGTCGACGCCGGTTCGGGGAGCCCCAAGTGAACGCGCCTTTCAATCCCGCCCGCACCGGGCATCGCGATCCGTTCGTTGCGTTCGTCTGCGACGAGACGACGGCGGAGATCCTGCGCCCGATCGCGGTCGAGCTCGGCTGGTCGCCGGAAAAGGTCAACAAGGGCGGCCTGCGCAACGCGGTCCAGACCCTGTCGGTCTCGGCGAGCCCGAACATCCTGTTCGTCGATCTCTCCGAGAGCGGCGACCCGCTCAACGACATCAACGCGCTCGCCGAAGTCTGCGAGCCGGGCACGATCGTGATCGCGTCGGGCCAGGTGAACGACGTGCGCCTGTATCGCGACCTCGTCGCGAGCGGCATCCACGACTATCTGCTCAAGCCGCTGAACCCGGATGCGCTGCGCGATGCCTTCGCCCAGGCCCAGGCCGCGCTCAGCGCGCCCAAGCTGGCCGAGGCCGGCACCGATCGCCCGCATTGCGCGGTGGCGGTGATCGGCACGCGCGGCGGCGCCGGCGCCTCGACGCTCGCCACTTCGCTTGCCTGGCTGATGGGCGAGCGCCTGGGCCGCAGCACCGCGCTGCTCGACCTCGACGTGCATTTCGGCACGGGCGCGCTCGCGCTCGACCTCGAGCCGGGCCGCGGCCTGACCGACGCGATCGAGAATCCCAGCCGCATCGACGGGCTGTTCATCGAGCGCGCAATGGTCCGCGCTTCGGACCGCCTCGCCGTGCTCAGCGCCGAAGCGCCGATCCATTCGCCGATCATGACCGACGGCGCGGCCTTCTATCAGCTGCAGGAAGAGATCCGCACCGCCTTCGAATGCACGGTGGTCGACCTGCCGCGCTCGATGCTGGTCAACCATCCGCACCTGATCACCGATGTGCAGGTGGCCGTGCTGGCGACCGAGCTGACGCTGGCTTCCGCGCGCGACGCGATCCGCATTCTCAGCTGGTTCAAGTCGAACGCGCCGCAGACCCAGGTGATCGTGGTCGCCAACAAGATCCAGCAGGCGGCAGTGCTCGAGATCAGCCGCAAGGACTTCGAGGGCTCGATCGAGCGCAAGATCGACTTCATGCTGCCCTTCGATGCCAAGCTCGCCTCGCAATCGGCCAAGCTGGGCAAGCCGCTCGCCGAAGTGGGCAAGGGCAACAAGGGCATCGCTCCGCTCGTCGACCTCGCCCAGCGCATCGCCGGCATCGCCGATTCGGGCGCCGAGGATGCCGGCCCCGGCAAGGCGAAGGGCAAGAGCGACAAGCCCAAGGGCGGCGGCTCGCTGCTCGACAAGTTCAAGATGAGGATGCCGGTCAAGGCAAAGAAGTAACCATTGCGCGGCTAGGCTGCGCGCAGGTTACGCAAGCGGAGTTGGTGCGGCGTGGAGATGCTGCCGGTATTGATGCTCGCTGGAGGCACTTTCGTGGTGCTCGCGCTGATGGTGCTCGCCTTTTCGGGCCCGTCGGCCGAGCGGGCGGGCGCGCGCCGGGTCAAGACGATGCGCGAGCGCCATGTGGTGAGCGCCGTCGGCGCCAACGCGATGGAGGCGCAGATGCGCCGCGTCGCCGCCGCCCGCGCCACGCGCATGGACGTCACCGCCGCGCGCTTCCTTCCCAATCCGGCGCTGCTCCAGAAGCGGCTCAGCATGACCGGCAAGCCCTGGACGCTCGGCCAGTATATGATGGTGAGCGCCGGGCTCACGCTGGTGCCCGCCGGGCTGATCATGCTCCAGGGCCTGCCGATCCTGCTGGGCCTGGGCGTCGGCCTGTTCCTGGGCGTCGGCCTGCCGCACTTCGTGGTCGGCTTCTTCATCAAGCGCCGCATCGCCCGGTTCACCGCCAAGTTTCCCGACGCGATCGAGCTGCTCGTGCGCGGGCTGCGCTCGGGCTTGCCGATCACCGAGACGATCGGCGTGGTCGGCCAGGAAGTCGACGGCCCGGTCGGCGAGGAATTCCGCGCGGTGAGCGACAAGATGAAGATCGGCAAGTCGCTCGACACCGCGCTGCAGGAAACCGCGGACCGGCTCGGTACGCCCGAATTCCAGTTCTTCACCATCACCATCCAGATCCAGCGCGAGACCGGCGGCAACCTGGCCGAGACGCTGGCCAACCTGGCCGACGTGCTGCGCAAGCGCGCGCAGATGAAGCTGAAGATCAAGGCGATGTCGTCGGAATCCAAGGCATCGGCGCTGATCGTCGGCGCGCTGCCCTTCATCGTCTTCGCGCTCGTCTGGTTCATCAACAACAACTACATGGCCAATTTCTTCGCGGATCAGCGCCTGATGATCGCCGGCGGCGGCGGCCTGCTCTGGATGGGCATCGGCGCCTTCATCATGGCCAAGATGGTCAATTTCGAGATCTAGCGGCATGAACCCTCCTTCCCCCGGCCCCACGCTGCTCGGCGTCGACGTCATCTCGGTGGCGACGATCCTCTCGGCCGTCGCCGCCTTCGCGGTGCTGCTGGCGATCTACGCCGCCACCACGGTGCGCGATCCGATGGCGAAGCGAGTCAAGTCGCTCAACGAGCGCCGCGAGCAGCTGAAGGCGGGCATCACCGCCTCCACCTCGAAGCGCCGCGCCAAGCTGGTCCAGAAGAACGAGACCACCGACCGCATCCGCTCGCTGCTCTCCTCGATGAAGGTGCTGCAGGACAGCCAGGTCAAGCAGGCGCAGACCAAGCTGCTCCAGGCGGGCATTCGCCGCAAGGAATTCGCGGTCGCGGTGATCTTCGGCCGCCTGGTGCTGCCGATCGTGATCGGCGGGCCGGTGCTCTATCTGGTCTATGGCACCACGATGTTCGCGGACTGGAGCCCGCTCAAGGCCTATGGCCTGGTCGCCGGCAGCTTCATCCTCGCCTACAAGTTCCCGGATCTCTATCTCAAGAACAAGATCCAGAAGCGCAGCGCGGCGATCCGCAAGGGCCTGCCCGACGCGCTCGACCTGCTGGTGATCTGTGCCGAAGCGGGACTCACCGTCGATGCCGCCTTCGCACGCGTGTCGAAGGAGCTGGGCAAGGCCTATCCCGAGCTGGGCGAGGAGTTCCAGCTCACCGCGATCGAGCTGGGCTTCCTCACCGATCGCCGCCAGGCCTTCGAGAATCTCGCCGAGCGCATCGACCTGGATTCGATCCGCGGCGTGGTCACCACCATGATCCAGACCGAGAAATACGGCACGCCGCTCGCTTCGGCGCTGCGCGTGCTCTCGGCCGAGTTCCGCAACGAGCGCATGATGCGCGCCGAGGAAAAGGCCGCGCGCCTGCCCGCGATCATGACCGTGCCGCTGATCCTGTTCATCTTGCCGGTGCTGTTCGTCGTGATCCTCGGCCCCGCCGCCTGCTCGATCAACGATGCGCTGATCTCGAAGGGCCCTTAACCTTTCCGGTGGCGCGGCCTTCCCGGGCGGGATAGTTTCCCGCCAGACTAAGGGGAGGTCGACTCGATGCATGATTTGCCGTTCCAGACGATCACGCAGGTCGCAGGCTTGGGCCTTACGCTGATCGCCGGCTGGTTCCTGGGGCTCGCCAGCCATAGCGGCGGCCGCAAGTGGCGCGAGCGCCTCGAGGAGGCGGAGACCGAGAATGCCGGCTATCGCGACCGCGCCGAAAGCGATCTGCGCGACGCCGCCCGCCGCATCCGCGACCTCGAGGCCGAGAATGCCCGGCTGAGAGCCGCCGCGCCCGTTGCCGCTCCGGCTCCGGCTCCCGTTGCCGCACCCGCGCCAGCCGCCGAGCCGGAGGGCCACTCGACCGCCACCGTGGCGGCAGCCGCCGTCGCCGGCGCGGCCGCCGGTGCGGCCGTCACCCATGCGGTGGAGCAGCACGCCGAGCCGGCACCGGCCGAGCCGGCCCCCGAGCCCGCCCCCGTGGAAGCGGCGCATGTCGAGGCCGCGCCGGCAGAAGCTGCGCCCGTGGCGGCGGCGCATGCCGACCCCGCTCCCGCCGCGCCGGCGCACGACGCGCCGGCGGCGGAGGCCGAGCCGTCGCATCCCGAGCACGCGCACTAGGGCCGCCGGACCATGGCGCTTCCGTTCGAGACGGCGACGCAGTTCGCGGCGCTGGGGCTGACTCTGGTCGGCGGCTGGTTCCTGGGCCTGGCCAGCCGCTCCGGCGGCGCCAAGTGGCGCGAGCGCTATCAGGACGAAGAGCTGGAGCATGCCCGCTATCGCGACGAGGCCGAGGAGCGCATCCGCGCGCTCCAGGCCGAGCTGGCGACCGCGCGCAGGCAGGCGCCGGCGCCTGCTCCCGTGGTGGAGGATGCGCCCGGCGCCGGCTGGCGCGGCTGGTTCGGCTGGGGCCGCGACAATCTCGCGCGGATCAAGGGCATCGACGAGGCGCGCGAGAAACGGCTCAACGAGCTGGGCATCAAGACCTATCGCGAGATCGAGAAAATGGCCCCCGATGACGAGGCCGCGCTGGAGCAGCGGCTGGAGATCGCGCCGGGCACGATCGCCGGGCAGGGCTGGCGCGAACAGGCCGCGCTGCTGCGCGCCGGCAACGAGCGCGAGCATGCGGAGAAGTTCGGCTGAGGCGAGCGAAGGCGCGGCCGGACTGCGGGCTCGGCTGCGGAAGCCGGGCCGGCTGGATTCTGTTCGGCAACCTGGCCGTCATATAAGAGCCCTTGGCTAGGGCCAGGATTCGATCGGCAAACCCCGTCGTCCCCGCGCAGGCGGGGATCCAGAGCCAGGGGCGGATCGCACCGGGCTAGGCCCAGCACTCTCCGGAAAAGCGTTCGCGGGATGGCATCGCTGTCCTGCGCTACCCCGCCCTCCTGCGCGGGGACGACGGGGGCGAAGATGCGCCCCCAACCTAGCGCCGCACGGGCAGGCCGAGCAGCGCGGGCGCGTAGTTCTCGATCACTTCGGCCAGCGGGCGGCCCTGCCCGTCCAGCACGATCGCCCGTTGCCGCAGGACATGGGGGGCGACCGATCCATCCTCGCGCCGAGTCGCGATGTCCAGGGTGCGACGGCTGGGCGCGAGCGGTCGGATCGCCGCGCCGAACGGCGCGTCGCCGGCCAGCGCCGCATTGATCCCAGGCGTCAGCCGGGCGGGCACATACCAGTTCTCGGCGATCGACAGCGCCACCGCGCCGCACTTCAGCACGACACTGCGATAGGCGACCGGCTCGGCCGGGCCGACGCCCAGATCCGCGCGCTGCTCGGCCGTGGCCGGCTTCCGTCCGGCGCGATCCACCTCGGCGCGGATCGGCTCGGCGCAGCGGCGCTGGAGCACCGCCGTCGCGCTATTTGCCGCCAGCAGCTCCCGGCGGAGCGCGTCCACCGGGTCCGGCTGGAGCAGCGGCAACAGCGCCGCGAGGATCATCCCCGGCGCAGCGCCGCCTGCGCCGCCGCCAGCCGGGCGATCGGCACGCGATAGGGCGAGGCCGAGACGTAATCGAGCCGGGTCTCCTCGCAAAAGGCGATACTGGCCGGATCGCCGCCATGCTCGCCGCAGATGCCGAGCTTGATGTCGGGCCGGGTTTCCCGGCCGCGCTCGGCGGCGATCGCGATCAGCTCGCCCACGCCCTCCACGTCCAGGCTGACGAACGGGTCCTTGGCGTAGATGCCCTTCTCCACATAGGTGGTGAGGAACTTGGCCGCGTCGTCGCGCGAGACGCCGAGCGTCGTCTGGGTCAGGTCGTTGGTGCCGAAGGAGAAGAAGGCGCCCACCTCGGCGATCTCGCCCGCGCGCAGCGCCGCTCGCGGCAGCTCGATCATCGTGCCGACCAGATAGTCGATCCGGCGCCCCGTCTCGGCGAACACCGCCTCGGCAGCCTTGTCGACCACCGCCTTCATCAGCTGCAATTCCTTGGCGGTGGCGACCAGCGGGATCATCACTTCGGGAATCGGCGCCTCGCCCGATTTCTCCGCGACCGCCACGGCCGCCTCGAAGATCGCGCGGGCCTGCATCTCGTAGATCTCGGGATAGGTCACGCCCAGGCGACACCCGCGATGGCCGAGCATCGGATTGAACTCGTGCAGCTCGGCCGCGCGGCGCTTCAGCGTCTCGACGTCGAGGCCCGCCGCCGCCGCCACTTCGGCGAACTCGGCTTCCTCGTGCGGCAGGAACTCGTGCAGCGGCGGATCGAGCAGGCGGATCGTGCAGGGCAGCCCCGCCATCACCTCGAAGATCTCGGCGAAATCGCTGCGCTGCTCGGGCAGCAGCTTGTCAAGCGCGGCGCGGCGGCCGGCCTCGTCGGCCGCCAGGATCATCTCGCGCACGGCGGTGACGCGCGAGGGCTCGAAGAACATGTGCTCGGTGCGGCAGAGGCCAATGCCCTCCGCGCCGAAATCGCGCGCGGTGCGGCAATCGAGCGGAGTCTCGGCATTGGTGCGCACCTTCAGCCGGCGCTTCGCATCCGCCCATTCCATCAGCGTGCCGAAATCGCCGGCCAGCTCGGGCTGCACGGTGGGCACCGCGCCCAGCATCACTTCGCCGGTCGCACCGTCGATCGTGACGAGATCGCCTTCGCGAACCTCGCGGGCGCCGACGCGGAACAGCTTCTCGCGCGCGTTGATCGCCAGCGTGCCCGCACCCGAGACGCAGGGACGCCCCATGCCGCGCGCGACCACCGCCGCATGGCTGGTCATGCCGCCGCGCGCGGTGAGGATGCCCTTCGCCGCGTGCATGCCGTGAATGTCCTCGGGACTGGTCTCGACGCGGATCAGGATCACCGCCTCGCCCGCACCGGCGCGCTTCTCGGCGGTGTCGCTGTCGAACACCGCGATGCCCGAAGCCGCGCCGGGCGAGGCGGGCAGGCCCTTGGTGAGCACGTCGCGCGGCGCATTGGGATCCAGCGTCGGGTGGAGCAGCTGGTCGAGCGCGGCGGGATCGACGCGCAGGATCGCCTCGTCCCGAGTGATCAGCCCCTCGCTCGCCATGTCGACCGCGATCTTGAGCGCGGCCTTGGCGGTGCGCTTGCCCGAGCGGGTCTGCAGCATCCAGAGCTTGCCGCGCTCGACGGTGAACTCGATGTCCTGCATGTCGCGATAATGCTTCTCGAGCGTCTCGAAGACGGCGGCGAGCTGCGCATAGACTCCGGGCATCGCCTCTTCCATCGAGGCGGGCCTGGCGCCCGCCTTCTCGCGGGCGGCCCTGGTGAGATATTGCGGGGTGCGGATGCCGGCGACGACGTCCTCGCCCTGGGCGTTGATCAGGAACTCGCCGTAATAGGCGTTCTCACCGGTCGAGGGATCGCGAGTGAAGGCCACGCCCGTCGCCGAGGTGTCGCCCATGTTGCCGAACACCATCGCCTGGACGTTGACCGCCGTGCCCCAGTCGCCCGGAATGTCGTTGAGGCGGCGATAGACCTTGGCACGCTCGGACTGCCACGAGCCGAACACCGCGCCGATCGCGCCCCAGAGCTGGTCGTGCACGTCCTGCGGGAAGGGCTTGCCCCACAGCTCCTGCACCAGCGCCTTGTATTCGGCGACCAGCGCCTGCCAGTCCTTGGCGCTCAGCTCGGTGTCGAGGCTGTAGCCGCGATCTTCCTTGGCGATCTCCAGCGCTTCCTCGAAGCGGCCATGATCGAGTTCGAGCACCACGTCGGAATACATCTGGATGAAGCGGCGATAGCTGTCCCAGGCGAAACGCGCGTCACCGCTGATCGCGGCGAGGCCGACGACGGTGGTGTCGTTGAGGCCAAGGTTGAGCACCGTGTCCATCATGCCGGGCATCGATGCGCGCGCGCCCGAGCGGACCGAGACCAGCAGCGGATCGCCGGCGTCCCCGAACTTCTTGCCGGTGATCGCCTCGATATGGGCGATGCCGTTCGCGACTTCGGACTTCACGCTATCGGGGAAGATGCCGCCCTGGTCGTAATAGACCGCGCACATCGGCGTGCTGATCGTGAAGCCGGGAGGCACCGGCAGGCCGATCGAAGCCATGCCGTCGAGATTCGCGCCCTTGCCGCCGAGGAGATTCTTGTCGCCCTTGCCCCCGTCCGACACACCGCCGCCGAAGCGGTACACATATTGCGTCATGCAAAGCCCTTCGTTCGTTGGGGCCGCCTACCGCAGGTGCGAACAGGGGGAAACCCGCTGACTACGTTGTCATAGCGCAAGTTTTGCTATGATTGGGGACAAGTGACGAAGACACCGGTTACCCAATATAAATGCCGGGGCCATTAGCCTTTTGCCGCTTCCGTCTTGTCCCGCTGACGCTCGAGGAGCGCATGGCCGAGCGCGCCGACGAACAACAGGTCCGGCACTTCGCCCGCAAGCTTCACGCGCACCCGCTCGCCCACCAGCCTGCGCTCGCGCTCGACCGACTGCACGCGTGCCCAGGGCACGTGGATGGTCGGATGAAAGGGGCGGAAGATCAGGAAGGGGCGCAGCCAGAAGCCCGATTCCGCCGTCCAGCCCTCTACCGAGGACCCATAGTTGGGCGAACGCAGCGATCCGCCGATGTTGAGCGACACGAAGCGCCAGCGCCGCGCGGAATAGGGCGGATCGGACGTGGCGGGATAGGCGCGGGCGACCTTGCGCCATCCCTGGTTCGCGATCAGGGCGATGATCGCAAGCCAGAAGAAAGGGAAGAACAGGAGGAACAGCGCGGCGAAGAGTTCCGGCGAAACCGGAAGCCCCTGCCCCGCCGCGCTCATCCCTCGATCTTCGAGAAATCGGCGACGTTGTTCACTGCGTCGCGGATGCGGGCGAGCAGGGCAAGGCGCGCGTTGCGCTTCTGCTCGTCCGGATCGTTGACGGTGACGTCGTCGAAGAAGCTGTCGATCGGTGCGCGGAGCGAGGCGAGCGCGGCCATGGCGCCTTCGAAATCCTCCGCCGCGATCGCCGCCTCGGCCTTGGGCTCGGCGGCATCGAGCGCCCCGATCAGCGCAGCCTCGGCGGGCTCGGCTTCATAGATGCCGGTGTCCGCGACTTCGCCGGGGACCCAATTCTCCTTCTTGAGGATATTGGCGGCGCGCTTGTAGCCGGCGAGCAGGTTCCGGCCCTCTTCCGACGTGACGAACGCCTGGAGCGCCTTCACCCGGGCAAGCAGCCGGACGAGGTCGTCCTCGCCGCCCAGCGCGAACACCGCGTCGATCAGGTCGTGGCGGACGCCGGCTTCACGCTGCTGGACCTTGAGGCGGTCGGCGAAGAAGTCGAGCACGTCCTGGCTGACCGACTTGGCGAGCGGGAAGCGCAGGCCGTTGTCGAGGATCAGCGCGATCACGCCCAGTGCCGAGCGGCGGAGCGCGAACGGGTCCTTGGAGCCGCTGGGCTTCAGGTCGACGCCGAAGAACGCCGTGATGCTGTCGAGCTTGTCCGCCAGGCTCACCGCC
Organism: Sphingomonas sp. CBMAI 2297; assembly: GCF_029870595.1. Lineage (GTDB taxonomy): Bacteria > Pseudomonadota > Alphaproteobacteria > Sphingomonadales > Sphingomonadaceae > Sphingomonas. The sequence goes on from NZ_JAPDIR010000012.1 coordinate 94,506, forward strand.
AACGTCACCGGCGCGCTGGGCACGTCATCGCCCTGCCCGACCGGCTTGTAGTGATCGCGGATCGCCTCGGCGACCGCCGCCGGCTCGCCCTGGGCGGCGGCGTAATAGCCGCCCATCAGGCCCTGGAGCTCGGGGAACTCGCCGACCATGCCGGTGACGAGATCGGCCTTGGCGAGGCGCGCGGCGCGCTCGGCCTGGTCGGGGTCCGCCTTGACCACGCCCTGTTCCGCCAGCCACCGCGCCAGCTTGGCCACGCGGTCGACCTTGTCGGCTACCGTGCCCAGCTTCTCGTGGAAGACGATCTTGCCGAGCTTGGGCGTCAGCGCCTCGAGCCGGGTCTTGAGATCGGTCTCGTAGAAGAAGCGCGCATCGCTCAGCCGCGCCGCGAGCACCTTCTGGTTGCCCTCGACGATCTTCTCGCCGCCGTCGGTCGCGTCGATGTTCGCCACGCAGACGAAGGCATTGGCGAGCTTGCCCGCAGCGTCGCGGCAGACGAAATATTTCTGGTTCACGCGCGCGGTGAGCTGGATCACCTCGGGCGGCACGTCGAGGAACGCCGGATCGAAGCGGCCGAGCAGCGGCATCGGCCATTCGGTGAGGCCGGCATTCTCGTAGAGCAGCCCCTCGTCCTCGATCAGCGTCAGGCCGGCCTTCTGCGCGGCCATCTTGGCGCCCAGCGCGATGATGTTGCGGCGCTCGGCACCGTCGACGATCACATGGCAGGCGCGCAGCTTCTCGATATAATCCGCGGCCGAGCCGATCGTGATCCCGCCCGGATGGTGGAAGCGGTGGCCGACAGTGACCGAGGCGCTCTTCACCCCGGCGATCTCCACCGGCACCAGTTTGTCGCCGAGCAGCGCGATGATGCCCTGGAGCGGGCGCACCCAGCGCAGGCTCTCGGTCGATTCCGAAGCGGCGCCCCAGCGCATCGACTTGGGCCAGGGAAAGGCAGTGACGACATGAGTGATCGCGCTGGCGAGCACCGAGCCGGCGGCGATGCCCGGCCGGTCGATCACCGCGAACAGCAGCTTGCCGCCCTTGCCGTCGTCGCGCTCGACCAGCTGCTCGCGGCTGAGCCCGGTCGAGCGCAGGAAGCCCTCGATCGCCTGGGCCGGCGCATCGGCGCGGGGGCCCTTGCGCTCCTCGCTGGCGGCCGCGGTCATCGCCGCCACGCCGCGCACGATCAGCGCGAGGCGGCGGGGAGTCGCGTAGCTCTCGATGCTCTCGAACGGCAGGTTGAGCGCCTTCAGCCGCGCCTCGAACAGCGCGGCCAGATCGGTGCGGGCCTTTTCCTGCATGCGCGCCGGAATCTCCTCCGAGCGGAGTTCGAGCAGGAAGTCTTCGGTCACGACGCTCATACCGTCCACTCCGGGTACTTGGCGTTCCAGGCGGGCGTCATGTGCTGGATCCAGGCTTCGCAGCTGCCCTTGGCCAGATCGCGGACGCGGCCGATATAGGCCTGGCGCTCGGCGACCGAGATCACGCCGCGGGCCTGCAGCAGGTTGAACAGGTGGCTGGCCTCGATCGCCTGCTCATAGGCGGCGATGGGGATGTTGTTGGCCAGGCAGTTCTCGCATTCGGCGACTGCCTTGCGGAAGCCGTCGAACAGCATCTCGGTGTCGGCGACCTCGAAATTATATTTCGACATCTGGCGCTCGTTCTCGAGGAACACATCGCCATAGGTCACGCCCGCATCGTTGAAGGCGAGGTCGAACATCGAATCCTTGTTCTGGAGATACATCGCCAGGCGCTCGAGCCCATAGGTGAGCTCGCCGGCGACCGGCTTGCAGTCGAAACCGCCCATCTGCTGGAAATAGGTGAACTGGGTGACCTCCATCCCGTCGCACCAGACTTCCCAGCCCAGGCCCCAGGCGCCGAGCGTGGGGCTCTCCCAGTCATCCTCGACGAAGCGGATGTCGTGCCGGGTGAAGTCGATGCCGATCGCCGCCAGCGAGCCGAGATACAGGTTCTGCAGGTCGGGCGGGCTCGGCTTCAGGATCACCTGATACTGGTAATAATGCTGGCCGCGGTTCGGGTTCTCGCCATAGCGGCCGTCGGTCGGGCGGCGGCAGGGCTGGACGAAGGCCGCGTTCCACGGCTCGGGGCCGAGGGCGCGCAGCGTCGTCGCCGGGTGGAAGGTGCCCGCGCCCATGCGCATGTCATAGGGCTGGAGGATCACGCAGCCCTTCTCCGCCCAATAGTCATGGAGCGTGAGGATCATGCGCTGGAAGCTGAGAGGCTCTGCCATAGCCCCGCGCTTTGGCGCCTCCCCTCCTGCCGGTCAATGCCGGTCAATCCCGCACCGCCGCGGCGCTGGATCGGGACGCGGTTCGCGGCTACCGGTTGGCGATGATCGCGAGCCCCATGATCCGCCGCCTGCTCCCCGCATTGCTGGCGCTGACCCTTTGGGGCTGCGGGCAGCAGCCGCCTGCCCCGGCCGAGAAGGCCGATCCGGCGCTGTGGGTGGTCAAGGACGACGATACCACCATCTATCTGTTCGGCACCGTCCATGTGCTCAAGCCCGGCATCGCCTGGTTCCAGGGCGGAGTGAAGCAGGCGTTCGACAGGTCCGACACGCTGGTGCTCGAACTGGTGATGCCGCCCGATGCCGAGATGCAGAAGATCGTCGCCGAACTCGGCACCGCGCAGGGCGGCCCGTCCCTGCCCGAGCAGCTCCCCCCGGCGGAGGCGGCCCGGATGCGCGCGGCGCTGCCCGAATATGGCATGTCCCCCGATTCGCTCGACCGCGCCGAGCCCTGGCTGGCGGCGACCCTGCTCTCGGTGATGCCGCTCCGCCAGCTCGGCTATGACGACAAGCAGGGCGCCGAGCGGGTGCTCACCGACGCCGCCAGGGCCGGGGGCAAGCAGATCGAAGGATTGGAGACCGCGCGCCAGCAGCTCGGCTATTTCGATGCCTTGCCCCTGCCCGCCCAGCGCAAGCTGCTGATCGAGACGATCGACGACCTGCCCCGGGCCGGCAGCAAGATCGACCGCGCGGTCGCCGCCTGGCGCAAGGGCGATGCCGAGGGGCTGGCCAAGCTGGTCAACGAGGACATGGCCGGCGCTCCCGAAGTGACCGAGGCGCTGCTCGTCCGCCGCAACCGCAACTGGGCCGACTGGATCCAGCGGCGGATGGCCCGGCCCGGCACCGTGTTCGTGGCGGTGGGCGCCGGGCATCTGGCAGGCGAGGCCAGCGTGCAGGCCGAGCTGGCCAAGCGCGGCCTCAAGGTGGAGCGGGTTCCCTCCTAGGTTGAGGACTCACATTCCCCCTTCGTCACCCCGGCCTTGCGCCGGGGTCCCGCTGTCTCGCCAGCACAAGAAGAAGCGGGATCCCGGCGCAAGGCCGGGGTGACGGGGTTGGTCGATCGAAGGCGCGCCCCCGCCCCTCGCCAAAGGCAGCGAGTCACCACGGGATTGACATCGCCCGAGCCTTAATCTAACTAATAGGTTATATAACTGATGAGTTAGATATGGACCGACTGAGCAATACCTTCGCCGCCCTGGCCGATCCCACCCGCCGCGCGATCCTGGCGCGGCTGGCGCTGGGCGAGGCTTCGGTGGGCGAGCTCGCCCAGCCCTTCGCGATGAGCGGGCCGGCGGTGACCAAGCATCTGAAGGTGCTCGAGCATGCGGGGCTGATCTCGCGCAGCCGGGTCGCGCAGCAGCGCCCGGCCAGGCTCGAGCCCGCCGCGCTCAAGGCGGCGAGCGACTGGCTCGCCGAATATCGCCGCTTCTGGGACGCCAAGTTCGACGATCTCGACGCGTATCTCGCTGAACTGCAACGAAATGGAGAGAGCAAATGACCATGACCGAAATCGGCGTCGGCTATGAAGTGACGATCGACCGCATCTTCGCGGCGCCGCGCGAGCTGGTGTTCGACTGCATGACCAGGGCCGAGCATCTCGCCCGCTGGTGGGGTCCCCATCATTTCGACGTGCCCTTCGCCGAAAGCGATGCGCGGCCGGGCGGCAAGATTCGCCTCGATATGCGCGGGCCCGAGCCCTATGGTACCAACCCGGTACACGGCGAATATGAAGTGGTGGACCGCCCGGATCGCCTAGTGATGGTCCTGCGTGCCTTCCAGGGCGCGGACGGCAGCTGGGGCATCGAGCACCGCACCACCATGGCCTTTACCGACGCGCCCGGCGGCACGCGCATGCACATGACCACGGTGGTGCTGCAGGCGAGCGAGGAGCTGCTGCCGGCGCTGGCGGGCATGAAGGAAGGCTGGAGCCAGAGCTTCGAGAAGCTCGAAGCGGTGCTGCCGGAACTGGTGTGATCGTTTCTCCCTCTCCCCACGAACGGGGAGAGGGAGAATGCGCGCCTTGCTTTTCCCCCGCTCCCCCGCTATGCGCGCGCCTTCCGTGCCAGGGTCATCCCTGGAGGCCTGGCCGGTTGCATTGATACAACACTAGCGAATTGGAACGACACATGAGCGATACGCTTACGCTGTCGGCCGAGGCGCGCGAGCAGGTTGGCAAGGGAGCCTCCCGTTCGCTTCGTCGTGAAGGCCGCGTCCCCGCCGTGATCTACGGCAACAAGCAGGATCCCAAGAGCATCCACGTCTCCGAGCGTGAACTGACGAAGCTGCTCATGACCGGGCACTTCTTCAACTCGGTCGTGATGATCGGCGGCGAGCGCACCCTGCCCAAGGACGTGGCGTTCGACCCCGTCTCCGATCGTCCGGTCCATGCCGACTTCCTGCGCATCAGCGAGCACGCCACCGTGCACGTGAACGTGCCGATCGTCTTCACCGACGAGGAAGCGGCCCCCGGCATCAAGCGCGGCGGCGTGCTGAACGTGGTTCGCCACGAGCTGGAGCTGGTGGTCGACGCGGCCGAGATCCCCGACGAGATCAAGATCTCGCTCAAGGGCCTCGAAGTCGGCGACTCGCTGCACATCTCGGCGGTGACCCTGCCCAAGGGCGCGACCCCGGCGATCACCGATCGCGACTTCACCATCGCGACCGTGGTTGCCCCGTCGGCGCTCAAGTCGAGCGAAGGCGACACCACCCAGACCGAGGCTGCCGCCGAGGGCGAAGGCGAGTAATCCCGCCTTCCGAACTTGCGGGTTCAAAAAATCGCCTCCGCATCCTAGGTGCGGGGGCGATTTTCGTTTTCAGGAACATGCGATGCAGCTCTGGGTCGGCCTGGGCAATCCGGGCCCGCAATATGCGATGCACCGGCACAATGTGGGCTTCATGGCGGTCGACGCCATTGCCGAGACCCATGGCTTCTCGCCCGAGAAGAAGCAGTTCCAGGGCTGGGTGCGCGAGGGCCGGGTGGGCAGCCAGAAGATCCTGCTGCTCAAGCCCGGCACGTTCATGAACGAGAGCGGGCGCGCCGTGCGCGCGGCGATGGACTTCTACAAGCTCGCCCCCGAGGACGTGACTCTGTTCCACGACGAGCTCGACCTGGTGCCGATGAAGGTCAAGGTGAAGCGCGGCGGCGGCACCGCGGGGCATAACGGCCTGCGTTCGGCCGACAAGCATATCGGCCCCGATTTCCGCCGCGTGCGGATCGGCATCGGCCATCCCGGCCACAAGGACCGAGTGCACGGCTATGTGCTCGGCAATTATGCCAAGACCGAGATCGAGCCGCTGACCGACATGCTCGGCGCCATCGCCGCGGAAGCGCCCTGGCTGGCGGCGGGCGACGATGCGCGCTTCATGAGCGACGTGGCGCTGCGGCTCCAGGATTAGGTTGGCGACTCATATTCCCCCAGCCGTCATCCCCGCCTTCGCGTGATGACGGTATCTGTTGATTGAATCGGGGCACCCAGGACCCGACGATAGCGGCCTTCCGCGAATCCCGCCTTCCCCAGCTGCAGGGTTCAGCGCGCATGGCGCGCTTCCTCGGGGGTTCCGCCGGTCCACGCCCGGAAGGCCCGGAAGAAGGAATTCGGCTCGTCGAAGCCGAGCAGGAACGCGATTTCCGCCAGGGGCAGGGCCGTCTTCCTCAGATAATGGTGCGCAAGCGCTTCACGCGTCTCCGCCAGCAGCTGCTGATAGCTGGCACCTTCGGACTCGATGCGCCGCTGCAAGGTCCGCTTGCTCATCGCGAGTTTCCCGGCGATCGCCTCGATCGAAACACGGCCGCTGGGAATTCCTTCGAGAAGCGCCGCCCGAACGCGCTGCGACGTCGTGACCGCGCCGTCGAGTTCGGCGAGCTGCTGGCGCAGATGCGGCTCGAACGTTTCCCACATGCGCGCATTCGAGGTCAGGAAGGGCCGCGTCGCGTCCGCCGCGTCGAAGACGAGCTGGTAGCGCCCTCCCCGTTTCAGGCTCGTGCCCAGAAATGCTTCATAGGGAGCGATCGGCGAGGGCAAGGCAGTCGTCGTCACCGCGACCGGCCTCACCGCCTCGCGCGTGCCCATGCGGGCGAGCGACACGAAGAAGAGCAGCTCCATCAGGACCAGCGAATCCGGTGGCCGGGACGCGCAGGTCCATAGGAGCTCCAGCGTCATCCCGTCATGCCCCTCCGACACCTCGAGGCGCATCGGCGCGATCAGCCGCTTATACTGCGCGATGCGGCGGACGGCCGTTATGAAGTTCGGGCTGCACAGCGCGGCGAAGAGCGCCGGCGAGAAAGCTTCGCTGCGGATCGCCTCGCACACCCGCAGCGGAAGCAGTGCATCGCCCGATTCCGCCTCCATTCCGTTCCAGAAACGGTGATATTCATCGGGCAGGAGGCGGACCGAGGGGAGCCGCGGCAGATCCTCCGACAGGCCGGCGCGCCGCAGGACGTCGGCCGCGACGATGCCGAGGTCCTTGAGGACCATCCACCAAGTCGTGTCCAGTGCGTAGGTATCCGATGGGGCCATTCCGGTTTCTCGCGCGCGACGACTCAGGCAATCCCGATTTGCTCCCTCATGGAAGCAAAGAACTCCGCATCGCTCGTCGCGTCGCGCGCGGCAAGCAGATGCTCCGCATCGGCGCCGGCGATATAGCGGAGCCGATCGCTCTCGTCGGTCGTCGCTTCGTAAACGACTTCCGCAATCCGTTCCGGCGACGATGTGCGCTCCTGCATCGCGCTCCCCAATTGTCCCATAGCCTGGATGAGGGGCTGATATTCGGCAAGTGCCGGATCATTGTTGTGCTCGAAGGACCGCCCGCCGAAATCCGTGGCGATCATGCCGGGCTCGACGAGCTTCACGCGGATGCCGAGCGGCGCAAGCTCATATTGCAGCGCTTCGGAAAGCCCCTCCACCGCGAACTTGGTGCCGTGATAGAGCGCGCCGGTCGGGAAGGCGATCCGCCCGCCCATCGACGAGATGTTGACGATGGCGCCGCCGCGGTTCGCCCGAAAATGCGGCAGCAGGGCCTTGGTCGTTGCCATCAGGCCAATGACGTTCACGTCATATTGGCGGCGCATGCTCTCCAGGGGCGTTGCCTCCAGGGGGCCATAGGCGCCATAGCCCGCATTGTTGATCAGGGCGTCGATACGCCCGAACCTGGCCAGACCAGCTTCCACCGCGGCGGCGATCGACGCGACATCCTGAACGTCGAGGCGGGTGACGAGAATGTTGGCCAGCTGCGTCAATTCCGTTTCGGACGCAGGATCGCGCATCGTCGCGACGACGTTCCATCCCTTCGCCTGAAAGAGCCTGGCCGTGGCCCGGCCGAGGCCGCTCGAGGTTCCGGTGATCAGGATCGTCTTGGCCATCTCGTGTCTCCAACTTCGTGACGAGCGCCAATCTATCGGGCGAGCGCCGAGGCATCAGCATCGGATCGCGCCATTGCGCTATCTGATCGCGCCAGACATTCCCAGAGCCCCGCCAGTGGCGGCGCGATCATGCGCCGGCCTGGCCCCGCCCGCCCGTGCGCCGCAGCCAGAGCTCCGCCGCGATGAGGTTCGGGACCCAGGCCAGGAACGAGATGGCCCGGTACCAGGGCAGGAACGGCAGGTCCAAGGCCATGACCAGCGGCAGATAGAGCCGCAGGGTGACCGCAGCCAGGGTGAGCGCCCAGGAGCGAATCATCCAGCGGCGATGCTCGGCGAAGCGGCCTTGCCGAACGGCGCGCCAGCCCTGGAGAGTCACCGCCATCCAGAGGATGGCGAGACTGCCGAAGCCCGCCGCGGCGATCGGGCCTGCGGAGGATCCGGGCGCCAGGATCAGCCCCGCCGCCCCGCCCGCCAGGCATCCCAGGACATAGAGCCGACCGATCCAGCGGTGCGGCGGAGACGCCCCCCGGCGCAGGCGGGGCAGAAATTGAAACGAGCCCAGCACCAGCGCGGTGACCGCGCCGGCGACATGGACGAAGAGCCAGGGAACCCCCTGCGGGTTGTGCAGCGCCTCGGCCGGCTTGCGGGGCGGATGCAGCAGATAATGCGCGGCATAGAAGGCGATCCCCAGGCAGAGCAGAGCCAGGATCAGCCAGGCGATACGGACGGGCCAGGGCGTGGCCCCGGACGGCAAGGGTGCGGTGGTGGCGGTCAAGCGGATCTCCATTGGCGGTCTCGCCGAACCTCGTTGCCGGCAAGGCGGCGGCTCGCTAGGCCGTGCTTCGCGAATGGTGCCAGGATTGCGCGAACGGAGCCGCATGGACGGTAAGGCGATGGGGCAGGCAGGGGAGGTGGCGCGGCGCTGGTCGATCGATATCGCCATGCTGGTGGCGATCGGCCTGCTGATGGGATTCCTGGGCCCGTTCGCCTCGGAGCGCCTGCCCTTTGTCGGGCGCTATGCCTATTGGATGATCTGCATGGTCGGCGGCGGGCTGATCGGAGTGGTGGCGGACGACCTGCTGCGCCGGCGCATGGCGAAGACCTGGCCAAGGGTGGCGCTGGTCTCGGTACTGATGACGCCGCCGGTGTCGCTGCTGGTGCTGGCTACCGAGCATTTCCTCATCGGCGGGCCGTTCGGCTGGCGAAGCTATGCGCGGCTGCTCTGGCAGGTATGGCCCATCCTGCTGGCGGTGCTGGTGGTCCGCACCCTCGCCTGGCGGCGGCTGCCCGGCCGAATCGAGACCCGCACCGTGATCGCCCCGCCATTGCCCGAGGCCGAGGCGGCCTTCAGGCAACGGCTTTCGGCGAAACGCCGCGGGGCCCGGCTGATCGCGATCGAGGCGCATGATCATTATCTGAAAGTCCATACCGACGCGGGCGAGGAACTGATCACCCTGCGCTTCGCCGACGCGCTGCAGGAACTGGCACGGGCCCATGGCTGGCGCGTCCATCGCTCCTGGTGGGTTGCCGCCGATGCCGTGGAGGGGGTGCGCTGGCGGCGGGGCGCGGGCGAAGTCCGCCTTGTCGGCGGCCTCATGACGCCCGTGAGCCGGACCTATGCGTCGACGCTGAAGGAAGCAGGCTGGTTCTAGGCCGAGAACCCAAGCAAGCATCTGATTCTATACTGCAATTCCGGCCCCGCGCCGGGATCCCGCTTCTTCTTGCGCTGGCGAGATAGCGGGACCCCGGCGCAAGGCCGGGGTGACGAAGGAAGAATATGAGCCCCCAATCTGGGGTCAAAACCCGATCAAGACTTCGATCTATTTCGTCATCCCCGCCTGCGCGGGGATGACGGGGTTTGCCGATTGAATCGTGACCAGGGTCGGGCCCCGATCAGCAAGCCTCGCCAATGGGAGCCTGGCCTTCCCGAGGGACCGGATGGCATTGCCGAAGTTCGCGATCGACACGATCGCCATAAGAAAAGGGGCCCCGGCGAACCGGAGCCCCTTTCTGTCTCGTGAAGCCGGAGCGGCTTACTTCTTGCCGATGACCACGCCGATCAGGCGCTGCTGGGCGCCGCCAATCGTGCCCGAGGCGGAGAAGACCACGCCGACCTGCTCGCCCTGCGAGCCGAAGAAGCCGCCCGCCAGCGTGCCCGAGAGCGGGCTCGCATTGGTGAAGCTGCCGGTCCACTGGTTCTGGCCGACCGGGATCGCGCCCTGCGCGGTGAAGTTGGCATAGGCGACCGGCGTGCCGCCGCCCGCCGGGATCGTGCTGAGCGCGAAGGTCATGTCCACCACACCGGTGGCGAAGTTCACGTTCATCGTCACCGTGCCGGTGACCTTGTTGATCGCGGTGGTGGTGCCGACGGTGCTGACCAGGCGGCCGGTGATCCGGTCGCTATAGCTGACCGTGCCGGTGGTCGGCATGTCCGAGAGCGCGGTGGAATAGCCCCAGGCGGTATAGGCGAGGCGCTTCTGGCCCGCGGTCGAATCGCCGCGCCACCAATTGGCGTAGCTCACCCGCGTGAGCGCCAGCCCGGCATCGCTGGTCAGCGTCGTCGGGATCACGTTGTTCAGATACTCGACCTGGGTGAACTTGCCCGCGGTGGTCGCATCGTCGGTGCGGAAGATGAACTCGGGGTTGGTCGCCGCGGAGGGCGTGACCAGGGTGGAGGTGCAGGTCTGGCCGGTCGGCACGCAGAAGCGCGATTCCTCCTGGTTCTCGCGCATCACATAGGTGCCGGTGTTGATCGCCGAATCGGTGGCGAGGCGCACGCGGGTCGACAGCGTCTCGGTGCTGGCGGCGCCGAGAGTGACCGCGCTGGTCGCCGGATCGCCGGTATAGCTGATCGCGGCGCTATAGGTGTTGAACTCGGTCGGCGCGCTGAGCGGGAAGGTCGCATAGGTGGGCGACGGCGTCGGCGTCGGCGTGGGGCTGGCGGTCGGAGTCGGCGTGGCGCCGCTTTTGCCGCCACCGCAGCCCGACAGCGCAACCGTCGCGGCGAGCGCGCTCATGAACATGTGACGGCGAATCATTCCCTGCTCCTCAAAAACACGCGGGCACCGAAAGGGCTTCCCCCTGTACCCCAGATGAACGGCCCCCAGTCAAGCCGGACGGACCGGCTAATCCGGCTCCAATGCGGCGTTTTGAGGGCCTGGAAAGGCGAAACCGCGCGTCCCGGCCTCGCCTGCTTCCCTCGCGGGGACGGAACCGCGCACGGCAACCCGCAACCGCCCGTCGCCGAAGCGCCACGGGCGGTCGCGGCGCGGATCAGGCTTCGCGGTCCTTCAGCGACTTGCGGAGCGCCTCGATCTTGAACATGCGCGCCACCTTATCCTTCCCCGCCAGCGGGCCCGTGCCCATCTCGGCGGCGAACTGGACGCACTGGCCGACCATGTTGAACCCGCGGCCGCTGCGCTCGACATCGGAAACGGTGCCGTCGCCGTTGCTGTCCTTGCCCGCGCGGAACTTGGCCGCGACCGTCTTGGGATAGGCCCAGTCGGCATATTGCTGGATCGTCGCGCGCGAGAGCGCCGGGGCGCCGTCCTCGCCCGCGGGCAGGGTCTGATCGCCGAGCGACGCCTCCAGCTTCCCGCGATAGAAATCCTCGTACGCCTTGGTGTCGCCCGCCGCAGCGGCCACCGCCGCCTTCTGCCAGCGCAGCGCGGCCAGGCAGTCGAAATTATGCTCGACGCTGTCCTTGAGCTTCTGCGCCTTCTCGGCATCGGCGGCGCGGGCGGCGGCTTCCTCGTTCGCCTTCTTGTTGGCGGCGCTGTCGTCGCAGGCGGCGAGGCCGAGCGCGAGCACGAGGCCGGCGGCGGCGAAATTCCCGATACGGATCATTGTTCTCTCCCCTCTTTTGCCGCGGCACTCTGCCATGCGCCTTCTCCAAGTCAACGCGCTGGCAAAAGCGGCGCATTGCCTCTATCGGGGCGCCTTTCCCAATACATTGGAACAGGCTTCACATGGGTTTCCGCTGCGGCATCGTCGGGCTTCCGAACGTCGGCAAGTCCACGCTCTTCAACGCGCTGACCGAGACGGCGGCGGCGCAGGCGGCGAACTATCCGTTCTGCACGATCGAGCCGAACGTCGGCAACGTCGCCGTGCCCGACGCGCGGCTGGACAAGCTCGCCGCCATTGCGGGCTCGGCCAAGATCATCGAGACGCAGCTCGGCTTCGTCGACATCGCCGGGCTGGTGCGCGGTGCGAGCAAGGGCGAGGGCCTGGGCAACCAGTTCCTCGGCAACATCCGCGAAGTGGACGCGATCGTCCATGTGCTGCGCTGCTTCGAGAATGACGACATCCAGCATGTCGACAACAAGGTCGACCCGATCGCCGACGCCGAGACGGTGGAGACCGAGCTGATGCTCTCGGACCTCGAGAGCCTCGAGAAGCGCGTGCCCAATTTCCAGAAGAAGGCGGCGCAGGGCGACAAGGAGGCCAAGGCGGCGGCCAGCGTGCTCGGCCAGGCGCTCGACCTGCTGCGCGACGGCAAGCCCGCGCGGCTGACCCAGCCCAAGGACGTGGACGAGGAGCGCATCTTCCGCCAGGCGCAGCTGCTCACTTCCAAGCCCGTCCTCTATGTGTGCAACGTCAACGAGGAGGATGCCGCCAACGGCAATGCCTTCTCGGCCCGCGTGTTCGAGAAGGCCCGGGCGGAGGGCGCCGAGGCGGTGGTCGTCTCCGCGGCGATCGAGGCGGAGATCGCGACCATGCCGGTCGAGGATCGCGGCGAGTTCCTGGCCGAGCTGGGACTGGAGGAGACCGGCCTCGCCCGCGTGATCCGCGCCGGCTACAAGCTGCTCCACCTGCTCACCTTCTTCACCGTCGGCCCCAAGGAAGCGCGCGCCTGGACCGTGCATGCCGGCGCCAGCGCGCCCGAGGCGGCGGGCGTGATCCACAGCGACTTCGAGAAGGGCTTCATCCGCGCCGAGACCATCGCGTACGAGGATTATGTCGCGCTGGGCGGCGAGGCCCGGGCGCGCGAGGCGGGCAAGCTGCGCGCCGAAGGCAAGGCCTATGTCGTCAAGGACGGCGACGTGATGCACTTCCTGCACAGCTGAGGCCGGCCGGCCCTCACGGCTTCGGCGCGCCCGGCAGCGTGGCAAGACGCGCCTTGGGGATCTTGAGCACGATCCCGGCGGCCCGGCCCGGCACCGCGCTGACCCGATATTCGGCAACGGTGCCGAACACCTGCGCGATGTCGGCCGGGGCCAGGCCATAGTCCGCGGCGAGCCAGGCGAACATGCTCGAGCTGGCGCTGCGGAACGACGCGTCGAGCGAGCCGTCCAGACCGATCGCGACGATGTGGGTCGGCGTCTCGATGCGGACCTGGCCGGCACGCTTGCCGCGCACCAGATCGACTTCGACTTCGACGTCCATCGAAGTCTCCAGCGCATCGCCGGTGGTCTCGCCATCGCCCTGCAGCGCATGGCCGTCGCCGAAATAGAGCAAGGCGCCGGGCACCGCGACGGGGAAATAGACGGTCGTCCCCTCGCCCATCTCGTTGAAGTCCATATTGCCGCCGAACCGGCCGACATCGCCCGATCCCGGCGCCGCCGAGCTGGGATCGGCCGCCACGCCGATGCCGCCGAGCATCGGCCGGACCGGCACCCAATAGCCTTTCAGCGCATCGCCCGGCGCCTCGGGCGTGGCGATGCCCTTGTCGCGGTCGAGCCGCCAGGTGACGGGCTTGCCCAGCCCTGCCATCCGCACCGCGGTGCGCGCATCCTGCCCGCGCTCCGTCATGCCGTTGGTGCTGATCGCAGTGTCGCGGTTGAGCCGGAGCCGGCGGATCCGCACGACCAGCGTGTCGCCGGGCATGGCGCCGTCGATATAGAAGGGGCCGGTCTGCGGATTGCCCGGCGCGGCGCGGCGCACGCCCTGGGCGTCGATGCCCGCCGCGTCGATCGTCGTGGTGTGGATCGTGTCGCCCGGATTGACGTGCAGCACCGGCGGGTTGAACGCCGAGAACTGGCGGTGGAAGCGATCGGGGACGAATTCGTGCCGGCGCGGCGCCGCGCCGCTCGGCTGGGGCGCGCGCTCGGCGGTGAAGGAAAGGCGATGCGGGGTGCGCGCCGGCTCCGCGCCATCGACCAGGATCATCTCGCCGGCAATCCGCCCGTTCACCAGCCGGGCGGTCACGTCCTCCGAGCCGCCCACCGTGTCCTTGGCGAGGAAGCGGATCTCGCTGCCCTTCACCGTGCCGGTGAGCACGTCGCCGGTCAGGTCGCCGCTGATCCGGTTGCCGTCCTGCTTGATGTCGAGCGTCCAGATGGTCGGCGTGCCGAAATAATCGACGGTGACGATCCAGCGTCCGGCGAGCTGCGCCGTCTGCGCCTGTGCCGCCATCGGCGCCGCGCATGCCAGCGCCGCCGCCGCAACCCGGATTCCGCCCCGCATATCGCCTTCCCCCGACTTCGTTTCGCCTGAGGAACGGAGCGGCGACTGAACTCCGAATGAACCGATCGCCGGTTCGCGGCGGGACGCGGCGCGGATCGGACGAAGCACCGCTTGCGCGAGAGCCCCGGGCGGAGTGAAATGCGCGCATGCCGCGTTCCCCCGCCTCCGCCGTGCGTCTGCTGGGCATCGTCTCCGGCACCGGCGTGACGGGGCTGGGGCTTGCCTGTCTGCTGGTGCTGGTGATCGGGCTCGCGACCGCCGCGTCGCCCGGCGCGCCCTGGTTCACCGCGATGGAAGTGCTGGTCCTGTTGCTCGCACCATTCCCGCTCGGGCTGGTCGCGGCCGTGCGCGGCACCGGGCTGGCCTCAGGCTTCACCCGCCTCGCGCTCCCCTGCATGGCCGCGGCGATGGCGCTGACCGGCGTGGTGCATCTGTCGATCCTGGCGCTGGGGAGCACGAGCGATCCGCTCGCCTGGCCCTCCCTGCCCCATGCGCTCGACATCCTCGCCTGGAACGGACTGTTCGCGATCGCCGTGCTGCTGATGGCGCCGGCGTTTCGCGGCGAGGCGGCGATCCATCGGCTGCTGATCGCGAGCGGCGGACTGGCGCTGGCCGGCCTGATCGGGCCGATCACCGGCGTGACGGCGCTGCGAGTGATCGGCGTGGCGGGCCATGCCCTGGCATTCCCCGTCGCCGCCGCCCTGATCGCGCGCTGGTTCAGCCGCTGGCGGCCGGCAGCGCGAACTTGACCGGCGCCGCCTCGACGCGGCTCGGCAGCTCCGCCATCCCCCCTTCGCGCAGGAAGCGCAGCGCCGCGGCGGCGGTATCGGGATGGTCGCGCAGCAGCGGCATCGGCCCATTGTGCTGGCCGCGATGAACGATCAGCGCGCGGGCATTGGGAAACCAGGGCAGCAGGTCGAGCAGATTCTCCATTGGCGTGTTCGCATCCCAATCGCCCTGGACGAACAGGATCGGCGTCTCGTCGCGCACCGGCAGGCGGAAGCCGTCGCCCAGGTCGGTGCTGGGCCATAGCCCGGCCGAGGCGGTGTAGGCCGCGAAATTCCAGCGGCCGAGCATATCGAGCGCGGGATCGCTTTCCAGCTGCGCCAGCCGCGTGGCGGTGACGCCGGTGGCGGTGTCGATCAGCGGGCCGATCAGCGACTGGGTGCCCGCCTTGCGCCCTTCGGCCACTTCGCGCGCCCAGGCCTGGTAGCGGCCATGATAGAGATCGATGACAAAGGCCGGCCACCGCGCGGCATTGACCACCTTGGCGAACAACGCCTGCTGATAGTCGCCGAGCCCGATCACGACCTTGCCCTCGGGCAGGTCGACCGTGATCGGCCCCTTCGCGAAGCGATCGCGCACCGTGCGCGCCGCCGCGATCAGGCCGCCCTGGGGAATGAAGGGCCGCAGCGCCGGGTCCTGCTCCGCTTCGAACGCGACGCGCTGGAGCACAGCGAAGACATGGCCGGGCATGTCATAGCCGTTGTTCAGCGGCTCGGCCGAGGCGATCAGCGCCCGCGCCACCGTGCCCGGATGGCGCTTCAGCACCGCGAAGCTCCATTGCGAGCCGAAACTGGCGCCCATCAGCCCGATCTTCGGATAGCCGAGCGCCCGGCGGACCGCGTCGACATCGTCCGCGCATTCGGCGATCGTATAGCCGGAAAGGTCGCGGCCCGGATTGGCGGCGGCGGCCTCGTTGGCGAGCCTGCGCATCACCGCGACGTCGTCCTCGACCGTCGCGGGCCGATCGAGCGGCATCGCCGGATAGTGGAGCTCCAGCATGTCGCCGCGCAGCGTGTAGCCGCGCTGCTCGACGATCACGAGATCGTTGGTCGCGCTATAGTCGAGCCAGCTCCCCAGGCGGCGCCTGGCCGCCGGGCTCGGATCGCCGATCGTGTCGAGCATGGTGACGCCGGGACCGCCGACGAGCAGGAAGATCGGCGGCTGGCCGCCCGGCTTCGCCGCCTTGATCCGCAGCACGCCCACCGTGATCCGCCGGCTGCCGGGCTTCGCGCGGTTCTCGGGAACTTCGATCGCGCCGATCTCGTAGCGGACGGGGCGGCCGTCCGCCGCGGTCTCGGTGCCCGGGGTTAGGGAGAGCGCGTCCTTCGCCGATGCGGGCATGGTCCCCGCCAGCCCGAACGCCATGATCAGCCCGAACAGAATGCGCATCCGCCCCTCCCCGTTTCGCGGCATCGTGGCGCGTGCGAAATGAACGGCAGGTTTATCCGTCGAACGCCGTGAGGATCGGGCACGGCCCCGCGCCGCCCCCGCCGCATTCGCGCGCCAGCCGGGCCAGCGCGTCGCGCGCGGCGGCGAGCTCGGCGATCTTGCGGTCGAGCACGGCGATCTGCTCGCGGGCCAGGGCCCGGGCGCGTGGGCGATCGTCACGCGCGTCGAGCGCGAGCAGCTCGCCGATCTGCTCGAGCGTGAAGCCCGCCGCCTGGGCCGAGCGGATGAAGCGCAGCCGGCGCACATCCCGCTCGCCATAGCGCCGCACCCCGCCATGATAGCCGCGCTCGGGCTCGGCCAGCAGCCCGCGGCGCTGATAATAGCGGATGGTCTCGACCCCCACGCCGCCCGCCTCCGCCAATTTTCCGATCGTCAGCATCCCGCCTTGACTCCGTACCATGGTACGGACCCTATATGGCATCCATGACTGGAAACGCAAAGCGCGCGACGCTCTATCGCATGGTGATGCCCGATCATGTCTGCCCCTATGGCATCAAGTCCAAATGGCAGCTCGAACGGCACGGCTACACGGTGGACGATCATTGGCTGACGACGCGGGAAGCAACCGACGCGTTCAAATGGGAGCACAGCGTGCAGACCACGCCGCAGACGTTCATCGACGGCAAGCGGATCGGCGGCAATGACGACCTGACCCGCTTCTTCGGCGGCAAGGTCGCCGAGCCGGGTGCGACCAGCTATCGCCCGGTGATCGCGCTGTTCGGCATGACCGCGGCGCTGGCGATGGCGGCGAGCTTCGCGGTGACGGGCTCGCCCTTCACGGTGCGCGCGGCCGAATGGTTCGTGAGCTTCAGCATGTGCGTGCTCGCGATGCTCAAGCTCCAGGACGTCGAGAAATTCTCGTCGATGTTCCTCAATTACGACCTGCTCGCGCGGCGCTGGGTACCTTATGCCTATGCATATCCATTTCTCGAGGGGCTGGCGGGCGTGCTGATGGCCGCGGGCGCGCTGCCCTGGTTCGCCGCGCCCTTGGGCCTGACCATCGGCACGATCGGCGCGGTATCGGTGTTCAAGGCAGTCTATATCGATCGGCGCACCCTCAAATGCGCCTGTGTGGGGGGCAGCAGCAACGTGCCGCTGGGCTTCGTCTCGCTGACCGAGAATCTGTTCATGATCGGCATGGCGCTGTGGATGATCGCCGGCCCCGGCGGCATGGCGATGTAGGCACGCGAGACCCGCCGCCCCCAAAAGGCGGGACGGCGCCCGGCCAGGCATGGTTTGCCCGGCCGGGCGCCGGCATGTAACGACTTACCCCGGCAACATTTCGCTGTCAGGGGGCCGCGCATGCGCTGGTATTCGAAGATCGCCGCCGCGGCGCTTGCCGCCATTCTCCAGGCCTGTGCCACCGCGCCCGTCGCCGCGCCGCCCCCGGCTCCGGCGCCCGTCGTGGCGCCGCCCCCGGCCGAGCAGCGCGCGCCCGTGACGATCCTGATCTCGATCGACGGCTTCCGCCCGGATTATCTGGAGCGCGGCGTGACGCCCAATCTCTCGCGCCTCGCGGCCGGCGGCGTCACCGCGCCGATGCATCCCAGCTTCCCGTCCAAGACTTTCCCCAATCACTGGACGCTGGTGACCGGCCTTTATCCCGACCATCACGGCATCACCGCCAACAAGATGGAGGATGCTGCCCGGCCGAAGGAAGTCTTCACCATGATGAGCGACGACCCGTTCTGGTGGAACGCGGCCGCGCCGATCTGGGTGGATGCCGAAAAGGCGGGCATCCGCACCGCGACCGAATTCTGGCCCGGCTCGAACGTGGCGGTCGGCGGGGTGAAGGCCGATAAATGGCCGAACGCGATCACCGGTGGCACGCGGCCGAGCGACTGGGCGCAGTTCAACCAGGTGATCTCCGGCACACAACGCGTCAACGCCGTGATCGACTGGTTGCGCCGGCCCGCGGCGATCCGGCCGAAGCTGGTGACGCTTTATTTCGATACCATCGATACCGCCGGCCACACCTATGGCCCGGGCGACCAGCGCACCACCGATGCGGTTGCCGATATCGACAAGACCATCGGCATGCTGACCGACGGACTCGCCGCGCTGGACCAGCCCGCCAACCTCGTCATCGTCGCCGATCACGGCATGGCCGCGACCAGCGGCGAGCGGACGCTGGCGATCCTGGGCAGGCTCCGTCCCGACGAGTATCACCTGGTCGAGACCGGTCCCTATCTCAGCCTCACGCCCGCCCCGGGCAAGGAGGCCAAGGTGGAGAAGGTGCTGCTCGGCAAGCACGACCATTATGAATGCTGGCGCAAGGCCGAGATCCCGGCGCGCTTCCATTACGGCACCAATCCGCGCATCCCGGCGATCTTCTGCCTGGCGGAGACCGGCTGGCTGATCGGCGACAAGCCCGGCAAGCCGGGCGATGCCGGCGGCACGCAGGGCTTCGACAACCAGTCGCCGGACATGACCGCGCTGTTCATCGCCAACGGCCCCGCCTTCCGCCCGGCGACGCTGCCGGCCTTCACCAATGTCGACGTCTATCCGCTGCTGCGCGACCTGATCGGGCTGCCGCCCAAGGCCGGGGTGGACGGCACCGATGCGCCGTTCCGGGACGTGCTGGTCCGATAGCGCTGGATTGAGAATCCGGGCAGGCTCCGAAACCAACTTCGTCATCCCGCGCAGGCGGGGGTGACGGGAAATATGAACTCCCAACCGGTCGCCACGCGGCGCGTCGGAAAGCGCGCACGGGGCTTGCCAAAGTTCCGTTTTCATCCGAAACTGATCTCATGCTCTATTTGGATGACATGCAAGCCGGCACGAAGCGGAGCTTCGGCCGCTACGAAGTCACGCGCGAGGAAGTGCTCGACTTCGCGCGGAAATATGATCCGCAGCCCTTCCACCTTTCCGACGAGGCGGCCGCCGAGACGCATTTCGGCCGGTTGGCGGCGAGCGGCTGGCACACCTGCGCGATGACCATGTCGATGTTCGTCGCCGAGATGGCGGTGCATCCCCAGGCCAGCCTGGGCGCCGCCGGCGTGGACGAGCTGCGCTGGCTCAAGCCCGTCTACCCTGGCGACGTGCTGCGCTGCGAGAGCGAGATCCTCGAAGTGAAGCCCTCGCGCAGCCGGCCCGACATGGGCAGCATGCGGACGCAGACGACCACCTACAACCAGCATGGCGAGCCGGTGCTGCGCTTCATCGCGCTGGCGCTGATGCGGCGGCGCCCGGCTTAGGGTCACGACTCGATCGGCAGACCCCGTCATCCCCGCCTGTGCGGGGATGACGAAATGCGCGTCCCGTCTCCGGACGAACCAACGATCCGCCTGGGCCGCGCCCTAGAACCAGGCCCTCGGCTCAGCGCCGCCGGCCGCCGCCGGGGCCGCGGAAATCGCGCCAGTTGTTCCGCCAATGCGGATTGCCGCGCCAGTTGGTGCGGCGGCCTTCCCAATAGCCGCGCTGCGCGTCGGTCCAGGGGTGGCGGACCCGGGCGCGGTCATAGACGTAATAGCCGGTGCCGGGATAATAATAGTCGCCATACCAGCCCCAATAGGGATCGCCCCAGGCGGCATTGTAGCCCACCGCGACGCGGCCGCCATAGCCATAGCCGTCATCGACGCAGCCGCCGAGCGCGGCCGCACCGGCGATGCCGGCGGCGAAAACCATGGATTTGAGGACTAAGCGCATGTCCGGTCTCCTGGCGGGAGACGCGGACGGAAGCGGGATCGCACCTGCGCGCCCCCGTAGCGAGCTAAATGACCGACGGGGCGGAGAGTTCCCTGCCCGCCGGACGGGTCAATGCCCGTCGAACGCCACCAGCGCATGGACACCGATCCCGTCGCCGCGCAGCGCATCCGCGCCGCCCAGCTCGGGAAGGTCGACCACGAACGAGGCCTGGGTGACTTCGGCGCCGGCCTTGCGCAGCAGGCGCACCGCGGCGCGGGCGGTGCCGCCGGTGGCGATCAGGTCGTCGACCAGCAGCACGCGCGCACCGGGCGCCAGCGCATCGGCGTGGATGGCGATCCGGTCGGTGCCATATTCCAGGGCATAGTCCTCGGCGATCGTCGCGCCGGGCAGCTTGCCGTCCTTGCGGACCAGCAGCATGCCCGCGCCGAGCCGCACCGCCAGCGCCGCGCCGAACAGGAAGCCGCGCGCCTCGATCCCGGCGACGAGATCGATCGGGCCGTCCACCGCCGCCGCCATCCGCTCGACGGTAAGCCGCAGCCCCTCGGCGTCGAGCAGCAGCGTGGTGATGTCGCGGAACATGATGCCCGGCTTGGGGAAATCGGGGATCGTCCGGATGCGCTGCCGGATGTCGTCATTCTCAGCCATGGAAACCCTCGAAACAGGAATCCCGCCCTGGCGGTGCCGGGGCGGGATTCGATGCGACCGATACTGCCGCCGAAGCGGATCAGTGCTTAACGCCAGCCCATACCGAGCGATAGGCGCCATAGGTCAGGAACGCCGCGAAGATCAGGAAACCCAGCACGGCGAGGCCCGCCGCGTGGCGCGTCTCGAGCGTGGGCTCCGCCGTCCAGACCAGGAACGCCGCCACGTCTTCCGACATCTGCGGGATCGTCGCGCGGGTGCCGTCCGAATAGTTGACCTGGCCGTCCTGCGTGAGCGGCGGCGGCATCGCGATGTTGAGATTCGCGAAATAGGGATTGAAGTGCATCCCGTCCGGCGTCTTGGCGAACTCCGGGAAGTGCTTCAGCGCCTCGGCCGACGGCTTCTCGTTATAGCCGGTCAGCAGCGAGTGGACATAGGCTGCCCCGTTATGCCGCGCCTTGGTGATCAGGCTGAGGTCCGGCGGCGTGCCGGTGCCGGCATAATAGACCTTGGGGAAACGATCCGACGGCACATTGTCGCGCTCGCCCCAGGTGCCGCCCTTCTCGTCGAACACCGGCTGCTTGGTGCCCCAGTCCTTGGCGATCTTCTTCACTTCGGCATCGGTGTAGCCGAGGTCCTTCAGATTGCGGAACGAGACCAGGTTGAGCGAGTGGCAGGTCGAGCAGACGTCCTTGTAGACCAGGAAGCCGCGCTGCAGCTGCCGCCGGTCGAACTTGCCGAGCAGCCCGTCCGAGGCGAGCTTCAGCGGCTCCGGATGCTTGTGCATCATGTGCTCGGCGGTTTCCGCGGGCGGCTCGTAGATCACGCCCTTGACCGAGCCGAACAGCGCGATCGCCAGCACGAGGATGAAAGCACCGCCGACCAGGAACTTGATCGATTTGATGAACAGCGAAGTCATTGTTCCCAGTCCCCCTTACGCGCCGGTCTTGGCCAGCACGGCCTCGGTGATCGAGCCCGGCAGCGGCTTCGGCGTTTCCAGGTGCGAGATGATCGGCACGACGATCAGGAAATGCGCGAAATAATAGGCCGCCGCGATCTGGCTGACGATCACGTAGAGCGGCTCGGCCGGCGAGCCGCCGCAATAGCCGAGCACCAGCACGTCCGCCACGAGCACCCAGAAGGCGATCTTGTACATCGGGCGATAGCTGCCCGAGCGCACCGGCGACTTGTCCAGCCAGGGCAGGAAGAACAGGAGCAGGATCGAGCCGAACATCGCCAGCACGCCCCACAGCTTCGCCGGCAGGATGAAGTCCGCGGTGAAGGCGCGCAGGATCGCGTAGAACGGCCAGAAATACCATTCGGGGACGATGTGGGCGGGAGTGGAGAGCGGGTTGGCCGGGATGTAGTTGTCCGGATGGCCCAGCAGGTCCGGCGCGAAGAAGATCAGCGCCGAGAAGGCAATCAGGAAGACGACCACGCCCAGCCCGTCCTTCGCCGTGTAGTACGGATGGAACGGCACGGTATCCTGCTCGCCCTTCACCTCGACGCCCGTCGGGTTCGACGAACCCGGGATGTGCAGCGCCCAGATATGGAGGATCACGGCGCCCGCGATCACGAACGGCAGGAGATAGTGGAGCGAGAAGAAGCGGTTCAGCGCCGCATCGTCCGGCGCATAGCCGCCGAGCAGCCAGATGCGCACCCAGTCGCCGACCACGGGGATCGCCGAGAAGAAGCCGGTGATCACCTGCGCGCCCCAGAAGCTCATCTGGCCCCAGGGAAGGACATAGCCCATGAAGGCGGTGGCCATCAGCAGCAGGAAGATGACCACGCCCAGCAGCCATACCATTTCGCGCGGCGCCTTGTACGACCCGTAATAGAGACCGCGGAACATGTGGATGTAGATCACCACGAAGAACATCGAGGCGCCGTTGGCGTGGGCGAAGCGCAGGAACCAGCCCGCGTTCACGTCGCGCATGATGCCGACATTCACCGATTCGAAGGCGCCCGCGGCCGACGAATGGAAGTGCATCGCCAGGACGATGCCGGTAATCAGCTGGCAGACCAGCGCCACCCCGGCGAGCACGCCGAAGTTCCACCAGTAGTTGAGGTTGCGGGGCACCGGATAGCCGGCGCCGACGGCGTTGTAGACGAAGCGCGGCAGCGGGAGGCGCTGGTCCACCCACTGCATCAGCGGGTGCTTCGGCTCATAATGCTTGGCCCAGGGAAAGCTCATCGCGCTGTAATCCTCACCCAACCACGACGACGGTGTCGGACGTGAAACTATATTTCGGAACCTCGAGGTTCTTCGGCGCCGGCCCCTGGCGGATGCGGCCGGCCGTGTCATAGGCCGAGCCGTGGCAGGGGCAGAAATAGCCGCCGAACGGCCCGCGATTCTCGCCCTCGCCCGCGCCCAGCGGCACGCAGCCGAGATGGGTGCAGACGCCCAGCGTGATCAGCCAGTTGGTATGGCCCTTCGCCGTGCGCTGCTCGAGCGTCTGCGGATCGCGCAGGCTGGAGACCGGCACTGCGTCCGCCTCGGCGATTTCCTTCGGCGTCAGGTTGCGCACGAACAGCGGCTGCTTGCGGAAGCTCGTCTTGATCGCCTGACCCGGCTCGATCTTCGACACGTCCACCTCGGTGGTGGACAGCGCGAGCACGTCGGCCGACGGGTTCATCGAATTGACCAGCGGAAGCACCACGACGCCCGCGCCCACAGCCGCCACCGAAACGGCGGCATATTGCAGATAATCGCGGCGGCGGGGATTTTCGAGACCGGCGAGATCGCCTTCAATTGCCATGTTTACCCCTTGCACTTCGAACTTGCCGCGGCGAACGCGCGGGTAGGACGTGACGCAGACACGGGCGCTAAGGCCCCCCTCGCGGCCCACCGGTGTCTCCCGGTTAAGCCAGCTGGCCTGATAGACGGCGCCCAAGCGCTTCCGCAACAGGGATTTTGAACGACTTGCTGCGCCGGGCGGGGGGACGCTAGGAGCGGCGCCATGCGACTAGCCCTGTTCGAGCCCGATATTGCCGGCAATGTGGGTGCCGTGCTGCGCCTCGGCGCCTGTTTCGGCGCGCCCGTGGACCTCATCGAGCCGATGGGATTCGCCTGGAACGATGCCGCCCGCCGCCGCGCCGCGATGGACTATGGCGAGATCGCCGAAGTCACGCGCCACGCGGATTTCGATGCGTTCGCCGGGAAGCTCGCCGGCCGCGTGGTGCTGTTCAGCACCAAGGGATCGATCCGGCTCGACGAAGCGGCGTTCCGGCCCGGCGACACCCTGTTGTTCGGCTCCGAGAGCCGCGGCGCCCCCGATTTCGTGCACGCGCGCGCGGATTTGATCGTGCGCATACCGCTGCGCGCCGGGCTGCGCTCCCTGAACCTCGCGGTATCGGCGGGCATCGGGCTCGCCGAGGCGCTCCGCCAGACCAAAGGATTTCCGGAATGATCGAGCTCGACGAACAGCAACAGGCTGCCCGCACCTGGTTCGAGAGCCTGCGCGACGCGATCTGCGCCGAGTTCGAGGCGATCGAGGCCGAGGCCGGATCGGACGCGCGCTTCGAATATGTCGCCTGGGACCGCACCGATCCCTCGGGCGAGCCCGGTGGGGGCGGCGTGCGCGGCGTGATGAAGGGCAAGGTGTTCGAGAAGGTGGGCGTCAACGTCTCCACCGTCGGCGGCACCTTCGAGGGCGAGTTCGCCAAGACGATCCACGGCGCGGGCGAGGATCCCAAATTCTTCGCCACCGGCATCAGCCTGGTCGCGCACATGGCCAATCCGCACGTGCCCGCGGTGCACATGAACACGCGCTTCCTCGCCACCACCAGGCGCTGGTTCGGCGGCGGGGCGGACCTGAACCCGCCCATCCCCTATGCGGAGGACACCGAAGCGTTCCACGCGGCGCTCGCGGCCGCTTGCGACGCGCACGATCCGGAACATTATCCGCGCTTCAAGAAATGGGCGGACGAATATTTCTACATCCCCCATCGCAAGGTGCATCGCGGCGTGGGCGGGATCTTCTACGATCACCTGGAGCAGGACTGGGCGGCGGACTTCGCCTTCACCCAGGATGTCGGCCGCGCGTTCCTGGACGTCTATCCCCGTATCGTGCGGCGGCGGATGGGCCTGCCCTTCGGCGAGGCCGAGCGCCAGCGGCAGCTCGAATGGCGCGGCCGCTATGCCGAGTTCAACCTGATCTACGACCGGGGCACCCTGTTCGGGCTCAAGACCGGCGGCAATATCGACGCGATCCTGATGAGCCTGCCCCCGATGGCGGCGTGGAGCTGAACATGGGCCTGATCCCGGTCGCCGACGACCAGGTCGCCACCATCGTCACCGCGCTCGAGATGCTGGCGCGCCCGCGGCCCCGGCCCCTGCCCGATTCGCCGCTGCGGCTGGTGCGCTGGACCATGCCCGATCCGGCCAAGTATCGCGCGCTGTTCCGGCGGGTCGGCGAACCCTGGCTATGGTTCTCGCGGCTGGTGATGGACGAGGCGCGGCTGACCGCCATCATTCACGATCCCCGGGTCCATGTCTTCGCGGTGGTCGATCGCGCGGGGATCGAAGTCGGCATGCTCGAGCTCGATTTCCGTGCCGAGGCGACCTGCGAGCTGGGCTTTGTCGGGCTGGTGCCCGAGCTGGCGGGCAAGGGGCATGGCGGCTGGCTGATGGCGCAGGCGCTGATGCTGGCCTGGACGCCGGACGTGACGCGCGTCTGGGTGCACACCTGCACGCTCGACCATCCAGGCGCGCTCGGCTTCTACCGCAAGCACGGCTTCGTGCCCTATCGGCGCACGGTGGAGACATTCGCGGATCCGCGGCTGGCGGGCGTGCTGGCGCCGGGCACCGCGCCTCAGATCCCCTGCCTGGGGGCGCCGGCCAGCCGATAGGCGGCGACGCGGATCAGCGCGAGCGCGGCCCAGGCACCACCGCCGAACAGCGCGGTGACGAGATAGGAGACCGGCGCCACCGCCTGCGCGCCGCCGATGAGCGCGGCGATCGTTCCCAGGATGCCGCCGGTGACGATCACGAGCCCAAACGCCAGGAACATTATCATCGATGCAAGGCCGAGCAGCGCGAAGCCGGTGAGGCCGGCGCTGCGCCGCCACCCCTCGCGAAAGGCGCCGAGCATGCCCGCGGCCGGATCGGCGGCCAGGGCGGGCCCCGCGAGCCAGGTTCGCGCCAATACGAACAGGCCGGGGATCACGAACAGCGAGAAGCCGAGGGAGAAGAATAGCCCGGCGATCACGGTGAGCACGAAGAAGGCGGCGAAGCGCTTGAGCGTGATCAGCAGCACTTCGCCCAGCGTGCGCCCGCCGCCCTGGAGATAGAGGTTGAATATCGCGAAGGTGCCGAATTCGATGGCGATGTTGATCGCCAGGATCGCCGGCAGATTGGCGGTGTAGAAGGCCGTCAGCGCCTGGCGCAGCTTTTCGGGGTCTCCTCCGGTTGCCGTCGGTTCGAGCCCCGCGAGCAGCAGCGCCGCGCCCAGCATCGGCACCACGAAGAACATGCCCGCCAGCGCCACGAGCAGCTCGCGTTCCGCGCGCCAGAGAGTGACGGCATCGGCGAGGATGCCGCGGCTGGTGAGGCTCATGCGCGGAACGCGCCTTCGCGCAGCCCGGCATCCGCCGCGAGGGCCAGATAGAGCTTGGCGGTGAAGGCGGGCACCAGCACGGTGAAGCCGGTCTGCACCGCGGCGACGACGATCGAGGTGAGCACCCCCGCCAGCGTGATCCCTTCGGCCGGCCCGCCGGTGACGAGCGCGAAGATGCTGCCGAACACCATGTTGGCGGCGAGCATCGAGACCCAGGAAACCAGCGCGAAGAGCAGGATCACCCCGATGATCCGCCAGGTCATGCCGCGAGTGAGCTTCCAGGACTGGCGCAGCGCGGAGAACATCCGCTTCTCGCGCACGATCACCGCATTGGTGATCAGCAGCCGCGCACCGATCCACAGCAGCAGCCCGAGCAGCACTAGCCCGTAGAGCGCGATCCCGCCGGCAATCTGCGGGCCAAGCCCGGCATTGGCGCCGCGCGCGATCTCCATCAGGTCGTACCCGTTCAGCTGCAGCGCCAGCGGGACCGGCAGCACCAGCAGAAACATCACCGCGAACAACAGCACCGAGACCGCGAGCGCCGGCAGCAGCCGGTCGCGCCCGATCACTCCGGCGCCGCGCGCGCTCGCCATGTCGAGCGCCATCGCCGAGATGGTGAGCGAGCCCCATAGCGAGAGAATGCCGAAAGCGAGCTGGACGGCGTAGAGCGACAGCACCAGCTCCGGGCCGCCCCCGGTCTTGGCCGCCTGGAAGCTGCCCTCGATCGAAGCGGGCACGAAGAAGGCGAGCAGCGCCACGGGCAGGATCGCGCCCAGATTGTCGCTCAGAAACTCCGCCGTCCGATCCCAGACGGTGCCCATCTTCGCCATGCGCCCGATGTCCTCCCTCCATCCGGTGTTAGCGGGCGCGCATTATGTTGCCAATGCTTGCGCAATCGCTTTCGGATGCGCAATTCGCATGGCGATGAACCAGGATATCGAATGGCGGGTCGCCCCGGAGCCGATCGAATATGGCGCCGCGCTGGCCGAGATGGAGGCGCACGTCGCCGCGCTGACCGCCGGCACCGCGCCCGAACGCATCTGGCTGCTCGAGCATCCGAGCGTCTACACCGCCGGCACCAGCGCCACCGACGCGGGCGAGCTGATCGACCCGCGCTTTCCTGTGTTCCGCACCGGGCGCGGCGGGCGCTACACTTATCACGGGCCCGGCCAGCGCATCGGCTATCTGATGCTCGACCTGCGCCGGCGCAAGCGCGACGTGCGCGGCTATGTCCATGCCGTGGAAGGCTGGGTGATCGCCGCGTTGGGCGAGCTGGGGATCGAGGCGTTCCGCGCCGAGGGCCGCATCGGCATCTGGACGCTCGACCAGGCGGGCCGGGAAGCGAAGATCGGCGCGATCGGCGTGCGCATCCGGCAATGGGTGACCATGCACGGCTTCGCAGTGAATCTCTCGCCGAACCTGAGCGATTTCAACGGAATCGTCCCCTGCGGCATCGCCGAGTTCCCCGTCACCAGCGCCGCCGCGCTCGGCAAGCCGGTAACATTCCGGCAATTCGATTCGGCGCTCCGGGCCACATTTTTGCCATTTTTGGACGCTCTCTCCTGAGCGCAGGTCAAATCGAGTCTTGAGGGGTTTGCCCGAACCGTCTAATGTCCACTCCGGTTTGGGTATTAAACGGCGTAACCGTAATCCAGATCCATTATCTAGGGAGCTTTCTACATGCGTGCAGTCATTTCGAAGATCGTTGCAGGTTCGATGATCGCCGGCGCGGCCCTCCTGGCCTCGGCGTGCACCAGCAACGAGTCGACCAACGTGACCAACACCACCGAAGTCGTTCCGACCGAGAACGTGACCACCGACACCATGGTGACCAACATCGACGCCGCCGCCACCGAGAACGGCGCCGTGGTCGAGAACACCACCACCGTCGAGACCAACACCACCAACGCGCACTGATCGCGCGCCCGGTAGGGTGTTTGAAGAAAGGGCCGTCCGGGCGACCGGGCGGCCCTTTTCGTTTCCCGATTTGCGATGAAATGCCGGTATGGCACGGCCCGGATGGTAAAAAGGGGCTTCAACCCGGACTCGGAACACCGTAACCCCTGCCCACGGGGTCAACTGGTAGTTTTCGAGGGCAGCATGCTCGCATCGCGTATCGCACTTATGCTGGCCGGGGGGATCGGCCTGTTCGCATCCGCGCCGGCTTCGGCGCAATTCTTCCTCAAGCCCGCCAATCTCGAGAGCGGGCGAGTCACCGGGGCGGAGCCCGGGATGACCGGCCCGGCGCTGCCGGGCGCCACCGCCGCCGAGCTGCGCGCCGCGCTCGCCTGGAACCTGCGTGCCGCGCTCAACGTCGCGGCGCTCCAGTGCCAGTTCGAGCCGACGCTGTTGTCGGTCGACAATTACAATTCGCTGATCAAGGACCACGCGATCGAACTGCGTGATTCCTACGCTACGCTCGAGAAATATTTTGAACGAGCGTACAAGAACAAGAAGCAGGGCCAGCTAGAGCTCGACAAGTACGGGACCCGCATCTACTCGGGATTCTCGACTGTTCAGGGGCAGCTCTCTTTCTGCCAGACGGCCGCCGCAATCGGCCATGATGCGGTGTTCGTGAAGCCGGGCCAGTTCGGCGATCTGGCGCAGGACCGGATGAAGGAACTGCGCGCCAGCCTGGGCCCCTGGGGCGAGCAATATCGTCCGTCGGGCTATATCGTCACCGGCATGTACGGCGTGAAGATGCCGCCTTTCGGCAACGACAAATGCTGGAAGAAGGGCCAGTATCAGGTCAAGAAGTGCGGCCCGCTGCTGATCGATTGATCGGCTGACCGGCTTCCCCGCTCCCTCCCGTCATCCCGGCGAAAGCCGGGATCTCAGGCGATGGCGCGGGGAAGGAGCAGTACGAGATCCCGGCGTTCGCCGGGATGACGACTTTACCGCAATCCCAGCATCTTGTGCGTCTGCAAGGTCAGCCGCCATTTCGGCCGCGCCATCGCGAAGGCGATCGCGGCCCGCATGTTCTCGGCCGTTTCCGCGCTGTCCATCGGCTGGACCAGGAAATTGGCGAAGTCCCAGCCCTCGAGCGTGTCGACATCGGTGCCGGGCTGCGGCCAGACCAGCTTGAGCTCGTCGCCGGCACGCTGGACGACCTCGCTCCCCGCCTTGGGGCTGATGCACACCCAGTCGATCCCCGGATGCACCGGCAAGGTGCCGTTGCTCTCGATCGCGATTCGGAAGCCGCGGCCGTGGAGCGCGTCGACCAGCGCATCGTCCACCTGCAGCATGGGCTCGCCGCCGGTGAGCACGACGAAGCGCGCCTCGGTCCCCGCGCCCCAATGCCCGGCCACCGCATCGGCCAGCGCCGCTGCACCGGCGAACTTGCCGCCGCCCAGCCCATCGGTGCCGACGAAATCGGTGTCGCAGAACCGGCAGATCGCACTGGCGCGGTCCTGCTCGCGGCCGGTCCACAGATTGCACCCGGCGAAGCGCACGAACACCGCGCGTGCACCGGCATTCACCCCCTCGCCCTGAAGCGTGAGGAACATCTCCTTGACGCTGTAGGTCATGATCCGGAACCCTATGGCTGCGCCGCGTACTGCGTCGGATCGGCGATCCCGGCTTCCTCGAAGCCCTTGGCGCGCAATCGGCAGCTGTCGCACAGGCCGCAATGCAGCCCGCCCGGCGCCGGATCGTAGCAGGACCAGCTCAGGCCCATGTCGAGCCCGAGCCGCGTGCCTTCGCGCACGATGTCCGCCTTGGTCATGTGCTGGAGCGGCGCGCGAATGCGGAAGGGCGTGCCTTCCACGCCGGCCTTGGTCGCCAGCTCGGCGAGCTTCTCGAAGCCTTCGATGAATTCGGGGCGGCAATCGGGATAGCCCGAATAATCGAGCGCATTGACGCCGATATAGATGTCGCGCGCCCCCGAAGCCTCGGCCCAGCCGAGCGCGAGGCTGAGGAAGATGGTGTTGCGCGCCGGCACATAGGTGACGGGAATGTCGTCCCCCACGCCTTGCTTGGGCACGTCGATATCGGCGGTGAGCGCCGACCCGCCGAACGCGCGCAGGTCCATCGGCATGACGATGTGGCGCTCGGCACCCAGGGTCGCGGCGACACGGCGGGCGGCGGCCAGCTCGATATGGTGACGCTGGTTATAGTCGAACGAGAGCGCCATCAGCCGATATCCCGCCTCGCGCGCGAGCGCGGCCGAGATCATCGAATCGAGTCCGCCGGAAACCAGTACGATTGCAACACTGTCTGTCATCGCCGCGCCCTACTCCGGATTCCGCCGCGAGGCAAAGAACGCGCGGCCGGACGCAAAATGGGCCGCCCGTGAGCGGCCCAGTTTCTTGGGATAACCCCATGCCAGAGAGGAAAGTGCTCACGAGGAGCGAGGAGCAACTTAGCCCGGCAGCAGTGAAATAAGGGTTAAGTCCCGTTCAGCCGCAGGCGCCGGCGCGGCGCGCTTCATATTCCTGCTCGAACGGCGAACCGTCGAGCACGCCCTGGGTCTCGATCCGCACCAGTCGCGGCGTCTCCACGGTGATCGTGGTGCGGCCCTGGCCATGCCCGGTGCAAGTGTAGCGCACCGTCGCCGCGCGCTGGTCCTGCGCGACCACGAACTGCTCGCACGGCGTGGTGCCATGGGCGAGCTGGATGAAGCTGTTCGGCCCCGCGAAGCAGATCTTGCGCTCGCCGCCGCGCCGCTCCTTGAGCAGCCATTGGCCGCGCTCGATCTGCGAAAGCACTGCCTGGCTGGAGGAACGATGGGCCGAAGCCGGCCCATCGCCCACGATAAACAGCGATGCGCCGGCAAATGCCACGCACACCAGACGCTTGAACAACATGCGCAACGTCCTCCCGTCGCGGCCCCGAGAGCCCGCGCCCTTTGCGCCCGATATGGGGCGATCCCGCCGGATTACAACGGCGGCGGAACGAAATCGGCGAGCTTCACCGGGAACTTCTTCGAGCAGAAGGCACAGTCGACGGCGATCACCCCGGTCTCGTCCGCCATCGCCGCCCGCTCCTCTTCCGGGAACTTGGCGAGCACCTCGGTGATGTAGCCAGGGTCGCACCGGCAGCCGCGCGAGAGATCCGCGCCGCTGAGGACGCGCACTTCTTCCTCTTCGTTGAACAGCCGCCAGACGAGCGATTCGAGCGGGATCGCTCCATCGGCCAGCTCGTCTACACCCATGGTCGAGCCCAGCGCCTCGACATGCTGCCATTCGGGATGATCGAGCCGCACGTGCAGCCGCTCGCGCCCTGCCTCGCCCTCCGGCAGATGCTGGAGGAACAGGCCGCCGCCGATCCACTTGCCGGTCTCCCTGTCGCGCCGCGCGCCCAGCCGCACCAGGCTGGGGATCTGCTCCGACTGGAGGAAATAGCTCTGCGCGGCCTCGGCCAGCGAGCCGGCGTCGAGCGGCACGATGCCCTGGTAGCGCTCCTTGGTGGCCGCCTGGTCGAAGGTGATCGCCAGATGGCCCTTGTGGAACAGCGCGAACAGCGACGGATTCTTGCCGAGCTGCGACAGGCGCAGGGCATCGAACTGCACATAGCCGCGCAGTTCGCCATTCTTGTAGTCGCACACCAGCAGGCTGACGATGCCGCCCTGGGTCTGCGCCTGGAGCGTCATCTGCCCCTCGGCCTGCTTGAGCGTGGCGCCGAGCAGGGCAGTGAGCGTCAGCGCCTCGGCCAGCAGCCGCTCGATCTGCTCGGGATAGGCGTGCGCCGACAGGATCTCGTCGAGCACCGGCCCCAGCCGCGCAACGCGGCCACGGGTGTGGCGGCCGGGAATGGTGAAGCCGATCACGCGATCGAGATCGGTGGTGGGGGCGGTGTTGGTCACAATTCTTACCTTCGTCATCCCCGCGAAAGCGGGGAACCATCTCGTGCAGACGCCACGATATACAATAGCTGTAGTGCAGGAGGAGGGTTCGGGAGATGGGCCCCGCTTTCGCGGGGATGACGCTAAGATAGTTGCCGATCCAGCAGCTTCAACTCAGCCGATCTGCCCGAAGCACCAGCGCAGCACCGCCTTCTGCGCATGGAGGCGGTTCTCCGCCTCCTGCCAGATCAGCGACTGGGGGCCGTCGATTACTTCGTCGGTCACTTCCTCGCCGCGGTGCGCGGGCAGGCAGTGGAGGAACTTCGCGCCCGGCTTGGCCGAGGCCATCAGCGCCGCGGTCACCTGGAAGGGCATCATCGCGGCGAGCTTGGTCTCGGCATGGGCCTGGCCCATCGAGATCCAGGTATCGGTGACGACGATGTCCGCGCCCTCCACCGCTTCCTTCGGTGTGCCGACGACCTTCGCCCGGCCCTTGCCGCGGGCAACGTCCGCGTCGCTCGGCTGATAGCCCTGCGGGCAGGCGGCGACCACGTCGAAGCCCATCAGCCCGCCCGCCTCCATGATCGAGGCGAGGACGTTGTTGCCGTCGCCCAGCCAGGCGACCCTGAGCCCCGGCAGCGCGAAGCCCGCCTCGAGGATCGTCTCCATGTCCGCCATGATCTGGCAGGGATGCGAAGCGTCGGTGAGCCCGTTGATCACCGGCACGCTGGCATATTTCGCCATGTCGACCACCTTCTGGTGATCGTCGGTGCGGATCATGATCGCGTCGACATAGCCCGACAGGATGCGCGCGGTGTCGGCGATGCTCTCGCCGCGGCCGAGCTGCATCGAGCCCGCGTCCATCACGATCGAAGTGCCGCCGAGCTGGCGGATCGCCATGTCGAACGAGACGCGGGTCCGCGTCGAGTTCTTCTCGAACACCATTGCCAGCACGCGGCCGGCGAGCGGGGCGTCGGCATCCGCCTTGCCCTTGGGCCAGCCGGCACGGGCCTGTTTGCGGGCGATCGCATCGTCGAGCATCGCCTGGATGCCGGCGGCGCCGGCGTCGGTGAGATCAAGGAAATGGCGCATCTTAAATCCTCCCCGGCACGGGGAGGGGGACCATGCGAAACATGGTGGAGGGGCTCCTCCACCAGCGATTCGCTTGGGGCACGCCCCCTCCACCCCTGCCTTCGGCAGCGGTCCCCCTCCCCGTTCCGGGGAGGATCGAATTAATCATCGCTCGGCGGCGCGAAGCTGCGCGCGCCCTCGCTCAGGCGCTCGATGCACTCGGCGATGTGATCCTCGTTGATCACCAGCGGCGGCAGCACGCGGAACACGTTCTCGCCCGCGGCCACGGTCAGCAGCCCGTGATTGTCGCGCAGATGCGCCACGAAGTCGCGGCTGACGACACTGTCCTTCATCTTGATGCCGAGCATCAGGCCCTTGCCGCGAATCTCCTCGAACAGGTGATCATGGTTCGGGATCATCTGCTCGAAGGCCTGGCGCAGGCGCTCGCCCATCTTCTCGACATGCGGCAGGAAATCGGGCTCGAGCATCACGTCGAGCACCGCCTGGCCGGCCGCCATGGCGAGCGGGTTGCCGCCATAGGTGGAGCCGTGGGTGCCGATCACCATGCCCTTGGCCGCTTCCTCGGTGGCGAGGCAGGCGCCGAGCGGGAAGCCGCCGCCAATGCCCTTGGCCGCGGTCAGGATGTCCGGCGTGATGCCGTAATGCTCATAGGCCCACATCTTGCCGGTGCGGCCATAGCCGCACTGGATCTCGTCGAGGATGAGCAGCAGGCCATGCTCGTCGCATGCCTTGCGCAGGCCCTGGATGAACTCCTTGGTGCCCGCGGTCATGCCGCCCTCGCCCTGCACCGTCTCGACCAGGAAGCCGGCAGTCTCGCCGTCGATCTTGGCGAGCGCGCCCTCCAGATCGTTGAACTTCACATAGTCGAAGCCCGGCAGCAGCGGCTCGAAGCCGTCGCGCATCTTGGGCTGGTCGGTCGCCGAGATCGCGCCGATCGAACGGCCGTGGAAGGCGTTCTTGAAGGTGATCAGCTTGTGGCGCTGCGGGTTGCCGTTGACGTAGTGATAGCGGCGCGCGGTCTTGATCGCGCACTCGATCGCCTCGACGCCGCTGTTCGTGAAGAACACCGTGTCGGCGAAGCTGTTGTCGACGATCCGCTGGGCCAGCGCCTCGCCCTGGGGGGAGCCGTAGAGGTTCGACACGTGCATCAGCGTGGCGACCTGGTCCTGCAGCGCCTTGGTCAGATGGGGATGGCCATGGCCGAGCGCGTTGACCGCGATGCCGGCGGCGAAGTCCAGATACTGCTCGCCGCGCTCGCCATAGAGATACACGCCCTCGCCTCGGACCGGCCGCACAGCGCACCGCGGATAGACGGGCATGAGCGGGGTGATGGCCATGGGAACGTACCTCCTTCGTGAAAAGCTCGGAAACGAGACTCCAGAAACGACAAAGGGCGGCCTATCGGGACCGCCCGAGGCGGGTGTTTACGAGGGGTGGCCGGGAGGCGTCAATAATCGTTTCGGCGCGGGGCATGCCGGGGCGTTATCGGCCCATCCCCTTCGCACCTCACCCCGGGCTTGGGCCGGGGTGGAATCGGGTTGGAGCGCGAACGGCGTGTGGCCGTCAGTTCTTGATCTTCCAGCCCTTGCGCAGCAGCGCGTAGCAGCCGAAGCCCAGCAGCACGTCGAGACCCAGGATCACCAGGCTGCCGGCCAGGATCGGCGAATCGGCGACGCCGATAAAGCCGTAGCGGAAGCCGGAGATGATGTAGAAGAACGGGTTGGCGTGGCTGATCGCCTGAAAGGTCGGGGCGAGGCGCTCGACCGAGTAGAAGGTGCCCGACAGCAGGGCCAGCGGCGCCACCACGAAATTGGTCACCGCCGCGGCGTGATCGAACTTCTCCGCCCAGATCGAGGTCAGCACGCCCATCAGCGCGAGGAACAGCGAGCCGAGAAAACCGAACCACAGCACCGCCCAGAGGTGCTGCGGCCAGACATTGACGCCCCAGATCGCCATGGCCAGCCACACCGTGCCGCCGACGCAGAAGGCGCGCGTCACCGCCCCGCCGCACAAGGCCGCCAGCATCTCGGTGGTCGAGAGCGGCGGCATCAGGTAATCGACGATCGTGCCCTGGATCTTGCCGACGAGCAGCGAGAAGCTGGCATTGGCGAAGGCGTTCTGCAGCATGCCCATCACGATCAGGCCGGGCGCGATGAACTCGGCGAAGTGAATCTCGCGGTGCTGGACGCTCACCATCCGCCCGCCGCCGCCCAAAGCGACGGTGAAGATCACCAGAAACAGCAGCGTCGTCACCGCCGGCGCCCATATCGTCTGGAGCTGCACCTTGAAGAAACGGCGCACCTCCTTGATATAGAGGGTGCGCAAACCTCCCCAGTTGACGTTGCGGATCACCGGAACGCCGGGCTCGGGGAGCTGTTGACCGAATTCAGGCTGGCTGCTCATCGCGCGTTCGCGTAACCGCTGCACGAGCCGACGGCAAGGTGAAGGAAGAGAAGTTTTGAGCTGGACCGAAGAGCGGATCGATACGCTGAAGAAGATGTGGGACAGCGGGCTGACCGCAACCCAGATCGCCGAGGAGCTGGGCGGGGTGAGTCGCAATGCCGTGATCGGCAAGGCGCACCGCCTGGGCCTGCCCGCCCGTCCGTCGCCGGTGAAGCCCAACGAGCCCAAGGCTGCGGCCGAGCCCAAGCCGGCGCCCGCGCCGCGCCCGGCCCCGGCCGCCGCCGCGCCCGCCGAGTCGCCGGCCCCGCGCGCCGCCGCGCCCGCCGCCGCGCCCTCGGCCCCGGCCGAGCCCAAGCCCGTCGCGGACGGGCCGGTGCTCCGTTCGGTCGGCCCGGGCGGCTTCGTCCGCCAGAACCCCGGCGAACAGGCTCCGCCGATCTCGCCGGCCCCGCCGCGCCGCCTCGTCCCCGCCAAGCCTTCCGAGGCGATCGCGGGCAAGACCAGCCTGCTCGATCTCAACGACAAGATCTGCAAATGGCCGATCGGCCATCCGGGCGAGCCGGACTTCCATTTCTGCGGCGACAAGGTGAACCCGGGCTTCCCCTATTGCGTCGAGCATTGCGGCCATGCCTATCAGGCGCAGTTGCCCCGCCGCGATCGCCGCCCGCCGCCGCCGCTGCCCTTTGGCGGCCCGCGCGTCCGCTAGATCCTGATGCCGATCGCGGCACGCCTGGCGCCCGGCGAGACGCTGGGCGACCGCGTGCTGCGCGTCGATCATGCCGGCGAGCATGGCGCGGTGTGCGTCTATCGGGCGCAGCTGCGGCTCGCCCGCTGGACCGCGCCGGACCTGCTGGCCGAGATCGACGACTTCATCGCGCACGAGAAACGTCACCGCGCACTGTTTGCCGCCGAGCTGGCGCGCCGCGGCCAGTCGCGCTGCCCGAGCTACGCTCTATGCGCAGTGCTCGGCACCTTGCTCGGCACCGTCACCGGGCTGCTCGGCCGGCACGCGATCGCCGCCACCACCGTTGCGATCGAGCGCGTCGTGCTCCGCCACATGGCCGAGCAGCTCGCGGCACTCGGATCCGGCGATCCGGCCGTCGTCGCCATCCTGGCGGACATCGTCGCGGAGGAGCAGGAGCATCATGATCGATCCGCTGCGCATCTGCGGGGCGGCGTCCTGCAGCTTGTGCTCGACGCCGGTGTCGGCATCGCGACCGAGGCAGTGATCTGGATCGGCATGCACCGCCGGTCCGGACCAAGGCCCATCGGACAGGCGCCAGGAATATCGTAATCTGCGCAAATGCTGTGGTTTACGTGTTTCTAACCTAATTCCCGCTAGACGCGCGGAATGAACCGTTTCGGATCGATCTTCGCCCGCCACGCCCTGCCCCTGCAACTCGCGCTGGTCGGGCTGGCATTGGCCTGCGCGGCCTTCTGGCCACCCAGCCAGGGGCGGATGCTGCTGGTGCCGATGCTGCCGGGTGCGGCGGACCGCATGCTCGCCGGGGCAGTCGATGGCGGCGCGCAGCTGCTCGGCGACGGACCGCTGCCGGGCAGCTTCGTCGTCACGGGCGCGCATCCCGCCATCGCCGCGGCGCTCCGGGGCCGGGCGATCCTGATCCTCGCGGCACCGCCCGCCCTGTGCGGAGGCGCGGCCGCATGAACGAGATCGATCGCCTTCGGCGCCGCGGCGTCCGGACGCTGGTCATGGCCAGCTGGGCCACCGTCGGCGTGGTCTTCGTGCTCGGCCTGCTGCTCGGCAGCCAGCGCGAATGGATGACCTTCGTGCTGGGCACGGCGGCGAACATCGCCCCGACGATCGTCGCGCTGCGGCGCCGCTACGATGCCGCCGCACGGCTGATCGTCGGCACGCTCGCCGCCGTCCAGCCCGCGCTCGCCGTCTATGCGCTGACCGGCCATCCCTGGCAGATGGACTCGCACATGTATTTCTTCGTCGCGCTCTCGGGCCTGACGCTGCTCTATGACTGGCGGCCGATCGCGCTCGCCTGCGCGCTGATCGCCGTCCATCACATCGTCTTCCAGCTCGCGGTGCCGGCCTGGGTGTTCGAGGGCGGCGGCAATTTCGGGCGCGTCGCCTTCCACGCCGTGGCGGTGCTGCTCGAATTCGCGGTGCTCACCTATCTCACCACCCAGCTCGTCCGCCTGGTCGAGGCGCAGGCCGATGCCCGCGCCCAGAGCGACCGCTTCGCGGCCGACGCCACCGCGCGGCGCGACGATGCCGAGGCGGCGCTCACCGCGGTGCGCGCCGCCGAAGCGCGCGAGCGCGCCGAGCGCGAGCGGCGCGAGACGAGCGAGCGCGGCGCGGCCGCCGAACGCCGCCACGAGATGCTGGCGCTCGCCACCGCCTTCCAGGATTCGGTCGCCGAGACGGTGCGCGACGTGACCCGCGCCGCGAGCGACCTCGATCGCTCGGCCCATGCGCTCAATTCGCTCGCCCATACGGCAAGCGTGGAGCTCGCCGCGACCGCGCACATCGCCAGCCAGGCCTCGGACACGGCCGGCGGGCTCGCCAGCGGGGTGCGCCAGCTGACCGCCTCGATCGTGGCGATCGCCACCAGCGTCGACCAGCAGGCGAATCTGAGCGGCGCCGCGCGCGGCGTCTCGCGATCCGGCGAGAATGCGGTGCGCGCGCTGGCCGAGCGCACGAGCACGATCACCCGCTTCGCCGAATCGATCCAGGAAATCGCCGCGCGGACCAACCTGCTCGCGCTCAACGCCACGATCGAGGCGGCGCGCGCCGGCGATATCGGCCGCGGCTTCGCGGTGGTCGCGCATGAAGTGAAGGCACTCGCCAACCAGACCGGCTCCGCGACCGAGGAGATCCGCACCCTCGCCGGCACCGTCCAGGGCGGCGCGACCCTGGCGCACGGCGCGCTCGACGAGATCGCCGCCACCGTGGCCGAAGTCGCGGCGGCGGCGGAGGCGATCCGCAGCGAAGTCGACGGGCAGCGCCAGGCCGCCGGCATGATCGAGGCGACCGCGCACGACACCGCCATCGGCGCCACGCGCATGGCCGAGCGGATCGGCGCTGTCGCCACCGTGGCAAGCGACACCGAGGCGCTGTCCGACCAGGTCTCCAGCGCCGCGACCGGGCTTTCCGAAGCGGCGGTGGCGCTGGAGGCGGCGACCGACAGGTTCATCGCCCAGCTCAAGGCGGCGTGATTCCCCAATTCCTCCCCGAGCAAGCCGGGGGAGGAATTGGACAGCCCCATCCCTTGCGCCCGTCACCCCGCACCCCCTATACGTTCTCCATGGCCGCTGAAGACCTGTTTGCCGCGCCGGGCGTGCCCTCCGGCACCTATGACGCCTCCTCGATCGAAGTCCTTGAAGGGCTGGAGCCGGTTCGGCGCCGCCCGGGCATGTATATCGGCGGCACCGACGAGCGCGCGCTGCATCACCTCGCCGCCGAGATCCTCGACAATGCGATGGACGAGGCGGTGGCCGGCCATGCCAATCGCATCGAAGTCACGCTGGAGGCCGGCAACCGCATCACCATCGTCGACAATGGCCGCGGCATGCCGATCGATCCGCACCCGAAATTCCCCGACAAGTCGGCGCTCGAGGTGATCCTCTCGATGCTCCACTCGGGCGGCAAGTTCTCCGGCAAGGCCTATGCCACTTCGGGCGGCCTGCACGGCGTCGGCATCTCGGTGGTCAACGCGCTGTCGATCGACACCATTGTCGAGGTCGCGCGCGACAAGCAGCTCTATCGCCAGCGCTTCAGCCAGGGGAAGACGCTGGGGCCGCTCGAGCATGTCGGCGGCACGCCCAACCGGCGCGGCACCTCGGTCAGCTTCGTTCCCGATACCGAGATCTTCGGCGAGATGCTGTTCAAGCCGGGCCGGCTCTACAAGCTGGTCCGTTCCAAGGCGTATCTGTTCGCCGGCGTCGAGATCCGCTGGAAATGCGATGCCGAGCTGATCAGCGATGAGACGCCGCCCGAAGCGGTGTTCCAGTTCCCCGGCGGCCTGGCCGATCACCTGAAGGAACAGCTGGGCGCCCGCGAATGCGCCACCGCCGATTTCTTCGCCGGCCGCCAGGACTTCCCCGGCGAGAATAACGGCCGCGTCGAATGGGCGGTCGCCTGGCCGCTGTGGAGCGACGGTTCGTACAGCTGGTATTGCAACACCATCCCGACACCCGATGGCGGCACGCACGAGGCGGGGCTCCGCGCGGCGCTGACCAAGGGCATCCGTGCCTTTGGCGAGCTGATCGGCAACAAGAAGGCCAAGGACATCACCGCCGACGACGTGATGACCGGCTCCGAACTCATGCTGTCGGTCTTCATTCGCGATCCGCAATTCCAGTCGCAGACCAAGGACCGCCTGACCTCGCCCGAGGCCGCCGGCCTGGTCGAGAAGGCCGTGCGCGACCATTTCGACCATTTCCTCGCCGACAATATGGATCGCGGCAAGGCGCTGCTCGGCTATGTGCTCGAGCGGATGGACGATCGCCTCCGCCGCAAGCAGGAGCGCGAGGTCAAGCGCAAGACCGCGACCAGCGCGCGCAAGCTCCGCCTGCCCGGCAAGCTCACCGATTGCTCGGCCGACGATCCGGCGGGGACCGAGCTGTTCATCGTCGAGGGCGATTCGGCCGGCGGCAGCGCCAAGCAGGCACGCGACCGCAAGACCCAGGCGATCCTGCCGATCCGCGGCAAGATCCTCAACGTCGCCTCGGCCACCAGCGCCAAGATCCTGGCGAACCAGGAGATCGCCGACCTGATCCTCGCCATGGGCTGCGGCACCCGCAAGGACTGCGACCCCTCGAATCTCCGCTACGAGCGGATCATCATCATGACCGACGCGGACGTGGACGGCGCCCATATCGCCACGCTGCTCATGACCTTCTTCTTTCAGGAAATGCCCGACCTGGTGCGCCAGGGGCATCTCTACCTGGCCCAGCCGCCGCTCTATCGCCTGACCGTCGGCTCCAAGTCGCTCTATGCCCGCGACGATGCGCACCGGCTCGAGATCGAGAGCACCGCGTTCAAGGGCAAGAAGGTCGAGGTCAGCCGCTTCAAGGGCCTGGGCGAGATGAACCCGAACCAGCTCAAGGAAACCACCATGGACCCGGCGACCCGGGGCCTGCTGCGCATCACCCTGCCCCAGGAATATGAGGAGCGCGCCGGAGTGAAGGACCTGGTCGACCGGCTTATGGGCAACAATCCCGCCCACCGCTTCGCCTTCATCCAGGAGAATGCGGCGCGGCTGGACGAGGAAGTGATCGACGCCTGAGAAAGCCCGCCTGCCCGGCCACGTCGTCCCGGCGAAAGCCGGGATGACGATGAAGGCAATAAATGTTGATATCATGATTTCCAACAGCTAGAAGCGGCACGTCCACAGCCGATGAGGCAATGATGCGCCTGCTCCCGCTTCTCGCCGCCTTCCTGATCGCCGCGCCCGCTGCCGCGCCTGCCGCGCCGCTCCAGACCGTTCAGGCCGATCCCGCCTTCACCGCGCGACTCGGTGAACTGATCGCGATCCTGAACGGCGGCGGTGATTATGCGGCGTTCTTCACGCCCGCCTTCAAGGAGAAGGTGCCCAAGGCGATGTTCGACGAGGTCACTGCCCAGCTGAGCGCCGCCAACGGCAAGCCGGTCGCGATCCTGAGCGCCGCGCAGGAGACGCCGTGGCGCGCGAATGTCCGGGTCCAGTACCAGAAGGCGGTGGCCAATGTGCTGCTGGTCGTCGACCCGGCGCCGCCGCATCAGGTGGGCGGGCTGCTCGTCCGCGGATTCGAAAGCGCGGAGAAGACGCTGCCGGAGGTCGAGCGCGCCTTTGCCGCGCTGCCCGGCGATGTCGGCTATGCGATCGCGAAACTGGGCGGCGGCGCGCCGCAGCTGCTCGCCGGGCGCAATGCCGACAAACCCTATGCGATCGGATCGGCGTTCAAGCTGGTGATACTCGCCGAGCTGGTCCGCGCGACCAATGCCGGCGAGCGCAAATGGGACGATCTCGTCACGCTGGACGGCGGCCCGCTGCCCGGCGGCGGCTATTCCGGCAAGCCCAAGGGCACTCAGGTGAGCCTGCGCGAGCTCGCCGCCCAGATGATCTCGATCAGCGACAACAGCGCGACCGACATTCTGCTGAAGGCGCTGGGCCGCGAGAAGGTGGAAGCGATGATGCCGGTGCTCGGCATTGCCGATCCGGCGCGCAACCGGCCGTTCCTGGGCACGCTCGAGCTGTTCAAGCTGAAGGGCGTCGCGGGGCTGGGCGAACGCTATCTGAAGCTCGACGAAGCCGGGCGGCGCAAGCTGCTCGACGGCGAAGTGGCCGGCGTGCCCAATATCCTGATCGATGCGACCAGCTTCACCAGGAAGATCCCGAAGCTGATCGACACGTTCGAATGGTTCGAGAGCCCGAACGACCTGATCCGGGTGATGGACTGGCTGCGGCGGAACACCGAGGGCGCGGCCGGCGCCGAGGCGCGCAGGATCCTGTCGATCAACCCCGGCATCGGCCCCGATGCGCGCGGCAAGTGGCAATGGGTCGGCTACAAGGGCGGATCGGAGCCCGGCGTGATGAACATGACCCTGCTGCTCCAGGCGCGGAATGGCGACTGGTACGTCGTCACCGGCAGCTGGAACGACGTGCAGAAGGCCGTCGATGAGGGCCGCTTCGCATCGCTGATCGGCAGGACGGCGGAACTGGCCGCGCCGGCGCCCTGATCCCTCAGATCTCGCCGCGCATCCGCCGCTTGTGATACTTGGCGCGCGCGCCGATGCCGAAGAGCATCAGCGCGAAGCCGGCGACGATCGCGGCCAGCGTGACGATGTTCGGGACCGGCGTCCAATAGGCGTTGACCAGGATCAGCGCCGAGCCAAGCATCGCCAGCGCGACGCCGGTGCGGCGAACGCCCCTGGCCACCTGCATCAGCTCGCGCCGATAGGCGCGGCGCTGCTCGGGATCGCGCAGATCGGGAATCGGCCGGCTCAACGATTGCCCCCGATCAGGTCGCCGATCCCGCCCAGCACCGAGCCTTCGCCGCGATTCTGCCCGCCATGGGAACTCGCCGCCGCCATCATCCGTCCGGCAAGGCGCGAGAAGGGCAGCGACTGGATCCAGACCTTGCCCGGGCCGCGCAGCCGCGCGAAGAACAGGCCCTCGCCGCCAAAGATCGCGCTGCGCACTCCGCCCGCGCCGACCAGGTCGAAATCCACCGAAGGCGTGAAAGCGGCGACGCAGCCGGTATCGACGTGCAGTTCCTCGCCCGGGGCCAGCTCGCGCTCGACGACCATGCCGCCGAACTGGACGAACACCCAGCCATCGCCGTCGAGCTTCTGCATGATGAAGCCCTCGCCGCCGAACAGGCCGGTCATGACCCGGCGCTGGAAGGCGATGCCCATCGACACGCCCTTGGCGGCGCAGAGGAACGCGTCTTTCTGGCAGATCAGCGTGCCGCCGACCGAATCGAGCTTCAGCGGCACGATCGCACCCGGCACCGGCGCCGCGAAGGCGACGCGCGCCTTGCCCGAGCCGTTATGGGTGAAGAC
Source organism: Sphingomonas sp. CBMAI 2297 (assembly GCF_029870595.1). Classification (GTDB taxonomy): domain Bacteria; phylum Pseudomonadota; class Alphaproteobacteria; order Sphingomonadales; family Sphingomonadaceae; genus Sphingomonas. The sequence continues at coordinate 137,451 of NZ_JAPDIR010000012.1, forward strand.
GGTGGTGAACAGGCTCTCGCCCGTGACCAGCCGCTTGCCGGCGCCGAGCAGCGCGCCCATGAAGCCGCCGCCCTGCGCGCCGCTGCCGTCGCCGAACACGGTGGTCATTCCCACCGCCGCATCCTTCCACACCAGCGCCCCCGCCTCGGCCACCGCGCTCTCGCCCGGATCGAGCTCGATCTCGACGAACTGGAGCTCCTGCCCCTTGATCTCGAAATCGATATCGTCGGCGATGCCGGCGCTGCGGCTGTGGCTCCAGGGACTTTGCGGCATGTTCCAGTTCTCCTGCACTCGGCCCGAGCCTAGCCGGTCCTCCGGTTCGATGCCATTTGTTCTGGATTGTTCGGGCGTAGTGTGCGGAGATATTCCGGTAGCAACGGAGAAGCGGAATGCGAGCTTTGATCGTGCTGACGGCGATGACCGCAGCGGTGCCCGTGGAGGCGCAGGAAAATCACCAGGATACGGTTCCGACGATCATGGTCACCGGCAGCCCGCTGGCCGAGACCGGCAGGAAGCTCAAGGATTGCCTAGCGCGCCGCTGCACGCCCAAGGAAGACATCGCGGCATCGCTCGCCCATGCCGAGAACCAGTATCTCGCCGGCGACTATGAAGGCGCGCGCGCGACGCTTTCCCGATCGCACAATCGCAACGCGCGCTACGCCAAGGCATATCCGGTCGAAGTCTCCGACCTTCAGCGCGCCTATGGGAGCGTGACCGACATCGCCGGCCTTCCCGAAAATGGCCGGGTGCTCCAGATTTTCGCGTTCGAGACGCTGCGTGCCGGCCAGGGCGGAACGAGCGAGAGCGCGCTCGACCAGCTGCTGCTCACTGGCGACGCTTCACTCACCACCGGCCGCCTGACGCGCGCGATGGACGTCTATCGCAAGGTCGAACGCAAGGCGCGCGAGTCAGGACAGCTACAGGTCCAGGGCCGGGCGATGCTGCGCCAGGCGGGAACCTATACCACGCTCGCCACGCGCGCGGCGGGCTATGACGATCTCGCGCGCCGCCAGATCGAGCGGATCGAACAGACCAGCGCACCCGAGCTCGCCACCTATCGCATCGCCGCCGGGATGCTGCGTGCTCGCCTGGCAGCGTCCAAGGGCGGCGAAGCGTCGATCGACAAGGCGATCGCCACGCTGCCCGCCAAGGGCAAGGCCAGGCTGGTCCCGTTCTACGATCCGCCGCTGCTGCCGGCCGACCCGGGCATTGGCGTGGCGCCGCCCAGCGATCCCGAATGGATCGACCTGCGCTACCGCGTCGATGCGTCGGGGCGTGTGCACGATGTCGAGCAGCTGCGCGGCTCCGCGCACCTCACCGGCGACTGGGCCAGGCATGTCCGGACATCGGTCGCTCGTCGGCGTTATGTGCCGATGGATTTCGGAACGGACGGCGACGACCTGGTTCGAATCGAACGCTTCACCCTGGTATTCGATGCCTTTGCGGGCACGGGCACGCACATCAGCGGCCGAGCGGACGCGGCGCGGATAGTAGCGCTCGACCTCACTCCAGGCGCAGGCGAGAGGTCGGCCAGCCGATAGGACCAGCCCCGTTGCCGATCCGTCTCCCGCTGCGCAGGCGGGGAACCTGCTCATGCCGCGAGCGCGTCGACCAGCGTCTTCACTTTCTTCTGCCGCCACTGGGGCAGAGGCGCGACCAGCCAATAGCCGAGCTTCGAGCTCTTGGGCTCGCCGACGACCACGACCCGGCCCGATTCGATGTCGCTGCGCGCCAGCAGCTCGGGCACGGTCGCGCGCCCCAGCCCCTCGGCCGCCGCGTCGAGCGCGAGCCCCGCATCGGCGACCCGCACCAGCGAGCCGGCATCCTCGGCCATGCAGCCGGGCCAGGAGATGCGCACGTCGATGCTGCCACCCGGTCGCTCGACCGTAATCATCCCGTCGCTCTCCAGCGCCTCGCCCTCATGCTCGCCGGGGCCCTCGCCCCAGCGGATGGCGAGGTCGAGATTGGCCTCGGTGAAGTCGATCGCCTCATCGGCGGGGACGAGCATGAAGCGCAGGTCGCTGTCCTCGCGCGCGATCTCGGCCAGGCGCGGCATCAGCCATTTCGCGGTCAGGTCGCGCGGCGCGGCGATGGTCAGCGACTTGGACGATTGCCCCGCCTGCATCGCGCGCACGCTCTCCTCGAACTGGAGGAAGCCCGCCCGTAGCGCGGCCAGCCCGGCCTCGGCCTCGGGAGTCAGCTCCAGCCCCTTGGTGGTGCGGCGGAACAGGACGACGCCCAGCGTATCCTCCAGCGCGCGAATCTGCTGGCCGACTGCCGCCGGCGTCACCGCCAGCTCGTCCGCCGCGCGCGTGAAGCTCAGGTGCCGCGCCGCCGCGTCGAGCACGCGCAGGCCGTTCAGGGGCAGATGCGTCCGCTTCATTCCGCCACCGCCGGCGCCGTGAGCGCGAACTTCGGAATGGCGACGTCGAACGCCGAGCCATCCTCCCCGATCATGTGATAGCTGCCCTGCATATTCCCCATCGGCGTGCTCAGCGGGCAGCCCGAGACATAGTCGAAGCTCGCCCCCGGCGCGATCATCGGCTGCTCGCCGACCACGCCCTCGCCCTCCACCGTATGGCGCGCGCCGCGGCCGTCGGTGATGATCCAGTGGCGCGTCAGGAGCTGCACCGTCATCGTCCCGCTATTCTCGATGCGGATGTGATAGGCCCAGAACCAGCGGCCGCGATCGGGCTCGCTCTGCTCGGGAAGATAGCTCACCGACACGCGCACGGTGATCCCGCGCGTTTCCGCCGCATCGGTGAACAATGCGTCCATCACAATCCGGCGGCCCTCAGCGCCTGGTCCAGATCGGCGATCACGTCCTCGGAATCCTCCAGCCCGACATTCAGGCGCAGCATGCCCTCGGTCACGCCCATCTCCAAGCGCTTCTCCTCGGCCACGCTCGAATGGGTGGTGGAGGCCGGATGCGTCATCAGCGAGCGCGAATCGCCGATATTGTTCGAGATGTCGACCAGCTCGAGCGCGTCGAGCAGCGCGTGCGCCTGCTTGCGGCCGCCATCGACCTCGAACGAGAAGATCGGGCCCGCCGCGTCCATCTGGCGGTTGAAGAGGTTGTGCTGCGGGTGGCTGGGCAGCGCCGGGAAGTTGATCCGTGGCACGCGCGCCTCCAGGAAGCTGCCCACCTTCAGCGCATTCTCGCTCTGCCGGCGGATGCGCAGGTCGAGCGTCTCCAGCCCCTTGAGCACCACCCAGGCGTTGAACGGCGACAGCGTCGGCCCGGTGTTGCGCGTGAAGGGCAGCAGCACGTCGTTGATGAAGGCCGAGGAGCCGGCGACCGCGCCGGCGAGCACGCGGCCCTGCCCGTCCATCATCTTGGTCGCCGAATAGGCGACGACGTCCGCGCCGAATTCGAGCGGGCGCTGCAGCGCGGGCGTGGCGAAGGCATTGTCGACCACGCTGGTGATGCCGTGCCTGCGGGCGATGGCGCACACCGCTTCCAGGTCGACCACGTCCATCGTCGGATTGGCGGGCGTCTCGAAGAAGAAGACCTTGGTGTTCGGGCGCACCGCGTCGGCGAACTGCTGCGGATCGCGCGCGTCGATCACCGTGGTCTCCACGCCGAAGCGGGGGAGCAGGCTGTCGGTCAGCCAGCGGCAGGAACCGAAGGCGGCGCGGCCCTGGACGATATGGTCGCCCGCGCTCACCTGGCAGAGGATCGCCGCCGTCATCGCCGCCATGCCCGAGGACATGGTGCGGCAGGCCTCGGCGCCTTCGAGCAGCGCGATCCGCTCCTCGAGCATCTCCACCGTCGGGTTCTGCAGGCGCGAATAGGTCATGCCCTGCTGCTCGCCCGCGAAGCGCGCGGCGGCGTCGCCGGCGCAATCATAGGCATAGCCGGACGTGAGGAACATCGCCTCGCTCGTCTCGCCCCATTCCGAACGCGCGGTCCCCCCACGCACGGCCTGGGTGGCGGGTTTCCAGTTGCGGGTTACGCTGCGGTCTTGGCCGGTACGACGCTTCATAGTGCGGGATGCTTTGCGGCTGAGGGAACGGGGCGTCAACACCGCTCGTCACTTGGGCGCCGACAAGTCCTGCTTCGTCGCTGCGCGAATCCGGAAACCAAGTTCAGCATGACGGCTGCGAAACGCTCGGCTAATCAACGCGCCATGCTCGATCGCCTCAAGGCCCTGCAGGACCGCCCCTGGCTCGTCGCCCTGCTCCTCGCCGTTGCCGTGCAGGCGCTGTTCCTGGTCCATCTCGACCAGCCGAGCGTGATCATGTTCGACGAGGTGCACTACCTGCCCGCCGCCCAGGCGCTGCTCGACCTGTCGGGCCCGCGCAACGTCGAGCATCCGATGCTCGGCAAGGAACTGATCGCGGCCGGCATGGCGCTGCTCGGCGACAATCCCTTTGGCTGGCGCATCGCCTCGACGCTGGCGGGCACCGCCACGGTGCTCGGCGTCTTCGCGTTCCTCTGGCTGCTCGCCGGCACCATGCGCACCGCGCTGGTCGGCGCCGTGCTCACCACGCTCAACCAGACCGTCTATGTCCAGGCGCGCACCGGGATGCTCGACATCTTCCTCGGCGCCTTCCTGGTCTGGGCGCTGGTGATGCTGCTCTGGTCGATGCAGGGAAGCGGCAGGGCGGTGTGGTGGCGCTGGATCGCCGGCAGCGCGCTGCTCGGCTGCGTCACCGCGGTCAAATGGGCGGGCGTGCCCTATATCGTGCTCGCCGCCCTGGCATTTCTCGTGATCCGCGCGCGCGACGCGCGCCTGGCGAAGAAACCGATCCTCTCGGCGCTTTCGGGCAAGGAGCAGCGCCATTGGGCCGGCCTGCCCGCCGTCCCGGCGATCCTGGCGATGGGCGTGGTGAGCGTGATCACCTATTTCATCACCTTCGCGCCGGCCTTCTTCTACACCACCGATCCGCTGACCTCGCTTTCCGGCCTGTTCAGCCAGCAGATCCACATGTGGCAGATGCAGACGCAGATCCTGCCGCACCACACCTATCAGTCCAGCTGGTGGAGCTGGCCGCTGATGCTGCGGCCGATCTGGTATTTCTACGAATGGGATCGCGGCGCCCAGCGCGGCGTGCTGCTGATCGGCAATCCGCTGATCATGTGGGGCGGCCTGGTCGCGGTGGCGGCCTGTTACTGGGCGTGGTTCAAGGACAGGGCGATCCGGCCGCTGGCGATGGCGCTGCTATGGACGGCCTCGCTGGCGATCTATGTCGTCATCCCCAAGTCGATCGGCTTCTATTATTACTATCATCCGAGCAGCATCTTCCTGTGCATGGCGCTGCCGATCGCCTTCCAGCATTTCGACCGCGGCCGGAACCGCGGCTGGGAGGAATGGTTCGCCGCGCTCTCGCTGTTGGTGTTCGGCTATTTCTATCCGATCCTCTCGGCCGCCCCGCTGGCGGACAGCCAGGGCTTCGTCCACTGGATGTGGATCGGCAGCTGGCGGTAGCCAACGCCCCTCCCTTCCCGGGAGGGGACCGTCAGTACCGTCCCCAGACGAAGCGCGAGGACAGCGCGAAGTTCCAGACGGCGGCGACGGCGATGCCGGCCAGCGCC
>NZ_JAPDIR010000013.1 GCF_029870595.1 Sphingomonas sp. CBMAI 2297
CGCCCACCCCGCCCGCGCAAGCGCCGCCACCATCCGCTCGTCGCGATGCTGCCCCTGCGCTGGCGCTTCTATGCCTCGGGCCTCTACATCTCGCCGCTGGCACCGTTGCTGCTCGGCTTCTTCACCGGCATCCTCACCGTGCTGCTCGGCGTCGGCGGGGGCTTCATCCTGGTGCCGGCGATGCTCTACCTGCTCGGCATGGGCACGCAGGTCGTGGTCGGCACCTCGCTGTTCCAGATCCTGTTCGTCACCGCCGCCGCCACCATGGTCCATGCCACCACCACCAAGGCCGTAGACATCGTCCTCGCGGCCCTGCTCCTGCTCGGCTCGGTGATCGGCGCGCAGATGGGCGCGCGTTTCGCGATGCAGGTAAAGCCGGAATATCTGCGCCTCATCCTGGCGGTGATCGTGCTGCTCGTCGCGGTGCGCATGCTGCTCGGGCTCGCCTGGCAACCCGATGAGATCTATTCGGTGGAGCTGCTGTGAGAAGGGCGCTCCTCCTGCTCCTCGCGCCGTTGCTGATGGGGCAGGCCAAGCCGGTCCTGGTCCCCGACGTTTCGCAGCGCGACATCGAGATCGCCTATTCCTTCACCGGCGCCGAACTGCTGCTGTTCGGCGCGATCCTCTATCCCGGCGGCCGCGCGCCCGAGCGGGGCGAGAAGCCCGCGGACATCGTCGTGGTGGTGAAGGGCCCCACCCAATCCGTGCAGGTGCGCGAGAAGGAGCAGGTGGCGGGCATCTGGGTCAACGCCCAGCGGATGCGCTATCGCTCGGCGCCGAGCTTCTACGCCATCGCCTCGTCCAAGCCGATCGAGAGGATCGTCGACGAGCGCACGCGCGCCATCTACGAGCTCGGCGTCGAGAGCCTGCAGCTTTCGCCTGCTTCGGGCGCGGCGCCCGAGGTGCAGACGCGCTTCGACAAGGGGCTGGAGGATCTGCGCACCCGGGCCGGCCTCTATTATGAAGCGCCGGGGGCGGTGGAGATCACCGACGGCGTGCTCTATCGCGCCCGGCTCGCCATTCCGGCGCGCGTGCCGGTCGGCAAGTTCACCGCCGAGACCTTTCTGATTCGCGACGGCCGCGTCCTCGCCGCCGCCGTCCGGGGAATCGAGATCCGCAAATCGGGCTTCGAGCGCTTCGTCGCGCATTCGGCCGAGCATTATTCGATACTCTACGGCATCCTTGCCGTCGCCCTTTCCATTCTCTTCGGATGGGGAGCGGGGGCGGTGTGGAAACGCTTCTGAAGGTTTCGGGACTCACCCAATCTTTACTTCCCCGCGCGCATATTCGGGCCTGTTGACGGGGAGTAGCCGATGGACGGCCAGTTTGGCGCGCGCGGGTTCGAAGGTGCGGCGCCGGTTTCATCTTCCGGGGGCCTGCCCTCGCACGCGCCGGTCGAGCCGATCGGCGCGGTGCTTGAGATCGCCGGATCGTCGAGCCAGGTATTGCTCGATCCGGAGGCGCTGAACGCGCTGGGGGGCAGCCCCGATTCCACCATCGCCAATGCCGGCCAGGTCGGCAGCCAGGTCAAGGTGCGCGTCGGCGCGACCTGGCTCATCGCCAATGTCCGCTCGCTCAAGCTCCAGGGCGAGCATATCGCCGCCTATATCGACTTTCTCGGCGAGGGCGACGAGGAGCGGCTGACCGGCAAGCTCTACAAGTTCCGCCGCGGCGTGACTCGCTATCCCACGCCGGGCGCACCGGTCTTCCCGGTGTCGACCGCGGACCTCAAGCAGATCTACGCCGCCGAGGACCGTGCCCATATCGAGATCGGCAGCGTCTATCCGACGCGCGACATCCGCGCGGCGCTCTATGTCGATTCGATGCTCGGCAAGCATTTCGCGCTGCTCGGCTCGACCGGCACCGGCAAGTCGACCGCGACGGCGCTGATCCTGCACCGCATCTGCGAGATGGCGCCGCAAAGCCATGTGGTGATGATCGATCCGCACGGCGAATATGCCAGCGCGTTCAAGACGACGGGCGCGCTCTACGACGTCGGCAACCTGCAGATGCCGTACTGGCTGATGAACTTCGAGGAGCATTGCGAAGTGTTCCTCACCACCTCCGGCTCGGACCGGCAGGTGGATGCGGACATCCTCGCCAAATGCGTGCTCGCCGCCAAGCAGAAGAACCGGCTGGCGGCCGAGATCGGCAAGCTGACCGTCGATGCGCCGATCCCCTATCTCCTGTCGGACCTGACTCAGATCCTGCAGCTCGAAATGGGCAAGATGGACAAGGCGACCGACACGGCGCCCTATCTGCGCATCCGCTCCAAGATCGACGAGATCAAGGGCGACCCGCGCTATGCCTTCATGTTCTCGGGCATGCTGGTGGCGGACACGATGGCGGGTTTCCTCGCCCGGGTCTTCCGCCTGCCGGGCGACGGCAAGCCGATCTCGATCATCGACGTGTCGGGCGTGCCCAGCGAGATCACGTCCGTGGTCGTAGCAGTGCTCAGCCGCATGGTGTTCGACTTCGCGATCTGGTCGCGCGGCGAGAGCAAGCGGCCGATCCTGCTCGTCTGCGAGGAGGCGCACCGCTACGTTCCCAACGAGCGCAATGCCGATGGTTCCTCGGTCGGCCGGATTCTCAGCCGGATCGCCAAGGAAGGCCGCAAATACGGCGTGTCGCTGGGCCTGATCACCCAGCGTCCGTCCGATCTGGCGGAAGGCGTGCTCTCCCAGTGCGGCACGATCCTGTCGATGCGCCTCAACAACGAGCGCGACCAGGCCTTTGTCCGGGCGGCGATGCCGGAAGGCGCGCGCGGCTTCCTCGATTCGATCCCGGCGCTGCGGAACCGCGAGTGCATCGCGGTGGGCGAGGGCGTGGCGACGCCGATCCGCCTGCTCTTCGATACGCTCGACGATGCCAAGCGGCCGGCATCGGACGATCCGCTCTTTTCCGAGCTGTGGCGCGACACCGGCGGCGAGGAGCAGATTCTCGAGCGCACGATCCGCCGCTGGCGCGCGCAAGGCAAGTGACGGCCGCCCGCGCGGGCCACGCCTTCAGAAATCGGCGCCGAGCGTGAGCGCCAGGCCCGAACCGGGCCGCGCCTCGCCTGCCACGCGCTGGCGCCAATCGAGCGCAAGGCGCAGGTTGCGCACGGCAAGCGTGGCCGAAGGGCCGATATCGAGCCGCTGCGCATCGCGCTGTGCCGCCCCCCATGCGCCGGCGCCAAGGGCGAAGCGCACCGGCCCGCTGGCGCCGATCGCGCGGGTGCCCCGCGCAGCGCCGTCGGCATAGGGATCGGCGCGCTGCCGCAGCACCGCACCCGCCTGGCCATAGGCTTCGAGCCGGAAGCCTTTCCATTCTGCGTCGATCCCGGCGATGGTTCCCAGCCCGGTGCCGCCGGGATTGCCGTCGAGCCCGAAGCGGCGTTCGACGACCAGCCGGACGGGCGCCCTGGACGGCTGCCATTCCAGTCCGAGCGCGGCCTCCCGGCCCCTGCCCCGCAGCGGCGCGGTGACCCGGCCATAGGCGGCGATGCGGTCGCGCGGCGAGATCCGCCATGCGACCCGCGCGCCTGCCTGGCCGCCGCCGATCTGCCCGCCGGGTGCCGCGCCCATGCCACCTTCGCCGCGCGCGACCATCCAAAGGCTCAGCGACCAGCGGTCCGGCAGCGGGTCGAGTCGCTCGGGTGCTCCGGGCGCGGTGGGCCCGGGGGCGGGAGCCCGGGGCATCGGTTGCGCCAGCCGGAGCGCCGGCGGAACCGCGCCATATTGGGCGAGCGCCATCAGCGCGAGCTGCACCCGGGGGTGCTCCTCGCCCAGTGGCGCCCGATAGCCGGGCACCGGCTGCCTCTTCCCCGAAGGCGGGCGTTCCCGCCGGGTCGGTGCGGGCAGGGGCGACGGAGGCGGCGCGACGGCCGCGGTCACGGCGACCGGCCCGGCGCCGGCACCGGGCGCCGCCGCTTCGATCGCGGCCGGAGGCGATCCGGCCCGCGGCCATAGCAGCGCCGCGCGCACGCCGACCCAGGCGATGGTCACCATCGCGAGGAAACGGAGCGGCCGTCCGCGTCCGCGCATCAATTGCCCGCCGGGCGGAGATCAGGGAACCGGTGCGCGGTCTTGTCCCAGCGCGGGGGGCTGCCCCGAAGCATATCGACATAGGCGAACAGCGCGCGCCGCGCCGCCAGCAGCGCGACCGTGTTGCTCGAGAATATGCGGGGGACGGACCACAGCGCCTCGCGCCAGCCATAGGCGCGGCCGACGAACGCCGCACGCACCGCGAGCCGCCAGGCGAGCAGCCCGAGATTCGCCAGGAGCAGCCCGCGCATCAGCGCGGACGGCATTGCGGGGTCGATGCCGGCCAGGAGATGCGCGCCCAGGGAAAGCGCCCAGGCGAGGATCGAGAGATAGGCCAGGGCGAGCACCGGGATCTCCAGTGTCGCGCGCCGATCGCGCATCCGCATCCAATTGTCCCCGATCCGCCGCCATCCGCCCCAGCCGGTCCGGTCCCAGCCCGCGAGCGCGATGCCGATCATCCAGCGCGCCTTTTGCCGCACGGCTGCGTCGAGCGTGTCGGGGAAATAGGCGCGCACCGCCACCGGCGGGCCGCCCGGCGCCTCGGCGACGCGCATCAGCTGCGCCGGCATGCCCATGGCCGCGATGGCGAGGCCGAGCTCGTAATCCTCGACCAGGCTGTCGGCATCGAACGGCGTGCCGCCCCGCATTGCCGCCAGCCGCGCCAGCACCGTCCGCCGGATCGCGCAGCCGACCCCGGCAAAGGGCAGGCCCGCGCCCACCGCCTGGCGGACCACCAGCGCCCGGCCATGGGCTTCGGCGAACTCGTCGAGATAGTGGCCGGCGAAGAAGCGCGAATGCGTGTGCGCGAGCGGCAGCACCGGCAGCTGGACGGCGGCGTGATCGATCAGCCCGTGCGCATAGAGGCGCAGCTCGAGCGGATGCACCACGTCCTCGGCATCGTGCAGCGCCACGGCGCTGGCGACGAAGCTTTCCGCCGCCTCGTCGCGCAGCAGCGCCCGCCACAGCGTGTTGAGGCAGTCCGCCTTGGTCGAGGGGCCGGGCGCCGCGCCGATCACCAGCCGGACCCGCGCGTCCGCTCGCGCCACCTCCGCCACGGCTGCGATCGTCGCGGGATCGTTGGGATAGGTGCCGACATAGATCCGGTAGTCCGGATGATCGAAGCGCTCCAGCGCGGTGCGCAGCATCCTGCCGATCACTGCGGATTCGTCCCAGGCGGGCACGAACACCATGATGCGCCCCGCCGGCACCGGCCCGGCCAGCGCGGGCGCCGGCCGCCCCCGGCCGCGCAGCCGCCGCGCCAGATAGATCAGGTCGACCAGCAGGTCGTCGATCCCGCCGACGACGAACCACAAGGCGGCGAACAGAGTCATCTCGCGCGCGATCGCGTCGACCCAGAGGATCGCTCCTTCCCCCAACGCTGCCCCCATTCCCCCGATTCGGAGATGGAACTAAACCGTGCCGCTCTCGGAACGATCAAGCCGATTGGTGCATTTCCCTCCGAAACGGAGACGGTTAATTCGTCGCTGGACTCGCAGTGGTGCCCGGCTATCGTGCCCATCGCTGCCCGAGGGGGAGGTTGTCGATGAAGCTCGTTGCCCGGCTTGGCGTATTGGCTCTGGTCCTGGCGCCCATCGGGGCCGTCACTGCGTTCGGCGACAACAGCCCGCAGGTCGAGATGGCGACGCCCGGCGTCGGCGACGGGGCGATCGAGCGCTTCACCGCGCGCTTCAACGTGGCGATGGTCCCGCTGGGCGATCCCCGTGCCGAATCGCCGTTCAAGGTCGATTGCCCGGTCGGCGGGCAGGGCCGCTGGGTCGACCAGCAGACTTTCGTCCATGAATTCACCGGCCCGCTCCCCGGCGGCGTCACCTGCAAATTCACCCTGCGCGACGGGCTCAAGAGCCTCTCGGGCTATGCGCTGCAGGGCCAGAAGGAGTTCACCGTCGATTCGGGCGGGCCGATCGCCCGCGCCGTGCTGCCCAATCGCTATGGCAGCGAGATCGAGGAGGACCAGGTCTTCGTCGTCGCGGCGAATCTGGCGCCCGATCCCGCCTCGGTCGGCGCCAATGCCTATTGCGCGGTGGACGGCCTGGGCGAGAAGATCCCGGTCGACGTGCTTCCGCCCGACGTGGCGCCCAAGCTGCTCGCCGATCTCGGCACCGATCGCTGGGAAGTGCGCAGTTTCCTGGGCGAGGCCGGCCTGCCCCAGGCGCTGCCCGAAAAGGCGGAGGACCGCGTCAAGTCGCTCGCCAGCGTCGTCGCGGTGAAGTGCCGCCGCCCGCTGCCGGCGGGCCGCGACATGGCGCTGGTCTGGGGCAAGGACATCAAGAGCGCCTCGGGCCGTGCCGCCGGCACCGACCAGCGTTTCGACTTCACCGTCCGCAAGGAATTCAGCGCCCGCTTCGAATGCTCGCGCGTCAATCCGCAGGCCGGGTGCAGCCCCGTGCAGGACGCCTGGGTGCGCTTCTCCGCGCCGATTCCCAGGGCCCAGGCCGAAGCGGTGCGCATCCGCACGGCCGACGGCAAGGAGCTGGCGCCGGTCTTCGGCGACGACGACAAGAACAAGGCCGCGGTCGCCGACCTGAAGTTCAAGGCGCCGCTCCCCGCCGAGACCACCGCCAGGCTGATCCTGCCCGCCGATGTGAAGGACGAGAGCGGCCGCAAGCTCGCCAATGCGGAACGCTTCCCGCTCGACGTCAAGTTCGACGCGCCGCCGCCGCTGGTGAAGTTCGCCGGCAATTTCGGCATCCTCGAAGCGAAGGAAGGCGGCGTCCTCCCGGTCTCGGTCCGCAACGTCGAGCCGGAGCTGCAGGGCAGCCAGATGACCGTCACCGGCCAGAGCCTGAAGGTCGAGGGCGGCGACGGCGAGATCGCCAAATGGTTCCGCGCGCTGGCCGATGCGGCCGAGGACAAGTCGGACGAAGTGAAGCGCGGCACCGAGACCGTGCGGATCAACCAGACCGGCGCGAAGCCGCTATTGACGTCCGCCACCGGCAAGCCGCTGAAGATCGGCCTGCCCGGCAAGGGCAAGGATTTCGAAGTGGTCGGCATCCCGCTCGGCCAGCCCGGCTTCTACATCGTCGAGCTCGCCAGTCCGCGGCTCGGCGAGGCGCTGCTCGGCCGCAAGGCGCCGCGCTATGTCGCCGCCGGCGCGCTCGTCACCAATATGAGCGTCCATTTCAAATGGGGGCGCGACCAGTCGCTGGTCTGGGTGACGGCGCTCGACAGCGGCCAGGGCGTGGGCGAGGCGGAAGTGCGGGTGACCGACGCCTGCACCGGCCAGCTGCTCGCCAAGGGCAAGACCGATGCTTCGGGCCGCCTCGGCGTTCCCGCCGGCCTGCCCGAGCCCCAGACCTATACGAGCTGCGACCATGGCAGCAACGACGTGCTGATGATCTCGGCGCGCAAGGCCGATGATTTCAGCTTCACGCTCACGCAGTGGGGCGATGGCATCCGCCCGTTCGATTTCGACCTGAACTATGGCTGGTCGGCCCCCGAGCAGAAGTTCCACACCGTGTTCGACCGCGCGCTCGTCCGCCAGGGCGAGACGATCCATATGAAGCACATCGTCCGCCAGCCGATCGCCAAGGGCTTCGCGCCTTCGCCGGCCTTTAGCGGCACGCTGCGCCTCAGCCATCGCGGCTCGGACACGCAATATGACCTGCCGCTCGCCATCGACGCGAACGGCGCCGGCGAGACGGAATGGACTGCTCCCCAGGGCGCGAAGATGGGCGATTACGACCTCACCGTCCTGGTCAAGGACGCGGAGGGCAAGGAGAAGACGCTCTGGACCGGCCAGTCGTTCAAGGTCGACGAATATAAGCTGCCGACGATGAAGGCTTCGGTCGCCGGGCCCAAGGATGCCGCGGTGCGGCCGAGCGCGCTGCCGCTCGACCTGTTCGTCGGCTATCTCTCCGGCGGCGGCGCGGCGAACCTGCCGGTCGAGACGCGCATCGGCTATTTCGCCGACTTCAAGACTCCCGACGGCTATGACGGCTACAGCTTTGGCGGCCGCGCCATGGCCGAGGGCACCAAGCCGATGGACGGCGAGGGCGAGGACGAGCAGGTTCAGCTGCCGCCGACCCAGACGCTGCCCGCCACGCTGGGCGCCGACGGCACCGCCCGGATCAACGCCGAGGTGCCGCAGACGCTCGAGCAGAACACCATGATGCTGGTCGAGATGGATTATCAGGATGCCAACGGCCAGATCCTGACTTCGTCGCGCCGCATCCCGATCTTCACCTCTGGCGTGCAGCTGGGGATCAAGAGCGACGGCTGGCTGATGAAGCAGGACGATCTGCGCCTGCGCTTCGTCGCGCTCGACACCGCGGGCAAGCCGCTCGCCAACCAGGCGGTCTCGGTCGAGCTCTACAGCCGCCAGATCCTCACGGCCCGGCGCCGGCTGATCGGCGGCTTCTATGCCTATGACAACCAGATGAAGACGGCCAAGCTGTCGGCCACCTGCTCGGCGACCACCGATGCGCAGGGCCTGGCGAGCTGCCAGCTCAACCCCGGCATATCGGGCGAAGTCTATGCGGTGGCGACCACCAAGGACGCCAATGGCAATGTCGCCCGCGCGACCAAGTCGGTCTGGCTGGTCGGCGACGACGACTGGTGGTTCGGCGGCGACAATGGCGATCGCATGGACGTGATCCCCGAAAAGCTGGAATACAAGGCGGGCGAGACCGCGAAGTTCCAGGTCCGCATGCCCTTCCGCGAGGCGACCGCGCTGGTCACGGTCGAGCGCGAAGGCGTGCTCTCCAGCTTCGTCGTCGGCCTCACCGGCAAGGACCCGGTGATCGAAGTGCCGATGCCGGGCGATTATGCGCCGGACGTGTTCGTCTCGGTCATGGCGGTGCGCGGGCGCGTGTCCGGCTGGCAGAACTGGCGCTCCAGCATGGCGCGCGACTGGGGCGCGCCCTGGTCGAAGGACGGCGGCGAGCCGACCGCGACCGTCGATCTCGCCAAGCCCGCCTATCGCCTCGGCATCGCCAAGGTGAAGGTCGGCTGGGAAGGCCATAAGCTCGACGTGGCGGTGAAGGCCGACAAGGCGAGCTATGCCGCGCGCGACACCGCCAATGTCGACGTGATGGTGAAAAGCCCCGACGGCAAGCCGGCCGCCTCGGCGGACCTGGCCTTTGTCGCGGTGGACGAGGCGCTGCTCCAGCTCGCCCCGAACGACAGCTGGAACCTGCTCGAGGCGATGATGGGCGATCGCCCGATCTCGGTGCTCACTTCGACCGCGCAGACCCAGGTTGTCGGCAAGCGCCATTACGGCAAGAAGGCAGTGGAAGCCGGCGGCGGCGGCGGCGGTGATCTCTCGGGGCTCAACCGCGAGAATTTCCAGCCGGTGCTGCTCTGGAAGGGCAAGGTGGCGCTCGACGCCAATGGCCATGCCAGGGTCGCGGTGCCGCTCAACGACGCGTTGACGTCGTTCAAGCTGGTCGCGGTGGCGACGTCGGGCCCGCAGCTCTTCGGCACCGGCATGGCGAGCATTCGTTCCTCGCAGGATCTGACCATCTATCCGGGCGTGCCGCAGCTGGTGCGCACCGGCGACCAGTTCGGTGCGATGTTCACGCTGCGCAACGGCTCGAGCAAGCCGATGAAGGTGACCGCGACCGTGGCGCTCAACCCGGCCTATGCGACCGGCAAGCCGCTGACCGTGGAGATCCCGGCGGGCGGCGCCGCGCCGGTGGTGTGGAACCTCACCGCGCCGCCGCGCGACGGCAAGCTGAGCTGGACGGTCACGGCGAAGACCGCCGACGGCAAGTCGGGCGACAAGGTGACGATCGTCCAGGCGGTGGCGCCGGCCGTGCCGGTGGAGACCTGGGCGGCGACGCTCGGCCGGGTCGGCACCGGCACCCAGTTCGCGATCGCGCCGCCCGCGGGCGCGCTGCCCGGCTTCGGCACGGTCGAGGTGAGCCTCACCGACAGCCTTGCCCCGCCGCTCTCCGGTGTGCGCGACTATATGCGGGCCTATCCCTATAATTGCCTCGAGCAGCGCACCTCGCGGGCGATCGCGCTGGGCGATACGGGCATGTGGAACCTGATCGCGAGCGACATGCCCGCCTATCAGGACGGTGACGGGCTGCTGCGCTATTGGCCCGGCGACTGGCCGGGTTCGGAGGCGCTGACTGCCTATATCCTCTCGGCGAGCGCCGAAGCCGGGCTGCCGCTGCCGGACGGCCCCCGGGCCAAGATGCTCGACGCGATGAAGGCCGTGCTCGACGGGCGCCTCCGCCACGAGGATTATGGCGATGTCCGCCTGCAGCGCGTCGCCGCCTTCACGGCGCTGGCGCGGCAGGGGGCGGCGACGTCGGCGATGCTCGGCCAGATCGGCATGGCGCCCACCGAGATGCCCACCGCCACGCTCTCCGACTATGCGATGGCGCTGGGCAAGGTACAGGGCCTGGCCAATGGCGCCCAGCTGCGCCTGGATGCCGAGAAGGTGCTGCGCACCCGGCTGGTCTATGAGGGCACCCGGGTCGACCTGTCGGACAAGGGCCGCATGGCCTGGTGGCTGATGTCGTCGGACGACGAGGCGGCGATCAAGGCGCTGCTCGCCACGCTCGGCCGCCCGGGCTGGGAGAATGACGCGGGCAAGCTGATGGTCGGCATCGCCTCGCGCCAGCAGCGTGGCCATTGGGACACCACCACCGCCAATGCCTGGGGCACGATCCTGGCGCGGCGCTTCATGGGCCTTTATCCGGCCGAGGCGATCGCCGGCGTCACCACCGCGAGCTTCGGCGGCAACAGCCCGCTGAGCCTCAACTGGCCGCTCGCCGAGCCGCAGCGCAGCTTCGGCTTCCCGCTGCCGGTGCAGACCACGCCGCTGGTGATGAGCCAGGCGGGCGGCTCGGGTCCCTGGGCGTTCGTGCGGGTAAAGGCGGCGGTGCCGCTCACCGAGCCGCTGATGGCCGGGTACAAGATGACCAAGAAGGTCGAGGCGGTGAAGCAGGCCGTTGCCGGCAGCTGGTCGCGCGGCGACGTCGTCAAGGTGACGATCAGCGTCGAGGCCTCGGCCGAACGCAACTGGGTGGTGGTCAACGATCCGGTGCCGGCGGGCGCGACGATCGTCGGCAATCTCGGCGGCCAGTCGGAGCTGCTCGCCAAGGACAGCGGCACCAGCGAAGGCGTCTCGCCCAGCTATGTCGAGCGCGGCAATGACAGCTGGCGCGCCTTTTACGGCTGGGTACCGCGCGGCAGCTTCACGGTCTCCTATGTGATGCGGCTCGACGCGGCGGGCAGGTTCAACCTGCCGGCGACGCGAGTCGAGGCGATGTACGCGCCCGAGATCCGCGCGCAGCTGCCCAATGCCGTGATGGCCGTGGCGCAGCGGTGACGGCGAAGGAGGCAGCCGACCGCTTCCTCGCCTTCGCCCGCCGCTGGACGAAGCGCATCGACGACGCGCCCGATGCGCTGCGGGCATGGCTCGGGCGCGAGCGGGCGGCGTGGCGGGAAACGGGCTGGCGCGGCATAGTCACGCCGTCGCGCCTGGCCGGCACTGTCCTGACGCTCGTCTTCGCCGGCTCCGCCAGCTTCTGGTGGGTGACGCGCCCGCCGGCCCTGCCCGATTACGCCGCCGTCCGCGCTGGCTGGCATCCGTCCGAGGCCTGGCTCTACGATCGGCACGGCGTGCTGATCGATTCCAGCCGCGTCGATTATCAGGCCCGGCGCCTTGCCTGGACCAGGCTGGAGGATGTCTCGCCGGTTGCGCGCGCGATATTGGTCGCCGCCGAGGATCGCCGCTTCCGCGACCATGGCGGCGTCGACTGGATGGCGCTGACCGGCGCGGTGCGCGACCGGGCCGAAGGCAAGCGCGGGCGCGGCGCCTCGACTCTGTCGATGCAGGTCGCCGCCTATCTCGCGCCCGAGCTTTCCGTGCCGGGCAGCCGGGGCTTGCGCGACAAGCTGCGCCAGATGCGCGCGGCCTGGGGCCTCGAATCGCGCTGGAGCAAGGACCAGATCCTCGAGGCCTATCTCAACCTGGCCGGCTTTCGCGGCGAGGCGCAGGGCATCGGTGCGGCCGCGCTCGGCCTGTTCGGCAAGACCCCGGCCACGCTCACCCGCGACGATGCGCTGCTGCTCGCCGCCCTGCTGCCCAACCCCCGGGCCAATGCCTTCGAGGTCGCGCGCCGCGCCTGCGCGCTGAGCCGGGAGGCCGACTGCACGCGCTTCCCCGGCGCGGCCGCCTCGATGCTCGGCCCGGCGCGCAGCCTGGCGCTCGATCCCGGCCTGGCCCCGCATCTCTCCGCCGCATTGCTCACTCGGCCCGGCGCGAAGATCACCACCACGCTGGATGCCGCCATCCAGCGCGCCGCGATCACCGCGCTCCGGCGCCAGCTCCAGGGGCTGGGCGGCAGCCGCGCCCGGGACGGCGCGGTGGTGGTGGTGGACAATGAATCGGGCGACGTGCTCGCCTATGTCGGCGGGATCGGCGGCGAGAGCACGGCGCCTGCCGTGGACGGCGCCTCGGCCTATCGCCAGGCGGGATCGACGCTGAAGCCCTTCCTCTACGCGATGGGCATCGAGAAGGGCTATCTCACCGCCGCCTCGATCCTCGATGATTCGCCGGTCCAGCTCGATACCGCCTCGGGGCTCTATGTTCCCCAGAACTACGACAAGGCATTCAAGGGGCCCGTCTCCGCCCGCATCGCGCTGGCCGGCTCGCTCAACGTGCCGGCGGTGCGCACGCTGCTGCTCACCGGCGTCGATGCCTTTCGCGATCGCCTGTGGGACACCGGCTATCGCGGCCTGGTCGAGGACGGGCAATATTATGGCTATTCGCTCGCGCTCGGCTCGGCCGAAGTGACGCTGATGGAACAGGTCGCCGCGTATCGCAGCCTTGCGCGCGCAGGCCGCTGGTCGCCGCTTCGCCTGAGAATGGATGCGAAGACCGATGCGCCGCGGCGCACCACCACGCCCGAGGCCGCCTGGATCGTCGCCGACATGCTCGCCGATCCCAATGCCCGCGCCGGCACCTTCGGCATCGATTCGGCCCTGCGCCTGCCCTTCTGGGCCGCGGTGAAGACCGGCACGTCGAAGGCGATGCGCGACAATTGGTGCATCGGCTTCACCGATCGGTTCACGGTGGGCGTGTGGGTGGGCAATCTCGAAGGCGATCCGATGCGCGCCGTCTCGGGCACCAGCGGCGCGGCGCCGGTGTGGCGCGACGTGATGCTCGCGCTCAACCAGGGCAGCCCCGGCAAGGCGCCGCCGCGTCCGGAGGCGATCGAGGAGCGCCAGGTGCGCTTCGCCGCCGGCATGGAGCAGCCGCGCCGGGAATATTTCCTGAGGGGCACCGGCTTCGACCGAGTCGCCTTCGCGCCCGCCGAATCGCGCCGGCCGCGCATCGTCAATCCGGTCGCCGGCAGCGTCTATGCGCTCGATCCGGACATTCCGCGGGACAATCAGCGCCTCGCCATCTCGGTGTCGGGCCAGGCGCTCGGCCACCGGCTGATCCTCGACCGGCGCGATCTCGGCACCGCCGATTCGCGCCCGCTGATCCTTGCCCCGCCGGGCAAGCATCGGCTCGCGCTGGTCGATCTCGACGGCAAGGTCATCGACCAGGTGCTGTTCACCATCCGATAGCGCGGAAATGGCTGAATGTTGAGGGAGCGAAACGCTATCTCGTGCGTTTCAGCGCACGGTCCCTCCCCCTTTCGGGACCGTGCCCACCGGCACCGGCCGCGCGGCCCAAAAGGCGGCGCGGCCGAAGCCTCTTTCCGATCAATGACTTGGCTATTGTTCAGCGCGTCCGGGGCGAAGCCGGGCCGCGACTAGGGGCCGTTGCCGCCGCCGCCACCGCCGCCCGGGCCGCCGGTGCCCGGCGCGCCGACCGTGCCGATATTGCCGAACAGATCCTCGAAGAAGCCGCGCTTGTGGCCCAGCGTCGGCGTGGTCTTGCCATAGGGATCGACCGAGGCGATCAGGTCCTTGCCCATCCGGTCGACCGCGACGACATTGCCCTTGGCGTCGAAGCTGACGCGCAGCGTCGTCTGGTCCTTGGCCTTGAGGCTCTGATAGCCGAGGTTCGCGCTCTGGCGCGAGATGTAATACCACTCGCCTTCGTTGAACTGGCTGGTGAAGGTCGGGCGGCCCAGCGTCTGGAGCACCGATTCGCGCGTGTCGATGCCGGGCTGCACCGAATCGACCAGCTCCTTGTCGATGATATAGCCCTGGTGCGTGCGGACCGGCACGCAGGCGGTGGTGCCAAGCGCGGCTGCCAGCAGGGCGGCGCCAAGCGCGCGGGCGGGAATCGGCATTATGGTCTCCAGGCAAACGCATACCGGCGTCCCGATGCATTCGGTTGCATTGCATCGCGGGCCGTTCGCCTCAATATGCGGCAAAATGCGGCCAAACAAGGTCGCGCCCCCATATTGCAGGAACCGAACCGGCACATGCGCTTGCTCAAGCGGCTCTTCCAGGCTCCCGATCGCGGCGCCGCCCCGATTCTCTACGCTGCCATCGTCGCGCGCGGCCGCGAGGCCCATTGGTACGAAGCGGGCCAAGTGCCCGACACGATCGACGGCCGCTTCGACATGATCGCGGCGGTGATGAGCCTCGTCCTGCTCCGGCTCGAACAGGATCCGCAGGCGGTTCCGTTCAGCACCCAGCTCACCGAGGTGTTCATCGACGACATGGACGGGCAGCTGCGCCAGATCGGCATCGGCGATATCGTCGTCGGCAAGCATGTCGGCAAGATGATGGGGATGCTGGGCGGCCGGCTCGGCGCCTATCGCGATGCGTTGGCGGCGGGCTCGCTGGGCGAGGCGCTGGTGCGCAACCTCTATCGCGGCGCGGCGCCGGCACCCGAAGCGCTCGCCCATGTCGAGGCTGCGCTCCGGGCGCTCCACGCCAGCCTGGCCGGAGCGCCGGTCGCCGCGCTGCTCGCGGGAGAGCTGGCATGATCCAGAACGAGTTCAACCGGCCGCAGCGGCTCGACACGATCGGTGCCGGCGAGAGCCAGGTCCATGTCGCGGTCGAGCCGGGCGAGCGCGCCGCCCTGGCCGAGCGCTTCGGCCTCAAGGCGATCGACAGCCTCGCCGCCGACTATCGCATCCGCCGCGACGCGCGCGGGATCGTCGCCACCGGCCATCTCTCCGCGCGCGTCGTCCAGGCCTGTGTGATCACCGACGAGCCGGTGCCTGCCGCGATCGAGGAGGATTTCGCGATTCGCTTCCTGCCCGAAGCCGAAGGCGAAGGCGGCGACGAGGAGATCGAGCTGAGCGAGGACGAATGCGACATCGTCTTCTATTCGGGCGGCGCGATCGACCTGGGCGAGGCCGCGGCGGAGACGCTGGCGCTGGCCCTCGATCCCTATCCGCGCAGCCCGGCCGCGGAAGCGGCGCTGCGCGATGCCGGCGTGATTAGCGAGGAGGAAGCGAAGCGCCTCGCCGAGGAGAGCGGCCCGTTCGGCGGGCTCGCCGGCCTCAGGGACCAGCTCGGCAAGGGCTGAGCGTGCGGGCCCGCCGCATCGCCATCTCGGGCTGTTCGGGCGGCGGCAAGTCCACTTTGCTCGACGCGCTCGCCCGGCGTGGCTTCGCCACCGTCGCCGAGCCCGGGCGGCGGATCGTCGCGGCGGGTGGCCCGATGCCCTGGAGCGATCCGGCGGGCTTCGCGCGCCGCGCGATCGCGATGGCGCTCGACGATCTGGACGCGGCGGCGCGGCTGGCCGGGCCGGTCTTCTTCGATCGCGGGCTGATCGACGCGGTGGTCGCCTTCGAACATGCGACCGGCGAGGCGGCGCCCGTCGATCCCGCGAATCGCTACGACCGGGTCTTCCTTGCCCCGCCCTGGCCCGAGATCCATGTCGTCGACGATGCCCGCCGCCACGGCATGGACGAAGCGCTGGCGGAATATGCGCGGCTCGAAGCCGCCTGGCCCGGTTTCGGTTACACGGTCGAGCGGCTGCCGAGGATCGACGTCGAGGCGCGTGCCGATTTCGTGCTGGCGCGGCTGGAGGGTTAGGCTGAGGGCTCATATTCTTCTTTCGTCGCCTTGGCCCTGAGCCGGGGTCCCGCTGCCTTACGGACGGAAGTAGCAGCGGGATCCCCGCTCAAGGCTGGGATGACGGCAGAAAATCAAATACTTGTCTGGGCTTTCAACCTAGGCGTGCCCGACCACGTGCAGGTGCGGCGCGCGGCTGTTCACGAATACTTCCTCGCGCGCGACGGGCGACCAGGGCAGCCAGCGGAACCAGGTATAGACGGTCCGCCATGCGGCATCCTCGCCCTGGCCGATGGCGCGCTGGAGCAGCGTCTTGTACGGCCGGGTGGCGCGCGGCCAGTAGAAGAGGTGGAGGCGGATGGTGCCGGTCACCAGCCCGTCCAGCGTCTCGACGAAGCTGCTCTCCGCCTCGGGATCGGCATCGAGATGGAACTGGGCAGTGAACAGGTCGCTGCGGATCATCAGCATGTCGCGCGCCCAGACGAGCTTCAGCGCGATGCGCAGCCCATATTGCACGGGCAGCTCGAGCTCGAGATAGCCGGGGCCGGCATCGGCGCCGCGCATGCGCAGGCCGTGCCGCTCGGCCAGCACCGAGAACAGCGCCCTTGCCCGGGCCACATGCCAGTCGCTGAAATCCATGGCCCCAAGATGCGGCAGCGCGGCGCGGCTCGCAATGGCGCGGGCTATCGCTCCGTCCCGATTCCGTGCGTCAGCATCGCCGCCACGGTCTGCGCGATCGCCTCGGGATCGACGTCCTCCTGCCACACGCTGTAGCGCAGGCCCAGGAACACGTTCATGCCCATGATCGCCCAGGCGTGGATCTCGTTCACGTCCTCGCGCACCTCGCCGCGCGCCGCCGCCGCCTGAAGGCGCTTCGCGATGCGCTCGGCGGTGGTCGCATAATGCATGCGAAAGCTCTCGGGATCGACGAACTCGGCCTCGTCGATGATGCGGTAGATCTCCTTGTGCGCGCGCGCGAAGCGGATGAAGGCGAGCAGCGCCGCCTGTTCCGCCGCGATCTGGCCCCCGGTCGCGCCCTTGATCGCCGGCGCGACATGCTCGCGCACCTGGTCGCTCATGTCGCGCACCAGCGCGCGGAACACGTCGTCCTTCGAATCGAAATAGGTGTAGAAGCTGCCCAGCGCGACGCCCGCGCGGCGCGTGATGCCGCTGATCGAGCCTTCGTGGAAACCCTTGGCGCCGAATTCCTCCGCCGCCGCGTCCAGGATCAGGCGCAGCGTTCGCCGTCCGCGCGCCGTGCGCGGCTCCTTGCCCGCACTCGCTTCGCCGCCGCCCAGATCCGGTGCTGTGGCGCTCATGCCACGCCCCCTTGCCATTCTGGTCCCTCTTCCCGTTTATCCAAGTTGAAACCCGGTTCAGGTTTCAGTATAGCGTCGTGCGACCACTTACAACCCGCGTTCAAGAACGGGTTCGACTGATGGGGAGGAAGTCTGGATGTCACGCCTGAATAGTGCCCGTTCGATTCTGTTCGCGGGCGCTGCCCTTGCGGCAATCGCCACCACGCCCGCCTTCGCGCAGGAAGCCGCGGCGCCGGCCGCGCCCGAAGCGCAGGATAGCGCACTCGCCGACACGGGCGAAATCGTCGTCACCGCCCGCCGCCGCGAGGAGAAGCTGCTCGACGTGCCGACCGCGGTCACCGCGCTCACTGCCGCCCAGCTCGATCAGGCCGGCGCGATCGACCTCACCGACCTGCAGATCGCCTCGCCCAACACCACGCTGAAGGATGCGCGCGGCACCAACTCGACGCTCGCCGCCTTCATCCGCGGCGTCGGCCAGCAGGATCCGGTGCCGGGCTTCGAGGCCGGTATCGGCATCTATCTCGACGACGTATATCTGAACCGCCCGCAAGCGGCGGTGCTCGACATCTACGACGTCGAGCGGATCGAAGTGCTGCGTGGGCCGCAGGGCACGCTCTATGGCCGCAACACCATCGGCGGCGCGATCAAATATGTCACCAAGAAGCTCGAGGATCGTCCGACGATGACGGTCAAGGGCAATTACGGCTCGTACAACCAGGCCGATGTGATCGTCAGCGCCTCCACGCCGATCGGCTCGATGTTCAAGCTCGGCATCTCGGGCGCCCGCCTCACCCGCGACGGCTTCGGCAGGAACCGCTATCTCGGGATCGACAATTACAACAAGAATGTCTGGGCCGGCCGCGCCACGCTGGAGTTCGAGACGCCCGACGAGAAGATGTTGGTGCGCATCACCGGCGACTATACCCATGACAAGTCGAACGCCCGCAACGGCCATCGCCTGATCCCGGGCCTGCTCACCGGCTCGCCGGTGCTGAGCAACGTCTTCGACACCAATGCCGGGCTCAACAGCCCGAAGAACGACGTCCAGGCGGGCGGCATCTCGATGACGGTCAATGCCGAGGTCAGCGAGCTGATCACGCTGCGCAGCATCAGCGCCTATCGCGAGGACACGTCGTACACGCCGATCGACTTCGATTCGACGCCGTCGGTCGATGTCGACGTGCCGGCCTATTACAAGAACAACCAGACCAGCCAGGAATTCCAGGCGCTGATCCATGGCGGCAAGCTCAACGGCATCGTCGGCTTCTACTATCTGGGCGCCAAGGCGACGACCGGCTTCGGCGTGCTGCTGTCGACCACCCTGCCCGGGTTCAACGCCTATACCGCCGGCGACGTGCGCACCGAGACCAGCTCGATCTATGGCGACTTCACCTTCGACTTCACGCCGCAGCTGAGCCTGACGCTCGGCGGCCGCTACACCTGGGATCAGCGCCGCAGCTATGTCTTCAAGGCGAGCTATTTCGGCCTGACCCCGGACTTTGGCGGCACGCCGATCCCGGCCGGCGCGCCGTCCACCGATTTCCGCGGCACTGCCAATTTCAAGCGCTTCACCCCGCGCGCGACGCTGAGCTTCAAGCCAAGCGCGGACCATATGGTCTATGCGTCCTATTCGGAAGGCTTCAAGGGCGGCGGCTTCGATCCGCGCGGCTCGGGCACTTCGGCGCCGATCAGCAACCCCGCGGCGGGCCGCACCTATCAGGACATCTACAACTATCTCTCCTTCGATCCCGAGACGGTGAAGAGCTATGAGATCGGCTGGAAGGGCGCCGCGTTCGATCGCCGCCTGAACTGGTCGCTCGCCGGCTTCTATTCGGACTATTCGAACGTCCAGATCCCGGGCTCGGTCGGCTGCATCATCAACAATGTCCAGAGCTTCTGCGGCATCACCACCAATGCCGCCAAGGCCGATATCAAGGGCGTGGAGCTCGAGACCAACGCGGTGCTGGCGCGCGGCTTTGCCGGCCCGGGCTCGAGCGTCTTCTTCAACGGCGCGCTCGGCTATATCGACGCCAAGTACAAGCGCTTCATCGGGCCGACCGGCGTGGACGTGGCCAATGTCCGCGTGTTCCAGAACACGCCGGACTGGACGCTGGCCGGCACGCTCGGCGCCGCGCTGCCGATCGGCAGCGGCGACCTCAACGCCACCACCACCGTGTCGTATCGCAGCCTGACCCATCAGTTCGAGACGGCCAGCCCGTTCCTCGACCAGCCGGGCTACACGCTGCTCGACGCGCACCTGGTCTATAATTTCGGCGGGGGCCGCTATTCGATCGGCATTCACGGCAAGAACCTGACCAACGTGCACTACAAGACCGCCGGCTATCAGTACATCAAGACCAACATCGCCGGGCAGCCGCTCGACGCGACCATTCCGGGCAACGTCATCACCAACGGCACCGGCTATGTGCCGACGCTGGGCAAGGAAGGCGTGGCGACGGCCTTTTACGGCAATCCGCGGCAGATCTTCGGCTCGTTCAGCGTCAAGTTCTGAGCCCCGCGCGATCCGTGAACCCAATGAGCCGGGCGTCCCATTGACGTCCGGCTCTTTTCTTGCCGAGATGCTGTCATGAACGCTCCCGCTTCAAACCCTGCGAGCCGCCCCGGCTATCCCGGCGTCGTGCTGGCGATGCTCCTGCTCGTCTACACCTTCAACTTCCTCGACCGGCAGATACTGGGCATCCTGGCCAAGCCGATCATGGAGGACCTGCACCTCACCAAGACCGAGTTCGGCGCGATCGGGGGCCTGGCGTTCGCGATCCTCTATTCGGTGCTTGGCGTGCCGCTCGCCTATCTCGCCGACCGGACCAGCCGGTCGGGCGTGATCGCCGGCGCGCTGGCGGTGTGGAGCGCGTTCACCGGGCTGTGCGGCGCCGCCACCGGCTATTGGCAGCTCTTCCTGTTCCGCCTCGGCGTCGGTGTCGGCGAGGCGGGGGGCGTGGCGCCCTCCTATGCGGTTATCTCCGATTACTTCCCGCCCGAGCGCCGCGCCCGCGCGCTCGCCATCTATTCGCTCGGCATCCCGATCGGCCTGGCGCTCGGCACCCTGCTGGGCGCCTATATCGCCGCCTGGGTGAATTGGCGCGCCGCGTTCATCACCATGGGCGTGATCGGCCTGGTGATCGCGCCGATTTTCCGCTGGGTAGTCCGCGACGTGCCGCGCGCGCCCGCCGGCGAAGGCCCCGCCGGCGCGCCGGTGAGCGCGGTGTTCGGCATCCTGGCCGGCAAGCCTGCCTTCTGGCTGCTCGCCTTCGGCGCCTCGTGCAGCTCGCTGTGCGGCTATGGCCTGGCGCTGTGGACGCCGCTGGTGCTGATGGGCAATTTCGGCTTCGACCTGGTGACGACCGGCCAGTTCATGGCTTCGCTGCTGCTGATCGGCGGCACCGCGGGCGTGTTCGCCGGTGGCTGGTTCGCCGACCGGCTCGGCAAGGGCGACCGTGCCTGGTACGCTTGGCTGCCCGCCATCGCCTGGCTGCTGACCGCGCCGCTCTTCGCGGTCGGCTTCCTGACGTCCAACCCCTGGATCGCCTGGCCGCTGCTGCTGATCCCCAACGGGCTCAACATCCTGTGGCTCGGCCCGGTGACCACCGCCGTCCAGCACCTCGTGCCCCAGCACATGCGGGCCACCGCCTCGGGCAGCTTCCTGCTGATCAACAACCTGATCGGCATGGGCCTGGGCCCGCTGCTGATGGGCTATCTGTCCGAGGAGCTGAAGTCGAGCTACGGCGCCGAGGCGCTGCGCTATGGCGCGGTGTTCTGCCTGGGCTTCTATGTAATTGCCGGCATTCTGGCGCTGCTGGCCGCCCGTCACGTGCGCAAGGGCTGGGTCGACTGAGGCGACCTAGGTAGTTTCCCGACTCGGCGGATTCCTGAATCGCGCAAATTCCACATTTGCACGATCCTGCAAATGCGTTCCGAAAGGATGCCTTTCCGGGACGGCCGGGCGGGGATGGGACCGCCCGGCCACCCGTGACGCAGGCGATCAGCGCTCGCGCGTCGCCGCGAACTTCACCTTCGGATAGCGATCGGCGACATAGCCGACTTCCCAGTTCGACTTGGCCATGAACACCGGGTTGCCGTCGCGGTCCTTGGCCATGGCGCCGCGGTTGAGCGCGACGAAGTCGGCCAGGTCCTTGGGATCCTCGGCCGAGATCCAGCGCGCGGTCTCGAACGGCGCGACTTCCAGCCCGGCCGCCACCTTGTACTCGGCCTCGAGCCGGCTGATCAGCACGTCCAGCTGCAGCTGCCCCACCACGCCGATCACCCAGTTCGAGCCGATCTCGGGATAGAAGACCTGAGTCACGCCTTCCTCGGCCATGTCGTCCAGCGCCTTGCGCAGCTGCTTGGTCTTGGTCGGATCCTTGAGCACCACGCGGCGCAGGATCTCCGGCGCGAAATTGGGCAGGCCGGTGAAGCGCACATCGGCCTTTTCGGAAAGCGTGTCGCCGACGCGCAGCACGCCGTGATTGGGGATGCCGATGATGTCGCCGGGGAACGCCTCGTCGGCCAGCTCGCGCTCGCGGGCGAAGAACAGGATCGGCGAGTGGATCGCGATCGCCTTGCCATGCCCGGTCGGCGTCAGCTTCATGCCGCGCTTGAAGGTGCCCGAGACCAGCCGCATGAACGCGATGCGGTCGCGGTGATTGGGGTCCATATTGGCCTGGACCTTGAACACGAAGCCGGTGACCTGCCCCGCATCGGGCGAGACCGGGGCCGGCTCGGCGGGCAGGGCGTGCGGCGGCGGCGCATGGGTGGCGATCGCGTCGATCAGCGAATCGACGCCGAATTCCTTCAGCGCCGAGCCGAAATAGACCGGGGTCAGGTCGCCGTGCCGATAGGCCTCGGCATCGAATGCGGGATAGCCGGCCTGGGCCAGCTCGACATCCTCGCGCAGCTTGGCGAGGTTGTCGGCCGAAAGGATCGCGTCGAGCTGCGGATCGTCGAGGCCCGAGGTCTGCACCACCTTGCCATGGAATTCGCGGCTGTCGCCCTCGGGCAGCAGCAGCCGGTTGGTGGCGAGGTCGAAAATCCCCTCGAAGGTGCCGCCCATGCCCACCGGCCAGGTCATCGGGCACACGTCGAGCGCGAGCAGGTCGGCGATCTCGTCGAGCGTCTCGAACACGTGGCGGCCTTCGCGGTCGACCTTGTTGACGAAGGTGATGATCGGCACGTTGCGCAGGCGGCAGACTTCGAACAGCTTGCGGGTCTGGCTCTCGATGCCCTTGGCGACGTCGATCACCATCACCGCCGAATCGACCGCGGTGAGCGTGCGATAGGTATCTTCCGAGAAATCCTCGTGGCCCGGCGTGTCGAGCAGGTTGAAGGTGATGCCGCCCCGCTCGAAGGTCATCACCGAGCTGGTGACCGAGATGCCGCGCTGCTGCTCGATCTTCATCCAGTCCGAGCGGGCGCGCCGGGCGGCGCCGCGCGCCTTCACTTCGCCGGCAAGGTGAATCGCACCGCCGAACAGCAGCAGCTTTTCGGTGAGCGTGGTCTTGCCCGCGTCGGGGTGCGAGATGATGGCGAAGGTACGGCGGTCGGAAACTGGCATGGTGGCGGGCGCTTTAGAGCATCGCAGCGAAAAGTGGGAACCGGTTTTCGCGCCCGCGATGCGCCGGCGGGAAGAAGCGAGTCAACGGGCCAGCGTCACCCGCATCGTGAAGGTCCTCGCTTCGCCCGGCGCATAGCGCTGCATCAGCGGCTTGTCCCAGATCTCGCCGGTGAAGCCATGGGGATCGGCGATGCCGTGCCAGGGCTCGATGCACAGATAGCGCGCGCCCGGCTTCATCCACAGGCCCAGCGCCGGCGTGTCGGGGAAATCGCAGACCAGCCGCGGCCCGCCCTCGTCGCCATAGGCGAGCGACTGGCTGCGCACCGGATTCCACACCAGCGCGTCGCGCTCGAACAATTCGTCGTGCAGCGCGAGCACGCGCCCCTCGACCGGGCTTTCCCAGCCGGCGGCATCCATCCAGCCGCCCTTGACGATCGCCGCCAGCTCGCCCGGCTCGTCC
This sequence comes from Sphingomonas sp. CBMAI 2297, assembly GCF_029870595.1. Lineage (GTDB taxonomy): Bacteria > Pseudomonadota > Alphaproteobacteria > Sphingomonadales > Sphingomonadaceae > Sphingomonas. Next base: position 23,284 of record NZ_JAPDIR010000013.1, read on the forward strand.
TCGGCGAAGGTGATCCGGTGCTCGTCCTTCGCCGCGCCATAGGGGAGCGGCCAGGCAAAGGCGGGGTGGAAGCCGAAGCTCGCCGGCATGTCGACATCGCCCCTATTGGTGACGGTGACGTCCATCGCGAGCGTCGCGCCCTGGAGAGTAAAGGCCGCATCGAGCGCGAAGGCGAAGGGATAGACGGCGCGCGTCTCGGGATTGTCGATCAGGCGCAGCACCGCCCGGTCCGGTGCCTGGTCGATCAGCGCGAAGGTCTGGCGCCGCGCGAAGCCGTGTTGGGGCAGCGCATATTCCCTGCCGTCCAGCCGGTATCTGTCGTCCATCAGCCGCCCGACGATCGGGAAGAGCAGCGGCGCCCGCCCGGTCCAGAAGGCGGGATCGGCATCGGTCATCAGCGCGCGGCCCCCGGCATCGCGCAGCGACCAGAGCTCCGCGCCCAGCGGGTTGACGGTGGCGGTGAGCGCCTCGGAGCCGATCTCGATCATGGCTCGCGGTGCACCGCGAAGCCCTGCCAGCTCTGGTTGACCGGCATCAGCTCGAGCGCATTGATGTTGAGGTGCGGCGGCAGCGTCGCCACCCACAGGATCGTCTCGGCGATGTCCTCGCCGGTCATCGGGTCCACCCCGGCATAGAGCTTGTCCGACACGTCCTGGCTGCCGGTGCGCACCAGCGTGAACTCGGTCTCGACCATGCCCGGCTCGATCGAAGTGACGCGCACACCGGTGCCGTGCAGGTCGGCGCGCAGGTCCAGGCTCAGCTGGCGGACGAACGCCTTGGTCGCCGCATAGACGTTGCCGCCGGGATAGGGATAGGTCGCCGCCACCGAGGAGAGGTTGATGATCGCGCCCTTGCGCGCGATCAGCATGGGCAGCAGCCTGTGGGTGATCGAGACGAGCGCGGTGACGTTGGTGTCGATCATCGTCTTCCAGTTGGCGAGCGATGCCTGCTGCGCCGGCTCGAGGCCCAGCGCCAGCCCGGCATTGTTCACCAGCAGGTCGATGTCGCGAAAGCCCTCGGGCAGCCCGTCCAGCGCCGCATCGCGTGCCGCCTCGTCGCGAATGTCGAAGGCGAGGGTGCGGACATTGTCGCGCGCGAGCTTCTCCAGCCGATCCTCGCGCCGGCCGGTGGCGACGACGTTCCACCCGGCATCGGCAAAGGCATGGACGCATGCCTCGCCGATCCCCGCGGTGGCGCCGGTGATGAGTGCGGTGGGCATGGGGCTGCTCCTTGTCGATATCCTGCCGCGCCTATGGTCAATCCGCGCGACGGCTGCAATTGTCCGTGCGGGAGGAGCGAGCATGGAAGCGCTGAAAATCACCGGATTCGCGATATTCGCCGCGATTGCCTATGGCGTGCTCCACGATCAGGTGACCGCGCATCTCTGCGTCGAATATTTCACGATCGGGCATCCGCCGGTCTTCCCGACCAGTTCGCCCTTCCTGCTTGCGCTGGGCTGGGGCGTGATCGCGACCTGGTGGGTCGGGCTGCCGCTTGGCATCGGACTTGCCGTGGCGGCGCGGGCGGGGCGCGCGCCCCGGCTGTCGCTCGCGCAGCTGCGCCGGCCGATCCTGTTGCTGATGCTCGGCTGCGGCCTGTTCGCGCTGCTGGCCGGGATCGCGGGCGCGGTCGGTGCCGCGATGGGCTGGGTCTGGCTTGTCGGCTGGCTCGCCGACGCGGTGCCGCCGGAAAAGCACGTCGCCTTCCTCGCCGACCTGTGGGCGCACAGCGCGAGCTATGCCGGCGGCGTGCTGGGCGGGTTGGGGTTGATGGTCTGGACGTGGCGCCGGCGTCGCGCCGCTTGAGCGGCCGGTCATCCCGAACCTGTCTGGCGCTTGCTCCCTGGACAAATACCCCTCCGTCATCCCCGGCTTCGTGGGGATGACGGCTATCCTGAGCGCTTCCTTCTCCCCTCAGGGGAGAAGGAAGTTTGTCCGCCTCACCCTCGCAGCGCCGCGCCCAGCTTCGCCGCCGCGGCGACCACCTTGTCGGCGACTGCCTTCAGTTCCTCGTCGGTGAAGCTCTTTTCGCCCGGCTGGAGCGTGACTTCGATGGCGAGGCTCTTCTGGCCTTCCGGCACGCCGGCGCCGGTGAACAGGTCGAACAGCCGGGCATCGACGATCGCCGCCTTGTCCGCTCCCTTCACGGCGCGGACGAGATCGCCCGCGGCCAGGGCGTCCGGCACCAGGAAGGCGAAGTCGCGGGTCACGGCTTGGAGCGCGGGCGGCGTATAGGCCGTGCGCATGAAGCCGCTCCCGCCGCGCTTGGCGGGCAGCGCATCGAGATAGAGCTCGACCGCGGCGACATCGCCGTCGAGGTCGAACGCCTTGAGCACGCTCGGATGGACCATGCCGAACGCCGCCAGCACCGTCTTGGGCCCAAGCCGCAGCGTCGCCGACTGGCCCGGATGCCAGACTTCGCCGGCTTCACCCATCACCTGCAGGTTCGCCACCGGCGCGCCGGCGGCCTCGAGCAGCGCCAGCGCCTCGGCCTTGGCGTCGAACGCCGTGAAGGGCTGCGCCTTGCCGCCCTGCCAGCCGCGCGGGGTCTTGGCGCCGGCCAGCAGCACGCCCAGCGTCACGCGTTCATCGAGATTCTTGGCGCTGTCCGCCAGATAGCGCCGGCCCAGCTCGAACAGGCGCACCGAAGCCGCCCCGCGCTTGAGGTTGCGCTCCGCTGCGCCGAGCAGGCCCGGCAGCAGCGACGGGCGCATCACCTTCATGTCCTCGCTGATCGGGTTGGCCAGCGTCCAGGCGCCGCCGCCGAACGGCGCCGCCTGGCCTTCCGAGACGAAGCTCCAGGTCACCGCTTCGTTCAGCCCGCGCGCCGCGGCGGTCCGCCGCAACCTGCGCTCGAGCTTCTGCTCGGGCGTCGCCGTCGGCCGGGCCACGCCGGGGAGGCGCGACAACGGCGTGGAGGGAACATGGTCGATGCCCTCGATGCGGATCACTTCCTCGACCAGGTCGGCCGGCCCGTCCACGTCGCGGCGCCAGCTCGGCGCGGTGACGCGCAGCGCGTCGAAGCCATCGGCCAGCTCGACCGGATCGCCATTGCCGTCGAGCGGCTGGACGGTGAAGCCGAGGCTCTCGAGGATCGCGACCTGGCGCGCCGCCGGTACGGCGAGGCCGCCCAGCGTCTCGGCGAGCTTCGGATCATAGCCGGTGGTGACGCCCACCCTCGGCAGCGTGCCGGCGCGCGTGACCTCGCTCGCCTTGCCGCCGCACAGCCGGGTCACCAGCCGCGTCGCGATCGCGATGCCGTCTTCGAGGAACGCGGGGTCGACGCCGCGTTCGAAGCGCGAGCGTGCGTCGCTGGTCAGCATCAGCTTCTGGCCGGCACGGGCGATATGGTCCGGATCGAAGAACGCGCATTCGATCACGACGTCGGTGGTGGCGTCGGACACGCCGGTGTCCTCGCCGCCCATGATGCCGCCGATATCGTGCACGCCATTGTCGTCGGCGATCACCGTGATCGTCTCGTCGAGCGTGTAGGTCTTCTCGTTGAGCGCCAGCACCTGCTCGCCGGCCCTGGCCTTGCGCACCGTCAGCGCGCCCGAGAGCTTCGCCTTGTCATAGACGTGCAGCGGGCGGCCGAGATCGATCATCACGTAATTGGTGATGTCGACCAGGGCCGAGATCGGCCGCTGGCCGATCGCCTTGAGCCGGCGCTGCATCCATTCGGGCGAGGCGCCGTTGGTCACGCCGCGGACCGTCTGGCCATAATAGGCCGGGCACCCCTCGGGCGCCTCGATCTTCACCTCGGGGCCCGTGCCTTCGCCCTGTACCGGCTCGGCATCGAGCGGCTTGAGCGTGCCGATGCCCGCCGCGGCGAGGTCGCGCGCGATGCCGCGCACGCCCATGCAATCCTGGCGGTTCGGCGTGATCGAGATGTCGAACACCGGGTCGTTGAGTTCCGCATAATCGGCAAAGGCGGTGCCCACCGGCGCATCGGCCGGCAGCTCGATGATCCCGTCATGATCGTCGCCGAGCTCCAGCTCGCGGGTCGAGCACATCATGCCGTTCGATTCGACGCCGCGCACCGCCGCGACCTTGAGCGCCATGCCATTGGCCGGCACCACGGCGCCCGGCGTGCCGAGCACGCCGACCAGCCCGGCGCGCGCATTGGGCGCGCCGCAGACGACGGTCAGCGCCTGCTCGCCGGTATCGACCGTGAGCACTTGCAGCTTGTCGGCCTGGGGATGCCGCTCGGCGGTCAGCACCCTGGCGACGCGGAAGCCGTTCAGCTTCTCGCCTGGATTCTCCACGCCTTCCACTTCGAGGCCGACGCGGGTCAGCGCCTCCTCGATGTCGGTGAGCGAGGCGTTGGTATCGAGATGCTCCTTGAGCCAGCTCAGGGTGAACTTCATGCGCCCACTCCCCCGCTCAGCGTGGGCACGTCGAGCGCCGAGAAGCCGTAATGCCTCAGCCAGCGCAGATCGCCGTCGAAGAAGGCGCGCAAATCGTCCATCCCATATTTGAGCATCGCCAGCCGGTCGACGCCGGTGCCGAAGGCAAAGCCCTGCCATTCGTTCGGATCGAGCCCGCAGGCCTCGATCACCTTGCGGTGGACCATCCCGGAGCCGAGCACTTCCATCCAGCCGCCATTATCCGACTTGCGCGGATCGCCGCCGATCACGCGCTTGCCGTTCTGCCAGGTGAAGCCGACATCGACTTCGGCCGAAGGCTCGGTGAACGGGAAATAGCTCGGGCGCAGCCGCAGCACGATGTCGTCGCGCTCGAAGAACGCCTTGAGGAAGGTCTCGAGCGTCCATTTGAGATGGCCGAGCGTGATCCCCTTGTCGATCACCAGCCCTTCGATCTGGTGGAACATCGGGGTGTGCGTAGCGTCGCTGTCCGAACGATAGACCCGGCCCGGCGCGATGATCCGGATCGGCGGCTTGTTCGCCACCATGGTGCGGATCTGCACCGGCGAAGTGTGGGTGCGCAGCAGATATTTCTGGCTGCCGTCCGCCTCGCGCGGGAAATAGAAGGTGTCGTGCATCGCCCGTGCCGGATGAGTCTCCGGGATGTTGAGCGCGGTGAAATTGTGCCAGTCGTCCTCGATCTCCGGGCCGGTGGCGACGGAGAAGCCCAGATCGGCGAAGATCTCGGCCAGCTCGTCCATCACCTGGCTCACCGGATGCACGCTGCCCGCCGCCACGCCGTCCACCGGCAACGTCATGTCGAGCGTCTCGTCGGCAAGCCGGGCGTCGAGCGCCGCCTTTTCCAGCGAGGCCTTGCGCGCGGCCAGCGCCTCGGTCACGGCCTCGCGCAGGCCGTGGATGCGCGGGCCCTGTTCCTGGCGCTCCTCGGGGCTCATCCCGCCCAGGGTCTTGAGCAGGGCGGTGATCGCCCCCTGCTTGCCGAGCGCGTGCACGCGCACCGCTTCGAGCGGCTCGAGCCCCGCCGCGGCATCGACCGCGCCGAGCAGGTCGGTGCGGAGCTGGTCCAGATCGGTCGTCATCAAATCCTCATTTGGTCGAGGGAGCCTCTAGCGGGGGCGAGGGCAAAGAAAAAGGGCGCCGGTGTTGCCACCGGCGCCCCATTTTCTCGTACTCGCTCAGGTCGCTCAGGCGGCCTGGGGCAGAGCCGCCTTCGCCTGCGCGATGATGGCGGTAAAGGCTTCGCCCTCGTGCATCGCGATATCGGCCAGGACCTTGCGGTCCAGCTCGATGCCGGCGAGCTTCAGCCCGTGCATGAACTGCGAATAGGTCAGGCCCTCGGCGCGGACGCCGGCGTTGATGCGCTGAATCCACAGACCACGGAAGGTCCGCTTCTTAACCTTGCGGTCGCGATAGGCGTACTGGCCGGCCTTCTCGACGGCCTGGCGGGCGATGCGGATCGTGTTCTTGCGACGACCGCGATAGCCCTTTGCCTGCTCCAGGATGTTCTTGTGCTTGGCCTTGGTGGTAACACCACGCTTAACTCGTGCCATTTCTCAGGCCCTCCTTACTTCAGACCGTAGGGCGCCCATGCCTTGATGTGCGCGACATCGGCATCGGCGAGCACGGAGGTGCCGCGGTTCTGGCGGATATACTTGGCGTTGTGGCTGATCAGCCGGTGGCGCTTGCCGGCCACACCGTGCTTCACCTTGCCGGTGGCGGTGAGCTTGAAGCGCTTCTTCACGCCGCTCTTCGTCTTGAGCTTGGGCATTTTCGTCTCCTTGAGTTCGACGATTGCGGACACGCGCGGCAGCCCATTCAGCCGGCGCATCCCTACGATCGCGGAAAGCGGGCCCCCTAGCGCAAAGCCCCGACCGGCGCAACCCGAGTCGGAAACCGGCTTGCTCCCTCGCCGTCCGCCAGGCCGCGCAAGGAGAAGTGCGGGAGGGAAGAACCGGCCGTCCCGTGGCGTAAACTTCGTAACCTTTCGAGTCGCGGCTCAATGGCCGTGATCATGCCCCCGGCAGGCCAGTGCCTCGAGGATATCGTCGATCCGCGCCGGATCGCCGGCGGCGATCACCTCGCCATTGCTCCCGGCGTGCAGGGGATCGCCCTGCCAGTCGCACATCCGCCCGCCCGCGCCCTCGACGATGGGGACCAGCGCGGCGAAGTCGTGCAGCTTGAGCCCCGCCTCGACGACGATGTCCATCCAGCCGCTCGCGACGCAGCCATAATTATAGCAGTCGCCGCCCAGCACCGTGCTCATCACCGCGCCGTCGAGATGCTCGAAGGCATGGAGCTGGTCGTCGCCGAACAGCGCCGGCGAAGTGGTGGCGAGGATCGCCTGGTCGAGGTCGCGGCAGCGGCGCGTCGCGGCCGGCGCGCCGTTGAACAGGGTCGGCCGCCCCGCCACGCCCAGCCAGCGCTCCCGCGTCACCGGCTGGTCGAGGATGCCGAGCAGCGGCCAGCCATCCTCGATCAGCGCGATCAGCGTGCCGAAGATCGGGCGGCCGGCGATGAAGGCGCGCGTGCCGTCGATCGGATCGAGCACCCACAGGCGCCCGCTCGTTCCTTCGCGCGTGCCGAACTCCTCGCCCTGGATGCCGTCCATCGGGCGCTCTGCGACGATCAGCCGGCGCATCGCTTCCTCGGCGGCGCGATCGGCAAGAGTGACCGGGGACTGGTCGTCCTTGGCCTCGAGGCCGTGGGCGCCGCGGAAATAGGGGAGGATCGCCGCGCCCGCCGCATCGGCAAGGCGTTCGGCAAGGGCGATATCGGCTGCGGTCACGGGCATTCGACACGCCCTAGCCCCGAGATTTTGACTCGCCAAGGTCACAAAGCCCTGTCACTCAACCGGCCGATGCGCCGCCGCCTGCTGATTCCGATCGCGTTCCTCGCCGCCACGCCTGCCGCGGCCCAGGGCCTGCGCGCCGTGCCTGCCCAGCCCGCCTCGGAGGCGGAGGCGTTGCGCGGCGTCGAGGTCTTCCTGGTCAACGAGGGCGATCTGGCGGTCACCGATGCCGGCCCGCGCGAGATCGAGGTCACCGCGGTGGACGGCACGCGCCTGGTGCTCGAGCGCGCGCCCGGCCCGCTGCCCACCGTCGCGCCGCACGGCTTCGCCAAGGCGCGCTACGTGCCGGTGAGCGTGGCCGGCCGCGCGGTGCCGCCCACCGAGCAGCACGCCGCCGCCGAGATCCCGCAGGGGGAGACGGTGGTGCAGAGCGCGACCGGCAGCTCGGCCGCCTTTGTCGACCGGTTCGAGCCGCACGAGCCGATCTATGGCGCGTTCGGCCTGAAGGATGCCGGCGGCAAGTTGCAGGTGAGCTTCGCCTTCCGCCCGTTCGGCGAGAAGGCGCCGCTCAAGCTCGGCAATCTGCGCTTCGCCTATACCCAGACGATGTTCTGGGCGCTGAACCGGCCTTCGGGGCCGTTCCGCTCGACCAATTACAGCCCCGAAGTCTATGCCGACATTCCCTTCGACGACACCACCAAGGTGGCGCTCGGCTATCGCCATGATTCGAACGGGCGCGGCGTGGCCGACTCGGTCGATCTCAACCGGGTGTTCCTGCGCGCCGAGAAGCGCTTCGACCTGGGCGGCGACTGGCATCTCGACGTCGCGCCCCAGGCCTGGTTCTATCTCGGCCGGCTGGGCACCGCGCCGGACGTGAAGAACTATTTCGGCTATACCAGCCTCACCGCCGCGATCGGCCAGCAGGACGGGTTGAAGCTGTCGCTAACCGGTCGCGGCAATTTCGAGACGGGCAAGGGCGCGGCCGAATTGTTCGTCTCCTATCCGCTGGCGCGGATTGCCAAGGGAGTGGGCTTCTATATCTTCGGCCAGGCCTTCACCGGCTATGGCGAGGCGCTGGACGACTATCGCCGGAACGACACCCATGCCCGGATCGGCATCGCGCTGACGCGCTAGCCGCCGGCAACGACATTCAGGAGGATCGCCATGCGCAAATTGCTGATCGCCGCCGCCCTGTCGCTCGCCGTGCCGGCCATGGCCACGCTCAAGCCCGGCCAGCGCGCGCCCGACTTCACCGCCCCCGGCGCGATGGCGGGCAAGCCCTTCACGGTCAACCTCAAGGCGGCGCTGAAGAAGGGGCCGGTCGTCCTCTATTTCTTCCCCGCCGCCTTCACCGAAGGCTGCAATGCCGAGGCGCATGCCTTTGCCGAGGCGCTGCCCGATTTCCAGAAGGCCGGCGCCAGCGTGATCGGGATGACCGCGGGCAATATCGACAAGCTCGAGGCCTTTTCGGCGGAGAAATGCGCCGGCAAGTTCGCCGTCGCCGCCGCCAGCCCCGAGATCGTCAAGGCCTATGACGTCCAGCTGACCCGGCCCGACGGCACCGCCACCAAGATCACCAGCCGGACCTCCTATGTGATCGCGCCGGACGGCAAGCTGCTCTTCGTCCATTCGGACATGAGCCCGGCGGGACATATCCGGCTCTCGCTGGAAGCCGTCCAGAAATACCGGGCCGCGCACAGGCACTGATCTCCGGAGCCGGTATTTTCACGAGTCCGCAAGCTTTGCTCACCGGATATTAGCAGTTGGGGCCTAGTCTGCACGGCGTGGCGGTGCTGCGGGTCGGCACTGTCGGGACCAAATTTCTGGTGAGGAATTGAGGCAGATGGTCGCGGCCAAGGCCGTTCGGGTGGCAAGCGGTTCCCAGGCCGCACGTGGCCTGTACGACCGCATCGGAGAATTTCTGATAGACCAGCGGCTGGATCCCGATCCGGCCAATTATGCTTTCGCCTATCAGCTTCTCGCCAACCCCGATGGCCCGCTCGCCCGGGCGGTGCACGCGCTGACCGATGGCGGCGTCCGCCTCACCCGGCGCGACATCGAGACGCTGGGGTGCGACGCGCAGCCCGTCGCTGGCATGCCCACCGCCACGATCGAGAAGGCCCAGGGGCTGGTCGCCCAGACCCAGATGCAGGTCGAGGGCTTTCAGGATATGGTCACGGCCATGCGCGCCGAGACGAAGGATTTCGGCCGCGACCTTGCCGCCAGCGCGCAGGCGATGCGCAGCTCGGGCGGCGACGATATCGAGATCGCCCGCATCACCGCGACGATGCTCGAGCGGGTCCGCAACGCCGAGGAGCGGCTGGAGACCGCCAATCGCGAGGCCAGCGAGCTGCGCACCAAGCTGGAGGAGGCGCGCGACAATGCGCGCCGCGATCCGCTGACCGGCCTGCCCAATCGCCGCGCCTTCGAGGAGGCCTATGCCGCCCAGGCCTCGGCGGGGGCGCGGATCTGCATGGCGGTGTGCGATGTCGATCACTTCAAGTCGGTCAACGACCGGTTCGGCCATGTCGTCGGCGACCGGGTGCTCAAGGCGCTCGGCGAAGCGCTGTCCGACACCTGCAAGGGCCATCTCGTCGCGCGCTATGGCGGCGAGGAGTTCGTCGTCCTGTTCACCGGCCTCGACCTGATGGCGGCGCGCGAAGTGCTCGACCGGGCCCGCCTCGCCGTCTCCGCCAAGCGCTATCGCCTGCGCGAGACCGACGCGCCGCTGGGCGAGATCACCTTTTCCGCCGGCCTCAGCCCGGCGGCCCAGGACGAAGTGTTCGGCACCGTGTTCCACCGCGCCGACCAGCTTTGCTACGCCGCCAAGAATGGCGGCCGCAACTGCGTCCGCGTCGATTGACCGGAATCGGACAGTCTCTGTCCGCCTTTGATTGGGAAATTACACCATAGCTTGGTGTGTAATTTCCCAACCGCGCGTAACTTTCTTACTCACGCTCAATGAAATCAATCACTTAGAAAACTGGCACGCTCCCTGCAATCCATCTGGCATCGGCAACGCCGGATGGTCCGGCAACCGACAATACAGGGAGTAACTATCATGGCCGTTCGTATCAGCTCGTTCCAGCACAGCGTTGCCGTCATCGGCGCCGTCGTCCTCACCTATGCCATCGTGCTCTTCTCCTCGCCCGTGGTTCCGATCGCGTGACCCGTAGCGGTCAGCACGGAACGGAGAGGATAAGCATGACGCGCAGCCTGATGATCGGGATGGCCTCCTTCGCCATCACCGCAATGGCGATCGCCACGGTCGGCCTGCAGGGTTTCAGCCACTTCGGCTGAACCCTGCCGGACCGCCCGGCGGCGGCCCCCAACTCCGGCGGAAGCTCGGCCCGCCTTATGGTTTCCCCAGGCATTCCATCCGGATGCCGCGAAGCTCGAAACCGCCGAGAAACCCGTGACGCGCTCCGGACATGAGCGCGGGACTTCAGCCCGGACTCCATCGCGGCCTTGCCGCCACCGTGCCCATCACGGCGCGACGGCCGGCGCGTCAGGCGGCGGCACCGGCTCCCACCCGGCCGATCGGGGCCTGCTCACCTCGCGAATAGGTGCCGGTGAGCAGCCCGGCGGCGATCACCCGGCCTTCCATCGCGCGCAGGATCGCGCCGCGCCCGGGATTGTCGCCGGGATCCTCGCCTTCGTTCAGCGCGAAGAGCTGGAAGGCGTAATTATGCTCGCCATGCCCGTTGGGCGGATCGGGCGGCAGCCAGCCCTCGACGAAGCGGCTGTTGCGGCCGACATCCTCCCCGTTCGGGCTGCCTTCGCCATCGAGCCCGATCTCACCTTCCTTGAGGTCGCCGCCGAGCGGCAGGCCCCAGACGATCGCGTGCACCACCGGCTGCGGGGTCGGCGCATCGGGGTCCTCGACGATCAGCACCAGCCGCGCGGTGCCTTCGGGCACGCCCGTCCAGAAGAGCGGCGGCGAGATGCCCTCGCCATCGGCGGTGAACCGATCGGGCAGCCGCGCGCCGTTGGCGAAGGCCGGGCTGGCGAGATGGATCACGCCTTCGCCGGCCAGCTCGGGCCGGACGATCGCCAGCTTGTCGGCGCCGGCGCGAAATGGGCTCAGCGCCTTGCCGAGCCAATGGGGAAGATGTTCGAGCATAAGCACCCCGGTGATTGCCCGATCGGAGCGATCGGGATCTTGCGGGAAAAGCGCATGGCGGCGCCGGGAGTTTCATGCGGCAGCGGAGTCGGCGGCATGGATGTCGAGATCGAGATACGGGCGCGCTCGGCGTCCAGGCCCGCGGTCAGTTCCTCCGGATCGAGACTGTCGCCGTGGAAGCCCGGCGACGCGTGGTCCGGTGCGGCGCCGCCATCAAAGGTCGAGCTTCTCGTAATCGGCGGGGGGCGGGATCCCTTCCATCCGCTCGCTGAGCAGCGGGCGGAAGCTCGGGCGGCTCTTCATGCGGATGTACCAGCCCTTGGCCTGTTCGTGGCTCTTCCAGTCGATCCCGCCAAGATAGTCGGCGATCGAGATCTGGGCCGCGGCGGCAAGATCGGCGAGGCTCATCGTCGGGCCCGCCAGCCAGGTGCGGTGATCGAGCAGATAGTCGATATAGTCGAGATGGTTGACCGCCGCCTTCATCGCATTGCGCAGGGCCTGGCCGTCGGGCGACTGCTTGTAGACGATGCGCTTCAGCATCCGCTCGTGGAGCAGGGGGGCCGTGATCTCGGCATAGAAATTGGTATCGAACCAGATCGCCAGGCGGCGGATCTCGGCGCGATCGGTGGCGGTGCCGTTGAGCATCGGCGCCTTGTTCACCGTCTCCTCGAAGAACTCGCAGATCACCTGCGAATCGATCAGCGTCACGCCGCGCTCGTCATCGACCATCACCGGCACCTGGCCGGTGGGATTCAGGTCGAGGAACTCGTCGCGCCGCAGCCAGGGCGATTCGCGCACCGGCTCATAGCCGACGGCCTTCTCGCCCAGCAGCAGGCGGACCTTGCGCGAGAAGGGACAGAGCGGGAATTGGTAAAGCTGCCACATCGGCTCGCTTTAGGACTCGGGATGCGCCCGCGTAAAGCGCTTGCGGACGCGGCTTGCGTCCGGGACGTACGGCAGCGCGCCATATGGTTGCGGCGGCTCTTCCGCCCCGTACGATCGTTACGCGGGCGATCAGTTCTTGAGCGCGGCGCGCAGCGGGGCGAGCGCCGCGCGCAGCCGGGCGGCGGTCTGGTCGAGCGATTCCTGCATCTGCAGCGCACCGTCGGTGAGCTTGCCCGCGACGGCGACGGCGGCGCGCGCGTCCTGGTGGAAATGCTTCTCGAAATCGGGATCGTTGCGGCGCTGGATGTCGCGCAGCGTGTCCTGCTCGCCGATCCTGGGATCGGCATAGCGGGCGATGGAGCCGACCCGCGTGTCGAGCACGATGCCGGCGAGGTTGGTGAGCATCGCCGCCGCGCCTTCCTGCACCATCGGATTGTTCAGCGCGCGGGCGAGCGCTTCGGCCTTGTCGCGGGTAGAGGCGTCGCGGGTGGGCGCCGGCTGCGACTGCTGGGCGAGCGCCGGCATCGCGACGGCGCAGAACAGGGCGGCAGTGAGGACGAGACGCATGGCACGCTCCGGAGTCGGACTCGGATATCCTGGCTCCATAGCACAAATGGCCGGCATTGGCGCAGCAGGTTGCGACGAGCCGTGCCTCCCCTTCCGGGAGAGGAAGTCGGGGCCTTGCGCGGGATGCTAGTCCTCGGCGTCCTTCACGGCGCCGTGCCCGATCGGCACCGAGAGCAGGCGGTTCAGCTGGGCCCTGAACTCGCCGAGATCGCCGCCGGTAAGCTGCTGCGTGCTGGTGAACGACACCGAGCGCGGATTCACCGCCATGCCGTTGCGATAGAGTTCGTAATGGAGGTGCGGGCCGGTCGAGAGGCCGGTATTGCCCACCGCGCCGATCCGCTGCCCGCGGCGCACATGCTCGCCGTTGCGCACATAGATGCGGCTCAGATGGCCATAGCCGGTGCCATAGCCGCCGCCATGGGTCACCTTGATGAAATTGCCATAGCCGCTGCTGCGGCCGGCGAACTGGACGACGCCGTCGCTCGCGGCGAAGACCGGCGAGCCCCAGGGCGCGGCGATGTCGACGCCCCGGTGCATGCGGGTATAGCCGAGGATCGGGTGGCGGCGCATGCCGAAGCCCGAGGAGAAGCGGCCGTTCGCCGGCATCGCCATCGCGCCGGTGCTGTTGCCCTTGCCCGACCCGTCGAACCAGCTGGTCTTGCCGCCCTGTTCGAACGGCGCGAGCTGCACCTTGTTCGAGCAGCCGCTGACCCCGGCGTACATCAGGGTGCCGAGCTGCACCTCGCCGGTTTCGGCGCGGGCCTGGCCGACGATGATGTCGAACTTGCAGTCCGAGCCGAGCCGCGAGACCGGCGTGCGGGTGGCGAGCGTCTTGATATAGCTTTCGACTGCCTTGGCGGGCGCGCCGGCGGCGCGGGCCGAGCGATAGAGCGACCTGCCGATGGTACCCTGGATGCGCAGCGGCGTCCGGTCGATCGCGATCGGGATCGCGCGCATCGCAAGCACGTTGCCGGTGCGCACGAACTCGACGCGCTGATCGAAGCGCGTGCGGATGTCGAGCTTCTCGAGCGGGCGCGGCTGCGACTTGTCGACGCGGCGGCCCAGCGTGTAGTCGGCCATGGTGTTGGACTGGATCTCGTCCAGCGCAACGGCCTTGGTGATCATGCTGCTGACCGTCGTGGCATCGGCCTTGCCGATGCCCGAGCGCAGCAGCGTCGCGAGCAGCGCGCCGCCCGAGGCCAGCTTGGTGGTACCTTCGAGGAGCGGCCGCTCCGGCGTGTCGGTGAGCGGCGCGACCAGCCCGGTCGCGGCGACGCGGGCGCCGGTGCCCGAGCCCATGCCGAGCGGCTTGATCGCCTGCGCCTGGGTCGCGTCGAACTCGGCGCCCGAAAGCGGCGCGGGAACGGTGCCGTAGATCGGGTTCTCGAAGCCGGGCGCGAGCAGCAGGGTGGCGGTGATCAGGGCGACGCAGGTTGCGGCGCCGCGATACCAGGTCAGCGAGCCGATGCGCGAGCCGAGATCCGGCGCGAATTCGAAGTCGGCGAAGCGCTCGCCCAGGCGTGCGGCCAGGCCGCGCGCCGGTGCCGCGGCAAGCGCCGATGCGCCGCCGCCGGTCAGCCCCTCTCCATGGTCACTACGCAGATACAAGGCGCAACGCCCCCCAAAAGGTCGTCGATGTCGTGCCGTAAACCCCCGGCTACCGACAAGATCACTGTGGAAGGCAGGACTTAAAGTCAAATTAAGCACCCTGTTCGGGGCCGGCTCGTGCGGCGAGTTGTGCCACCTCGCGGATGAAGCGAAGTGTTCAGCATATTCGCCAGTATTTCCAACATGGTTAAGGCGGATCGCCAATCCGGGGGAGTTGCTTAAGGGGCGACTCGGAACGATCTTGGGAGTCGCAATGAGTCGTTTCGCGCGTTCTCCGATCACCGCCGTGCTGGGTCCTACCAACACCGGCAAGACGCATCTCGCAGTGGAGCGGATGGCCGGCCATGCCAGCGGCATGATCGGCTTCCCGCTGCGGCTGCTGGCGCGCGAGGTCTATGATCGCGTCGTCAGGATGAAGGGCAGCGATGCCGAGGTCGCGCTGATCACCGGCGAAGAGAAGATCCTGCCGCCCAAGGCCCGCTGGTTCCTGTGCACCGCCGAGAGCATGCCGCTGGAACGCGAAGTCGCGTTCGTCGGCCTGGACGAGGCGCAGCTGGGCGCCGATCCCGAGCGCGGCCATGTCTTCACCGATCGGCTGCTGCGTGCCCGCGGCCGCGAGGAGACGATGATCCTCGGCTCCGACAGCCTGAAACCCATGCTGAAGGCGCTGGTGCCCGAGGCCGAGGTGATCGGCCGGCCGCGCTTCTCGACCCTCAGCTATGCCGGGGCGAAGAAGCTCTCCCGTCTGCCGCGCCGCTCGGCGATCGTCGCGTTCAGCGCCGAGGAAGTCTATGCCGTCGCCGAGGCGCTTCGCCGGCTCCGCGGCGGTGCGGCAGTGGTGATGGGGGCGCTCAGCCCCCGCACCCGCAATGCCCAGGTGGCGATGTTCCAGGCGGGCGAGGTCGATTATCTCGTCGCCACCGATGCGATCGGCATGGGCCTCAACATGGACGTGCACCATGTCGCCTTCGCCTCGCTTTCCAAGTTCGACGGGCGCCGCCAGCGCCGGCTGGCCGTGGCCGAGATGGCGCAGATCGCCGGGCGTGCCGGGCGGCACCAGAAGGATGGCACATTCGGCGCGTTGCACGAGGAAGGCCCCAATGCCTTCACGCCGGAAGAGGTGCTTGCGATCGAGGGGCACCGGGTGCCGCCGCTGGAGAAGCTCTACTGGCGCGAAGGCGAGCCGGACTTCGCCAGCGTCGAGGCGCTGATCGCCAGCCTGGAGGCCAGGCCGAACAGCGATGTGCTGCGCGCCGCGCCCGAGGCGGTGGACCTGGCCGTGCTCAAGCGGCTTTCGGAAGAGGATTGGGTCCGCCAGCGGGTGCGCGCGCCGGCGATGGTCAAGCGGCTCTGGGCGGCGTGCGGCCTGCCCGATTTCCGCAAGCTCGGGCCCGAGCCGCACAGCCGCTTCGTCGGCCGGCTCTTCGGGCATCTCTCCGAGGGGCGCGGCCATGTGCCGCACCAATGGTTCGCCGACGAGATCCAGCGGCTGGACAATATGGGCGGCGACGTCGAGACGCTTGCCGGGCGCATCGCCGCGGCGCGCAGCTGGGCCTATATCGCGCACCGGGCGGACTGGCTGGAGGACCCGGTCCATTGGGCCGAGCGCACGCGCGCCGTGGAGGAGAAGCTCTCGGACGCGCTGCACGCCAGCCTGACCCAGCGCTTCGTCGACAAGCGCACCACCGTGCTGCTGCGCCAGATCGGCGCCGACGCCTCGAACCTGCCGGTGACGATCGGCGCCGAGGGCGAAGTGACCGTCGAGGAACATGCCCTGGGCACGCTCACCGGCTTTCGCTTCACCGTCGCGCCGGAGGCGCGCGCCGCGGACAAGCGCATGCTGCTGGCGGCGGCGGAGAAACGGCTGGGCGGCGAATATCGCAAGCGCGGGGCCGCGCTTGCCGAGGCCGAGGATGCGGCCATCCTGTTGACCGGGTCGGTGCTCGCCTGGAACGGCGTGGCGGTCGCGGCGCTGGAGCCGGGGCCCAATATCGCCCGGCCGCGCATCCGGCTGGATCGCGCGCTCGACGTGCTCGATCCCCCGGCGAGAACGGCGGTGCAGGCCCGGCTCGAACGCTGGTTCGCCGATCAGATCGGCAAGCGCCTGGCCGTGCTCGGCAAGCTCGACGCGGCGGCGCGCGATCCGGCCGCCGGTTCGCCGCTGCGCGCGCTCGCCAATGCGCTGCTCGAGGCCGGCGGGCTGCTGCCGCGCCGTGCCGCCGCGATGCTGGTGGAGGCGCTCGACCCGCCGGCGCGCCAGCGGCTGCGCACGATCGGCGTCACCATCGGCACGCTCGACATCTTCGCCCCCGCGCTGCTCAAGCCCGGCGCGGCGCGCTGGCGGCGCGAGCTGATGGGGCTGGCCGAAGCCCCGCGCGACGGCGCCACCGTGCTGCCGCGCGCCGCGCCGGGTGCCGATCTCGTCCATGGTTATCGCCCGCTGGGAGCCCAGGCGGTGCGCGTCGACCTGGTCGAGCGCATTGCCCGTGCCGCGCACGACGCGCGCCAGGGCCGCAAGCCCTTTGCTCCCGATCCGGCGCTCGCCACTTCGATGGGGCTGACCGCCGAGACGCTGGCGCGGCTGATGGCCCAGCTCGGCTTCCGCACCGCCCGTTCGGCGGAGGGCGAGCCGCAGCGCTGGATCTGGCAGGGACTCGTGGCGCCGCCCCGGCCCAAGGCGCCGCCGCGCGACAATGCCTTCGCGGCGCTCCAGGCGCTGAAGCATGGCTGACGGCGCGGCGATGCGGATCGACCGGTTCCTCTGGTGGTCGCGCCTGGCCAAGACGCGCTCGGCGGCGCAGGCGATCGCCGAGAAGGGCATGCTGCGCATCGATGGCCGCCGGGTCGAGCGCAGCTCGGCCACGGTGCGCGTGGGGTGCGTCGTGGCCTTCCCGCTCTATGGCAAGGTTCGGGTGATCCGGGTCGAGCTGCTGCCCGTCAGGCGCGGCCCGCCGGCCGAGGGGCGCGCCTGCTATCAGGACCTTGTGGTCACTGAGAACGTCTCGCAGGAAGCGCCAACTGATTGACGCAGCGAATCCACAGGCATAGCAGGACCCCCACGTCTTCGATCCAAGGGGCCAGTTTCCATGACCTATGTCATCACCGACGCCTGCATCCGGTGCAAGTACATGGATTGTGTCGAGGTCTGTCCGGTCGACTGTTTCTACGAAGGCGAGAACATGCTCGTCATCAATCCGAACGAGTGCATCGACTGCGGCGTCTGCGAGCCAGAATGCCCGGCCGAGGCGATCCTGCCCGATACCGAGAACGGCCTCGAGAAGTGGCTGGAGCTCAATCGCACCTATTCGGAATCCTGGCCCAACATCACGCAGAAGGGCGATGTGCCCGCCGATGCCGATGCGATGAAGGGAGTCGAGGGCAAGTTCGAGCAGTTCTTCTCGCCGGAGCCCGGTTCGGGCAGCTAGCCTCTAGTTCTTGTCGATGTCCGTCAGGATGTCGGCCATCTCCTTGCGCCGCTTGGGGTCGGGTTCCTCCGCCGCCGCGATGCGCAGCCAGTGCATCATCTCGGCCACCGCTTCCCGGTCGGTCACGGTCTTCCCATCCGGCGCCGCGCGCCGGAACGCGGCCCGTGAGATGAGCGCGGCGGCATCGGCGCGGCCGCCGGCATAGGCTTTCTTCCACCATGCGACCGCGGCACCCGGGTCGGCCGGGCCGCCATCGCCGTTCCACAACATCTGGCCGAGCAGGAATTCGGCATTGTGCTGGCCTTGCGCGGCGGCATCGGCCAGCCAGCGCCGGGCCGCGACCATGTCCTGCGGCAGATTCGCGCCGGTCAGCAGCCAGCCGGCATAGTCGGTCTGGGCATTGGCATTGCCCGATTCCGCGGCCTCGCGGCACAGCGCCACGCCGCGCGGCGCGTCCTTCGGCCCGCCCCGGCCCGAGACCAGCAGCGTGCCGAGCGCGCATTTCGCCTGCACCCAGCCGAGCCGGGCGGCGCTGGCATAGAGGGTGCGCGCCCTGGCCAGGTCCTGTGGCCTGCCCTGGCCGTTCTCGAAGCAGAGCGCGAGATTATGGGCCGAATCGCCACGCTGCGGCGCAGCACGTTCGAACCAGCCACAGGCCTTTTCCGGATCGCGGGGCCAGCCGATCCCGCCGAAATTGCTGGCTTCGCCCGCCAGCTCGGAAGCGGAAGCGTCGCCCTGCAGTGCCAGGGTTTCGATCCGGCGGACGAACTCCTCCGGTGCCAGCGTCTCACGTGTGTCGAGCAATGCCTTGACCGCCGGCGAGAAGATGGCGCCGGTGTCCTGAGCCTGGAGGAGCAGAAGTAGCGCGAACATGCCTCAGCAATGCCTGAGTCGAGAGACAGCCACAATCCTGCGATTAATTGCATATTTTCGCTGCAAGGCGGCACAGTCGGTCTGGTAATTTTATTGCAAACGTGTTAAATGCCCCAAGACGGAGGAAAACTCGCCTCCGCCCGGAGAAGCAAAGAGAAGTCGCCCCGATCAGCCCGTCCCGCATTCGCCGGGGCGGACGCCGAGCCCGTCGGGGCCGGTTATCACGAAAGGTTCCTCGCACATGGCTGCCAAGGCGCTGTCCTTCGATGTCGGCGATTATGTCGTTTACCCCAAGCACGGCGTGGGCCGTGTTATCGAGCTGCAGAAATCCGAGATCGCGGGTATGCAGCTCGAACTCTACGTGCTGCGCTTCGAAAAGGAAAAGATGACGCTGCGCGTTCCGACCAACAAGGCCGAGAGCGTCGGCATGCGCAAGCTTTCGAGTGACAAGACACTCAAGGAAGCGCTCGATACGCTGAAGGGGAAGCCGAAGGTCAAGCGCACCATGTGGTCGCGCCGCGCCCAGGAATATGAAGCGAAGATCAATTCGGGCGACCTGGTGTCGATCGCCGAAGTGGTCCGCGACCTGTTCCGCGCCGACGACCAGCCCGAGCAGAGCTATTCCGAGCGCCAGATCTTCGAAGCGGCGGCCAGCCGCCTCGCCCGCGAGCTCGCGGCGATGGAGGAAGTGGACGAGCCGGCCGCGCTCGAGAAGATCCTCGAGATCCTGCGCAAGGCCGCGGCCATCCACAACAAGGACAAGGTTCCGGCCTGATCTCGGCCGGCATCGAAGCCCAAGGAAAGGGGCGGCCTTGAAAACCGCCCCTTTTCCTTGTCTCATCGATGGTGTATTATGTATCCAACACACATATTGCTTCGGGAGGAAGTTTCGATGCGCGCTGCCCTGTTCGCTCTTGCCCTGTTGCCGCTCGCGGCCACCGGCGCCTGCCACGCCAGCTGGGAAAAGGAAGGTCACAAGGCCGCGCCGAGCGGCGTCGGCGCCAAGCGCAGCTATGACGCGAGCGGCTTCACCAAGGTCGACCTGCGCGGACCCGATGACATCGAGGTGCGGAACGGCGGCCAGTTCGCGGTCACGGCCGAGGGCGATACCGCGGTGCTCGACCAGCTCGAAGTCCGGGTGGTCGACGGTACGCTGCGCGTCGGCCGCAAGGACCGCAGCGGCTTCTCGTTCAGCAACGATCGCGGCGTGAAGGTTCATGTCGTCCTGCCGAAGCTCGATGGCGCGAGCGTCAGCGGCTCCGGCAATATGAGCGTCGACAAGGCCGAGGGTGCTTTCCGCGGCGCGATCGCCGGCTCGGGCAATCTCGGCATCGCCGCGCTCGCCGCGACCGATGCCGATCTCTCGATCGCCGGCTCGGGGGATCTCACCGTCGCGGGCACGGTCAGCCGGCTCAATGCCTCGATCGCCGGGTCGGGTGACATCGACGCGAGCAAGCTCACCGCCACGGGCGCCAGCATCTCGGTCATCGGCTCGGGCAGCCTGCGCGGCGTCGTGAAGGGCGGGGCCTCGGTCTCGATCGCGGGCTCGGGCGATGTCGATCTCACCGGCGGCGCGAAATGCTCGGTGAGCGCGGTGGGTTCGGGCGAGGCGCATTGCTCCTGAGCTTGCCTCGGCGCTGAAGCCGCGCGAGGGTGTGGCCATGTATCGGCTCGCCCTCGCTCCCCTGCTGCTCCTGGGCGCCGCCGCGCCGGGAGACGAGCGCGTCGTGATGGTCACCGGTTTCGACCGGCTGCGCATCGACGGGCCGTTCGCGGTGGAGGTGGCGCCCGGATCGCCGGGCGTGACGCTCACCGGCGATCGCGCCGCGCTCGACCGGGTGGGCGTGCGCGTGGAGGCGGGAACGCTGATCGTCAATGCCGGTACGCAGAGCTGGGAATCGGCAGCGGGCAAGGCCGCGAGCGGCGCGCGCATCCGTGTCACGGTGCCCGGGCTGCGCGTGGTGCAGACCAATGGCGGCGCGTTGCTGAAGATCGCCGAGATGCGCGGCAACCGGCTCGACGTCTCGCTGAACGGGGCGGGGCGGATCGATATCGGCAAGGTCGACGCGCAGGATCTGAGCGTTACCCTGGCCGGCACTGGCACGGTGGCGCTCGCGGGCAACGCGCTGCACACGCGCGTGCGGCTCTATGGCACCAGCAGCCTCGACGCGGCGGCGCTGACCACCGCCGATGCGCTGCTCGTCTCGGGGAGCGGCGGCGCGCTGGTGATGAACGTGCGCTACAACGCCCAGATCAGCGCGACGTCGAGCGGCGTGATCCGGGTGCTCGGCTCCGCCAAATGCCAGGTGATCGGGCAGGGCCCGGTGGAATGCGCCGATCTCGAGCCGCGCCGGGGCGGCTAGGCCGCGAGCGGGAAGCGCAGCAGCCGATCCTCGAGCGCGACCAGCGCCTGCGCGCTGCACCCCACCGCGCGGGCGATCTCCGGATGATGCGCGTCCAGTCCGCCGGTGAGCGCGCCGAAGGCCGGCAGGATCAGCTTGGTCGGCGAGGCGACGAAACAGCGCCGCGCCACTTGCCGCCCCCGGATGCGCAGGCGCAGCTTGGGGTGGAAATGGCCCGACAGCTCGGGGCGCGGATCGTCCGGTTCGGCCTCGTGGCGCAGGACCAGCCCATCGACGTCCGCCTCCGCCAGGATCGTGCCGCCAAAGGGATCGATCAACAGGCTGTCGTGATTGCCGGTGATCCAGCGCCAGTCGAGCCGGGCGGTGAGCCGGGCGAGCAGCGCGCGCGCATCGCCGGGCAGCCGTTCGCAGCCTTCCGAATCATGGAAGCTGTCGCCCAGGCACCAGAGTTCGCGCGCCTGGGTCCGGTCCGCCAGCGCCTCGATCGCCTGCAGGGTCGCGATCGAATCATAGGGGGGCAGCATCTGCCCGCGCGCGGCGAACCAGCTGCCCTTCTCGAAATGCAGGTCGGCGACGAGCAGGGCCCGCCGCGCCGGCCAGTAGAGCGCGCCCTCGGGCAGCGCCATCAGATCATGGCCGGCGAACGAAAGGGGAACCATCATGCCGCTATCGATCCTGGCGGCCGCGCCGTCAACAGCGCAGCATCGGCACCTTGCGGCCCTGATAGGTGATCGTGCCGTGATCCTGGTCGGCGCGCTCGATCGTGTAGCTGCGCGTCTCGGGCGGGTTCACCTTCTCGGCGCCGTCGCTCGCCGCGGCGTCATAGCGCTCGCGGATCGTCTCGGTCACGATGTTGCCGGCCAGCGCCCAACCGCCCATCTCGCCGCTATTGTCGAGGCTGCCATCGGCCGCATAATGGGCGATGAAGTCGCTCGCGCAGCTCGCTTCGAATGACCAGCTGCCGACCAGCCATTCGCGCAGCGGCGCGCCGGCGGCGCCAGCCGCAGCCGCTGCGGGCGCGACAGCGGCCTCGCTTGCCTCGGCCTTCGGCACCGGCTTGGCCGCATCGGGCTGGCAGGCCGCCAGCGCCGCGCCGCCGAGCATCAAAGCAATGAATCGAGCCCCCTCCTGCATGGCCCGAACCTAGCCGAGCCGGCCGATTCGGGCCAGCGCGATCAGGCCGGAACCTTCGCCGTCTCGCCGATCTTCGCCAGGATCCGCACCCAGGAGCGGATGCCCTTGTGAAAGCTCTTCAGGTCATATTTCTCATTGGGCGAATGGATATTGTCGTCGGTCAGCGCGAAGCCGACCAGCACCGTGTCCATCCCCAGGATCTTCGAGATCGACGTGACGACCGGGATGCCGCCGCCGCAGCCGATCAGCGCCGCCTTGCCCCATTCGGCGTCGAGCGCCGCCCGGGTGGCCTCCAGCGGCGGGCTGTCGCTCGATACCGAGACCGCGGGGCTGCCCGGGCCACGCCCGGTGAACACCGCCGAGCAATCGGCGGGCAGGCGCGAGCGGACATGCTCCTCGAACGATGCCCAGATCGTTTCCGGGTTCTGGCTTCCGGTCAGGCGGAAGCTCACCTTGGCATGGGCCTCTGCCGGGATGACCGTCTTGAAGCCTTCGCCGGTATAGCCGCCCCAGATGCCGTTGACCTCGGCGGTCGGCCGCGACCAGATCTGCTCGAGCACGCCATGGCCCTTCTCGCCGGCGGGCACGCGCAGCCCGATCTCGCCGAGAAAGCCGCCGGCGTCGAAGCCGAGCGCGTCCCAGCTCTCGCGGACCGCCGGCGTCACTTCGGGCACGCCGTCATAGAAGCCGGGCAGCGTCACTCGGCCATCGGCGTCCTTCATCTCGCCCAGGATCGTGCAGAGCAGCTGGATCGGGTTGCGCGCCGCGCCACCATAAAGGCCGGAGTGGAGATCGCGCGAAGCCGCGCGGATCGTCACCTGGCCCGCCGCCATGCCGCGCAGCCCGATGGTGAGGCCCGGCGTCTCGGTGTCCCACATCAGCGTGTCGCAGATCAGCGCGAAATCGGCTTTCAGCTCCTCGGCATGAGCATGGAGGAACGGCTCGAGGCTGGTCGAGCCCGATTCCTCTTCCCCTTCGAACAGGATCGTCACCTTGCACGGCAGCCTGCCCTCGGTCTCCTTCCAGGCGCGGCAGGCCTCGACAAAGGTGCGCAGCTGGCCCTTGTCGTCCGACGCGCCGCGGCCGACGATCTGCTTCGCGCCGTCGCCGCGCGTCTCGATCACCGGATCGAACGGATCGCGCTTCCACAACTCGATCGGATCGACCGGCTGCACGTCGTAATGGCCGTAGAACAGGACGTGCGGAACCCGCTCGCCCGCGGGCCCGTCATGATGCGCGACCACCATCGGATGGCCCGGCGTCTGCGCGACGCGGGCGGTGAAGCCCAGGCCGGCCAGCTCGTCGGAGAGCAGCTTCGCGGCGCGCTGACACTGCTCGGCATAGGCGGGATCGGTCGAGACCGAGGGGACGCGCATCAGCGCGAAGAGTCGGTCCAGGCTGTCGTCGAGATGCGCCTCGACATAGTCGAGCGCCTTGGTGGAATCGGTCATGCGGGAGCGCTACGCCTGTGGACGGGACGGAGCAAGCCGGCGCGCGCCGGCCCGGGCACGCGCGGCGCCGCGCCGCCGATTCGGGCGGGGGGCGTGGAGCGCGGAAGTTTACGAAACATACGCTATGGGAGCGGCTTTCGCTTCCCGTGCGGGTGCCCGTGACGGACGGGATCGGGACGAGAAGGGAAGCCGGGTCGCACCCGCTGGCGTGGCGCGGGCGCAATCCCGCATTGCAAGCCAGGATGGCCTTCCGATGGCGGTGGAGAATAGCTGGGTGGCGACGTTTGCCGATCGAGTCGGGGTGCTAGGCTGTGTCGACATTCGGAAATCCCCTCCCGGAGGGAGAGGAAATGGGGACAACGGCTCGCATCGTTGAACGGCGATACGTCGTGGGTTGAGACCCCATATGGATCGTTGATTTGCCTGGAGACAAAACCTTCATTTCGTCATCCCCACCTGCGCGGGGACGACGCGGCTCGCTGCTAAGCCCCGCCGATCCAGGTCTCGCGGACCTGCCCTGCATCGTCGAGCAGCACCAGGTCGGCGGCATGGCCGGCCGCGATTCGGCCATGCGTGTCGCCCAGGCCCATCAGCCCGGCCGGGCTGGCGCTCGCCATCGTCACCGCGGTCGCCAGGTCGACGCCGAGCATCGCAACCGCGTTGCGCACCGCCGCCGCCATGTCGAGATGCGATCCGGCCAGCGTGCCGTCGTCGCTGCGGCAGGCGCCGTCCCGCACGGTGATGTGGCGGCCCTGCAGCACGAACGCGCTCGCATCCGATCCGACCGAGGGCATCGCATCGGTCACCAGCATGAAGCCGCTGGCCGGCTTGCAGCGCAGCGCCAGGCGGAGCGTGGCCGGGTTCACGTGATGGCCGTCGACGATCAATCCGCAGACCAGCGCGTCCGAATCGAGCGCGGCGCCGACCATGCCCGGCTCGCGCGAGCCGAGCGGCGACATGGCGTTGAACAAATGGGTCACGCCACGCATGCCCGCGGCCACCGCTGCCTTGGCCTGGTCGTAGCGCGCATTGGTATGCCCCGCCGCGACCACCACGCCCGCCGCGACGAGCTGCTCGATGTCCGATACCGCCACCCGCTCGGGCGCCAGCGTCACCAGCGTGCGGCCGCGCGCCAGGCCGGTCAGCGCGGCGATCCCCTCCGCGTCGAGCGGGCGGATCTTCTCGGCCGAATGGATGCCCTTGCGATCCACGTTGAGGAACGGGCCCTCGATATGGATGCCGAGCACGCCCGGCACGCCCGCCGCGATCGCCGCGTCCACGGCCGCCACGGCGCGGCGGATGACGTCGAGATCGTCGCTGATCAGCGTCGGGAGGAAGCCGGTGGTGCCGAAGCGGCGATGCGCGGCACCGATCGCGGCGATGCCCGCCACGGTCGGTGCGTCGTTGAACAGTACGCCGCCGCCGCCATTGACCTGGGTATCGATGAAGCCGGGCGCGAGCGTGCCGTCCAGGCGCCGCGACTCGGCGCCGGCGGGAATTGCAGCGGCCGGCGCCACGCCGGCGATCCGCGTGCCATCGATCAGGACGGCGACATCCTGGCGGAGCGCGCCGTCGACCAGCGCGCGAGTCGGTATCAGCGCCTGCATCAGATGGTCTCGGTCACCTTGGCGAGCGACGGCGGCCGATCGGGATCGAAGCCGCGCGCGATCGAGAGCGCGTTGGCGGCACGGTAGAATGCCTGGATCTGCAGGATCGGTTCGATCGCCGGCCCGGCGGCGGGATGGGGGAGGTGGATCGCGCCCGGCACCTCGCCGCCGCTCACCAGCACTTCGCCGCCGCGCGCCAGCACGTCCGAAACCAGGTCGTCGACGCCGTCGGCAGTGGCATCGTCCTGGCGGAAGACCAGCAGCGGGAAGCCCGGCCCGACCAGCGCCATCGGCCCGTGGCGGACCTCGGCGGCGCTGAATGCCTCGGCATGGAGGCCGCAGGTCTCCTTGAACTTGAGCGCCGCTTCCTGCGCCACGCCGAAGCCCAGGCCCCGGCCGATCACATAAAGGCCGCGCGCGTCGCGCAGCCGCTCGACGAGCGGCGACCAGTCGGCGCTCCATGCCTGTTCGAGCAGGTCGGGCAGCGCGGCGAGGCCGGCCGCGAGCGCTTCGTCACCGGCCCATTCGCTCACCAGATGGAGCTGGGCGGCGAGCGCGGCGATGTAGGACTTGGTCGCGGCGACGCTGATCTCGGGCCCGGCCTGGAGCGGCACCAGCGTGTCCGATTCGGTCGCGAGCGGCGAATCGGCGACATTGACCATCGCCACGGTGCGCGCGCCGCTCTCCCTGGCGGCGCGCATCGCGGCCAGGATATCGGGGCTCTTGCCCGATTGCGAGATGCCGAGCGCCAGCATGTCGGAATAATCGGTCTCGACGCCATAGACCGAGGCGATCGACGGCGAGACCGAAGTGGTCAGCAGCCCCAGCCGCGTCTCGATCAGATAGCGGCCGAAAGTGGCGGCATGGTCCGAGCTGCCGCGCGCACAGGTGAGCACGCCGCGCGGGCGCGTGGCGCGCAGCCGGGCGCCCAGTTCGCGGACCACCGGCCCGTTCCGGTCGCGCTGGCGGCGAACGGTGGCGCCGGCCTCGGCGGCCTCGGCGAACATCCTGGTCGATTCGGGGTCGGTCATCGGTTCAGCCCCGCATGTCGAGTTCGGCGACGAAGTCATAGGCGTCGCCGCGATACCAGCTGGTGGTCGCCTCGATCACCCGGCCATCGGCCAGGAAGCCGCGGCGCTCGATATAGAGGACCGGCGCGCCCACTTCGACGCCGAGCAGCGCGGCGCGCTCCGCGTCGCACAATGCCGCGCGCAGCCGCTGGAGCGCGCGCACCGGGCGGTTGCCGGTCGCCTCGAGCGCGGCATAGAGCGACGAATCGACGGCATCGAGCCCGGACAGGCCGAAGCCCGGGATGATCGCGAACTCGAGCGCCATCGGCACGTCGTCGGCATAGCGGATGCGGTGGAAGCGATAGACGGCGGTGCCGGGGCTGAGCCCGAAGGTGAGCGATTCCTCGCCCGTCACCACGCCCGATTCGCGGATCAGCCATTCGCTGCGCACGCTGCGCCCGCGCGAGGCCATGTCCTCGGAGAAGGACGAGAGCTTGGCGAACTGCTTCTCGACTCGGCCTGCGACGAAGGTGCCGGCGCCGTGGCGGCGGACCAGCAGCCCCTCGTCGACCAGCTTGTCGATCGCCTTGCGCAGGGTGATCCGCGAGACCGAGAGATCGGCGGCCAGGTCGCGCTCGGCGGGGAGCGCTTCGTTGGGCTTGAGCAGATTGTCGCGCAGCGCCTCGCGCAACGCGGTCTCGAGCTGCCGGTAGAGCGGCCCCCTGCCTGCTCCGTCGAGCGGCCTGATCTTTTGCGCCAGCAGCGGCATCGGTTCCCCATCATCGGTCGGCTGTGTGCCGGATGCAACACTAGTACCAATAACATACCACATGTCAGCAAAAAAATTGCTCTGGTCTGTAACCGCACTGTAAAAATCTGTCTTGACGGCTCCTCAACAGTGAGGAATGGTACTGATATTGGTATGCGACTGGTCTGCCGGTGCCGTACCACAAAGAATCATAAGCAAGTTCAGAATCATCTGACCAAGGGGATGAGAGATGGGGATCCGGGGATTTCTTATCGGCACGGCCAGCGCGATGGCGCTGCTCAGCGGTGCCGCGCATGCACAGACCAGCGACACTGCCCAGCCCGCCGATGACCATGAGATCGTCGTCACCGGCTTCCGCGCCTCGCTCGCCCAGTCGATCGAGGCCAAGCGCAAGGCCGATGCGATCATCGACTCGGTCTCTTCGGAAGACGTGGGCAAGTTCCCGAACACCAATGTCGCCGAGGCGCTGACGCTGGTTCCGGGCGTCACCGTCGACCGCGCGTTCGGCCAGGGCGAGAAGGTCTCGATCCTCGGCACCGATCCGGCGCTGAACCGCACCCTGCTGAACGGCCAGACGGTCGCCTCGGCCGACTGGTTCATCCTCGACAATCCGGGCCGCACCTTCAACTACGCGCTCCTCGCGCCGCAGCTCGTCAACCGGGTCGATGTCTACAAGTCGCCCGAGCCGCGGATCGACGAGGGCTCCATCGGCGGCACCGTCAACGTGCTCACCCGCAAGCCGCTGGAGCTGAAGCCCTTCGTGGTCGCCGGCTCGCTGAGCTATCTCTACAACGACCGTTCGAAGAAGGGCGATGTCCAGGGCTCGGCGCTGGTCAGCTGGCACAATGAGAGCAAGACCCTCGGTCTCCTCGCCTCGTTCCAGCGCACCAAGGACCGGCTGCGCCGCGACGGCCTGGAGAGCTATGGAACGATCAGCGCCAATTTCTGGAACGGCGCGAACGACGCGCTGACCAGCTCGCTGCCGCAGAGCATGATCCCGGTGAATCCGGATCCGACCAAGCAGATCACCGGCACGGGCCAGTGCACCGGGACCTGCGCCACCACGCTGCTCGCCAATCCGAACGCCAAGTTCCCGAACGCGTTCGGCACTTCCTATTTCGAGCAGGGCCGCGAGCGCCTGACCTATTCGGCCACCGCGCAGTGGAAGCCGGTCGACGAGCTGACGATCACCGCCGACTGGCTGCGCATCGACGCGACCTATGACAATCTCAACCAGTCGATGTACGCCTTTCCGGGCAATGTCTGGAACAGCGCCGGCCGGCTGACCGGGCTGAACGTGCAGGACGGCATCGTCACTTCGGCGACCTTCAACAACGCGCTCTCGGTGCTCGACGCGCAGTATCGCGTCGCCGAGATGCATTCGCAGACCTTCCATGGCCAGATCGGCTGGAACGACGTGAAGTGGGACCTGAACGTCGAGGGCGGCATCTCCGATGCCGATGGCGGCACCAAGAAGCAGGTGTTCCTCGAATTCCTCAACTGGGCGAACTACACCGTCGACATCAGCGGTGCGCCCAACCGGCCGGGCACGATCAGCTATGGCAGCAACGTACTGGGCAATCCGGCGGCGTTCGTCACCGATCCGGGCTGGAGCGGTAACCTGGTCGACAAGCCGACCACCGACAAGGAGCGCTACGGCCAGATCGACTTCGGCCTGAAGTTCGACGGCGTGCTGAAGCGCATCCAGCTCGGCTACAAATATCGCAAGCACGAGACCGGGCAGGAATATGCGGGCATCGCGCTGACCGGGCTGGCGGTGCCGGCGGGCAACTTCAACACCAGCATCGTCCGGGACAATTACCTGTCCGGCTTCGACGGCATCAACGACCAGATGCGCGGCCGCTTCATCATCGACGGCAATTCGATGGTGAACTATGTCCAGAGCCGCCCGGGCCTGCCGACGCCGTCCAAGTTCGCCGCGTCGGAATTCACCGCGGGCAACTGGGACATCCAGGAGCAGATCCACGCCTTCTATGCCCAGGCGAACTTCGATGCCGGCGGCTTCCGCGGCAATTTCGGCGTGCGCTATGTCCACACCGCGACCGACAGTGCGGGCTATGTCTGCAAGCCGGGCGCGATGTGCAACGCCCAGGCCGACTGGGTGTGGCAGACGACCAAGACCAGCTACGACAATGTCCTGCCAAGCGTGAACATCATCGCCGATGTGAACAAGAACCTGGTGTTCCGTTTCGCCGCGGCGCAGGTGATCGCCCGTCCGAACTATGCCGACATGACCAATTATTTCTGGCTGTCGGACCAGATCCTCACCGGCGGCGGCGGCAATCCGGACCTGAAGCCCTACAAGTCGAACAACTTCAACGCGTCGCTCGAATGGTATCTGGCGCCCCGTTCGATCCTGTCCGGCGAAGTGTTCTACAAGGACATCAGCAACTACATCCTGCAGCAGACCTCGCCCGAGCAGCATTTCAACACCGCCCGGGGCACGGTGACGACCTATCAGATCAGTCGTCCGTTCAATGCGGGCTCGGCCGAGGTGAAGGGGTTCGCCGTCGCCTATCAGCAGAGCTTCCCGCTCGGCTTCGGCGTGCTCGCCAACTATACCTATTCGGACGGCAAGGCGAGCAACGGCGGCGACCTGCCTTATAATTCGCGGCACCAGGCCAGCCTGAGCCCGTTCTTCGAAAGCGGCCCGGTGGCGCTGCGCGCGACCTATACCTGGCGCTCCAAATACTTCACCGGCATCGACCGTGGCGACTATATGTACGTCCGTGACAACGCCAATGTGGACGTTTCGGCGACCTGGAACTTCACCAAGGAAGTCGGGCTCACGATTTCGGGCATGAACCTGACCGACAGCCAATATTACGCCTATGCCAACACGCAGCGCCTGCCGCGCGGCGTGTACAAGACCGGCCGCAAGCTGCTCGCGACGGTCAACGTCAACTTCTGATCTCCAACCTGGTGTAGTGCACTGGGGCGGCGGATGGACGAGCGATCGCACCACCGCCGCCCCTTTTTCTTATCCGCCCCCTTTTTCTATCCGCGGCGCCTGCCCACCGGGCACGCCGCGATTGAGCGCGGGGCGAAACCGCCTAAGCTCGCTCGATCCAAGCCGGGAGCCGTCCGCGTGATTTCCTGCCGCCTCGCCCTTGCTCTCGCCGCTGCGCTCTGCGCCGCTACGCCCGCCGCTGCCCAGCAACTGCCGCGCCTTTTGCCGGTGCCCGCCGAGATGGCGCCCGCCCCGGGCCGTTTCGCGCTCGCCGCATCGACCGCGATCGTCGTGCCGGCGGACGATGCCGGCGCGCGCGCCGCCGCCGACCGGCTGGCCGAGCTGCTGCGTCTCTCGCGCGGCCTGGCGCTGCGCCCCGCCGCCGTGTCGCAGCGTCCCGCGATCCGCTTCGTGCGCGCCGCCACCGGCAAGGCGGAGAGCTACCGGCTCGAGATCGGCGCGAACGGCGCCACCATCACCGCCGGCGACGATGCCGGCCTGCTCTACGGCGCGGTCACGCTTTGGCAGGTGCTGACCCAGGACGGCGGCAAGGGGCCGGTCACCGTCGCCGGCCTCGGCATCCACGACGCGCCGCGCTTCGCCTGGCGTGGGCTGATGCTCGACAGCGCCCGCCATTTCCAGTCGCCCGCCTATGTCCGCCAGCTGATCGACTGGATGGCGGTCAACAAGCTCAACACGCTTCACTGGCACCTGGTCGATGACCAGGGCTGGCGCGTCGAGATCCGCAAATATCCGAAGCTCACCAGCATCTCGGGCTGGCGCTACCCGGCCACCGCGCCGGGTGCGCCGCCGCTGCCCAGGACCGGCGGCTTCTACACCCAGGCCGAGATCCGGGCGATCGTCGCCTATGCCGCGAAGCGGGGCATCACCATCGTGCCCGAGATCGAGATGCCGGGCCATGCGCTCGCCGCGATCCGCGCCTATCCCGAGCTGGGCATGGGCGTGCCGATCCCGCCCGGCACCGAGAGCGACTGGGGCGTCTTCCCCTGGCTCTACAATGTCGACGACAAGACCTTCGCGTTCCTCGAGGACGTGCTGACCGAAGTGATGGAACTGTTCCCGTCGCAATATATCCATGTCGGCGGCGACGAGGCGGTGAAGGACCAGTGGAAGGGCTCGCCGGCCATCCAGGCGAAGATCAAGGCGCTGGGCATCAAGGACGAGACCGCGCTCCAGGCCTGGTTCGTCCACCGCATCGCCGGCTTCCTCCAGGCGCATCACCGCAAGCTGATCGGCTGGGACGAGATTCTCGAGGGCGATGTGCCCGCCGATGCGACGATCACCTCGTGGCGGGGCATCGAGGGCGCGATCACCGCGGCCAAGGCCGGGCACGACGCGGTGCTGAGCCCGTCGCCGACGCTCTACATCAATCATCGCCAGGGCCAGGGCCCCGACGAGCCGCCGGGCCGCGGCGACGTGATGGACCTCAGGACCGTCTATGCCTTCGATCCGGCGCCCAGGGAGATTCCGGCCGAGCAGCAGCATCATATCCTGGGCCTGCAGGCGAATCTGTGGACCGAGCATGTCCGCACCGAAGCGCGCGCCACCTGGCAGATCTTCCCGCGCGCCAGCGCCGTGGCCGAGATCGGCTGGTCGAAGGCGGATGGGCGCGACTATGCCGATTTCGTCGACCGGCTGGTGCCGCAGATGGACCGGATGAAGCCGCTGGGCATGACGCCGGCCACCAGCGCCTTCGCGGTGCGCCCGGCGCTCGACTACAAGGCGGGCGAGAAGACCGTGTCGGTCACGCTCGCGAACCAGTCGGGCCTGCCGATCCGCTACACGACCGACGGCACGCCGGTCACCGCGCGCGCGCCGCTCTATGCCGGCCCGCTCGCGCTGCCGCTGCCGACCCGGCTGCGTGCCGCGAGCTTCCATGGCGCCGCTCCGGTGGGCGGGGCCCTCGACCAGCCGCTCGATGCGCGCAGCGTGCGGTTCCGCAATGACGAGGACCTGAAGACCTGCTCGCGCAAGGTCGTGCTCGCGCTGGAGGATGATTATCCCGCCGCCGGCAAGCGCGCGGTGTTCCTCACCGACATCTTCGCGCCCTGCTGGCAATGGGAAGCCGCGCCGGTGGGCGGGGCGAAGGCGATCGCGCTCACCGTCGGGCAGATTCCGTTCAACTTCCAGCTCGGCGCCGATCTCGCGCATGTGAAGATCCCGCCCTCGGCGACGCCCGAAGGCGAGTTCGAGGTCCGCGCCGGCACCTGCGAAGGCCCGCTGCTCGCGACGCTGCCGCTCGCCGCCGCGGCCGGCAATCCCGGGCTGACCCGGCTGGTCGCGCCCTTCCCGGTGCGCGCCGGGAACCAGGCCCTGTGCATCCGCACGACCGCGCGGGGTCTCAACCCGATGTGGGCGCTGGAATCGGTGGAGCTGGTGCAGTGAGCGACGCGGTCACGCTGGTTTCTCCCTTTGCCGGCTGGCTCGCCCCGCTCGACGAAGTGCCCGACGCGGTCTTCGCCGAACGGATGATGGGCGACGGCTTCGCGGTAGATCCGGTCGAGGGCGTGCTGCGCGCGCCCGCTACGGGCGAAGTGATCTCGATCCCGGCGAGCGCGCATGCGGTGACGCTGCGGCTCGACAATGGTGCCGAGCTGCTGCTCCATATCGGGCTGGAGACGGTCGCGCTGAACGGCAGGGGCTTTGCGGCCAGGGTCGTTCCCGGTGCGCGCGTGGCGGCCGGCGATGCGCTGATCGCGTTCGACCTGGATGAAGTCGCCCTCGCCGCCCGGGCGTTGATCACGCCGGTGGTGGTGGCGAATCAGGGCTATGCGCTGGCGCTGGAGCCGCTGGGCCGCATGGTGGAAGCCGGTGCGCCGGTCGGGCGCGTCGTGCGCAACGCGCAGGAAGGCGCCATCGCGCGCGCGGCCTCCGAGGTCACGGCCGAGCGCAGCGTGCGGATTGCCGCCGCCCATGGCATCCACGCCCGGCCCGCCGCGCGCATCGCCGCCGCGCTCAAGCCCTTCCTCGCCGATGTCGCGCTGCATGTCGCCGATCGCAGCGCCAATGCGCGCAGCACCATCGCGCTGCTCGGGCTGGGCGCGGGCAAGGACGACGAAGCGCGCATCGTCGCGACCGGCAGCGATGCCCAGGCCGCGGTCGATGCGGTGGCGGAGCTGATCCTCGCCAATTTCCACGAGGCCGCGCACGCCCCGGTGATCCGGCCGGCGGCTGCCGCGCACGGCCCGGTCCGTGCCGCGCCCGGCCTCGCCATCGGCCAGGCCTTCCAGCTGCGCGGCGTCGATCTCGACGTGCCGGCCGACGGGGCGGGAGCCGCCGCCGAGCAGGCTGCCCTGTCCGGCGCGCTGGCCGCCATCGCCGCCGGCCTGGACGGCGCGCACGGCACCGCCGCCGAGATTGCCGAGGCGCATCGCGCGCTGCTCGCCGATCCCGAGCTGGCCGCCATCGCCGCCCGCCATGTCGGCGAGGGGCGCAGCGCCGCCTTTGCCTGGCGCGCCGCCACGGCCGAAGCCGCCGCCGCGCTGCGCGCCACGGGGGATCCGCTGCTGATCGAGCGCATCGCCGACCTGACCGATCTGGAGCGCCAGGTGATCGCGCGGCTGCTGGGCGCCACCGCGCCGGCCGCGCCCCTGCTGCCCAAGGGCGCGATCCTGTTCGGCGAGGATCTGTTGCCGTCGCAATTTCTGGGCCTGGACGCGACGCGCCTCGCCGGCATCTGCACCGCACGGGGCGGACCGACTTCGCATGTCGCGATCCTGGCGGCGTCGGCGGGCGTGCCGATGCTGGTCGCGGCGGGCGAGGGGGTGCTGGCGATCGCCGACGGCACGCCGGTGATCCTCGATGCGGATGCCGGCACGCTCGCCATCGGCCCCGAAGCCGATGCGCTGGCGGAGGCGAGCGCGCGCCTTGCGGCCCTGCGCGAGCGCCGCGCCCGCGAACTGGCCGCGGCGCATGCGCCCGCGCATACCGCCGATGGCACCCGCATCGAAGTCTTCGCCAATCTCGGCTCGGTTGCCGATGCCGCGGCCGCGGTCAGCGCGGGAGCGGAGGGCTGCGGCCTGCTGCGCACCGAATTCCTGTTCCTCGACCGCGAGACCGCGCCGAGCGAGGAAGAACAGCGCGAGACCTATTCCGCCGTCGCCGCCACGCTCGGCGAGCGCCCGCTGATCGTCCGCACCCTCGATATCGGCGGCGACAAGCCGGTGCCCTATCTGCCGATGGACGGCGAGGAGAATCCGGCGCTCGGCCTGCGCGGCGTGCGGCTGACGCTCGCCCGGCCGGACCTGATGCGCGTCCAGCTGCGCGCCATCCTGCGCGCGGTGCCGGTGGCCCAATGCCGGATCATGCTGCCGATGGTGGCGGACCTGGGAGACTATCGCCCGGTCCGCGCGCTGCTGGACGAGGTTCGCGCCGAACTCGGCGTGGCGGCGGCGGTGCCGCTCGGCGTGATGATCGAGACGCCCGCCGCGGCGCTGCTCGCCGGGCAGATCGCCGGCGAGGCCGATTTCCTCTCGATCGGCACCAACGACCTCACCCAATATACGCTCGCCGCCGATCGCGGGAACGCGGCGGTCTCGCAGCGGATCGACGCGATGCACCCGGCGGTGCTGCGCCTGGTGCGCGAAGTGGGCAGGGGCGCTGCTGCGGCGGGCCGCTGGGCCGGCATGTGCGGCGGCCTCGCGTCCGATCCGCTCGCCGCGCCGATCCTGATCGGGCTCGGCATCACCGAGCTTTCGGCGACGCCCGCCCAGGTGCCCGCGGTCAAGGCCGCGGTCGCCCGGTTCGACATGGCCGCCTGCACCGCGCTCGCCGCGCGTGTCTGCGATGCCCAATCCGCGGACGAGGTCCGCGCCCTAGCCATGGAAGCGTCCGCATGAGCTTCAGCCCCTCGACTCTGCTCGCCAAGGCCCAGCCGCTCGGCCGCGCGCTGATGCTGCCGATCGCGGTGCTGCCGATCGCCGCGCTGCTGCTGCGGCTCGGCCAGGCGGACATGCTGAACGTCCCCTTCATCGCGGCGGCGGGCGATGCGATCTTCTCGAATCTCGGCCTGCTCTTCGCGGCGGGCGTGGCCGTGGGCCTGGCCAGGGAGAATCACGGCGCGGCTTCGCTGGCCGGCGTGGTCACCTATCTGGTCGCGACCGAGGGGGCCAAGGTGCTGCTCCATCTGCCGCCCGATATTGCCGGCGCCGCCGCGCTGGAACAGGCGGCGTGGCGCGCGAAGGAGATCTCCAAGCTCAGCGTTCCGGTGGGCATCTGCTCGGGCATCGTCGCGGGGCTGCTCTACAATCGCTTCCACGCGATCCGGCTGCCCGACTATCTGTCCTTCTTTGGCGGCCGGCGCTTCGTGCCGATCGTCTCGGGCCTGGCCGGGCTGGTCTTCGCCGCCGCCTTCGGGCTCGGTTTTCCCTGGTTCGAGGCGGGGATCGATGCGCTCAGCCGCTGGGTGCTCGGCGCCGGCTCGCTCGGGCTGTTTCTCTACGGGCTGCTCAACCGGCTGCTGCTGATCACCGGCCTGCACCATATCATCAACAACATCGCCTGGTTCCTGCTGGGCGACTTCCACGGCGCGACCGGCGACATCAAGCGGTTCTTCGCGGGCGATCCGACGGCGGGGTCGTTCATGGCCGGCTTCTTCCCGGTGATGATGTTCGGCCTGCCCGCCGCCTGCCTCGCCATGTATCGCAACGCGCTGCCGGAGCGGCGCAAGGCGGTCGGCGGGCTGCTGCTCAGCCTCGCGCTGACCTCGCTGCTCACCGGGGTGACCGAGCCGATCGAGTTCAGCTTCATTTTCCTGGCGCCGGTGCTCTACCTGATCCATGCGGTGCTCACCGGCATCGCGATGGTGGTGATGGACCTGCTCGGCGTGAAGCTGGGCTTTGGCTTCTCGGCCGGGCTGTTCGACTATGTGCTGAACTATGGCCTTTCCACCCGGCCGCTGCTGCTGATCCCGGTCGGGATCGCCTATGCCGCCATCTATTACTTCGCCTTCAGCTGGTGCATCCGGAAATTCGACCTCAAGATTCCCGGCCGCGAGCCGGTCGAGGCGGCGGCGGATCCGGGCGCGGCCGTCGCCGATCGCGGCACGGCGATTGCAATCGCGCTGGGCGGGGCGGCAAATATCCGCTCGGTCGATGCCTGCACCACGCGGCTTCGCCTGGTGCTGGCCGACAATGGCATCGCCGACGAGCCGCGCCTCAAGGCGCTGGGCGCTCGGGGCGTGGTCAAGCTGCGCGACGGCGGGCTGCAGGTGGTGCTCGGGCCGATCGCCGACCAGGTTGCCGCCGAGGTGCGCGCGGCGATCGGCGGCGGCGTGGCGGCGGCGCCCGCGCCTGCGCCTGCGCCTGCGATGCTGGCGGCGGCGCAGGCCGATACCGGCGGCATCCGCGCCGCGCTCGCCGGGACGCAGGTTCGTGCCGTGGCCGCAAATGCAACTCGCGTGCTGATCGACGTCGCGGATCCCGGTGCGGTCGACATTGCCGCGCTGGCCGGTGCGGGCGTGCGCGCGGCGATGGGCTCCGGCAACCGCCTCCACCTGATCACCGGCCCCGGTGCCGAGGCGCTGGGCGCCCGGCTCAGGAGCGAGCTGCTGCCCGGCTAGGCGCCGGTTCCATGCAGGGTGGGGAGCGAACTCGCTTGCGGTGGGCGGCGGTTGACGCGAAGGAGGCATGGTTCGAACGTCGAGGGCCTTGATATCGTCGATCTCACCCAGCGGATTGCGCAACTGCGTTCGGCCCTGGCCGGGACGGGCTATGTGCATGTCGATGCCGCCAGCTTCCGGGAAATGGCCGGCGCGACCGAGGCCGGCGCGTTCGGGAGCTTCGCCGACTATTGGGGCGACCTCGAGCCCGACAGGTTCATGGCCGATGGCGGGCGCTATCGCCGCCGCCGGCACGCGGCGTTCGCGCTGCGCGACACGGCCGCGCTCCGCAAGCCCGACCAGCCCCATTTCCAGAGCAGCGCCTATAACCCGCTGAACGGCGATGTGGAGCGATGGTTCGCCCCCGCCACTAAGGCCCTGGTCCGCCATCCGATCCTGCGAAACCTGTTCGCGCTTTGCACGCCGCTCTTCTCCACGCTCGAGGGCGGCGGCGCCGATCTTGAATGGGATGGCGAGCTTCATCAGTTCCGGATCGAGGCGTTGGGAGCCGAGCTCGGATTGCCGACGCCGGAAGGCATGCATCGCGACGGCGTCGACTGGGTGCTGGTCATGCTGGTCGCCCGCGCCAATGTCGAGGCGGGCATGACCGAGATCCTCGACGAAACCGGCCGCCGCGACAGTTTCGTCCTGTCCGAGCCGGGCGAGGCGGTCCTGCTGGATGACC
Source organism: Sphingomonas sp. CBMAI 2297 (assembly GCF_029870595.1). Lineage (GTDB taxonomy): Bacteria > Pseudomonadota > Alphaproteobacteria > Sphingomonadales > Sphingomonadaceae > Sphingomonas. The sequence continues at coordinate 60,546 of NZ_JAPDIR010000013.1, forward strand.
GGCGCATCCGGCACGGCGTCACCGCGATCCGGGCACTGGATCCGGCCCGGGCCGCCTATCGCGATGTGTTGGTGATGACCTGGCGCCGATCCGGACCGGCATCCGGATAGGGGATCCGCCCGGCCTAGCCGCCACCGCCGCACAGGCCGGAACCTTGTCGCTCCCAGCTCGACCCGCGCAATCGGCCGAATACACCGAAACGGAACAAATTTTTCTCTCCGGAGGGAAGCGTTGTGAACGCTCTCAGGGTATGCCTCCGCATACCCGCACCAGAGCCGCCGTTGATGAACTTTTTGTCATAAAACTGACATGAAACGCCTCTTCCTTCGACTTCGCCAGTTCTGACAGCCTTCATTTTATTCAGGCCCCGGCCACGCGAAAACGTCACGGCGACGTTTGATGGCTGCGTCCGGATGCCCTGAGCGGGGGAGAGGTTCGTATGCGGTTTCACCGGTTGATCGGTTCGAGCATCCTTGTCCTGACGGCGGCGGCAGGAGCCGCGCATGCGCAGGAAACCACCATCTATCAATATGACGCCCTGGGCCGGCTGGTGCAGGCCATCGCTTCCCGTGGTTCGAGCAACGCGACCTCGAGCTACACGCTGGATGCGGCCGGCAACCGCACCAATGTCACGGTCATCGCGAGCACCACGCCCACACCGGGCGCGAGCTGCGTCATCACCATTCCCGACTATAGCTTCACGCTCGTGAAATATGGCGCGCCGTACAACGGCTTGTCCCAGGTCCTGCCGGGCGCGGGCTGCACCGGCGCGGTGACGCTCGGCTACAGCACCCAGGATGGCACCGCCACGGCCGGCAATTATGCGCCGGCCAGCGGCACGATCACCATCCCGCCGGGCTCGACGATCATCCGTTATCCGCTTAACAGCCTGTCGATCTACGGCGCGGAATCGCTTGAATTCTATGTGAACTTCACCGTCGTCTCGGGCGCGGCGACGCTCACCAAGCCCCAGGCGACGATCTGGCTTAACGCCGATTAGCGGCTTCCCGCCCGTTCCCCCCAACCTTCCGGCTTCTTCTCCGAGGAGAATGCAAGTGATCCGTCGAATTCTGCTATGCGGTGGCGCGGCCCTGGCGGTCCCGCAAATGGCCCTGGCCCAGCCGGCCGACCCGCGCGGGCTGCCCGCGCCGATGAACGAGGCCATCGACTCGAACCATGTCGATCTGGGCTCGGGAAGGCTGGCCTATGACTATCCGGGGCCCGCGATCGGGCCCAAGGACCTGAATCTCAGCCTGACCTACCTCTACCTGCTCGAATCACCGTCCCGGACCAATTTCACGGGGGTGATGGAGCAAGGCAACCCGATCAGCCAGATGGGCCCCAGCCCCTATACCATCACGCTCGGCCGGCGCACGGTGGTGTTCCTGAAGACGACCAACGGCAATATCCTGCCGTACAAGATCCATGGTGGCGAAACGCTCTCCGGCAATGTCTTCACCGACTATGACGGGACGATCGCGGTCTTCTCGGTCGCGGCGACCAATCCCAATCGCTGGTATGTCTCGTCGATCACCAAGCCCAATGGCGAGCAGCTGATCTTCACCTATGACACGAGCCCGTCGGGCATACCCATGCTGCGCCGGGTGACCAGCAACGCCGGCTTCGCGCTCAACATCGCCTATAGCGCCTATGGCAACAGCGTCACCGCCTACAACATGGCGGTCGATTATTGTCCGGCGCCCTCCACGGTCGCCTGTTCGCATTCGACCAACTGGCCCTCGATGACGGGTTTCAACGGCACGCTGACCGACAATCTCGGCCGGCAGATGTATGTCTATGCCGGCTGGGCCTCCGCGCAGATCAAGTCGCCGGAGCAAGTGGCCACCGGCGTCGGCACGACCAACGTCACATATGGCCAGAGCAGCCCCGGCTGGCCGAACACGGTGTATGGCAACGCCGATGGCGGCAAGGTCACTTCCATCCAGACGCCGAGCGGCACCTGGAGCTATACCTACAAGTCGGACCTGAACGCGCCCGTCGGCAGCACCCGCGTGAACTGGGCGAAGCGCACCGATCCCAACGGCAGGATATTCGAGGTCGCCACCTATTCCGGCGGCCTGAGCTATCGCAAGGACGAGCTCGGCCGGGAAAGCAGCTGGGTCCTCGATCAGGACTTCAACTATGCCGGCCGGATCAAGGAAGGCACGCTCCCCGAGGGCAACAAGGTCGCCTACACCTATGACGGCCGCGGCAACATCACCCAGGTCGTCACCACGCCCAAGCCCGGCTCGGGGCAGGCCGCGACGACCCAGATCGCGTCCTTCCCGTCGGTCTGTGCGAGCGCCAGCAGCTGCAACCAGCCCGACTATATCGTCGACGCGAACGGCAATCGGACCGACTATGGCTATTATGCCTGGGGCGGCATCAAGTCTGAGCTGGGGCCGAGCGTCAACGGCGTGCGCCCGCTCAAGCGCTGGGAATATGTCCAGCTCTACGCCTATGTGAAGAACGCCTCCGGCGCGCTGGTGGCTGCCGGCCCGCCGATCTGGCGCCCCAGCCGCGAGATCGTCTGCAAGGAGACGATCAACGCCACCCAGGATGGTTGTGCCAGCCCCGCCGACGAGCTGGTGACTCAATATGAATATGGCGTGCCGGGCACTGCCAACAGCCTGTGGCTGCGCGGCGTCGTCCAGGATGCGACCGGCACGCCCGCCCGCACCTGCTATTCCTACGACAATTTCGGCAACCGCATCAGCGAGACGAAGCCGCGCGCCGGCCTCGCCAGCTGCAACTGACCGCGATCGAAAGGGGAAGCGCGATGAAGCTCGCTCATATCATGGCAGTTCCGCTGTCGTTCCTGCCTGCGATCGCCTGGGCCCAATCGAGCCCCTCGGCCTTCACCACGGGCTTGCGCTACGATGTCGCGGGCCAGCTCGTTGGCATGATCTCGCCGGACCCGGGCGGTGCCGGCTCACCGCACTATCCCGCGGTGCGGACGACCTACAACCAGGACGGCAAGGTGGTGAAGGTCGAGACCGGCGACCTGTCCGCCTGGCAATCGGAGAATGTGCTCCCGAGCAGCTGGAGCGGCTTCACGCTCTTTCGCCAAGCGCTCACCGGCTATGATTCGGAAGGGCGCAAGATCTGGGAGAAGAGGGCCGACGCGGCCGGGAATGTCCTTGCGCTCACCCAGTTCAGCTATGACGCGGAAAGCCGGCTGGAATGTACCGCGGTCCGGATGAATCCCGCGGCGTTCGGCAGCCTGCCCGGCGCGTGCGTCCAGGGAACCCAGGGCAGCGACGGGCCCGATCGGATCGCGCGCAACCTCTATGATGCGGCCGGGCAGCTGGTGCAGGTGCGCAAGGGCGTGGGGACGAGCCTCGACCAAGCTTATGCCACCTATGGCTACACGCCGAACGGCAAGCAGGAATATGTCGTCGATGCCAATGGCAACAGGGCACGGCTGACCTATGACGGCTTCGATCGTCAGGCGCAGTGGCAATTCCCCGCGGCAAGCGTGCCCATCGGCTTCAACCCGGCAACGCCGGCCAGCGCCCTGACCAGCGCGGGCGCGGTCAACAGCTATGATTACGAAGCCTATGGCTACGACGCCAATGGCAACCGCACCATGATGCGCAAGCGCGACGGTCGCGCCTTCACCTATGTTTATGATGCATTGAACCGGATGACGTCGAAGATCGTGCCGGACGCCTGCGTATCGGGCTATGCCTGCACCAACGTCCCCGCCGCGATGACGCGCGACGTCTATTTCAGCTACGACTTGCGCGGCCTGCAGACCGCTGCGCGCTTCGACAGCGCCTCCGGCGCCGATGCGGTGCTCAACAGCTATGACGGCTTCGGGCGGATCAGCTCGACGACCACGTCGATGAGTGGCGTCAGCCGCACCATGAGCTTCCTGTACGACGGCGACGGCAACCGCACGCGGATCACCCATCCGGACGGCAGATACTTCGTCTATGCCTATAACGGTGCCGACCGGCTGGTCTCGATTCTCGAGAACGGCTCGGGCGCTGTCGTGACGATGAACTGGGACATCCAGGGGCGCCGCGGGAGCGAAGTGCGCGGCGGCGTGACCTCGACCTATGGTTATGACGCGATCTCGCGGTTGAACAGTCTCAGCGACGATCTGGCCGGGAGCGGCTATGACCTGACGACGACCCTGGGCCGCAATGCGCCGGGGCAGATCACCAGCCGGACGCGCTCGAACGCTTTGTACGACTTCGGCTATACCAACGCCAATCGCGCCTATGCGCCCAACGGCCTCAACCAATATTCGAGCGTCGGCGGCAATGCATATGGCTATGATTCCAACGGCAATCTGACGTGGGACGGCGTCAACAGCTACACCTATGACGCGGAGAACCGCCTGGTGGTGACGTCGGCCAACGTGACGCTCACCTATGATCCGGCCGGGCGCCTGTACCAGACTTACAAGCAGGGCAATGGCGCGGTCCAGTTCCTCTATGACGGCGACCGGCTGACGCTGGAATATGCCAGCTGGGGCAGCGTGCTTGCCCGCTATGTTCACGGCGCCGGCAACGATGATCCTCTGCTATGGTATAATGGCGCCGCCCTTGGCGATCGTGCGAGCCTGCAGGCCGATTACCGGGGTTCGGTCGTGTCCGTCGCCGATGCGGGCGGCAATGGCATCGCCGCCTATTCCTATGACGAATATGGCATTCCGGGCGGAAATTATGCGAGCCGCTTCCAATATACCGGCCAAGCCTGGCTCCCGGAGATCGGGATGTATTATTACAAGGCCCGCATCTACTCGCCCATGCTGGGGCGGTTCATGCAGACGGATCCGGTCGGGTACAAGGACCAGATGAATCTCTATGCCTATGCTTCGAGCGATCCGGTCAACATGACCGATCCCACCGGCATGTGGCAAATCGTCTATGAGGGCAGCGCTGCCCGCCAGGCGGAACTCAAGGGGATCCTCGAAAAGGCCGCGAGCGCGGATCCGATCCTGGCGCAACGATACAAGCAGCTTCAGGACTCACGGAATGTCCATGTCATACGGGCCGTCGAGGATTTCCCCGGCTCCAGACCCTCGAGCTCCATGCCGAACGACATCAACAAGTTCGACTTGTCCAAGGCAACCGATTCCAGGAACGGCAAGGGATCGGGCAGCCTGAACTATATAACTACCGAAAATACCACGATGGACATTGGCGGCGGGCTGAAGGACTTTCCCTTCTCTCCGGGCGCGGTGGCCGCGCACGAGATTCTGTACCATGCCTGGGCCAAGGATAGCGGCACCAGAAGTATAGAGGTCGACAAGGATGGCAATTCGGTTGAAGAGCAGAATGCGACCAAGACAGAGAATATCTACCGCGAAAGCCCGACGGTTCGCGAGCTTCGCCGCCCCTGGTACGTTCCCCCGGATCAGGTTCAGCATTTCTAGCCTGGCGATACTGGGCATTATGCTGGCGATGACGGCAAGCACGACGGCAAGCGCCCGGCATATCCAGGATCATGCCCGAGTCTGGAGGACGGATTGCATCGATGGCGGCGGCCAGAGCCTCCGAAATGTCGAGGTGGATCGTGAGGCGATTCTCGAATCCTATCGAGACTATTACGCGCAACCATATAACAACTACATCTATCCATTGATGCCGTACAGGTCGGCACATAGGGATGATGGGAAAGGGATATTCTTTCTCTTCTTCCGAATAGATGGAGTGGATGACGTATCCGTAATATATGTTGTCGATTCAAATAAGGTGAGGGACAGGTTCGTATATTCCACGATCAATAAGGCTAAATGCTCCTATTGAGCGGTGGCGGAAAGAATGGCGCACCCGAAGGGAGCGACATTGAACCCGACAGGGTTCGCAAGCGCGAACGCGCGCCCGAGCTTATGCGAGGTTCTAAATCAAATAATGGCGCACCCGACAGGATTCGAACCTGTGGCCTCTGCCTTCGGAGGGCAGCGCTCTATCCAGCTGAGCTACGGGTGCGTGCCGGCGAAACGCCGGAGACAGGGCCTCTACAGCAGGATGGCGCGGGCCTCAATCCCGAAAGCGTGACCGGGCATCGCTCCGATGCTAGCGCAGGCGGATGGCGGGCCCGAGCGCCGCGCCGCTCAGCGGCAGCAGCATCTCGACGCGGAAGCCGCCCTCGTCGCGGCCCGCCTTCACCGACGCATCGGCGCCGAACAGCGTCTCCAGGCGCCGGCTCACGATGGAGAGGCCGCGCCCCGTGCCGGGAGGGACCGCGCCGGCTGCGCCGGCCCCCATCCCCGTATCCGCCACCGTCAGTAGCAGCCGCCCGGAATCGCGCGCCGCGCGCACGGTCACCGAAGCGGCGCCGCGGGACGGGTGCACCGCATATTTCAGCGCATTCTCGACCAGGGGCTGGAGGATGAGCCGCGGCACCGCCGCCTCCGCCAGGTCGTCTGGGCAATCGATGCGCACGTCCGGCGTGCTGGCGAAGCGCACCGATTCGATGGCCAGATAGGCTTCGACGAGCTCGATTTCCTCCGCGAGTGGGACCAGGGCGGCATCCGCGCCGTCCAGGCAGGCCCGCATATAGGCCGAAAGGCGCTCCAGCAGCATTTCCGCTTCCGCGTTGCGCCCGGAGAGCACCAGCGAGGACAGGCCGTTGAAGGTGTTGAACAGCATGTGCGGGTTGAGCTCGTTGCGCAGCGCCTCGATCTGGGCCGCGCGCGCGGCCTCGCGGGCTTCCTCGGCGGTGCGGGCGTTGCGCGCTGCCCGGTTCATCGCGGCGATCAGCTCGAAGATCAGCGCCTGGATGATGAATATCCAGACATAGACGGCGACGTTGAGCGCCAGGGCCCGCAGGAACTCCCCGGTCGGCTTGCGGCCAAAGACCTCCCGCATCAGTTCGTAGAACCATTGGTCGATGGCGGCCTGGATGACGACGATGACGAGGAGCAGCGGGACCAGCCGGATCCAGCGGCCGGTCAGCGACCGCGTCTCCAGCTGTCTTATCCCCGCCTGCAGGACCAGCGAAAGCAGGACGCCGCTGACCGGTACCCCGGCGACGTAGCACAGGTACCAGAGATGCGGCAGGCCGCTCGCCGAGGCCGCGCCGATCGAGGCGAACGCCGCCATCGTCCCGAGCCAGAGGCCCAAGGTTATCAGGAAGATCTGCCTACGATCCACGCGTTCCCCCCAAACCCGGATCCAGCGACGATGGCGCAAGCCGGAAAAGCAGCGCCTCCGGCCGTATCCGAACCGGTGGGCCCGCCTCGCCCCCTCGCACTCAGCTACGGGTTTCGGCGGGCCTGGTAAAGCCTTGGCATGCCGGGGGGATCACTGCCCTGCGGTTGCCCCGGCTCGTTTCGGCGCGGGAGTCTTGGGCCGGTAGGGGCACAGGTCGGCGACGGCGCAGCGCCAGCATTCCGGCGTGCGGGCCTTGCAGGTGTAGCGGCCATGCAGGATGAGCCAGTGATGCGCGTGCAGCCGGAAAGGCTGCGGCACCGCTTTCTCCAGCTTCTTCTCCACCGCCAGCGGCGTCTTGCCCGGTGCCAGCCCGGTCCGGTTACCGACGCGGAAGATATGCGTGTCGACCGCGAAGGTTTCCGCGCCGAACGCCGTGTTCATCACGACGTTGGCGGTCTTGCGCCCGACGCCCGGCAGCTGCTCGAGCGCGTCGCGATCGGCGGGAACCTGGCCGCCATGGTCGCGGATCAGCGCTTCGGAAAGCGCGATCACGTTCTTCGCCTTGGTGTTGAACAGCCCGATCGTCTTGATGTGCCGCTTCAGCTCCGCTTCGCCCAGCGCGACCATCTTCTCCGGCGTATCGACTTCGCGGAACAGCGCGCGCGTCGCCTTGTTCACGCCGGCATCGGTGGCCTGGGCCGAAAGCACCACCGCTACCAGCAGCGTATAGTCGTTGACATATTCCAGTTCGGTCTCGGGATGGGGATTGTCTGCCGCGAGCCTGGAGAAGAACTCGAAGACGTCCTGCTTCTTCACTCTCCCAGCACCTGGTCCATCGTGTAGCGGCCGGCCGGCTTGCCCGCGAGCCACAGCGCCGCCTTCACCGCGCCGCGGGCGAAGATCGCGCGGTCGTCGGCGCGGTGGATCAGTTCGATCCGCTCGCCCTGAGTGGCGAACACCACGCTGTGATCGCCGACCACCGAGCCGCCGCGCAGGCTCGCCAGTCCGATCGTGCCCGAGGAGCGCGGGCCGACCGTGCCGGCGCGGTCGGTCACTTCCGCTTCCGCAAGCGTGGTGCCCATGCCCGCCGCCGCGGCATTGCCCAGCATCAGCGCGGTGCCGGAGGGGGCGTCGGCCTTGTGGCGGTGGTGCATCTCGACGATCTCGATGTCCCAGTCGGCGCCGAGCCGCGCCGCCGCCTCGCGCACCAGCCGCTGGAGCAGGCCGATGCCGAGCGAGGTGTTGCCGGTCTGCAGCACCGCGATCTCCCGCGCGGCGGCATCGATCAGCGCATGATGCTGGGGCGAGAGGCCGGTGGTGCCGATCACGATCGGCCTGCCCGCCGCGCGGGCGGCCGCGAGATGCGCCTCGAGCGCCTGGGGGGCGGAGAAGTCGATCAGCACATCGGCCGCCGCCGCGATCGCCAAGGGGTCGTCCCGCACGTCCGCCCCGCCCGCGACCTGCGCGTTCATCTCGGGCGCGGCTGCCGCGATCGCCTGCCCCATCCGGCCGAGGCTGCCATAGATGCCGATGCTGGTCATAGGCGCTCCTCTGGCACAGCCGGGGGGCTGCGCGACAGGGTTATTTCGCGTCGTCTTCCTGCTTCCCGGGCTTCCTGCCGAGCGGGATGGTCGCGGTGGCCATCAGGCCGACGCCCTTGGCACCGGGCAATTCGCGCTGCACTGCCGCCACCGTGCCGCTGCCGCCACCAGGCAGGCGGAAATCGGGGCGCAGCGGTTTCTCCGCCCAGCGTGCCTCGTCGAGCGTCGGCAGGCGGTGGCCGAGGCGGTTGCCGCACACGGTGATCGTGTCCCCGCCCGGCCGGCAGGGGCGCTTCGGCACCATCGCGGCATCGCCCGCCTCGTCCGGGCTGGGGAAGATCGGCGCGCGATCCTGCGCGGCAAGGGCGACGAGGAGGATTGCGGCGAGCATGCGCGGGAGTGAACGCCCGATTTGCGGCAAGGGGATGGCGAGCCGCCGCGTTGCGCGTGAGAGGTGGGGATGCGATGAGCGCCCAATGTCCGCCCGCTACGTCCTTTTCTGCGCCAACCCGCTCGACACCAGCAGGGTCGAGCCCGATTTCGCGGATGAAGTCGGCGATGGGCAGGTTTCCGGGCTTCCCGATCCTGCCGCCGCGAAGGCAATATTCGAGGAGTTGTCGGCGTGATCCACGACATCCACAACATCGTCATCCTCACCGGTGCCGGCCTTTCGGCGGAGAGCGGCATCGCCACCTTTCGCGGCCCGGGCGGGCTGTGGGAGGGGCATCGGGTGGAAGATGTCTGCACGCCCCAGGCGCTCGCGCATGATCCCGAGCTGGTCCACCGCTTCTATGACGCGCGCCGGGCGAAGCTGGGCGAAGTCGAGCCCAATGCCGCGCACCGGGCGCTCGCCCGGCTCGATGCCGAATGGCCGGGGCAGCTGCTGATCGTCACCCAGAATGTCGACGACCTGCACGAGCGCGCCGGCGCCCGGCGGCTGCTGCACATGCATGGCGAGCTGAAGTCCGCCCTGTGCGCGGCGTGCGGCGACAGCGTGGAATGGGAAGGCGCGCTGCCGCCGGAGAGCGAGTGCCCCGATTGCGGCAGCCCGGCGCTGCGGCCCGACATCGTGTTCTTCGGCGAGATGCCCTATCACATGGAAACGATCGAGCGGGCGCTGGCGGACGCCGATCTGTTCGTCTCGATCGGCACCTCGGGCGCGGTCTATCCGGCGGCGGGCTTCGTCCAGACGGCGCGCTATCATGGCGCGCGGACGCTGGAGCTGAACCTCGATCCCAGCGCGGGCAGCCATTGGTTCGGCGAGAGCCGGCTGGGCCCGGCGGGGGCGCTGGTGCCGGAGTGGGTGGAGCAGGTGCTGGGCCAGGCGCCCGCGACCTGCTAGGATCGGCCCGTCGAAAAGGACCCGAGCGGCATCGGTAAGCCCGCTCCCTCGCGCGCGAGGCTCCGTGTCGCCCCCGGGCGAACCCGCGACAAGCAACCGGCGCGTGCCGCCGGGGCTTGGCGCGCGCGATCCTGCCCGAACCGATCCCCGCTGGCCGTGCCCCGGAAGGAGCAGGTCCATGCCGATCATCACTGCCAATCGCGATATCGTCACCCAGATCAACGTCTTCACCGTGCCCGAGGGCGGGCAGGAGGCGATGATCGCCTATCTCGCCGAGGCCGCGCGCGCCGCGCGCGAAGTCGAGGGCTGGCTCTCCGCCAGCCTGCACCGCAGCCTCGATGGCACCCGCGTGGTCAATTATGCGCAAAGCGCCGATGCCGATGCCGCGCGCCGGGTGTTCGAGCATCTGAACGCAAAGGGGCTGATCGACGGCAACAGGCGCCATGGCGAGGCGCATCCCGGGCTCTACCGGGTCGCCTTCACGCTGGAGAAATAGCGCGCCTCAGGCCGCTTTCTCGACGATCCCGGCCCGCGCCCGCCGATCGACCGAGAGCTCGAACACGTCGTGCCGCGCCTGGGCGCCGTCCACGTCCATCGTGGCGAGGCCGCGGCCGACTTCGTCGAGGTCGATCTCCGCCATCAGCAGCTCGGGCGCCGTGCCGGCCTGGGCGATCACGGCACCGTCGGGTGCCAGGATCGCGCTGTGGCCATGCTGGATCTGGCCCTCGGGCAGCCGGTCGAGCAGCTTGCGCGCCGAGCCGTCGCCGCCGGCCTTCTCATAGCCGGCGATGAGCTCCTGCCTGTGCTGCACCGTCCCCGCCGCGAGCACGAAGGCGCGCCCCTCATAGGCATAATGCGCCGAGGCGAGCATCGCGATGTCGGTGAGCGAAGGCCAGGCGGCGACGTGCACCGTCTCGCCTTCGTGATGCATCGCCGCGCGGGCGAGCGGCATCCAATGCTCGGTCGAGGCGAGCTGGCCGATCCTGCCCCAGGGCGCGGCGTGCAGCCCCAAGGTCGATCCGTCGCCCTGGCCCAGCATCAGCTTCTCGGCGGGGGAGAGGATCAGCTTGCGGTGGCGCAGCACCGGCGCCTTGGGCCGGAACAGGAACTGGGTGGCGTAAAGGCTCTGGCGCACGCGTTCATAGCCGCCGATGGAGACGGCGACATCGGCGATGTCCACCGTCCATTGCAGCGGCTGGAAGCGCGGGTCCTCGCCGCTTATCGCCTGGTCGAGCAGCAGCGCGTGCAGCTCGCGCGTGCCCGGATGGTCCCATAGCCGCGCCGGGGCGACATGCTCGAGCCAGGCCGGATAGCCGCCCAGAAAGCCTTCGCCGAAGGCGACGACGCGCGCGCCCTTCTCGATCGCCTCGCGCGCCTTGGCCACGGCCTTGTCCAGGCCCGCCCCGATTGCGAGCGGAACCGGCGAATCCTGTACGATGGCAACCTTGAGCTTGTGCGTCACTCGACCCAGTCCAACCCTATCTCACGGTAAAGCGAACGGTCTTCCTGCCATTCGGGCCTTACTTTGACGTGAAGATAGAGATGGACCTTTACGCCCATGAGACGGGAGAGTTCGGCGCGGGCGCGGGCACCGATTTCCTTGATGCGGGCACCGCCCTTGCCGAGCACGATCGCGCGCTGCGTCTCGCGCTCGACCAGGATCTGCTGGTGGATCTCGACCGATCCGTCCTCGCGCTCCTTATATTGCTCGGTCTCGATCGCGCTCGAATAGGGCAGTTCCTTGTGGAGCTGGAGATAGAGCTGCTCGCGCGTCACTTCGGCGGCGAGCATGCGGTCGGTCGCGTCGCTCACCTGGTCCTCGGGGAAGTGCCACGGCCCTTCGGGCATCGCCCCGGCGAGTGCGGCCTTGAGCTCGGCCACGCCGTCGCCGGTCTGGGCGGAGACGAACCAGGTCTCGTCGAAGGGCAGCAGCTCGTTGAGCTTGGCCGCATGCCCGAGGAGCCGCGGCTTGTCGGCCAGGTCGACCTTGTTGAGGATCAGGATCTTGCGCTCGGGCCGGCCCTTCAGGCTCTCGATCACGGTGTGCACCTTGGGGCCGATCCCGCCCTTGCCGTCGACCACCAGGGCGACCAGGTCCGCGCCCTCCGCGCCTTCCCAGGCCGCGGCGACCATCGCGCGGTCCAGCCGGCGCTCGGGCGTGAAGATGCCGGGCGTGTCGACCAGAATCAGCTGCGCGTCGCCGTCGATCGCGATGCCCATCACGCGGGTGCGCGTGGTCTGCGCCTTGGGGCTGACGATCGCGACCTTCTGGCCGACCAGCGCGTTGACGAGCGTCGACTTGCCGGCATTGGGGGCGCCGACGATCGCGATCAGGCCGCAGCGTTGTTCAGTCATGCTTGGATTCCGATGATTTGTTCGCGCGGCGACGCAACGGCGCGACGAAGAGAAAGAAGAGAGTTCACGCGGAGACGCGGAGGCGCGGAGAAATCGCTCGCGGCTTGGGCGTATGCCGCGTCAGCGGCAGGACATCTTGCGCGGTCGCGATGAAGCGTGTCGCTGACGCGACACGTAACCGTCTCCGCGTCTCCGCGTCTCCGCGTGAACAATCCTTCCTTCTGCGTGCCTTCGCGTCCTCGCGTGAGAAAACTCACTGCTTCAGCTTCGCCAGGAGCGCCGCTGCCGCCGCGGTCTCGGCATCCTGCTTGCTGGTGCCCTGGGCCTCGGCCTCGGCGAAGCTGCCGATCGCCACTTTCACGGTGAAGCGCGGCGCATGGTTGGGACCCGAGCGGTCGGTCACCACATATTCGGGCGGGCGGCGATTGTTCGCGGCCGCCCATTCCTGCAGCGCCGATTTGGGGTGCCGGGGGGCGCTGGCATGCGCGTCGATATGCTTCGCCCAGGCCTTGCGGACGAAGTCGCGCGCCGGCGCGAAGCCGAACTCGAGATAGAGCGCGCCGATCAGTGCCTCCATCGCGTCGCCCAGCACATTGTCGCTGTCCGCCGCGCCGTCGCCCCGCGCCTGCTTGCCCAGGCGGAGCAACGGCGGCACGCCGGCCTCGCGCGCCACGTCGGCGCACATCGCGCCGGTCACCAGCGCGTTGAGGCGGCGGGACAGCGCGCCCTCGGGCTCGCCGGAGAAGCGCTCGTACAGCCATTCGGCGATGGCAAGGCCCAGCACCCGGTCACCCAGGAATTCGAGCCGCTCGTAATTCTCGGCCGCCTGGCTGCCATGGGTCAGCGCGCGCTGATACGGGGCCAGGTCCGCGGGGCGCTGGCCGAAGGTCCTGACGATCCACTCCCCCAGATCGGGAGCGCTCAAAAGCCTTCCCCGATCCGGCCCCAGCGCGCCGCGGTGAACCAGGTCCAGGGCAGGAACCAGTTGGCGCTGCCGTCGGTCGACCAGAAGCTCAGCACGGCCTTGCCCTCGAGATTCTCGAGCGGGACATAGGCGATGCCCTGGCCCTCGGGCGGCTGGGCGAAGCGGCTGTCGGTCGAGTTGTCGCGATTGTCGCCCATCAGGAAGACATGGCCGGCGGGCACGTGGAACACTTCGGTATTGTCCTGGGGCGTCAGCCCCTGGTCGAGCACGTCATAGGTCCTGCCGCCCGGCAGCGTCTCGCGGAAGCGCGGCAGCTTGCACACCGGATCGCCCTTGGCGCTCACGGCCTGGAACAAGGTGGGGCAGTTGGTGAAGTTGGGCGTGATCGGCAGCTCGAGATCGGCGATCTTCTGCTTGGGTACGGCCTTGCCGTTCAGCACCACCTGGCCGTTCACCACCTGGACGCTGTCGCCCGGCAGGCCGATCACGCGCTTGATCCAGTCCTCGCCGTCATGGCCCGGCGCCTTGAACACCACCACGTCGCCGCGATCGGGCGTGCCGGGGAAGATCCGGCCCGGGATCAGCGGCAGGCTCCAGGGCAGCGAGTGCCTGGAATAGCCGTAGTTCCACTTGGTGATGAACAGATAGTCGCCGATCAGCAGCCGCGGCATCATCGATTCGGAAGGGATCGAGAAGGGCGAGAAGATGAAGCTGCGCACCACGAAGACGATCAGCGCCAGCTTGACGAGGAAGACTCCAAGGTCCTTCCACTCGTTCTTGGGCTTCTCCTCCGCGGCCGCCGCGGCGGGCGTGGCGGGCTTCTCGTTCAGGGAATCGGCGGGCGTGTTTTCCATGGGTACCTGCTCTGCTTGGGGCGCGCGATGAGGTCAAGCCGATGAATGGAGTGGCGGTGGCGATCCCGGGACGATAGGGGCGCACTTGTCCCCAAAGGAGATGAACATGGCATTGCCCGACTGGTCCGCCGTCAAGTCGCTCGAAGTCCCGACGCTCGCCGAACTGTTCGCGCGCGATTCGCGCCGGGTCGCCACGCTCTCCGCCGATGTCGCCGGCATTCATTTCGACTGGTCGAAGACGCACCTCACGCCCGAGCTCGTCGCTGCCTTCACCCGGATCGCGGCGGAGATGGGCCTGGTCGCCAAGCGCGACGCGCTGTTCGCCGGCGAGAAGATCAACGTCACCGAAGGCCGCGCCGCCGAGCACACGGCCGAGCGCGGCGAGGGCTCGCCCGACAGCGTCGCCCGCGCCCAGGCCTATCATGCCCGCATGCGCGCGCTGATCGACGCGATCGAGGCCGAGGCGTTCGGCCCGGTGCGCAGCATCCTCCATATCGGCATCGGCGGCTCGGCGCTGGGGCCGGACCTGCTCGTCGACGCGCTCGGCCGCGAAGCCGGGCGCTACGAAGTCGCGGTGGTCTCCAATGTCGACGGCGTCGCGCTGGAGACCGCGCTCGACCGCTTCGATCCGCAGACCACCCTGGTCGCCATCGCCTCCAAGACCTTCACCACCACCGAGACCATGCTCAATGCCGAGAGCGCGATCTCCTGGCTGATGCAGGGCGGCGTCGCCGATCCCTATGGCAAGCTCGTCGCGCTCACCGCCGCGCCGGAAAGGGCAGTCGCGTTCGGCATCGACGAGACGCGCGTGCTGCCCTTCGCCGAATCGGTGGGCGGCCGCTATTCGCTCTGGTCGTCGATCGGCTTCCCCGCGGCGCTGGCGCTGGGCTGGGACGCGTTCGAGGAACTGCTCGAAGGCGCCGCCGAGATGGACCGCCATTTCCGCCTCGCCCCGTTCGAGGCGAACGCGCCCGTCCTCGCCGCCTTCGCCGACCTTTATTACACTCAGGTCCGCGGCTGCGAGACGCGCGCCACCTTCGCCTATGACGAGCGGCTCCGCCTGCTGCCCAGCTATCTCCAGCAGCTCGAGATGGAATCGAACGGCAAGCGCGTCACCGCCGAGGGCCAGCCGGTTGCCTGGCCGACCGCGCCGATCACCTGGGGCGGCGTCGGCACCGATGCCCAGCATGCGGTGTTCCAGCTGCTCCACCAGGGCACCCGCCTGGTGCCGCTCGAGTTCGTCGGCTCGATCGAGCCGGGCGACGGGCTGGCGGAGGAGCACCACCGCCAGCTGCTGCTCAACATGTTCGCCCAGGGCGCGGCGCTGATGGCCGGCCGCAAGAATGACGATCTGGCGCGCGATTATCCGGGCGACCGGCCCTCGGCTACCCTGCTGCTCGATCGCGTCGATCCGCGCACGCTGGGCGCCATCCTGGCGTTCTACGAGCAGCGCACCTTCGTGAACGCGGTGCTGCTCGGCATCAACGCGTTCGACCAGTTCGGCGTCGAGCTCGGCAAGGAAATGGCCAAGGCGGCGGGCGCGGGCGACCAGAGCTTCGACGCCTCGACCAACGACCTGATCGCCCGGGCATTCGGATGAGCGGCGACGAAGACTATGTCTATGACGAGGCGAGCGGGGAATGGATCCCCGCCGCCGAAGCCGCGGCGAAGGCCGGCGCGGCGGATGTGGTCGAGGTGCGCGACTCGGTCGGCAACCTCCTCCGGGACGGCGACCAGGTCACGCTGATCAAGGACCTGACCGTGAAGGGCGCCGGGCAGACGCTGAAGCGCGGCACGCTGATCAAGTCGATCCGCCTCACCGGCGACAGCCAGGAGATCGACTGCAAGTTCGACGGCATCAAGGGCCTGGTGCTGCGGGCGGAGTTCGTGCGGAAGCGCTGAGCGCCCGCTCGTCATCCCCAATCCCGCACCGTCACCCCCTGTTTTCGCGGGGGGTGGCGGTCAAGCATTCGGCAACTCTCCCCCGCTAGACTCGCCCCGTCACGGCAAGGGGGCAGCCGATGGATCGCAGGCGAATCGTGCGGGAGAGCGAGCGGGCGGCGATCGAGCGCTGGTTTCCGGCGAGTCCGCTCGGCCCGCTCTTCGATCCCGGTACCGGAGACCTGCTTCCCGCCCCCGCCGTGGCGATCCCCGGCTGGCAGGCCGAGGCGTTCGCGCGGATCGATCATTATGTCGAGCACGAGCATGTCGCCGCCCAGGTCCATGGCTGGCTGTTCGGGCTGTTCATCGCCGGCCTGCTCGCCATCGCCATGGCGGCGGGCCTGCCGATCGGCCCGACCCTGGTGATCGGCGGCGCGGCGGGCGGGGCGCTGCTGCACGGCTGGCCGATCTGGCAGCTCTACCGCTTCCGCCGCGACCTGCGCCGCCTGCGCGAGCGCATCCGCGGCGAGCTGGCGACGCGCGTGCCGATCCCGCGCGAGCTGGCCGCGCGCTTCCGCCGCCGCAATCCATGGCGGATCGCGCTCCATGCCTGGGTCTGGGGCCTCGCCGCGCTCGGCATCGGCGCACAGCATTTCGTGGCGCCGCAGGACGTGCCGGCCGTTATCGTCCCGGTCGCGCTGGCGGCGGTGGGGATCGCCTGGATCCTCCATTTCCTCTCGCGCCGGATCGACCTGCGCCGGGGCTGACATTGGCATCGGGGCGCATGCGCCCTATCTCCCGGCCTCGAAACGAGCGGAGGATTGCCGGTGGCCGAATATGACTATGACCTTTTCGTCATCGGTGCCGGCTCCGGCGGCGTCCGCGCCTCGCGCGTCTCGGCCGCCCATGGCGCCAGGGTCGCGGTGGCCGAGGAATATCGCATCGGCGGCACCTGCGTGATCCGCGGCTGCGTGCCCAAGAAGCTGCTCGTCTATGGCGCGCATTTCGCCGAGGATCTGAAGGACGCGCGCCGCTTCGGCTGGAACGTGCCCGAATGTGATTTCGACTGGGCGGTGCTGCGCGACAATGTGCTGGCGGATGTCGACCGGCTCAACGGCCTCTACACCCAGACGCTGCACAACAACCAGGTCGAGACCTTTCTCGAGCGCGCCACCGCCACCGGCCCGCACGAAGTCACGCTGGCGAGCGGCCGCAGGATCACCGCGAAATATATCCTCATCGCCACCGGCGCGCACCCGCACGTGCCCGATTTCCCGGGCAGCGACCTCGGCATCACGTCGAACGAAGTGTTCCACCTGGAGAAGCTGCCCAGGCGCGTGCTGATCGCGGGCGGCGGCTATATCGCCAACGAGTTCGCCGGCATCTTCAACGAGTTCGGCAGCCATGTCACGCTGGTCAACCGCACCGACGTGATCCTGCGCGGCTATGACCATTCGATGCGCGACCGGCTGCTCCAGATCTCGCTGATGAAGGGCATCGATTTCCGCTTCCACACCGAGTTCAAGTCGATCGAGAAGCTCGAGAGCGGCGCGCTCAAGGTCACGCTGACCAAGCATGAGCCGATCGAAGTCGATTGCGTGCTGTTCGCGACCGGCCGCGTGCCCAATACCGAGGGGCTGGGCCTGGCGGATGTCGGCGTCGAGCTCGACGAAAAGGGCGCGGTGAAGGTCGATGCGGACAACAAGTCGTCGGTCGATTCGATCTATGCCGTGGGCGACGTGACCAACCGGGTGCAGCTCACGCCCGTGGCGATCCGCGAGGGGCAGGCGTTCGCCGACACGATCTTCGGCAACAAGCCGCACCAGGTCGATTATGGCTGCATCCCCAGCGCCGTGTTCAGCCACCCGCCGATGGCCGGCGTCGGCATGACCGAGAGCGAGGCGCGCAACAAGCTGGGTTCGATCGCGGTCTACCAGTCCGATTTTCGCGCGATGAAGAACGTGCTCGCCGATCGCAACGAGCGCGCGCTCTACAAGATGATCTGCGAAGGGACGACCGGCCGCGTGGTCGGCCTCCACATGATCGGCCCCGACGCGCCGGAGATCCTCCAGGCCGCGGCGGTGGCGGTGAAGGCGGGGCTGACGAAGGACGCGTTCGACCAGACGGTGGCGCTGCACCCGACCATGTCGGAAGAGCTGGTGCTGATGAAATGATCGGAAAGCGCGCTGACCTCCGCCTGATGCCTGTAGATGATGTCGCAGCGGCTTCCGGGTGCCGGCGTTTCATCGCTTGCGGAGAAATGGGTGCGGTAGAGTGTCAGCGTCACGCCGTTCGCAGTAACGACTAGCAGCTTGCGCACCGTCCGGATCACGCCGGAGCCGAAGGCGGGCGTCGCGCCCCATTCGCGGATCGTCGCGCCGCGCAGCTCGATGGCCTGGGGCAATGGCGTGGTCGTGACCAGCAGCAGGAGCGGCAGGACGGGCATGATGGATATGTCCTCGGCTCAGCCCGTCATGCCGCGATGCGCCCGGCAAATCGTGTCGCCGCCGCCCTTGCCAGCATCGGCCCCAGCGCCAGCACCGCGAGGAACCGCAGCGCCTGCATCGCCATCACGAAGGGCTGGTCCACCGGCACCGAGGTGGCGATGATCGCCACCGAATCGAGCCCGCCCGGGCTCACCGCCAGATAGGCGCTCACCGGATCGATGCCGGTGAGCTTCGACAGCAGCAGCGAGAGCGCGGCGGAGAAGCCGATCAGCGCGAAGGTGGCGAGCAGCACCCGCGGCAGCGCCCGGCCGGCGACCGCCAGCGTCTCGCGGGTGAAGGCCAGGCCGATCCGCCAGCCGACCAGCGCATAGCTCGCCGCCAGCACCGGCTCGGGCAGGGTCATCCGCAGGATGTCGAGCGCATGGAGGGCGATCCCCGCCGCCATCGGCACCAGCAGCGCGCCGGCGGGAATGCGCAGGCGAAGCCCGGCGAACGCGCCGATCCCTGCCACCGCCAGCGTGGCGAGCGAAGGGAGCAGCGGGGCGGGTGCGAGCATCGTCGCCAGCCAGTCGCCGCCCCGGTGCGCGCCAAGCGTCGCGGCGAGGATCGAGGCGACCGCCGCGACGCAGACGACGCGGGTATAGGTCATGAACGCCACCAGCCGGGCGTCGGCGCCGAATGCGTCGGCCATCACCACCATGGCGGAAGCCGCGCCGGGCATCGATCCCCAGATCGCCGTGCTGCCGGGCAGCACCCGCCAGCGGCTGAGCAGATAGCCGAGCAGGCTGCTCGCGCCCAGAGTCGCGGCGGTTACTCCCACGAACAGCGGCCACTGCGTCGCCACGCGCGAGAAGGCGCCGATGTCGAGCGTGCCGGCGATAAGGCAGCCGATCACCGCCTGGGCGCCGACGAACAGCGGCCTGGGCAGGCTCAGCCGCGCGCCGCGCGCCGAGAAGAGGATCGCGGCGAGCATCGGGCCGAGCAGCAGCCCGGCCGACAGCCCGATCCATTCGAGGAGGGCGGTGCCCGCCGCCGAGGCGACGAGCAGGGCCAGCCACGCTCCGGCCCTATGCGCGCTCACGTATCATGGGCGAGGATCGCGTCCGCCTCGTCCAGCGGCACCTTGCCGGCGCGGCGCGACAGCCAGCTGGTCGCGGCGATGTCCCAGGTGACGTTGCCGACGGTGCGCATGATGTCGGGGATGGTCTCGACCGCGACGAGCAGGCCCAATGGGCTCACCGGCGCGCCGATCGTCGCGGCGACCGGGGCGATCGCGCTGACATAGCTCACCGTGCCGGGCAGGCTCACCGAGCCGAGCGAGGTCAGCGTCGCCACCACCACGCCCACCGCCAGCGTCGCCGGGCTCAGCGGCACGCCGAACCATTCGGCGACATAGATGGCGACGGCGAAGTTCATCGCCGGGCCGGTCGCCCGGAAGATCGCCACCGCCAGCGGCAGGGTCACGCCCGACACGGCCACCGGCACGCCGAGCTTGCCCGAGCCCTCGATCATCACCGGCAGGGTGGCGAGCGAGGACTGGGTGCTGAGCGCCACCGCCTGGCTCGGCAGCGCGGCGCGGACATAGCGGCCGAGGCGGACGCGCCCGCCGAACACCGCCACGGGATAGGCGAAGATCGTCACCGCCAGGCCGACGCCGGCGACGGTGAGGATATAGTGGATCAGCGCGCCGAACGCGCCGGTGCCGGCCTTGGCGCCGACGACCAGGGCAAGGGCGAACACGCCGAGCGGCCCCACCCACAGCACCCAGTCGATCACCACCAGCATCACGTCGCGCAGCGCCTTGAAGAAGTTGGTCAGCAGCGTCTGGACCTCGCCGCCCACCCGGGTCATCGCGAAGGCGAAGATCAGCGAGAAGATGATCAGCGAGAGGAAGGCGTTCTCCGCCGCCGCCTTGACGATGTTGGCGGGCACGATCGCGGCCAGGAACTCGCCGATCGGCGGGACCGGCCCGATCTTCTCGGCGCCGGCCAGCGCGCCGCGCAGCGCCTGGGCCGATTCATGCGGCAGCGGCGCGAAGTGGAGGAACAGCGGGGTGAGGATCGCCGCGGCCGTGGCCGAGAGGAACAGCACGATCACGTAGAGCGCGATCGCGCGGCCCGCCAGGCGGCCGGCCTGCGCGGCCTCGGCGGTGGCGGCGACGCCGGTGATCAGCAGCGCGACGACCAGCGGCACGATCGTCATCTGCAGGCCGTTGAGCCAGGCCTGGCCGATCGGCTGGGCGAATTCGGCGGCGGTCAGCGCCGCGGCGGGCGCCCAGGCGGCGAGCACGGCGCCGAGAATCAGTCCCGCGATCAGGGACAACAGGATACGGGTTGGTTGCGACATGCTCGCCCTTTGAGAAATTCCGCGCTAATCCGGTGGCGGTTGAGGGCCCGCAAGGTCGCGAGAAAACGGCACATGGCAAGAAAATATTTCGGTACCGACGGAATCCGGGGCGCGACGAACCTGTCGCCGATGACGGCGGCGATGGCGAT
Organism: Sphingomonas sp. CBMAI 2297; assembly: GCF_029870595.1. Lineage (GTDB taxonomy): Bacteria > Pseudomonadota > Alphaproteobacteria > Sphingomonadales > Sphingomonadaceae > Sphingomonas. The sequence continues at coordinate 81,498 of NZ_JAPDIR010000013.1, forward strand.
GAAGGTCGGCATGGCGGCCGGCGCGCATTTCCGGCGCGGCGATCACCGGCACCGGGTGGTGATCGGCAAGGACACGCGGCTCTCGGGCTATATGCTCGAGAACGCGCTGGTCGCCGGCTTCACTTCGGTGGGCATGGACGTGGTGCTGGTCGGGCCGATGCCGACGCCGGCGGTGGCGATGCTCACCCATTCGATGCGCGCCGACATGGGCGTGATGATCTCCGCCAGCCACAATCCCTATGCCGATAACGGCATCAAGCTGTTCGGGCCCGACGGCTACAAGCTGTCCGACGCCGACGAGCTGGCGATCGAGGCGCTGATCGACGGCGAGGTGCCGCTCGCCGCCTCGGCCGATATCGGCCGGGCCCGCCGGGTCGAGGACGCCCGCGGCCGCTATATCCACTTCGCCAAGTCGACCTTCCCGTCCGAGCTCACGCTCGACGGGCTCAGGATCGTCGTCGATTGCGCCAATGGCGCCGCCTATCAGGTCGCGCCCTCGGCCTTGTGGGAGCTGGGGGCCGATGTGATCGCGATCGGCGTCACGCCCAACGGCAAGAACATCAACGACGGCGTCGGCTCGACTGCGCCCGATACGCTGTGCGAGACGGTGGTCGGTTCGGGCGCGCATATCGGCATCGCGCTCGACGGCGACGCCGACCGGCTGATCGTGGTCGACGAGCATGGCAAGGTGGTCGACGGCGACCAGCTGATGGCGACGATCGCCGGCGGCTGGGCACGCCAGGGCCGGCTCGCGGGCGGCGGCCTCGTCGCCACCGTGATGTCGAACCTCGGGCTCGAGCGCCATCTCGCGGCGCAGGGCCTCGGCCTGATCCGCACCAAGGTGGGCGACCGCTATGTGCTCGAGAAGATGCGCGGCTCCGGCTACAATGTCGGTGGCGAGCAGTCGGGCCACATCATCCTGTCCGACTATGCCACCACCGGCGACGGCCTGGTCGCCTCGCTCCAGGTGCTCGCCGAGCTGGTCCGCGCCGGCGCGCCGGCCAGCGAGGTGCTCCACCGCTTCGATCCGCTGCCCCAGCTGCTCAAGAATGTCCGCTTCAAGGGCGGCAAGCCGCTCGAGGATCCGCGCGTTCGGGATGCGATCGCCGCGGCCGAGACCGAGCTCGACGGCAAGGGCCGCCTCGTCATCCGCGCCTCAGGCACCGAGCCGGTGATCCGCGTGATGGCCGAGGGCGACGACAAGGCCCAGGTCGAGGCGGTGGTCGACCGGATCTGCGACGTCGTGCGCGCGGCGGCGGCATGAGCCCGCGGCTGAAATCGGCGCTGCCGGTGGAGTTGGTGGGCGCGCCGGCGATCGCCGCTGACCCCTGGTTCGTCCATGACCATATGCGGAGCCGTGCCGATGCTTGAGATGCGCCCCGATTGCGAGCGCTGCGGCGCCGATCTTCCCGCCGACGAGGGCGGTGCCTTCATCTGCTCGTTCGAGTGCACCTTCTGCGCCGCCTGCGCCGATGCGCTCGACGAACGCTGCCCGAATTGCGGCGGCGAGCTGTTGGATCGGCCGGCGCGCGTGGGTATGGCACTGGCGAACAACCCGGGCAGCACGGAGCACCGGTTCAAGGGCTGAAGACCATGACGCCTCGCATCCTGATCATCGCCGGGTCGGACTCCGGCGGCGGCGCCGGCATCCAGGCCGACATCAAGACCGTCACCATGCTCGGCGGCCATGCGATGACCGCGATCACCGCGATCACCGCGCAGAACACCCTGGGCATCACCGGCGTCCACCCGGTCCCCACCGAGATGGTGCTCGCCCAGATCGACGCCTGCGTCACCGATATCGGCGTCGACGCGATCAAGATCGGCATGATCGGCTCGGCGCGCACCGCGCTGGCGCTGGCCGAGAAGCTCGCCGAGCTGCCCGGCGTGCCGGTGGTGTTCGATCCCGTCATGGTCGCGACCAGCGGCGCCACGCTTGCCGACGACGCGACGATAGCGGCGTTCGAGCGGCTGATGGACCGTGCCAGCGTCGTCACTCCCAATATCCCGGAGCTCGCGGCGCTGGGCGGCGACGCCCGCGCGCTGGTCGCGGCGCATCGCTGCGCGGTGCTGGTCAAGGGCGGCCATGTCGAGGGCCCGATCATCACCGACCGGCTCTATTCCGCCGATCCCGAGGATCCGCCCGAGATCGAGTGGAGCAATCCGCGCATCGAGACCGACAATACCCATGGCACGGGCTGCACCCTATCCACCGCCATCGCCTGCGGGCTGGCCGAGGAATGGGACCTGCCCGAGGCCGTCCGCCGCGCCCGCCGCTTCGTGCGCATCGCGATGCGCGAGGCGCCGGGGCTGGGCCGCGGCCATGGCCCGATGGGGCATCAGGCGGTGCGGCTCGACCTCAATCTGAGCTTCTTCGAGCCGATGCTGAACCAGGTGACCGTCCCCGCCACCGATCTCGCCGCCAGCGAGCGCTTCTACCGGCTGCTCGGCCTCACCCAGGTCGTCCGCGCCAGCCCCCGCTATGCCCGGTTCGAGACCGAGGGCGGCGCGACGTTCAGCATCGCCACCGATCCGGGATATACCGCGCCGGTCGTCTATTTCGAATGCGGCGACCTCGACGTCACCGTCGCTTATCTCCAGCAGCAGGGCATCGCGTTCGAGCAGGAGCCCAAGGACGAGACCTGGGGCTGGCGCGAGGCGCGGCTGCGCGACCCGGCGGGCAATTCGGTGCGCCTCTACCAGGCCGGCGAGATGCGCCGCTATCCGCCATGGCGAGTCGGCGATGCCTAGGAATTCCGGACCTGACCTGAAGTTCGAGCGGAAATACGGCAAGCTGCACGGCGGCCCGGTCGCGGGGGTGGACGAGGCCGGTCGCGGCCCGCTCGCCGGCCCGGTGGTCGCCGCCGCCGTGGTGCTGGATCCCGGATGCATCCCCGAGGGCATCGACGATTCCAAGGCATTGACGGCCGGCAAGCGCGAGCGGCTCTGCGCCGAGATCCTCGCCTGCGCCCGGGTGGGCCTGGGCATCGCCACGGTCGAGGAGATCGACAGCCTCAACATCTTCTGGGCGACGATGCTGGCGATGACCCGCGCGGTCGAGGCGCTCGGGCCGGCCCCGGCCTTCGTGCTGGTCGACGGCAATCGCTGCCCCGACTGGACGCATCGGAGCCATGCCGTCGTGGGCGGCGACGCGCTTTGCGTGTCGATCGCCGCCGCCTCGATCGTCGCCAAGCACCGGCGCGACGCGATGATGATCGAGCTGGACGCGCTCCATCCCGGCTATGGCTGGGCGAGCAACAAGGGCTATGCCGCGAAGGTCCATCAGGAAGCGCTGCGGTCGCTCGGACCCACGCCGCACCACCGCAGGAGCTTCGCGCCGGTCGCGCAGGCGCATTTCGATTTCGGGAGCCGGGCGGGGGAATAGCCGGGCCACATGATTCTCCGTCATCCCCGCGAAGGCGGGGATCCAGAGCCCAAGCGACACGCGAAGTTACCCCGGATCCCCGCCTTCGCGGGGATGACGATGAAAAGCGCCGGGTGGCGGCAGATTGAGTCTTTTCCGCCACACCCCATATCTAGTGGCTGTGGATAACTTCCCGACTCAGCATGTGGATAAGTTTCCGAACCGTTCCACAAGTTAACGGAATCGCAGGTTTTTTCGTTAACCAATCTGTGCTTGACGGATGGTCGTTCCGCGACAGAAACCGCCTCTCCAACAAGGGGAAAGAGGTTAATGGGGGTTCTCGAAAAGGGCAGACTCAAGCCGGCAACGGCGCGTAGCTGGGTCGACGTATTGCCCTATGACACGATCCTGCAGCAGGACTGCATCGAGGCCATGCGCGCGCTGCCGGCCAAGTCGATCGACTGCATCTTCGCCGATCCGCCCTACAATCTCCAGCTCGGCGGCGACCTCAACCGGCCCGATGGCAGCCATGTCGACGCGGTCACCGATTCCTGGGACAAGTTCGACAGCCTCGCCGCCTATGACGCGTTCACCCGCGAATGGCTGGCCGAGGCGCGCCGCATCCTGAAGGACGACGGCACGATCTGGGTGATCGGCAGCTATCACAACATCTTCAAGGTGGGCTCGGCGATCCAGGACCTGGGCTTCTGGATCCTCAACGACATCATCTGGCGCAAGGCCAACCCGATGCCCAATTTCAAGGGCACGCGCTTTACCAACGCGCACGAGACGCTGATCTGGGCGAGCACCGGCGAGAAGGCGAAATACACCTTCAACTATCGCTCGATGAAGACGCTCAACGACGAGATCCAGATGCGCTCGGACTGGGAATTCCCGATCTGCGGCGGCCAGGAGCGACTGAAGAAGGGCGGCACCAAGGTCCACCCGACCCAGAAGCCCGAGGCGCTGCTCTACCGGATCATGCTTGCCAGCACCAAGCCGGGCGACGTGGTGCTCGATCCCTTTTTCGGCACCGGCACCACCGGCGCGGTCGCCAAGCGGCTCGGCCGGCGCTGGATCGGCATCGAGCGCGAGAGCGCCTATGTCGAGGCGGCGCAGGAGCGCATCGAGGCGGCGCTGCCGCTCGACGAATCGGCGCTGAAGACGATGCAGGCGCCCAAGAGCCAGCCGCGCGTCGCCTTTGGCCAGCTGGTCGAGAACCGCTATCTCGCGCCCGGCACCGTGCTCACCGACGGCAAGCGCCGCTGGCGGGCGGTGGTCGGCGCCGATGGGTCGCTGAGCTGCGACGGCCAGAGCGGCTCGATCCACAAGCTCGGCGCGACGCTGCAGAACGCGCCGTCGTGCAATGGCTGGACCTTCTGGAACTATGAGGCCGCCGACGGCCTCAAGCCGATCGACGCGCTGCGCCAGACCTATCTGCTGGCGACCCAGCCGTAATTGGAAAGGAGGAGGCAGCGCTCCTCCCCAGGCCCTCCTGCCGAACCCCGGACCGGATCCGGGGTTTGGCATGCGGCGCGCAACAAGCGACGGCATCGCCCCGTGGGGGGACCCTGAAACAAGTTGGCGATTGTCCCCTTGAGGCACGGCGTTCCCATAGCCGTCATCCCCGCGAAGGCGGGGATCAAGGGTAGTCGCGGGATATCGGCGTCACCGCGCGAACGCTTTCCGAAAGTGCCGGGATCTCCTAGCGCTTGTGTCGTGCTCGGCCCTGGATCCCCGCCTTCGCGGGGATGACGGAACAGGGCGTACCCGTCCTTTGCGGGCAATCGCCAGGCAAGTTCAGGGTGGCGAGCGGGTAGCGGCCGCGCTTTGCCCCTTCCAAAATAGGATATCGTCTGGGACGGTTGGTCCATGGCCAGCCAACTCCCTTCCTCCGCAATGCCCCGCCGCATCGGGCGCGCTCTTGCATCTCGCGCAAGCGCCGGGACAGCCGCGTGCGCAGATGTCGCGACTCTTGTGACTTTCCGCGCCCCATGATCCTCGATCTGCCTCCCTCCGCCCGGCTCTATCTGCGCCCCGTGCAGCTTGCCGACACGCCGGTGAACCGCGACGGCGAGCTCGTCCGCCTCGCCGGTGGCCTGAGCTGGTGCTCGGCCTTCGAGCTGATCGCCCGCGAGAAGGGCAGCCGCGTCCTCCAGCGCACCGTCTCCGTCGCCGACCTTCCCGAGGATCCGCGCATCGCCGCGATCCTCCGGCGCATCGCCGCGCCGCGCGCGCCCTTGACGCTCGGCGAGCGGGTGGTGCGGCTCGACCAGCCCCAGGTGATGGCGATCCTCAACCGCACGCCGGACAGCTTCTCCGATGCCGGCGCGCACATGCAGGACGTCGATGCCGCCGCGAGCGCGGGCGTCGACATGGCGGCGGCCGGTGCGGCGATCCTCGACATTGGCGGCGAATCGACGCGGCCCGGCGCGGCGGAGGTGTGGGAAGGCGAGGAGATCGAGCGCGTCGTGCCCGTGATCCGCCGGCTCGCGCGCGGCGGCGCGGCGATCTCGGTCGATACGCGCCGGGCGGCGGTGATGGCGGCCGCGCTCCAGGCGGGCGCGCATCTCGTCAACGACGTCGCCGCCCTGCTCTACGATCCCGGCGCGCTCGACGTGGTGGCGGCGGCCGGCTGCCCGGTGGTGCTGATGCACTCGCCCGAGCCGCAAAAGGGGCCGCATGGCGGCGAGGGCTATGGCGACGTGCTGCTCGACGTGTACGACTGGCTGGAGCGGCGGGTCGAGGAAGTTGCCGCCGCGGGCGTGGATCGCGCGCGGATCCTGGTCGATCCGGGCATCGGCTTCGGCAAGTCGCTCCAGGACAATCTCGCGCTGATCAACGGGCTTGCGCTGTTCCACGGCCTGGGCTGCGCCATCGTCCTGGGGGCCAGCCGCAAGCGGATGATCGGCGCGCTGGCGAACGAGGCGCCGGCCGACCAGCGGCTCGGCGGCAGCCTGGCGCTCGCGCTGAAGGGCGCCGAGGCGGGCGCGCAATTGATCCGGGTGCATGACGTCGTCGAGACGGTTCAAGCGTTACGGGTGTGGCGCGGCCTGCGCGATGCGGCGCTGATCGCGCGCTAGAAGGAGAGAAGCCCATGCGGATTGCCCCTGCCCCTGCCCTTGCGCTCGCCGCGCTCGCCGCGCTCGCCGCTCCGGTGGCGGCGCACGCCCAGGATGCCGGTTCCACCGCCGCCGCGCGCCGCACGGTGGAGAATTACTATGCCGCGATCGAGCGCGGCGATTTCCGCGCCGCCTATGCGGCCTGGGACGATGGCGGCAGGGCGAGCGGCAAGAGCTATGCGGATTTCCGCCAGGGCTTTGCCGCGACGGCGCACAGCCGGGTGGCGGCGGGCACGCCGCGCAATGCCGATGCCGGGATGAGCCAGCGCTGGATCGAAGTGCCGGTCGATGTCCGTGCCACGCTCAAGAACGGCCGGCGCCAGCATTTCCGGGGCAGCTATACGCTCCACCGCGTGGTCGCGGGCGTGAGCGACAATCCCGCCGACAGCAGCTGGCATCTGTCGAAGGCGAAGCTGGTGGCGGTCCGCTAGAACCAGCCCTGTTCCTCGAGCGCCGGTGCCTGGGCGCGGGCGACCGGCGCCTCGATCCCGCCGGCGAGCTGGAGGCGGAGGTTGCGCCCCTCGCGCCGCACGCCCTGGACGGCGCCGCGCGCCACCCACCAGCTGCGATGGACCAGCGCGCCGGGAGTGCCGTCCAGCTCGGCGACCGCGTCGCGCAGGCGCATCAGCAACAGGGTGGAGCCCCGCGGGGTATGGACGCGGACATAATGGTCCTCCATCTCCAGCGCGATCGGCGGGGCGCGCAGGTGCGGGGGCAGCCGGTCGACCAGCCGGGGCAGCGCCGCCGGGCCGGGCTCCGCGGCCGGGTCGGCTCCCGTCTCGGCCGCGGTCTCGGGCCGGTGTCGCTGCCGGGCGAACCAGAAGAGCGCGCAGACTAGGGCGCCCAGCACGAGCACGTTGCGATACTGGGCGAGTGCCTCTTCGATCGTCGGCCAGCGCGGGGCGTGCCAGACGAAGTTGGCGAGCCAGGTGACCGCCGTCATCGGCAGGGTGGCGAGCAGGCAGGCGGCGGCCCAGAGCGCGGGCTCGGGCAGCTCCAGCCGGGGGGCGAGCGCGGTCGCCGCGGCCATGGCGGGGAAATAGAGGAAATAGCCAGCATAGCTCATCGCCAGCCAGTAGAGCAGCCGCAGCCCGAACGGCGCCGCGAAGCTGCCGAACGGCCCGACCAGCGCCAGCACCAGCCCCACGCCGAAGAGGATCGCGCAGTCGATCAGGATCCGCCGCGTGCCGCCCAAACCGTGCCTTTCCCGTCCCGTTCGCGCTTCGCCAAATGGCGGCGCCCTGTGCGCCTCCACCCGTCGGCGAAGCATCTCGCCGGCCCACGTAGCCCCGATTGCGGGTGGCCGGCCAGTCGCCAATCTGCCCGGGTCAATAGCGTCGGGAGACAGGCAATGGCCACAAATGTTCGGGAAGAAGCCGCGATCGATCTGCCGCGCGCCGCCAAGGGCGTGCTGCTCGTCGCTGCCGCCGCGCTGGCCGGCGCCACCATGATCGCGGTCGGCCGGGTGCTGCTCGGGCTGACGCCGCCGACCTATGAGATGAAGCAGGTGGCGATCCTCGTCCATCTCGCCACCGTGCTGCCGGCGATCCCGCTCGGGCTATGGGTGCTGCTGGCCCGCAAGGGCGATGCGACGCACCGGCTGCTCGGCCGGATCTGGGCGGGGCTGATGCTGACGGCGGCGGGCTCGGCGGTGTTCATCCGCACGATCAACCATGGCCAGTTCAGCCTGATCCATCTGTTCGTGGCCCTGGTCTTCCTCGCCCTGTTCCGCGCCATCCGCGCCGCCCGCATGGGCCGGATCGCCCAGCACAAGCGGCTGATGTGGACGCTCTATTCGGCCGGGCTGCTGCTGCCGGGCATGTTCGCCTTCGTGCCCGGACGGCTGCTCTGGCAGTGGCTGATGCTCTAGGTGAGGCCGGCCTTCCGCCTGGCCGCCGGCCGCGCCAGGTCGCGTGCCGCGTCCCGCCCGATCCAGCGCGCGGCGGGCCGGGGCGAGGCGGCGAGCCGCTCGGCCATTTCGCTGGCGGCGGCGTGGAGGGCGGGGTTGCGCATGCCGATCCCCCGCAGCGCCCAGCTCACGCCCTTCTTGACGAAGTTGCGCGGATCATCGGCATGCGCCTCGATCAGCGGCAGCGCTTCCAGGAAGGGCGCGTCGCCCAGCTTCTTCGCATGCAGCGCCAGCCCGGCGAGCAGGGCGAAGGCGCCGCGGCGCACGAACTCGCGATCGTCCTCCGCCCAGCGGGGGACGGCGTCCCAGGCGAGCGGGCTCTTGTCGAACAGGTCGAAACAGGCGGTGTCGCAGGTTGCCCAATTGTCGAACCCGGCGGCCCAGCGGTCCATTCCCGTGGCGCTCAGCGCTCCGGGCTCGCCGACGAAGCAGGCGAGCAGCCGCGCTTCGTACACCCCGGCATCCCATAGCCGCTCGGCAAGCGCCTGGTCGCGCCCCAGCGCCTTGGCGATGCCGCGGACGGTGCCGACCCTGATCCCGATGACGCGGTCCGCCGTGGCAATGCCGAAGCGCGACATCCCGTCGGCCACGCCGGGTTCGGCGGCCTGCTCGAGCAGTCGGAGCGCCTCGGCCAGCATGGCGGCGAGCCTAGGCTCAGGCGGCGCTCTGGTCGATCCCCAGCTCGCCGAGCTTGCGGTAGAGGGTCGAGCGGCCGATCCCCAGCCGCCGGGCGACTTCGGTCATCCGGCCGCGATAATGGCCGATGGCGAGGCGGATCACATCGGCCTCGATCTCGTCGAGCGCGCGCAGATTGCCGTCGGGGCGGAACAGGGTGACGCCGGCATTGCCCGTGCCCTGCACCTGCGCGCCATTGGCCGCCGGCCGTCCGGCGGCGAGCTGGGCGATCTGCGGGAAATCGGCACGGGCGAGCCCGTCGCCGTCGCAGAGCACGGCGGCGCGGAACAGCGCGTTCTGGAGCTGGCGGACATTGCCCGGCCAGTCATAGCTGCCCAGCAGCTGGAGCGCGTCGTCGGTGATGCCGAGCGGGCGCAGGCCCGGCTGCTCGGCGATGCGGGCGAGCAGGTGGCGGGCCAGCGCCGGGATGTCGCCGATGCGCTCGCGCAGGGGCGGGATCGTCACCTGGACGACGTTCAGGCGGTAATAAAGGTCCTCGCGGAAACGCCCGGCCTCCACTTCGGCCTGCAACGTCTTGTTGGTCGCCGCGATCACGCGGACATCGACTTCGCGGGCGTGGCGGGCGCCGATCGGCTGGATCTCGCCCGACTGCAGCACGCGCAGCAGCTTCACCTGCGCGTCGAGGGGCATCTCGCCCACTTCGTCGAGGAACAGCGTGCCGCCATCGGCGTCGGCGAAGCGGCCGATCTTGCGCTCGAACGCCCCGGTGAAGGCGCCCTTCTCGTGCCCGAACAGCTCGCTCTCGACCAGGTTGGCGGGGATCGCGCCGCAATTGACGCAGACCATGTCCTTCTTGCTGCGCGGGGAAGCGGCGTGGACCGCCTCGGCCACCACTTCCTTGCCGACGCCGCTCTCGCCCTCGATCAGGACGGGCACCCGGGCGCGGGCCGCCTTGGCGGCGATCGCCAGCGCGGCGCGGAACAGCGGGGCGCTGCCCACGATCTCGTCAAAGGCGAGCGGGGCGGAGAGCTTCTCGGTGAGCGGGCGCAGCTCGCCCGCGGTCTTGCCGCCCACCGCAGCCTCGAGCGCGGCGAGCAGCCGCTCGGCGGCGAGCGGCTTCACCAGGAAGTCGGTCGCGCCCGAGCGCATCGCGTTCACGGCATTGGCCACCGATCCGTTGGCGGTGAGCATCAGGATGGGCAGCTGCGGCCGGCGGGTGCGCAGCTCGCCGATCAGCCCCGCCGCATCGGCGTCGGGCGAGCTGTGGTCGAGCAGGATCGCGTCGAGCGCCATCCCGTCGGGCGTGCCCAGCGTGGCGATGCCGGTCTCGGCCTCGCTCGCGAAGATGGTGCGCCAGCCGCGGCGTGCGGCGATGGCGGCGACGAGGCGGCGCTGGGCCGGCTCGTCGTCGATCAGCATCAGGAGGCGCTGGCCGTTGCGCGTCATCGCTCTTTCTGTCCCCAATGTCCCGTTTCAGGGCGTCCCTCTTAGAGAGGAAGGGTAAAGGCGGGCTTAAGCCTGCCGTAGCGGCACGAGGGTTGAGCGGGTGGAGGCCCGGAGCTATGGTCAGGCCAATTCACGTTTCAAGGGGAGAGACGAATGGTCGATACGGTCGACAGCGCCGAACAGCTCAAGGCGCACGAGCAGACCTGGAATGGTTTCAAGGCGATGATGTTCTGGGGCACGATCGGCGTGGCCCTGATTGCTGCCTTTGTCGTCTTCCTGATCTCCGCGAAGTGAAGATCGCGGTCCTGAAGGAGGCCGCCGCCGGCGAGCGGCGCGTCTCCGCGACTCCGGAAACGGTGAAGAAGTTCGTCGCCCTCGGCGCGCAGGTGGCGGTGGAGCAGGGTGCCGGCGGCACGGCTTCGATCGCCGACCAGGCCTATGCCGATATGGGCGCCGCGATCGGCGATCGCGCGGCGACGCTCAGGGATGCCGACATCGTGCTCGGCGTGCAGGGCCCCGACCCGGCGAGCCTGACGGGCGCGAAGCCGGGCGCGTGGATCGTCGCCGGCCTCAATCCCTTTGGCGAGCGCGCGCGAGTCGATGCCTATGCCAGCGGCGGGTTCGAGGCGCTGGCGATGGAGCTGATGCCGCGCATCACCCGGGCCCAGTCGATGGACATCCTGTCCTCGCAGTCGAACCTGTCGGGCTACAAGGCGGTGCTCGACGCGGCGGCGGAATATGGCCGCGCCTTTCCGATGATGATGACGGCGGCGGGCACCGTCTCGGCCGCCAAGGTCTTCGTGATGGGCGTGGGCGTGGCGGGGCTGCAGGCGATCGCGACCGCGCGGCGCCTCGGCGCCCAGGTCTCGGCGACCGACGTGCGCGCCGCGACCAGGGAGCAGATCCTGTCGCTCGGCGCCAAGCCGATCTTCGTGGAGGCGGTGCAGGGCATCGAGGGCGAGGGCACCGGCGGCTATGCCACCGAGATGAGCGACGAATACAAGGCCGCCCAGGCCGAGCTGGTCTCGTCGCACATCGCCAAGCAGGACATCGTGATCACCACCGCGCTGATCCCGGGGCGCCCCGCGCCGCGCCTGATCAGCGACGCGCAGATCGCGACGATGAAGCCCGGCAGCGTGATCGTCGACCTCGCGGTCGAGGCGGGCGGCAATGTCGAGGGCGCGGTCGCCGGCGAGATCGTCGAGCGGCACGGAGTGAAGATCGTCGGGCACCGGAACGTGCCCTCGCGTCTCGCCGCCGATGCCTCGGCGCTGTTCGCGCGCAACCTGTTCAACTTCCTCTCCGCCTTCTGGGACAAGGAGCAGGGCAGGCCGATCCTCGACGAGGAGATCGGCAACGCCATCCGCCTGACCCAGGGCGGCAAGGTGGTGCACGAGAGGCTGCTATAATATTCCTCCCCGGAACGGGGAGGGGGACCGCCGAAGGCGGTGGAGGGGGAGTGCGGCAAATGCTGAGGCCCGAGGTTTCCACCGCTCGCAGGTTGAGGCGGGAGGTGTCGCTTCCGGAGGGCCTGCTTTGGCAGGCGCTTCGTGGCGCGAAGACAGGAGTCAAGTTTCGCCGGCAACATCCGGTGGGCTCCTATGTGGTGGATTTCTATTGTCGAACTGCCTCGCTCGTCGTTGAAGTGGATGGCGAGGCGCATGAACGTGGCGACCGGCCGCAGCGGGATTCGCTGCGGGACCGGTTTTTGGAAGAGAACGGGTACAGGGTGACCCGGGTGAATGCGGCAGAGGTCCTGCGGGATCTGGACGCGGTCGTTACTTCGATCGTCGCCCTTGCCGCACTCCCCCTCCACCATGCTTCGCATGGTCCCCCTCCCCGTTCCGGGGAGGAATAGTTGGACTTCATCTCGATCCTGTCGATTTTCGTGCTGGCGTGCTTCGTCGGCTATTACGTGGTCTGGTCGGTCACGCCGGCGCTCCACACGCCGCTGATGGCGGTGACCAACGCCATCTCTTCGGTGATCATCGTCGGCGCGCTGATCGCCTCGGCCGCATCGGGGGCCGAGATCGCCAAATGGCTCGGCCTCGTCGCCGTGGCGCTGGCATCCGTGAACATCTTCGGCGGTTTCGCCGTCACCGAGCGCATGCTCGCCATGTACAAGAAGAAGGGCTGAGTCGATGCACGAGGGGGCAGCAATCAATCCCTGGGTCGCCTTCGCCTATCTGGTGGCGGGCGTCTGCTTCATCCTGGCGCTGCGCGGGCTTTCCAGCCCGGCGAGCAGCCGGCGAGGCAACCGGCTGGGCATGCTCGGCATGGCCATCGCCGTCGTCACCACGCTGATCACCCACGAGATCGCCAGCCCGATCGAGCTGGGCGCGGCGATCGCGATCGGCGGCGTGATCGGCTTCGTCACCGCGCGGCGGATCGCGATGACCGCGATGCCGCAGCTCGTCGCCGCCTTCCACTCGCTGGTCGGCATGGCGGCGGTGCTGGTCGCCGCGGCGGCGTTCCTCAATCCCGGCGCCTTCGGCATCCTGGGCGCGGACGGCGAGATCCTGAGCGTCAGCCGGATCGAGATGGGCCTGGGCGTGGCGATCGGCGCGATCACCTTTTCGGGGTCGGTGATCGCCTTTCTCAAGCTCAACGGCAACATGTCGGGCAAGCCGATCCTGCTGCCCGGGCGGCACGTCATCAACCTGGGCGTGCTTGCCGGCATCCTCGGCCTGATCGCCTATTTCGTGACCGACCAGAGCCCCTGGGTGTTCTGGACCGTGACGGCGCTCAGCTTCGTCATCGGCTTCCTGCTGATCGTGCCGATCGGCGGCGCGGACATGCCGGTGGTCGTCTCGATGCTCAACAGCTATTCGGGCTGGGCCGCGGCGGCGATGGGCTTCACGCTGCACAACAGCGCGATGATCATCACCGGCGCGCTGGTCGGCAGCTCGGGCGCGATCCTCAGCTACATCATGTGCCGCGCGATGAACCGCAGCTTCATCAGCGTGATCGCGGGCGGCTTCGGTGCCGCCGATGGCGGCGGCGCGGGCGCGGCGGCGATCGACCGGCCGTGGAAGCGCGGCTCGGCCGAGGACGCCGCCTTCCTGATGAGCCAGGCCGAGCAGGTGATCATCGTGCCCGGCTATGGCATGGCGGTCGCCCAGGCGCAGCACGCGCTGCGCGAGATGGCCGACAAGCTGAAGGAGCATGGCGTCCGGGTGAAGTACGCGATTCATCCGGTCGCGGGGCGCATGCCGGGCCATATGAACGTGCTGCTGGCCGAGGCGAACGTGCCCTATGACGAAGTGTTCGAGCTGGAGGACATCAACAGCGAGTTCTCGCAGACCGACGTCGCCTTCGTCATCGGCGCCAACGACGTGACCAACCCGGCGGCGAAGACCGACAAGTCCTCGCCGATCTACGGCATGCCGGTGCTCGACGTCGAAAAGGCCAAGACGGTGCTGTTCATCAAGCGCTCGATGGGCGGCGTGGGCTATGCGGGCGTGGACAATGAGCTGTTCTACCGCGACAACACCATGATGCTGCTGGCAGACGCGAAGAAGATGGTCGAAGAGATCGTGAAGAGCCTCGACTGACGCCGGCGAACCGGGAGATTGTGATGGCGAGCGTTGGTTCGATTCTGGGCGGTGCGTTCGGGCTGTTGCGCGAGCGGCCGGGTGCGGTGGCGATCTGGGCGGTCACCTATTGTGCCGGCTCGCTCGTCATTTCGCTGGTCATGGGGCTGTTGATGTTCGGCACGATGATGCCGGCCAGCGCCGATGCCGGGGCAGCGCTCTCGGTCTGGGCCGGCCCGATGTTCAGCCTGATGCTGTTCCTCTATCTCTGCCTGTTGCTGCTCGTCGTGGTGCTGATGAACGCGGTGTTCCGTGCGATGCTGCGGCCGCAGGAGGGCGGCTTCGCCTTCATGCGGCTCGGCATGGACGAGTTCCGGATGCTCGGGCTGGTGATCCTGGTTTGCATCGGCGTCTTCGCGGCGGTGCTGATCGGCGAATTGCTGTTGCTGCTGCTGATCACGATAATCGGTTTCGCGCTGGGCGACGGAATGGCGGCCGGCGCGATCTCGGCCCTGCTCTTCCTGGCCTTTTTCTGCGCGGTAGTCTGGGCGGAGGTCCGCATCTCGCTGATCTTTCCGCTGAGCTTCCATCGCCGCCGGATGAGCATCGATGCGGCCTGGGAGCTGACGCGCGGCCGTTTCTGGCTGCTCTTCGCCTGCTATTTCCTGATCGGGCTGATCTTCGCCGTCGCCACCGGCATCGTGATGTGGGCGGCGATGGGCGATTATTTCGCCACGCTGATCCAGGCCAATGGCGACCGGGAGCAGATGCGCGTGGCGGCGGCGGCGTTCGCCGCCAGGCAGTTCGCCATGCCGCTCGCCGCCAAGATCCTGTTCGGCGTGGTGGGAGCGGTGTTCTTCGCGGTGGGGCTGGCGCTGGGGCCGGGCCTGCTCGCCAGCGCCACGCGCGAGCTTCTCGGCGACGAGAGTGAAGCCGCAGTATTTGCAGCCGAATCCGACGGATCAGTCATGGACTGATTTGGAACGGACGGGCAATGAATCCTGCGCCCGTCCGCGCCGCGCCGCCAGCTCCGGAATGGAGCGGACCGAGCATCCGTTTCGGAGGTTGGGCCTCTCCGGGGCATGGAGCGACTCCGAGAAGGCGATGGCGAACCTTTCCGCGGCCCCCGAACTTACCGGCGCCCCCTATGACCTGACGGTCAACGCATTGCTGATCGCGGAGGCGGCGAACCAGGATGTGGTGGAAGCGTTCGCCGCGATCGGGGCCCGGCTGCGCGACCAGGCCGGTTTCGCGGCAGCCTTGCCGTTGCTCGATACGGCGCGGCTCGACCTGATCCTGCTCGATGCCCGTGCCGGCGGCGAGGCCGTGCCGGCGCCGCTGCTCGATCGCCTGGCGATGCGCGACGCGGCGGAGGGGCCGGCGCTGGTCGCCATCTTCCCGGCTGGCCAGATCGACCTTGCGGCGGGGCTGCTCGGCGCGCCGCGCACCCAGCTGCTCTGCGATCCCGGCGCCGGGGAGCTGCTCGCCGCGCTGGCGCTGGCACGGGCCGAGGGAGAGGCGTCGCCGCGGCTTTCCTGGGCGGACGTCACGCGTGATTCCGAAGTCGTGCGCCTGCGCCGGCTCAACGATGAAGTCGCGCGCATTGCCGATGTCCTGGCGCGCCTGACCCGGGGCGATTTCGCGGAGGAGGACGAGATCGAGCGGCGGACCGGCATCCGGGCGCCCGACATGGAATATCGCGGGCCGGACGAGCCCGTGCCGGACATCGCCGCCGCCGAGATCCGCGCGGTCATCCGCGCGCGCCGGTTGCGCGCCCAGTATTTCGCGTCCGACCTGTTCGCCGATCCCGCCTGGGACATGCTGCTGGACCTGTTCGCCGCGGGGATCGAGCGGCGCCGCGTGTCGGTCTCGAGCCTGTGCATCGCGGCCGCCGTTCCGCCGACCACGGCATTGCGCTGGATCGGGACGATGCACGACGCCGGCCTGTTCCGCCGCGAGGCCGACCCCGGCGACCGGCGGCGCGCCTATATCGTGCTGAGCGACAAGGCGCAGCACGGGATGCGCAACTATGTGAGCGCGGTGCGCCGCGCGGGACTGAGCCTCGTTTGAGGGCTTGCTCCGGCGCTCCGGCTTTGGCATCGCACCCGGACCGGCATCGCGCCCGGGGCGCTTAGCTCAGTTGGTAGAGCATCTCGTTTACACCGAGAGGATTTAGCGCTTTCCCGCTCGGCAGCGGGTCTTTGATCTACCGAACATAGCGAGAACAAGCGGCAAACATAACGTGTTTTGCTGTCCATTTGCGGGCCACTAGCTTTGACGGCGGATGCTTAATTGGCGCGAGACTTGCCGAGTGGTCGCGCAGGCCTGATACTCGATGCTCGCGATGATGGAGAGGAACATGGCAGCCGAACCGACCCTCTTTGAGAAGGTGGCCGTTGCGGTGGCGCGCGCGGAGGCGCGCGGGCGACCCATCGGGCAGATCAAGGCGCCCAAGGCAACGGTCGACGAATTCAACGCGGGTATGCAGGTTGCAGACCCGAAGCTGGTCGAGCGTATTTGCGGTATCGTCATCGTGTCGGATCAGGACGATGACGCCCCGTTCCAGGCTTACGATGCTGACGGTGCGCCGATGGCGACTGGGGATCTGTTCGCCTGACCGGTGCGGCGGCGCTTGCAATGTAGGAGATCGCCAGCTTCGCTCTGGTAGATGAGGACTCAGCCCGACCCGACCCAGGTGCGCGCGAAGCTCGCCATCCTGATCAATGCCAGTGGCGAGAGCCTGGCTGAGCTGTCCCGCGCGACTGGTCGGAACTCTGCCTATCTTCAGCAATTTCTAGAGCGCGGCACGCCGCGGCTGCTTCCCGAGGATGCTCGGCTTGCACTGGCGCAGCGGTTCAACGTCGACGAGCGCGAGCTCGGCGCAAGGGATCCCTGGTCCCCTCTGTCCTGACATTGCCGCTTTGTTTCAATCGGTGGCGTTATCAGCATGCGCGCGCTCGGCATCCTCTGACATCGACCCTCGACTCTTGCCCGTGGCGGGCCGACATCTTCCTCAGATCGAATCAAGGAGGCACGCGTGGCCGGTCCGTCCCAGACCCAGACGCCGCAGTTTTTCGTCAGCGACGCCGACAAAGAAGCGATGGCCGAACAGCTTGTTGCGCAGACCATGTTCGCGCTCGACCGATTGGGCGACCGGCCCAGCGCCCCCATCGCCGATGATTTTCTGGACACGCTCTCGCGTGCCTGCGCGGCCCTCCTTGCTGCCGACACCAACCTCAACACGCCGGCCAAGCAGCGCCAGGGCGCGGAATCGGTCGCGATCCACATCGTGCGCCACCTCCGGCGATACCGCGAAGAGCAATCCGAGACGGGCGTTTCCGCGTTCCAGCGCATGGTCAGCAGCCAGGAGATCCCCGAGGAGATGCGTCAGTCCTGGAGTGACAGCTGATGTGCAATCGCGCGCGCTGCAAGAACGCCCCTGAGCCGCAGACGCTTGTCGAGCACTTCGGTGCCGACTGGCTGGCGGAGAGGCCGATGGACAATAGGTTCAACCCGGCCGAGCTGACACCTCGAAGCCGCGCCTATGTCGTGCGGGAGAATAATCGTGGGCGCGGCGTCGACGTGATGAGCTGGGACGTACTCGGCGGCCAGGCGAAATGGCCGATGACGAATGTCCGGCAGTTGCACCTGGCGCAGTGGAAGCGCCTTGCCGCGGCGCCGGAAAACCGCTGTCTCGTGCCGCTGACCGAGTTCTGCGAATGGACGCCGGAGCCGGTCGACCTAGGCGACGGCAAGAAGCCTGTGAAAGGCGAGATGTGGTTCGCGGTCACGGACCAGCCTCTCTTTGCCGTCGCCGGCTTCTGGCAGGCAACGGCGGTGGGCAATGGGTTCACGATGGTGACGTGCGATCCGAACGAGCTGGTCGCGCCGATCCATCCCAAGGCCATGGTCACCGTGCTGGATTCGAAGGATTGGGACCTCTGGCTGCGCGGCAGCTATGACGAGATTGTTCAGCTGCAGCGTCCATATCGTGCCGATCGCATGTCCGTGCGTGGCCCCGTCTTTCCAACGCGGACCAGGCCGCAGCCTCAGCTGCTGTGAAGCTTCCGCATCAGCTGCGACGGAAATGGCGAAGCCAGCCGCTCCAGATCGCCGCTCTCGAGCCACGCTTGCTCATCCTCGCGCTGGAGGATCAGCGGCATGCACTTTCCGAATGGCGCGAGGAGAGGGTTTGCCTCGCTGACGTGCATTGCGACCGCATGATAGGGATGGTGGAAGACTTGCCCCGCCACCGAGAACATTTCCGCATCGCCTACGGTGAACCAGTTCGATGCCGGGCCGGTCGTTGAACCGGGATCGCGATAGCCGATCTCGGAGACAGGGATGATGCATCTCTGCCCAGGGTGCGCGCCAGCGACCACACTGCCCTTCGCCCAGAAGCGGGAGGCCGGATCGCTGATCACCGTCACCCGGCGAGCGTGTCGACGCGGCGGTAGTGGCGGCCCGAGCGGCAATCCCCAGGCCGGCGCCAGCAGCCGGACGCCGGCGTTGGAGAGGGTCACGGCCCAGCACTGGCCACCCGGACTAGCGATCGCAGGAATCGAAGTACGATCGACGAAATCTAGATCCACGACAAGGTAACGCTCTACGACCCTGCGCGCGGCGGCGGGCAGGCCGAGTTGCGCGCAGAGGTCGGCGGCCTCCGGCGGATAGTCGCCGTCATCCGGATGCCAGCCGCTGCGCCGCAATTCAGCCTTCACTCGGTCAAGGGCATCAAAGCAGCTCTCCCATGCCCGGCGGTGCGGCAGGGTCGCATCGCGCCAGAATTGCTCAAGCGGCGCGCGATTCTCCATGAAGGGCAGCAGCACGCGCAACGCCAGGCGGAGATCGCGTCGGCACATGGCGTCTGTTGGATCACGGGTCACAGCTTCGAGGATCTCGAGCGAGAGATTGATCAGGGAGAGCTGATATGCGCGGCCCATAAGGGCGCGGAACGTAGTGAGAACATCCGAGTCGGCGCAAGCGCGAACTTGCTTGGCCGGTCGCAGAAAAAAGATAAGCCACTTATCATTTTCCTTGTGCGGAAATGATAAGTGGCTTATCAAAATCTTGTCGCCGGGGAATTCACCCCGACGATAATCGGAGAAAGAGAGATGGTAGCTCTCACCCTCCGGTTCATCCTGAAGTGGTTCACGATCGAGTTCACGATCCACTTCTAAGCTGAGCCGATCTCGGAACCGCCAATAGAAGCGGGACGGGATCGGCCCCTAAGATACAATCGAGGGCAAGACGATGCAAGGTCCCGACATCAAGGCCATCCGCAAGTGGCTAGGCCTATCGCAGGAAGAGTTCGCCGCGCAGATTGGGCTTACCCGGATCAGCCTGGGTACGATGGAGCGCGGCGGCCCGATCGAGCCGCGCACGGAGAAGCTGATCGACGCCACTATGCGGCACCATATCGATGTGAGTTATTCTGGCGCCCTCGGCAAATGGACCGTGGCCCTGCGCGGCCCTGCTGCGCCGAACTCCGGCGCACATCGGATGCACCTCATTCTCCGTGCGGTATACGATCAGGCTGAAGCGATCGAGATCGCCGAAACTGAGAAGCGCGAGCGCTACCCCTTCGCCTTTATTACGATCTGGCCGGGGCCATCGCACGGGGCAGCGTCGAGCCTTGACGCATCGGCGAGCAACGCAGCAGTGATCCTTGACGCATCGGCGAGCAACGCAGCAGCGGTAGACGCGAACGGATCGGTCCGCTCGGCAAGCGAAGTCGCAGGCTTGATCGCCCCGCGCGGGGACTAGGGTGGGGGGAGTGCCGGCTGGCCTCCCCCGAAAGCATGGTCGTTGAAGTCGATATTGCTCTGCCGCCGGACCCACTCCTGAAGGGCTTCCAACTGCAGCGCCTGTTCGGTGGCAATTACCCGGTCTTCGAGGGCCCAGCCGTCGGCACCTTCGGCAGGAAGTCCTTCTTGCGCGGCGGCGCCATCAGATCGGCCGGCGGCTTCGGGAACTGGGGATGCACCACCTGCACGGGCGCCGCCGGTATCGGCTGCGGCCTTGGCGATCCGCACCCGGAGAGCGTCAGCGCGAGCACGCACGTCAGCAAGCTGAACCTGATAATCATGGGAAACTCCTTCGGTGATGCGCTGCTGGTCGACCAGCACACGCTTGGCGTTGGCCTCTGCGACGCGCTGCGCCTGTTCGGTCGCGAGCCGGAAGTTCGAGACGGTCTGCGCATGGGCGACGCGCTCGGCCGCGAGCGAACGGGTCGCCTCGCCCAGGGAGCGCTTCGTGGCGCCGAGCTGGAAATGCGCGACGATCAGCGCGATCGCGAGGATCGGCGTTGCCCACCAGAGCTTCTCGAGGAGCGCGAGTGCGGCGCGGCCGGCGGCCGCAAGGGTGGCGGGCTCCATCAGCGAGCCCCCGCGACGCGCGCCGCATAGTTCGCCGGCGTCTTGCCGGGCAGGATGTTGGTGACGCAGCCCTCCCATTCCCGCGCGCGGCGCCGGACCAGGCCGGGGATCACCTTGCCGCCCGCCTTACGCCAAAGCTTGAACGCATCGCAGCCGACCGCCCACTGACCTGCCTCGAACAGGCGGCGCGCTGACGATCCGCACCAGCCCCTCGGGCCGGCACCGACGTTGTAGGCGAGCGACACCGCGGCGAACCGCTGATAGTCGCGGCCGGGTCGAGCCAGGCGCAGCGACGGCGTGCAGGCCAGCACCGCCTCGGCGTGGGAGACGAGCGCGTCCTCGAGCATGACCGTGCACTGTTGCTCGGTGAAGGTCTTGCCCGCGCGCCGCGCCGCGTCGATCTCCGGCCCGGTGAGGCCGTCGCACGCGGTCGCCACGCCGACGATATCGAGATAGGCGCGCAGATACTGCGGGCCCGAGATATGCTTGATCGTGGCCGTGCCGGTGGTCGCCTCGACCTTGGCGTCAACTTTTCGGCCGCTCTCCTCGCGCGGGATGCTGTTGAACAGCAGTCCAGCGGTGATCAGGCCGACCACGCTGGCGAGGGTCTTCCTGCCCGGCCGCGCGGGCGGCGAGGCACTATTCGTCGGATTTGGCAACGGGCTTCTCCTGCTTGAGGAAGCTCACGGCGATCGTCGCGAGCGAAAGGAGCAGCGGCACGCTCATGGCGATGCCGCGCGGGAGGCGTTCGAGGATCTCGGGTGGCAGCGCGCTCCAGATCGACTGGATCGTGTCGGGTGAGATGAAGGCGAACGCCGATAGCGCCGAACTGAGCGCTGCGATCTGGACCGACCAGCGGCGCCAGACCGCACGGCATTGATCGACTAGGCGCGTGCGCACGCGCGCCGTCAGCAGGCGCCACGCACGGCGCCCGCCGGACAGGATGTTCATGTCAATTCTCCAAGGATGGCGCCGCGGCGCCGGGGATCACTCGGCCGCGATCGGCGCGGCGATCAGCATGCCTTCGGCTGCCTCCATGCCCGCGAGCTCGGTACGGATAGCATCGAGCATCGGCTTGCGCCGCGCCGCGGGAACTTCGAACAGATGAAGGAGCGAGAAGATCATCAGGCGCTGGTTGTTGATGCGCTGGCCCTGGACGCGCAGTTCCGCCTCACAGCGCGCGCGCTCGTCGTCTCGGGAGGCCTCAAGGTGCTTAACCCGTTCCTCCAGCCGCGCGGCCATCGCCATGGCCACCTCGTCGGACTGCTTGCGCTTACCGCGCTGGTGGTCGAGCCAGGTCTTGAGCACGCCACCGAACCCGGCGCTGCCGATCATGCCGACCACGAGGCTCACCATCATTGCCCAGGGGGGCAGGTTCAGGTTCATAGATTACTTCCCCTGTTGGCTGGCGGAGCCAGACGCCAAAATCTAGCGCTGCGGCTCAGGCCTGTGCGGCGGCGCCATCCCCAACGACGGGGCTGCCCGGTGCGACCGGCGGAGAAAGCAGGTCCGACATCGATTTGGCCTCGACGGCCAGGACATTCGGCACGGCCGACAGAACGATCAGCACGTTGCTGATCTGGTTCTTGCTCTCACCTGGCGGCAAGGCGTCGAAAATGGGCTGGAGATTCGCCGCCAGGGTCGCGACCGGCTTGGCGACGAGCAGGTCATGGGCGGACTGCACCAGGGGCAAGGCGGCCTCGGCGATTTGGCGCTCGATCACGGCGCGCTGTTCGATCAGATCGGAAATGGCAGTCATCATTCTCTCCGTTGTGGGAAGTGGTTGATCAAAGACCGGCTTGCTCGAGGAGCAGCACAAGCGCAGCCTGCGCCGCTGCTGGGTCCACGAGGTCAGTGAGGTCCCGGGCGGCCTGGCGCAGCGGTGCGAATTGTGCCTGCCTATCGGGCGGCGCATCGGGAAGTTGGGTCCAATCGGTACGCTGCAGGAACAGGTCCCGCTGTCCGCGGATGTCTGCCCAGGTGAGTTCGAAGCCCACATCCGCCGCTTGGGCGATCGCCTGCCGGCAATGGCCGCAACGCCACCGCACCTTGCCGTCCCCGTCGGCGTCGCGCGTGATCGCGAACAGGTCGATCCGCATGCCGCACCCCGGGCACTTCGCGCGTGAATGCGGAAGCGGCAGGCCCTTCGCAACGATGTGCTCTGATAGCGTCAGCATCGGATCACCTATGGCTTGATGGTCAAGGGGCACGTTTGGCCGTTAGGTGTCGCGGTGCGAACGCTCGAGCCTGCGCCGGGCGAGGTCCAGGAAACGGAGGCCAGATCGGTCCCCGTAGCGCCAAAGTCCGTGACCCCGGCTGGGGCCGTAATGGTCACGTCGTAGCTGCCGTTGTAGGTCTTAACCCCGCCGGTAGAATCGCCATAGATGAAGGTGCCGTCGAAGGAGTTGACCAGCGTCCAGGTCCCGCCGACCTTCGCATAGAGCGACACGGTCCAATCGATATAGGCATACCACTGGCCCGGGCCCGCGCGTTCAGCTGTGGCGCTGGCCGAGAAGGTGCCCTGGTATCGATACTGTCCGCCGTTGGCGTCCGGGTTGCCAGCCTT
The DNA here is from genome assembly GCF_029870595.1 of Sphingomonas sp. CBMAI 2297. GTDB lineage: Bacteria > Pseudomonadota > Alphaproteobacteria > Sphingomonadales > Sphingomonadaceae > Sphingomonas. The sequence goes on from NZ_JAPDIR010000013.1 coordinate 104,451, forward strand.
GCTCATCACGCGCGCAGGGTCGCCCGCGCCGCCTGCCGCATCGACGGTGAGATTGTAGCTGCTCGGGGTCCCCGGCACGTTGATCTTCAGGCGCACGGTGGCCCCGGTGGCGGACAGGCTGTCGAGATACAGGTTGTACGTCTCTCCGGCTGCCAACGGCGCCAACCCGATGGGGCTGAAGACGAACGCCGGAATGTACCCGAGGTTGGACCAGGTTACCGCCTGGCCGTCCGTGACCTGGAACTCCTTCGGCTTTACCGCGATTTCCCAGCCGGTGTTGCCGTTGCCCAAGATGATCTTGCCGCCGGCGTAGATGTCACCGCCGAAGGCTGCGTTTCCGTTCGCCAGCTTGAGCGCGACCTTCCGGAGTGAACCGAACTGGTTCACCATGATGATCTCTTGCGCCCCAAGCGCGGCGGATGACGATACGCTCGGCGCAGTCGGGCCGAAGACGACGTTCGAAAAGCCCTGCGTCGTGCCGGCATTGTGCAAGGAAGCCATTGCACGGAAGGTGCGAGCCGCGCCTACATTGGTGCGCCGCCAGTCGGTTAGCTCGACACCGCCATACCAGTAGCTGATCGTCCCGCCATTGTCTGGGGTGTATTGGACCCCCATCGGCTTGTTGGGATCATAGGAGAGACCCGTCCAGTATCCCGTTCCACCCTCGCGGATCTCAAGTACGCCACCCCATTGGCCGTACATCGCGTAGTTGAGATAGCTAAAGTAATAGTTGAGCGCATTGAGATTGTTCTGATCGGTCAGGCCGATCATCTTATGCCCGAGGGTCGACATGGCGTTTGCCTGGACCCAGGCGCCACCGGTGTAAGCCTCATTCGAGATGAAACCGTCACCCCAGTTCGCGTCGTCGGCTGTCTTGTAGAAGGAACGTCCGCCGCCGCTCACCACCATGCGCGCGGTGCTGAGCAGCGGGGTCAACGGCGCGGCGGCCGGGACGCTGACGTCTGACCGCATCGTGAGGAACGTTGCCGCCTCGGATCCGGCGACGGCGGTTTCGAGCTGCAAGAATCCGGACTGCCGGCCTTGCATATCGGCGACCACACCCGCCAGGGTGCTGACCGTTGCGGGGAGAAGGTCGATCGAATCCGCCGGCCGGAGCACGACGCGATGGATCTTCACCTTTTTCGCGATGTTGGACCAATGGCCATCGCACACGACGTAGATCGTCCCGGAAACTGTCCCGGGAATGAGTTCAAATGGCACCGCCCACCTGTAGATGCCCACGCCGGCACCTGCTCCGCGGGTGATCCCCCCGATGTCGGGCAGTTGCCATAGCGCGTTGTCGAGTGCGCTGAAGGTGGTTGCGCCATCGAACCCGCGCCACAAGCAGCCAATCCCGTTGATCGTTCCGGAGAGAACCTCGATATCGACTTCGGCGACGTATCGGCCTGGCCTGATCGACGCCACCGTCTGGTAAACCCCACATGAGCCCGCTCCGGGGGTGCTGTCGCACAACACCGCGTTCGGGTTTGGCCACAGGCCGGTAGTCTTCGAGGCTGCGATCCCTCCCCAGTTCGCCCAGGAGGTGGCAAACGAGCTCGCCGGCCAGTCCGCGAAGGTCGAATTGTCGAGCGCTGAGCGTGCGCCGACCGATGCGGCCAGGCGCATGTTCTGGAGAGCGGATGCCGCGCTGCTGGACGCGGCGGCGGCACTACCGGCGGCTGCGCTGGCATTCGCGCTCGAGTTTCCTGCCTGCACGGTGGCGGTGTTGGCGCTGTTGCTTGCCGAGGTCGCGCTGGCGCCCGCCGCGCTCTGGCTCGCGCTGGCGCTGGATGCGCTCGATGCTGCCGCACTGGCACTGCCTGCCGCCGCATTCTCGCTGGTAACGTCTTCCAGCTGAAGCTGGCTCACCTCGGCGTCAGAGGTGTTCACGTAGCCGAACAGACCGACCGGGCTGACGAACGCCGCTGTCGGATATGCAGCCAGGATCGAAGCGGCGGTCATATCCACCTTGGGCGTTGTCCAGGTGTTGAGCGCGGGACTCGGCGCTCCGGCATAGGCGCTCCACACCACACCGAGAAAGTCGCCGGCCGAGTTGACCGCGTATACGCCGAGATAGGTGTAGCCGCCGCCTTGATTGATGACGCGGAACCGGCACGTCAGGCGCAGCGTGGCCCCGGCGGCAAGAGGCATGAGGAACGTGCCGTAGAATGCCCCGCCGTTGGTGGTGCGCATCAGACCGCCGCTAATCGCAGCGTTTCCACCCCAGCTTCCGTCGCGGGCCCAGTTGTACGGGTCGGTGAAGTTGCCCGGCACGGTGGCCTGCGACGCCAACCGCGCGCTATCGCGGGCAGCGGCGGCCACACCTGCGTTGGTCGCGGCGCTGCTCGCACTGCCGGCGGCGTTCGTCGCGCTGGTGCTTGCCTGTCCAGCCGATGTGCCGGCCTCGGCGGCCTTGGTCGTTGCGGTTGTTGCGCTGGTGCTCGCCGAACTGGCGCTGCCGGCAGCGGCGCTTTGCGACGCCGCCGCACTACTGGCGCTGCTCGCGGCCGCGCTCGCGCTGCCAGCTGCCAGGCCTTGGGCCGTCTGGGCGCCGTCCCGCGCCGTCGCCGCGGTGCTGGCGCTGGTCGCCGCGCTGGTAGCGCTGCCGGCCGCGTTGGTGGCGCTGGTCGCCGCCTGGCCGGCACTGACACTGGCGGCGCCGGCGCTGCTATTCGCCGCCGTGGCGCTCCCTTGTGCCGCCGTTGCCGAGCCGGCTGCCTGATCCGCCTTGGTGCTGGCGATGGTAGCGCTGCCAGCCGCCGCGCTAGCGCTTCCGCCCGCCGCGGTTGCCTGTACAATCGCAGCGTCCCGCGCGCCACCGGCGGCCGTGGCGGCCGCCTGGGCATCGTTTCGGGCGGTCTGCGCGGCAGCCGCATAGGCTGCGGCCGCATCGGCGCTGGCCGCGGCCGAGACGGTATCACCGTAGATTTCCACGAGTGCGCCGAGGTCAACGTGCATCTGGTCGACTTGCGCGACGAGCATTTCAGCAGGCCGATCGCCGACAGGCGTACCGGTCGGCGCGCCCACAGTAGCGCCATCCTCGGGCCGGTTGCCGTCGTCGTCGGCGGTGCCGGACCAGGTCGACGTGCGTGAAGCCGCGATGCGCAGCGCGTCCGACAGGCGCGCGAGCGCGATGCGATAATCCTCGAGCCGGGCGTCAAAGACGACGCGATCGACCGGTGTGTCGACGTCGGTCTGGTTCAGCGGCGGAACCAGCTCATCTCGATAGTCCAGCCACGCTGCGCGCGACGCCCGGGCCAATTCCAGGGTGGAGGAGACATCGCCATCGGTCGGCAACTCGCCCGCACGCTGGGCAAGCATCGCCCAGAGGCTCTCCAGCTCCCGCTCAAGAGCCGGCAGCCGCTTCTTCTTCTCGTCGATCGAGATGATCCCGTCATCGCCGAGGGCTTCGATGCGGTCGATCGCGGAAGAGGCCGCGCTGGAAATGAACTGAATCTGCTGAGCCGTCGGAAGTCCGATCGCCTCGCCGACATCCGCGAGGCTGGCGAGGACCGGCTGGCCCGACTGGAAAGTGGCGATGGTCGTGTCGCGCGGAAGCATCAGCGGCCAGTGGCCTTCCACCACACGATCCGCGGCGAGGTGAATTTCTGATCTTTGTTCGTGCTGTCGACGCGGACGCCGCAGCCGTTCAACGAGGGCCCGCCGGGGAAGGTCACGGTGCAGGGACGAAAGGTGTTACTCGGCCCATCGTCCGCGTTGCCGGTGATTGCCCAGCACACCTCGTTGAAGCTGGTCGGGAAGGTGATCGTGCCGGTATTCGAGCTGGATCCGTTCGGGAGGAGCGTGACCGACCCGCCCATTTCGATCTTGCCACCAGCCACCGTGTACCAATAGCCGTTCGCATTATCGCCCGAGGCGGCCGCCATCGCTGCCGGGGTGAGCACGGTTGTTGCACTGGTGCCGGCGATAAATTCGGCCATCGTGGCCGCCGGTACATTGATGATCCGATCGGCGGTGAGATCGCCACCGCCCACGGCGAGGCCGGATGCTGTGATCTTGCGCGAGGTGAACGCGCGGGCGCCAAGGGCCGCGGTGACGGTGGCCGCATAGTTGGGGTCGTTGCCGAGCGCGCTCGACAGCTTCCTGAGCGTGTCGAGCACAGCACCGTCCACCAGACCGCTGATCCGCGAGGTCACCAGCGCGGCCGCCCCCTGCGGATGAACGACCTTGTTGGTGATCAGACCGGCGATGGTCTCGGCGGCGCTCGCGAAGGTGACGCCACCCGCCGCGACCAGCGCCTGGATGGCGTCGCGCAACTGCGTGCGGTTTGTCTTCGACAGCGCGGCGCCGGATGCGAGGATGACCGCGACGATCTCCTCCTGGATCATGTTCAGCCAGTCCGGCGAGACGATCGTCGGCGGGGTCGGCACCGAGGGATCCCCGCCGGTGAAGTATCCCGGCGTGCCGGAGACGGCCGAAGGGTCTGGCAGCGACGGCGATGCCGTCGGCCCATCAATTCGCTGCATTGGTTTGTCCTCAGATCAGGAGGATGGTGGTCTCGGCCGGCTTGATCGCCTCGAGCTCGGCTATCAGCGCGGCGGGGGGGAGCCCGCCGGTGTTCGTGGTGATGTGGACGCCCCATGCATCCGCCCAGGCCTGCCCATAGGCGGCGTCGCCGGCATTGAAATGCCCGACGCGGAGGGGGGCATAGTTGGTGATCGTGATCGTGAAGCCGAGCGTGGCGGCGAAGGAAATGAACCGCTCGCGGGACTGGCCGCCGGCACCAACGAGGCGGGCCACCACCTTTGCTCGGCGCTGCTCGATGCTCGCGCCGTCCGCGGCGTGCAGCCCGACGGTCGCCTCCCATTCTTCGATCAGGGCGTCGGTCGTGGCCGGGAAGGTGTCCTCGAGCAGTTGAACCGCCGCCGCATCGATCCGCCACCAGGTCAGTGCCAGCGCGCGCAGCAGCTTGCCCTGGACCGACGTCCCATCCTCGGGCCAAACCGCCCCCCGGGGCATCAGCGCCCGGGCAGCCGCGGCGTAATCCTCTTGCGAGAACCGCGCGCTCATGCCGCCCAGGTGACCGCGCCCAGCGCCGGGAGAAAGCCGGCGTTGGAGATGATGTTGCCCGCGGCGCCGGGGTTGACGGTGCCGGCGCCGGCGGTGATGCCGATGATCACGAACCCGGCCGAGCCGTTCACCGCGGCGATCGCCGCCTCGATCGCCGAAACATTCGTCTTTCCGCCCGGGATGCCGCCCAGAAACAGGGCGTTCTTGATCGCGATCACGATAGCGGCCTTGAGGCTGTCGCTGGCGGTGCCCAGGCCGGCAATCGTCATGTTGATGGTGTTCGCGCGGGGCGCGACAGCATAGACGAGAGGCGTCGCCGGCTGCTTGACGAACAGCGCATTCGCAACGGTGAGCTGGTCGCCCGTTGCGGGGGTATCCCGTCGCTCGCCGGCAGCCACGCCGTTCCCGCCCTGCGGATAGCCACCATGGACCGCCTGGGCATCGTCCATCATGAAATAGACGACGACGGTGGACGGGCCCATGCCATTCGGCACCGCCCAGGCGCGCGTCACGCCCGGCACCTCCCGAGCCCAGCGCTCATAGTCGCTCTTGGAACCACCCTGCGGCGGGTTCGCGAAGGCGAACATCATGCGGGCGCGCAGGGAGTCGTCGAGTTCGACATTCGCGCCGCCAGTCAGGGGGCCGATCGCGATACCGCCCGAAGCTACACCGCTGACGCCGGCAACGATCGCGAAGCCCGTGCCGGCACCGCTATTGCCCGCGCTGCCGGGCGTGCTTGCGGTGACGGGGACTGCGGCAACGCCGCCAACCACGGTGGTGTCCTGCGAGGCTGCGAAGGCGAAGCCGTCGCTCCGAAGAACCGGCGTGCCCTCCGGCACCACGGCGCCATTCGTGCCGTTGAAGCGAACGATGCCGGCCGCGCGCGTGGCCGGCTTGCGCGTGACCCCCTTGAATGCGGACCAGCCCTCCAGCGCCTCCTCCTCCGCGGTGAAGGGCACGCCCTGCTTCGCCATATAGTCGAGATAGCCGTACTGACCGTTGGCGAGGCCAGCCTGGGTCACGGCCATCGTGCGCAGGTTGGAGAAACGCAGGAGGGCCTCGGTCGCCGGCAGCGAAGATATTACATCTGCCTCGGCCTGCGCCTTGAGCTGATCGCGGGTCGGACGCGGGAATGCCATCAGAGATCCTTCCAGGCGAACTGGGTGGCGACGCGCACGGCATTGCCATCCGGCTGCGCCACGACGACGAGCAGGCCGAGCATCGCGCCGGGCGACACCCATTCGGCAGTGACGTTCACGCTCGCCGCGGCGCCATCCGACACGAGCCAGGCGCACGCCGCCTCGGCATATGCCTTGGCGAGCAGAAGGGTGGCGGGCGTCTTCTTGGCCCGACTTAGAAGCCAGAGCTTCGAGCCCATGGTACTGTCGCCCCACCAGCCGCGCGGATCCCCGCTTGCGTCGGGGATAACGTCGTCGTCGTCAGCGGGCGCATCGGTGTGGAGGCTGAGCAGCACCGCCGTCTCGATATCGTTGCCGGACATCAGGCCTGAACCGGGCAGGGCGCCGTTGGCGACGGTCGCCACTGCGAAGCCGTCCGGGCCGATGATCGGCTTGCCCGCGCCGTCCACCGCGAAGGGATAGACAGGGGATGGCAGGGACCAGTCGCCCCGTCCCAGGGAGGCGTCCCAGATGGTCATGATATCGGCCATGCTATGCCTTCTTGTCCGGCGGCCCCGAGCCCCACTGGCCGCCCTTGGCGGCCGGCGGGTGCGTGTGAGCGTTGTAGGCGTCGTAGAGCTTGTTCAGGCTGACCTTCGTGCCATCGGCGCGGCTGATCACGTCACCGGTCGTCTCGACATCGCACTCGCAGCGGACCTTGCTCGCGTTCTTGATGGTAACAGGTCCGCCGGCGGCGTCGATCTCGATCCCGTCCGCGGTCAACTTCATGATCCGGCCGCGCACGTCATAGATTGCGGTGTCGCCGGCCTTCAGGTCAGTCGGGCGGGAATCGCGGTGCTGGCTGGCGATGGCGATGCTGCGCGAGCGCTCCCCGTTCCCACGAATCACCACGATCTCCGATCCCTCGGGCAAGGTCGAGGTGAAGCCGAACTCCATGACGCGCGGCACCTTGTCGGTGATACGGTTGGCCCCGCCGGTGCCGACGAACCCCTCCGTCAACTGAACGAGCTGCACCTCCTTGCTGTCGTCGGTGAGTGTGGCCCGGCCAACACCGACCAGCGCCAGAAGCCTGGCCATCATTGCTCGGTCGGTCCTTTGACATCCGACGCTGCGACATTGAGCAGCGAGATCGGCTCGATCGCGAAGGCCTCCTTCGGCATGAGCACCAGGTCGGCATGAGTTCCGCTCTTGTCGCGACGAAAGCGCGCGCTCGCGATCAGGAGCGGGCTGACTTTGCACCCTGGCACGTCGACAGGCACAAGCCTGTTCGGCAGCCATAGCTCGCCGTCCTTGTCCCGCCAGCTGTCCACCGTCACTTCGACGACGATCGACTGGCCCATGCGGCGTGTAGCCTCCCACCGCGCGCGACGCTTGGTGAAGTCCTCGGCCAACTCCTCGCCACCGACCGATTCCAAGATGATGTTCAGCCGCCGATGGCGGCGAACGTTGGGGTCTTTCTCGGTGTGGAAGAAATCCGAACCGGGGATGTCACCGTAGACAGCAGCACGATAGCGGCAGCAGACGATTTCCGAGAACCGTTGGTGCATCGAGACCGAGACCGAGCCGCGCTCGACATTGCCACCAGGGCCCGCTTTGATTCCGCTGGCCGACTGTGTTTCGCCGACATTGGCCAGCATCAGCTCGCCTTCCGCGCTCTCATAGGCGACGAGGCCTGCATTCTGGGCCACGCGCTGCACTATCGCGGCGCCGGTTTCGGAATACTCCAGCGTCCATTGTGGCACCTTCGGGCCTGGGGCTGCGCCGTCCGCCAAATTGACCCGCACGCCGTAGGGCTCCGCGATCTTTTCTGAGATCGCCAGCGCATCCAGATCGATCATCTGGGCCGTCTCATATTCCGCCGAACAATCGACCAGATCCTGTGTCTTCCCGCGGCCAGAGAGCATCAGGCTATGCGAGTCGACGTCGAAGCTCTCGACTCGCTCATCTAGATAGCCGGTAACGACGCGGTCATCCCCGATCGAAACCCAGCAGAGGTCCCCGGGATTGCCCGGCGTGCCCTCGCCGCCCTGCTTGACCGTGGCCGAGGAGGAGAGCGAGAAGCCGTTCGGGAAGCCGTCGCAACGCAGAGTGATGTCCACGTTCTCCCATCCCGCAATGGACTTCCCGCCGGTGACGACGATGTCATCACCACCATCACCATCGCTCGGGGGATTGCCGATCGTGATCGAGACTTTCTCGGTCATGCGGCCAGCGCCTGGATCTTGGTGGGCATGAACAGCGGGCTCACGCATTTCGGGCCGGCGGCGGCCACCAACTCCTCCGCTCGAGCAGGATCACGATAGAAGCGCTGGGCCAGCGCCAGCGCCGGGATGGCGGCGGGCACTTCGAAGGTGCGAACATGGGTGAGGGTAGCGCCGCGGGCCCGGAGATCGTCGACGACTGCCACGCGCAACGTCCGGAGCGCTTCATAGAGGCTGTCCTGGCCCTGCTCGCTCGCGACGTTGAGCGCCGCGTCGATCGCGTCGGTGATGCGCCGGAGCAGCGCAAATGCATCGTCGTAGCTGGCCGGCTTGTAGGTCGTGGTAGCCCGCGCCAGTTCGAGGGTGGCGGCGAGGATGAAGGCGCCCGACACGGCCAGGCCACTCGGCGTCGCGGCGCCGATCCCCTGGGGCCGGAAAATCAGAAGCTGGGACAGCAGACGGATGCTGTCGGCAGGATCCGCGCACGCCTTGGACAATGCCGAGATCATATCCTTGACGGCCGCCGCGTAATCGCTCTCGGTGGTGGACACGGTGAGGTTGGACAGCACCTCGCTGACCTTGGCCGACGCGGCGCCGATGGCGGCGCGGTCGTCGGCAGCATGCTCGACCAGCTCCGCCATGGTCGAAGGCGTCGCCGCCGCCACGGCGCCGCGCGCATACCGCCCGTAATTGCCGGGCAAGGAGGCGACCAGACGCGACAGCGCCGTCGCATCGTTGCCGAGCATCTCGACCTGGCCGGTCCACTGATCGGAGGTGTCGCGCAAGCTCCCGCTGGCCGCTCCCGAAGAACTCTTGCCGGACATGCCGATCGCCACCGCAGCCGTCACCGCCACGCCGATCGCCGTGATCACCGTGCCCGATGCCGAGATCATATCGAGCGACAGGCCTGGGAATGCCTGCTTGCCGGCTTCGATGAAGCTGAACTCCACCCAGCTCACGGTTGCGCCATCGAGCGATTCGCTGACGCTGACGCTCTCGCAGTTCACCATGAGCAAGCCCAGGGTGGGATGCGTCAGCGGGCCGGCGCCACTGGCCTTGGCGGCAGCGTAGAGCAGCAGCCGCTGTACCTCGATCGGGGCGCCCGCATAGACCCGGTCGTTGTCGAGGAGGAAGCCACGAAGCCGGTAGCGGGTCAGGCCTCGGCCGACATCCTCGGACCAGACGTCGTTCGACCCCCAATATTCGTGAGGGGCGATGCGCCGGCCGACGGTGGTGCTCTGGTCGGTGACGGCAAAGGGAACGCCCCGGAAGCTCGCGGGGAGCAGGCGGGTCGATCCGTTGAGAATGGACATGCTGGACCCCCGTGGGTGATACATCGCGCGGCGAATCGAAGGAGAGGGCGATGCTGGGACTGTTGCTGCTGGCGGTTGTCACCGCAGGCACTGACGACTGGAGCTCGTATACGAACGTCCGGTACGGCTTCACCGCTTGTTATCCGCGTGCGGTGCTGGTGCCACAGCCGGAAGCCGCCAATAGTGATGGGCGTAAGTTTGCTGCTGCCGATGGCGCCGAGCTGGCGGCATATGGCGCAACAGCTGGCCCCGATGGTTTTCACGGCGAACTTCGACTGTTCGAGGCAGACATCGTCAAGGCGGGTGGCAAGATAACCTACCGCGCGAGCGGCAAAACTTGGGGCGTCATCTCGGGCGAGACCCGCACGAAAACCTACTACATCAAGGCACTTAGTCGAGGAGATCAGGTGCTGGTTTTCAACTTTGAGTACCCAAATAGTGCGGCGGGAAAATACAACCCTATCGTGTCCGCGATGTCGAAGTGCTTCCGAGCTGGAGCCCCCGGTTACTGATCACTTGACCGCGTGGCTGATTGCCGGCCGCGGGCCTCGCCCAGCTTGAACGGTTGACGAAGTTCCGGGCGGCGCGTTGGGGAGCCTCACCTCAACAGTCACCGGAATGTTCGTGCTCGATGGCCTATCGTATTTCCCGAGATCGTTCCGACGGATGACTGATTTCAGCTTCTGTCCGTAGTGAGTGTCCGTAGCGTAGGTGCCCTGCAGTGCGTCAGCATAGTCATCCGAGTTGGTAGCTGCGCGGGCCTTGGCATAGCGCCGACCTTGGAGGAGGCGAGCGTGCGCGTCGAAAGCCTCCTCAAGGCTGTCGAATTTCCGAAATCGAGCGTTGATCCAATAGGAGCGCCCCCACCGATCCTCTTCACGCGTCCTGGCAACGACGTAGGGTTCGCCGGCTTTCGCTTTGATCCCGAACGGATTATTGCTGCCCCGCGGCATCCGGCGGCCGAAGCTGCTTTCCAACCCGTACTGCCCGAGCGTGATTGAAGCTGGCACACCGTATTTGGACTGGGTTCGCTGGGCGGCGGTGATCGCCCCTCGTGTTAGCCCCGCCGCCGCACGTTCGATCGCTTGGCCACCGCGCTCAGTGGCAGCGCCACCCCGTTCGACCGAGCGCGCGCCTGGCGTGAAGACGTTCTTGACCACGCCACCGAACGAGGCGCCGCCCGAGCCCATCAACGCCCGGCCGCCGGAAAGGACGGCGTCGTAGCCCGGTTCCGCGACGTTCGCCGCCTCGCTGCCGGCCCACGCCATGGCGCGGTCTTTCATCTGGCTGACCATGGTGCCCTTGCGCTGGATGCGCTGCGCGCGGGCGATGTCTTCGTCATCGACCATGTACGCAGTGCGCCCAGCATCGGCCATATCGGTCGCCAGCGCCTTGCCGCCCTGGGCGAAGACCGAGATCATCGTGTCGGACAGGCCGAGCGCGTGCGCGGCCGTGCGCCGGCCGGAGCTGTTCTGGCGCGCTATGGCATCAGCGATGGCGGGCAGCATCTTCTCGACATCGACGGTGCCGTCGTCGTGCAGCTGCAGCTTCACCCCCATCTTGCTCAGGATCGCCAGGGCGTCGTTGTTTCGGCCATAGCGCGCGTCGTTCAGGGTCTGCGAGAGACTGGCGATGCCGCCGGTGGCGGTTCCCTTGTCGACCCCCATGCGCTCGCTGGCGGCGACGAACTGCTGCATCTCCTTGCGCGCAACGCCCATGGTATCGGCCATGCGGCCGATCGTGGCGGCGCCTTTGCTCCAACCGTCGACCAGCCGAAAGGCGCCGTAGGCGAGGCTGCCCAGGATACCGACCGTGGCGCCGGCCACCACGCCGAGGCCGCCGAGCATCATGCTCATGGTGCCGCCAGCTTCGGCGGCACCGGCCAGCCCCGTCGCCGCCTCGGCAGCGGCTGCGCGGATGCCGCCCAGCCGGCTGGTGATGCCGCTCGTGACCGACCGGCCGCCCAGCGCGCGGGCGGTGGCACGCTCGACGTTGCCGAACGACCGGATCATCCCCGACGATGTGCGGGACACCGTGGCCTGGGTCTCGCGTGCCCAGGCGCGATTGTTGGCGCTCAGGTGCTTCGGGATCAGCCCGACGCGCTTCTCCGCGGACTTGGCGCCCTTGGCTGTTTTGTCGTCCGCCGTGATGGCGATCGAGACCTTTGGCTGGCTCATTCGCTACCCTCATCTACCTGCAGAAGGCCAGCCCAGATCAACCAGGTCGTGAGCGTGGACCATGGACGCGTCGCGATCTCGTCGGGCATCTTGCCGTACCGTTGGGCCAAGGCGTCCAGCGCCTCGGGCCAGCCAGCCGGCCTCAGTCCAAAAAAGCGGCAATCCTGCGTGACGCGCGAATGAAATCGCGCGCCGCCAGCTTCTCGACGTCGACCGGCGGGATGCCGGCCACGACGGAAATGGCCTTCACGTCGGCCTCCACGCCGCTCAAGCGGTCCCATTGCATCATCTCGCCTGCGGTCGGCTCGCGAATGACGATGCTGGCGATGGGCCCCGCGACCCCGTCGATCGCCTTGCGGAAGGTGATGACGAGATCTTCGTCCAGACCGGGCTCCTCAGGCTTCGCTGACATCGGCACCCTCCCACTGGATCGAGAACGTGCCATCCTCGGCGTCGACCTCGAGCGGCTCGCCCGCGCGCCACATGTTGCGGCCGATCACCGTTTTTCCATTCGCGAGGCTCGCGACGACCGTGACATCGGTGGCGTTTCCCAACTCCTGGATCGAGATCGAGCCGCTATCGCGCAGCTTCGCCTTGATCATGCCAGCCTCGGGCACGGACTTGAGACCATGGATGCCATCAAGGCCCTTGAGGGTCTCGTTGGTGTTCTGGGTGGGGCGATAGGCGAACTCGCCGACCAGCTGACAGCTCTTGCTGTCGATGGTCAGATAGACCGTGCCGGCGATCATATTGTCGGCCATTGGTGTGGTTCCTTAGCTGAGCTTGAACTGGACGAGGACGGCCATGACGCGCAGCTGGCCGATCACGGTGATCGGCAGCAGGACGTCCACGCGGCCGGGCGAACTGGCGTTCTTCGTGACCGCGACGGAAGCGGCGAAGGCTTCCGAGTTCTGGACCCACGCCTGTTCGCTTTCGAGGCTGCGATAGAGCGCGATCAACTCGGCCTTGATCGTCGCCGGGGTGACGACGTTGGCACCGGGCCCGTAGCGCACGCCGTCGCTACCCAGCTTCACCTGGGCGAACTTGGTCGTGAACAGCGTCGAATAGGCGCGGAGCACCGCCATCAGCGTGAACAGCGTCTCGACGTCCAGATAGCTATTGTCCGCCTGGCCCTGTGCGTTGGTCTGGAACGTCGTGATGAGCCGCTCGATCTGGACCGTGCCGTCGCGCATCACCTTGAACGTGCCGATACCGTCATAGAGCAGCACCGCACGCTGGGACGCGAGGAACTGGCTCGAAACGGGGGGCGCCAGCACCCCGGCGATCCGCACGGTCTGCAGTGGCACGCCCGGATCCGCGCGCAGGCTCACCGCGGCGGCACCCGCGACAGCCGCCGACCACACATAGTTGGGCGAGGGACTGTCGTTGAACCCGAGGCAGGAAAGGTGCTGATCGTTGAGGCCGATGCCGAAGGTGGCAAGCGCGCCCTGCGTGCCGCGCTTCGCGATGAAAGCATGGCCGTAGAGCTGCGAGGTGTAGGACCAGCGCCCGGTCAGGTCGTTCAGCAGGCCGCTGATCGCCGCGATCGAAGTCGCGTCGGTATAGGGGCTTACGATGAAGTCGAACGGCAGATCGCCGAGCGCCGCCAGAGCGTTGGTCAGCGACGGGTTCAGCAGTCCGCCCGCCATGGGGGCGAAGGTGACGGTAACCCCGCCCGGCAGCTGCTGGCCGCCTGCCGTGCCCAGATAATTCACCCGGAGGTCGATGTCGTTCCCGGCCAGGCCCTTGTTCTTGGCTGTCACGTTGACCTTCGAGGTGGTGACGCCGTCGACCACAGCAGTGACCGGCAGGTCGACGGTAGCGTTGATCGCAGCGGCCAGAGTCGTGGCAATCGTGGCGGCGGTGGCGGCACTGGCGACCGGCACCGAAACGAGCTGGCCCGCGATGTAGAGGCTGATGATGCCTGCCGCGGTGGCGGGCCCCGCGATCGTGATCGCGCCGGCCGCCGCGGTGCCGACTGGATCATCGGCGATCGGGAGATACCAGACCTCGCCGAACGGGTCGTTCGCCCGGTAGCCGGCAATCATCGCGGCCAGCATTGAGCCGGCGCCGCCCGCGGTGCGGGCCTCGGTCGCGCTGGCGACCAACGTCGGCACGTTCGCGGGCAGGCTGGCGCCTGCGGTGATCTGGCCGATGACCAGCGCGCGCTGCGTGCCCGAGGCGGTGTTCGCCTGGCTCGCGTCCAGCTCGTTATAGAGGCCGGGAACCCGCAGACCTGCGGGGATCGTCTTGAACGGGATCATGCCTTGTCCTCGTCGCTGGAGGGGAGGGCCGAGGCCTTCGCGCGGGGCGGGCGGCCACCGGTGGGCGGGTTCTCTTCCGGCGCGGCGCCGGGCTCGACCGTCTGGTCGGCGGGGAGGAGATCGCCGTCGGCGATAGCGCGCGCGAAATAGGGGTCGTTGGGGTCGATGTCGGCGCCCGGCTCGAGCGCAAGCTTGGTGACCGGATCGCGCACAAGCGTGCCCGGGGCGGTGGTGACGATCATGGCGGCTACTCGCTCTGGAAGGCGGCCCACTGGACGCCGGGGTGAATGGGATCGGTTGCGACGATCTCGGTAAGGATCTCGGTCGGCAGCGGGGCGAAGTCCTCGGCCGTCTCGTAAATCTCGAAGGTGTAATCGGACTGGATGCCGGCGAGCATGGTCGCCTGGGCTTCGAACGCGAACTGCGTCTGGACGCTGATCAACTGCTGCACATGCTGGAACAGTGGCTGGCTGTTGATGATCGCGCGCTCGTTCTCGGCCTTGATCGCCCAAAGGCGCTCCTCGACCTCGGAGCTTTTCGCATCCGTGATAGACACTGGGGCGGAGACTTCGCTGATGACGCGGATGATTGGTGTGGTGACGAAGCCGATCGACCCGCGACCCTGACCGAGCTTGGTTTCCCCTATCAGGCGCAGCTTGGTGCGCGGATAGTCATCGGGCTGAGTCGGGAGCACGCCGGGACTATCTACGCGCCCCTCTGCCGATGTCGGCCAGGACTGGTCCTCGCGCTGGGCGAAGACCGCGACTACCAAGTCGAACAGGTCCGCTGCGGTGGTCATCAGGCCGCCTCGATCAAGATAAGCAGGGTATGGCCGTGGCCATCGGCCTGGGGCTCGGAGACCGCATACTTGTCGCCATTCGACATGGTTATGATGTCGCCCTGCTCGGGCTGGCGCCGCCCGGGCTGCTCGAACAGTGCGTCGCGGACGCCAAGCACCGGATGGTAGGTGGTGGAGGTTACGCCGTCGCCGAGATCGAGCACCTGCCGATAGGCTGAGTCAAAAACGGCGTCGGGCAACTGGAACGCCGCACCGCCGCGCGGATGGAAAGTCGGCCACGACGAAGGGTCGTTGGACTTCCCCTCGCCGAATACCGCCATGATCGTTGCGAGCAGCTCGGTGTCCCAGTCGATCGCCACTTACTGTTCCTTGATCTCGGCGCCTGCCGAGGTCGGCGGACCGTCGGCATTGACGGTCACCGAACCATCTTCGGCGAGGAGGAAGCCCGATTTGCGCAGCTTCGCGCCTTCCTTCACCGAGAGGATCACCGTGCCGCCCGGGCCGACGTCGCCGTCGTCGGTCGTCACGGTGCGGCCCGGAGCGACAGTGAACTCCTCGATGTCTTCGTTGGCGGGTGCGGTTTCGGCCTGATCGGCCGCATTCTTGGTAGCCATCTATTCTACTCCAAAAGAGGGAGGGGCGGCGCTTCGATCAAAGGACCGAAGCGCAGAGCGCGGCGTTGACGCGCTCGGGAATGACCAGCGGGGCGGACTGCATCATGATGATCCGCTGCGCCGGATCCTCCATGATCCAGGTCTTCGGCGCATAGGCCATCGCCTTGTAGTTGAACTTGGGGTCCATGATCATGCCGAAGGCCCGCGTGCCCATCAGCTCGGGGCCACCCATGATCACCGTGCCATCGGCCAGCATGGGCTGCTCGACGCCGCTCGCGTCGATGTACCAGTCGTTGTAGAGCCAGAGCCGGAACTGGCCCCAGGTGCCCATGAACACGCCACCCTTCCGGACCTGGGGGCCTGCCTCGATCTGGTTGCTGGGCAGCGAAAGTGCCGGAGTGATGATCGCGCCCTGGACGCCCTCGGCGGTCTTGAACTTCTTCCAGGCGCCGTTGGTGAACACGATATCGGTGGGCGTGGCGCCGCTCGCCTTCAGGATCGCCGCGGCCCAGTCGGTGATCTGGCCGTCGATGTTAGTGTCGCGGCCGGCGGCGTTGACGGTCTGACCCCAGCGGTTTGCGCCGGTCAGCGCGACCGTCAGCGCGGCGGAGCGACCGAAGTTGATCACGGTGGTGGGGAAGCCCTCGCCGGCGATGGTCACGCTGCCGGTGGTGAGAGCGGATGCCGCCATCCACTCGAGACGGCGGTTCACCATGTCGACCTGGTCGGCCATCTCGAGCTGAAGATTGGCCAGTTCGCGCTCGCCCGCGGTGAGCTCGCCACCGATCTTCTCGCCGATCTGGCGGCGCACCGGCTTGCGGAGATCCGGCGCGCGCTTGTCCTTGATGTACGCCGGCTTGAACGTGTTCGACTGATAGCGGCGCTGCTCGACGAGCTTGCCCTCGACCAGCGGCGAGCAGAACGGGGCCATGCGGCGAAGACCGACGTCGACGTCGATGATGACTTCCTCGGTGTCGGCTTCGGTGATGCCGGGGAAGAACAGGTCCAGCAGGAAATTCTGCGAGGTCTTGAGGTTGGGAACGATGCCGACCAGCTTCGCGGTCGTATAGGTGATTGCGTCAGCCATCTTGCGGGCTCCAAGAAAAGGGCCCGCGGTGACGCGGGCTCAGGGATCGATCGTGAAAGGGTGGATCAGGTCGGATCGGCAGCGGTGACCGGCGACTTGATGAAGAGGTTGTAGCCAGCGGCCGCCTCCATCCCCGCCTTGGCGGTGCTGAGGGTGATGCCGGTGCCGAGGATCAGCGCGTTGCCGTTGAGCTCCGCCTGCCGGAACACGGGGCCGGTCACGTCGCCGCCGGTCGAGTCGACGTCGTCGACCAGCGCGGTCACCGGCGTCTGCGAACCGTCATTCGAGGCGGCAAGGGCCTGGGTCAGCTTTCCGCTCGCCGTGATCTTCCCCAGCACGGTGCCGCGCTTGTAGATCGCGCCGCCCGTGATCGTGGCATTATCGGTGACGATCTTGAGATCGCCGCCGATCAGCTGGTCCGGGATGTAGGTGTCCGTGGTCATGCCCGGCTGGAAGGGCGGGGCGCCAAAGGTGGTCATGTCGTGTCTTCCTTCCTAGAGGATGGTGGCGGCCGGGATCAGCGGATCCCGGCCTTCTCGGCCGCCTTGGCAGCCATCTCGACGAAGGCGTCGACCTCGCCCTTGGCACGCGGCTTCGCCGCGTTGCCGCCGGTGCCCGGGTTCGGGAGCACGACGCGCGACATGCGGCGATGGAGACGCGAGCCGGATTCAGCCGGCGCCTGGCCGGTCGTGGCCATGTCGAGCATGGCGATCGCCTGGGTGCTCGGCATCTCGTCGTTGAACGCGAGATGCGCGGCCATGTCGGGACGCAGGCCAGCGGAGGCAGCGCCGAAGATGCGACGGCCACGAGCCTGGGCGGCGAGGTAACCCTCGCGGCGCGCCTGCGCCATTTCCTCGTCATCGTCGTCGGATTCGGCCTTGCCCTCGGCCTCCTCGTCCTCGTCCTTCTCGGCGCGGCGGGCGCGACGCGACGCGCGCTTGCCTTCCTTGCCGTCGTCGGTCTCCGCTTCCTGGTCGGGAGCGTCGTCCTCGGCGCCCTCTTCCGGGGTGTCATCCTCGGCGTCGGGCTGCTCGTCGCGGTCTTCGTCTTCGATCTCGTCCTCGGTCGCCGCAGCGGCGCCGCCGCCGCCGGCCTTCATGCCAGGAATGAACGAAAGCAGGTGTGCGAACGGGGCAGTCCCCGTCCGGGCATTGGGCTTGGCCATGTCGGGTTCCTTCCCGGTTGGTGTCAGGCGATCTCGGCGAGCAGCGCGCGGAAAGCCGCGTCGGGAGCCATCACTGCATCGGCAAGGCCGGCAGTGATGCCTGCAGCTCCCATGAAAGTCGCGGCCTGCTGGCCGCGGACCTTCGAGGCCGCGAGGCCCCGGTTCCTGCCCACGGTTTCGTGGAGCAGGTCACCCATCGCGTCGACGTCCGCCTTGATCGCATCATAGGCGTCGGCGCTGAGGGGGATTTCGGAATGGCCGTCCGTCTTGCGGTCAGCCCCTTCGGAGGTGATGAACGTGACCTTCAGGCCGGCCTGGGTGATCGCCTTCGACATATCGACGTGCATGCAGATGCACCCGTTCGAGCCGGTGCCACCGGTACGCGGCACATAGATCCTGCCGGGATCAACCGCGGAGGCGAGAACATAGGCGGCGGAATAGGCGACCTCGCTCAGGATCGCGGCGATCGGCTTGTCGCCGCGCGCGGCGTGGATGGTGTCGACTAGGTCGAACAGGCCAGCGACCGCGCCGCCGCCCGACTGGATATCCAGCGCGATCGCCCGCACCTGTTCATCAGCTCGCGCGGTGAGGAACGCCTGGCGGATGCCGTCATAGCCGGTCATGCCGGAGTAAGGGCGGAGCGAACGGGTCTTCTGGGCGAGGGTGCCGGAGACCGGGATGATCGCGACGCCGGCGACGAGATCGTAACCCGGGTCCGCCGAGCGGCTTCGCGATGACGAGGTCACGAAAACTTCGTCATCCTCCATCGCTTCGGTGACGAGCTGCCCGTTGGCGCGCACCAGCTGGGTGATCCCCAACTTCTCGGCCAAGGCCGCCATGGCGATCTCCGCTTTTCGGGGGTGGATCGCGAGCGGCGTGTTGAACATCTCCTGCGCGAGAAGGGCGAACTCGATCATGTGGCCTCCGGGTCCTTGATCGTGCGGTTGGCCGGCTCACCCTGCGGGTTCATGCCCGACCAAGTCGGCAGCGGGATGCCCGCTTCCTCGAAGCGACGGATGGTGTGCTTGCGCGCGGCGATCATGTCGGCAGCATCGAGGCCCTGCTCGGCGCAGAGCTCCTCGTAATCCATCAGGGCCGCGTCCATGCCGAGCACAGCGCCCTTCACTTCGTCGACGGGGTTGGTCCATCCGCGGGGCGGGCCGATCCATTTCGCCCGCGCATAGGCGTCGGCGCATTCGAAGAACTCGGGCGCGCCGACGGGAAGGGGAGGATCGTCGAGGTCCATCGCCTCTTCGACGAAGGCTTCGCGGATCGGCTGGCAGAACCCGTTCGCGTAGTCGTCGCGACGACGTGAGAGCGTCTTGAAGAACTCCTGCAGCGCGCCCTGGTGCGAACTATAGTTGACGTCCGACCAGTTGTTGGTGACCTGCTGGGTCGAAACGCCGGCGGCGGAGGCGACATTGCGCAGCACCGCGGCCTCGAATTCCTTGAAGTTCGCGTTGGGGCGCGCGGTGGTGACTTGGCCGAGCTTTTCACCCGGAAAGAGCTTCGTCATCGAGGCGCCCGTGCCCGGGGCCTTCAGCTTGTTCTGCCGATGGTATTCGGCGCGCTCGGCCTGATAGGCGTTGAGCGCGTCTGCACCGTTCAGCGCGCCTTCGACGAACTCCTGATCGAAGGGGCTCTCGATGTAGGCGCTGAAGATCGCGTTGAGCAGCGAGGCGTCCAACTCGGCGACGTCGTACTGGAAGAGCATCCGCAGCCGGTGGAGCACCGGGGCGAGGATGCCGGCGCCGCCCCGATGCGCCGCCGCCTGTTCGTGATCATAGTCGTGGACGATGATCGGACGGCCCCAATCGGTCTCGCGCGGAATGCGATCCCAGGCCATGCTATCCGCGCCAGCCCAGACGTCATTCTGGTGAGCGCGGCGAATATGATAGGCGACCGCGATGCCGTCATCGTTCTGATCGAGTTCGACGCCGCCACGCATGTACCGCTGATCCATGGCGTTGACCGGGTTCGACAGACGATCGGGATCGATGATCTGGAGCGTGGTCGCATAGTGCGATCGACCGGGGCCGATCCGGTCTGGCCGCCAGTGCAGCATTGCGAGAGCATCGCCGTCAACCAGCTTATGCCGGAAGCCTAGGCGATATTGCTGGGGAAGGGTGAGCTTACGGCTAAGGTCATTCCAACGGCCGCGGCGCAGCGCGAAAGAGCGATAGGCCGCGTCCAGCCAGCGCCCATATTCATAGGCCCAACTCTCATCAAAGGCCCGGATGCCAGAATAGGAGGCGAGGGCACTGAAATCCGGCTTGGAGATAGGCCGGAAATTGGCGCCGACGGCACTGTCGAGAATGCGAGTGATAGTGCCAGACGCCCAACCATCGTTGCGCACTATGTCGCGGACGCGGGCGACGATCGTGTCGCGATAGGAGTTGAGCGCTCCATCGGGGGAGGTGAGATACGGCCACCAGCCCGCCATGTGGTCGCTGTAGAAGTCGGCGGCGTCATAGGGGATGCCGTTGTTACCACCCACCAAGGCGCCTGCGCGACTGGGCGGTCGAACCATTGGATTTCCGCGATGGTCGAGGATCGAGACCGTCTCCACTAGCGGATGAACCTGATCGGCCGGCGCGGGGAGGGGGTGATACCGAGCCCGTGCTGCAGCTGCTGGATAAGGGCAGTGCATTCGGCGACGGTGGTCACCTTCTTCGTAAGTGCCTTAGCGCCGTCGCCCTGGGTGTAGGAGATGCTGGCGATCGCCTTGCCCGACATCAGCTCGATCAGCGCGAGCTGTGCGGATGCCAGTGCGGGGCGAAGCCCGGCATCATCCATGCCGGCGAAGATGCCGGTGGTGATCATCCCCATGGCGATGTCCTCTCAGCTATGCGAGCAGCCGCGCCCGAGTGCCTGGGTTGGTCTTGGTCGGAGCCTCCCCGACCTTAACCGTGACGGTCCTCACCTCCGCAGGTGGAGGATGGGGCGCGACGCCCGCGGGTGCGGGGTCGGAGGAGGGG
>NZ_JAPDIR010000014.1 GCF_029870595.1 Sphingomonas sp. CBMAI 2297
CCCCCGTCCCCCCTTCGCCGCCATCCCTTCCCTGTCACCCCCGCGCAGGCGGGGATCCAGGATAGCGGGGGACAAAGATCCCAGCGGGCGAGCACTCTCCGAAGCGCGGGGCTTGACCGTGCGCAATCCGCCCTTGGCCCTGGATCCCCGCCTGCGCGGGGATGACGAAGGGGCCGCAGGGATGACGAAGGGGCCGCGGGGATGACCGAGGGGCCGCGGGGATCACGGCTGAAGGAAAGGGGATGACGGCAAGGGCTTGGGCCGTGCCCCGGGGCGGATCGTCACTCAGCGGCTTCAGGCAGGTACCACGGGCGGGCACCTCAGGATTCCCCATCTGATATCTCGCACGGGGTGACCGGGCGGATGAAGCCATCGGCGGCCCACACTCCCGATATCCATTGCGCATAGAATAGGGCCAGCACCCGGCGATCAGCCACGATGCCGCCATAATCCCCGCCTTAATCCCAACAACTACTTGCCGTTTTCCGTAATCCTCCTCAGGTATCGAAATTTTTCTACAGGCTATTACGGGATACCTAAGCTCGTTCCGTCTCCGAAACACAGGGGAACTCGAACGAAAGCACACAATAATGCGTAACGCGATCCTGATCGCCGCCGCCGCGACTTGCCTCGTCGGCGCGAATACTGCCCTTGCGCAGGAAACCAACAATACCCCCGCCAGCAGCTTCGCCGGACCGCGCGTCGAAGCCACGATCGGCCTCGACCAGAGCGGCGACGACGCCGTCAGCGGCAAGGAACTGACCGGCATGCGCGCCGGCGGCGCTGTCGGCTATGACGTCGCCATCGGGAAGCGCGTCACGCTCGGTGTCGAGGCGGGGATCGGCTGGATGGTCGCCGGCAACACCAAATTCGGCCCCTTCCCGCCCAACACCACCGAAACCTACCGGACCAGCGCCGGGCGCGACATCGATATCTCCGGGCGCATCGGCTATGCGCTGAGCCCGAGGACGCTGATCTACGCCAAGGCCGGCTGGGCCGAGCAGAGCTACAGCACGCGCTCCAGCACGGGCAAGAAATATGACGACCTGAAGTCCAACGGCGTTCGGCTGGGCGCCGGCCTCGAGCAGAAGCTCACCTCGAACGTCTATGCCAAGGCCGAATATCGCTACACGCGCTATGAGGATATCGGCAACTTCAAGAAAGACCGCCACCAGCTGCTGACCGGCATCGGGGTGCGCTTCTAAGCCGCCTCCGGGGGGACGAGCGCGCCATGCGGATCGTCCCCCAATGCGGTCTTCACTTCCTCCAGCAGCCAGTCGCGAAAGGCGCGGATCTTCGGCTGGTTGCGCTTGCCATCGGCATACATCAGCCAGAAGGCGTTCCGGTACTGCGCGATCTGGGGAAGCGGCTGGACGAGCTGCCCCGCATCGATCGCGGTCTGCCACATCGGCGGACTCAGGATCGCGACGCCGTGCCCGGCGATCGCGGCATTGCCGTCCAGGATCTGCGAATCGAAGCGGATGCCCGCCGCCTGGCTGGTATCCGGCGCCGCACCCATCGCCGCCGCGAACCACAAGTCCCACCAATCGTCGCGATAGGTGAGGCGCGGTAGCTCGAGCAGGTCCCGCGGGGTGCGGATCGGCGGATGCTCGGCGAGGAAGGCGGGATTGGCGAGCGGAGTGATCGGCATCCGCATCAGGAAATGGCAGCCATGCCCCGGCAGCGGGCCCGGCGCGCCGCGCAGCGCGACATCGGCCTCGCCCGCCAGCAGGTCGATCATCTCGTCCCCGACATGCAGCCGCACGGCAAGGTCCGGGCGCGCGAGCTGGAACGAGCCCAGCCGGCTCGCCAGCCAGTTGGTCGCCAGGGTGCGGGGCGCGGTGATGCTGATGACGCTTTCCGTTTCGGCATGGACCGCGGCAAAGGCGTCCCCCATCGCATCGAACGCGCCCGTCACCTGCGGCGCGATCCGCCGTCCGAGATCGGTGAGCGCGATGCCGCGCCCGCTGCGCGCGAACAGCGGCGCGCCCAGCCGCTCCTCGAGCAGCTTCATCTGATAGCTCACCGCCGCCTGGGTCATCCCCAGTTCTTCGGCGGCGCGCGTGAAATTGCCGTGCCGGGAAGCGGCCTCGAACACGCGGACGGCGGCGAGCGGAGGAAGGCGACGCATCTCTATATACAAGCACAGCTTATGATACTTTGCCAATGATTTGTTGGCCCGGCGGCGGGTTCGGGCGCAAATGAACGGGGTGCCGAACATGGCGCGACATCCAAGGAACCAAGCCATGATCAAGACCCTCATCCCGCTCCTGCTGATCCTCTCCCCGGCCGCCGTGCCGGTGATCGCCCAGGCCCGGCAGGGCGATGGGAGCGTTCGCATCTCCTATGCCGATCTCGACCTGTCGCGCGCCGCGGACCGCCGGGCGCTGGACCGGCGCCTCGCCCGGGCGCTCGACCAGGTCTGCCCGGCCGACCGGCCCGGCTATCTGACCCCGGCGCCCGACGCGCTGCGCTGCCGGGCGCTTGCCCGCCAGCAGATCGCCGCGGCGCGCCAGCATGCGCTGGCCCAGCGCGGCGGCGTGGTCCGGATCTCCGCCGTTCCCTGATCGATCCCTCGGAACCGCGAAGCGGCGGGCGGCCTGCAACGCCGCCCGCCAACCATAAGCATCGCTGATATCGCGGACCCCGATCCCGAAAAGGGATGCGCGGCTCGATCCATTCATGTTGGGCCCGTCACAAAATATGGTTACTCCTTGGTCAAGGAACAGGGAGGAACCCATGCGAGTCGTTTGGGCATTGGCGGCGCTTGCGCTGCTCGCGGGATGCGACGATCTCAATCGACCGCCGGCGGACGGCAAGGACCGTTCCGAATTCGGATCGGCGGCCAATGCCGAGGCGTTCGCCTCGACCGGCACCGGCTTCGACTATCGCTATGCCTATCGCCTGCCCGGCGCCAAGGTGAAGGGCGTGCTCCAGTCCAATGCCGATGCCTGCGACCGGATGGGGCCGGCGCGCTGCCGCATCCTCGCGATGCGGTATCGCGTCGATGACGGCAACCACACCCGCGCGGTGCTCACCATCCGCATCGATCCGTCGATCGCGCGCCGGTTCGGCGATGCCGTCACCGCGAATGTGGCGACCGCCTATGGCGTGCTGACCGACACCGAGATCAGCGGCGCCGACGCCACCGCCTCGGCGCGCAGCATCGCGGTGGTGAAGCGGCTGCAGGACCAGCTGCAGAATGCGCGCACCAGCACCACGCCGGACGGCCAGGCCCGCGCCGCGCGCCTGCAGAACGCGCTCGCGGTGATCGCCGAGGTGGAGGCGAGCCAGGGCCAGACGCTGGCCAACACGCCGATGCTGTTCACCTATGAATCGAGCAGCGCGCTGAGCGGCCTGGGATCGTCCGAGGCCAATTTCCGCACCGCGGGCCAGACGCTCGAGAATTCGGTCGCCCAGCTCGTCCAGCTGCTCGCCAGCATCGGGCCATGGTGCCTGCTGATGCTGGCGGTGGTGCTGGTCCTGCGCTGGATCATCCATGGCCGCGCGGTGGGCCCCGATGTCGAGCCGCGTCACGACGACGGCTATGACAATGGCCATGAGGGGAGCCATGACGGCCGGGACAATCGCGCCCGTAGCGACAATCGCAACCTCATCCAGCGCTGGTTCTCCCGCGACGACGCGGAAGAGCATACGCACTGATTGCCCGGCAAGCGGGGACGGCGCGCACCGCCCCCGCCTCGCCGCCTGCAAGTGGCAAAGTGCCGGATTAGCACCCATGGGCGAGGATGCATGATTGCACCCCTCTCCCCCTTTGGGTATAGCCCCACCTCTCGCCCCGGCAGGCCAGCGGATTCCCCGCGCCGCCGGGGCAATGACTTTCCAGGGGAACGAGCACCCGATGGCACGCCGCCGGCAGATCTACGAAGGCAAGGCTAAGATCCTCTACGAGGGTCCCGAGCCCGGCACGCTGATCCAGTATTTCAAGGATGACGCGACGGCCTTCAACGCCCAGAAGAAGGGCACGATCAACGGCAAGGGCGTGCTCAACAACCGGATTTCCGAGCATGTCTTCACGCTGCTCGCCGGCATCGGCATCCCGACGCACTTCATCCGCCGCCTCAACATGCGCGAGCAGCTGATCCGCCAGGTCGAGATCGTGCCGATCGAAGTGGTGGTGCGCAACATCGTCGCCGGCTCGCTCTCCAAGAAGCTGGGGATCGAGGAAGGCACGCCACTGCCCCGGACGATCATCGAATATTACTACAAGGACGATGCGCTCGGCGACCCGCTGGTCACCGACGAGCACATATTGTGCTTCGGCTGGGCGAGCCAGGAAGAGCTGCACGACATGGCCGACATGGCCATCCGCGTGAACGACTTCCTGTCGGGCCTCTTCGCCGGCATCGGCATCCGCCTGGTCGACTTCAAGCTCGAATTCGGCCGGATCTGGGACAATGACTATAGCCGCATCATCCTGGCCGACGAGATCAGCCCGGACGGCTGCCGCCTGTGGGACATCGCCACCGGCGAGAAGCTCGACAAGGACCGCTTCCGCCGCGACCTGGGCGGCGAAGTCGAAGCCTATCAGGAAGTCGCGCGCCGGCTCGGCCTGTTTCCGGAAGGCGATGATTCGGCCGTGCTCGACCTGGAAAGCCATCGCAAGCGCCGCGGAAAATAAGCTCGGTCAGGATCGCATGCGCCCCGCGCGGCGCATCGCGGCCACCAGCACGCCTGCGGCCAGGAGCAGGAACAGCGCACCGCCAATGGCCAGCGTCTCGTTCGCCCGCGCCGCTCGCGCGGATGCACCGATCGCACAGTTCAACCCGTGGCAATATTGCAGCGCCAGGAAATCGAGACCCAGGGCCGTCCAATAGAGGATGGTGGCCAGCCCACAAACGAGCCACCATGCGATGCGGCGCCGTCTCGACATCCGGGATGCATGGCATTGCCCGGCAGATCGCCAGATGCCTGAACTCCAGCCTTGCAGCGAAGCCCCGGGGGCGCCATAGGCCCTGCCCATGAAGCTCCGCATCATCGTCACCTTGAAGAACGGCGTGCTCGATCCCCAGGGCAAGGCCATCCAGCATGCCTTGGGCGGCCTCGGGTTCGAGGGCGTGGAGGATGTCCGCGCCGGCAAGATCTTCGAGCTCGAGCTGGCCGATTCGACCAGCGACGAAGCAGTTGACGAGATGTGCCGCAAGCTGCTCGCCAACACCGTCATCGAAAACTACCGGGTGGAAAAGCTGTGAAGACCGCGGTCATCGTCTTTCCGGGTTCCAACTGCGATCGCGACATCGCAGTCGCGCTGGAGGCGGTGACGGGGGTGAAGCCCCATATGGTCTGGCACGGCGAGAGCGAGCTGCCCCAGGGCCTGGGCCTGATCGCCCTGCCCGGCGGCTTCTCCTATGGCGACTATCTGCGCTGCGGCGCGATCGCGGCGCGATCGCCGGTGGTGCGGGCCGTGGTCGAGGCGGCCGACAAGGGCATGCCCGTGATCGGCATCTGCAACGGCTTCCAGGTGCTCACCGAGACCGGGCTGCTGCCCGGCGCGCTGATGCGCAATTCCGGCCTCAACTTCGTGTGCCGCGACGTGCCGCTGACGGTCGACAATTCGCAGTCGATCTTCACTTCGGCCTATCGCTCGGGCGAAGCGATCACGATCCCCGTGGCGCATCATGACGGCAACTACTTCGCCGATGCCGAAACGCTCGACCGGGTCGAAGGCGAAGGCCGTGTCGCCTTCCGCTACGCCGCCGACATCAACGGCTCGGCCCGCAACATCGCCGGCGTGCTCAACAAGGCGGGCAATGTGCTCGGCATGATGCCTCACCCCGAGCGCCGCATCGAGGCCGCGCATGGCGGCACCGACGGCCGGCGCCTGTTCGAGGGCCTGCTCGAGGCGGTGGCGTAGGCCGCCCACCGCCCGGCTCAGTGCAGCGCGGACACCGCCTGCTCGCCGCGTGACGACGCTGCCAGGCCCGGAGTCGGGAAGGACAGCGGCCGCCCGCCGCCCGTCACCCGGAAGCGCCCGGCCTGGTCGGCGAGCGTGGCGATCTCCACGGTGAGATTGCGCGCCGCCGCCGAAGTCTCCTCGACCATCGCGGCATTCTGCTGAGTCGACTGGTCCATCGCGCCGATCGCGGTGCTGATCTCGCCGATCGCTACCGACTGGGCCTGATTGTCGTCGGCCATCTGGTTGAGCAGCGTATGCACATCGCCCACATCCTCGGCGATGTTCGCCAGCGCGCCATCGACCTTCTCGACCATCTCCACGGCGGCGAGGATGTCGACCTGAGTCGCGGTGAGCTGCTCGCGGGCGCGGCCGGCCTCTTCCTCGGCGCGCATGGCCAGCGCCGAGACCAGGTCGGCCACGACCGCGAAGCCCCTGCCCGCCTCGCCCGCGCGGCCGGCCTCGACGGCGGCGTTCATCGCGAGCACGCGAGTCTGGAAGGCGATCTTGTCGAGCCCTTCGATCACCGAGTCGATGCCCTTGGCGCTGTCGTTGACGCGGTTCATCGCCTGCACCGCCTGATCGACCACCTCGCGGCCGCCCGAGACCGTGGTGGTGGCGCCATCGGCGCGCGCCACGGTGCGGCTCGCCGCGGCGGCGGTCGCCTTCAGGCGCTGGTCCATCTGGGTGATCGCGGCCGAAGTCTGCTCGAGGCTGGCGGCATTCGCCTCGGTCCGGCGCGCGAGATCCTCCGACGCCTGGGCGATCTCGCCCGATCCGGTGCGGATCGCGGCGCTGCTCTCCCCCACCGCGCCGAGCAGCTTGCGCAGCGAGGCGAGCGCCGCGTTGAAATTGTCGCGCAGCTTCGCATAGGCGGCGGGATATTCCTCGACGATGTCGGCGGTCAGGTCGCCTTCGGCCAGCCGCTCGAGATTGACGGTCATGCCGCGCACGATCTCGCCATGATGCTCGGCTTCCTCATTCTGCCGGATCTGGGCGGCGGCGGTGTCGCGGAACGAGAACATCGCCTTGGTCAGGCGGCCGACACAGTCCCGATAGTCGGTGAACTGAATCGGGCTGGCCAGATCGCCGGCGGCCAGCGCCTCCATGCGCACCACGGTCGTCACATAAGGCGTGGCGATCGCGTGCCGATACCAGACGCCCAGCACGGCGGCGACCAGCGTGGCGAGCACGCCGGCGGCGAGCGCGAGCCTGGGCATGAGCATCAACGTCAGCGGCGTGAGCCCGACAAGCCCCACCATGGAACCGAACGACACGAGCAGCTTCTTGCGAATGGGCGCGTTGGCGATGAACCAGTGCATGGCAAATCTCTCAGCGGAGGCAACAATATGGTTGCCACTTCCCTCGCTATAGAGAGTTCCCGCAGCGGATCGGCCGTTTCGGCAAATATATGTAACAATAATCCACTATATTAGCCACAAATACGTAACTTCCGTAAATTTGCAGCTATACTCGCGCTTCGATCCAATCGAGGACGTCGCCCATCACGCTTTCCTTGCCGAGATCGGCGAGCAGGTCGTGATAATGCCCCGGGTAGATCTTGAGCGTCTTGTCGCTCGACCCGGCGGTCTCATGGAAGAACTCGCTGCCATGGCACACCGTCGCATGATCGTCGGTGCCGTGCAGGATGAGCAGCGGGATCGTGATCGCGGGAAAACTGTCGCGGAGCCGCTCATCGGCCCGGGCGAGCGCGGCGACGGTGGCAGCGGGCTGCGTCTCGTCCTTGATATAGGGATCGGCGTTGAGCGCGGCCACCACGCCCGGATCCCGCGAGAAATCCTCGTTCTTGAGCTTGAGCACGCCGAGATGGGGCGCGATATGGGCAAGCCCCTTGATCGCGGCGATCAGGAAGCCGGGCGCCGGCACCTGGAAGGCGAAGCTCTCGCAGATGAAGCCGGCGATCTCGGCCTGGTTGTCGAGCACATAGGTGGCGCCGGTGACGCCGCCGGCGCTGTGGCCGAGCAGGAAGACCTTGAGCCCGGGATGGCGCGACTTGGCGATGGCGATCGCCCCGCCGAGATCATGGACGTAATCGGCAATGTCCTCGACATAGAAACGCTCGCCGCCCGAGCGCCCGCGTCCGCGCAGGTCGGGCGCATAGACGGCGAAACCGCGCTCGACCAGCCGCGCGGCGACCCAGGCATATTGGCCGCTATGCGCGTTGAAGCCATGGCAGAGGACCACCACCGCCCGCGCATCGCCCTCGGGCAGCCAGGCGCGGAAGAAGATGTTGACGTGCCCGGTGCTGCCGAAAGTCTCTTCCGTCGTCGCAGTCATGCCCTGTCTCCCGGAGGTCGTTGCCATGAGGGTGCGTCACACCCGCATGGCGAATGGGGTAAAATCAGTTCCCTTGTCGAACACGTCCACGCCCTCGCGGCGCTTGAGGAAGCCGACGACGAGATAGGTGGCCGGCGTCAATATCACTTCCCATGCCACCTTGAGCGCCCATTGGGTGAAGAGCACCTGGACGACCAGCGTGGTGGTCCACCCCTCCGCGCCCAGAAAGGCGAGCGGATAGAAGATGAGGCTGTCGACGCCCTCGCCGGCGATCGTCGAGCCGATCGTGCGGGTCCACAGCATCTTGCCGTCGGTCAGGATCTTCATCCGGGCGAGGACATAGGAATTGACGAACTCGCCGGCCCAGAAGGCGCAGACCGAGGCGAGGACGATGCGCGGCACCTGGCCGAAGATCGTCTGGTACGCGGCCTGGTTGCCCCAGCTCGGCGCCGGCGGCAGCGCCACGACCACCCAGGACATGAACGCCATGAACAGCACCGCGGCGGTGCCCGCCCAGATCACCCGGCGGGCGCGGGCATAGCCATAGACCTCGGTCAGCACGTCGCCGATCACATAGGAGATCGGGAAGAACAGGATGCCGGCGCCGAACGGCCAATAGCCGTTGTAGAACGGCAGCCAGACCTGCGAGACCTTGCCCGCGCCGAGCACGTTCGAGAGCAGGATGATGGCGACGAAGGCGGCCATCACGAAGTCGTAGTAGCGGAAATGCCCGCCCCGCAGCGCGCTCGCGGCGACCTGCACCGGCTTTCCGTCCCCCTGGCTCATGCAAGGAGTATGATCCCGGTTCCGCTGCCGTGCAATCCACGCTAGGGCAACGCTGCGCGCGCCCGTAGCTCAGTTGGATAGAGCACGTGCCTTCTAAGCTCGTGGTCGCTGGTTCGAATCCAGCCGGGCGCGCCATTTCTTGTTCTGGAACCTCGCATGAACTCGGGCGCGCGTTCGCGCTTGCGAACCCTGGCGGGTTCGATGTCACTCCCTTTCGGGCGCGCCATTTCTTGTTCCGGAACCTCGCATGAGCTCGGGCGCGCGTTCGCGCTTGCGAACCCTGGCGGGTTCGATGCCGCTCCCTTCGGGTGCGCCAGCCTTTCGCGGACGCCGGATCGCCGCGCCTGCAAAAACTTTGTCCGGATACGCGCAATCCCCCGTCTCCTCCTGTGAAGGCGTGCGCGCGCGCCGGCATCGGGACGACATGGAAGGGAACCGAGCATCGCCTGCCTGCCCATGGCCCCATGCCCAAAGAAAATTGTTTACCAGAACATCGCCCTATTCACGTCGATAAAACCACAAACAAACGCATCTCTTCAAACAAAATTAACGATCATACCCGGAAACAGAAATATTTATTTCACAATATATCCAAATAATTCTCCACGCGAATCGCTTGAAAAATGAGGATTTACTTTCACAATTCTATGGATTGTGGAGGTAGATGGCGATGCGCAACGTAAGAAACACCATATAACGGGAGATTGTATGGAAAACCAACTTCAGACGCTGAACGGATCGCATGAAGACAGGCAGGGCGCGCGCATGGGCTTCGGCGCGCTGCCTGTCCGCTCCCTCGCCATCGCCGCGTTCGGGGCGCTCATGACGCTGCTGCCGCAAGCGGCGCAGGCCCAGGGCTGGCCGGCGCCGGTCGCGCCGCTGCCGGAACTGGCCACCGCGCTCGACAAGCGCTTCCAGCCGGCGATCGACTTCGACACCGACGTCTGCTTCAACGTGCCGGCGGTCAATGCCGCGGGCGCGATCAGCGCGGGCGCGTCGACCTATGCGACCCGGCCGCCGGCGTCGTGCCGCAACCCCAGCTACCGGACGACGAGCAACGTCTATGTGCGCGCCCGCTGCAACAACGGCTATTGCGCCCGCGTCTACAGCTATTTCTGGCAGTCGGACTTCTCGCACGCCTATGACTGGGAATCGATCATCGTCTGGACGACCGACCAGGGCACCAGCAGCACCGTGGTCGGCGTCACGCGTGGCGATCATGGCGGCTGGGAAACCCGCGCCACCAGCGGCGGCCAGCTGCGCTTCCAGAGCGATTCGACCGGCCAGCACGTCAAGATGGTCTATCACTACGAGACCTGGGGCTTCTCGCACCTGTGGCGCTTCTCGAAGACCGACAATGGCGACGAGCCGCCCGAGAACGGCACCGGCCAGTGGCTGATCCAGCCGCTGATCAGCTGGAACGGCTATCCCTCGGCCAGCGTCCGCAACGCGATCTCCAACTATAATTTCGGCAGCGGCAATTTCGACAACAAGGACGCCCGCTTCTCGGGCGTGCTCGCCGCCACGGTGAACACCAGCATCACGCCGGGGTTCAACCCCAATCTGGATTCGGGACCGAACTCGCCGGGCTGCCCGGCCGGCTCGACCATCTGCTGACCGACTCCGCCCCGCGCCGCCATATTCCCGCGGCGCGGGGCGGAACCCGGCGAGGCTCCGTCATCGAGGTGCGCATGGCAAAGAATCGCAAGGCCGCGCGGCGGGCGCTCGTGCTGGGCGGCATCGCCGCGATCGTCGCGAGCGGCGCCTGGCTCGTCCAGCGCGGCGCGGACGGCGCGGACAGGCCCGTCGAGGGCCTGGTGCGCGTGGACATGCCGGCCATGACGGCGAGCAGCCCGCCATCGGCGGCGCTCCCCGCGGCGCACCTTCCGGCCCTGCCGGACAAGGTTATCGCCCATGTCCGCCAGGCCTATCCGCTGCTCACCGAAGTCGATTTCCGCTGCGATGCCGGCGGCTGCGCCGTGACCGCGACGATACCGCCGCCCACCGGCGACGCCTTCCTGAAGCAGCGGCAGGAAATGCTGCTCGGCGGCCTGGCCCGGACAGTCGCGGCGGACGGCTACACCATGCTCGGCCCGGTCCAGATGGACGAGGTCGCGTTCAACGTCTTCCGCATCCGCGCAGCGGTGGCGCAGGCGCGCGGGCAGGTCCGATAGGCCGGGCCGGGCGGCGCGCCGCCGACCGACGGGAACGGCCGAACAGGAGCGCCAAAACGGGCGCCCCGGCAAGCAAGGCGCCCGTCAGGCACCGGCACGGGCGTCGATCCGGTCCGGCACAGGGATGTATGCCGGCGCAACTGTCGGGTTCAGGTCGCGCCGGCACGCTGGCCCTGTGGCCGGGCGTGCCGGGCATGACGAGGCGGGTGCGACGTAGGACGAAGATCGAGCGACGAACCCGGTTCGCCGCCGATCGGCAGAAATTACTTCTTGCCGCCGCGCCAGTAGAGCAGGCCGGCGACGATCGCCGCCGAGCCGATGCCGATCGCGGCGCCCATGCCGATCTGCTTGGCATCGGGCTTCCAGCGCTTCCTGGCCTCGGCAATGTCCTTGACGGCCTGCAGCGCCTCGCTCCCCTCGTGGTGATCGTGCGACGCCTCCTCGACCGGGTGGGGCGACTGGGCATCCTCGGGCAGTGGCGGCTTCTTGCTCATGGTCTTCCTCTATTGGCGCAAGCCTGAACGTCAGGCTAATGCGGCGGTTGCACCCAAAGATGCAAGCCGCCACAAGCTCGGCCCCATGAACCCGCTCTACGCCCGGATGGGCACCACCATCTTCGAAGCCATGTCCGCCCGCGCGCGCGCGACCGGGGCGATCAACCTGGGCCAGGGCTTCGCCGACGGGCGCGGGCCGGAGGCGGTGCTGGAGGCCGCGGCCAGGGCTGTGGTGGAACGGTCGAACCAATATCCGCCGATGCTCGGCCTGCCCGAGCTGCGCCATGCGGTGGCGGACCATTATGCCCGCCACCAGGGGCTCAACCTGACGGCGGAGGAAGTGGTGGTAACCTCCGGCGCGACCGAGGCGCT
This sequence comes from Sphingomonas sp. CBMAI 2297, assembly GCF_029870595.1. Lineage (GTDB taxonomy): Bacteria > Pseudomonadota > Alphaproteobacteria > Sphingomonadales > Sphingomonadaceae > Sphingomonas. The sequence goes on from NZ_JAPDIR010000014.1 coordinate 12,039, forward strand.
GGCCGCCGCGATCTTCGCCTGCGTCTCCCCCGGCGACGAGGTGATCTGCTTCCAGCCGCTCTACGACGCCTATGTGCCGCTGATCCGCCAGGCCGGCGGCGTGCCGAAATTCGTGCGCCTCCAGCCGCCCGAATGGAAGATCGACCGGGCGGCGCTGGAAGCCGCGGTGTCGAGCCGGACGCGCGCGCTGATCCTCAACAACCCGCTCAATCCCGCCGCGACCATGTGCGGCGCGGACGCGCTGGCGATGCTCGCCGATTTCTGCGTCGCGCACGACCTGATCGCGATCTGCGACGAGGTATGGGAGCATGTCACCTTCGACGGCGCCCGCCACCTGCCGCTGATCGGCTTCCCCGGCATGCGCGAGCGCACGGTGAAGATCGGCTCGGCCGGCAAGATCTTCGCGCTGACCGGCTTCAAGGTCGGATGGATGTGCGCCGCCCCCGCCATCGCCCGCGTGCTTTCCAAGGCGCATCAGTTCCTCACCTTCACCACGCCGCCCAACCTGCAATGGGCGGTCGCCGAGGGGCTCGCCACCCAGGACGGCTGGGTGCAGGAGGCCCGCCACCGCTTCCAGCACGGCCGCGACCGGCTGCGCGCCGGGCTCGCCGCCGCCGGCTTCGCGGTGCTGCCGAGCGCGGCGACCTATTTCCTCTCGGTCGACCTCGCCGCCTCGGGCATCGCCCTGGACGATGTCGCCTTCGCCAACCGGCTGATCGACGAGGCCGGCGTCGCCTGCATCCCCGTCTCGGCCTTTTATGCCGAGCAGCCGGTGACCAGCGTGGCGCGCTTCTGCTTCGTCAAGGAAGACGCCACGCTCGACGCCGCGATCGCCCGAATCGCCGAGGCCCGGGAACGGCTGGCCAGCGGCTGACCGGCCGGCGGCGGGGCGGTTCACCCACGGAACGGCCCGCTTCGCCGTGCGGCGTGCAACTCGTCTCGTTTCCGGCACGTTCGCCGCGCCGCGGGACAGATTGGAGTTGTACCATGCGTAACATCAAGTTCCTGATGCGCGGCGCGGCGGTGACCGCGCTGCTCGTCGCGACCCCGTCGCTCGCCCAGAGCCGCATCGACCGGGCGCGCACCGCCGTGACCGAGGCCACCGCCAAGGTGGAGGCGGCGCAGACCGCCGGTGCCCAGACCTATGCCGGCGAGACCATGGCCAAGGCCGAGGAGGCGCTGCGCGTCGCCAAGGACCAGCTGGCGCGCGACCATCGCGATTCGACGATCAACGAAGCGCGCCGCGCCTCGGGCCTGGCCGACCAGGCACTGGCCGAGGCCGAGCGCAACAAGGACGCGCGCATGGCGGCCGAGCGCGACGCACGCCGTGATGCGCAGGCCGCGGCGGCCTCGGCTTCGGCGGACGCGGCGGCGGAGGCCAGCCAGCGCGCGGCCGCGCAAGATGCCGCGGCGGTGGCCCAGGGCAATGCGGCGGCGGCGAACGCCCGTGCCGACATGGCCGCCCAGGCGGCGCAATCGGCGGCGGCGGATGCGGCGGCGGTGCGCGCCGCGGCGGCCCAGCCGGTCGCGACCACGATCGAGACCACCACGACCCAGCCGGCGGCGCGCAAGACGACGACGGTGCGGAAGGCGCCGGTGCGCAGGACCACCAGCACCACCGTGTCGCGCCCGGCCGCGGCATCGACCACCACGACCACCACGGTGAAGACCGAGCCGCGCTGAGGCGGAGTCCTGCGATCAAGGGCGATGGCGCGAGGCACGCATTCCGCGCCGCCTCGCGCGCCCGGGGTCAGATCCTGTCCAGCACCCCGCGCTCGGTGATGTAGCCCGTCACCAGCCGCGCGGGGGTCACGTCGAATGCTGGATTGGCGGCGGGGGAGTCGGTGACACGGACAGTTCCGATTTCCCCGCTTGCCCCCGGCCCGCTCAGCCGGGTCAGCTCCTCGGCGCTGCGCTCCTCGATCGGGATGTCGGCGCCGCTCTCGGTGTTCGGGTCGAACGTGGTGTAGGGCAGCGCGACATAGAAGGGCACATCATTGTCGTGCGCGGCGAGCGCCTTCAGATAGGTGCCGATCTTGTTGCAGACATCGCCGTTGCGGGTAACGCGATCGGTGCCGACCACCACCGCGTCGACCTGCCCCTTCATCATCAGCAGGCCGCCGGCATTGTCGGCGATCACCGTGTGCGGCACGCCGTGGTTGCGCAGCTCGAACGCGGTCAGCAGCGCGCCCTGATTGCGCGGGCGCGTCTCGTCCACCCAGACATGGACCGGGATGCCGGCATCGTGCGCGAGATAGATCGGCGCGGTGGCGGTGCCGTAATCGACCGTGGCGAGCCAGCCTGCGTTGCAATGGGTGAGGATGTTGAGCGGGCGATCGGGATTGCGCGCATGGAGTTCGCGGAACAGCTCCAGGCCATGCTCGCCGATCGCGCGGCAGAGCCCGGCATCCTCGTCGCAGATTTCGTCGGCGCGCCGGAACGCCGCCGCCGCCCGCTCGCCCTCGGGCAGCTCGGCGACCGCCGCGCGAACCGCGTCGAGCGCCCAGCGCAGGTTGATCGCGGTCGGGCGCGTCTCGAACAGCGTCTCGTACGCCGCCTGGAGGTTCGCGTCGCCGGGATCGGCCGCGAGCGCCATCGCATAGCCATAGGCGGCGGTGGCGCCGATCATCGGCGCGCCGCGCGTCCACATCTCGCGGATCGCCACCGCGGCGGCATCGACGTCGCGCAGTTCGACCCATTGCACTTCCCAGGGAAGCTTGCGCTGGTCGAGGATGACCACGCCCCTGCCGTCTTCGGTGCGGCGGATCGAGCGCGTGGGACGGCCTTCGAGGATCATGGGAGCACTTCCGCCAGAGAATGGATGTCGGCCGGGCCGCCTTCGCGGTCGATCAGCAGCGCCTGGAGCCCCGCCTCGTGCGCGGCATCGACTTCGGCGGCCATGTCCGAGACGAACAGCAGCTCGGAAGGCGCGAGATCGAGGGCGTCGACGATCCTGGAATAGGAATCGCTGTCGCGCTTGGGGCCGGTGGTCGTGTCGAAATAGCGGCTGAGGAACGGCGTCAGGTCGCCGGCGATCGAATGGCCGAAGATCAGCTTCTGCGCGGCGATCGAGCCGGAGGAATAGATGTTCACCGTGAGGCCGGCTGCCGTCCAGCGGCGCAGCGCCTCGGGCGTGTCGGGATAGACATGCCCCTTGAGCTCGCCATCGGCATAGCCCCGGGCCCAGATCAGGCCCTGGAGCGTCTTGAGCGGGGTTTCCTTGCGATCCTCGTCGATCCACGCGAGCAGCGTGGCGACGGGATCGTCGCCCGGCACCTGGGCCAGGATCGGCGCGGCGACTTCGGGATTGTTCGCAACGAATTCCGCCAGATGCTTGCGCGCATAGGGGAAAAGCTCGTCGGCGACGAAGCTGATGCTGCTCGTCGTGCCTTCGATGTCGAGGAGGATGGCCTTGGGTGGAGTGTGGGTCATTCTTCTTTCGTCCCCCCGCCCCTTTCGTCATCCCCGCGCAGGCGGGGATCCAGGATAGCAGAGCGACGTCCTTCACGACTCTGGATCCCCGCCTGCGCGGGGATGACGGTGGTTGGCTCAGGCCGGCTCGTGCCGGGGGAAGCGGTCCGCAATGGCGTCGCCGGTGAAGTTGGCGATCCAGCCGTCCGCATTGGTGAACAGGCGGATCGCGGTGAAGCGCGGGCTCGGCCCCATGTCGAACCAGTGGCGGGTGCCGGCCGGAACCGAGATCAGGTCGCCTTCCTCGCACAGCACGGCATAGATCCTCTCGCCTTCGCGCAGGGTGAACAGCCCCTCGCCCTCGACGAAGAAGCGGACCTCATCCTCCGAATGGCGATGCTCGGAAAGGAACTTGGTGCGCAGGGCACCCTTTTCGGGATGATCGGGCACCATGCGGATCACGTCGACGGACTGGTAGCCCTTCTCGGCCTTGAGCCGCTCGACCTCGGGGGCGAAGGCCTCGAGCACTTCGTCCTGCCCGGCATCGGCGGCGAGCGGGCGCGAGGGCCATTGCTCGAAGCGGACGCCGATCCCGCCGAGCGCGGCGGCGATGTCGCCGGCATCGCGCGTATCGGTGAGCGGCGCGCCGCCCGCCTCGTCGAAGACCCTGAGATGCGTCATCGCTTCCATGCCCTTTCGGCCAGTTCGGCGGCGATCAGCCATTCGGTGCCCTCGAGCACGCGCTCGGCCTCGGCCAGGTCCTTGCCCCAGGCATAGAGCCCGTGGCTGCGGATAAGATAGGCCGGCGCGGCGCCCGGCGCCAGCAGCGCGGGCGTCACCGCCGCCTCGATCACCGCCATGTCCTGGCTGTTGTCGACGATGGGCAGGCGGATCTCGGCCTCGTGCGTGGCGTTGCCGGGGAAGACCTTGAGCATCTCATGGCCGGCGAACACCCATTCGCCGGCATCGGCGGCGGCGCGGGTCATGCCGACGGCCTCGGGCGAGTGCCCGTGGAGCACGGCGCCCGTGCCGGGAAACAGCCGGTAGATGGCAAGGTGCAGCGCGGTCTCGGCCGAGGGCTTGCCGGGGGTGAGCCCCTTCCCCTCCAGGTCGACCCGCATGATGCCGGCGGGCGTCAGCCGGCCCTTGTGCCAGCCGGACACGGTGACGGCGACGCTGCCGTCGTCGAGGCGGACGGAATAATTGCCGGCGGTGGCGGGGGCCCAGCCGCGCGCGTCGAGCCGGCGGCCGACCTCGACCAGCGCGTCGGCGGCATCTGCGAAGGACATCGTCATGCGCGCGGCCTTAGCCGATCCGCGGGCACCCTGGGCAACAGATTTTATTTGGAGCCGCGGCGCGGAAGCGGCTGGACGATCTCCCGCGCCGGGCCGGTGACCCAGCTTGCCGGCTGGGGCTGCGGCCGCGGCGCCATGCCGGGCATGGTCACCATGTTGAACGCCTCGCCGCCCAGGTTGCGCGCATCCGCCATCAGGAGCGGCGTGGAGGGGCCCGAACGCTCGGGATTGGTCACCGGCTCGTCCGTCACCATCACGTCGCCGCCGATCTCGGTCAGCGCATAGAGCTGCCTGGCAAAGGCCGCCGGGAAGCGGATGCAACCGTGCGAGGCGGGATAGCCGGGGAGATGGCCGGCGTGCAGCGCGATCCCGTCCCAGGTGAGCCGCTGCATATAGGGCATCGGCGCGTTCGAATAGAGGTTCGAGCGGTGGAACACCTTCTTCTGGAGGATGGTGAAGGCGCCGGCGGGCGTCTCATGCCCGTTCGAGCCGGTCGACACCGTGCTCGCGCCGACCAGCTTGCCGCCGCGATAGACATAGGCGCGCTGGTCCGGAATGCTCACCACGATCGAGACGGGATCCCAGTCGTTCGTGCTCGCGCGGATGATCTGGGGCTGCTCGTACCAGGCCCATTGGCCGTTGCGCAGCCCCTCCGGCGCGATCTGCATCGTGTCGGACGCGATCCCCTGCGCGACGGCGGGAGCAGTGGGAAACAGGGCGGCCAGGGCCAGGAGAAGGACGGCAAAGGTGCCGGAACGCATCGAACAGCTCTCCGAATCCGACGAGCCAGGACGGCTCAGGGCGATTCCTTAACGAAATTAACCTAATTTCGTGCCGCTGCCGAATCGGCGATATTCGTGCGGGCAAATCGCTGGCAACGTTCCGGATTTCGGAGAGCCTTCGGCGAACCGGGCGAACGATGCGGCGAGTCGCGCAACTTGGGACAGATGTTGAGCAACGCGCTTACCATCTGTCTGGTATAGCTTCCCCCTGGGGACGAGAGCAGCGGGCTTTTTGGATAGTGATGGATAGTCTCGATACGATTCAGTCGCGTCGCGCCTTGTTGAGGACGGCGCTGGTGATGGCGAGCGGCGCGGTGGTTTCGGCCTGCGCCTCGCGCACGATCGAAACCGCGATGGCACCGGCCGCGCTGCCGGTCCCGGCGCCGATCCCCGAGATTCCCAAGGCGCCCGAAGTGGCCGCCGCCAAGGTGCCCGGCGTGCCCGCCGGCATCCGCCCCGAGCTGTTCAAGAAGGCGCTGGCCGCGCTCAACCGCCATTCGATGCGCATCCCGTCGCACGACCGGATCGCGATCGCCGATTTCGCCTCGCCCTCCTACAGCCCGCGCTTCTTCGTGGTGAACCTGGGCACCGGCCAGGTCGAGCGCTTCCTCGTCGCGCACGGCATCGGCTCGGACCCGCAGCATACCGGGCTGCTCCAGCGCTTCTCGAACGAAGTGAATTCGGAAGCGACCTGCGAGGGCGCGTTCCTGACCGCGGACTATTATGTCGGCAAGCATGGCGATTCGCAGCGCCTGCTCGGCCTCGACCCGACCAACAACAACGCGCTCGATCGCGCGATCGTGGTCCATTCGGCCTGGTATGCGAACACCGACATGATCGGCCGGCACGGCAAGCTGGGCCGCAGCCAGGGCTGTTTCGCGGTGGGCGAGAACGAGCTGGCCAAGCTGTTCGAGCGGCTCGGCCCGGGCCGGATGATCTACTCCGCCAAGGTCTGAGCCAAGGCCTGACCCGGCTAGTTCCGCGGCAGCGCGGGCCCCGGCCCGGTGCCGCACGGGAAAGGCGGCGCCCAGCAGGGATAGCCGAACGCCAGCTTCGTCGCGTAGCGCGCGACCGGCCGTTGCGGCCAGCTGCCCGGCAGCGCCACCTCCGCCTTGCCGCTGCCCTTGGGCCAGGTCGCGATGCTGGACGGCGTGACGCCATACCAGCGCGCATCGCCCGCGAACGGCCGCTTGAAGGCGATCGCCATCACGCGGTCCCCCATCCATAGCTGGTGGTAGTCGGCGGGGCTGCGCTGCGTGCCCCGCGCGTCCACCACCGCCGAGCGGGCGAAGTAGATGTCCTGCCACGGCGCGGCGGGCGCGGCGAAGGCCAGCGCCTTGGCGGGCTCCTGCGGCATCGCCGGTCGCGGCACGATGCGGAAGCTGGCGAGCAGCACCAGCGCCGCCACCACCGCCAGCCCGCGCAGGTCGCGCCAGCTTAGCAGCAGCCAGGTGAACAGCGCCGCCATCGGGAACAGCCATTTGAAATAATGGGCGTTGAAGAAGCGCCACATGCCGCTGGGCACCAGATCGACATAGGCGAGCATCATCGCGGTATAGATCAGCGCGGCCAGCGCCATGCAGAGCGCCAGCCAGCGCGCCGGGCCCCGCAGCCGCATCACGCCCAGGATCAGGCCCGCCGCGCCGGTGAGCAGCCAGGGCAGCTCGCGCAACAGGCCGGTCTCGCCGGGGAACCAGGGCGCGGGATCGACCAGCAATATGCTCGCCTTCCAGCCGAGATCGGCGAACGCGAAGCCATAATCGCCCGAGAGCAGCGTATAGTCGGTGAGGCGCCAGCCATAGATGGCGAGATAGAGCACGGCATAGGGAAGGAACGCCGCCGCGGCGCCGCCGATCGCCCAGGCGAGATCCGGCCAGCGCCGCTCCATCAGCACCGGGCGCCACAGCGCGAAGCCGCCGATCACCGCGCCCACCACCACGTCCGCCGGGCGGACCAGCGCGATCCCGGCCAGCAGGGCGCCGAGCAGCCAGGGCCGGCGCCGGCCGCCGAACATCATGTCCGCCGCCTCGGCAAAGGCGAGCCAGACAAAGGCCGCGGACATGGTCGTCGTCCAGGGCTCGAGCCAGAATTTGGAGATGCGCAGGTCGCCGATCGTCGCGGCGAGGAACAGCAGCCCCGCCGCCAGGCTCCCCACCCCGAAGCGCACACAGACGCGGTGGAAGCCCCAGAAGGCAAGCGCATAGCAGGCCAGGTTGATCGGCACGAACGGCGTCGGCGCCCAGGCGAAGGGCGCCCCGGCGAGCGGATAGAGCAAGGGATACCAATGCTGGTCCGGGCTCAGGTCGAAGCGCAGGAACGCCCTGGCCGATTGCAGATATTGTTTCTGATCGTGCCAGCCGCGCCACCAGGGTCCTCCGGGCGCGAAGAACTTCAGGTTGATCTTGAAGACGGTATAGGCCGCGAAGACGGCCATGACGGTTCGCACCGGATGCGCGTCGAACTGGCGGCGGATCCAGTGGAGCATGGCCTGCGGGTATCGCTTGCGCGGGGTTGGCACAAGCGCGCCCGAGCGACTAGGTGTGTGGCGTGATCGATACATAACCGGTTGCAAGACGGAGACGATGAGCCAGTCCCATCCCTTTTATTCGATCCACCGCCAGGGAATGATCCGCGCGGGCCTGTGCACGCCGGCGGTGGTGGTGGGCGATCCCGCCGCCAATGCCCAGGCGGCGATCGCGCTGGCGCGGCAGGGCGACGAGCAGGGCGCGGACCTGCTCGTCTATCCCGAGCTCAACGTCACTTCCTATGCGATCGACGATCTGCACCTGCAGGACACGATCTGCGAGGCGACCGAGGCGGGGATCGCCGCGATCGTGGCGGCGAGCGCGGAGCTCAGGCCGGTATTGCTGGTGGGCGCCGCGCTCCGGCGCAACGGGCGGCTCTACAATTGCGCCGTCGCCATCGCGCGCGGGCGCATCCTGGGCGTGGTGCCCAAGAGCTACCTGCCCAATTACCGCGAATATTACGAGAAGCGCTGGTTCGCGCGCGGTGCCGGCCTGGCGGGGCTGGAGATCGTGGTGGCGGGGCAGAAAGTGCCCTTCGGCACCGACCTGATCTTCGCGGCGGAGGAACTTCCCGACTTCGTCTTTCATGTCGAGATCTGCGAGGATTACTGGTCTCCCCTGCCCCCTTCCACCGAAGGCGCGCTGGCCGGGGCGCTGGTGCTGTGCAACCTCTCCGCCTCGAACATCGTGGTGGGCAAGGCGCGCGAGCGGGCGATGCTGTGCGCGGCGCAATCGGCGCGGGCGGTGGCGGCCTATGTCTATTCCGCTTCCGGCCCCGGCGAGAGCACCACCGACCTGGCCTGGGACGGCCAGGGCATGATCCACGAGCTGGGCGAGCTGATCGCCACCACCGAGCGCTTCGAGCTGACCACCGAAGTGGTGTGCGCCGATATCGACCTGGAGCGGCTGCGGCTCGAGCGGATGCGGATGGGCACGTTCAACGACTGCGCCGCCGACCATGGCGATCCGGAGACGCGCTTCCGCCGCGTGACCTTCCAGCACCGGCCGGACCACGCCGACAAGGGACTGCTGCGCAAGCTGCGCCGCTTCCCCTTCGTGCCCAACACCCCCTCCCGGCTGGAGGAGGATTGCTACGAGGCGTTCAACATCCAGGTGGAGGGGCTGCGCAAGCGGCTGGACGCCACCGGCGCGAAGCACATCGTCATCGGCGTCTCGGGCGGGCTCGATTCCACCCATGCGCTGATCGTCGCGGCCAGGGCGATGGACCGGCTCGGTCGCCCGCGCACCGACATTCTCGGCTTCACCATGCCGGGCTTCGCGACCAGCGAAGGCACCAAAGCCAATGCCTGGGCGCTGATGGACGCGCTGGGCGTTACCGGCGAGGAGATCGATATCCGCCCGGCGGCGCGGACGATGCTCGAGGGGATCGGCCATCCCTTCGCCAGGGGCGAGCCGGTCTATGACGTGACCTTCGAGAACGTCCAGGCGGGCTTGCGCACCGACTATCTGTTCCGTCTCGCCAACCAGCGGCACGGCTTCGTGCTCGGCACCGGCGACCTGAGCGAGCTGGCATTGGGCTGGTGCACTTATGGCGTCGGCGACCATATGAGCCATTACGGCGTCAATGCCGGCGTGCCCAAGACGCTGATCCAGTATCTCATCCGCTGGACGGTGCAGACCGGCCAGTTCACCGGCGAGGCGGCGCGGGTGCTGACCAGCATCCTCGATACCGAGATCTCGCCCGAGCTGGTGCCCGCCGATGCGGACGGCAGGATGCAGAGCACGCAGGAGCGGATCGGCCCGTACGAGCTGCACGATTTCTTCCTCCACTACACGATCCGGCACGGCCTGCGGCCCTCCAAGATCGCCTTCCTCGCCTGGCACGCCTGGAAGGACGCGGCGGCGGGGCAATGGCCGATCGGCTTCCCCGAGGATGCGCGCCACCAATATGACCTGGCGACGATCGCGAAATGGCTGGAGGAATTCCTGTTCCGCTTCTTCCAGACCAGCCAGTTCAAGCGCTCGGCGCTGCCCAACGGGCCCAAGGTCTCGGCCGGCGGCGCGGTGAGCCCGCGCGGCGACTGGCGCGCGCCCTCGGACGGCGTGGCGCGTCCGTGGATCGCGGAGCTGAAGGCGAATCTGCCGTAACCGCCTGTTTCGGGCAGCCGGCCGCCGCCAGGAACGGCACCGTCATGCTGAACTTGTTCAGCATCCAACCCGCCACGGGCGATACCGCTCGCGGAGCGTTGAACCCTGAAACAAGTTCAGGGTGACGCAGGGAATGAAGGCAATGACAATTCCATAATCGCGGCGGGCATAGGCTCCGGAACCGCCAGCCTTTCTCCCGCCATCCCGGTGATAGCGTTACCACCACTTGACCTGTATACCCTTCCCGACAACGCTGACAAAAATCGCGGGAGAGGAATCATGAAGCTGCGCCGTCACGCATTCGCGGGCTCGCTGGTCGCACTGGGCATCGCGCTCGCCGCCGCGGCGCCCGCCGCCGCGCAGGACCAGGCCCGGCCCTGGATGAACGCCGCCCTCTCCCCCGATGCCCGGGTGAAGGCCGTGCTCGCCCAGATGACCGAGGACGAGAAGCTGACTCTGGTCTTCGGCTATTTCGGCACCGATTTCGCGCCGAAGAACGGCTATAAGGCGCCCGCCGAGGCGCGGCAGGGCTCGGCCGGCTATGTGCCGGGCATTCCCCGGCTGGGCATCCCGCCCCAGTGGCAGACCGATGCCGGCGTGGGCGTGGCCACCCAGGGCGGCGCGGCGCGCAAGCGCGGGCGGACCGCCCTGCCCTCGGGCCTCGCCACCACCGCGAGCTGGGACGTCGACCTCGCCCATGCCGGCGGCGCGATGATCGGCGCGGAGGCGCGCGCATCGGGCTTCAACGTGATGCTCGCCGGCGGCGTCAACCTGATGCGCGAGCCGCGCAACGGCCGGAACTTCGAATATGGCGGCGAGGATCCGCTGCTCGCCGGCACGATGGTGGGCGCGCAGATCGCCGGCATCCAGTCGAACCACATCGTCTCGACCGTGAAACATTATGCGGTGAACGACCAGGAGACCGATCGCGATACCGGCAATTCGATCATCGACCAGGGCGCGGCGCGGACCAGCGACCTGCTCGCCTTCCAGATCGCGATCGAGAAGGGCGATCCGGGCTCGGTGATGTGCGCGTACAACCGCGTGAACGGCATCCATGCCTGCGAGCATCCCTGGCTGCTCACCGACGTGCTGCGCCGCGACTGGGGCTATAAGGGCTATGTGATGTCGGATTGGGGCGCCACGCACTCCACCGCGCCGGCCGCCAATGCCGGGCTCGACCAGGATTCGGGCTTCCCGTTCGACAAGGAGCCCTATTTCGGCGCGCCGCTGAAGGCCGCGGTGGCGAAGGGTGACGTCTCAGCGGCGCGGCTCGACGCGATGGCGGGCGCGATTCTGCACGCGATGTTCGCCAACGGGCTGTTCGAGAAGCCGATCGCCGACGCGCCGATGGACCTGGCCCCGGCGATGCTCGCCGACCATGCCGGCGTGACTCGCCGGGATGCCGAGGGCGGCGCGGTGCTGCTCAAGAACCGCGACGCGATCCTGCCGCTCTCGCCGGCGGTGAAGAAGATCGTCGTGATCGGCGGGCATGCCGACAAGGGCGTGCTGGCCGGCAGCGGCTCGTCGCTGGTCTATCCGGTGGGCGGCAATGCCGTGCCCGGCCTGAAGCCGGCGACCTGGCCGGGGCCGGTGATGTATTATCCCGACGCCCCGCTCGCGGCGATCAAGGCGCAGGCGCCCAATGCCGAGATCCTGTTCGCCGATGGCGGCAATGCCGGCGCAGCCGCGAAGCTCGCCAGGGATGCCGATGTCGCGATCGTCTTCGCCACGCAATGGGCGGGCGAGGCGTTCGACGTGTCGCTCACGCTCGAGGACGGCCAGGACAAGCTGATCGCGGCGGTGGCCAAGGCCAATCCGCGCACGGTGGTGGTGCTCGAGACCGGCGGGCCGGTGCTGACGCCGTGGCGCGACCAGACCGCCGCCATCCTCGCCGCCTGGTATCCGGGCACGCAGGGCGGCAGCGCGATCGCCAACCTGCTGTTCGGCAAGGCGAACCCCTCGGGCCGCCTGCCGGTCAGCTTCCCCGCGAGCCTCGACCAGCTGGCCAAGCCCGCCGCGCCCAACAAGGGCGACACGACCTATGGCGAGGGCGCGACGGTCGGCTATAAATGGTATGACGCCAAGGGGCTGACGCCGGCCTTCGCCTTCGGGCACGGGCTTAGCTACACCGAATTCGCCTATTCGGGGCTGCGCGCGCGCGCCGAGGACGGAACGGTCTCGGCCAGCTTCACCGTGCGCAATACCGGCAAGGTGAAAGGCAAGGCGGTGCCCCAGCTCTATGTCGCCGGCGCGGGCTGGGAAGCGCCGAAGCGGCTGGGCGCGTTCGACAAGGTCGAGCTGGCGCCGGGCGAGGCGAAGCAGGTTTCGCTCAAGGTCGATCCGCGACTGCTGGCGACCTGGGACGCGGCGGGCAATGGCTGGAAGATCGCGGGCGGGACGGTGCAGGTGATGCTGGGCAGCTCGGCCAAGGATATCGTCGCGACGGTGCCGGTGACGCTGGCGCCGCGGACGATCGCGGTGGGATGGCGGCCCTAGGTTGCGGACTCATCTTCTTCCTTCGTCCCCCCGGCGCAAGGCCGGGACGGCGGTCATGGGCGAGATGACGACCCGGCGCGAGATGACGGCCAATCAGAATGAAAGCCGCCGCCCTTCCCGCGCGCTCTCCCGCGCCATTTCCATGATCCGCAGTCCCAGCACCGCGTCCTCGCCGCTGACCGGCACGGGCGCGCCCTCGGCGATCGCCTTGGCGATGCCGGCATAATAGCCGCGATAGTCGCCGGCCTCGGTCGGGACGATCTCGCTGCTGCCATCGGCGCGGGTGAGCCGGCCGTGGAATTGCGGCTCCTCTTCGCCCACGCCCGGATCGGTGTAGCGCGCGCCGTCCTTCACGCGCGCCTCCTGCGGGTCGAGCCCGTGCTTGGCGAAATCGGCCAGGGTGCCGTGCAGCCAGAAGCGCGGACGCGGCGTGACGAACAGCCGGCCGGCGGAAAGCGTCACCCGGCGCGCGCCATGGAACAGGGTCAGCTCGAAATAATCGTCGGTGCGCCCGCCTTCGCGCTGGACCGCGATGTCGGCAAGGATCGCCTCGGGCGGGCCGAAGAGCTGGAGCGCCTGGTCGATCAGATGCGGGCCGAGATCGGCGAGGATGCCGGCCCCGGCACCGGGATCTTCCTTCCACGCCTGGGCGAGCGCGGGGCGGAACCGGTCCCAGCGCAGCTCGGCGAGCATGACCTCGCCGAGCACGCCGCCGTCCAGCAGCTTGCGGACGGTGCGGAAATCGCCGTCCCAGCGACGATTGTGAAAGGCGCTGACCAGCAGGCCCCTCGCCCTGGCGAGCGCGACCAGCCCCTCGCCATCGGCAAGGCTGGTGGCGAAGGGCTTGTCGATCACGACATGCTTGCCCGCCTCCAGCGCCCGGCGCGCGAGCGGGACATGGGTGTCGTTGGGCGTGGTGACGACGACCAGCTCGATGCCCGGATCGGCGAGCAATGCTTCGGGGGTGGTGACGGGCACGTCCGGATAGCGCGCGTGCACCGCATCGGCACGCGAGGTGGCGACGGCGGCGAGCTCCAGCTCGGGCACTGCGTCCACCAGCGGCGCGTGGAAGGCAAGCCCGCCCAGTCCATAGCCGATCACTCCGGTGCGGATCATGCGACGCTCCCTTGCCCTGTTGCCACCGCCCTCTAGGGCCGGGCGGGCGGCGATGCGAAGAAAAAGCGTGACCCCGGCGCGCGGCCGGGATCACGGAGGGGGACCTCAGATCGCGTATTTCGCCCGTTGCGGGCGGGCGAGCATCGCATTGGCGGCATCGTCGCCGATGAACCGCTCCGCCGCGGGATCCCATTTGAGCCGCCGCCCGGTCTTCATCGCGATGTGATGGAGCAGGCAGGTCGAGCAGGCGCGGTGGCCGATCTCGGCGGGCGCGCTGACCGGCACGCCCTTCAGGATCGCGTCCAGCCAGTTCCGATGCTGCTCGGGCGCCTTGTAGAGCCGGATCTCGTCCGGGCCGATCACGCTGTCGAGGACCCTGGGATCGCTCGCCGCGAGCGGCACGTCGGCGGGCTTGGAAGGGTCGGAGGAAGAGACCGCGCCGGTGCGCTGGACGAAGACCCAGCCCCTGTCGCCGATGAACTTCACGCCATTGGGCAGCGCGCCCGAGATCGTCATCGTGACCCCATTGGCATAGCGGGCATGCGTCTCGAACGGCCCGTGCACGTCCCACAGGCCGGATTTGGGAAATTCGGCGCTGCCCCAGATCTCGACCGGACCGCTATGCTCCATGTCCATGCCCCAATGGGCGATGTCGACATGATGCGCGCCCCAGCCGGTGATCATGCCGGCGCCGAACTGCTCCATGCGGAGCCAGCCGGGCCGATCCTCGAAGCTGTTCTGCGGGTGGACGCGCGTCTCGGTGTAATAGACTTCGGGCGTCGTCCCCAGCCAGGCATCGTAATCGAGGTTGGAAGGGATCGGCATCCGCGGCGCCGCGGGGCCCGAAGGATCGCCCGGCAGGCCGATCTCGACATGCTTCAGCCTGCCGATCCGGCCGTTGCGGACCAGCTCGCAGGCGCGGTGGAATTGCGGCCAGGGGTCCTGCCCGCGCTGCTGCGAGCCGATCTGGAGAACCCGCCCGGACTGCTTCACTTCGTCCGCCATCCGCCGCCCCTCGGCGATGGTGAGCGAAGCGGGCTTCTGGAGATAGACATGCTTGCCCGCCCGCACCGCATGCACGGCGAGCGGGGCGTGCTGGTGGTCGGGCGTGGAGATCAGCACCGCGTCGATATCCTTCGCGGCGAGCAGCTCGCGATAATCGGCATGGCCGCGCGTGCCCGAATAGGGCTTGCCGGTGCTGGCGGCATAGCGATCGTCGACCAGCTGCATGCCGGCGCCGAGCCGCCTGGTATCGAGGTCGCACACCGCGACGATCTGCGCGTCGGCATGCTTGTGGATCTCCTTCATGTCGTGGACGCGGCTGATCCGGCCGACGCCGATCGCGCCGATCGTCACTCGGTTCGACGGCGCGTTCGCTCCGAACACGCTCGCCGGCACGATCATCGGCGCCGCGATGGCCCCGAGCGTCTGGCGTCTGGAAAGCCGCATGCCTCTCTCCTTCCCTGGTTCAGGCCGAAACCGGCCGGGTGGCGTTCTTCTGTGCGGTGAGCACCAGCTCGGCGGCGAGCAGCGCCTGGTCCTGGTCCTGCGCGACGCTGCTGCGCTCGACGACATCGGCGATGAACTGCGGGCCGAAGGGGAGATGGACCTTGGAGCAGTCCATATATTGCACGCCCTGCCGGTCGCAGATCAGCAGGTGGTTGCCGCCGGGCCGGCCGGCGATGTCCACATATTTGCGCAGCTCGATATAGCCCTCGGTGCCGAGGATGAAGAGCCGGCCGTCACCCCAGGTCGGCAGCCCGTCGGGCGTGAACCAGTCGACCCGGACATAGCCGGTGCCGCCGTCGCCGCTGAGCATCATGTCGCCGAAATCCTCGAAGCCGGGCTTGTCCGGCCAGTTCAGGTTGCCGGTCTGCGCGGCAACGACATGCGCGGTTTTCGAGCCGGTGTAGAACAGGAACTGGTCGGCCTGATGGCTGCCGATATCGGTGAGGATGCCGCCATAGCGCGCCTTGTCCCAGAACCAGTCCGGCCGGCCCGAGCCGACGCGGTGGGGGGCGAGGTTGACGGTCTGGATCACCTTGCCGATCCGGCCCTGCCGGACCAGCTCGCCGGCCTGGACGGCGGCGCGCACCTCGAGCCGCTCGGAATACATGATCGCGAACTTGCGCCGGGTCTCGGCGATGGTACGGCGAACCTCGGCGAGCTGGCCGAGACTGGTGATCGCCGGCTTGTCGCCGAGATAGTCCTTGCCCGCCCGCATCGCCCGGATGCCGAGCGGGGCGCGGAGATCGGGGATCGGCGCGCCTGCGATCAGCCTGATCGTCTTGTCGCCGAGGATCTCGTCCTCGCTCCGCGCCAGCTTCACGGCATTGCCATAGCGCTTGCGGAACATGTCCACCTGTCGTGGATCGGCCGCATGGAAGGCCTTGAGCACGCCGCCGCCGCGGATCATCGCGTCGGTCATCGAATAGATGTGCGCATGATCGAGGCCGATCACGCCGAAATCGATCCTGTGCTTCACGCCCGGCTCGGGGCCGATGGGCGCGGCATTCTCGGACGGGGCGTTGCCCGAGCTCTGCGACTGGGCGAGAACTTCGGGCGGCAGCATCGCGGCGATGCCCGCGATGCCAAGGATCGAACGACGGTCCATTTCTCGAAGCTCCCTGTCACTGCGCCGGCGTGGCGGCAGTCTTCCAGTTGATGACATGATAGGTGGCCGGGGTCCCGCCCACATTGCGCAACGCATGTTGCGCGTTCGACGCATTGAAGATCACCGAACCGGGCCCGAGCCGCTCCCATCTGCCGCCCGAAAGCGCCTCGACCGTCCCCTGGTCGATGATCACCAGCTCCTCGTTGGGATGCTGGTGCGGCGGATGCGAGGACAGGCCCGGGTTGAGCGTGGTGACGTGCATCTCGAGCTCGGCCAGCGTCGCGGTGGGCTGACGGACGAGATTGCGGAGCGCGCCGACATCGGTCTTCTGCACGGCCAGCCGGTTCCAGTCCCACACTGCCGGCCCGAGCACATCCTGCCGCTGTGCCAGGGCATTGGCACCCCAGCCGAGCAGCAGCGCGGCCGCCGCGACGGCCAGGTCCCTTTGCGTGATTCGCATCACCACTCTCCTTGCCCGCGCGATCGCTCGCCGCGTCGGACGTCAGAGTGTTATCCGCAATTGTCCGAGTTTTGAACCCTATTTTTCGAACATAGCGGCGGCGCCGCCATGCGCGGCGAGATCGAGGGTCAGCGCCTCCCCTTCCGCCACCCGCCGTTCGGTGAGGATCGCGGCGTCGGGCTTGTCGCCATCGCTCCACAATCGCATCGCCGCGCCGCGCCGGCCGAGGAAATCGAGCGGCACGGTGACCTTGCGCGCGGTCTCGCTGTTCAGCGCGCCGAGGAACCAGCGCGCGCCCTTGCGCCGGGCGAGGACGATATACTCCCCCGTCTCCCCGGCGAGATAGCGCGTCTCGTCCCAGCTTGCCGGCACCGCCTTGATGAAGTCGAAGCCGGCGGGACTGGCGGCATAGGTGTCCGGACTGTCGGAGACCGCGGCGACCGGCGACAGGAAGGCGACGTACAGCGCCAGGCCGTGCGCGCGGCTGGTCTGGACGAAGGGCAGGTCGCCGCGGATGCGGAAAGCCTCGGGCGTCACGTTGCGGAAGCCGCCGGGAGTATAGTCCATCGGGCCGATCAGGCCGCGGGTGAAGGCGAGCATGACATTGTGGCGCGACGTCACCCGGCGCGACCATTTGTTGTACTCGGCGCCCATCACGCCTTCCTGGGTCATGAAATTGGGCCAGGTGCGCGCCAGCCCGCGCGGCGGATAGGCGCCGTGGAAGTCGACCATGATGTGGTGGCGGGCGGCGGCGGCCAGCGTGCGCGCATACCAGTTGACCATCCACTGGTCGTCCCGGTCCATGAAATCGACCTTGATCCCGGCGATGCCGAGCTTCTCATATTCTGCGAGCGCGTCTTCCTGCTGCTCGTCCAGCGCCTGCCAGTGCATCCAGAGCCAGAGGCGGACCTTCTTCGATCTGGCGTAGTCGACCACTTCGCGAAGGTTGAGCGCGTCGGTCCATTTGGTGATGTCGACGCCCGGGCGGCGCACTCCGCCGCCGCCGGCGCCGGCATACCAGCCCTCGTCGATCATGGTATAGGGCAGGCCGTTGGCGGCGGCGAAGTCGATCAGCGCCTTGGCGACGGCGGTGGTGCTGCGCTGTCCGGGCAGCGCCGCAATCACCGGGCCGCTCCACCAGTCCCAGCTCGTCAGGCCGGGCTTGATCCAGCCGGTGTCCTCGATCCGGCTCGGGCTGGAGAGGTCGAGGACCAAGGTGGACTCGTTGAGCTTGCCCAGCTGATCGGCGAGCATCACCACCCGCCACGGCGTGACGATCGGGCTGCCGATCCGCGTGTGGACGGCGATGCGATAATCATCGAGCGAGGGCGACAGCTTGACCTGCAGCCCGGGCCCGCCATCGCCCCGGCCGGTGAGGTACATGCCGGCAAAGTCGAGCAGGTCCGCCTCGGTCAGGGCGAAGGCCGCCTTGCCGGTCTCGCAGGCGAAAGGCAGGCTGAAGAGATTATGGTCGCGCAGGTGCGGCACGTCCACGGGATCGAATTCGCCTTCATGGCTGGAGCCGAACTTGCCGACGTTGAAGCCCCAGCATTTATAGGTCGGCGGAAAATAGAAGCCGGTGCGCTCGTAGCGGACGATCGCGGCCGCGGTCTGCGGCTGGACCGGCACGACGGTGCGAAAGGCGACGCCATCGTCATAGGCGCGCAACACCACGTCCATCCGGCGCTTCGCCCCGCCCTTCTCCTGGAAATGCACAGTGAGCTGGTTGTAATGGTCGCGCCCTTCGGCGGCGTTGCCGGCGACGATCGGATAGCGGGCATCCGCGCTGGCCGTCTCCGAGCCGGTGATCGCCAGGCCATAGCCGAGCGTGTCGGCATCGAGATCGAGCAGGATCGGCGACGGCGCGAGCACCAGGCTGCCGCCGCGCGACACGGCATAGACCGGCGTGCCCGCGCCGTTCAGCTGGAGCGAGATGCGGTTGCTGCCGTCGGGCGACGCGGCGGTGAGGACCTGTGCGCCGGCGGGCGCGGCGAGGAGCAGCACCAATGCCGCGAGCGCCACCCTCACGCCCTGTGCGCCTTCAGCACCGGGGCGAGCACGCTCTCCATCGCGGCGAAGCCCTGGCCGGTCGGATGGACGCCGTCAAAGGCCATGCCGGGCTTCATCGCCCCCGCCTCAGTGGCCAGCACCCCGGTATAATCGATGAAGGTCGCGCGGGCGTGGCGGGCATAGTTGCCCAGGAACAGATTGATCCGCCGGATCGGGTCGACCGGATCCAGGCCCGGGCGCCAGGGAAAATGGTCGGCCGGCGGCACCGCGCCGAGCAGCACCGCGATGCCATGCGCCTGGGCGAGCTCCGTCATCGCCTGGAGATTGTCGCAGCTTTGCTGGACCGTCATCCTGCCCGTGTTCCCGGCAACGTCGTTGGTGCCGGCCATGATGTGGACGAGACGCGGGCGCAGCCGGATCACATCGGCCATCATGCGGAGCACCATCTGCGGCGTGGTCTGCCCGCCGATGCCGCGGCCGATGCGGCCGGGGGTGAAGAAGCCGGGCCGGCTGTCGGCCCAGATCTGAGTGATCGAATCGCCCATGAAGACGATGTCGACCTTCCGGCCCGAGGCGATCAGCTTTTCGTTGTCGGCAGCGTAATGGCCCAGCCAGGGCCAGTCCTCCTTCAACTGGCGCTGGCGCTTCTCATCGCCGCTCTCCTGCCATTTCCCGGCACATGCCGCGGCGGGGACGAGCAGCATCCCGGCAAGGAACCCACGGCGGACCATCGACATCACGGCGTCTCCAGCATCGGACGGATGCCGCCGACACTAGCGCCCGGCCGCTCCGTGCGGAAGCGCCCAGGGAGGGGACGGGTTTTCGGAACAAAAGCCCGCAAGTTCCAGCGGACAGGGCCGTTTATGGAATCGGCCCGGCATTGCGCGCGGATGACGGGATCGTGTCGGACGGCGTTACGCGCACCAGTCCGTTCCTTGCCGCCGGAGGGGGGCTCCCCCTGGATCCGGCGGCAAGCGAACGGTCTTCTCAGTGGATCGACGCAGCCTCGCCCTCGGCCCGGACCACCGGCGCACGGCCCGCAGCGATCGCGAACACGCACAGGGCGACATAGCAGGCCGCCGGCACGACCAGCGCGAAGGCATAGCCATGCGCGCCCGAGATCAGCCCGACGAGCAGGGGCAGCACCGCGCCGCCGACGATGGCGGTGCAGAGCAGGCCCGAGGTCGCTTCCGCACTCGCGGTGGAACGCTCGAGCGTGAGCGTGAAGATCACCGGGAACATGATCGAGTTGAACAGGCCGATGCTCAGCGCGACGAAGCCCGCGGTGACGCCGCCGACCACGAAGACATAGAGGCACATCGCGGCGGCGATGGCGGTGAACAGCGCCAGCAGGCGGTCGGCGCGGACAACCGTCAGCAGGCCCGAGCCGAGGAAACGGCCGACCATCGCGCCGCCCCAGTAGAAGGCGACGGCCTTGCCGGCTTCCTGGAGCGAGACGCCCGGAATGCCGTCGCTGCCCATCAGATAGCCGAGCACCGGCACCCCGAACGCGGCGTCCGAATGGCCCCAGATCGCGTCCGAATTCAGGAACAGCGCCATCTGCGTGCCGATCGCGACCTCGGCACCGACATAGAGGAAGATCGCGAGCGCGCCGAGCAGCGCCCATTTGGAGGTGAGCGCATCGGTGAACAGCGCCCAGAAACCGCGCTGCGGGCCGGTCGCCGGAGGCGCCGCCTCGGTGACGACACGGCGGCTCAGATAGAAGAACACCGCGAGCGCGGCGATCAGGCCGCAGATCCAGAAATAGGCGGAGTCGATGCCGGCCAGCGCCTGGGCGCGGATTTCCGGCGTGACGACCGTGCCTTCCTTCACTTCGACGCCCTTGAGGAACAGGTGCGCGCCGAGCAGCGGGCCGAGGAAGGTGCCGAACGAGTTGAACGTCTGGCTGAGCACCAGGCGGAAATGGCTGCCCTTGGGATTGCCCAGCGCGGCAGCGAGCGGATTGGCCGCCACCTGCAGGATGGTGATGCCGCTCGCCAGCACGAACAGGCCAAGCAGCACCAGCCAGTAATTGGCGATGTTCGCGGCGGCGAGCATGATCAGGCAGCCGGCGATCATCGTGACGAGCGCCGCGAGGATCGAAGGCACCGCCTTCAACCTGCTGACCAGCACGGCAGCGGGAAGCGAGACGACGAAATAGGCGAAGAAGAACGCGAACGCGCTCGCCTGGGCCTGGAAGTCGGTGAGCGTGAAGATGCCCTTCACCGCGGCGACCAGCGGATCGACCAGCGAGGTGATGAACCCCCAGGCGAAGAAAAGCGTGGTGACGGCGGCGAAGGCCAGCGTCGTCTGCGTGGAACGTGCGGATGCCAAGATATCTCTCCCCTGCGGACGTCGCCCGCTTCTTCCCCTGGCGGGCATTTGTCCGAAACTGGTCCGACAACGTTGCCAATGTCAAGGCACGTCGTCGCATCGTGCAAATTCGACGCTCGCCACGCGCGCCCGGTTTGGCTTAATAGCAAGTGGCGATTCAGGTCGCCCGGCCCCAGGGCGGCCGCGGAGGAGATTTGCGAGTGACCAAAGTGTTTTCGGGCCGGGTGGCCCGCCGGGCCGCATGGACTGCGGCGCTTGCCGGAATAGCGGCGCCCGTCGTCGCGCAACAGGTCGCTCCCGCGCCGCAGACCACGCCGACGCCCACGCTCCAGGCCGTGCCCGTGCCGCCGTTCGTCCCCAACCCGCCGGTGGTGCTGCCGGTGCTGACGGCGGCCCAGGCGGCCGAGCTCGCGCCGATCCTGAACGAAGCCGGCTTCGCCCAGGGCCTGCGCCGCGTCGGCGATCCGGCGCCCAGCTTCAAGGACAGCGAGGCGCTGGTGCGCGCTGCGCTCGACTATGCCCGGGCGGTCCATTCGGGCCGGCTGGCCGAGAGCGACTTCGATCCGAACTGGGGCCTGCGCCCCGCCGCCTATGATCCCCTGCCCGCCTTTGCCGAGGCGGTGAAGCAGAACCGGGTCGGCGCCTGGCTGCGCGACCTGCCGCCGCCCTGGGCCGGCTATGACACGCTGCAGAAGGGCCTTGCCACCTATCGCAAGATCGTGGCGGCCGGCGGTTGGCAGAAGCTCGCCGCGGGGCCGGACCTGACGGTGGGCGCGAGCGGCCCGCGCGTGGCGGCGCTGCGCAAGCGGCTGGCGGTGGAGGATCCCCAGGCGATCGCCACCGGCGACAAGTTCGATGCCGAGCTGAAGGAAGCAGTGGTCCGCGCCCAGCGCCGCTACGGGCTCAACCCCACCGGCGTGGTCTCCTCGGGTACGCTCGCCGCGCTCAACGTGCCGGCGCAGGACCGGGTCGGCCAGATCATGGCGAACATGGAGCGCTGGCGCTGGCTGCCGAGCGAACTGCCCGCCAAGCGCATCCAGGTGAACATCGCCGCGGCGGTGCTCACCGTGTTCGAGGGCGATGCCCCGATCGCGTCGATGAAGGCCGTCACCGGCCGGCCCGGCAACGAGACGCCGATGCTCCAGTCGAAGATCCACTCGATCGTGCTCAATCCGCCCTGGAACGTGCCCACCGGCATCGCCGCCAAGGAGCTGTGGCCGAAGGGCGAGGCCGCGCTGAAGGCGCAGGGCTACAAGATCATCGGCACCGGCGCGAACCGCCGCCTGCAGCAGCAGCCGGGGCCCAAGAGCGCGCTCGGCCGCTACAAGTTCGACTTCCCGAACAATTACGCGGTCTATCTGCACGACACGCCGTCGCAATCGACCTTCGCCAGCTTCAGCCGGCTCGCCAGCCATGGCTGCGTGCGGCTGGAGAAGCCGGGTCCGCTGGCGCAGCTGCTGCTGCGCAACGATCCGAACTGGCAGCCCGACCAGATCAGCGCCGCGCTCGCCAAGGGCGATACGCTGCGCGTGACTCTGCAGGAGCAGGACCAGGTCTCGGTCTATCTGCTCTACTGGACCGCCTTCGCCAATGCGAACGGCACGATGAACTTCCGCGGCGATCCCTATGGCTGGGACAAGGATCTCGCAGCAAAGATCGAGAAACGCTCCGCGATTACGGCTGCGGCCGTTTCCGCACGTTGAGAAAAGGGGAAATGATCGAAATGAAGACCCGTACCCTCGCACTGATCGCCGTTGCCGGCCTGGCGCTCGCCGCCTGCTCGGGCAGCAAGCCGGAGGACACCAGCGCGAACGAGACCGTCGTCGCGAACATCGGCGAGCCCGAGACCTTCAGCAACGTCACGATCGACCAGCCGGTCGAGACGCCGGCGACGACCAATGTCGCCACCAATCCGCCGCCGGTCGCCGATCTGTCGCCCGACGCGCAGACCCAGGACGATGCCGACGCGACCGGCATGACCGCCAAGGTCGACCGCAATTCGAGCGCGGGCGAGCCGGCGCACTGAGAATCGACCCGTCCTCACATTGAGGACAGTCATTCTTCCATAGTCATCCTGGCCATGCGCCGCGATCCCGCTTCTTCTCCCGTCGATGAGGCAGCGGGACCCCGGCACAAGGCAGGTGTTAAAATAAGCATCTGATATAATGCGTATTTTATCGTACGATTTTACCTGTGTAGGATTTGTGCAGGATCATCGCACGTTTTTTGTGCAGATTGTGACCTTGATGCCACGATGCGGCGGGTGCGTCCAATCCGACCGCGCGGCTATCCACAGTTCAGAATAGCTCACCCTGTCGGCTCGCCTCGATGTACGTTTGCCAACCGGGTTTCGCGGCCTCTTCATCCAACCACGCGGTCACCTGCGCCACGACATAGCCGCCCCCCGCCTCCACGGTGCCGACCGGATGGAAGTGCGAGCGGTAGCCGGTATTGGTAATCGGCAAGCGCGCACGTGCGGGCATCACGCTCTCGATCTCTAGATGGGCGGTCACGCCCCACTTCAGAGGCCAATAACGCGCCTCGATCTCGATGCCCCGCCAGATGAAGCGGTAGGTTTGCGGGTTGGTGTCGATTGCATCTCCCATGACGAACTCCTTGGGTTTGGGTTTCAGGTGCGAACTGAAACCCTGCCCATGCGGCGAGCATCGGGGGGCAAGCGGAAAGCGGCTTCGCGGGGAACTGGTTGCACGGAGCGCAGCGGAGGAAGCTGGGCGGAAGGCGCTTCGTAGCGCGCCGGGGGCAGCGCCCCAGCTCGCGTTAGCGATCGTTACCGGACGGCGGAAACGCATCGGCGGTTCCGGGCGCGATGCGCCTAGAGCGCGGGCCGGAGGCAACGCCCGACATTGTGGCTGAACCTAATAGCTGTCCCCACATTTAAGCCCGACGCATGAAGGCAAGGGTACGATGTGCGAAGTTTGTAAGCTCCGCCTCGTTGATATTCTCCGTCTGATAGGTCGGATTCGTGTCGTGGTGGAAGCGGTTCGCGTAATCGAGGAGTGCGCGAAGCTCCGTGGTGTCTGCTAGGTTTAGAATTTGCTCAGCGCCACCAAGCTTCTGCCGACACAGATCGATAAATCTTCCCAGCATGGACCCCGGAGGAAAGATGCCAGCATAGGCGACACGAACGTATGCCTCCAGCATGGGGCGCAGGTCACCCGCAACTACCCGCTCTCGGGCTGGATCTGGTTGAAGCAAATAGGTCGCCGTTCGCGCGAACCGGCGATCATGCTCGGTGATGCTGTCCTGATTGACGTTCCATTCCTCAAGCGTTGATCCGACCGCCGCGCGGCCGATCCGCATTGCAGCGCGCGCATCGTAGGGGGCGGCCTTCCACAAGCTGATGAGGAACGGCTTCGAGTGAGACAGAACGATAATTTGACTCACGCGATCTAGAAGACCCCGGATTTCCTGAATGGTCACCAATGAACGATGTTCATCGAGGCTCGTCATCGGATCATCGATCACGACGATTTTCCCTGCGATCCCTTGGTCTTGCTCTAGAGACGCGAAGAAGAAAGCAAGGGCGAGTGTGTTGCGGTCGCCCGCGCTGAGCGCGGTACGGAACGACGGCCCAGCATTTGCCGTCAATGGCACATCAACATTGTTGATGACGACGTTGTATGTGGCCGAGGAGCCCCCTCGGTTATTGACAGGTCCGACACCGCCTAGGCGGAATCCCGCATTGAAACGTCCGAGGTAGTTGTTGATCGCGGCCTCGTAAGCCGGGAAGATGTTCTGCCGGTAGTTATCTAGCGCCGTGCGAGCATTGGCACGGGCCGTTTCCGTCGCCTGTTTGGCCTGTTTCTCCGCGAGATAATCATCGCAGAAAGGGGCGATGTTTGCGCTATACCTGCTTTCCGTGGCCTTGAGGCGATTTAGATCGTCGGTCAGGGCGGGAACGTTTGCCGCCTGCGCCTGCTCTTTCACCACCGCAATCCGCTCATTCAGAGCTAAGAGCTGCGCGGAAATCCCCGAGAGTTCTTGGCAATTGCGGTGATACAAGTCGATGGCAGCAACCGCGTCATCGTTTAGTGCGGCGGGCTCAAGTGGTGCCGCCTGCTTAGCGGCTATCGCCGCTTGCACTGCATTGCGTGCCGCTTTCCAATTCCGGGCGATTTCGGCGGTATCAACCGCGACCTCCGGCACCTCAAGAAAGGGGAGCCAAAAGGTGCGGCGCTGAAGCGCCGTGGCAACATTCCGCTCGAAAGCGGCCGGAGCTTCGCCGCTATGCGTGGTTCCAATGTTCCGATTGGCGACGGTGAGATCGCTTTTCAGAGCGGCATACTCGGCGCTGAAATAGGCCCGATAATGGTTGATGATGCCTGACCCGTGGAGCGATTGGGCACAAAAAGGGCAATCCTTCTCCGGCCAGGGCTGATCGTCCTGGGACAGAATGTGGACGCCATCACTTACCCACCGTTCGCCCGCCTGCCCGAGATTGGCCAGATGCGCTTGAACCTGCGCAGCGGCGGCTGCGTCAAGTTCGGGCATATCACGCCCGAGAAGTGCATTGAGAGCGGCCACATCAAAGGTTGGTAGTATCAGTTCGGCGAAATTCGGCTCTGCCTGCACCTCGGCCGATGCTTTCGCGGCGGCGAGTGCACGTTCCGACTCCTGAATCCGGGCATCGACGTTATCCACGGCGACCAGTGCGCAGAAATCGTCCACCGACAGGCCCGCGCGGGCGGCGGCTGGAATGGCGTTTTCCTTTAGGCGAAGCTGACGATTGTGTTCCTCAATGGCCGCAACGTGGCCTTGAAGCACGGTATTGAGCACCACCCCTTGAGCGCCAAGGATGAGTTCGTGAAGGTTTTGCCGGTGGCCGCTCTCGATCTCAATGCCGGAGCACACATTCTCCGACACGAACGCATCATCGAATACTGCCAGCGTTGCTAGAGGTGCCGACCATGCGCCGTTCTGGAAAGTATGTTGGCCTCCGCCGAACGCATCCACAACGATGTGTGGTGGATTGGCGGCGCCCACGCGATGGCGATCGGTTATCAACCGGGCATCGCCGTTGCTGAGTGAGCGTAGCACGGCGGCCATGGTCGTTTTGCCGCGACCGTTCTCCGCATAGATCATGCTCATGCGGCCAAATGGCAGTTGCGCGCCCGGCGCGATGGAATCGAACTGCCCTACGCCCTGCAGTAACTGGATCGCCTCAACCATGTATCCCCCGGATTACCGGTGCATCATACTGGGAGCGATTGGAGATGAAAGCGGCACTATCTATCCACATACATCCATTTCGGATGATTTATTGGAGGATGACCGCAGGCTCTCTGCTCGGTTATCATACCCGCAGGAGCAGGTATGAAATCGATTGAACTTTCTAACGGTCGTAGCTGGAAGTCTCAGAAGGCGGCTCTTGAGCATTTCAAGGCTATGCTTGGCCGGTACGCGGATAACGAGACGGTCGAAGACGCCGTGGACCATGATGACCTGCTAGCAGTTTTGGAGCGGTACGATGCCGCTATAATGGACGGCCCGCCTAAGATTGGCTGCGGCGTAGATCTCTTTGTGAGACGCCGAAACGCTGGTGAGGGATATTCGACGCCGGGCTTTTGGGTGCGGCGGACGGATGGGAGCGAAACCGATTTTAGCTATATCAGCGCGGTTAAGGGGCAACCAAAGTCCCAAGCCCAAGAGCTATACGATGCATGCCGTGCTTCAGTGGCTGCCGATCTAGTGGTAGCAAAGAAGCGGCATTTCAAAGAGCATGGCGATGCCGATCGGCGAGTTCCTTGCGATATTTCGGGAAAGCTCATTGCTATTGATGAAGCGCACCTGGATCACGCCTATCCCAGCTTTGGGCATCTGGTCGTCACGTTCCGCGCCGCTCGTGGCTGGCAACGGGATGTGCCGCCCGGCGTGCTAACGAAGCCTGCCGACGGCCAGACATTTACGACTTTCATTGATCCGATGATCGCTGGGGCGTTTCGCGACTTTCATCATCAGGCCGCGACCATGCGTATCATCGAGGGTAAGGCGAACCTTGCCATGGCGGCACGTCAGCGAAGGCCAAAGGTCCGCCTACCCGTTCAACTCGCCGTATAATCAGCGACGACTGCCAAGCCACCCAGAGCCACTGGCCAACACTTCGAGCCGCGACACCAGATCGTGCAACGGAAGACGCCAACGCCATGTTGCTGCGCCGCAACAAGGGCGAGCAAAGACCGCCGCTACTCAACTATGGAGCGAACTCTTCTCCTGTGCACATTCGGAGAATGTATAAGTGCACACCTAGCGGAATAGCTGCCTCCTTCTGCTTCTTCTCGGCGGCTTCCACGGGGGGATTGTTTGGCGATTTATCACCTTCGGTTGAAGGTTCATTCGCGGTCGCTTGGGCACGCCGCTACACCCGGTGGTGCGACCCGACGGTCGGCCATCGCGGCGGCGGCGTACCGGTCGGGCGAGCGGCTGTTCGACATCGCGCAGGGGCGCTACTTCGAGTTCGACAAGCCCGACGTGTTCCATACCGAGATCATGGCACCGGATGCCGAACCTGCCCCGGCATGGGTGTTCGACCGGCAGACATTATGGAACCAGGTCGAGCGGGCGGAGAAGCGGGGCGACGCCCAGCTTGCCCGCGAGATTGAGATTACCCTGCCGCGCGAACTGAACCGGGGCCAGCAGATTGCCCTGGTCCGCGATTTCGTGCGGGAGCATTTCACCAGCCTCGGCATGGTCGCCGACGTGGCGCTGCACGAGCCATGCGCGGCCGATGGCGACCGCCAGCCGCATGCGCATGTGCTGCTCACCTTGCGGCGGCTCGATCCGGCGACGCCGACCGGTTTCTCGACATTGAAGGAGCGGGATTGGAACGAACGCGAGGACATCGCGCGGGCGGTCGCCGAGGCGCGCAAGCGTTTCAACAATACCGGGCTGGACGAGGACAAGGCCGCGCTCGACGTGGCCGAGGCGCGGCGCAACGTCAATGTCTGGCGGGCCGCCTGGGCGGACCATGCCAACCGTGCGCTGGAAGCGGCGGGGTCGGTTGCGCGCATCGATCACCGCACGCTGGAGGCGCAGGGGATTTTCCGGTTGGCGCAGCCGTATCTCGGCGTCGCCCGCCATATCGAACGGGCTTACGACTATGTGCGCCAGCGGGTGACGCAGTGGATCTCGGTCAAGAAGCGCGCGTCGCTCTATGAGGAAGCGCAGCACTATAAGCAGCGGGACCCGGTGGCGCTGGCTGGGTTCCTGATGCGCCTTGGCGACATGGCGGAATCCTTCACCGCGCAATTCCGGCATGACGCTCCTTCGATCCCGGAGGTGCCGCTTGAGTAACGACGATTTCGACGCGATCTTTTCGGGGCAGTCACCCACGCCCCGGAGCTTCGTGCAGCGCGTGGGCCGGGCGGAGCCCGTCCCCGCGCCAGCGCCGCTGCCCGAGGACATGCCCGGCACGAGCGTTTACAAGCCCTATGGTTCGATGCCCGCCGGCGGAAGTGAAAGCTGCGATGTGCAGCGCTGGCTCGATGGCACCCAGATCGCCGAGGGCATCGAGTTCCAGTACCGGTTTTTGATGCAGATCGGCTATGTCGGCGACGAGCAGATCAAGCTGTTCCTGCCCGACTGCATCGTCGTCATCGAAGGCCGGTTCCTGCGCGACCTGCGCAAGAAGCTGGCGCGGCGGCAAGTCACGTTCATCCAGCAATACACACCGTTGATCTGGGGACCGCCGCCCAACGGCGATCCGGTCATCGAATCCATTACGGTGGTTCGCCCAGAGGCGGCGCATCATCGCAGAGGCTAAGGCGTACGAAGCATCCGGCGGCAATAGTCCGGCAGGGCGGCGTAAGCCTGGTTTAGGTGCGTGGATTGGCCGGGCGGGCGCAGGCATTGCGCGACCGAGGGCGTCGAAGCGGCGCGCTTTGCGGACGCTTTGGTCTTCGCGCCCCCCGTCATTGCGCGGAGAACCGCGATGCCAAGGCCGAGCAGGGTCAGGATTGCCGCCCAGCTTAGGGTAGGATGGCTCAGGTAGGACAAGGCCAGCAAACCGGCGAGCAGGCCGCCGACGATCGCGGCGACCTTTCGCAGGCCGCCGAGGCTGACGCCTCCGCGCGGCGTGCCGCTCATCGCATTCCATTCGCGTTGCCATTGCCGGTATTTCCCGGCGCGTTCACCGGCGCGGGCGCAGCCCGTCGCGGCGAGAAGGGCGACGAGCGCACCAACACCTTCGGCCGCGCCCGTCCACCAGAGATAGCCAAGCCACAGGGCGAAGCATCCAACGGCGGCCACGACCAGCGGATGGCCGAAGAACATGACCGATGCGGGTGGGCGTTTCATTGGTCGAACTGCACATGCAGGTAGTTGCGCGCGCTGTCGTTGAAGCGCTTGCCCGCCTGAAACCAGATGCCGGTCACGTGATTGCCGTTCGTCCGGCCGCCGGTGAGCAACTGGCGCGAGAATGCGGCCGGTTCGATCTCGTAATCCATGGTCTCGCTGTAGCCATCGCTGGCGCTGCCGCCGTTATTGAGGCCCTGACTGCGGCCCCAATTCTCGCCTTCGCCGTGGCTGCTTTGCGAGCTGTACGAGCTGCTGCCGCCATGGCGACCGCTCGCACCGCCAACATTGCTGCTGCGGTTCCAATTGGCGCTTTCGCCGTCACTCATGCCCATATTGTGCCCCCACGAGCTGCCCTGGCTGAAGGTGGCACGGCGCTGAAGCGAACGGCCGATAGTCTCGGCCGCCCAGCGGTTAGTTTCGGGGTCGGCGTTGTTGTGGAAGATCTTCGTCACGAAATTCGCCAGCAGCATATCGGCGCGGTGCTTGGCATCGTGGCCGCCGATCTTGGCGTAGTAGGTGGGCAGCGATTGGGTAAGATAGACGGTGCAGGCGCGGCTCGAGCGGCATGTAGACTGGAAATCCGCGTCGAACGAGTTGACGAAATACTGGCTCTCGTCGGCCCAGAGGAACACGGGGCGCTCGCGCTGCTGCGGCGCGAGCGCGTTGCGCGCCAGCACCGCGCGCTGCCACATGAACTTGAAGAGCTGCTGGCCGACGATGCCGTCTTCGTTCCAGGTCAGCGCCGACATATCCATGATGATGATCGCGCCGTGGAAGCTAAGCTCGGGCATGAGCGTGGTTTCGCCGCAGAACGCGGCCTGCAACCGGCCGCGATTGAAGCGGTCGAGCGCGGTGGATAACGAAATGGCGATGTTGCCGCGCGTCTTCGGATCGAGCTGCGCATATTCATCGCGCCAGTAGCGAGCGGTCTTGTCGAAATCGTCCTGACTGAGCGGGTGCATGGGGCTGCGCCGTGCCGCGAGCAGCGCCTGAAACATGAAGGAGCGCTCCTGCCAATCGGGATCGCGGAGTTGGTCTTGCGTGACCGGCGCGGCGACGATGAAGCGCAGGATGTCGGGGATGCGCACGTCGCCGGTGGCGGCGAACAGGATCGGGATGGTGTTGCGAAGCAACTGGCGGCTGGTGTCCTCCCAAAAGCTGCCGCTCTCGGTGCCGGGGCTGGCTTTGGCCAGCCGCGCGGCTTCCAGAATGCGCATCAGGCATTCGATGACGCTGCCGATCCCGTCCGCGCCCTGGCGAGCTAGTTCATAGCGGATGAAATTGAAGCCGCCGCCAGCGCCGCCGAACAACAACACCGAGTTGGAGCGACCATGGGCCTGCGCGTAGCGCAGCCAGAGCTCCACCTCGTCCGGCTTGGCGGCAAGTACCAGCCCGCCGAAACTCGCGCGCAAGTATGCACCTGCCAGCGCCGCGCCCGAGCCGCTGGTCTTGCCGCTGCCAATACCGCCGAAGATATGCACGCCCTGACAGGCGTCGCGCAGGGTGAAATAGTCGCTGGTCGAGAGCCGCAACAGCCTGGTGTCGAGTTCGCCCTGATAGCTCATGCCCGCCCCTCGGCCATGCCCGGCCCGCGCCATGTTTATCGTGCGGGCGGCGCCGACGGGGCGGATCATGATCCGTTTCGGACAAGCAACAACTTGTTGACCCGAAAAGGCTGGCGAAGATGTCGGTATGGCCAGCCTCTTCGATCAGATCACCGGCGTGCTCGGCGATGCCATCGCCGACATCCGGCACCGGCTGGTGGAGGAAGGCTGGTTCGGGCGTAGCATCACGCCTGAGCAACCGGAGCGACCGATAGATAGCTTCTACCGCCCGGTCATGGCGGAGGAAGCTGACCCGTTCGAAACGCTGTGGGGAGCGCGTGAGCATGGGCATGATCCCGCGCCGGAACGCGAGCCGCCGTGCGCATCGCACGGCATCGACCTTTAGCAGGCGGAGCAGCAGTGGAATGGACGCTGATCGGCATGCTCATGGTGTCGGTTGGGTTCTATCTCCATTTCCGTTCACTCGAAGCGAGTAAGGCTGCCCCGGTCGCCGCGCCGCCGCTCACGTTGGCGATCCTTCGGCTGAAGCGCGCGGAACTAGCGGATGCCATGGCGGCTCTGCCCCAGCTCCACTTCTTCGACCGCGCGGGCGCAACGCTCACTGAGGCGTGGCAGCGCGGGCGACCGGAAGAGATTGAGCCCATGCTCGTGGAGGCGGACCAGCTCAACCGCGCGAACTGGGCGCAGGCCGGTGACCGGTTCAACGCCGCGATCCGCACGGTCGATCAGGGACGTACGGCCCTGGCCGCAGCATTGGCGGATGCGGAGACCATCCTGCGGCGCTACCGGATCGATCCCGGCGCGCTCGCGGCTCCGGCCAGCGCCAGCATTGAGGGCATCGCGCGCGTGGTCTCCTTCGAGCGGCACTGGACACAGAAGCTCGATTACGGCGCGGGCGTGACCCAAGCTGCCACGCGCGCGATGACCGGGCAGCTGCCATGGCAAGCTGTCCTCGTCACGGCGGCAGGCGCGTTCATCATGGACCAGGTGAACCGTAGCCGCCGTCTGCGTCAGCTCAAAGATGCAGAAGGCCAGGTCGCCCGCATGGCGACGGCTATGCGCGGCGACGCCGAGCAGTTCTCCACGCTCATCGGCACGCGGCTGCTGCCGCAGTTCGATTGGATCATCCGCGTGCTCGACCAGCTCGGCAACCTCACCAGTGACCTCGACCAGCATGAGACGGTGGCAGGCCCAGGCACAGCACCGCCAGAGATCGCGCTGCGGCTTGGCCTCGCGGTGGCAGAGGGAAGGCAACTCATCGACCGAAAGGCAGGCAATTGATGGACCGCATGCAAACGCTGCTCGATGCCGCCCGACAGCGCGGCCAGGAAGCCACCGGCTTCACGGTGCTGCCACCGGGGCTCGATAAATTCACCGCCTATGTCGGCCTCATCGGCAGCGCGCTCGAACTCGGCAAACTGGTCGCCACCGAAGAGCGCGACCTAACCGCGATCCACACCCATCACGGAACCACCATGGCCGAAATCAGTGCCGCCTTCCACGAGATCGAAACCGCCATGCTAGCGGATTTCACCCGCGACGAATCCCTCAAGGAAAAGACCTTCGACGCCATCAATCGACTCATCGAAGCGGGGCAATATGAGATCGCCTCGGAGTTCCATAAGCGCTTGCTAGAGGGCTCAACACGCCCTTCGCTCGAAGCCATTATCGAGCGGCGCAGGATGCATTTCGATCAAACCGGTGTAACGCTTCGGGCGCTCTAGGTCGAACGAGTAGAAATATTCAGCCGATTGTTGGAGTTATAATAAGCTGTAAAAATTTCCTCAGAATAACAAACAAAGGGATCGTACCACCACGTATACCACGAAAGAGACGTATTTATACCTCGAAAAGCCAAGCTGATACTTATCAAAATCTTCCCATATAAGCTCTTTCGTCTAAATATTTTTCTTTCAAGATTACTCCTGCGGCGCAGTGCGCCTACTGCCCATTTTAGTCCTAAATTTAATTTATCATAGAAATCGTCCATGGATATGCGTCTAGCACTTTTTCTAGAAACCAGCTTTATAAGCTTATCTTCTTCCATTTCTATTTTCTCGAAATGATGGAAGAGCATGGCATATAGCTCAGCTTGACTCATCTTTGAATATTCTTCTTTAATTAGTTCCTCTATCAGATTGTAAAATCTAAAATTTGTTATCTCATGATGCTTTTTTACTGAAAGCCAACCGGCATTTTTGAATCGATATATATTTGACCAAGGTGCATCGTTGTTGTGAATTGCATCAACGGTATACATAAACCAGCTAATTATGGTTTCCGGGTCAATATACCCCGCCAGCCAGTAGTCAAATTGATCGCTTTTTAATCCCCAGAACCTTCTATAATATAGGTCTATTTCTTGGCCGTATATTTTGTTCATCTCAAGGTGCGACAAGATATTTTTTTGATTTGAAATAGTTTTTAATATTAGTATTTTGTTCTGATAAATGTCGTCGTACTTGCTATTGCAGTTAAGAATGACGTCAATCTTCTTATTTCTCAAATTGACGGAAGCGTTGGTTCGGAGAGTGACCGCTGCCATAATAGAGGCTAAAAATACACCTAGAATGGCAACGATTATCCCAGAAATCTTAAGGGCGATGTCGAGGGAACTTATCTGCTCGACCACACTTCACCTCACAGATCACATTATCGGCGATTACCAGTAACTGGTCGAGGTTTTTGAGTCTGCTCTGACATGCAGGTTCGATATTTATCGGCACTTATCTCGCCTAGCATTGCAGCCGTCGCTTCCCTGACGCTATCTGCATAGACACCATTGGATGAGAATCCAATGTGCGCTGCTGCCTCCTTACGGAATTCTACAGCTTTCCGCAGGCAGACCTTCTCTTGTTCAGTTAATTGCATGATGCGCTCCCGAAAATTGATACTTGAGCGTGATATACTGTATCGCGCAATGATTGCGTGTGAAGATTGTGTGACAATTGTCAGATGGAGCCGGGTCACCACATG
This sequence comes from Sphingomonas sp. CBMAI 2297, assembly GCF_029870595.1. GTDB lineage: Bacteria > Pseudomonadota > Alphaproteobacteria > Sphingomonadales > Sphingomonadaceae > Sphingomonas. Next base: position 46,048 of record NZ_JAPDIR010000014.1, read on the forward strand.
CGCTCCGCAAATTGCCGCTCCTCCACCCCTACCGCATCAAGGTAGATCGAAGTCGTCGCGGAAGATGCGTGGCCGAGCCATCGTTGAACGAGATTCCCCGGTACATTGTTGGCGATGGCGTGAATGCCGAAGCCATGGCGCAGCCCTTTGCAGCAGGCCATTGGACCATAGATGCCGCTCGTGACGGCGACACCCTTAACGCACCGCCAGGCGGTTGCGCGATGCATGTGCCAGATCAACCCATCCGCCGCTTTGGGCAGCGCCAGGAGCCGCGTTACGAGTTCGAGAGGCACCGGCACCGTGCGAAACATCAGCCGACGGCGCTTCAGGGTGCGGAAGCGCAGCATCGGTGGGTCGGTCTCGATCTGCTCACGGATCAACGCGAGCGCCTCGGATATACGGCAACCGGTGTAGGCGAGCACATAGCAGAGAGCCCGCCTGTCGGCGGGGAGGCTATCGGCCGTAGTCAGAAAACGGCGGCGCTCATACGCATTGAGATACTTGCGCTGTCCGGTCGCATCGAAAACTTGCCACTGACTGTTCCGCGCAAACGCCACGCGCTCCTCCTGCAACAGAATGGGCAATAGGGTTGCAGGCATAAATTTTCGCCGCTGAGCCTATGGATTCACCTTTCTTCCGACGCATCAAATCCATGGCGCTGCGATTGCACCATTTTGGTTGATTCCGTTTATGGACCTATCCCATTCGCGAAAATAGCCTGCGCTCCATCGATGGGATTCGGGGCAATTTCTGTGACCTGATCGATACGAGAAGGGCACAATTCTAGTAGCCCTCAAAAGGGGAGGGCATATGCGTCTTCGCTTGTTGGCGTGCACGAGCACGCTGGCCATAGGTTTCGCGTCGCTGCCGGCGCATGCGCAGGAAAGCACGACCTATCAATATGATCAGCTGGGACGGCTGGTGCGGTCGTCGATCAGCGGCGGGCCGAACAGCGCGGTGACGATGGCGACGTGCTTCGATCCAGCCGGCAATCGCGCGCAATATTTCACCGGCACCGGGGCGCCGCCCGCCTGCGCCACGCCGGTGCCGACGCCCACACCCACTCCGACACCCACGCCGACGCCTACTCCCACACCGACCCCGACACCCACGCCGACGCCGACGCCGGCGCCGCCGGTCGCGGTGAATGACTCGACCTCGTTCGTCTGCTCGACGACGAAGACGGTGGACCTGCTGGCGAACGACTATGACCCGAACGGCAATGTTCCGCTGACGCTGGTCTCGATCAACCCGTCCTCGGGGTCAGGGTCGATCTATGCCTCGATCGTCAGCAGCACCTCGGTGACGTTCAGCGCGGCCTATACCGGCACGGCGAGCTTCACCTACACGATCGCCAACAGCCTGGGTGCGACGGCCACCGGCACCGTCACCGTCACCGCCACCGGCAACAACAACGTCTGCATCGGCGAGCCGCCCGTCTAGCGCGCCGCGCCGCCACCCCAAATTCCTGATGGAGACCAGAATGCATAGGCATGTTGCACGGCTTCTCACGGCCTCGGCGATGCTCGGCGCGGTACCCGCGACGGCACAGATCGTCCCGCCCAAGACATATGTGACGACGCCGACCGGGGTAAATCTGGCCGATGCCTCCTTTACTTACTCGGTCGACGATTTCCAGATCGGTCCGCTCAAGCTGGAACGCTATCAAATCGGCAGCTATTCGGCCGACCCGAACACGATGTTCTTCGGAGCCCATACGAGTCACAACTTCGACATCTATGTCGCGCGGCGCCTGGTCAGGCCGAACGAGTGGCGCGCGACCGTGCATCTTGGAACCAGTGCCAGCGGAATCTTCTTCGAAGGCACGACCATTGGAAATGGCAATCGCGATTCCGAAGGAACGACCCTTACCAAGGTTGGCGGCCAATATGTCTATACCGACGCGTCCGGGACGATTTACAGCTTCACCTCGGCCGTGCCCGCCGCGGGGGCGACTTATACCGGTTCGCAGCGCGTATCGACCATCGCCTTCCCGGACGGCCGCGTTCAGACCTTTTCGTACGACGGCGGCGGCAAGCTGAAGCTGGTCAGCGACAGCTCGGGCTATGCAATTGTGTTCGATTACAATGCGAGCGGAACGGTGTCCGCGGCGTGCGGCTTCAACCTGTCGCGAACCTATGTGACCGCGTCGTCGAGCTGCACGGGTGCGGCGCTCGCTACACGGTATACCTACACGACCGGTTCGCTTTCATCGGGCTATACGGGAAGCCTGCTGGCCGGCGTGACCGACGTGCTCGGCAACGCGACGGCCTATGCCTGGGATGTCAATGGCATCACCTGCGTCAAGCCATCGGGATATTCCAGCTGCAAGATCGCGAACACCTACGGCGTCCACGGATCCAGCTGGCAACTCCGCCAGCAGACGCTCGCCGACGGCTCGGTGTGGCAATATGGCGCTGATCTTGGAGCCGGGATGATCGTCGAGGAAACCGGCTTCTATCCGGATGGTTCGAACAATTCGGGCTATATGGACCCCACGGGCAATGGGCTCAGCGCGACCTTCACCAAGTCCACGCCCTATTCCGCGACCGATGGCAATGGGAACACCACTCAGTATCGATACATGGGCGCGCAGGAATATTTCACCTCCGGCCCGACGAATTCGGAAGGGACCTTGCTGACCGAGGCGACGTTTCCGGAGGGCAACAAATATATTGCCACCTATGACGGCGCAAATCGCCTGATCAAGCAGGTGATGCAGGCGAAGCCCGGCAGCGGGCTTGCCGATCTGGTGGTCCAGCTCGGCTATGGCGGCACCACCCCGCAAAACTCCGCCAAGCCGACATCGAAGACGGACGCCAACGGCAACCGGACCGATTTCGCCTATACCAGTTGGGGAGGGATGGTGTCGGAGATGCAGCCGGCGCCGGTTGCGGGCGCGGCGCGGCCGTTGAAGCTCTACACCTATATGCAGGGCTATGCCTATGTGAAGAATTCCGGCGGGGCGCTGGTGGCGGCGGCGTCGCCGGTCTGGCTGCCGGCGACCGAGACGCTGTGCCAGACCTATGCCGGCAGCAGCGCGGCGAGCTGCGATCCGGCGGCGCCGATCACGGTCACCAGCTATGAATATGGCGCGAGCGGCACGGCGGACAACCTGCTGCTGCGCGGACTGGTGGTGAGCTCGGGCGGAGTCAGCCTGCGCACCTGCTACGGCTATGACGAGACCGGCAACAGGATCTTCGAGACCAAGCCGCGCGCCGGTCTTGCGAGCTGTTCGTGAAGCGGAAGCAGGGGGACATGACCATGAAGAAAATTGTCGCTCGGCTGCTGGGCTCGGCCGCCTTGCTCGCACCGCTCGCCGCGATGGCGCAGTCCGCGCCTTCGGATTTCACCGTCGGCGTGCGGTACGACACGGCGCGCCGGGTGGTGGGGACGATCGCGCCCGATCCGGACGGTTCGGGACCGCTCCACCATCTGGCGGTGCGCAACACCTATGACGCCAATGGGCGGCTGACGCTGGTCGAGAAGGGCGAGCTTGCCGCCTGGCAGCCGGAAGGCATCGCGCCGGCCAGCTGGTCGGGTTTCTCGGTGCAGCAGAAGGTAGAGACCAGCTACGACCTGCTCGATCGCAAGGTGAAGGAGGTGTTCTCCGGGCGGCTTGCGGACAGCGATCCCTTCACGATCGCAAGCGTTACCCAATACAGCTACGATAGCGTCGGACGCCTGCAATGTACTGCGGTGCGGATGGATCCGGCGCTGTTCGGCAGCCTGCCGGCGAGCGCCTGCGACCAGAGCAACCCGTCCAATCCGATCGACCGGATCACGAAGAATATCTATGATCCGGCGGGCCAGCTGGTGCAGGTGCGCAAGGCGGTGGGGTCGGGCCTGGAACAGGCCTATGCCAGCTATGGCTTCACGGCCAATGGCAAGCAGGAATATGTCGTCGACGCGAACGGCAACAAGGCGCGGCTGGTCTATGACGGCCATGACCGCCAGACGCAGTGGCAATTCCCCTCGACGAGCGTGCCGGGCGCCTACAATCCCTCGACACCCGCCAACGCCCTGGCGACTTCGGGTGCGGTCAACACCAATGACCGCGAGGAATATGGCTATGACCTCAACGGCAATCGCACGTCGCTGAGGAAGCGCGACGGGCGGGTGTTCAGCTTCACCTTCGACGCGCTCAACCGCATGACGGCGAAGATCGTGCCGACGGCGTGCGTGGCGGGCTATGCCTGTACCAACGTACCAGCCTCGATGACACGCAGCGTCTATTACAGCTATGATGCGCGGGGTCTGCAGACGGCCGCGCGGTTCGACAGCGCGAGCGGCGCGGACGCGGTGCTCAACAGCTATGACGGGTTCGGGCGGCGGCTGTCGACGACGACGGCGATGGGGGGAGTGAGCCGGACGCTGACGTTCCAGGTGGATGCCGGGGGCAACCGGACGCGGATCACGCATGGGGACGGCAACTGGTTCGCCTCGGCCTATGACGGGCTCGATCGGCTGACGCACACCAATGTGAACAGCCTGGTCGGGATCATGGACACGACGTTCCGGCCGGACGGCAATCGGGGCAATCTGTGGCACGGCGTGGGGTATACGAACTACAGCTATGACGGCATCGGGCGGCTCACGGGCGAATACCAGATCTATGGGGCGAGCGCGGGGACGCACAATCTCTACACGGGCTATGGCTATAATCCGGCGGGCCAGATCGTCCGGCGGGACCGGGACAATATCGCGCCCTATGCCTATAGCGGCCTGGTGCCGGGCAACCGGGCCTATGTCGCGGACGGCCTCAACCGCTACGCGTCGGTGGGCGCGAACAGCTATGGCTATGATTCCAACGGCAACCTGACCTCGGACGGGGGCATTGCCTATACATATGACGCGGAGAACCGGCTGGTGGTGGCGTCGTCGGGCGCGAACCTGGTCTATGATCCGCTGGGGCGGCTGTACCGGGTATATGGCGGGGCGAGCGACACGCGGTTCCTGTACGATGGCGACGAGCTGGTGGCGGAATATGACGCCGCGGGCGCGATGCTGCGCCGCTATGTCCATGGCGCGGGAGCGGACGATCCGGTGGTGCAATATGAGGGCGGCGGAGTGTCGGCGCCGCTCTATCTGTACGCGGACTATCAGGGCTCGATCATCGCGGTGGCGGATGCGAGCGGCACCGTGACGCGGGTGAACAGCTATGACGAATATGGCGTGCCGGGCACGGCCAATGGCGGGCGGTTCCAGTACACCGGCCAGGCGTGGCTCCCGGAGCTCGGCATGTATTACTACAAGGCCCGCATCTATGCGCCGATGCTCGGGCGGTTCATGCAAAGGGATCCAATTGGATATGAGGATCAAATAAACTTATATAGCTATGTCTCTAATGATCCGCTCAATAATAAAGACCCGACGGGTAATGCTACCGGAAGCCTGTTCCCTTCTGGCGGCTGCGGTTCTGGAGCCGTAGCTTGCGCGGTAGCGGACATGCAGGACCACTCATTTCCCAAGCCAAAGATTGTCAATGGCACAAATATAAATGGAGAGATAAATAATAATTTTAACTGGGAAGACGAAGAAACCAAGGATCAGCAGCTATTTTATAGAACAACTAACGGCGGTAAAGGTCAATCTAGTTGGACTATTCAATGGATACTGGGCAAGGCATCACCAAAAGGCGGATGGATAATACAACATGTCGTAATTGTTGATAATGGTGGAAAGGTAAAAGCTAATAGATTTGAAGCTTTTGAGGTTTATCCTGGTGAAAGAACTTCAAGCGCCGCCACATATGGCGACACTTGGCAAACGGGAGGCAACAGAGCCGTATCGTCTGCAAGATTCTATGAAGGCTTAAATCTACCGTCGGAGTTTAAGAGAGATTTGGCAAGCGAGTCATTTCATGCATTCTCTACACCGAAAGACATGAATCCTATTCTCAGGCAACATCCTGGGACAATGCCTGTGATGAGATCTTGGCGCCCATCATTTTAACTAGGAGCGAGCCATGCGATGTAATTCAAGAACTTTCCGTAGTTCGATAGCCCTCTCATTGACATTGCTAGCCTTGGGCGCGTCCGGGTGTCAAAATATTAAGGATTCAAACGCCAGTCGCGAAGTACGCAAGCGCGTCTATGGCATAGGCGCAAGCAATTCTATAGAATATAAAGCAAAATCAGCGGAAGAACTTTACGTAATATCGCTTGTTGCTTCGGATAGCTTGTCCGATGACGATATTAAAAGCATATCTACACTTGTGTCGTCCAATACTCCTGTCGTTAGTTATTGGGCATCTAGAAGCCTTGGCGAAATAGGTATTCGCTCGAAGCCATATATTCCCCTGCTCTACCAGAATCTCAAGAAAGTAGAATGCATTGCTGGCCCTGTAACCTCAGCCTCAGGCATCCGGCTTGCTTTGGAGCAGCTGGGAGAGAAGCCGAGAGAATCGAAGTGCGCAAGGATAATAAATCCGAATGAAATGCCATGATCTTGGCTTAATTATTGGCATTTGCCACAACTTGTCCTTTTACAGATTTAATTTCTGTAATCCTCTTTATTGAGATTTGTAGAGCGGTGTTATTTGACAGCTAGAGCGGCACGGATGCGATGCCCAATGTCTGCTTCCAGAACTGGCGAAGCGCGCAGCGAGTGCCGTCATTTAGCGCGCAAAGCTGACATTGCGTTATTCAGGCTAAGTAGCTGAATCTAAACAGATCACCCTGCAACAAAATTGCCCATTCTGTTGCAGGAAGGCATAGCTCAACCCGTCTCAAAGCCAATGAGGGGTGGTTATGCGACGGCTGATTTTGGCCGGGGCGGTCGGCTTGTTCACGCTGGTTGCTCCAGCGGCGGGTCAAGCCCGCGACGTGCGCGCTGAGCAACAGCGCGGTATCCAATCGATACTTACCCGCATGGCCGCTAGCTCGGTTGCTGACCTGCGCTCCAACTGCGCGGCGGGCGATCCTGCTTTTGGAAGCGCCATGCTGTTGAACGCCACGCGCGCCAGCTTCTCGCTTAGTGTGGCGCAACTATGCGTGAGCGTGCTGACGCGCGCAGGGCGCGATGGAACGTTGCGTTATGTGAGCCTCGGCGAAGGGCGGACAACTCCGGCCAGCACCTTCGATACTGGCTTCGTGAGCGGCTATCTCAAACGCGAGCAGCTACCGGCCGATGCGCCGACGATGGCAATGCTGCTGCCGGTGGCGGATCGCTGCCTTCGCTACGCAGAAACGAACAGTCGCCTGTGCACCACCGTTGGCTACGTGCTGGGTGCGCGCGCAGCACACGGCGAAACCGTGCCGATTTCCTGACCTTTGCCCAACGCGCTTCAGCCATTGCGAGGATCGACCATGCGCCATTTCTCTCCGAAGGATATTGAAGGGCATCAGGTGACGGCAGGGGTTGATCCTTGCTTTCGCTGCAACGGCACGGGAAGCGAGCGCTGCGGATCGTGTGCAGGAACCGGGCAATTGGGAAATGACCGCTGCCGATACTGCGGTGGCCGTGGTGGCTTCACCTGCGGCGCTTGCGGCGGACGGGGCGGATTTCATAACCCGGACTAAGGGCTCATTTAGCCGAGGGCGGTCGTCCGGCTGGTTGCCGCGACCACCTTGCCGGAAACGCCATGTACCGGCTCTGCTGCCGCATCGTGTTCGGTCACGGCGAAACCCATCGCCTTTAGATCGCTCACCGCATCGTTGATATTCTCTGGCAGAACGCTGGCAGCGGCGGGTGACGGCGTTGCCGTTTCCTTCATCGGCCCTGCTGCGGGCGAAGCGCCGTCCGCGCGCAGCTTCGCCGCGATCGCGTCCAAGTCCTTTTCGGCGACGAATGCCTTCATCGCGTCCAGCGGATCGGGGCGAGCGGCGAATTGTGCGTCGATCTCGGTGTCGGTGAGGCCCTTGCTCTTGAGGATCGCGCGCAGGTCGATGCGCAGGCGGTTGTCGAATTCGTGGATGGAGCCGCCCGAGCGGCGCACTTCGTCGCGCAGCTTTTCGGTCGAGGCGGCCAGTGCATCCCAACGCTGCTGGAACTCGGGGCTGTTGCCCGCGCCGTGGGCCTTGGCGTCGGCCATCTGGCCGAGGGCACCGGCGCTGGCGTTGAGGTTGCCTTCCGGGGTGCCCTTGTGCAGTTCGTCGTCGATATAGGCGCGGCGCTCGGCTTCGCGCTTGCGGTAAGCGGCTTCTTCCTCGGCGCTGTCGAACTGCAAATAGGGATCGAAGCGGTGCATGTCCTGCATGGTGGCGACGACCTGGCTGCGCGCATCGGCGCTAGCGGTGGCCAGGGCGATGGCGTCGGCGGTTTCGGCACCGCTGGCCGCCGCACGCGCCTGCTGGGCCACCTGCTGCGCCTGCGCCAACATGCCGGTGACTTCGCCGCGCAGGCTTGCAAGGGCGGCGGGGTCGGCAGAGCCGATGCGCCGCTGCAGTTGCATGAGCTGTTGAAGCTGGTTGTCGGCAAGGGCTGCGCCCGCGCCGCCGAGGCTGGCAATTAGGTTCTCAAGATCGAATTGCGCGGCAACCAACTGCCCCAGCAATTCAACCCGCTGGCTAGCCAGCGGGTCAGCCGCAAGCGGCTGACCGGGCTCGGAAACTGTAATTTGGGCGGCTATAGAGTACCTGCCTCGAGGGCGTGTGAATCTTCACGCAGTATACCGGTGCAATCGCTAAGATATGGTTAATATTCGCCTAACGGTTGTGGTGGTGGCCAGAACTGTTGGGCGTGATTCAGCTTCAGGGAGTCGAAATCGGCAGCGGCCCCTCGGTGAGGCAGGAAGCGCGGGGTCACCGGATAGGTGATCTCGATCAGCCTGCCGCGCGGCAAGCGGGCGATGGAATGCGCCTCAAACATGCAGGTCGTGCCATAGTCGCTAACCAGCCAGCCCCTGACTGCTTCCAGCCTAGGATGCTCTGCTACCCAACGATCTACGTTTGCATGGCAATGGGCGTGCTGGGGCCGCGAGCTGTCGCGGTAATGGATGACGCGGAAGCGCACACGGAGCGCTTCTTGCCGACGCAGCAATAGGGCGTCGAAATACTCGGCAACGGTGGTCATGCCGCAAGGTGTAGCAGTAATCGGTGACAGCGATCATCAAGGGTTCCTCCCGCGCTCGTGCGGGAGGCGCTCAGGTTCTCGGGCGTTGTGGCCGACCGCGCCGGGCAGTCAAGGCGGCTCGCTTCCTGACGTGCAGCAGCGCCCCGCTTCGCGGCTGGCGGCCTGTGCATGCTCGGCTCATTCGGTCGGCCGGTCCTTCCTCGTCCATCGCGCATCCCGCGTGAGGCGCAAAAAAGGGAGGAACCCATGACGACCACCGAAATCATCCTGCTCGTGCAAGCTTTCAGCCAGGTCATCGCGGCCATCGCGCAGGTGATGGCCGCGAACCGACGGCGGTGGTAGCCGCCGCCGGGCTGGCGGGCATCATTGCCCGCCAGTGCTTGCGCGCTCGGTGATCGCGCGCATGACAATGCGACCCTGCAATGGCAGCGCGCCGCAGGTGAGTGAGAAGCCCATGCCGTCACGGTTAGGCCAGGCAGCTCCGATCTCGGTCCAGCGGGCGGACTTGCCTTCGCCATCGACGCTATATAGGCGGTGGGTGGGTTTTGTGCCGGGAAGTTTGCGTTGCTTGGTCACGGTCTGCTCCTTGGTTTCCGCCACCGGCCATCCGGCGGCTTCATGGGGAGCAAAGGGGCTGGGGCATCGAGCCTCGGGTCACACCACGCGCATGCGCCCGCAGGGAGCGGAGCTGCACACGCGCAGCACGGAAGCGAGCTGGGTTTACCTGAGGCGGGCCCGGCCTAAAGGCTCATCCATCAAGAAGCAGCGGGATGGTGCGGTGGTGGACTTGGAGCGATGGTCTTGCGAGTACCCCTGCACGGATCAGTCTTAGCTGCAGTTGGCTTGGGGGAGAGCAATGAAGGCAGTTCGTGCAGCACTGGGGCCACTTCTAGAGCGTGCTCAGGGGATGGTGCCCCCCCAAATGCAACAGCAGTTGCGTGCCGAACTCGGCCCGATGGGTTCCGCAAAGGTGACGCTATACCTGCATCAAATGCGTCCAGCGGCGCTTGAACTGGCGCGAGTCGGACCTGCCAGAGAATGGAAAAAGCTGCTGGATGAGCATGCTTCGGAAGCACGCCATCTCGTGCTGTATGCGGCAACGGCGTGGATCGCGCGTGCGGTTGTGATGGCGGAATATCTCGAACGTGCTGACTTAGCTAACCTGCCGAAGAAATGGGCTGCAGAGCAAACGTTACGGATGGTGGAGAATGTTGAAGGTGACGAGGGGTGGCTTTGGCCATTTAACTCCGATTCTCCATGGCCTGAGTGGGAAGACGAAGAATAACGCAGGCACAGGGGCGCTACGGGCCGGGCGCGCCTGTTTCCTATGCCTGCTTGGCCGTTCGCTGATCGGGGAGCGCCAGCGGCGCATCAGCAAACGGCTTTTGATCCCGCAAAGAAGCCCGAGCCGGACGCGGGATCGGGTCAGCGCAGGCTGGGGATCTGACCCTTGGCGCGATTACGGGTCTTAGGCGCGGGCCGCGCCGCCTGATCGCGCTTGGCTGCCGCCTTGGAGGCTTTGACGGTCGCAGGTGTCTTTTCAAGGGTCAGGGCATCCCATCCGGCCATGCCGTCCAGCACCCGGTCGGCATGCTTGATGGTGTTTACGTGACCATAGTGCTCTTCGATCATCTGCACGGAGGTGCCCATTTGCTCGGCCAGGAAATAGACATCGATGCCAGCGGCGAGCCGGAACGTCGCATAGGTGTGGCGGAAGCAGTAGATTGAGCGCGGAATACCGGAAGCGCCCATGCGCAATCCTGCTTCCTCGAGCAATTTGCTGATTGCGTCATCGTAAAGGGATTTGTTGGGGCTACCGGTGATCGTGGTGAACACCCGATCATCCGGCTTCGTGGCCTTCGAGATTTCGCGGATGCGTTCCAGATAGTCGCCCACGCTTTTCGGTGCGACCAGATTACGGGATTTGCCTTTGCCCTGCACGAAGAGGACGACCATGTCGCGGCCCTCGCGATCCTTCGCTTGGCTGATGTCGCGCCAACGCAGGTTTTTCGCTTCGGTGGGGCGCATGCCGGTGCCGCACATGATGAGAATGAAATTATAGGTGACGGTTCGGGACCAAATGATCGACGGTTTGGTCGCCTTGGTGATCCAGCTGCGCGCATGGCTGTGGAGCTTGCGATACTCTTCGATGGTGAACTCATCGCGCCGCATTTTCTTGAGCGTGGGGCGGCTGCGAAATCGCTGCGCGTCCCCGATGTAGCGCTTGTCGGCAGCGAAGTTCATGATGCCGCCGAGAATTGCCATCTCGAAACTGATGGTGGCATCGCTAACGAAATCCCGCAGGCTCTTGGTGGAGTTCGCGCGCCGCCAAGATGGGTAGCCGTCCCATCGGTCCTGACCGATCAGGTGGACCTGCGTGGTGCCGACATAGTTGTTTAGGTGATTGTTGATGACGGATTTTACCTTGCGAAGTCGTTCCGCCGTGATCTCACCGCCGCGTTCGCGCTGCCCCTGCTTGACGATGTACTCATCGGCAACCTGACTAAACGGTCGATTGAATACCGGAACGTCATGTTTAAGACGAAAGCGTACATCGGCATCGTGGTCGAACGCTTTGTCCCTCGCCACATTCACGTCTGAGGTTTTGAGAGAGACAGTCTTATAGCGATCCGCCTTTGGAAGCTTTACGCGGCAGTACCAGTTGCGATGTTGTACATCCGCACGACGGAAAATGATGAGCCCCGGTTTCAGCTCTTCCTTGTCGGTGATGAACCCATTCTTGTCGCTGCTAGCCACCATATCGCCTCACACTGTGCAGGTTCTGTGCAGATCGGCGAGGTAAGTTGTTGATTTGCCGTATCTGTGCAGTCTTTGTGTAGGCGATTATATAGAATTTTCTTGTTTATTTCTAGTTATTTAAGATGGCACCTGGACCCCGGCGCAAGGCCGGGGTGACGATAGGAATTTGAAGCTCTTCCCGGTCCCGACCTAATCCTGGGTCCGGATGCAGAGCGACACCGCGCCGCCGGCCAGCGTGCCGAGCGCGAGGATCAACAGCCACAGCATATAGCCGGTCTTCTCCGGCGCCAGCGCCAGCGCCAGCAGCGGCGCGACCATCGCCGGCAGGGTGTTGGTGAGGTTGAGGATGCCCAGGTCGCGCCCGCGATGCCCCGGATTGGGCAGCAGCTGCATCGCGAGCGCGGAATGGATCGCCAGGAACACGCTGAGCCCCGACAGCGCCAGCGCATGCCCCGCCGCCGCCACGCCCCAGCTCCTCGCGAACGCCATGACGCCGAGCCCGGCCGCCATTGCCAGCGCCCCGGCGGCAAGGAAGGGCTTGCGCCGCATCATCCGGTCCGAGAAGCGCCCGGCCAGCACCGTCAGCAGCACCGCGACGATGGTGGAACCGGTCATCGTCGCGACGATCGGATTGGCCTCCACGCTCGTCCTGCTGATGTCGTCGCGGTCCAGCACCGAGAGGAAATAATAGAAGCCATAGGTGGACAGGCCGTTGCCGGCGACCTGGAACAGGATGCGCGAGGCCCAGGCAAGGATGAAATCGAAGCGGCGGAGCTCGCGCTGCGGCGCGGGCGGCGGCGGCGGCAGCGCGGCGCCTTCGCGAGCGAGCAGCAGGAACGGCGCGGTCAACGCGACGAACAACAGGCAGAGCAGCGCATAGCGCATCGCGTCGCCGCCCAGCCCGGGCAGCGTGATCAGCACCGCCGCCATCGCGCCGATCGGATGCGAGACGCCGGTGAGGCCGGCCACCATGCCCTTCTGCGCATCGGGTATCTCGTCCGCCATCACCGCGGCGATCGGCGCGAACATCATGTTGATCCCGATCTGGATGCAGGTGACGGCGAGCAACAGGCTCACCGGATCGGCCGCGACCAGCAACAGGCCATAGGACGCGCTGAGCACCCCCAGCCCCACCGTCACCCAGGGCCGCCGGGTGCCGCGCAGCCGCCGGGTGCGATCGCTCAGCGCGCCGAACAGGATGTTGGCCAGGCTCGCCACCGCCGCGCCGCCCAGCGCGCCGGCGCTGAGGAGCTGCACCGCATGGCCGCCCCCCGCCTGCGCCGCCTTCAACGGCAGCAGCACCATGACGAACGGCATGAAGCTGACGAACATGCCCGCATAGGCCAGCGCATAGAGCAGTATGAAACCGCGGCCGGGCGAGACGAAGCGTCGCATGGACGGCGGAGCATCGCCGCCGGGCAGAGGCAAGTCAACGCCGCGGCGGCGCGGTCGAGGCACGGACGACGAAATCGAAGGGAAGCAGGAAACGGCCGTTGCCGGGCGTGTCGCCACGGGTCTTGCTCTCGATCAGCAGCTCGGCGGCCTTGGCGGTCATCGCCGCGATCGGCTGGCGGATCGCGGTGAGCGCGGGCACGCTCATCCGCACCGTCGGCGTGTCGTCGAAGCTGACCACCGAGAGATCGCCGGGAACCGACAGGCCGAGCGGCCCGGCGGCATGGAGCACGCCCAGCGCCATCTCGTCGCTGCTCGCGAGCACCGCGCTGGGCGGGGTTTCGAGCCCGGCGAGCGTGTTGAGCGCCGCGATGCCGGCTTCGTAGGTGAAGTCGCCCGGCTGGAGATAGGCGGGATCCACCTTGAGTCCCCGCGCCTCGATCGCGCCGGTGAAGCCGCGGAGGCGATCCGGGCTCATCGCATATTCGGGATGGCCCTGGACATAGGCGATGCGGGTATGGCCAAGGTCGAGCAGATGCTCGGTCGCGCGGCGCGCCGCCGCTTCGTCGTCCATGTACACCGCAAAGCCCTCGCCCTCGCGGTGCGATCCCAGCCGCGCGAAGGTCAGCCCGCCCTGGTGGAGCAGATCGGTGATCCGGTCGTCCTCGCTGTGCGGCGGCGTCAGGATCACGCCGTCCGGATGGAGCGCCGAAAGCGCGGCCTGGACCTGCGCCTCCAGCGCGTCCGAATGCGAATCCACCAGCTCGAACAGCATGCGATAGCCATGCTCGGCGCATTTGAGCATGCCGCCGTACAGCATCTGGTCGACCCAGTCGTTGCCGCGCCGCGACTGCCAGCCCTCGAGCGTCGGCCGCTCGTCGTTGAAGGCGAGGATCAGATAGGAGCGCGAGCCGCCGAGCCGGCGCGCGGCGAGGCTGGGAACATAGCCCAGCTTGTCGATCGCCGCCCGGACGCGATCCTGCACCGGCGCGGTGACGTTGGGCCCCTTGTTGATGACGCGGCTCACCGTCTGCAGCGAGACTCCCGCCTCCGCCGCCACGTCCTTGATCGTGATCGCGCGCTTCTTCTGCATCAGGCCCCGGCCATGGCGGGACGGCCGAGATCCACCTTCTCGGCGCGGCAATGCGCATCGATGAACTGCTGCTGGCTCGGCAGCTGCAGGACGAAGCCGGCAAGCTGCTCGCGCGCCTTTTCCAGTCCCGCATAGAGCATCGCCTCGTCGATGCGGTCGACCAGCGGGTGATAGGTGCGCGGCCGGATGCCCATGCCCTCCAGCACCGAGAACCAGCTGACCGAGCGGAACAGCTCGTCCAGCCCTTCGCGCAGCGTGCCGTTGGTGCGGAACAGTTCCACCCGCTCCTTCAGGCTGTCCGGCCATTCCATGTCGCGGCACTTGCGCCAGAAGGGCGTGTCGTCGCGCGCGGTGGTGCAATAATGGAGCACGATGAAGTCGCGGATCTCGGTATAGTCCGCCACCATCCGGCGATTATATTCGTCCGCCAGCGCCGGATCGCAGTGGCGATCGGGCAGGAAGCGGAAGAAATAGTCCATGCCGCGATAGATCAGGTGGATCGCAGTCGATTCCAGCGGCTCGATAAAGCCCGAGGACAGGCCGATCGCCAGCACGTTCCGGTGCCAGATCCGCTGGCGCACGCCGGTCCTGAACGGCACCACCATCGGCCCGGCGACCACTTCGCCCTCCACCTTGTCGAGCAGGATGCGCGTCGCTTCCTCGTCGTCCATGAACTCGGAGGAATAGACATGGCCGTTGCCGGTGCGGTGCTGCAGCGGGATGCGCCAGCGCCAGCCGGCGTCCTGTGCCTCGGCCAGCGTATAGGGGCGCGGCGGCCCGATATTCTCGGTCTGCGCGGCGATGGCGCGGTCGCAGAACAGATAGTTGGACCAGTCGGTATAGCCGCTGCCCAGCGCCTTCTCGATCAGCAGCGCCCGGAAGCCCGAGCAATCGATGAAGAAATCGGCGTCGATCGTGCGGCCGTCCTTCAGCGTCAGCGTGGAGACGAAGCCGCGATCGTCGAGCGCGACATCGGTGACGATCCCCTCGGTCCGCTTCACCCCGCGCGCCTCGGCATGGCCGCGCAGGAACCGGGCGACGCGCTTGGCATCGACATGCAGCGCATAGGAAGCGCCGGCGATCGGCGTGCTGCGGGCCTTGAAGGGCAGCATGAAGCGGCCGGCATGCGCCATCACCGTGGCGGGCGCGAAATCCTGGAGCGGGAAATCATGCCCCGCCAGCGTCGCCTTGCGCCAGCATTGGTAGAAGTCGCTGAGCTCCACCCGCTGGCCGACATCGCCAAAGGGGTGGAAATAGCTCTCGCCCTTGCGGAACCAGTCCTTGAACTCGATGCCGAGTTTGAAGCTGGCCTGGACCTGGCGGACGAAATCCTGCTCGTCGATGTCGAGCTTGGCGATCAGCTCCATGAAGGGCGGGATCGTGCTCTCCCCCACTCCGATCGTGCCGATATCGTCGCTCTCGACCAGTTCGATCTCGAACAGCCGGCCCTTCATGTGATGCGCCATCACCGCGGCGGCGATCCAGCCGGCGGTGCCGCCGCCGACGATGCAGACCTTACGGAGCGCGTCCGGATTGTTCATGCGGGGGTCCTCATGGGCTCGGCAGCGGCACCATCGACCGTCGCGAGAAATTCGGAATGGGTGGGCGTGTCCGCCACGGTGCGGGCAATGGCGGCGCGCATCTGCTCGAGCCCCTGCGCGAGTTCGTCCGCATCGACCGCGGCGACGCCGGGGTCGAGCCGCTCGGGCAGATGCTCGAACCCGCCATAGATGGCCAGCCAGGATGCGGACGAGAACATCTCCCAGCGATAGCGCAGGAATGCGCCCCGCGCGCGCCAAAGCTCCAGCTTGGCGGCCAGGCTGTCGGGGAGCGTCATGTCGCGGCAGGCCTGCCAGAAGGCCCCCTCGCGGGGGCTCAGGCGATAATGGAGGAGGATGAAGTCGCGGACGCGCTCCATCTCCTCGGCCGACTGGCTGTTATATTCGGCGATCACCGCCGGATCGAAGCCCTTGTCGGGGAAGAGCTGCTTCAGCCGCTCGATGCCCGTCTCGATCAGCGCGATGCTGGTCGATTCCAGCGGCTCGAGAAAGCCCGAGGCCAGGCCGAGCGCCACGCAGTTCCTCGCCCAGGCGGCCTCGCGCCGGCCCGGCGTGAAGCGCAGGCGGCGGGGCTCCATGGTCGGCGCGCCGGGGACGTTGGCGAGCAGTTCGGCGCGGGCATCGTCGTCGCTCTGGAAATCGCTCGAAAAGACGATGCCATTGCCTTCGCGGCTGCGCAGCGGGATGCGCCATTGCCAGCCGGCGGTGCGCGCGGTGACGGTGGTGCAGCTGGGCGGCTCCCCCACCCGCTCGCTCTGCACGGCAAAGGCGCCGTCGCACAGCAGCCAGTGCGACCAGTCGCGATAGGGAATGCCCAGCGCCTCGCCGATCAGCAGGCCGCGAAAGCCCGAGCAGTCGACGAACAGATCGCCCGCGACGCGCTCGCCGCTGTCGAGCGTCACCGCTTCGATGAAGCCGGTCTCGCCGTGGAGCGCCACATCGGCGATCCGCGCATCGATGCGCGCCACCCCCGCGCGCTCGGCATAAGCGCGCATGTGCGCGGCGAAGCGCGAAGCGTCGAAATGCAGCGCCCAGTCGAACACCGAGAGCTGGCTCGGCGGATTGGGCAGCGGCACGCTGGCATGGCCTTCGCGCGCGAGCATCGCGCCGAGCGAATATTCCTCCAGCGGCGCGGCTCGACCGGCCTTGCGCGCCCTTTGCCAATAATGGTGGAAGTCGATGCCGCGCAGGTCCTGTCCGAAGCGGCCAAAGGGATGGACGAAGCTCGTCCCCGGCGTCCAGTCGACGAAGCGGATGCCGAGCTTGGCGGTCGCCTCGCAGGCGCGCATTACCTCGGCATCGGTCATGCCGAGCGACGCGTAGAAACGGCGGATGGTGGGGATCGTCGCCTCGCCGACGCCGATCGTCCCGATCTCGGAGCTTTCGATCAAGGTGATCCGGGTGCCCGTCCCCGCCAGATATGCGCCTAGCGCGGCCGCCGCCATCCATCCGGCGGTACCCCCGCCGACGATGACGACACGCTCGATCGCGCCGCTGGCCGTGCCCCCATGTTTCATCGTGTCATTCTGGTCGTCCCGGCCACGGCTTCGCAAGCGAAACCGCGCCGACCCGCTCCCTGGGAAAAATGAGCCGGCGGCCCTGGAAGACCGCCGGCCCAGGAGGGTTGGCTCTTAGAAACGGTAGCGCACGCCCACCGAGTAACGCGGCTCGAAGCGGTTCTGCGAATGGAACTGCTTCGAATCCTGGTCGAACTGGAAGTAATAGCGCTCGCGCTCGCCCAGCAGGTTCGAGACGTTGCCGTAGATCGCGAACTGGCTGTTGATGTTCGCGGTCACGTTCACGTCCACATAGTTGCTCGTGTCCTGCATCACCGGGATATTGCGCTGGTCGACCCGGTCGGGCGCCGGATCGGGATCCACGTCATAGCCCAGGCCCATGTTCGCAAGGCGCGGCGTGCGGTGGTTCCACGCGACGCGGACCTGGAAGATATCGTCCTGGTACCAGCCGACCAGATTGATCTGGTGCTTCGAATTGTCCTGGAAAGGCAGCCTCTTGCCGTTGAGCCCCCGCGCCGACTGCGAGGAGTCGGAGAAGGTGTAGTTGGCGTCGATGCCGAAGTTGCGCAGGAACGGCACGTTCGGGAACAGGTCGGTAAAGGCCAGCTTGGCGCCGGCTTCGATGCCCTGCAAATTGCCGCCCTTGCCTTGTACCGGCTGGGTTACCGGCACCGTGCGGCGGATCACGCCGTCGCCGTCCGGATAGCGGCCGGTCTGAGTCGTCGCAGTGGTCACGAAGCTGTCGATCTTGAGCTTGAACAGGCCGATGTTGAGCATCGAGGCGCGGCCCAGATAATATTCCAGGCTGATGTCGTAATTGTTCGAGCGCCAGGGGTTGAGATACGGGTTGCCGCTCGAATCCGCGCTCGTCACCTGGCGGACGCCGAGCGGCGCCGCCGTCGGGTTCGTCGGATTGGGGCCCGGTGAATCCGCGGTGTTGATCTTCAGGCCGCCGCCGTAATTGCCGAGGTCCAGCGGGATCATCGTCTTGGCGAAGGCCGCACGCACGCGGATATTGTCGGTGACGTCATAGGACAGGGTCACCGTCGGCAGCCAGTCGGTATAGCTGCGGCGGGTCACGTTGTCGCCCACGTCGAGGTTGGTGTCGCCATAGGCCCGGGTGTCGCCGGTCAGGTTCTGCTTCACGTCGATGCTGGTCTTGATGACCTTCACGCCGATATCGGCCTTGAACGCGCCGCGCTTCCAGTTGGTGTTGATGTAGGCGCTCTCCTCGATCAGGTCGACGTCATAGGTATTGCCCGGGACGATCACCTCGTCGGCGCCGCCGAATACCCGCGTCATGAACGACTTGATGTCGTCGAAGTCCTTGGGATTGACCACCCACATGCCCGGCATGCCGTCGACCACGCCGCCCCAGTTCGTCTGGAAATAGACGTTGTTATAGGCGTTGAGCTTGGTCGGCCGGTTGACGGTATAGCCCTGGAAGCAGGTCGGCGCGTTGGCCGCCGAGGCGCCGCAGGGCGATGGCGAGGACGCCAGCGGCAGCGCCGCGTTGTAGCCCGGGTTGGAGACGAACTCGCCCGCCGAACATTGCGGATTGTCCATCACCACGTCGATCGCCTTCCACTGCGCCGAGCAGCCCGCCGCGGTGGCGGCGCCATTGCCGCCATAGAAGTTCGAGAAGAGGTGGAAGTTCTTGATCTGGGTCGAGCGGTCCGAGCGGCGCACGCCGACATCGACGCGGTTCAGCACGCCGAACAGGCCGCCGCCCTGGAACTCGTAGCTGCCGTCGGCGCGGAACACGCCGAGATCGGAGCTGTTCTCCTGATTGCCCTCGGACGAGAAGGCCGCGACGGCATAGCTGTCGAGATTGGCCATATAGTCCTTGAGCGACTTGCCGGCGCCCAGCCCGCCCGAGATCGGCGTGTCGAAGCCGCTCAGCACCGGGTTCTGCCCGCGCAGGTCGAGGTGCAGCAGCGGATCCTGACCATAGCCCAGCGGGTTCGGATCGATATAGCGCCCGCCGTTCGAGCCGACCACGTTGTTGGTATAGCGCGAGGCCGGGTACAGCGCCGCGATATTCGCCGGGTAGAAGGGCCCGCGGGTCAGGTCGTTCGGGTTGCGGAACAGCGTGAACGCCCGGTTGCCCGCGCGCCAGTTGCTGAGATCGCCCTGCACCTGGCCATTCATGCTGCGGAGATTCGCGTCCGAGCGCAGCGCGCGCGCGGTGAACTTGAACGGGCCGCCCGTGTCATAGTCGAGCTGCAGGTTGTAGTTGGTCGACTTCTCGCGCGCGGTGCGGTTCACCGAGAAGGAATTGAACCACCACACGTTGAGATCATATTGCTGGACGTCGAGCCAGGGCTGCTGGTTCGCGCCGATCTGGCCCGTCGAGGTGGACTGGGTCGGCGTCGTCCAGGTCAGGCCGTTCCAGCGGTTCGAGATGTTCACGCCCGCGGCGCGGTTGTGCTCGACCAGCTCGGTGTGGAAGACTTCGCCGGTCAGCGTCCAGCCCTCGGCGAACTTCAGCTGCACCGCGCCGTTGATGCCGAAGCGGTTGCGCTCGACTTCGCGGCTGAACAGCTCATAGCCGTGCGGCGCGATCCAGTTGGCGCCGGTGCCGCCCCAGTCGTTGTTGCCGAACGGGCTGCCGCCGATGCCGGCATAATTGTTGCCGAGATGCGCCTTGCTCTGCGTGGCGCCGACCATCACGCCGATCGTGTCGTTGCGCCAGCTCAGCAGGCCGCTGATCAGATAGTCGTTCTTCTTGGTATAGTCGCCGCGCGAATATTCGACCTGGTTGGCCAGGGTCAGGCCGTTCTTCAGGTCGAACGGGCGGCGGGTGCGCAGGTCGACGGTGCCGGAGATGCCCGACAGCGCGTTGCGCAGGTCCTGCGACTTGTAGACCACCACCGCGTTCATCAGCTGGGCGGGAATGTCGTTGAGGTTGGGCTGCGCGGTGCCGAGATTGCCCGGGCTCAGATATTGCTCGCCGTTGAGCAGCGTGATCACCTGGGGCAGGCCGCGGATGTTGACGCTCGAGCCCTCGCCGGCGTCACGCTTGATCTGCACGCCCGAGATGCGCTGCAGCGCGTCGACCACGGTGACGTCGGGCAGCTTGCCGATATCCTCCGAGGAGATCGCGTCGACGATCGCCGTCTCGTTGCGCTTGATGTTGATCGCCTTGGCCTGCGAGGCACGGATGCCGGTGACGACGATCTCTTCGCCCTGATCGCCCCCCGCGTCCTGCGGCACCGGCGCCGCGTCCTGGGCCCATGCCGGCGCGACCAGGGCGGTCGACGCCAGCAAGCCGGCCATCAAACTGGATAGTCCCTTCATTCCCTCTGTCCTCCCACTCTGTTCTGCACCCCGACGCATCTACGCGCGCCTCACCCGGTGCCGTCGTCTCAGGGCGCCAGCCGGCGTTCCTGCAAATCCGCCGCGCCCGTGAGCACCGGTTGTCCGGCATCCCGCGCGATCGCGACACGATAGGTTCCCGCCGCCACCCGCCATCCGGGCTGGGCGACGTCATAGTCCGCGACGATGCGCGGCTCGGCGACCAGGGTGATCCGCCGGGTCTCGCCGGGCTTGAGCACCACGCGCTCGAAACCGGCCAGGCGCAGCGGGCGGCTGCCCGTGGCCGGAGTCACATAGAGCTGCGGCACGTCGGCGCCCTCGCGCCTGCCGCGATTGGTGACGTCGAAGCTCACCTTGAGCGCGCCGCCGCCCTCGACCTTCAGATTGGCATAGCCGAAGCGCGTGTAGCTGAGGCCATAGCCAAAGGGGAAAGCCGGGCGATGGCCCTGGCGGGCATACCAGCGATAGCCGACGTCCGAGCCCTCGCGATACTCGACCGCGAAGGGCTTGATCGCGCGCGCGTCCTGCCCGCGGTCGGGCGAGGCCTTGACCTGGTCGAAGCCGGGCACCGCGGCGCGGGGCGCCTGATCGATCGCCGCGGGGAAAGTGATCGGCAGGCGGCCCGAGGGATTGACCTCGCCGAACAGCACCCGCGCCACCGCCTCGCCGCCGCGCTGGCCCGGATACCAGGCGGCGAGCACCGCCGGCACCTTGTCGAGCCAGGGCATCAGCACCGGCCCGCCGGTGTTGAGCACCACCGCGGTCCTGGGATTGGCGGCGGCGACCGCCGCGATCACCGCGTTCTGGTTGCCGGCCAGGTCGATCGTCTCGGGATCCTCGGCCTCGGTGGTCCATTGCGTGGCCCAGACGATCGCCAGGTCCGCGTTCCTCGCCGCCGCGGCGGCAGCTTCGGGGTCGCTGCCATCGACGAAATCGACGCGCGCCTTGGGGGCCAGCGCACGGATCGCCGCGAGCGGCGAGGACGCGTGCCAGGTCACGCGCACGAACGACGCGGCCGGGCCGTTCTTGAGGGGGATCTCGATCGGCGCGCCGCCGACCGAGCGGACCTGCGACGAGCCGCCGCCCGAAAGCACGCCGACATCGGCATGGCCGCCGATCAGGACGATGCGCCTGGCGGTCCTGGCGAGCGGCAGGATGTCCTTGTCGTTCTTGAGCAGCACGATCCCCGCCTCGGCGGCGCGCTGCGCGACTTCGGCATTGCGCGCATGGTCGATCGGCTGCGGCGCCTCCACCACCGGCGCGTCCATCAGGCCGGTCGAGAACATGCCGTTCAGGATGCGGCGCGCCATGTCGTCCAGCCGCGCCATCGGCAGCGCGCCGCTCTCCACTGCCTGTCTCAGATCGGCGCGGAAGAAGGGATGCGTGTCGAGCTCGCCGCCCGATTGCTGGTCCAGCCCGTTGCGCGCGGCCTTCACCGTCGAATGCACCGCACCCCAATCGGACATCACCCAGCCCGTATAGGCCCAGTCCTGCTTGAGCACAGTGTTGAGCAGGAAATCATTCTCGCAGGCGAAGTCGCCATTGACGGACATATAGGCGCACATCACCGAACCCGGCTTGCCCCGCTCGATCGCCAGCTGGAAGGCGAGCAGGTCGCTTTCCCGCAGCGCCGCCTCGCCGATCCGCGCGTCCATCACGAAGCGGCCGGTCTCCTGGGCGTTCAGGGCGAAATGCTTGATCGTCGAGACGATGTGGTTCGACTGGATGCCGCGGATCGACTCCCCGGCGATCACGCCGGCGAGCAGCGGGTCCTCGCCCAGATATTCGAAGTTGCGGCCGCCCCAGGGATCACGCGTCAGGTTGATGCCGCCCGCGAGCATGACGTTGAAGCGCTTGGCGCGCGCCTCGCCGCCGATCATCGCGCCGCTTGCATAAGCGAGCTCGGGATCGAAGCTCGCGGCCAGCGCCAGGCCCGAAGGCAGCGCGGTGGCGGTATCCCCCTTGCGCTGCTCGACCTGGTTGGCGACGCCGAGGCTGGCATCGGTCTCGCGCAGCGCCGGGATGCCCAGGCGCGGGATCGCCGCCTGCTGGCCCGCCGAGGGAATCATGTCGGCCGGCGCCGCCGGATCCTTCGCCAGCGGCGGGAACCATGTGTAGACAAGGCCCAGCTTCTCCTCGAGCGTCATCGCCGAAAGCAGCGTCTCCGCGCGGGCCGCCGCCGGCAGCCGGGGATCGGCCCAGGGCCGCGCCGCGGGGTCCGCGGACGGGCGGGCTTCGTGCTTCGGCGGTGCGGCGGGCGTGACGGGATCCTGCGCATGCGCGCCCGTCATCGTCCCGGCAAGCGCGGTGGTGGCGAGCAACGCCATGGAGCGCGCCACATGCCGCAGGCTGATCAGCATTCACCTCTCCCCTTCGGCGCGTGCAACGGCGCCGCGCACGCCCGGGGGCGCGCCAGTTCATCCGATCCAACCTGGGGGAGCTTTTCCGACAACGCTGTCGGATTCAGCGACGAAACAAGCCGACAGCGCAGCATGGCGCGCACGGCAGCCTGTTCCAACACCCCTCTATCGTTCGCGGAGTCTTTTGCTCCGATCCGATGGTTAGAGCATAGATTGAGAGCGTTCTCAAGAACGTTCTCAATTTTGTTACATCGGGGCTCTTTCCTCCCCTTGCCATCCCCGCCTGCGCAGGGATGACGAGGGAGAAGCGGGGGGTGACGAGGGGGAAGCGAGGATGGCGAGGGAGAATATGAATCCAGCGGCCCCGAATCAGATCCGGGCCGGGGCCCGTCCCTCCTCGATGAGCGAAATTTTGTTTCGATCGTTGTTCGCGCTAGAACCATCAGGAACAGGGCATGACCCGACCGTCTCAGGGCGCGCGCCAGCTTCAAGGGGAGCAGAGGCCGATATGCATGGACCAGGCGATTTCGAACTTTCGCGGCGCGGCGTCTTGATCGGCGGCGCGGCATCGGTGGCGGCCGGGGCCGCGCCTCCCGCCGCCGAGGCCCGGGGCGCGGCCCCGGCGAGCGCCGAGGCACCGGTGCTGGCGAAGGTCGGCTTCACGGTGAACGGCAAGCCCCACGCCCTGGAGCTCGACACCCGCACCACCCTGCTCGACGCGCTGCGCGAGCATCTCCGGCTGACCGGCACCAAGAAGGGCTGCGACCATGGCCAGTGCGGCGCCTGCACCGTGATCGTCGACGGGCGGCGGATCAATTCCTGCCTCAGCCTCGCGGTGATGCACGAAGGCGACGCGATCACCACCATCGAGGGGCTGGGCACGCCCGACAGCCTGCATCCGATGCAGGCCGCCTTCGTGAAGCATGACGGCTATCAATGCGGCTATTGCACGCCGGGCCAGATCTGCTCGGCGGTGGCGGTGCTCGACGAGATCCGCGCGGGCATCCCCAGCCATGCGACCGGCGACATTACCGGCACGCCGGCAATGAGCGCCGACGAGATCCGCGAGCGGATGAGCGGCAATCTCTGCCGCTGCGGCGCCTATTCCAACATCATCGAGGCGATCGCCGAAGTCGCAGCGCGGAGGAAGGCATGAAGGCGTTCAGCTATCAGCGCGCCGGCTCGCCGGCCGAGGCGGCGGCGATCGTCGGCCGCACGCCGGGCGCCCGCTTCATCGCCGGCGGCACCAACCTGCTCGACCTGATGAAGCTGCAGATCGAGACGCCGGCCCATCTGGTCGACGTCAACCATCTGGGGCTCGACGGGATCGAAGCGACGGCCGAGGGCGGGCTGCGCATCGGCGCGCTGGTCCGCAACACCGATCTCGCCGCCGACCGGCGCGTCCGCAAGGACTATGCGCTGCTCTCCCGCGCGCTCGTCGCGGGCGCTTCGGGCCAGCTGCGCAACAAGGCGACGACCGCCGGCAACCTGCTGCAGCGCACCCGCTGCCCCTATTTCTACGACACCAACCAGCCGTGCAACAAGCGCCGGCCCGGCAGCGGCTGCGCGGCGATCGGCGGCGTCAATCGCGGCCTTGGCGTGATCGGCACCAGCGCGGCCTGCATCGCCACCCATCCGAGCGACATGGCGGTGGCGATGCGCGCGCTCGACGCCGTGGTGGAGACGGTGCGTGCCGACGGCACCACGCGCGCCATCCCCGTCGCCGAATTCCACGCGCTGCCGGGCGACACCCCGAACGTCGAGAACCTGCTGGCGCCGGGCGAGCTGATCACCGCCGTCACCCTTCCCCGGCCGATCGGCGGCACGCACATCTATCACAAGGTCCGCGACCGGGCCTCCTATGCCTTCGCCCTCGTTTCGGTGGGGGCGATCCTCCAGAAGGACGGCAGCGGCCGAGTCGCGTTCGGCGGCGTCGCGCCGCGGCCCTGGCGCGTCGAGGCGGCGGAGGCGGAGATGCCGCGCGGCGCCAGGGCGGTGACGGCCGCCGCCTTCGCCGGCGCCACCCCAACCGAGCAGAACCGGTTCAAGCTGGTGCTGGCCGAACGCACGCTCGCCGCCGCCATTGCCGAAGCGAGGGGCTGAGCCATGAAGTTCGACACGCCCGCCGGCACCAATCCGATCGACCAGCTCAAGGTGATCGGCAAGCCCACGCCGCGCATCGACGGTCCGCTCAAGACCACGGGCTCCGCGCCCTATGCCTATGAGCATCACGACGCGCCCGACCCCGCTTATGGCTTCGTCCTCGGCTCGGCGATCGCGAAGGGGCGGATCACGGGCATGGATCTGGGCGAGGCCCGGGCCGCGCCGGGCGTGCTCGCCATCGTCACGGCGGAGAATGCCGGCAAGCTCGGCAAGGGCAATTTCAACACCGCGAAGCTGCTCGGCGGCCCGGAGATCGAGCATTACCACCAGGCGGTGGCGATCGTCGTCGCCGAGACGTTCGAGCAGGCGCGCGCCGCCGCCGCGCTGATCCGCGTCGACTATGCGCGCGACAAGGGCAGCTATGATCTCGCCGCGGCGAAGGACGGCGCCGGCAAGCCGCCCGAGGGCGGGTTCAACGGTCCGGCGGACAGCAGCTTCGGCGATTTCGCGGGTGCCTTTGCCGGCGCCCCGGTGCAGCTCGACGCGACCTACACCACGCCGGACCATGCCCATGCGATGATGGAGCCGCACGCGACGATCGCGGCGTGGAGCGGCGACCGGCTCGACCTGTGGACCGCGAACCAGATGATCGCCTGGTCGGTGGGCGACATGGCCAGGACGCTCGGCATCCCGCGCGAGAAGGTGCGGATGCGCTCGCCCTTTATCGGCGGCGGGTTCGGCGGCAAGCTGTTCATCCGCGCCGACGCGGTGCTGGCGGCGCTGGGCGCCCGGGCGGCGAGCCGGGCGGTGAAGGTCGCCCTGCCCCGCCCCCTCATGTTCAACAACACGCCGCACCGGCCCGCGACCATCCAGCGCATCCGCCTGGGCGCGACGCGCGACGGCAGGCTGGTGGCGATCGGGCATGAGAGCTGGTCGGGCGATCTTCCCGGCGGCGGCCCGGAGACGGCGACCGGCCAGACCAAGCTGCTCTATGCCGGCGCCAACCGGATGACCGCGATGCGGCTCGCGGTGCTCGACCTGCCCGAGGGCAATGCGATGCGCGCGCCGGGCGAGGCGCCGGGCATGATGGCGCTCGAGATCGCGATCGACGAGATGGCCGAGAAGCTCGGCCTCGATCCGGTCGCCTTCCGGGTGCTGAACGATACCCAGGTCGATCCGGAAAAGCCCGGCCGGCCCTATTCCCAGCGCCAGCTCAACCAGTGCCTGCAGATCGGCGCGGAGAAGTTCGGCTGGGCCCGGCGCGCGAAGCCGGGCAGCGTGCGCGACGGCCGCTGGCTGGTCGGCATGGGCGTCGCCGCCGCCTTCCGCAACAACATCAACATGAAGTCCGCCGCCCGGGTGCGGCTCGATGCGCGCGGGGTGGTCACGGTCGAGACCGACATGACCGATATCGGCACCGGCACCTACACGATCATCGCCCAGACCGCCGCCGAGATGATGGGCGTGCCGCTCGACAAGGTGGTGGTGAAGCTGGGCGATTCGAGCTTCCCGGTCTCGGCCGGGTCGGGCGGGCAATGGGGCGCGAACAGCGCCACGGCCGGCGTCTATGCCGCCTGCGTGCAGCTGCGCGAGGCCGTGGCGCGCAAGCTCGGCGTCAACTCGGCGGATGCGGTGTTCGCCGGCGGCAAGGTGAAGAGCGGCAAGCGCAGCATGCCCCTGGCCGAGGCGGCGAAGGGCGGCGAGATCGTCGCCGAGGACGCGATGGAATATGGCGGCCTTGCCGGCAAGTACCAGCAATCGACCTTCGGCGCCCATTTCGTCGAAGTCGGCGTCGACGCCGCGACGGCGGAGATCCGCATCCGCCGCATGCTCGCGGTGTGCGCGGCCGGGCGCATCCTCAATCCGGTATCGGCGCGCAGCCAGGTGATCGGCGCGATGACCATGGGCGCCGGCGCCGCGTTGATGGAGGAGCTGGCGGTCGACAAGCGCTTCGGCTTCTTCGTCAACCACGACCTGGCCGGATACGAGGTCCCGGTCCATGCCGACATCCCCCATCAGGAGGTGATCTTCCTCGAGGAGACCGATCCCACCACTTCGCCGATGAAGGCCAAGGGCGTGGGCGAGCTGGGCATCTGCGGCGTCGGCGCGGCGGTGGCCAATGCGATCCACAACGCCACCGGCATGCGCGTGCGCGACTATCCGGTCACGCTCGACAAGCTGCTCGCGGGAATGCCCGAGCTCGCCTGAGCCCGGGCGCTCCCCTCCCCGCCCGAAACTACCCCGTCAGCTCTCGATAAAGGCGAGCAGATCGGCGTTGATCACGTCCGCATGGGTGGTCGCCATGCCGTGCGGATAGCCCTGATAGGTCTTCAGCGTGCCGTGCTTGAGCAGCTTCACCGAGAGCGGCGCGGAATCCGCATAGGGCACGACCTGGTCGTCGTCGCCGTGCATCACCAGCACGGGCACGTCGATCTTGCGCAGGTCCTCGGTGAAATCGGTCTCGCTGAACGCCTTCACGCAGTCGTAATGCGCCTTGATCCCGCCCATCATGCCCTGGCGCCACCAATTGTCGATCACGCCCTGGTCCACCTTCGCGCCCGGCCGGTTGAAGCCGTAGAAGGGCCCAGCCGGCACATCGATGAAGAATTGCGCGCGGTTGAACGCGGTCTGCTGGCGGAAATTGTCGAACACTTCCATCGGCAGGCCGCCGGGATTCGCCTCGCTCTTCAGCATCACCGGCGGCACCGCGCCGATCAGCACCGCCTTGGACACCAGCCCCGGCGCGGCCCGCGCGACGTAATGCGCGACTTCGCCGCCGCCGGTCGAATGGCCGACATGCACCGCGCCGCGCACGCCCAGATGCTCGACCAGCGCCGCGACGTCGGCGGCATAGGTATCCATCTCGTTGCCCGTGTCGGTCTGGGTGGAGCGGCCATGCCCGCGGCGATCATGCGCGATCACGCGATAGCCCTTGAGCAGGAAGAACATCATCTGGCTGTCCCAGTCGTCGGCCGAGAGCGGCCAGCCGTGATGGAACCAGATCACCTGCGCGTCCCTGGGGCCCCAATCCTTGTAGAAGAGCTCGGTGCCGTCCGCGATCTTGAGAATGCCCATGGTCCTGTCTCCTGCATAGGGATGCGCCGGCCGGAAACGGGCAAGGGCCGATTCCGGCGGGGCAAGTCTAGCAGGTCCGGCCCCACCGGCCAGCCATGGCCCGCAAGCCGAGGATCATATTCTCAGCCGTCATCCCCGCGAAGGCGGGGATCCAGGATAGCGCGGGACAATCGAAGCAATCGCGCTTGGGATTGCCGGAGACGGCAGGGCAAGCCTCGCGTCCTTGCTCCTGGCCCTGGATCCCCGCCTTCGCGGGGATGACGAAAATGGAAGCCTTGCCTAGCCTATTCCCCCTCCCCCGCCGCCGCTTCCGGCAGCGGTTCCGAATGGAATTCGTGCCAGAGCCCGTTGAGGATGCCGAAGCCGACGGCAAGCCCGACGCCGAGGATCCACGAGAAATACCACATGGCGAACGCTCCTCAGTAGAAGTCGGGATTGGTGCGCACGTCCCGCGCGGTCACCCGGCCGAACATCACGCGATAGGCCCAGGCCGTATAGGCGAGGACGATCGGCAGGAAGATCGCCGTCACCACCAGCATGGTGAACAGGGTGCCGTGGCTCGACGAAGCGTTCCACACCGTCAGGCTGGACAGCGCGTCGATCGAGCTCGGCAGGATGAACGGGAACATCGCCAGGCCCACCGTGGCGATGATGCCGACATTGGCGAGCGACGAGCCGGCGAACACCAGCACGTCCCGGCGCGCGCGGATGCCGAGCAGCGCCAGCACCGGCCCCAGAAAGCCGAGCAGCGGCGCCAGCAGCATCCAGGGATGCGCGCCATAGTTGCGCAGCCAGGCGCCGCCCTCCGCCACCGTCGTCGAGAAGCGCGGGTTCGACGGCCCGCCGGGATCGATCGCCCCGTCCAGCCGGTAGCCCAGGCCGCCCCAGGCGACGAACAGCCCGCCCGCCGCAAACAGCAGCAGCGCCAGCACCGCCGCCGCCTGGCCCCAGCGCCGCGCCCGCTCCAGCACCACGCCCTCGGCCTTCAGGCTCAGCCAGCCCGCGCCGTGCAGCACCAGCATCGCCACCGAGAGCAGCCCGGTCACCAGCGTGAACGGCGTGAACAGGCCGAGCAGCGAGCCTTCGTAGAAGGCGCGCAGATCGCTATCTAGGCGGAAGGGAATGCCCTTCATCACATTGCCCACGGCGACGCCGAAGACCAGCGCCGGCACGAAGCCGCCGACGAACAGCGCCCAGTCCCAGCGCTCCCGCCACGCCCTGTCCGGATGCTTGGAACGGTATTTGAAGCCCACCGGCCGCAGGATCAGCGCCGACAGCACCAGGAACATCGCGAGATAGAAGCCCGAGAAGCTGACGGCATAGACGAAGGGCCACGCGGCGAAGATCGCGCCGCCGCCCAGGATGAACCACACCTGGTTGCCTTCCCAGGTCGCGCCGATGGTGTTGATCACCATCCGCCGCTCCTCGTCGGTCCTGGCCACGAAGGGCAGCATCGCGGCCGCCCCCAGGTCGAAGCCGTCGGTCAGCGCGAAGCCGATCAGCAGCACGCCGAGCAGCAGCCACCAGAGGATGCGGAGCGTTTCGAAATCGAGAGGGATCGACATGGTCTGTCTCCAAAACCCCGGCCCGGCTCATTCGGCCGGAACGGCGTGGAAATCGGGGCCCGCGGGCTCGGGCGCATCGGCGGGGCGATACGGCTCCGGCCCCTTGCGGATCGCGGCGAGCATCAGCCGCACCTCGATCACCGCCAGCGTGCCATAGAGCAGCGTGAAGCCGGCGATCGTCAGCCACAGCTCGGGCACGGTCAGGCTCGACGGCGCCAGGAAAGTGGGCAGCACGCCCTCCACCGCCCAGGGCTGGCGCCCCACTTCGGCCACCGCCCAGCCCACCTCGGCCGCGATCCAGGGCAGCGGCATCACGACCAGCGCCAGCCGCAGGAACCAGCGCGCGTCGAACCGCTGCACCGTCGAATAGAAGAAGGCGATCGCGAAGAAGGCGATCATCGCGAAGCCGATCCCGGCCATGATCCGGAACATCCAGAAGATCGCCGGCACATTGGGCACGGTGCTCCACGCCGCCCGCTCGATCGTCGCGGCATCGGCGGTGCGCGGATCCGCGACGAAGCGCTTGAGCAGCAGCGCATGGCCGAGATCGTTCTTGGTCCGCTCGAACGCCGCGCGCGCGGCCAGGTCGTTGCGGTCCGCCTTGAGCCTCTCCACCGCGTCATAGGCGGCCAGGCCGTTGACGATCCGCCCCCGCGCGCGCTCCACCAGCGGGAAGATGCCGTTGACCTCGCCGGTCAGGCTGCGGGTGGAGATCAGGCCCAGCACATAGGGGATCTTCACTTCATACCGGGTCTCGCGCCCGCTGTTCGACGGGATGCCGAAGACCGCGAGCCCCGCCGGCGCGGGCTCGGTGTGCCACATGCCCTCGATCGCGGCGAGCTTCATCTGCTGGTTCTCGGTGAGCGCATAGCCGCTCTCGTCGCCCAGCACGACCACCGACAGCGACGAGGCCAGGCCGAACGCCGCGGCCACGGTGAAGCTGCGCCGGGCCAGTTCCAGGTGCCGGCCCTTGAGCAGGTAGAAGGCCGAGACGCCGAGCACGAACACGCTGGCCATCACATAGCCGGCGCTCACCGTGTGGACGAACTTGGCCTGGGCCACGGGGTTGAAGAGCACCGCCGCGAAGTCGGTCACTTCCATCCGCATCGTCTCGGGATTGAAGGTCGCGCCGGTCGGATGCTGCATCCAGCCGTTCGCCACCAGGATCCACAGCGCCGACAGGTTCGATCCCAGCGCCACCATGAAGGTGGTGAACAGATGCGCCTGTTTCGACATCCGCTCCCAGCCGAAGAACATCAGCCCGACGAACGTCGCCTCGAGGAAGAAGGCCATCAGGCCCTCGATCGCGAGCGGGGCGCCGAAGATGTCGCCCACATAATGCGAATAATAGGACCAGTTGGTCCCGAACTGGAATTCCATGGTGAGCCCGGTGGCGACGCCCAGCACGAAGTTGATGCCGAACAGCTTGGCCCAGAAGCGCGTGACGTCCCGCCAGATCGGGCGGTTGGTCATCACGTACACGCTCTCCATGATCACCAGCATGAAGGACAGGCCGAGCGTCAGCGGCACGAACAGGAAGTGATAGAGCGCCGTCAGCGCGAACTGGAGCCTCGATAGCTCGACGACTGCCATGCTGATCATCGCAGGAATCCCCCACGCCAGAGTCTGCGCCCAACGGGTGGCCGCGTTCCGCTCGTCACTAGGGCCCTAACCGGAAGGCGCTTTGATCATGGACAAATACGCCCCCGGCGCAACATGCGTTAGAACCGAAATGTGATGACCCGGCCTTTAAGACCTATCGGCATGCGACCGCTCCTCTCCGGCGGGGGAATGCCGGCGGCGCCTCGCGGCGCTGAACGGGGATGCGGCCCAGCGCCACGACTCGGCCGGCAAACCCGCCGTCCGCGCGCAGGCGGGAATGACGCAATGAAAGCATGATGCCCTGACGAAACAATCATCTGGATTGGCTCCCATCCTGGACATACCGGGCGCGGCGCTCTTCGCGGCCGGCATCGCCCTCGCCATGGGCAGCCTGGCGGCCGGGAACGGCCTGCCCCGGGGCGCCGTGGCGCTGATCCTGGCGGGCGGCGCGGTCCGCGCGGGAGCGGCGATGCTGGCCCATGCCGTCGCCATCCGCGCGGCGCAGCGCGTGGTCGCCGGCTGGCGCGCGCGGATCTTCCCCCGCCTGCTCGCCGGCCGCCTGCCCCGTCCGCTGCTCGCCGGGGAGAGCGCGGCGCTGGCGATCGATCACATGGTGACGATCGAGGCCTATGAAGCGCGCTTTCGCCCCGCCCGTGCCGCGTCCGCCGCCGCGCCGCTGCTCGTCGCCGCGATCGTCGCCTGGGCGAGCTGGGTATCGGCGCTGATCCTCCTCTGCACGCTCGTCCCGTTCGCGCTCGGCATGATCCTGGCCGGTACCGCCGCGCGCCGTGCCGCGGAGCGCCAGCTCGCCGCGCTCGCCGGGCTTTCCGGCCTGTTCGTCGATCGCATCCGCGCCCTGCCGATCATCCGCCATTTCGGCGCCGAGGAGCGCATCGCCCGCCAGGTGGGCGCCGCCACTCGCGAAGTGGCGGAGCGCACCGTCGACGTGCTGCGCGTCGCCTTTCTCTCGGGCGCGGTGCTGGAATTCTTCGCGGCGCTCTCGGTGGCGCTGGTCGCGGTCTATTGCGGCTTCGCGCTGCTCGGGCTCCTGCCCTTTCCGGCGCCCGAGAAGCTCTCGCTCGGCCAGGCCTTTTTCGCGCTGGCCATGGCTCCGGAATTCTACCTGCCGATGCGGCGCCTGGCCGCCGCCTATCACGAGAAGCAGCTCGGCGACGCCGCGATGGCCGCGCTGGCGCAAGTCGAGGCGCCGGCTCCCGCCGCGCCCGCCACGGCGCGCTTCGACGGGCTGCGCGTCACGGAGCTCGCGGTCGCATGGCCCGGCCTGCGCATCGGCCCGGTCGGCTTCGAGCTGGCCGCGGCCGATCTCGTCGCGCTCACCGGCCCCACCGGCAGCGGCAAATCGAGCCTGCTCGCCGCCATCGCCGGCCAGGTCGCGCCGGCCGGCGGCACCGTCACCACCGCGCGCGGCGGCGCCCTCGATCCCGCCGACATCGCCTGGGCCGCGCAGACGCCGCTGCTCCTTCCCGGCACGCTGGCGGAGAACATCGCCCTTGCCCGCCCCGATGCGACAACCGACGAGATCGCGCGCGTCGCGGGGCGGGTCGGCCTCGACGCCGTGATCGCGGCGCGGGGCGGGCTCGGCCTGCTGCTCGATCATCGCGGCTCGGGCCTGTCGGGCGGCGAGCGGCGGCGGATCGGCCTGGCCCGCGCGCTGCTCTCGCGGCGGCCGCTGCTGCTGTGCGACGAGCCCACGGCGGACCTCGATGCCGAAAGCGCGGCCGCCATCGTCGCGCTGCTGCGCGAAGTCGCGGCCGAGCGCGCGGTGCTGGTCGCCACGCATGATCCCGCGCTCGCCGCCGCGGCGCGGCTGGTGGTGGCGCTGTGAGCGCGCTCGCCCTCGATGCCGCCGGCCGGCGCCGGCTGCGCCGTGCCGGCATCGCCGCGATCGTCGCCGCGCTCGCGGGCGTGCTGCTGCTCGCGGTCTCGGGCTGGTTCCTCACCGCGGCGGCGCTGGCGGGCGCGGCGGGGCCGGTGGCGGCGCTCGGCTTCAACTATCTGATCCCCAGCGCCGCGATCCGCGGCCTCGCGATCCTGCGCACCGTCGGGCGCTATGGCGAGCGGCTGTTCTCGCACCAGGCGGCGCTGGGCGCGATGGCGAGCCTGCGCGCCTGCCTGTTCGCCAGGCTCGCCGCGCAGGACGGCCGCACCGGCCCGGACCTTGCCGGCGGCGATGCCAGCGCCCGGCTGATCGGCGATATCGATGCGCTGGAGGAGCTGATCGTCCGCAGGCCGGTGCGCCCGGCGAGCTGGGTCGCGGCGGGCACCGGAGTGCTGCTCGCGGGGCTGGCGGGCTGGGCCGCGGCATTGGCGCTGGCGCTGCTCCTCGCCGCGCTGCCGCCGCTGCTCGACCGCGCCGCGCGCCGCCTCACCCACGGCCCGGCGCAGGACGCAGGCGAAGCGCTCGGGGCGCTGCGCACCCGCTATGTCGAATATGCCGCCGCCCGGGCCGAGATCGCCGCCTATGGCCTTGCCGGCCGGGTGACCGGCGACCTGTCCCGCTTCACCGCCGCACTCGACGCGGCGCGGGCGCGCCTGCATCGCGGCGAGGGCGTGATCGCCGCGCTGCTCGCCGGCTATGCCGCGCTGGCGGTGGCATTGGTGCTGCTGCTCGCCGATGCGCCCGCGCCGCGGGTCGCCCTCGCCTTGCTGGCCGCGGCCGGCGCGGTCGAGGCGATGGCCGGCCTTGCCCGCACCGCCTTTCGCCGGGCCGGCGTGGCCGCGGGACTGCGCCGGCTCGACGCGCTCCTGGCCTTGCCCGAACCCGTTGCGGCGCCCGTCTCCGCCGGAGCGGTGCCGCTGCGGCTGGGCAGCCTCGATCTCGCGCCGGGTGCGCGGGTCGCGATCACCGGCCGTTCCGGCTCGGGCAAGACGCTGCTCCTCGAAACGCTGGCCGGGCTGCGCGCGGGCACGGTCGATGCGGCGATCGGGGGGCAGGCTCCCGCCGCCTGTTCCGACGCGATGCTCCGCGCCCAGTTCGCGCTTGCGCCCCAGGATGCGGCGCTGATCGCCGGGACGATCGCCGACAATCTCCGGCTGGCGCGCCCCGGCGTGGACAAGGAGGCCATCTGGGCGGTCTTGCGGGTCGCCGCGCTCGAGGATCGCATCCAGGGTTTGCCGCAGGGCCTGAATACGCGCCTGGGCGAGGCTGGCGGAACCCTGTCCGGCGGCGAGCGCAAGCGGCTTTCCCTCGCCCGCGCGCTGCTCGCCGGCCGGCCCTGGCTGCTGCTCGACGAACCTACCGAAGGGATTGATTCCACTACGGAATCCGAAATTATCGCGCGGCTCGACGCCTGGCTGGCGGGATCCAACACCGGCCTGATCCTGGTCTCCCATCGCCGGGCGCCGCTGACGCTGGCCGGGAATGTGATCGCCATCGAGGACATTGCGCCAAGTTCATGAAAAGCGGCCATTATCGGCTCGCATCAAAGTGCCTCGCCCCTGGCGTACGCAGCAGGCGGTATCATCATCCCGAACTGCCCGTCGCCCGGGCTGCAAGGCACGCGGCCGCGCGCTCCTCATGAATATGTGCAACGCCGCACCGGCCGCGTCTTTCGAGAATATTCATGCCGGCACCGCAACACATTATCCATTCAAAACAAATAGATAATCAACTTCTAGTTTTTACCCACAAAAATGGCGTTTGAATACGTCAATTCGGTGCAAATGCGACTTCATAAATCTCGATTCTCGCGCATTCTACCTGAAATGAAGCGCGAGTCAGGGGCCCGCCTCTCGCACATTACAGTAATTCTTCGCGCATGAACGCCGTTCGCGTCATGCATTAAAATAGATGCCTGCGGATTTAGATGATTACGCACATCATACATCATAGGCACCAACATAGGAGAATCCCGAATAAGGCAAATATTTTACCAGATGCGTCAGGAACTAAGGCAGGATTTCACCAGTAAGAGAAGGATTATTCTTATGCTCCGCGAACTTACTATGGACGAGATTGGCTTCGTGGCCGGTGGCCGCATGCAGGACCGCAGCCCCATGCCGAAGCCCACGGGCCCGGACGTGACCTCCGATGCCGGCGGCGGCGGCGGCATCAACGTCTGGAGCGGCGGCGGCGTGTCGGTCGGCGTGGGTCCGGTGGGCGGCTTCCCCCCGAACGGCGGCGTCGTGACCGTTACCATCGGGGGCAGCTCCGGCAGCAGTAACACCAACAGCGGCACCGACTGGGCTGCAAAGGCCGACGACCAGCGCGAAAGAAATGATCGCAACAGCGGCTCGCCCAACGACTGAGGGCCTCGTCTGAAATTTGGGCTGCTGAAGGTGGGCGGCAGCATATTCGCCGCCCACCGTTTCGAGAAGGTCGGGTCGCCATGAATCCCATGCTCCCCTTGGTTATCGCAAATCTCTGCCTCTTCATTTCCCTCCCGGTTGCCAGTGCTCAAACTCGGGTAGAGCCGGAGGCACGTTTCGGCTTCAACGCGACCAAGGCGGTGGAATGGCTTCCCCTCTCGGGCGACGAAGCCGACGGTATCATCTTCCCGGTCACAGTGAACGGGCAGGCGACCTATGCCGATATCGACACCGGCTCGACCGTGTCGGATGTGGCGCTGATTTCCTCCAAACTCGTGTCCCTGGCCGACGGGGCCAAGGATGGGAAGACCATCTCAGCCAATGGATATGGTGGTGTCAGCCAATACGCTATCCGGCGCGCCGACAGCCTCGTGATCGGCGGTCTCACGCTCCTCAATCAGCAGGTGGCGGTCACCGACAAGCCCCTGTCGCGCGACGAGCGCGTCGGCGTCACGATCGGCATCAAGATGCTCATGGGCCTCACGCTACAGGTCGACTGGGAGAATCGTCGCGCCCGCTTCCTGCTCGGCGGCGACCTGCCGAAGGATGCGGACACGGTGACGGTAGCGATCGAAACACGAACCCACCTCCCCATTGTCGATGCCGAGATATGCGGAATCCGGGTCCAGGCATTGCTCGACACCGGCACGGACAGCGACGTTCATCTCGTGCCCGAGCAGGAGAAGCTGTGGGAGTGCGCCGCTCCGGTGCGCAGCGACATTCGAGGCATCGGTGCCGGCGGCCCGGTCATCAAAGGGTTGGCCAGCTTGCCCGTGGTGCGCATCGGAGGACGTCCGATGGGGCCGGCAACGGCATCGATCGACCCTGAGGGCGGACCGCTTTCCAAACGGGGTATTTCTGCGTCGGTCGGAACCGGATTGCTTCGCCGGTCCAACTTCGTGCTCGACGCAGGGAACAGTGCCCTGGCCTTCTACGGCTCCGACCGCACGGCCCGAGTCACCGATCGCACGAGAATCGGCATCCAATATCGCCCGGATGGGAACGGGCTGCTCATAACCCATATCATGAAGGCCTCGCCCGCCTCGCAGACGATCCTCAAACCCGGCGACCGGATCTGCTCGCTCAATGGCAGGACGATCGAAGCACTTGCGGGAAAATATGGCGATATCAGTCCCCCGGCCGGAAAGATCGCCAGGGTCGGAATCTGTGCCGGTCCGACGGTTTCGATCCTGGCCAGCGACTATCTGGCCTTTCCCGGCGCCCCGGACATCGCCTTTCCGGCCGGAACTCCCGCGGTTCCCGAGCCGGCCGGCGTCGGCCGCGTCACCGAGGCTTTCTCCCGCTGCGTGAACCTGTCCGGCGAGGAGATGGCCGAGGCCTGCTCGATCGTGCTGAACGCGCCCAGGATAGCGAATTTCTGGAAGGAAACCGCTCGCAAGAGGCAGGCGACGGCGTTTCCGAATGCCGCGACTCCCGGGATACCCTGACGCCGCCGCCGGCTGACCGCCCCGTGAAACGAGGCGGAACAGTGAGCCACCCATGGGCGGCTCACTGTCCATTGCGCCAGGCTCAGAAACTATAGCTCAGGTTCAGCGAATAGACCCGGCCGGTTTCGATATAGCCGCCCTTGCGGTCGTTGGAGAGATAGGCCTGGCGCTGGCTGGTGGTCGCCCAATAGGTGTGGGCGTTGAGCAGGTTCTCGATCGACGCACCAATCGAGACATGCTCTCCCAGGGTATAGCCGAGCATCAGGTTCATCTTCGACACGGGCTGGACATAGGTATCCGGCCGGCTGGAGCGCAGGTCGTACAGCTTGTCGCCCGTATAATTATAGTTGAGCGCGGCCTGGAAGCCGCCATGATTGTAGAACAGCTCGACATTGTACATGATGCGCGGCGCCTGCGGCATGCGCTGGCCCCGCCACTGGCCGTTCACGAACACCTTGGCCTGGGCGCGCTGGAGCGTGATGTTGCCGCCAACGCCCAGCCCGTCGAACAAGCCCGGCAGATCGCGGAAGCTGTACCGGCCGACCAGCTCGATGCCGTAGACGTCGCCCTTCCCGCTGGTATCCAGCGTCGAGGTCTCCACGCCATTCACCTTGATCGGGCTGCTGGTTCCCCAGACGTTGAGATCGCCGCCCGCATTGGTGGTGCCCGTCGAGAACAGCACATGGTTGATGCGCTTGTAATAGGGGCTGATCGAGAAGAAGTCGGTGCCCTCCCCCTTCAGCTCGATCGAGGCATCGACGTTCCAGGCCGTCTGCGCGTCCAGGTTCGGATTGGGAATGAACACCGACAAGGTGCCGTCGTCGCTGAGCGAAACCTCCGTCGGCCCGAGCAGCAGGTCGAAGGCCGGGCGCGAATAGCTGCGGCGGACCGA
This sequence comes from Sphingomonas sp. CBMAI 2297, assembly GCF_029870595.1. Classification (GTDB taxonomy): domain Bacteria; phylum Pseudomonadota; class Alphaproteobacteria; order Sphingomonadales; family Sphingomonadaceae; genus Sphingomonas. The sequence goes on from NZ_JAPDIR010000014.1 coordinate 84,076, forward strand.
AGCGCGATAGACGACGCGATCGTTCGGGCGATAGCTGGCGATCACGCTCGGCAGCCACTGATTGTAGCTGCGCGCCGTGGTGACGAAGCCGTTGCCCGTCTTCTCGTTGCTCTGCCAATAGGTGCCCTCGAAGCGGTTATGCTCGAAGCGCACGCCCGGGATGACCGTCAGATCGCCCGCGCGGAAGGTCGCCATGGCATAGGCGCCGATGCGCTGCTCCTTGCCGTCCAGCCGGTCCTGCTTCAGCTTGACCGGGTCGAGGCCCGCGAGCTTCGGCGTCGACAGGCGGCGAATCTGGTCCTCGATGAATTTGGTATCGAGCAGCTTGATCGGCACCTGGGCGGAATTGTGCATGAAGCCGCCCAGCATCTCGCCCGGAATATCCGCCACCGACGGGCCCTGCGCGTTGTAGCGCGGGGCGTTGCTGCCGTTCGCGAGCGGGAAGAAATACTGGAGCGCGCCATCGTCGCCCAGGCTGTTGGCATAGCGCTTCGTCCCTTCCGCCTTGGCGCCGGCGGCGATCGATTCCAGCCCCTGGTCGCCCAGCTTCCAGGTCGCGTCGAGCTGCCCCTCCAGGCGCCGCTCCCAAGTATTCTCGAACTGCTGCGTCACATACCATTGCTTCAGCGTCGAGAGATTGAGCAAGGCCGCACGCGCCGCGTCGGTCAGCACCACCTGCGGGCTGGTGCGATCGCCGATGCTGGTGACCATCCGCGTGATCGCCAGGCCGCTATTGTCCGCAGTGCCGATATAGGGCTTCCCGGCGAAGCCCGACTGGATGCGCAGCGGATAGTCCTGCTCGCCGCGCGAATAGGCGGCGTGATAGTCGAGCGTGAGGTCGCCGAGGCGCGACTGGCCGCCCAGCTTGGTCGAGAACAGCTCCTGGTTGGAGTGTTCGGTGCGGAAATAATGCGTGGCGGTCAGCCCGTAATCGGCGCGGAAGCCCGCCGCGTCATAGGATCCCGAATTGCCCGGATTGGGATTGATCTGGCCGGGTGCGAGATCGGTCTGGCGCAGCGCGGTCTGGTCCATCCAGCTCTTGAGCTTGTAGCGGCCATAGGTGGTATAGGAATAGAGGTCGAGATCGTCCCCCTTCCAGTCGAGGTTCAGCGTGCCGCCCAGCCGCTCGATCCGGTTGCGGAAGACGTTCCACTGCACGCCGCGCGGAGCGATATTGTCCAGATTGTCACGGATCATCCCGGGAATCTTGTTGTCATACTTCTCCCAGTCGTGCTGCATCGCGGTCGATTCACCCAGCGTGTGCTTCAGGCCGTAATAGACCGACGCATAGATGCCGAGATTGCCGAGGCGCTGCGCCGTTTCGATCTGCGCGGTGCCGCCCCAGGGATTCTGCCCGCGCGCCGCGGCGCGGCCGGCGACCTGGCCCTGCGCGCGGATCTGCACATGGCCCGCCGGCAGGTTGAAGGCCGAGGCGGTGCGCAGATCGAGCACGCCCGCGATCGCGTCGCCGTCGAAATTCGCGGTCGGCGCCTTGTTCACCCGCACTTCGGCGACCGAAAAGGGCGACAGCAGGTTCATCGAGATGGCGCGGGTGCGCGCGTCGGTCTGCGCCAGGCGCACGCCGTCGAGCATATAGGCGTTGTAGGCGGTATCGAGCCCGCGGATCGACAGATACTGCGCCTCTCCGGTCGCCGCCGCGTTGCGCGACTGGTCCACCGAGGCGTTGATGCCGGGCATGCGCGTCAGCAGATCGGCCAGATTCTGCTGCGGTTGCGCGCGCAGTTCCTCGCCCGAGATGATCGAAACCAGCGACGAGCTGCGGATCTGCTCGTTCTGCGTGTCCTGAATGGCATGGCGGCGGCCGTTCACCACGATGTCGTCATCGTCCTGCTTCTCGATGCGGTCCTTGTCGCGGCCCCCGCCGCGATCCTGATCCGCCGCCGGCGCGGGAACGGGGTCGGCCGGAACGAGCGTCTCGGGGCCGGCCGGCGCCGCCCAGGCCGGGCCGGCGGCGAGCAGCGCCATCGCCGTGCCGGACAGAAGATGCAGCGCGCGAAGATGTGCCGGGAAAATGGTCATCATTGCTTACCCCCAAAGGAACTGGATCGCGGCGGCATCCTGCCCGCCGCCGCCGGCCCGCTAGGGGCGGCCAGTGACGCATTGATGACAAAATGACCGTATCAATTAATTTTTGACCATATCCTTTGAGATCAAATCGATTTCATTCGATTATCGCGCGCAATGTCATCAAATTGACCCTTGCAGGCCGCATGAGCTCGCGAATGATTCGCATGCCCCGCCCCGCGCTCGCCCTCTTCGCCGGCGCTGCCATGCTGCTGCCCGGCGCGGCCCTTTCCGCCCCCGCGCGGCCCCAGGGGCTTGCCGTCGAGCGAGTCGTGATCGTGATGCGCCATGGCATCCGCGCGCCGCTCGCCGGCGAAGTGCCGGAGGGCACCCGCACCGCCGCGCCATGGCCGCGCTGGCCGGTGGCGGAGAGCCGCCTCACGCCGCACGGCATAAGGGCGCTCGAGACGGTCGCCGCCGCCGATCGCCGACGCTTCGTCGCCCAGCGCGTCCTGCCCCGGAATTGCGCGGCATCCGGCGCGATCCGCATCCGGACCAACGTCTCCGACCGGACGATCGCCAGCGGCGAGGCCTATGGCCGCGGCATTGCCCCGGGCTGCGGAATCGCGGCGGAGCATCTGAAGGCGGGGGAGATCGATCCGATCTTCGAGCCCCTGCGCGCCGGCGCCACCCGCTTCGACGCGAGCCGGGCCGTGGCCGCGATCGAGCGGTTCACCGGCGGAGCGGCGGCGCTCACGACCCGGCACGCCGCCGCGATCGCCCTGCTCGACCGCATATTGGGATGCGCCCCGCGCGGCACGGGCTGCCCGCCGAACCTGCCGGCCCAGCTCCGCCCCGCGCCCGATGGCCGGGGGATCGAATTGCAGGGGCCGATCCGCGACACTTCCGGCATCGCGCAGGTGCTGCTGCTGCAATATGTCGAGGGACTGCCGCTACGCGACACCGGCTGGGGGCGTGCCGATCCCGCGGCGCTCACCCGGCTCGGCGCGCTGCATGCCGCGCTGTTCGACGTCTTCACGCGATCGCCGTACATGGCCTCGCACCAGGCCGCGATCCTCGGGCGGCATGTGCTGGAGACGCTCGCCGATCCGGCCGGCCCGCGCATCGAAGTGCTGATGGGCCATGACACCAACGTCACCGCGCTCGCGGCGGCCCTGCGGACCAGCCTGAAGGCGCCCGGCTATGCGACCGACGATGTGCCGCCGGGCGGCGCGATCCTGGTCGAGCAGCTGCGCGACCGGAAATCGGGCCGGCGCTTCGTCCGCCTCTCCTATCGCACCCAGTCGCCCCAGGTGCTGCGGCAGGGCGGCGCGGCGGTGTCGATCGGCTCGCTGAGGATGGCGGGGTGCGCCCGCCTCTGCCCGGCCGATCGCTTCGCGCGGATATTGCGCAGCCGCCTCGCCGACTGATCGCGCCGTTCAGGCGACCACCCATTCCGTGCGGGTCAACACCGCGTCATAGCCATCGGGCGGCGGGCAATCGGCCACGACGATGCCGACCGACCGGAAATCCGCGACGGCGAGCGTGCCGTGCCGCCCGAATTTCGAGGAATCGACCGCGATCAGCACGCTTCGCGCCCGCGACACCATCAGCCGGCAGACCCGCGCCTCCCCGGCATGATAGGAAGTGAAGCCGTGATCGAGGTTCACGGCCTCGACCGAGATGATGGCGAGCGAAGGGGTGAACAGCGACAGATAGTCGGTCGCCGTCTGGTCGAAACAGGCGCGATAGTCATAGTCCATCTCGCCGCCGGCCAGCAGCACCCGGTTGCCGTTGCGCCCGCCAAGCTCGGTCGCCACGCCCACCGCATTGGTGATGACCGTCAGGTCGCGATGGTCGCGCAGTGCCTGTGCGACATAATGGCCCGTCGTGCTCGCATCGATGTAGATCGTCTGCCCATCCGCCACGAGCGGCGCGACGGCGCAGCCGATGCGGTGCTTCGCATCGGCATTGCGCTGGAGCCGCACGGCGAAGGATCCCTCGGTCTCGACCCGCGCCAGCCGCACCGTGCCATGCGCGCGCGTCACCTGGCCGCCGGGCTCGAGCGCGCGAATCTCCCGCCTTATCGTCTCGTCGGACACGTCGAGCGCCTTGGAAAGCGCCGGGACGCTCCACACATCGCCCGCCGCCAGCAGCTCCAGCAGCCTTTGCTGCCGGCGAAAACGCTTGCTCATCATCATTCCATGGTTGGGAAGTCGAACGCTCGAAGGCGGCAAGCTAGCGCCCGCCGGGAAATGGTCAACAATCGATCGGATTACGCGAGGATGTAATCAAGATCGGGCAATCGACGGTCATGAAGAGCACTCATATCGACCGCCGCACCTTCGTGGCCAGCGCCGGCGCCCTGGCCGCCGCGCCCGCGACGCTCGCCATGCCCGTCCGCGCGCGCGGCACGCTCGCGGATGTCGAGCATGTGGTGATCCTGATGCAGGAAAATCGCTCGTTCGATCATTATTTCGGCACGCTGCGGGGCGTGCGCGGCTTCGCCGATCCGCGCCCGGCCATGCTGCCCTCGGGCCGGACCGTCTGGGAACAGCGGCAGGACGACAAGGACGGCGGCGCGATCGTCCGCCCCTTCCATCTCGATACCCGCGCCACCGCCGCCGGCTGCCTGCAGAGCCTCGATCACAGCTGGAAGGGAAGCCACGCCCGGTGGAAGGACTGGGACGTCTGGATGCCCGAAAAGGGCCCGTTCGCAATGGGCTATATGACGCGGGCCGACCTGCCCTATTATTATGCGCTCGCCGATCAGTTCACCATCGCGGACGCCTATCACTGCTCGGTCCATGGGCCGACCGGCCCCAACCGCCTCTATCACTGGACCGGCACCAGCGGCCTGACCGTCGGGCGCGACGGCGCGTTCATCGTCTCCAATGACGGCGTCGATCCGAACGAGACCGCCGATATGGGCCGCGACGATCCGAAGGCGCATGCGCTGGACTGGACGCCCTATGCCGCCCGCCTCTCGGCCGCGGGGATCCGGTGGAAGCTCTATCAGGAATATGACAATTACGGCGACAATCCGCTGGCGCTGTTCGCCCGCTATCGCGGGATCGGGACGGAGACCGCCGAATATGCGGCGGCGCGCGCCTGGGCGGAGGGATCGACGCGCGCGAACGCCGGCACGTCGCGCGGGGAGCATCTGGTGCGCGCCTTCGCCGCCGATGTGGCGGCGGACCGCCTGCCGCAAGTGGCGTGGATCGTCGCGCCCTTCCATATGTGCGAGCATCCCGATGCGCCGCCCGCCTATGGCCAGGCGCTCAGCGCCCGGCTGATCGCTGCGCTCGCCGCCAATCCCGAAGTCTGGGCCAAGACCGTCTTCATCCTGAACTATGACGAGAATGACGGGTTTTTCGACCATATGAGCCCGCCGCTTCCCGCCACGCTGCCGGGCATGGGCGCGAGCACGGTCGCGCTGGACGGCGAGGATTATCGCGGCCAGCCGGTCGGCCTGGGGCCGCGCGTGCCGATGCTGATCGCCTCGCCATGGACGCGGGGCGGCTGGGTGAATTCGGAGCTGGCCGATCACACTTCGGTCCTGCGTTTCCTCGAGCGTCGCTTCGGAGTGCTGGAACCCAATATCAGCCCATGGCGGCGCGCGGTGTGCGGCGACGATCACGGCCCGCGCCACTATACCGTGGGCGCCGGCCGGTCGCTCGACGACAGCTGGCCGGTCGACATCGCCGCGCGGCGGACGCTGACCGTGACGGGTCCCAATGGTTTCCATCGCTCGATCATGACGGGCACGCGCTTCACCAGCCATGCCGAGCGCGTCGGCGCGGCGACGCATGTCCATCTCGCCAATCGCGATACGACCCCGCTGGACCTGCGCATCGCCTCGCGCCACGCCGCCCCGAGCGCCGGGCGGCTCCGCCTGGCTCCCGGGGAGGAAGCGACGGTGAAGCTGGCGGTGCTGGCCGCGCATCGTTGGTATGACGTGCGCGTCGAGGCGGGCGACGGCACCGTCCACGGGCTCGCCGGGCATTGGGAAACCGGCGCGCCGGGCATCAGCGAACCGATGACGGGAGCGCCGGCATGATGCGCGCGCTGGCTTTGCTGGCGCTCGTCGCCGGCACGGGAGCGGCTTCCGCGCCGCGCGGCGACCTGCGGCTCGACCAGGTGCAGCTCATCGGCTCGCACAACAGCTATCGCCCCTATCCCTCGCCGCAGCTGCGCGCCCGGCTTGCCGGCGCCGGTGCGGCGGAATGGGCGGGCCTCGCTTATGGCCATCCGCCGCTCGAGGCGCAGCTGGCCCTCGGCCTGCGCCAGCTCGAGCTGGACGTCGCGCCCGATCCCGCGGGCGGCGCCTATGCCGCTCCCTATGGCGGCGCCGATGCCGAGAGCCGCCGGATCATGGCCGCGCCGGGCGCCAAGGTGCTGCACATCCCCGGCTTCGATACCGAGACTCATTGCCTGACCCTCCGCCTGTGCCTGGCGACTCTGCGGCACTGGTCGGACCGGCATCCGGGCCATGGGCCGGTCATGGTGCTGATCAACACCGGCGACGCCGGCGGCGCGCGCTTCGATGCCGGCAACCTGGCCGCGCTCGATGCCGACATACTGGCGGAGATCGGGCGCGAGCGGCTCGTCACGCCCGACGATGTGCGGCGCACGCTGCCGAGCCTGCGCGCCGCGGCGACCGCGCGCCGCTGGCCGAGCCTGGCGCGGGCGGCCGGCCGCTTCCTGTTCGTGCTCGACGGCAGCACGGCGCATGAAGAGGCCTATCGCGCCGGTCATCCGTCGCTGCGCGGCCGGGCGATGTTCGGCTTCTATCCCGAGGACGCGGACGAGGCGGCGGTTTTCAACATCCAGGATCCGATTGCGGAGGGCGAACGTATCCACGGACTCGTCCGCGCCGGTTTTATCGTCCGCACCCGCGCGGATGTGGGCCTCAAGGAAGCGCGCGCCGCCGATCGCCGGCGGCTCGACGCCGCCATCGCCTCGGGCGCGCAATGGATCAGCAGCGACCTGTACGAAGGTGCCACCAACCCGGAACGGCTTGCCTATCGCGCCGCACTGCCGGGCGGGGTCCTTGCGCGCTGCGATCCCGTCACGGCGCGGTGTTGAGGCGCCAAGGCATTCTAAACATGCGCTTCTCGCCGTCGAATGCCCGCAGCATCAGCGAAACCAGCATCGCGCTCGCGGCAATGCCGGCGTGGATCGACCAGAATGTCGCTACCGGCACCCGCTCGTACAAGGCACCCAGCGCGCCGACCACCAGATTGGCGAAGAAGCCGTGCAGGTAGAATATGCCGACCATCACGCCCGCGAGCCGTTGCGGCGTCGCGCCGGTGATGATCGCCAGCCCCGCCGGCCAGACCAGCGCCACGCCGAGATCGAGCAGCAGCAGCACCGCCAGCGGCCCCGCCGTCGAACGCAGCCCCGTTCCCGCCACCAGCGCGAGCAGGCCATAGCCGAGCATGATCGCCGCGCAGCCCATGGCGAGCCGATCCCAGTCCCGCAGCGATGCGAGCCATCGCCATCGCATCGTCAGGATGACCATCAGGATGGTGAAGACGCCGTCCGCCGAGGCGAACCAGGCCGGCGGCACCGGCAGCCCCCAGATCGTCGGGCGGATCGCGTCCGCCACCCATAGCAGGAAGATGTTGGATACCTGCTCATAGGCACAGAAAGCGAGGATGACGACGAGGATCGCCCCGATCGCCGTCACCGGCCGATAGGCGCGGTCCTCCTCCAGCGCCGGGCGTGCGCGCGCGCGCCGCGGCGTGGCCGGAATGGTGAGATAGAGGCCGAGCCCGGCGAGCATGGCGACGCCCGCGGCGCCGAAGGCATAGCCCCAGCCGAGCGCCTGGGCGAGCAGCCCGCACACCAGCGGCCCCAGCATCACGCCGATGTTGAGAAAGGCCAGATAGATCGCGAACGCCTTGTCCCGCCGGCCGTCCGGCGCGGGGAAGAGTTCGCCGACCTGCGCGGCGAGATTGCCCTTGAGCAGTCCGGTACCGAGGATGAGCAGCAGCAGCGCCGGCAGCAGCAGATAGGGGTCGGTCAACAGGAGGTGGCCACAGGCGATGAGCACCGCGCCGGCCACCACTGCCGCACGCCGGCCGAAGAGGCGATCGCCCGCCAGACCGCCCAGCGGCAGCACGAAATAGGTCAGCGCCGCGTAGAGCCCATAGATGTTGGACCCCAAGGCGATGGGGGATAGCGGCCCCCACAAGGCCTCGAGCATCGCGCGCAGCCCCGCCATGCCCCAGGGGAGCGCGGCGCCATCGGCCAGCACCTCCCGGACCAGGTAGAGCGTCAGCAACGCCTTCATGCCGTGGAGCGAGAAACGCTCCCACAATTCCGTGCCGGCCAGTCTGTAGAAGACAGGCCAGGTTGCCGGCCCTGCCTGTGCATTTCCCGCGATACCCATGGGTCCAGGGCTATGCGGAACGAATATAACAGGCGCGGGTCGGCTGCGTGACAAGCCGCGTAACCAACCCGGGCTCAACTCGTCCGGGCGCGCTCCCCTTCCTGGCGCGCTCAGCCGGCCAAGGGTGCGGAGAGGAGCTTGGGGCGGGTCCTGGCGAGATGCAGGATCAGCTCGCCGAACAGGCCATTGGCCCAGGCAAACCAGTCACGCGTGAACTTGGCGGCGTCGTCCTTGTGGAACGCCTCGTGCATGAAGCCGGTGCCGGCATGGGTGGCCTTCAGGGTGCGCAGGCATGCGAGGATGGTCGCATCGTCGCCGGAGGAGAGCGCCCGCACGATCAGCGACATCGGCCAGATGAAGTCCTCGCCCTGGTGCGGCCCGCCAATGCCTTCGCCGGCCTTGCCGCGGAAGAACCACGGATTGGCCGCGCTCCACGCCGCATCGCGCGTGCGCCGCCAGCGCGCATCGTTCGCCGACACGCAGCCGAGCCAGGCCAGGCCCGACAGCGACGGCACATTGGCATCGTCCATGAACAGCGCATTGCCATAGCCATCGACTTCATAGGCCCAGACCTCGCGCCCGTCCGGCAGGGTCATCGCCCCGTAGCGGGCGAGCGCCTGCTCGACTTCATCCGCCAGCGCCGCCGCGTCCCGCGCCAATGCAGCGTCGCCGCGCGCCTCGCTCGCCACGGCCGCCAACTCGCGCAGGGCCGTCATCGCGAACAGGTTGGCGGGCACGAACAACGGAAAGATGCAGGCGTCGTCCGAGGGACGGAAGGCCGAATGGATCAGCCCGACCTTGCGAGTTGGCAGGCCAAGGCCGGCCTGCAGCGTCTCGCTCGGCTGCTTGTTGGTGCGCTGGAACTTGTAGGGCCCGGGCCCGTCCTTGCGCTGCTGCTCGCGGAAAGTGCGCACGATCGCCCGGGCGCTCTCGGCCCAGGCGGCATCGAACGGAGCCTTGTCCCCCGTCTCGCGCCAATAGCCATAAGCGAGGCGCACGACATAGCAGAGCGAATCGATCTCCCATTTCCGCTCGGCGACGCCCGGCCGCATCTCCGTGTCGTCTTCCTTCGCCCAGACCAGCGACGTCTTCTCGTCGGGATTGTGCATGAAGGCATTGGCATAGGGATCGATCAGGACCGACCGCGCATGGCGGCCGATCAACCCGCGGAACAGCTCGCGCAGCCCGGCATCCTGCTTCGCCAAATGGAGATAGGGGCGGACCTGCGCGGCCGAATCGCGCAGCCACAGGCACGGGATGTCGCCGGTGATCACGAAGGCGTCGGGCTTGCCCTCCACGGTGCCCATCGCGACCGTCGTATCGAGCGTGTTGGGATAGCAGTTGCCGAACAGCCAGGCGAGTTCGGGATCGGCGATCATCCCGGAAACCCGGGCGATCTCGCGCTCCACCGCCTGGTTCACGAACCGCCGCTCGGCAACCGGCGGGCGCTTGCTGGCGAACCCGGCGGCCCGCGCGGCGCCGACCGGGCCCAGCATCGCCGAAGCCGCGATCCCGCCGCCGGCTGCGAGCACCGCTCGCCTTGTAATGTCCATTACCGAAGCTCCCCTATGCCTTGACCATGTGCGGCGTTGCGCCGGCCTGAACCCGGTCCGGCGGCGCCTTGCAGTGCCCGTCGATGAATGCCTGATGCAAGGGCATGGCCTCGGCGCAGTTCGCCAGCGCCTCGCGCGTCTGCTCGAGATACGCGGCCAGCTGGTTCTCCGGCATCTCGTCGACGATCGGGTGATAGCCGCGCGGCACGATGCGCTGCCCCAGCATTACCTGCACCCAGCTCGGCAGCGCGAAGAAATCCTCGCCGTTGCGGAAATAGCGGCCATCGCCGCGGAACAGGTCCATCGTCTCCTGCAAGGGCGCCGGGACCGACATGGTGCGGCAATGGTCCCAGAACGGCGTGTCGTCCCGCTCGGTGGCGTGATAGTGGAGGATGATGAAGTCGCGCACCCGTTCCCATTCGAACGTGGTTTCCCGGTTGAAGCGCTCGGCCAGCAGCGGATCGAAATCCCGGTTCGGAAACAGGCCGATCAGGCGCTGGATGGTCGACTGGGCCAGGTAGATGCTCGTGGATTCCAGCGGTTCCAGGAATCCGGCGGCCAGGCCGGCCGCAATGACGTTCTTGTGCCAGAACTTCCGGCGCATGCCCGTGGTGAAGCGCAGCGGACGCGGATCGGCGAGCGCCTTGCCATCGAGATTCGCGAGCAGCGTGGCCGCCGCCTCGTCGTCGCTGATGTGCTGGCTGGAATAGACATAACCGTTGCCGCAGCGATGCTGCAGCGGAATGCGCCACTGCCAGCCGGCCCCGCGCGCGGTGGCGCGCGTATAGGGCGTTAGCGGGCCGGCATTCTCGCATGGAACCGCCATCGCCCGATCGCAGGGCAGCCAATGCGTCCAGTCCACATAACCGGTCTCGAGCGCCTGCTCGATCAACAGGCCGCGAAAGCCCGAGCAGTCGACGAACAGCTCGCCCTCGATGCGCTCTCCGCTCTCCATCACGACCGCTTCCACGAAGCCATCCTCTGCGCGCCGGATCACCTCGACGATCTTGCCCTCGGTGCGCTGCACGCCCCGGCGCTCGGACAGGTTCCGCAGGAAGCGCGCATACAGGCTCGCGTCGAAATGATAGGCATAGGCGATGTCCGCCAGCGGCGAGCCCTCCGGGGCATTGGCGGGGCTTGGCATGAACCGGTTCAGCGGCGCCGCCACCGTCTGCAGCGAATAGGCACCGATCTCCGCCGCGCGCCCGGCGAGATATTGCTTCAGCCAGAATTGGTGGAACGGCAACGGCCCGATGCCCTGGCCGATCTTTCCAAAGCCATGGACATAGCTGTCGCCGATGCGCGCCCAGTCGTTGAACTGGATGCCGAGCTTGAAACTGGCCTGGGTCTCGACGACGAAATCGACTTCCTTGATGCCCAGCATCTCGGTGTTGAACGTCTTCATGTGCGGGACGCTGGCCTCGCCCACCCCGACGATGCCGACTTCCTCCGATTCGATCAGGCGAACGGAGGTACCGCGTCCCAGATACGTGGCCAGCACCGCCGCCGCCATCCAGCCGGCGCTGCCGCCGCCCACGACGACCAGTTTCCTGATGCGGTTGTCGGTGCTCATCGCTGCAAATCCCCCTCCCCGGCATCGGCCGATGGACTGCCCGAGCGACGGTCGCCGGCCATCAGGCCGGCGCCGCCGCATCGGGCCGTGATGGCATCCGGCACCGTCGCCGGCACGGCCATGACCCCGTCCTTCGGAAATCCCCCTCACGCCCGCCGGGTGCGAGGGGGAATGGATGACCTAGAACTTATAGGTCACCCCGCCATAGACGATACGGCCCGAATAATTGTTGGTCCACAGCCGGGCCTTGGTGTCGTTGCCCAGATGCGCGCGCTGTTCCTCCTTGGTCAGGTTCAGCACCGACGCACTCAGCACCAGCTGCTTGGTGATGTTGTACGCCACGTTCAGGTCGACCTGCTGATAGGGCTCGGAGTAGATGCTGAGCCCGTTGTGCAGGCCGCCCACCAGCTCGCCGCGGCGGTTGTACGAAGCGCGCGCCAGGAATTTCTCGCTCTCGTAGAAGATCGTGGCGTTGAGCTGGGTCTTCGCGCTGCCGACGAGCGGCGACCTGGCGATCTCCTTCCCGTCCAGCATGACCGCGGCCATGTTGGTGTCGTTATAGGTGAAGTTCGCCTGGAAACCGAGGCCGAAGTCCAGCGTGTGCTGGGCGTAGAGCTCGATACCCTTGGAGACGCCGTTACGGCCATTGGCCGAGGTCGAGAAGTTGCGGACCGTCACGGTATTGCCGCCGATCGTGACCTGCTGGTCCCGGGTCACCGGCACGATGAAGTTCTTCACGTCCTTCCGGAAGAGGCCGACGCCCACCACCGAGCCGGGGTGGAAATACCATTCCAGGCCGACGTCATATTGCCACGCCTCGAACGGCTTCAGATCCTTGTTGCTGCCCGATCCCGTCCAGCCCGGATCGGTGCTTCCGCCCGCCGCGCTGCGATCGGAGCTATATTCCTGCGAGACGAAGTTGAGGGCGCCCGGAAAGGCGATGTCGGTATAGCCGGTCCGCGAGATGACCTTGGACACGGCACCGCGCAGCACCAGCCGGTCCGTCAGGTCGACGGCATAGTTCAGGCTGGGCAGGAAGTCGGTATAGGTCTTGTCCAGCGTGTTGAGCTCGAAGGTCTTCTCCTTGATCTCGTTCTTGAGGAAGCCGCTCTCGCAGCCCGGCTCGGTCGTGCAGGGCTGCGGGGTGCCGCCCGGGCCATCCACGAAATAGTCGAGGAAGCGCTCGATCGCGTCGGTCGACTCGGCATGCTGCTTGGTCCGGGCGACGCGCAGGCCGATATTGCCGCGGATGCGGTCGGCCTTGAAGTTGAGCTGCGTATAGCCGGAGAGGATCTTCTCGCCGACATTGTAGATGAAATCGGGTTCCTCGTAGCGAACCGCGTCGCCGTACCGCGCCTTCAGCTGCGCGAGATAGGCCGGGAAATCGATCCCCGGGAAAACATTGGCGTTGAAGCCGCCCTCGATATGGCCGAGCGCCTTGGCATAGAAATATTCCGGACGCGCCACCGATGCCTGGGCATCGCAGCCATTCTGGTAGCGCGTGGTCGTGCCCGGGCAGTACCACAGGGTATTGCCGGTGTTGCGGTGCACCTTGCCGTCGCGATACTTTACACCGGCCTGGATCGACTGCAGCCACGAGCTTTCGAACTGCCTGGTAACGTCGGCCTGGACATAGTTTTGCGAGATCGACGTTTCCTTCCAGGAGGAATCGGTCGATCCCAGATCGATCTCGGCAATGCCGGCCCGCAGATTGTCCTGAAGATCCGGCGAGAAGGTCGCCGATGGCGTGCCGGTCAGGTTCCAGGCGCTCAGGCTGTTGCCCATCTGCCAGGCGCCGTTGACGAAGCGGCGGGGCTTGGCGGACATGCGGAAGTTCAGCGACGGTCCGCCCTCGGACCAGGTCCGGCCGCCCACCAGAGCGGCACGCCATGGGCCATTCTCCCAGTCGACCGCGAAGTCGACCGTCTGCGACAACGCCTTCTCGCGGCTATAGCCGCCCGTGAGCTGCGGCGTCGGGATCGTGCAGTCGTCGGGACCCCAGCCGCCCGAGGGCTTCCCGCCGGCCGCGGCCTGGGTTTCGTTGCAATAATAGGCCCTGCCCGCAAGCTTCCGATATTCCGCGCCGGTGGCAATGGTGCCGCTGGGATCGAGCGTGAGCCCGTTGAGCAGCCGCCCGCCCGCATAATTGCCGTCCCACGAGACCCGGGCGAGATTCCATTCCGGGATCTTCAGCATGTTGAGCGCATAATCCCCCTTCAGATCGAAGCGGAAGTAATTGGCGGTCAGGGTGAGGTTGTGGAACGGCTTCAGCTGCGCGGTCGCCTGGATGCCCAGTCGCTCGCGCTGCTCGTCACGCACCGCGAAATTGACCGAGGTGGGCAGGAAGAAATCCGAGTAATGCTTGCCGTTCTGGTCGTTGAAGCCCGACCCGCCCCACCATTTCGACGGCTGCGGATCGAGCGCCTTGCCGTTCACGTCCACCGCGCTTCGCGCATTGTTGTCGGAATACCAGGTCCAGCTCTCGGTGCTGAATTCCATGCTGCGGTTGGTGCGCCGCTGCCAGGTGGTGCCGACGAGAAGGCCGACGGTCTCGGCCTCGTTGCGCCACGAGATCATGCCCGACAGCTGCGGGTCGACCTTCGCGCTCGTATCGGAATACGTGCCCTCCGCCGTCACGAAGCCCGACCAGGCCGGAAGATCGAGCGGCCGCCGGGTCTTCAGGATCACCGTGCCGCCGATGCCCCCTTCGTCGATCCGCGCCTCCGGAGTCTTGTACAGCTCGGCGCTGGACAGCATGTTCGACGGCAGGAGCACATAGTTGAACGAGCGCGAAGCCTCGTCATTGGTCTCCGAGGACGCGATATAATTGCCGTTCAGCTGGGTCAGGGTGAGGCCGGCCTGCAGGCCGCGGACGCTGACCGTCTTGCCTTCACCGCCGTCGCGGGTGATGACCACGCCGGGCACGCGCTGCAGTGCGTCGGCGACGTTCTTGTCGGGGAACTTGCCGATATCCTCGGCTGTGATCACTTCGACGATCGCGTTCGCGTCGCGCTTCTGGCGCAGGGCTTCCTGGATCGACGCGCGATATCCCGTCACGAGGATGGCCTCGCCTTCCTCCTCCTGGGTTGCGGCCGCGTCGGGCCGCGCCTCCTGCGCATGCGCAACCCCCAGCGGCACGATCGTGGTGATCGCCAGGCTGGTAGTGGTCAGCAGGACTTTGCGGAACATATCCGATCTGGATGCGCTCCCGACAGTGCGACAAAAGGCCATTGCCCCTCTCCCTTTCAAGCGGGCGGCGCGTTGACCGCTAGCCGCCATTTCCTCCCCGATTCCATCGTCCGCCTTGACCCTGCCCTTGACGCATCCGCCGGGCTCCGGTTCGACGATCCAAATGTAATCGATTACAAAGTTATCGATTACATTTCCTTTGTCAAACGCTTTTATTGCAGCCGGGCCGAGCGATTGATACCGGTTTCCTATCCTGCCGGAGAACAGCGGCCCTTAATGGCTATCTTCCCTAGATTCAAAGGCTTGGGATAACCGCGCTCGATCATGAGGGAAATTCGCCGTATCGCCTTCCCGGCCAATGGCCCGAGGCACCAGCGGCGTTCCCGCCACACGCCCGTGGCGGCCAGGGGGTGAAGTGATTCGCTGCCATCGACCATCGTCAGGCGCAGCGCATAGCCCGGCGACGGGACGATCGCGGTGACCGAGAGCTCCGTCCGCGCGTCGATCGGCAGGTCGGTTAGGAACAGCGGCACCTCGGCCGGAGCGTGCAGCGCCGCCACGGGCAGCACCCGCAGCGAGCTGCCGCCCTGCCAGGCGCGCCGGAAATCATAGCCGATCTCCAGCCGGGCGGCCGGGCTATGGGCGAATTGCCAGCTCGGGAGCGGGTCCTGCCGCGCCATGTCGTGCCACGAGCCGCCGACGACATGCCCATCCCGGGCATCGATCAGGCCGTGCCCGGTGTTGAAGCTGGTCTCGAACGGCAGCTTCGCGATCACCGAGCGGGCGGGCACCAGCGCCGCCAGACCTTCCCACGCCCCGGTCCGCATCGCTTCGGTGGCGTTGCCCGTGGCCATGTTGCGGTCGTCGCCCGCGAACAGGCGAACCTCGCCGTCGTAGAAGCGCTTCACGTCGCGCGGATCGGCGCGAAAATCGCCGAACGCGCCGCCGGCGTTGAAGTTGAAGTTCGGCGCGAACAGCGCGATCGAGCCCAGCGCGGGCCCGTCCCCCTGCTCGCGCAAGTCGCGCAGCCAGCGCTTGTTGCCGAACGCCCGCTGCGCATTGTCCCGGGCGGGCCAGAGATCGGCGCCGATGAACAGCGCGTAGCGGTCACGCCCCCTCGCCTCCGCCAGCGCCGCGCCCGCGCGCAAGCCGGCGGGCGTCCATTGATAGTTCAGGAACATCGCGTCCGCCACGCGCGTCGCGCCATCCTGCAGCAGCGCCGCGTTACGGGGGTCATAGGCGTTCTGCCACTGGACGCGGCCATTGGGCAGCATCGCGTCGTACCAATGGATTTCCATGCCCCGGGGGGCGATCCGCGTCAGATACGCCATGAACCGCGCCATGCGCCCGCCAAGCTCGGGCGAGACGTCCGTCTCCTGATTGATCAGCCACCCGTCAAAGCCATAGTGGCGCGCGATCTCGACCAGGCGATCGGCCGCCGGGAAGCGACCCTCGCCATCCTCGCGCAGAAAGGCCTCCAGCGTCTTCGCCGAACCGCCCCAGGCGAGCGGCGCGAAGAATGCCGTGCCGATCACCTTCACGCCGTTGCGATGCGCGGTATCGACCCAGGGCCGGGCCGGGATCATCACATTGCGCTCCGCCGCGCCGGCGAACCACGACAGCACATCGATCTGCGCCCAGTGCGTGAAGGTGTAGAGATTGAACCGGGGCTGCGGCGCCAGATAATTGGCGAAATTGTTCATCCCGTCCGGCGCGAACAGCACGCGGACCCTCGGGTCCAGCCTGGCAGCGGGATCGGGCCCGGGCCCGGGATCGAGCATCCGGCTGGCGAGCGGCTCGCGCGAGACATTGCGCGCATCGGCAAGCGGACCGGCCGCTTCCCAGGCGAAAAGCTGTTCCACGCTGAGCGCGAATGGCGGCGAGAGCGCCAGAGGCGCGTCCGCGGATTGCGGCGCCCGGGCGAACGCCGCGCATCCGGGCAACGCAAGCGCGAGGGCGACGGCGAATGCGGTGCCTCCCCACAAGGTGGCGCGGATGCGGGCGCGTGCCACTCAGCGCTCCGCCGCGGCGGCCCGCTGGACCGGCCCCTCGAGCGCAGCCGGGGCCGGCGCGATCGCATGCGCGTCCCGGACCGAAGTCACGCGGAGCGTCGCCGGATCGAAACAGCGGCCGTCGCGGGCCCGCACCACTCGCGCTTCCCCGGCGAGCAGATCGAAGAAATTGTCGTCGAAATTCAGGCTCCCCCCCGAGGCATCGAGAACGGCGGCCGCGACATGGACCGCCCGCGCGAACCGCCGCGCGCTGATCCGCACGGCGTCGGGCCCCAGTATCTCGATTTCGATCCCGGGCTCGGGCAGCGCCGCGGCGTGGAGCATTTCCGGATGAACGATGTTCGCGGCCAGCGTCTCGCCCTCCCGCACCAGCCGCAAGGTCAGCAGCGTGCGCCCCCGATCCAGTGCCGGCAAATCGTCCGCGGAGACCAGCAGCAGCGCCCGCGCCTCGTTCGCGCCGATCCGGACGGCACGCACCTCGCGCCACAGCACTACGCCATCGAAATCGACCAGTTCGACTACCAGCTCGGCGTCGAGATCCTCCATGCGGTCGGACACGCCATGGATGCGGAACCCGCCCTCATGCGCCTCGGCACAGACCAGGACCGGCGCGAACGAGCGCGCGGCCTGATAGTGCAGCGCCTTCCATTGCCCGTAATAGTCGATCCCCGACCAGGAGACGGCCGGCCAGCAATCGTTGAGCTGCCAGTAGAGCGATCCCATGCAGATCGGCATGTTGCGCCGATGCGCCTCGAAGGCGACGCGCAGTCCATCCGCCTGGAGCACCTGGCTGAGGTAGCAGAACTGCTCAAAACCGGCCGGTTCACCGAAAGCCTCACGCACGAAACGGCCGATGATCGCATCGCCCCGCGCATGCTTCTGGTGCACCGAGAGCACGGGTGAGCCGAGCACGCGATCCTCGGGCGCGGTGAAGCGCTGGATCGAGTCCAGCAGCGGATAGGACTGGAAGCCATATTCGCTCATGAAGCGCGACAGCCGCTCGCCATAGGTCGCGAAGGGCAGCTCGCCGTGCCACACGCCCCAATAATGGCCGTCGCCGCGCATGTCGTCGGCCGGATCGTTCCAGTGCCCGATCGGCGATGACGGGAAATAGAAGCGACCCGGATCGAGCCGGGCGACGACATCGGGCAGCAGTTCGTCGAACAGCCGCGCATTTCCCGCCACCATCGCGGCGAACTGCGTGGCGGAATATCCGAATTTCTCGGGCCATTCCCAATGGGCCACGCCCAGGCTGATCTCGTTGTTGCCGCACCACAGGGCCAGGCAGGCGTGATGCCGCAGCCGGCGCACCGCCTGCGCGGCCTCTTCCTCGACCAGCTGGAGGAATGCCGCGTCCGAGGGATAGAGCGTGCACGAGAACATGAAATCCTGCCAGATCAGGATGCCGTGCTCGTCGGCGAGATCGTAGAACAGGTCGCTTTCGTACACGCCACCGCCCCAGACGCGGAGCATGTTCATGTTGGCGTCCGCGGTGTCGCGAAACAGCTGGCGATGGCGCTCGGGCGTGACTGCTTCCTGGAAGCTGTCCTGCGGGATGTAATTGGCCCCCTTCATGAACACCGGGCGGCCGTTCACCTTGAGATAGAAGCATTCGCCATGCGCATCGGGCTGGTTGACCACTTCGACGGTGCGCAATCCGATCCGTTGCGTGGTGAGATCGATCGTGCCGTCCCGATCGACCAGCCGCAGGGTGAAGCCGTAGAGATGAGCCTCGCCCAGGCCGTTGGGCCACCAGAGGCGGGGAGCATCCACCATTGCCGCGATCCGGTGCGTCCCCGGGCCCGGCGCGAGCGTCACGGGCTGCCGGACGGGAGGCACATCGGGCCGGTCGCAGGTCAGCTCCAGCCAGGCCTCGCCGCCCGCCTGCCCCTCGATCTCGACGGTGAAGGCCAGCTCGGCCCGTTCCGGCGACAGGCTGACAATCTCGTGCCGCAGCTCGGCGATGCGCGCGGTACGCACAATGTCGAGCCAGACCGGCCGCCAGATGCCCGAGGTGACGTATTTCGGGCCCCAGTCCCAGCCGAAATGATAGGGCGCCTTGCGCACATAGACGCTGGCGTGATCCGCCGTCTTGTCGTTCTCGGCCGGGTAGAGCACGCCTTCGCGCGCGCGCCGCTCGGCGCCGAGCGCAACCGGCGACCTGAACAGGATCGCCAGTTCGTTGCCGCCCGGACGCAGCAGCGCCCGGCACTCGGCCCGGTGGATGCAGAACATGTTCTCGGCCCGCAGCAGCGGAACGCCGTTGAGCACGACCGAGCAACAGGTATCGAGCCCTTCGAAGACCAGCGCGACGCTGTCCGCCGCCAGATCCTCGTCCGACACGTCGAACGTGCAGCTATATTCCCAGTCCTCGTCCTCGATCCATTGCAGCCGAAGCTCGGCGTCACGCGCGAAGGGGTCGTCGATCGCGCCGTTGCGCAGCAGGTCGGTGAAGTTCGAGCCGGGCACGCTGGCCGGCATCCACGCAGCATCGCCGGCGCGGCGAAACACCCAGTTCTCGGCAATCGGAATGCGCCGTCGCAGCGCGGCAGGTGCGGCCATGGCCGCGGCAGAACCGGTCATTGCAATAGGATCTCATCGAGGAACAGCCATGCCTTGCGCCCGGGCGGGCTGAGGCCTGGCGGCATGGTGCCCGCGGAAAGCACGCGGACTTGATAGTAGCGGAAGCTGCCGCGCACCGGGATCCGCAAGCGATCGACCGCCTGCCGGATCGCCCGCGGCGCGGCGATGTCGCGGCTGCCCACCAGCGCCAGCACGCCGGCCCGGTCTCCGGCCCATATCTCGATCCGGCGCGGCACGAGGATGCCGTTCATCGGATCGTCGAGATAGCCGATCGTCGCGCTGCGCACCGGCCGCGACTTGCCCAGGTCGATGGTCGCGGTGATGTCGCCCAGCCGCCCCGACCATTTCTTGTCCCCGTAGAAACGGGTGCCGCGCTCCTGGTCGATCAGCATCGCGCCGTCGGCCCGGCCATAGGGCATGTCGGGCTCGGTGATCCCTATCCGCGGATAGCCGGCCCCGAGCCCGGCGGTAGCGGCACGGGCATAGTGCTTCTCGAAGACCGTGCTCGCCGCCAGCCCCTGGCGCAGCGTCACCGCCTTCAGCACCGCGTCGCGGCCGATCCGAAGCGGGCGGACGTACCGCGGCGACCGTCCATCCGGCGCGCGACCGTCAAGCGTATAGCGGATTTCCGCCCCCGGCTCGGCCGTCTTCAGGGCGATGGTGCGCGCGCCGGCGAAATATGCCGAGGCATCGGGATCGAACGGTGCCCAGGCCGCGCGATGCGGCACCTCCACCGGCGCCTTGTCGTCGAACGCGCCGAGGCTGGTGTCGCGCGGATCGCGTCCCCAGGTTCGGTTCGGCTTCGGCCCCATCTCGAAGCGCAGCACGCCGCCGGCCATGATCCGATCGTGGCGGATATAGCTATGGGGATAGGGCCTGCCGTCGAGCGTCGCCGACTGGACGAAGATATTCTCCGGCGTCAGATTGTCGGCCTCGACGACGAAGCGCCTGCCGCTCTCCAGCTTGATGGTCGCGCGGCGATGATGGGGCGCCGCGAGCTGATAGGTCAGGTCGCCTGGCGCCACCGGGTAGAAGCCCAGCGTGGCCAGCACGTACCAGGCCGACATCTGGCCCAGATCCTCGTTGTTGACGAGGCCGTCGGGCCGGTCGGCATACATCTCCCGGATCAGGCGGTTCACATAAAGCTGGGTCAGCCACGGCGCGCCCGCGAGATTGAACAGCCACGCCATGTGGTGGCCCGGCTCGTCGCCATGGGCATAGCGGCCGATAAAGCCCGAGATGTCGACATGCTGCTCGCCGCCGATCGGCCTGGTATCGGTGAAGATGCCTTCCAGCCAGCGTGCATAGGCCGCGCGCCCGCCGTGCAGCCGGATGGCGGCGACCATGTCGTGCGGCGTATAGGCCGAATAGGCCCAGATATTGCCCGAGACATAGTGCCGGTTCAGCGTGTCCCAGGTGTCCATCGGCACCGGCACCCTGCTCCCATCGGCCAGCCGCGGCAGGAGATAGCCGGTGGCGGGATCATGGAGCTGGCGCCAGCCGGTCGCGCGGGCGGCGAAGCGCGCGGCATCCGCATGCTTGCCGAGCTTCTCCGCGACGCGGCCGATCGCCCAGTCCTCGTAATTCTGCTCGGTGGTCTTGGAGACCGAGCTTGCCACGTCGGCCGGCACGAACCCATAGGCGAGATAGCCCGCCATGCCGTTCGCGTCATAGACGTTGCTGTGCTTGGTCGTGTCGAACGCGCTGGCGCGGATCGCGGCATAGGCCGCTTCGGGATCGACTCCGGGAATGCCCTTCAGCACCGCATCGGCGATCGGCGAGACGATGCTGTAGCCGATCATCACGCGATTGTCGTGGCCGACGGCCTCCCAGCTCGGCAGCAACAGGCCCTGCTCGGCATGGCGCGACACCATCGAGGCGACGATCTCGCCGTCCTTCCTGGTATCGACGATCGTCAGCAGCGGGTGCAGCGCGCGATAGGTGTCCCAGGTGGAGAAATTGCTGAATTGCGGGATGCGCGACTGGCGGACCCGGCCCTCGAGATAATAGGCGCCGGTGACGTCCGAGATCAGGTTGGGCGCGATCGCCGCATGATAGGCTGCGGTGTAGAACAGCCGCTTCTGCCGCGCATCCCCCTCGATGGTGATGCGCGACAGGCGCTCCTGCCATTGCCGGGTGGCGTCGGCCAGCGCCGCGTCGAAACTGCGTCCGCGCGCCTCGGCGTCGAAATTCGCCTGCGCGCCGGCCTGGCCGGTGTGCGAGAGCGCCACGGCGACCTCGACGCCGTCCGCGCCGCCCGGCGCGAACTGCACCAGTGCCTTGATCGCCCTCCCCGCCCGCGCGCGCCCGGCGACCGGGCGGTCGTCTTCGGTCAGCCGCGCGCTGGCGAAGGGCTGGGAGAAACGCGCGACGAAGAAGACCGAGCGATCGCCCGAGGACTGGCTGATCGCGCGCTTCCAGCCCCGGATCTCGTGGTCGGAGACGATCTCGATCTCGGTGCGATAGGCATGGTCCCCGACGCTGTGCGTCGGATCGATCACCACATAGCGTGGCGCGTCACCCCGATAGGTATAGCGATGGAAGCCGGCGCGCATGGCGGCGGTCAGCTCGGCATCGACGTCCGGATCGTCCAGATGGACGCGGTAATAGCCCGGCCGCGCCAGCTCGCGGGAATGCGAGAAGCGCGAGCGATAGCCCGAGCCGGGATGCTCGGCCGAGCCCGCCTCGGTCGATGGCGAGCGCGTCGGCATCAGCAGGATGTCGCCGAGCGCCGACAGGCCCGCCCCGCTGATGTGCGTATGCGCGAAGCCTTTGATGTCCCCGTCGGAATAATGATAGCCCGATGTCCAATTCCAGCCATTGCGGTCGTTCGACGGGCTGAGCTGGACCATGCCGAACGGCACGGTGGCGCCGGGGAAGACATGGCCGTTGCCGCCGGTGCCGATCAGCGGATCGACATAGGCGGTTGGATCCTCGCCCGGGGTCGCCGCCACCGGAGCCTCGCGCGCGCCCGCGCCGACGGCCAGCAACAATGCCGCGGCGGCGAGCCGCATGCCGCTCCGCCCGATCATCGCGCGGTCTCCGGCGCTGCATCCAGCCGGGCCATGTCGCTCGGCCAGTCCTCGAGTCTACGGTACCAGGTGCGCCACAGGGTCAACCCTCCGGCGGAGGCGACCGTCAGCGCTGCCAGCAGGCCCGGGACATTCTTCAGCACCAGGAAGATCGGCACTGCCACCAGGCTGGTCTGGACGATCGTCCCGACCGCGATGTTGAACATGTCGCGCGGGAAGCTGCGGTTCGGCCGCACCCCCGGCCGGTCCTGCGCGAGCGCGCGGTGCACCGGCCCCCAGAAGCCCCAGGGCCGCACCCGGTCGTAGAAGGTCTTGAGCACCGCCATGTCCGTCGGCGGCGTCATCAGGCTCACCGTTATGGCGATCGTCCCGGCGACCAGGATCACCAGCGGGAAGAGGTAGAGCGCGAGGACGGAACCCATATCGGGCAGGAGCGCGCCGAACAGGAACGGGAAGGTCATCGCGCAGGCCATGCCGGCGACCGTTCCCCAGAAATAGCCATGGCCGTTGAACCGCCACCAATACCATTTGATCACGTTCGACGCGGTGTAGCCGCCCCACAGGCCCGACACGATCCACTGCAGCGCATCGTTGATGCTCGCGACGAACAGGCCGATCCCCATGCTGATGAGGACGACGGTGAGCGACACGCCGTAGCTCATCCAGATCATCCGGCGCTGCGACGCGCCGGGATTGATGTAGCGGCGGTAGATATCGTTCACGAGATAGAGCGGCGCCGCGTTCAGGCTGCTGGCGAAGGTCGCCATGAAGGCGGCGAGCAGGCCGGTGACGATCAGGCCGCGCATCCCCGCCGGCGCGAAGCTCTGGATCGCGGCGGGGAGGATGCTCTCATAGTCGATCCGCCCGCCCGAGACGAGGTCGAGCCGATCGACGAAGACCAGCGCCAGCACCGTGAAGCCCGTGATCATCAGATAGCGGATCGGCATCAGGACGACGGAGACGAAGCCGGTCAGCTTCGCGGCGTCGCGCGGGGTGCGCGTCGCCAGGATGCGCTGCATGTCGTAGCTCGGCGCGGGGCCGGCCGCGCTCTTCAGGATTCCCGAGAAGAGCATCATCATGAACAACGGGCCGAACAGCCCATAGCCGTCGGCGGCGATCTTGGACTGGACCTCGGGCTGGATCGCCCGCCAGTCCAGGCCGAGCGACCAGCCGAAGGACGGGCTCATCCACCCTTGGGGCGTGGCCGCCGCCACCTGGTCCGGCGAGACCAACGTCATGGCGAGGCCGGCAATGAAGATCGCCGCGATCGTCATGATCGAGAATTGCAGCACGTCTGTCCACACGATCCCGGGCATGCCGCCGAGCACGACGTAGAGCGTCACCAGGCTGGTGAAGAACACCGCATAGATGTTCGGCACCAGCGCGGGATCGACCGTCATCCCGCCGAGCAGCGGCGCCACGGTTTCCCACGGGATGAACAGCTCCATGAACTTGCCGATGCCGACAAAGGCATAGGCGAGGAAGCCGACCACGCAGAACAGCGCGAAGACCACCACCGAGAGATGCGAGAGCCGGCTCCCCGTCCCCTCCCCGAAGCGCAGCAGGATCCATTCGGCACCGGAACGCACGTTCGAGCGGCGCAGCCACAGCGCGAGGAACGCCATCAGGAAGACCTGATTGAACACCGGCCAGAGCCAGGGAAGCCAGATGCTCTTCAGGCCATAGACGAACAGCAGCGTCGTCAGCCACATCGTGCCGGAAATGTCGAACATCCCCGATGCATCGGACAGGCAGAGCAGATACCAGGGCATCCGCTTGTTGCCGAGATAATAGCTGTCGATGCTCTGCGCGGCGCGGCGGCGCACCACCAGCGCGATGACGAGCGTTGCGACGAGATAGGCGGCGACGATCGCGCCATCGATAACGGTCAATCCTGCCCCCTCTCCAACGAGCCCGCCGGCGTGGCGCCCGCCGGACCTTTGCTATCTGCCCGGACTCGTTGCGCGAATCCGGATTTGCAATCGATTACATTTTTTGTAAAGCCCTTCCCGACAATATTGACAATGGGCCGGCCATCGCTCTCTTTCGTCGGGAACGGCGCGGGATCGGGCAATGGGGAGCGGATGGATGCGGGAAGTGCGAAGGGCAATCACACGGCGATGACCACCATCCTTGATGTAGCCCGTGCCGCCGGCCTTTCGACGGCGACCGTGTCGCGGGCGCTCCGCGAGCCGGAGAAGGTGACCGAGAAGACTCGCGCGAAAGTGTTCAAGGCAGTCGAGGCGGTAAGCTACCGGCCTAACATGCTCGCGCGCAACCTGCGCACCGACAAGTCCTTCACCCTGCTGGTGCTGGTGCCGGGCATCGCCAATCCCTTCTTCGCCAACGTCACCGCCGGCATCGAAGCGACCGCGTGGAAGCGCGGCTATTCGGTGCTGCTCGGCGACACGCGCGATTCGGCCGAGCGCGAGGAACATTATGCCCGGCTGGTCGAGACGCGGCTGGCGGACGGCGTGATCCAGCTCAGCCCCGATTATGCGCCGGCCGACAGCCGCCGCCGAGCACCCTATCCCATCGTCCATGCCTGTGGCTGCGAACTGACCGAAGCGCCGTCGGTGCGGATCGACAATGTCGGCGCGATGCGCGAAGTCGTCGCGCACCTGATCGCGCGCGGCCATCGCCGGATCGCGGCAATCAGCGGGCCGCAGGCCAACGCCCATGCCATCGATCGCCTCAAGGGCTATCGCCAGGCGCTTGAGGCGGCCGGCATCGCCTTCGATCCGGCGCTCGTCCTCCATGGCAGCTTCAGGATGCAGTCCGGCTTCGAGGCCGCGCGCGAGATTCTCGCAATGACGCCGCGCCCCACCGCGATCGTCAGCATCAACGACGAAATGGCCATCGGCGCGATCCAGGCGCTCGCGGCGCTCGGCGTCTCGGTCCCTTCCGATATCGCGGTCACGGGCTTCGACGACATCGATTTCGCCGCCCACTCCACCCCGGCGCTCACCACCGTCCGCCAGCCAGCCGCCGAAATGGGCGCAAAGGCCTGCGAACTGCTGATCGACTGGATCGAGGACAAGGCACGGGACGAGGCCGTGCACATTCTTCCGCACACTCTGGTCGTGCGCGAGAGCAGCGGATGAACGCGCCGGCACCCGCTCATGGTGCCGAAAGCCCCTCCGGGCACCGCGCGCAGCCGTTTCGACCGCCTATCCGCAAATAAGGCTGGCCTCGCGATATGTAATGGATTACATTTCGTGCAACGACCGCATCGCGCGGCGCAACGGGTCCAGGGGGAGAGGCATGGCATGATCGTCGGGCTGGATATCGGCGGTCACCACGTCGCCGGCGCGCTGCTGAACCGGCAGGGGCACGGGATCCTCGTCAAGAGCTACCGGCATAGCGAGACGCGCAGCGGCGCCGCCAGCGCCGAACTGCTCGATGCCTGGGCGCACCTGATCACGACGATCGCGCCGGACACCGATCAGGTCACCGGCGTCGGCATCGCGATGCCGGGCCCGTTCGACTATCGCACCGGCACCGCCTTTTTCGAGGGCAATGGCAAGTTCCAGAGCCTTTACGGCGTCAATGTGCGCGAAGAGCTGCAGCGCCGCCTGCCCGCCTCGCGCGAAATCCGCTTCCTGAACGACGCGACCGCCTTCGCGGTCGGCTGCGTGGCGATGGGCGCGACGGGGGATAGCGCCCGGGTGCTCGCGATCACGCTCGGCACCGGGCTCGGCGCGGCGTTCCTCGATCGCGGCATCCCGGTGATCGAGGAAGAGCCGGGCGCGGTGCCTCCCGGCGGATGCCTGTGGAACATGCCGTTCAAGCACGGGATCGCCGATGACTATGTCTCCTCCCGCTGGCTCCTTACCGAGGCGGCAAGGCAGAGCGGCCGGCCCTGGGAAAGCGTGGCCAGAATGGCCGCCGAGGCGCGGCAGAATGAGGCCCTGCGGGGAGTCTTCGCGGAATATGGCGCCAGCCTCGCCGCGATCGTCGCGCCCTGGGCGCGCGGGTTCGGTGCGGAGACGATCATGCTCGGCGGGCGCATCGCCGGCGCGTTCGACCTTTTCGCGCCGACTCTGCGCCAGGGGCTCGCCGCGCACGAGGTGGCGATACCGATCATGATCCACGAGAATACCGAAGACGCGGCAATCGTCGGCGCGGGCCAGATGTTCACCCCCGCCTTCTGGGCCCAGGCACGAACCCGGCTTCCGCGCCGGTGAGCAAGGGCCCCATGACAAGGAATAGGGAGACGATGCGGATGGGGCGAGTTGCGATACATATGCTGGGGCTCGCCCTGGCCCTGCTTCCGGCCCCGCTCGGAGCACAGCAGGCGCCGGACTATGCCGATCTCGCCAACCCGCTCACCGGGACCGATTCGTCCTTCGAGCTATCCTATGGCAACACCTATCCGGCGATCGCCGTGCCATGGGGCATGAACTTCTGGACGCCCATGACCAACAAGATGGGCGATGGCTGGACCTATCGCTACGGCGACCACAGGATCCGCGGCATCAAGCAGACCCATCAGCCGAGCCCCTGGCTCAACGATTACGGCGCGTTCTCGCTGATGGCGCTCACCGGTCCGCTCAAGTTCAAGGAAGACGAGCGCCAATCCTGGTTCTCCCACAAGGCGGAGACGGCACGGCCCTATCGCTACGGCGTCTATCTGGCCGATTACGACGTGACCGCCCAGGTCACGGCGACGGCGCGGGCGGCGCATTTCCGCTTCACCTTCCCCGAGAGCGAGCAGAGCTGGATCCTGCTCGACGGGTTCGACATGGGCTCGATGGTCAAGATCCTGCCCGGGGAACGCCGGATCATCGGCTATGCGCGCAACAACCATGGCGGCGTTCCGGGCAATTTCCACAATTGGTTCGTCGCCGAGTTCGATCGCGATTTCGACGTCGCCGAGACCTGGGGAGACGGCTGGAAGCGCAACCCCGGCGTCCCCCAGGCCGAGGGGCAGCATGTCGGGGCAATCATCGGGTTCAAGACGCGCAAGGGCGAGCAGGTCCATGTTCGCGTCGCCTCCTCTTTCGTCAGCCCCGAACAGGCCGCGCTCAACCTCGATCGCGAGATCGGCAAGGACAGCTTCGAAGCCACCGAGGCCAAGGCCAGGGACCAGTGGAACGCCCTGCTCGGCCGGTACAAGGTGGAAGACCCGGACATCGACGCGAAGCGCACATTCTATTCGGCGCTCTATCGCACCATGCTCTTCCCGCGCATGTTCCACGAAGTCGATGCCGGCGGACGGACGATCCACTACAGCCCCTATGACGGCAAGGTGCATCCCGGCCCGATGTTCACCGACAACGGCTTCTGGGACACTTTCCGCGCGGTCTTCCCGCTGTTCGCGCTGATGCACCGCGAGCTTGACGGGCAGATCATGCAGGGGCTCGCCAATACCTATGACGAATCGGGCTGGCTGCCCGAATGGGCCAGCCCCGGCCACCGCGACGTGATGATCGGCTCGAACTCGGCGGTGAACATCGCCGACGCCTATCTCAAGGGCATTCGCGGCTTCGACATCGCCAAGCTCTACGAAGCGATCCGCAAGAATGCCGACACCGACCAGGGCCGGCCCAAGTCGCGCGAAGGCAAGACGATCAGCTCGGTCGGGCGCGAAGGCGTCGACTGGTACAACCGGCTCGGCTATGTCCCCTACGATGTCGGCATCAACGAGAATGCCGCGCGCACGCTCGAATATGCCTATGCCGATTTCACCATCTCGCGGCTCGCGACGGCGCTCGGCAAGCCCCGCGACGCCGCCCTGTTCGCGAGCCGGGCGCAGAACTACCGCAAGCTCTTCGATGCCGAGAGCGGCTGGATGCGCGGCCGCAACCGGGACGGGAGCTTCCAGTCTCCCTTCAACCCGCTCAAATGGGGCGACGCCTTCACCGAGGGCAACAGCCTCCACTATAGCTGGTCGGTGTTCCAGGACGTGCAGGGCCTGATTACGCTGATGGGCGGCGACCAGGCCTTTGCCGCGAAGCTGGACAGCGTGTTCGACAGCCCGCCCAAGTTCGACGACAGCTATTACGGCTTCACCATCCATGAGATCCGCGAGATGCAGATCGTCGACATGGGCAATTATGCCCATGGCAACCAGCCGATCCAGCACATGATCTATCTCTACAATTATGCCGGCCAGCCCTGGAAGGCGCAGGCGCGGGTGCGCGAAGTGATGCGCAAGCTCTATTCGAGCGCGCCCGACGGCTATCCGGGCGACGAGGACAATGGCCAGACCTCGGCCTGGTATGTGTTCAGCGCGCTCGGCTTCTATCCGGTGACGCCGGGCGCGAACCAATATGTGATCGGCTCGCCCCTGTTCCGCCATGTCGAACTGGCGCTGGAAAATGGCCGGACGTTCACCATTGATGCTCCGGGAAACAGCGCCGCGAACGTCTATATCCAGTCCGCCACGCTCAATGGCCGGCCCCTGAACCGCACCTGGCTGGGCCATGACGAGATCATGGCCGGCGGCACGCTGCGCTTCGAGATGGGGCCGCGGCCGAACCAGGCATGGGGCACGGGCCCGGGCGCCGCGCCCTTCTCGATGAGCGGCGGGGGCAAGCGCTGATGGCCGTCACGCTCGAGATCTGCGTCGACGATGCCGCGGGCATCGCCGCGGCGGCTATGGGCGGCGCCGACCGGATCGAGCTGTGCAGCGCGCTCGAGCTGGGTGGCCTCACCCCCTCCCCGGCCCTGATCGAACGCGCCGTGGCGACGGGCATTCCGGTCCATGCGATGATCCGGCCGCGCGCCGGAAACTTCGTCTATGATACCGACGAGCTGGCGCTGATGGCCGAGGATATCCGGCATGCGCTCGCGCTCGGGGCCGCCGGCGTGGTGGTCGGGGCACTGCGCCCGGACGACACGCTGGATTCGCGCGCGCTCACCCGGTTTCGCATGGTCGCCCGCGATGCCGCCCTGGTGCTGCATCGGGCGATCGACCTCGTCCCCGATCCGATCGCCGCGGTCGAGGAAGCCTGCGCGCTGGGCTTCGACAAGATCCTCAGCTCGGGCCAGGAAGCGACCGCGCTGGCTGGTGCCCTCACGCTTGCGAGGATGGTGGACGCGGCGCACGGCAGGCTGTCCGTCATCGCCGGCTCGGGCCTCGCTCCCGACAATGTGGCAAGGATCGCGCGCGTGAGCGGCGTGCGCGAGGTGCACGGCTCGGCGAGCGAGCCGGGACGCCCCGATCCACGCAGCGTGGCGATGGGCTTTTCGGCCGGTCCCCGGCGCAGAACCAGCGCAGCCCTGATCCGCCGGCTGCGCGCCGCCATCGAGGAGAGCGCATGACGACAGCAGTGACTCGCCGTACCGCCTTGGCCATGGGCGTGACGACCGCGACCTTTGCCGGCGCGAGCTCCGCCTTTGTGCGCGGAAGCGACCCGATCGCGGTGGTCTCCACCTGGGACTTCGGCGCCGCGGCGAACGCGGCGGCGCTAGCCCGTCTCAACGCGGGCGGGTCGCTGATCGACGCGGTCGAGGCCGGCGCGCGGGTGCCGGAGGCGGATCCGGCGAACCACTCGGTCGGCCTCGGCGGCTATCCCGACCGCGACGGACGAGTGACGCTGGACGCCGTCATCATGGACGATGCGGGCCATATCGGCGCGGTCGCCGCTCTGGAGGATATCGTCCACGCGATCTCGGTCGCCCGGCTGGTCATGGAGAAGACGCCGCACACCATGCTGGTGGGCGAAGGCGCGCGGCGCCTTGCGATCGAGCATGGGATGAAGACGGCGAAGCTGCTGACGCCCGAGGCCGAAAAGGCATGGCGCGAATGGCTGAAGACCGCGCAATACAAGCCCCAGGCCAATATCGAGAACCAGCTGCCGGGGCCGCCGGGGTCGGCGCTGAACCACGACACGCTCGGCCTGCTCGCGCGTTCGGCGGACGGGCGCATGGCGGGCGCCTGCACGACGTCCGGCATGGCCTACAAGATGCACGGCCGCGTCGGGGATTCGCCGTTCGCGGGGCACGGCCTCTATGTCGAGCGCGGCATCGGCGGCGCCGCCTCCACCGGCGTGGGCGAGGAAGTAACCCGCATCGTCGGCACCGCGCGCGTGGTCGCGTCGATGCGCGCCGGCCTCTCGCCCCAGGCCGCCTGCCGGGAGGCGGTCGAGTATATCGCCCGGCTGCGCGGCGATGCCATCCAGGGGATGCAGGTCGGCTTCCTGGCGCTGAGCGCGGCCGGCGAAGTGGGCGCCTATGCGCTGATGCCGGGCTTTACCTACGCGGTGACCCGGCTCTCCGGCAAAACCCAGTTGCTGCCGTCCGACAGCCTGGCCGGCATGCGCTAGAAACAGGAATTCGGGGGAGGATACATGACGACGAAGCAATCGGTTGGCGTGACGGCGGCCTATGCCATCGTGACGTGCCTGTTTTTCGCCTGGGGGTTCATCACCTCATTGATCGATCCGCTGGTCGCGGCGGTGAAGGGCATCTTCACCTTGACCGACTTCCAGGCCCAGGCGGCGGCTTTCGCCTTTTTCGCAGCCTATGGCGTGATGTCGTTCCCGGCCGCGGCGCTGCTCGCGCGCCTGAAGCCGATCCCGACCATCCTGGCCGCGCTGTGCATGATGATCGCCGGATGCCTGGTGATGCTCGCGGCCGCCAATCTCGCGATGTTCACGCTGGTCCTGCTCGGCCTCTTCATCCTCGCGAGCGGCATCACCATCCTGCAGGTCGCGGCCAACCCCCTCGCGGCGGCGCTGGGCGATCCGCGCCATAGCCATCTGCGCCTGACGCTCAGCCAGACCTTCAACTCGCTGGGGACGTTCATCGGGCCGCTGCTCGGGGCCCATCTGTTCCTGGCCGGCATCGAAGTGAAGGAAGGAGCGATCGTCACGAAGGAGGTCCGCGCAAGCGCGCTGGCCGGCATCGACTCCGCCTATTTCTGGATCTGCGGCCTGATCGCCGCGCTCGCGGTGTTCTTCTATCTGAGCCGCCGTGTCGTCACCGAGGCGGCGCCTCCGGCGACCGGCCCGCAGCGCGGTTTCTGGGCGCTGTTCACCGATGCGCTCACCTCCAAATGGGCGCTGCTCGGCGCGCTCGCGATCTTCCTCTATGTCGGTGCCGAGGTCGCGATCGGCACGCAGATGGCGCTGTTCCTGAATTCGGACGCGATCTGGGGCCATTCGGACGCCGCGTTCGGCGTGCCGGTGCTCGGCTATGCGATGGGCAGCGACGGCATTCCGGGCGTGTCGCTCCAGGAAGCCGGCAAGGCCGTCGCCTTCTATTGGGGCGGCGCGATGGTCGGCCGCCTGATCGGCTCGGTCCTGCTCACGCAGGTCAAGGCGCACCACCTGCTGGCGCTGTTCACCGCCATCGCCGCCGCGATGTGCCTCTATGTCTTCGCGGTCGGCGGCGTCACCGCCGGCTTCGTCGCGCTGAGCATCGGCCTGTTCAACTCGATCATGTTCCCGGTGATCTTCACGCTCACGCTCGAGCGTTCCAACGCGAGCGCGGAAGCGACCTCGGGCCTGCTCTGCACCGCCATCGTGGGCGGCGCGATCCTGCCCCTGCTCGTCGGGCTGGTTTCGGAGCGCAGCAGCTATGCGACGGCGTTCATCGTCCCGGCGCTATGCTACGCGACGCTCTGCGCATTCGCCCGTGCCGCGGCGCGCAAACCGCAGCAGCCCCGGGCCGAGCCGGCAGCGATCATGCTCCACTAGGTTAAGAGCTCATACGCCATCCCCGCGAAAGCGGGGGTGGCAAAATGCGCTACCGACCTCCAGGTAAATCAACAATTTACATGGATTTTTACTCTAGCCGGCGCCCGACGATCCGTCGTGCAGCGGCAGATGGACGATGAAGCACGCCCCTGAGCGATCGGATCGGTTCGCCGCGACGATGCGTCCGCCATGTGCCTCGACCAGCTTCGCGGTGAGCGCCAGCCCGAGGCCGCTGCCGGAGCGCACCGCGACCTGGGATCTTGCCGCTCGCCAGAAGGGCGTGAACAGGCGGTGCTCGTCGCCTTCCTCAAAGCCCCTGCCCTCGTCGGAAACGCGAAGGACAGCGCCGCCGCCCTCGATCATCACCGCCACTTCGATCCGCTCGCCGTCCGCGCCGTGGCGGATGGCGTTGCTGATGAGGTTCATCGCGACCTGGCGCATCCGCACCGGGTCTGCCCGGACCCGTACGGGCCGGCAGGCCTCGCCGATCGTCAGCCCCGCCGCCTCGGCCTCCGGGCCAAGGTCGAGGATCGCGAGCTGGACGACCCGGGCGAGGTCGATCACTCGCAGATCCAGTTCGAGGACATGGGCATCGGCATGGGCCAGCGTGCGAAGATCCTCGACGATACGCGACAATTGCTCGACCTGGCGCAGCAGGCGCTCCGGCTCGTCCGTGCTCGGATCGATGAAGCCGTCGCTCAGCCCGTGGAGGCGCCCCTTGAGGATGGTGAGCGGCGTGCGCAGTTCGTGCGCGATGCCGGCGGTCAGGATCTTGCGCTCGCGCTCATAGGCCTCGAGGTCGGCGGCCATCCGGTTGAAGCTGTCGACCAGCTCCGCGGTCTCCCCAGCCAGGCCCGCCGCCGCCACCCGCACGCCGCGCTCGCCCTCCGCCACCTGGCTCGCGGCAAGGCTGACCGCGCTGATCGGCGCGCTGATCCGGCGCGCGAAGACATAGGCGATGCCGCCGCCGACGCTGGTCGAGACGATGCCGATCAATGCCAGGAACAGCCAGTCGCTCGGCAGGATGAGCGCGCCCGAATATTGCTCGTGGAGATCGAAGAACCGATCGCTGTCGGTCTGACCCGTGCGGACCAGCCGCTCGAACTCCGCGCGCGCCTTGGGCGGCATGCTATTGCCGATCTGGTGGAGCCGGAGGACGGTGGCGCCATAATAGACGGCGACGCTCATCACGATCGTGATGAGCGTCATCATGCCGGCAAGCAGCCAGACGCGCGTGACGATGCGGTTCAGCGCTCGGGCCACAGGCGATATCCCACCCCCCGCACCGGCTCGATCATGTCGCCGCATCCCACCGCATTCAGCTTGGCCCGCAATTTCGACAAATGCGAATCCACCACCCGGTCATAGGCTTCGCTGTCGGGCGAGGCCGCGTCCAGCAATTCCATGCGCGTGAAGGCGCGGCGCGGCTGGCGCGCCATGTGCGCGAAGATCTGGAACTCGGTGGGTGTCAGCGGCACGCGCTCGAGCCCGCTCCCGTCGTCCGCCCGGCGCAGCACGGCATGGGCATTGAGGTCGACCACCAGGCTGCCGATGCTGATCGTCCGGTTCGGGCTCGTAGCCTGCGCGCGGCGGAGCACCGCGCGCACGCGCTCGACCACTTCGGCCGGGTTGAACGGCTTCACGACATAGTCGTCGGCGCCCATCCGCAGCGACGACAGCTTCGAGCCGTCGTCATCGAGCGCAGTGACCATGATGACCGGCGTGCCCGCGCGATTGCCGATGGTGGTGAGCACCTCCAGGCCGTCGCCGCCCGGAAGCCCGATATCGAGCAGCACCAGGTCCGGCCGGAACTGGGCATGCAGCCTGATCGCCTCGGACACCGAGAAGGCGCGCTGCGTCTGATAGCCGCCCTTGTCGAGATAGAGCGCCAATATGTCGCCAATCTCCCGCTCGTCCTCGACGATCAATATCCTGCCGCTCATCGTGCCTCCTGCGGCTGGCCATAATCGCCGATTATGTAGGTCCCGTGGAGACGGCGACCGCTTGAATTGCGCCCCTCCATCAAGCCTCCATCGAATCCTCCATAAGGCTCCATCGATCTGCCGGAGAGAGGATGGCGACGCGGCGATCATGCCGCCTCGGCAGACAGGAGATTTTCATGGTACCCGCTTTCCGTCACTGCGCGTTCGCCGCGCTCGCAATCGCCGCGGCCGGCGTGACTCCCGCGGCCGCGCAGGATGATCAGTCGACCGGCGTCTACGGCGTGGCGCGGGCGGGCCTGTCCATCGACACCGACGCCCGCCTGCGGAACAACCCCACCGCCGGGACCACCATCCAGCGCGACACCGATTACAAGCGCGGCTTCAACGGCGAGCTCGGCATCGGCTATGACGCCGGCCCGTTCCGCCTCGAAGGCACGGTCGGCTACACCACCGCCGGCATCGACAAGAAGAAGGCGTCCACCGGCGGCTTCACCGCGGACGGCCGGACCAAGGCGCTCACCATCGGCGCGGCGGGCTATTTCGACATCCCGATGAGCGCGCATGTGGCGCCCTATGTCGGCGGCGGCGTCGGCCTGTCGCGCGTGAGCTCGCGCCTGAGCCGCCTGAGCGGTTCGCCCGCCACCGGCAGCCGCTATTCGGACAAGGACTGGGGCTTCAACTGGCACCTCGACGCCGGCGTCGGCATCGCGGCCACCCAGTCGACCACGATCGAGCTGGGTGCGCGCTATTCCCGAACCTCGTCGCTGCGCTTCGACGGCTTCAACGGCACGACCAAGACGGAATTCCGTCCGCGCCTGTCGGGCTGGTCCGCCATGCTCGGAATCCGCCAGGCCTTCTGATGCACGGCCGCCGCATCCCGTCGGTATTGCTTCCCGCCGTCCTCGCGACGGCGGGATGTGCGCCGAGCCTCGAGATCGGGCGCCCCGTCGCGCCCCTGCCCGCGCGCTTCGAGGCCATGGCGCCGGATCCGGCTCCGGAGCCGGCGGCGCTGGATCGGTGGTGGACGCTGTTCGGCGATGCGCAACTGGACGATCTCGTCGCGCGCGGGCTGCGCGCCAACGCCGATGTCCGGCTCGGCCTGGCGCGCCTGCGCGAAGCCCAGGCGATCCGCCGGGCCGCGCTCGCCCCCTTCCGGGTCCAGGGGGATTTGCAGGTTACCGGCGGGGTGCAGCGCAGCGAGAGCCTGTCCGGTCCGGACGTGCTGATCGGCGGCCCCGGCGGCACGTCGGTAACCTCGGGAGCGACGGTTGCGGCCGCGTCCCCCACCTTCAATCTCTCCTGGGAGCTGGATCTGCTGGGCCGGCGCGGCGTCGCGCGGGCCGCGGCGGACGCCGATCTCGCGGCCGCCCGCTTCGTGCAGGAAGGGACGCGGGCGAAGCTCGCCGCCGACATGGCCGATGCCCTGTTCGCGGCGCGCGGCCTCGCCGCGCAGGCCGAAGCGGCGCGGGAGACGCTGGCGATCCAGCAGGGGATCCTGGCGGCCATGCGCACGCGCACCGAGCGCGGCCTTGCCGCGAACGCCGATGTGGCGCGGATCGACGCCGATGTCGCGCAGGCCGAGGCGCAAGCCGCCCAGCTGGAGGCCGAGCTCGCCGCGACGAAGCGCGCGATCCTGGTCCTGCTGGGCGAAGCCGACAAGCCGCTCGACACCCTCCCGATCCACCCC
>NZ_JAPDIR010000015.1 GCF_029870595.1 Sphingomonas sp. CBMAI 2297
CGCGAGCCGATCACCACGTCGAGACCGCCATCCCCCTCCAGCGCGTCCAGCATCTTCGGCAGCAGCGTCTCGTCATGCTGCAGATCCCCGTCGATCACCGCAACGAACGGCGCCGCCGTCGCGCACATCCCCTCGATACAGGCCGAGGACAGGCCCCGCCGCCCGATCCGCTGGATCACCCGCACCCGCGGATCCCGACGCCCCAGCGCACGCGCCGCATCCGCCGTCCCGTCCGGGCTGTCGTCGTCGACGAATACCGCTTCCCAGTTCCGGCCCTTCAGCGCCGCATCCAGCTTCTCGATCAGCAACGGCACGTTCGCGCGCTCGTTGAACGTCGGGATCACCACCGCGAGCTCGAGCTGGTCGGGGATCACGCGAGTTCCTTGAGCACCGCGTCGCCCATCGCGGTGGTCGACAGCGATCCGCCGAGATCGGCCGTCCGCGCACCGCCGGCCAGCGCCGCCGCGACGGCGGCCTCCACCTTCAGCGCCGCTTCCTCATTGCCGAGCGAATGGCGCAGCAGCATCGCCGCCGACAGGATCGCCGCGCAGGGATTCGCCTTGCCGGTGCCCGCAATGTCCGGTGCCGAGCCGTGGATCGGCTCGTACATGCCGTTGTCGCCGCTCCAGGCCCGCAGCGAAGCCGAGGGCAGCATGCCGATCGAGCCGGCGCACATGCTCGCCTGGTCGGACAGAATGTCGCCGAAGAGATTGCCGGTGACGATCACGTCGAACGCCGCCGGCGCGCGCACCAGCTGCATCGCGGCATTGTCGACATACATGTGCGTGAGCTGGACCTCGGGATATTCGGTCGCCAGCTCGTTCACGACGTCGCGCCAGAGCTGCGACGTCTCGAGCACGTTCGCCTTGTCGACCGAGCAGAGCTTCTTCTTGCGGCGCCTGGCCATCTCGAAGCCGACCCGGGCGATGCGCTCCACCTCGACTTCGTTGTAGCTCATGATGTCGAAGCCCTGGCGCAGGCCCTCGGCGGTGTGCCGCCGGCCCTTCTCGCCGAAATAGACGTCGCCCACCAGCTCGCGGACGATGACCAGGTCGAGCCCCGCCACCACATCGGGCTTGAGCGGCGAGGCATCGGCCAGCGCCGGGAACAGCGTTGCCGGGCGGATGTTGGCGAAGAGCTGCAGCTCGCGACGCAGGCCGAGCAGCGCCGCCTCGGGGCGCAGCCGCCGCTCCAGCGCCTCGAAGCGCGGATCGCCGATCGCGCCGAACAGCACGGCATCGGCCTTCTTGGCGAGGTCGAGCGTCTCCTGCGGCAGCGGGCGCCCCGTCACCAGATAGGCCGCGCCGCCGACCGGCGCCTCCTCGAAGTCCAGGCCCAGCGCCAGCGCCTCCAGAACCCGGCGCGCCTCGCGCGTAACTTCCGGCCCGATCCCGTCACCGGGCAGAACAGCTATCAGTGGCAATTCATGCTCCCCACGTCGTCGTCGCCTGCTTTGCCGCCCTTGTGGCCGTCACGCAACAGCGCGCTTCAGCCGATCGACCAGCCGGGCCCGCGCCGCGAGCAGTTCGGCGCCCTTTCCGATCAGCAGGTCGCGTTCCAGGAAATGGCCGGTGAGCCTGAAGCCGTCCAGGATATCGCCCCATCCGGCCTCTCCGCCCTCGACCAGGAAGCGCGGCAGCCGCAGCAGCCGGTCCTCATAGCCTTCCGCCCCGATCCGGCTCACCGCGATGCCGCTCCTGGGGCTGACATAGGCGAGCTCGTCGTTGCGGCCGGTGGCGGCGCAATGCTCGAGGTCGAGTCCGAAGCCGAGTTCGGCGAGCAGCAGCAGCTCGTAGCGGACCATCGCCACCGCCCAGCCCCGCGCCGCCGGCGCCGCCTCGATCGCGGCGAGCACGCCGTCGAGCGCGCTGTAGAGCCGCGGATAGGGCAGGCCTTCGGGCAGCGCGAAGGCGGAAAGCGCGGTCGCCCATTGGAAGGCGGCGGCGGGCAAGGCTTCCGAGAACATCGCCGCGCGGCTGTGGAGCAGCTCCACCGTCAACCCGGCGAGCGCATCCTCGGTCCGCGAGCGCCATTCGCCCTGCACCAGGTTCGCCGGCTGGAGCACCGGCCGCAGCGCCCGCCCATGCCCGCCGCGGACATAGCCGGGCTGCACGCCCTCCTGCTCGGTGAACGCCCGCACGATCGCGCCATGCTCGCCATGCGCGCGAACGGAGAGGATGATGGCTTCGGCGCGCAGGTGCATGGGGAGGCTATATAATCTGCCCCTCCCCTTCAGGGGAGGGGTTGGGGAGAGGGCGATCAGGCCCCCCGCCGCACCTTCTTCGCGAGCTTCTCCAGGCCCGCCCTGTTCACCAGCGCCTTCGCGCCCGCCACCGCCCGGTTGAAACCGCCGAGCGCCGCCATCGTCACCCGATTGGCCAGCGACGGACGCAGCAGGAACAGGTCGACGCACGCCACGCCGCCGGTGGCGAACTGGCGCTTGTGCTGGCCCTCGCCCTCGGTGAAGTCGAAGCGGGCGAATTTCTCCTCCTCGAACAGGTCGCGCATCGCCTCCAATTGGAGCACCGCGCCGGGCGAGAGGTCGTTGAACGCCGGATCATGGCCGACATGGGCATAGATCACCACGCCCCCCTCGATCACCGGGCAATAGAGATAGGCAGCCGGCTCGCCCGCGATGTAGAGCAGCCAGGCGCGCACCTGGTCCGCGGCGCCCTGTGCCAGCATCGTCGCGATGAACTCGGGGCTGTCGGGCAGGCCGGAGCCGAGCAGCCGCTCCTGATAGGTTCGCAGCGAGATCCGCCGGGCGACGTCGTGGAACGCCTCCAGCTCGTCCGGCCCGCGAAAGGCGCGCACGTCGAGCTCGCCGCCGCTCTCCGCCGCGATCTTCCTGGCCTTGCGCTTGATGCCCTGGCGGGCATTGGACGAGAGCCCGTTCCACCAGGCATCGAAGCCTATCCCGAAATCGGCGAAATAGCGGGTATAGCGCTGCCGGACGAAGGGCAGCATGTCGCCCGACGCCTTGACCAGCGCCGGCACCAGATGCTCGGGCAGCGAGGTGACGACATAGCCATGCGCCTCGCGCGGCAAGGGAGCCAGCAGCGGCAGCCGGTCGGCCCGCGCCGCATCGAGCGTCAGCGGAATGCGCACCAGATAGCGCTGGATCGCCATCAGCGTGCGCGCGCCGATCTCGAACTTGAGCTGGGTGGGCCTGGCCTGGGGCGCTTCGGCGGCGACCTCGCTCATCGCGTTCACGCGGCGCGCTCCTCGACCAGGTTCGACCAGAGCTGCTCGGCCTGGCGCCAGCGCGTGCGGAGCAGGCTCGGCCCGAGCGGCGCATCTTCCTGCCCGAGCGCCATTCTCGGCCTGTCGGCGAAATGTTCGGTCACCAGAACCCCCCGGCGGCTGGCCAGCATGCGGCACAGCGCTTCGAAGCGACGCACATGCACGGCGTTAGGCCGCGTTCCGGCGCGATTTGCAAGCTCGAAGCCATGGCTGACGATCGTCACCGCCGCATGGCTGCGGACCACGGCGTGGTCGAGCGCGGCGCGCATCTCGCCCGCCGACAGCGCGCAGATCTGGAAATGGCGCAGATGCCCGGCGCGATCCTCGATCAGGGTCACCGGCACCTCGATGATTCCGCGATGCGCGATCGGGGCGATCTGGCGCGGCGCCAGATTGATCGCGCTCGGCCAGGGATGCTCGGAGCCGTTGTGGCTGGAATCATATTCGAAGCCGAGCTGGGCCAGCGCCCCCAGCGTATCGTCGCTCGCCGAATAGCTGCCCGAGCGGAACGCGACCGGTTCGGCGGCGCCGCAGGCGACCAGCATGTCCGATGCGCCCGCAATCAGTTCCACCTGCTCGTCGAAGCTGTAGTCGATCAGCTCGAAGGCGCCATGAGTCGCGCCCCCGTCGCCCGCATGCGCGCCGGTCCAGTTGGGATGGAGGTGCAGCTGCACTTCCTGCCCGGCTGCCAGGATCGCGCCGACCACGCGCCGGATCGGGTCGAGGCCATAGACCAGCGCCGGCATCGGATCGACGAAGAAACAGGCCTTGAGACCGTGCCGGGCAAGCTGCGCCAGCTGCCAGGCGACGCCCACATTGGCGGGCTCCAGCGAGCGCTGGACGATCGTGTCGACATCGAGACCGGCGACATGGTGCCGCCACATGATCTCGGTGTCGATCGTGATGAAGACCCGGGTAGCCATGGCGCCCGATTATCGCACGGGCGTGAAGAAATGCCGAATGCCCGGCCGGGGATCAGGGCGTGATCCCGTACCGGGCATAATCCTCGTCGATCTGGGGAAAGAGCAGCTGAGCCTCGGCCAGGGCGGCATCCCCCGCCTTGGCATCGCCGGTCCGCCGCAGGATCAGGCCGCGCAGGAACAGGCTGCCCGCCGCCGCCGGCCGCTGCTCGAGCGCCGCGTTGATATCGGCCAGCGCCTCCTCGAAGCGGCGCATCCGGAAATAGATCAGGGCCCGGCTGTCGAGCGCCGCCGCCGCCGTGCCGCCGGATCCCAGCTCGATCGCGCGCGTGCAGTCCTTCAGCGCGGTATCGAGCTGGACGTCCAGCGTGCCCTTGATCCAGCAGCGCCCGTTGAGGAAGCCAGCATTGCCCGGACGCTTCGCGATCGCCGCGTCATAGGCCGCCAGCGCTCCCGCGGCGTCGCGGGCATGGCCCAGCGCCGCCCCCTTGGCCACCAGCAGGTCCGGCTGGTTCTCGCCTTGCTCGTCGATCCTGGGCTGGAGCAGGGCCAGCGCCTCGTCCAGCCGGTCCAGCTTGGCGAGCTCGCTCGCCAGCGCATAGAGCGTGCCCGTATTGCCCGGATCGAGCTCCCGGGCCGCGCCCAGATCGGCGAGCGACTCCGCCTTGTGCCCCAGCGCCCGGTGCAGCGCGGCGCGTTCGCGATAGGTCGCGGCCGTGGCCTGCATGCCGATCGCCTTGTCGAGATCGGCCAGCGCCTTCTGACGCTCGAAGATCCTGGTCAGGAAGCGCGCGCGGGCGAGGTAGCGCGAAACCTCCTCGGGCTTCTCGGCGATATGGGCGGCATAGCGCGCGAGCACCTTGTCGTATTTGCCGGCACGCTTGGCGGCCTCCACGCCGCGCCATGGGCCAGGTGCGCCCGGCAGCGTCCGCACGCGCAGCACCCGGTTGTTGAGCTCGGCAAGCTTCGCGCGCGCCGCGGGAATCTCCGCCGGCGCGATCTCGGCTCCGGTCTGCTCGTCCTCGGTATCGATCGAAAGCAGGCCGCCGGCCAGCGTCGCCCGGCGCACGACCCGCTTGCCCCCCGGCAAGGCGGCATCGAGCGCGGCATCGCCGTCCAGCACATAGCCGCCCATTTCCGGCAGGCGGACCCGCAGCGTGGTCGAGCTGCGCGCCGGGTTGCCCGTGGCGATCGGAAT
The DNA here is from genome assembly GCF_029870595.1 of Sphingomonas sp. CBMAI 2297. Classification (GTDB taxonomy): domain Bacteria; phylum Pseudomonadota; class Alphaproteobacteria; order Sphingomonadales; family Sphingomonadaceae; genus Sphingomonas. Next base: position 5,362 of record NZ_JAPDIR010000015.1, read on the forward strand.
GTCCTTCCAGGCCGCGCGCGTGCGATCGGGAATCGGATAGGCGATCGGCGACGCCGCATCGAGCCGGAAACGCCCGTCCTGATAGCGCCAGCTCCAATTCAGAATGCCGGACAACGCAATCGTCGCCGTACCGTTCGCCTCGTCGAAGCGCACTTCGCTGCCGGTGAGCACCAGATCCCGTCCGAATGCCGGCGGCGCGAGTTTGCGGAACTGGTCCCGCAGGCTCTCCTGGCTGCGGACACCCACCAATGCCTTCAGCGTGCCCGCGGCGGCGCCGCGCATCGTCAACTTCGCCTCGAACGGCGCCGGAACATCGATGCCACCGGTCAGGTCGACGTCGAGCGCACTGGCCATGGTCGCCCGCACCGGCGCACGCGCCGGCACCTGCAGCAATCCCGCCCCCTCGGCGCGCAACGGCAGCACCCAGTCGAAGGGCAGCACGTCGCCTATGTCCTCCAGATGCGTGCCCGTGCTCGTCCCGTCGAGCCACAGCAGCTGGCCGCCCACCTTGGCGAGCACGAAGACATGATTGAAGGCGGCGGGCGATGCGAGCCGTTCAGCGACCAGGTCGCCATTGTCCAGATTCGCCATCGCCGGTTCCGCTTCGATCCCCAGCTCGTGGAGGATGGCGAGCAGCAGCAGCGTCTTCGCCTTGCAATCCCCATATTTGGTCGCCCAGGTCTCGGCGGGCGCCTGCGGCACGAGATTGCCATTGGCCATGCCGCGGAACAGATAGCGCACCTTGCCCTGCACCAGGGCGAGCGCCGCCGCCGTGCGCTTGCGCGGGTCCTTCTCCGCCGCGGCGATCTTCGCCACTTCCGCGGCCAGCCCGCTGCCGGGGGCGATCAGCCCGTCGACGCGATAGAGCGGCGCCATCGCCCTGGAGACGGATTGCCAGTCGGCAAAGGTCGTGGCCTCCGCGATCGGCGGCCTTGCGAACCGCCCCGGCATGCGCTCCGGCATCTCCGGCTGCCGGGCGACCGGCAGCTTGAACACCAGCTCGTGCCACCCGCCCGCGTCGCGCACCTGCGGCGCGGCCCCCACCGGATAGGTTTTCCACTTCACTGCCTGGCCCGTCGGCCACAGCAGCCGCGCCCGCGCGAAACCGACCTTGATGGGCTCGGCGACGACCGGCCCCATGATCACCGCATTGCCGCCGAGCGCGGGATCCTTCATGGTGACCGAATAGCGCAGGTCGAGCACGTCGCCGACCTGCAGCCCTTCCACTGCCAGGGTGGCGGTGAGCTGGCCATCGAACTTCATCTCGTCGAGCCCCCGCTCGCGCCGCAACACCGTGAAGCTCTTGCCCTTCAGCGCGTCGATCCGCTTGCCGCCGCGCAGGATGTCGACGCCGTGCACGATCAGGTCGCCATGCGCCGGATGCCATTCGAGCTTGATGGTGCCCGCCTGCGAAACCGCCTGGATCGAAGCAAGGCGGGTAGCATGCTCGTAATAGGTCCAGCTCTGCCCGTCGGCGATGCGGGCCTGCACGTCGCCGATGACGAATGCCGGCGCATCATCGGTCAGGCCGGCGACGGCGGGTTCGGGCGCCAGCTGCACCCAATCGGGCACCGGCTGGTAGAGCGGCTTCTCGCCGGCATGCGCGACGCCGGACACGCCAAGGAACACGATCGACGCCAGTGCACCACGATACATGAGAATCCCCCCGATTTCGCTGCCGTATCTAGCGCCTCGCCATGCCGCGACAAGCCGATCGGCGATGAGATTTCGCGCGGAATCCGTGCAGAAAATATTTATCGCATATGAAAATAGTCGTAGATCTGCTGCGCGACGCCGGCACTCACGCCCGGCGCCTTCTGCAGATCCTCCAGGCTCGCGGCGCGCACTGCCCGCGCCGTGCCGAAATGCATCAGCAGCGCCTTCTTGCGCGCCGGCCCGATTCCCGGGACCTCGTCGAGCGGGCTCGCCCCGATCGCCTTGGCCCGTTTCTGCCGGTGGGCGCCGATCGCGAAGCGATGGACCTCGTCGCGCAGCCGCTGGAGATAGAAGAGCACCGGCGAATTGACCGGCAGCATCAGCTCGCGCCCGTCCATCAGGTGGAACACTTCGCGCCCCTCGCGCCCATGATGCGGTCCCTTGGCGACGCCGACCATGATGACGTCCTCGATGCCGAGATCCTCGAGCACCGCCCGGGCGGCATTCAGCTGCCCGCGCCCGCCATCGAGCAGCACCAGGTCGGGCCAGCTCCCGCCCTGCCGGTCGGGATCCTCCTCCACCGCGCGGGCGAAGCGCCGGCTCAGCACTTCGCGCATCATCCCGTAATCGTCGCCGGCGATCGTCTCGGGCCGCTTGATGTTGAACTTGCGATACTGGTTCTTCTGGAAGCCTTCCGGCCCCGCCACCACCATCGCGCCCAGCGCGTTGGTGCCCTGGATATGGCTGTTGTCGTACACCTCGATCCGCTCGGGGCTCTCGGGCAGCTCGAAGATGTCGGCGATCTCTGCAAGCAATTTCGCCTGGGTCGTGCCCTCGGCCAGCCGCCGGTCGAGCGCTTCCACCGCGTTGCGCGTCGCCTGTTCCAGCAGCCGCCGGCGCGGGCCGCGCTGCGGCACGCCCAGCGCCACCTTGTGCCCGGCCCGCTCCCGCAGCGCCTCGGCCAGCAGCGCCGCTTCCTCCAGGTCGCGATCGACGAAGATCGTCCGGGGCGGCGGCACTTCCTCGTAGAACTGCATCAGAAAGGCCGAGAGCACTTCGTCCTCGGACACGTCGTTGGTGTGCGCGGGAAAGAAGCTGCGATGCCCCCAATTCTGCCCGCCGCGGATGAAGAAGGCCTGGATCCCCATCACTCCGCCCTTGCAGGCCAGCGCGAAGATATCGGCATCGCCCACGCCCTCGGCGTTGATCGCCTGGCTGCCCTGGATGAAGGTGAGCGCCTTCAGCCGGTCGCGCAGGATCGCCGCCAGCTCGAAATCCAGGCTCTCCGCCGCCGCCTGCATCTGCGCGCCGAGCTTGGCCTGCACCTGGGTCTTCTTGCCCATCAGGAAGGCGCGCGCGTCGTCGACCAGCTCCTCATAGGCCTCGGGCGTGATGCGATCGACGCAGGGCGCCGAGCAGCGGCGAATCTGGTAGAGCAGGCACGGCCGGTCGCGCGTGTTGAAGAAGCCGTCGGTGCAGCTCCGAAGCAGGAACAGCTTCTGGAGTGCGTTGAGCGTCTTGCGCACCTGCCCCGCCCCAGCGAACGGCCCGAAATAATCGCCCTTCACCTTGCGCGCGCCACGGTGGAGCTGGATGCGCGGAAAGTCGTGGTCGCGCCGGAGCAGGATGAACGGGAACGACTTGTCGTCGCGCAGCAGCACATTGTAGGGCGGGCGGAAGCGCTTGATCAGCTGGGCTTCCAGCAGCAGCGCCTCGGCCTCGTTGTTGGTGGTGACGATCGTCATCGATCGCGTCTGCGCCACCATCCGCTGGAGCCGCTTCGAGAGCCGCATCACCTGGGTATAGTTGGTCACCCGGTTCTTCAGCGCCCGCGCCTTGCCCACATACAGCACGTCGCCCCGCGCATCCTGCATGCGATAGACGCCGGGCCGCGCCGGCAGCGTCTTCAGCACGTTGCGGATCGCCGCCACGCCGGCTTCCAGATCGGGGGCGTCGGCGCCGCGCACGGCGAAGGTGGCGGCCTCTTCGTTGAAGCGGTTGGGCGAGTTGGGATCGGACATCGTCGCACCGGATTTAAGGGGTGCGACGGGCAACCGCCACTCCCCTTCTCGTCATCCCGGCGAAAGGCGCGATGCCGCGAAGGCGCGCCTTGAACCGTCATGAGGATATGCGATGCTCCATCCACATATTTAGGAGAGTCGTTCCATGAAGCTCGTCCTGTCCGCCGCGCTGCTCGCGCTGGCCATGCCACTCGCTGCGCATGCCCAGACCGTCCCCGCGCCCATAACCGCCGCCCTGGGCGATGCGGGCCGCCCCCAGGCCGAGAAGGACCGCGACGCCGCCCGGCACCCGGGCGAAATCCTCGCCTTTGCCGGCATCGCGCCGGGCCAGAAGGTGGCCGACTTCATCATGGGCGGCGGCTATTGGACGCGCATCCTCGCGCCGACGGTGGGGCCGAAGGGCAAGGTCTATGCCTATCAGCCCGCCGAGTTCATCCAGTTCCGCGCCGCCTATGCCGATGAGCAGAAGGCCGCCACCGCGGGGCGCGCCAACGTCGTTCCGCTGAGCGACAGCCTCAAGAGCTTCGCCTTCGCCGAACCGCTCGATGCAATCGTGACGGTGCAGAACTGGCACGATCTCCACCTCAAGGCCGCGCCGCCGGGAGCCGCCCGGGGAATCGCGAAGAAGCTCTACGATTCGCTCAAGCCCGGCGGCGTGCTGCTGGTGGTCGACCATGTCGCCAACGCCGATCCCGAGTTCGCCGTGCCGCAGACGCTCCACCGCATCGATCCCGCCGCCGCGCGCGCCGAGATCGAATCGGCCGGCTTCAAGTTCGAGGGCGAGCTGCCGCTGCTGCGCAATCCGAACGATCCGCGCACGGCGAACGTCTTCACGCCGGAGATCCGCGGCAAGACCGACCAGTTCATCTACAAGTTCCGCAAGCCGGCTGCCTGAACCGGCCTTGCCTCTCTCCGGCGAGGGGCGAGGATCAGCGGCCGGCCGCGTTCTCCAATGCGTTCGCCCGGGCCTCGATGCGCTCCATCGCGGCCTGGGCGCGCTCGCCGACATCGTCCGCGCGCCGCTGCTCCTCCACGGCACTGCGCCACGCCACCGCGATCATGACGACGAGCAGCAGCGCCGTGAGCGCGGTCGCGAGCTGGAGCCAGCGTTGGGTGGTCATGCCGCCATCCTAGGGGCCGCGCGCGCCACCGGCAACGGCCGGCCATGCCCGGGCCCGCCGAACCCGCCGGCCCGCACGTCACTTTCCGCCGTCGAGCACCTGCCGCACCTTCGCGGCGAGCTGGGCGATGCTGAACGGCTTGGCGAGGAAGTCGACGTCATGGTCGAGCATCCCGTTATGGACGATCGCGTTGCGCGTATAGCCGGTGGTGTAGAGCACCGGCAGGCGCGGCAGCTGCTCGCGCATCCGCTCGGCGAGCGTGCGGCCGGTCATGTCGGGCATCACGATATCGGTGAACAGCAGATCGATGCCCGGATGCTCGCCGAGCATCGCCAGCGCCTGGACCGGGCCCGAGGCATGGATCACGACATAGCCAAGCTCGCGCAGGGCATCGACCGACATGATCCGCACCTGCTCCTCGTCCTCGACCACCAGAACGATCTCGCCCCGGCCGCCCGGCAGCTCGGCCTCCGGCACGGGCACCGTGCGCCGGTCCTCCTCGCCGAAATGGCGGGGGATGTAGAGCTTCACCGTCGTACCGACGCCGAGCTCGGAATAGACCTTCACATGCCCGCCCGACTGCTTGACGAAGCCATAGACCTGGCTCAGCCCGAGCCCGGTGCCCTTGCCCACTTCCTTGGTGGAGAAGAAGGGATCGAAGGCGCGCTCGATCACCTCGGCGCTCATGCCCGTGCCGGTATCGGTCACCGACACCATCACATATTGGCCGGGCGTCACTTCGGCATGGTTCGCCGAATAGGCGTCGTCGAGATAGGTGTTGGCCGTCTCGATCGTCAGCCGGCCCCCTTCGGGCATCGCGTCGCGCGCGTTGACGCACAGATTGACCAGCGCGTTCTCCAGCTGCCCCGCGTCGATAAAGGCCGGCCACAGCCCGCCCGCCAGCACCGTCTCGAAGCGAATCGTCTCGCCGATGGTGCGGCGGAGAAGCTCGGACATGCCCGCCACCAGCCGGTTCGCGTCGAGCGCGGCCGGCGCCAGCGGCTGGCGGCGCGCAAAGGCGAGCAGGCGGGAAGTGAGCTGCGCCGCGCGCTCGGCGCCCTGGAGCGCGCTGTCGATCGACTGGGCCGCCTTGACGGGATCCTTGCCGATGCGGCGCTTGGCCATGTCGAGCGAGCCGATCACGATCGCCAGCATATTGTTGAAGTCATGCGCGATGCCGCCGGTAAGCTGGCCGATCGTCTCCATCTTGCCGAGCTGGCGCAGCTGCGCTTCCGCCGCCTCGCGCTGCTCGCTCTCGGCCAGCAGCCGGGCATGTGCCGCCTCGGCCGCATCGCGTGCCCATGCCGCGGCATGCGCCCGCCGCATCGCCGAACGGGTGACGAAATAGGCGACGACCGCCACGCCGATCGCCGTCACCGCAAGCCACAGGGTGAGCAACGCCGCCTGCCAGGACGCGTCGTGGCTGCGCACCGCGAACAGCCCCGCCTCATGGCTCCGCATTTCCTCGACAAGCGTGCGGATGCGGCGCATCTGGCCGAGCCCGACCCCGGACTTCACGCCCGCGGCGACGCCGGCCGTGTCGCCGCGACGGATCATCTCGACGAAATCGGTGAGGCGGTCGAGCCTCGCTTCGATCAGCCGTTGCAGCGTCGCCGCGCGGGCGCTCTGCTCCGGACTGTCCGAAACCAGCGCGCGCAGCTCCGCAAGTTCCCGGTGCAGGCCGTGCCCGCCGCTGGTGAACGGCTCCAGATAGGCGGGGTCGCGCGTGATCAGATAGCCGCGCTGGCCGGTCTCCGCCTGCTGCACGCCGGAGAGCACGCTGCTCAGCTGCTCCTCGACCTCGAGCGTGTGCGAGACCCAATGCTGCGCCTGTAGCTGCCCGCGAACGAGGAAGAGCGCCCCGACCAGCGCCGCGGCGAGCAGGGCAAAGGAAATGAGGAGCGCGATCAGCCCCGGATCGAGGCGGGCGCGGACGGTATTGCCATCCGCGCCGGAATTGGGGGCCGAACCGGAAGCCAGCCCCGCGTTCACATCAGTTCAGACGGCCAAGCCCGGCGATCGTCTGGTCGACGAGCTGCTTGTCGGCTTCGGCGCCATGCTTCTCGGCGATGATCGCGCCGGCCGCCGCGGCGGCGGCATCGGCGGCCTTGGCGCGAACCTCGGCGATCGCGGCGCGCTCGGCGGCGGCGATCTTGTCCTCGGCCATCTTGGCGCGCCGCTTGGTCAGTTCCTTCGCGTCCGCCTCGGCCTTCTTCAGCAGCGCCTTGGCCTCGGCCTCGGCATGGGCGACGATCGCGGCGGCATCCGCCTCGCTGGCGGCCGTGCGCGCCTTGGCCCTGGCCAGTTCGGCCTCCGCCTCGGCCCGGAGCGCGCTCGCCTCGTCGAGCTGCCTGCGGATCGAATCGATCTTGGCGTCGAGCATCTTGCCGATCATCGCCGGCACGCGCTTCCACAGGATGATGCCGACCACCACGAGCATCGCGATCGCGACGAAACCCGGCGCGGTAATGCCGAACGCCGACGGCTCATGATGCAGTTCCACGGTGCCGGTCTCCGCCTTCATGCCATGGGGTTGTTCAGCCATTGGCCAGCGCCGCCTTCACTTGCTTGGTGACCGACACGCGGTCGGCCGTCACGCCCGAGAGCTTGGTGACGATCGCCTGGACGGCGTCCACCGTCTCGGCCTCGATCTCGCCCAGCGCCTGGGTCTTGGTCGCTTCGATGCGCACGGCGGCCTCGGCGATCCTCGCCTCGGACGCCGCGTCGCCCTTCTTCACTTCGGCCTCGGCCTTGGCGGTCGCCTTGTCCTTGGCCTGGCTCAGCGTCGCGAGCGCCGTGGTCCGGGCTGCTTCCAGCCCGGACTCGTAAGCGGCATCCGACGCATGGGCCGCGTCTCGGGCAGCCTCGGCCGCGGCGAGGTCTCCGGCGATGCGGGCGTTGCGGTCCTCGACCGTACGCTCGATCTTCGGAACCATCGCCTTGCCGATCCCGAAATAGATGAGCGCAAACACGATCGCGAGCCAGAAGAGCTGCGACGCGTAGATCTCAGGGATTTGGGATAGCTGCGGCATTGGCTGTCCTTCGACCTTAGCCCTTGACGACGAACAGGATCAGGATCGCGACGACGAACGCGATCAGGCCCAGAAGCTCGGCACCGGCGAAGCCGATGAACAGGCGGCCCTGCTGGCCGTCCGCGGCACCCGGGTTGCGCAGCGCGCCCTCGAGGAACGAACCGAACACGTTGCCCACGCCGAGCGCGGCCAGGCCGATGCCGATCGCCGCGAGGCCGGCACCGATGTACATTGCACCAACGTCAGTCATTTCAAGCTCCCTACGTAATCCAAAAAACCAAACGAACAGCGCGACTTAGTGCAGGTGCACCGCGTCGTGGAGATAAAGCGAGGTCAGCAGCGCGAACACATAGGCCTGGATCGCGCAGACCAGCAGCTCGAGCGCGCTCACGCCGATGATCATCAGCATCGAGGCGAACCACACGCCATAGCCGATCCCGCCGGCGTTGAGGCCCTGCACGGCGAAGCTGCCGAACACTTCGAGCAGGATGTGCCCGGCGGTCATCGCGACGAACAGTCGCAGGCCCAGCGAGAACGGACGCACCATGAACGAGATGAATTCCACCGGGATGATCACCGGCATCAGCCACAGCGGCGCGCCGTGCGGCACGAACAGGCCGAAGAACTTCAGGCCGTGCTTCCAGAAGCCGACCGCGAGCACGATGGCGAACGAGAAGAAGGCCAGCACCGCGGTGACGGTGATGTGGCTGGTAACCGCGAAGGTGTGCAGCCCCGGCACCACCGCCAGCGGCAGGATGCCCACCAGGTTGGCGAACAGGATGAAGAAGAAGAGCGAGAAGATGTACGGGGCGAACTTCTTGCCGCCCTTGCCGATGCTGGTGCTCACCATCGAATCGATGAAGCCCACCGCGCCCTCGGCCATCAGCTGCCACTTGCCCGGGATCAGCGCGCGCTTCATGCCGCCCAGCATGAACACGAACAGCAGGCCTGCCACGACGAACATGAACAGGGCCGAGTTGGTGAACGAGACGTCATAGCCAAGCAGATCGAACTTGATCAGCTTGCCGACCTCGAACTGCTCCATCGGATTGATTGCGCCGGCGCTCACTCTGCCCGCTCCTTCGAAATCTTGTAGATGCTGCGGAAAGCCGCCACGAAAGACAGCGCGACGAAGCCGAGCAGGAACCACGGAAGCGTGTGCAGCCAGCTGTCGAGCGCATAGCCCAGAACGCCGCCGCCCAGCGGCATGCCGATCAGGTCCATCAGCACGCGCGAACCCTGTTTGTAGCCCTTGGCATCGGCGGGCGCCTTGATGCCCTCGCCCGTGCGCGCAGCCTCGGCCGCTTTCGCATCGGCGATGCGGCGGTCCAGGTCGCTCGGAGCACGTTCTTGGGTCAAGGCGGTCAAGGCGTTCCAGATATGAAAAAAGCCGCCGACAGCGCCGGCGACATTGGAGCATCGCCGGCCGTTCAGCCGCGTTGCTCGGGCGCTTTAGGAACGCTGGCGGACCGAGTCAACTCCAGGCCCGGACTCGCCGCCAAATCGGCGAAATCCTCGCCTTGAATAACGGCGCGTTTGCAGGAACAAATCGCGCATGCCCGACCCCGCCGACAATAGCGGCCACCGCGCGCGCCTGCGCCGCCGCCTGTTCGAGGGCGGGCCGGACGCTTTGCTCGATCACGAACTCGTCGAATACCTCCTCGCGCTGGCGATTCCCCGGCAGGATACCAAGCCGCTGGCCAAGGCATTGCTCCACGAATTCGGCGGCATCGCCGGACTTCTGACCGCCGATGCCGAGGCGCTGGCCCGCGTGAAGGGCATGGGCGAGACCAGCGTCGCCGCCCTGAAGACCGCCCATGCCGCGGCGCTTCGCCTGCTGCGCGCCGAAGTCGCCGAGCGCCCGGTGCTCGCCAACTGGCAGGCGCTGCTCGACTATCTGCGCGCCGACATGGCGCATCACGCGATAGAGCGCTTCCGCGTCCTCCACCTCAATTCCAAGAACATGCTGATCCGCGACGAGCTGATGAGCGAAGGCACGATCGACGAGGCCGCGGTCTATGTCCGCGAAGTGATCGCCCGGGCATTGGAGCTCAAGTCTGCCGCGCTGATCCTGGTCCATAACCATCCCTCGGGCGACCCCTCCCCCAGCCGCGCCGATATCGAGATCACCCGCCAGATCGCCGCCGCCGGCAAGGGGCTGGGCATCGCGGTGCACGACCATATCATCCTGGGGCGCGACGGGCATGCCTCGCTGCGGGGCCAGGGACTGATCTAGGATCATATGAAAGAAGCACGCGCCTATTGGTCCCAACTGTTCGACGTCGTGCACCCGCTACGCTGCTGGGTCCGGGTCGCCTGGCGAGAGGGCGACACGATAGAGGATGGCGATTGGGGCCAACTCCTGACGATGCCGACGGATGGGTATCTGGAGGGATCGGATGGTCCTTGGCCGCTCCGCGATGTCGAATGGGTCGAGGTGTCGATGAGCTATTTCAAGGGCGGCATGGCGGGGCACCCGCTCCGGATTGTCGATGATCGGAAAGCCGAGCTACTCGCGGGCCTGGGCGCCACGGCCTTGAGATGGGAGCTGCGCGACACCCTCTGGTCGGTGCGGAACATCTTCGAGGACGAGCGACCGGTACAGGTCGCCCGGATCGCGAACCCCTTCTTCGATCGACGCTAAGGGCAAGCCAAACGGCCGCCGGAGGCAAGTCCGGCGACCGTTCGGGAATAAGCGCCATGCGTAGTTTGGCGCGACGAAAAGGGGTTAGCCCGGCTGTTTCGGGGTCAGGAACACCGTGAGTTCCTGCTTGTTCACCGACGCACTCTTGTCGGTATCGGCGCTGGCGAAGGCCTGGGTCGACCAGCTGGCCGCCTCGGCGCTGCCGGGCTGGAAGCCGGGCTCCGATGCCTTGCGCAGATCGCCCATCCAGGCGGCGAATTCGGTGGCGTTCAGCTTGCCATCGGCGTCCTTGTCATAGCTGCCGAAGTCGCGGCCCACCGCCTGGGCGACCTGCTCCTGCGTCGCCGCCGGCTGGGCGGCCGGAGTCGCGGCAGGCGCGCTCGCCACCTCGGCGGGCTGAGTCGCAGGCTCGCTCGGGGCTGGGATGGCCTCGGCAGTGGTGGCCGGGGCGGCCTGGTCCTGCGCGGCGGGGGCAGCGTCGTCACTGGTCACCGGCGGCGTCGCCTGCTCGGGCGCTGGTGCGGCCTGCGCAGGCTTGTCCTGCACGGGAACCTCCTGCGCAACGGCAGGAATTGCGAAAAGCATAGACGTAGCAAGAAGCATCGGCTTCAGCATAAGCTTATCTCCTATTCTATTCAGAATTTGTATTTACGCTCTAGCCTAATTATATTTTGGACAATCTTCCTATCAACCGAAAATCTGGGGGTGATGTTCCACATTTCATCGGCATTAGCCTCAACACACCCCTGAACAAACTCAATTCATCGCATTTCATTTGCGCTGTGGCGCCGCGGCAACGGCTGCGGCAGGATAGGCGACATGATCGACCGTCGGACGATGCTGCTCGGAATGACCGCCGGCCTTGCCGGCTGCCATGGCGCGTCTCAGGCATCGAGCACGGCCGACCGACTGCATCTTCCCGCGAGCACGCCAGCCGGCAAGCTGATCGCCGCCGCCCGTACCCAGCTGGGCGTCACGCGCCGCTACGACAGTGCCTATACCAGCCTGGCCTTCCCCGGCGGGGATGTGCCGCGCGAGAAGGGCGTGTGCACCGATGTGGTGATCCGCGCCTATCGCGATGCCTTCGGGATCGACCTTCAGGCGCTGGTCAATGCCGATATGAAGCGCTCTTTCGCCGCCTACCCGCGCAAATGGGGTCTTTCCCGCCCCGATCCGAGCATCGACCATCGCCGCGTGCCCAATCTTGCCGTCTTCCTCACCCGCGCCGGCGCCCGCCTCCCGGTCCCGGCCGACGGCAAGGGCTGGCAGCCGGGCGACATCTTCACTTCCGCGCCCGCCAACGGGATGGGCGGCACCGCCACCCATATCGGCCTGGTCTCGGACCTGCCCGGCGCCCGCGCCCCACGGATCCTCCACAATATCGGCCGGGGCGCCCGCGAGGAGGATGCGCTGCTCGATTGGCCGATCACCGGCCGCTTTCGGTGGAAAGTCTAGGGCACCCTTGCTAGGTGCGCCCCGACTCCCCCTTCCGGCGAAAGGCTTGCAATGGTTCCCCGTTATTCGCGCCCTGACATGACCGCCATCTGGTCGCCCGAGGCGCGCTTCCGCATCTGGTTCGAGATCGAGGCGCACGCGACCGAGGCGCTGGCCGAGCTCGGCGTGGTGCCGAAGAGCGCCGCCAAGGCGCTATGGGACTGGTGGGCGACCAACCCGGCGATCGACGTCGCCGCGATCGACGCGATCGAGGCGGTGACCAAGCATGACGTGATCGCCTTCCTCACCTGGGTAGCCGAGCAGGTGGGCGACGAAGCCCGCTTCATGCACCAGGGCATGACCAGCTCGGACGTGCTCGACACCTGCCTGGCGGTCCAGCTCGCCCGCGCCTCGGACATCCTGCTCGCCGATCTCGACGCGCTGCTCGAAGTGCTCAAGCGCCGCGCCTATGAGCACAAGCTCACCCCGACGATCGGCCGCAGCCACGGCATCCATGCCGAGCCGGTCACCTTCGGCCTCAAGCTCGCCGAGGCCTATGCCGAGTTCAAGCGGGGCAAGGAGCGCCTGCTCGCCGCCCGCGCCGATATCGCCACTTGCGCCATTTCGGGCGCGGTCGGCACCTTCGCCAATATCGATCCGCGCGTGGAGCGGCATGTCGCCGACAAGCTGGGCCTCGCGGTCGAGCCGGTCTCGACCCAGGTGATCCCGCGCGATCGCCATGCGATGTTCTTCGCCACGCTCGGCGTGATCGCCTCGTCGATCGAGCGGCTCGCCATCGAGGTCCGCCACCTCCAGCGCACCGAAGTGCTCGAGGCCGAGGAGTATTTCTCACCGGGCCAGAAGGGCTCGTCGGCGATGCCGCACAAGCGCAATCCGGTGCTGACCGAGAACCTTACCGGCCTCGCCCGCATGGTCCGCAGCGCGACCATCCCCGCGATGGAGAATGTCGCCCTGTGGCACGAGCGCGACATCAGCCACTCCTCGGTCGAGCGCTATATCGGCCCGGACGCGACGATCACGCTCGATTTCGCCCTGGCCCGCCTCACCGGCGTGATGGACAAGCTGCTCGTCTATCCCGAGCGCATGCAGAAGAACCTGGATCGCATGGGCGGCCTGGTCCATTCGCAGCGCGTGCTGCTTGCCCTCACTCAGGCCGGCGTCAGCCGCGAGGACAGCTATCGGCTGGTCCAGCGCAACGCGATGAAAGTGTGGGAATCGGACGGCGCGCTTTCGCTGCTCGAGCTGCTCAAGGCCGATCCGGAAGTCACCGCCGCGCTCTCGCCGGCGGAAATCGAGGACAAGTTCGACCTCGGCTATCACTTCAAGCAGGTCGACACGATCTTCGAGCGCGTCTTCGCTTGATCAAGCCCGGCGCGTGCGGCGGGCGACGGCATCGTTCGCCCATGCGCCGAGCAGCCCGATCAGCGGCAGGCTCATCGCGCCCGCCCACAGGAATGCGCCGATCAGGGGCACGGTCTCCGATCCCCATCCATGCTCGTCCAGGGCGGAATGATAGGGCTGAAGCGCCACCAGCCCGAGCGCCGCGGCGAGCAGGGCGGGAAGCGGGCGGGGCCGCCGCCCGCGCAGCATGCGCGCGGCGCACCAGGCCCAGAAGGGATGCGCATACCAGCCCCAGGCCGCGAGCGGCTGTCCGCCAAGGGTCCAGCGCGGCCAATGTTCGTAGCCCGGTAGCGGATAGCCTCGGGAATCGATCGCGAGCGGCCCCAGCGGGCCGAACAGCAGATACAGGCCGCCCAGCACCCGCTCGGGGCGGGCCACGCCCTGCCCGTCGGGGGCGATGCTCATCGCCACGGGCATCGCCAGTGTCGCCGTCCATGGCAGCAGCGTCGCAAGGGCGAGCCGGCGCATCCGCATCGCGCGATCCTAGCGCGCGGGAACGTTTCGCGGTCAGGATATTTGAAGGAGCTTCCATGTCCTTTCGGTGCAGCGCTCTATGAACCCCACCCGCCAGGCGCTGCGCGCGGCGACGGCCCCGGCGCATGATCGGGTGGACGCGGCCTTTGCGGATTTCGACCTGACCGACCGGGAAAGCTATGCCCGCTTCCTAGCCGCCCATGCCGATGTGATGTGGGCGCTGGAAGCGGCGCTGCCGGGCGGGCGCGTGGTGGACGATTGGGAGGAGCGCAAGCGCGGCGCGCTGCTGAGGGAAGACCTGGCCCATCTACGGCACCCCGGCGAGAGCTGGGGCGACGATATCGGCGCGATCCCCGCCTTCGGCACCGATCACGCCATCGCCGGCGCGCTCTATGTCCTCGAAGGCTCGCGCCTCGGCGGCAAGTTCCTGGCCCGGCGCCTGCCCGCCGGATTCCCGCGCGCCTATCTTGATGCAGATCAGCGCGCCGAAAAGTGGCAGCAACTACTGACGGTTATCGACCGCCTCTTATGCGAGCCCATCGCACTGGAGGCGGCGATCGCCGCGGCCCTTGCGACTTTCACCGCATTCGAGCGTTCGGCGGAAAAATGGCGAAAGGCAGAGGTTGGCCAGTAGCAGCGATTTCGAGGTCGATCTCACCAATTGCGATCGCGAGCCGATTCACGAGCTGGGCGCAGTCCAGCCGTTCGGCTTCCTGCTCGCGCTCTCGGTCGACTGGCTGATCCGCCGCGTCTCGGCCAATGCCCAGCAGTTTCTCGAAAGGCCGGCCGAAGACCTGCTCGGCACCTCCGCCATCGCCCTGCTCGGCGAGCACGCCGTCCACACGCTGCGCAACCGCCTCGCCATGCTGCGCGGCAACGATGCGGTCGAGCGCGTCTTCGGGCTGCGGATCGCCAGCGGCCGCTGCTTCGATTTCGCGCTGCACATGATCGGCGACACGATCGTGCTGGAGGGCGAGGATTGCAGCGAGGATGCCGCCACCGATATCGGCTCGGCGATCCGCGCGATGATGGCCCGGCTCGACGAAACCGCCGATTCGGCCGCCTTCTATCGCGAGGGTGCCCGCCAGGTCCGCGCCCTGACCGGCTTCGACCGGGTGATGGTCTATCGCTTCGATCGCGACGGTTCGGGCGTGGTGGTGGCCGAGGCCGCCCGCGCCGGCATCGGCAGCTTCCTCGACCTGCGCTATCCCGCCAGCGACATCCCGCAACAGGCGCGCAAGCTCTATGTCCGCACGCCCTTCCGCATCATCGCCGACGTGAATGCCGAGCCGGTGCCCGTGCTGCCCCGGCTCGACGAGAGCGGCGCGCCGATCGACCTTTCGCTCTCGGTGCTGCGCTCCGTCTCGCCGATCCATATCGAATATCTGAAGAACATGGGCGTCGGCGCCTCGCTGTCGATCTCGATCATCGTCGAGGGCCAGCTCTGGGGCCTGTTCGCCTGCCATCACTATGCCGCGCGCTGCCCCAGCTTCGAGCGCCGCTCGATCGCCGAGCTGTTCGGCCAGATGTTCGCGCTCAAGCTCGAGAGCCGCGAGCGCAAGGAGCTGGCCGCCTATGAGCTGGCCGCGCGCGCCGCCAGCGATCGGCTGCTCGCCGCGGTAGCCGGCGATTCGACGCTGCTCGACAATCCCGAATGGCTCGGCACGATGATGCGCGAGACCGTGCCGTGCGACGGCATCGCGATCTGGCTCGACGGCAAGATCTCCTTCTCGGGCATGACGCCGCCGGCGGCCGCGTTCTCCGCGATCACCCGCCGGCTGAACGCGATGGCCGCGGGCAGGATCTTCTCGACCGACCGGCTGGCCGACACCCTCCCCGCCGCCGCCGACTATGACGATGTCGCCGCCGGCATGCTGGCGATCCCGATCTCGCGCCGGCCGCGCGACTATGTCCTGCTGTTCCGCCAGGAGAAGATCCGCACGGTCAAATGGGCGGGCGACCCGCACAAGCCCGCCCAGCTCGGCCCCAACGGCCCGCGCCTCACGCCGCGCAAAAGCTTCGAGCTCTGGTCCCAGGAAGTCCGCGGCCGTTCCGAGCCCTTCTCGAACGCCGAGCTGCGCGTCGCCGAGATGCTGCGCGCGTCGCTGATCGAAGTCGTGCTGCGCCTGAGCGACGATGCCCAGGAGGAGCGCCGCCGCTTCTCCGAGCGCCAGGAGCTGCTGATCGCGGAGCTGAACCACCGCGTCCGCAACATCCTCGGCCTGATCCGCGGCCTTGTCCGCCAGTCGCTCGATCCCGAGGCGGACCGGCGCGACACGATCCATCTGCTCGAAGGCCGGATCGAGAGCCTGGCCCGCGCGCATGACCAGATCACGCAGGACAATTGGTCCCCCGCCCCCCTGCTCCGCCTGATCGAGACCGAGGCCGCCGCCTATCTCGCCGGCAAGGCGGGCCGGGTGGAGACCGACGGGCCGTCCGTGCTGCTCCATCCCCAGGCCTTCTCCACGCTGGCGCTGGTGCTGCACGAGCTGATGACCAACTCGGCCAAATATGGCGCGCTCTCGGACAGCGGCTCGGTCGATATCGGCTGGCGGATCGAGCGCGACGGCGACCTGGCGATCGCATGGCGCGAGCGCGGCGGCCCGGCAGTGCAGCCGCCGAAACGGCAGGGCTTCGGCACCACGATCATCACGCGCTCGATCCCCTATGACCTGGGCGGCGAGGCGGACGTGCGCTATCCGCTCACCGGGATCGAGGCCGATTTCCGCGTGCCCGCCCGCCATATCGAGATCGATCGGAACCGGGCCGGCCGGCCGGCGCCGCCCCCCGAGCCCGCACCCGGCACCACCGCGCCCAGGCTGCTCTCCGGTGTCGTGCTGCTGGTCGAGGACAGCCTGATCATCGCGATGGACGCCGAGGACATCCTCACGCGCCTGGGCGCCCGCCGCGTGGTGACCGCCGGCACCCTCGCCCAGGCGCGCGAGGAGATCCGCCGCGAAGCGTTCGAGGCCGCCGTGCTCGACGTCAATCTGGGCGCCGAGACCAGCCTGCCGCTCGCCGACGACCTCAGCGCCGCCGACGTGCCGTTCCTCTTCGCCACCGGCTATGGCGAGCAGTTGAAGCTCCCGGCCCAGCATGGCGGCGCGCTGGTCACCCAGAAGCCCTACACGCTCGCCAGCATCTCCCGCGCGATCTCGGACCTGCTTTCAAAGTAGGATTTCGCCGGATACGACTCGCAAGCTCCCCTCCCTTCCGGGGAGGGGAGCTGGAGGGAGGGATCACATGCCCATCGGCGCATCGGTAGGGAAGAACGGCGTCAACGACCTGGCGGACGTGCTGGTCGTCCAGCATCTGCTCAACGCCTGGCTCGGCGCCACCGGGCAGAAGCTGCTGCCCACCAGCGGCGAATGCGGCACGCTCACCATCGCCGCGATCACCGGCTATCAGGCCCGGGTGCTGGCCGCCGCCAGGCCGGACGGGCTGATCGCCCCCGGCGGCCGGACCTGGATCGCGCTCGCCGCCGGCCAGGGCGCCGGCCCGCCGCTTTCGGGCGCGGACTGGTGGAACGCCAACCAGGCCAGATATCCGAACAGCGCCGCCGTCGCCGACCTGGCCCAGCCCTTCCGCGACAACGTCGGCGCGTTCCTGAAGGCGCTGAAGGACGCGGGCGCGAGCGTCACGATCTCGGCCACGCGCCGCAACCCCATTCGCGCGCAGTTGATGCATTACAGCTGGCGCGTGGCGAAGGGGCTGGTCGCGCCGAACAGGGTCCCCGCCCTGCCCGGCCTGGATATCCGATGGGACCATGGCGATCCCGCCAGGTCGAAGGCCGGCGCCCAGGCGATGTCCGACCTGTTCCAGATCGCCTTCGAGCCCTCGCTCACTTCGCGCCATATCGAGGGCCGCGCGATCGACATGACGATCGGCTGGAACGGCACGATCAAGGTGAAGGACAAGCAGGGCAAGCCGCGCGAGATCGGCGCCCCGCGCTCGGGCGACGCCAATACCGATCTCCACAGGGTCGGCGCGACCTATGGCGTGATCAAGCTGGTCTCGGATCCGCCGCACTGGAGCGACGACGGGCGCTAGGTTGCGGACTCATATTCCTCCTTCGTCATCCCGGCCTTGCGCCGGGGTCCCGCTGTCTCGCGAGCACAGGAAGAAGCGGGATCCCGGCGCAAGGCCGGGATGACAGTGGAAAATCAAATACTTGCTTGGATTCTCACCCTAGCCCGCTCCCCGCAGCCGCTCCGCCGTCATGGCATCCGCCGGATAAAAGGCCTCGATCGCCAGCTCATCGAGCGTCACGTCGAGCGGGGTGCCGAACACCGTGGTGGTGCTGATGAAGCTGAGTTCGCCCAGCGGGGTGGCGAGCCGGAGCGGGATTGCCACGCCGCCCATGTCCTCCAGCTGCCCCGCCCCGTCCGGAAAGGGATAGGCTTCCAGCTCCGCGACCAGTGCCTCGAGCCCCTGGTCGCCGGTGGTCAGCGCCTGGCGCCGCAGCCGCTCGAGCAGATGCGCGCGCCATTCGGCAAGGTTCAGGATCCGCGGCGCCAGCCCCTCGGGATGCAGGCTCAGGCGCAGCACGTTGACCGGGCCTTCCAGCAGATGCGGCGCGCAGCCGGCGAGCAGCGGCGCGACCGCCGCATTGGCCGCGACCAGATGCCAGTGCCGGTCGATCGCCAGCGCCGGCCAGGGCTCGTGCCCCTTCAGCACCAGGTCGATCGCCCGCCGGGCGGCCGCGAGGGCGGGATCGTCGAGCGCGCGCTCGGCATAGAGCGGCGCGAACCCCGCCGCGAGCAGCATCGCGTTGCGTTCGCGCAGCGGCAGCGCGAGCTGATCGGCCAGGCGCAGCACCATCTCGCGGCTCGGCCGGGTGCGCCCGGTCTCGATGAAGCTCAGGTGCCGGGTCGATATCTCCGCATCCAGCGCCAGGTCCATCTGGCTCAGCCGGCGGCGGCGGCGCCATTCCCTGATCTGGTCGCCGAGCGGGCGGACGGCTGGCTGCACGGATAGTCTCCTTCGCGGCTTCTCTGCCCGCAAGCGCCGCCGGTTTCCATTACCTCCCGCGTAATCGACCCGGCGCGCCGATGCCGTCAGCCTTGCGTCATCACCAGCAAGGGAGACGACCCATGACCAATCCGATCCATTTCCTCCGCACCGTGCTCACGATCGACGCAGTGACTTGCCTGGCGATGGGCGCGATGCTCGTCGCCGCCGCCGGGCCGCTCGCCGGGCTGCTCGATCTGCCCGCGGCGCTGCTGTTCGAGGCCGGTCTGCTGCTCTTCCCCTCGGCGGCGTTCATGCTCTGGGCGGCGCGCCGGACCGACCGGCTCGAATGGCCGGTCCGCGCCATCGCCCTGCTCAACCTGGGCTGGACCGCGGCCAGCTTCGCGGTGATCGCCCTGCTCGCGCCGAATACGCTCGGCGCCGCCTTCCTGGCCGCGCAGGCACTGGCGGTGGCCGGGCTCGCGGTGCTGGAATTTCACGGCCTGTCGCTGTTCCGCCGCGCCTTTGCCTGAGCGGGACGGAAGGCACCCGGCACGCAAGCCGGGTGCCTTCCGGTCAGCTGCCGTCCCGATCCTCCGCCGCCACGTCGAACCGGCGGCGCGCCGCGTCGATTTCCGGCAGGTTGGCCATCACCCATTGGCCGAGCGCACTCACCGGCTGCTGGAGCGAGCGCCCCAGCGGCGTCAGCGTATATTCCACTCGGGGCGGGATCGTCGGGAACACTTCGCGCGTCACTAGCCCGTCACGCTCCAGCCCGCGCAGGGTGAGCGTCAGCATCCGCTGCGAGATGCCCTCGATCCCGCGCTGCAGCTCGCTGAACCGCCTGGTGCCGCCGCTCAGCATCATGATCGTCAGGATGCTCCATTTGTCGCCGATCTTGGCAAGGATCTCGCGCACCGGCGTACAGCCCTCCTGCCCGCCGACCGGATGCCCGCCGCTTAGATGCCCGCCGCTTACATGGGTGTGCCTGGGTTCCAGAAATGTGCCTCCTTGTGGCGATGCGTCCACCGCATCATTTGATCCTCTGTTACGATTCGTAACCGGAAAGGGTCGAAATTTCCATGCTCAACCTCGCACTCATCATCGGCAGCACGCGCCCGCAGCGTTTCGCGGACGTTCCCGCCCAATGGATCGCCGCCGGCGCCGCCGGACGCGACGACTTCACGCTCGATATCCTCGATCTGCGCGACCAGAACCTGCCGCTGTTCGAGGAGCCCGTTCCCCCGTCCTGGACGCAGGGCGTCTATTCGCACCCCGCCGCCGAGGCCTGGCGCCACAAGGTCGGCAAGTATGACGGCTTCATCGTCACTGCCGCGGAATATAATCACGGGCCCACCGCGGTGCTGAAGAACGCGCTCGATTCGGCCACCTTCGAATGGCGCCGCAAGCCGGTGGCGTTTGTCGGCTATGGCGGCGTCGGCGGCGCCCGCGCGATCGAGCAGCTGCGCGGCATCGCGGTCGAGCTGCACATGGCGCCGATCAGGGCCGAGGTGAATGTGGGCATGGAGCCGTTCCTCGGCATCCTGCAGCAGGGCAAGACGCTCGACGACTATCCCCATCTCGCCGCCGCCCGCGCCGCCTTGTTCGACGAGATCGCCTGGTGGGGCAACGCGCTCAAGGCCGCCCGCGCCGCCTGAGCCCCGCGCCCAAAGAGAAGGGGCCCGGCGTTGCCGCCGGGCCCCTTCTTCCTGCTTGCGGCCCCGAGGGGCTTAGCGGCAGCGACGGCCGCCGCTGCTGTCCTTGTCGATCGCGCGGCCGAGCAGCGCGCCGCCCAGGGCGCCGAGCAGCGTGCCGGGAGTGCGGTCGCCATAGCGGTCGATGCTGCGGCCGACCAGCGCACCGGCGACGCCGCCGATCAGCATGCCGGTGGTGCCGTCCGAACGGCGGCAATAGTTGCGGCCGTCGCGGCCGCGCCAGCTCGGGCCGTTATAATAGCCGCGATCGTCATAGCCCCGGTCGTAGCCGCGATTGTCATAGCCGCGCTCGTAGCGGCCATCGTCGCCCCGATAGCCGTCATAACGCTGCGCCATCGCGGTCGAGGGCAGGGCGGGAAGGGCAACGGCCATGGCCGCGAGGCCCAGAAGCGTCTTACGCATGATCTATCTCCTCCTTTGGCCGGTGCCTGGGCACCGGGTACGAGGATGGGTCTAGGCGATTCGGCCTGATGCGATGCTGAACTCGTCTTGCAGCTTGCGTTCACGTAACGAAATCGCGGCGGCTCAGGCCCCGGGCATCATCCGGCCGCGCAGATCGGGCAGGCCGAAGCTCGTCTTGCCGTCACCGCCCCAGATGTCGCCGATCGCCTGGAACAAGGTCGGGTAGCGCGAGATCGGCAGCACGCTGCCGTCGCACGCCGCCCAGCCCTGGGGGATCTGCGCGCCGGCATAGGCAGTCACCTGCCCGGCATAGGCATAACAGGCCGGCGGCTCCCCATCGCCGCTGCCGGGAGCCAGAAGATCGCCGGTGTTGATGATATAGTTGAGGCCCAGCCCCCCGATCGTGCCCGACATTTTCTGGCCCAGCGCCATGCCCGGCCCCAGGCCCACCGGCGCCGCGCCGTTCAGGTCCGGCAGCTGGAAGGTCGTCACGCCATTGCCGCCGAACGCGGTGCCGATCGCCGCGAACAGCGCGGCATATTGCTGGACCGACAGCGTCGCGCCGGCGCAGGGCGCCCAGCCGGCCGGCACCACGGTTCCGCAAAACGGCGTCACCGTTCCCGGCAGCGGCGCTTCGACGCTCGCATCCATCGCGATCAGCCAGCCGAGGACGAGCGCGCCCGGCCGCATCCCGCCCACCGGCGCGCCGCCGATCGCCACGCGCGCATGCAGGTCGGGCACGCCGATGGTCGTGATCCCGTCGCCGCCGAAGCTGGTTCCCATCACCGCCGTCAGCGGCTGGTTCTCCATGATCGGCAGCGTGCCGCCGGTGCACGGCCTGGCGCCATAGGCCGGGTAGCTGCCGGCGAAGCTCTCGATCATGCCGACAGTGAATTGCGCCGGCGCCTGGCCGTCCTGCGGGAAGACGCCGTTCATCACCAGCAGCTGCTGCATGCCGGAAGGCGGCGGCGAGCCGGGCCGGTCGGCTTCCTCCGCCAGTACCGGTGGCCCCGACGGCACCGGCTTCGATGCCCCGCCGCCGAACAGCCGCGCCAGCAATGCCTTCAGCCAAGCCCGCATGAACGCCTCCCCGATTCCCCCAGGAGGGGCGACTATCGATGCCCGATGGCAATCGCGGCAGACCCCATATGGGAGCGCACCGGACCGAAGCGGTGCAAAAGATAGGGAATGCACCTGTCGGTGGCGGCGTTTTTTTTGGTTGGGTCCGACCCGAGAGTCAAAATCCGATCAAGGCTGTGATTTCTTTCGTCATCCCCGTTATCCCTTACTCGTCATCCCCGCGAAGGCGGGGGTGACGGAAGCAAGCTCAAAGGCCTGCTTGGGTTCTCAACCTAGCCCAGGGCAGCCTTGAGCTTGGCGAAGAAGCCGGTCGTCTGGGGGCATTCGTCGCCCGTCTCGGTCGCGCGGAATTCCTCGAGCAGCTCGCGCTGCTTCGCGGTCAGCTTGGTCGGCATCTCGACGACGAGCTCGACGACCAGGTCGCCGCGCCCGCGCCCCTGCAGCACCGGCATGCCGGCGCCGCGCTGGCGCACCTCGCGGCCGCTCTGGGTGCCGGGGGCGATCTTGATGGCGTGCTTCTCGCCGTCGAGGCCGGGCAGGACGATCTCGCCGCCCAGCGCCGCGGTGGTGAAGCTGATCGGCGCATGGGCGAACAGGTTCGTGCCCTCGCGCTCGAAGATCGCGTGCTTCCTGACGTGCAGGAAGATGTAGAGGTCGCCCGCCGGCGCGCCGCGCGCACCCGCCTCGCCCTCGCCCTGCAGCCGGATTCGCGTGCCTTCGTCCACGCCCGGCGGCACGTTGATCTTGAGTGTCTTGGTCTTGTCGGTCCGCCCTTCGCCGCGGCAGTCGCGGCAGGGCTGCTCGATCACCTCGCCGGCGCCGTGGCAGACCGGGCAGGTCCGCTCGACCATGAAGAAGCCCTGCTGCGCGCGCACCTTGCCGTGCCCGCCGCACTGCTTGCACTGGTGCGCGGCGGTGCCCGGCTTGGCGCCGGTGCCGTCGCAAGTGTCGCAATGGCCGGAAACATCGACGGTGATCTCGCTGGTCTTGCCGTGAAAGGCCTCTTCCAGCGTGATCTCCATGTCGTAGCGCAGGTCGGCGCCGCGGCGCACCTGGCGCCCGCCGCCACGGCCACCGCCCATGAACTCGCCGAACACGCTTTCGAAGATGTCGCTGAACGCACCGAAATCGGGCTGCGCGCCATGGCCGCCGCCACCCATGCCGTTCTTGAACGCCGCATGGCCGAACCGGTCATAGGCCGCGCGCTTCTGCGGATCCTTCAGGCAGTCATAGGCTTCGTTGATCGCCTTGAACTTGGCCTCATGGTCCTTGCACCCGGCATTCTTGTCCGGATGATATTTGATCGCCAGCTTGCGATAGGCGGACTTGAGCGTGACGTCGTCCGCGGTGCGCTCGACTTCGAGCAGCTCGTAATAATCGACTTCGGTGGTCATCAATTAAAGCCCTCTCCCCTTCAGGGGAGAGGCTATGGGAGAGGGGCACGCCGCGAGAACCGTCCGCATCGCCGCCCCTGCTCCCCCTCTCCCCGGCCCTCTCCCCGCATGCGGAGAGAGGGAGGGGGTGTTACTTACGCCTTGTTGTCGTCCACCTCGGAGAATTCGGCGTCGACGACTTCCTCGCCGCCGGCCTCCGAGCCCGCCGCCGCGCCGGCGCTCGCCTGGGGCGAAGCCTGCTCGGCAGCCTGCTTCTCGTAGATCGCCTGGCCAAGCTTCATCGCCACCTGGGCCAGGTTCTGGCTCTTGGCCTGCATCTCGTCGGCGTCGCCGCCATCGACCGCGGCCTTGGCCTCGGCCAGCGCCGCCTCGATCTCCGCCTTCAGCCCGGCATCGACCTTGTCGCCATTCTCCTGGAGCTGGCGCTCGGTGGTGTGGATCAGGCTCTCGGCGTTGTTCTTCGCCTCGGCCGCGGCACGGCGCTTCTTGTCCTCCTCGGCGAAATTCTCGGCGTCGCGGACCATCTGCTCGATGTCGCTGTCCGAAAGACCGCCCGAGGCCTGGATGCGGATCTGCTGCTCCTTGCCGGTGCCCTTGTCCTTGGCCGAGACGTTGACCAGGCCGTTGGCGTCGATGTCGAAGGTCACTTCGATCTGCGGCACGCCGCGCGGCGCCGGCGGGATGCCGACCAGGTCGAACTGGCCGAGCAGCTTGTTGTCCGCCGCCATCTCGCGCTCGCCCTGGAAGACGCGGATCGTCACGGCCTGCTGACCATCGTCGGCAGTCGAATAGACCTGGCTCTTCTTGGTCGGGATCGTCGTGTTGCGATCGATCATGCGCGTGAACACGCCGCCCAGCGTCTCGATGCCGAGGCTCAGCGGAGTCACGTCGAGCAGCAGCACGTCCTTGACGTCGCCCTGGAGCACGCCGGCCTGGATCGCCGCGCCGATGGCGACGACTTCGTCCGGGTTCACGCCGGTGTGCGGCTCCTTGCCGAAGAACTCCTTCACGATCTGGCGGACCTTGGGCATGCGGGTCATGCCGCCGACCAGCACCACTTCGTCGATCGCCGAGCCCTTGACGCCGGCATCGGCCAGCGCCTTGCGGCACGGCTCGAGCGTGCGCTGGATCAGGTCCTCGACGAGGCGCTCCAGCTCGGCGCGGTTGATCGTCTTCACCAGGTGCTTCGGCCCATTGGCGTCGGCGGTGATGAAGGGCAGGTTCACTTCGGTGGTCTGCGCGCTCGAAAGCTCGATCTTCGCCTTCTCGGCGGCTTCCTTCAGACGCTGGAGCGCCAGCTTGTCCTTGGTGAGGTCGATGCCTTCGGCCTTCTTGAAGTCCTCGGCCAGGAACTGCACCAGCTTGGCGTCGAAATCCTCGCCGCCCAGGAAGGTGTCGCCATTGGTCGCCTTAACCTCGAACACGCCGTCGCCGATCTCGAGCACCGAGATGTCGAACGTGCCGCCGCCAAGGTCATAGACCGCGATCGTCTTGCCGTCGTTCTTCTCGAGGCCATAGGCGAGCGCCGCCGCCGTCGGCTCGTTGATGATGCGCAGCACTTCCAGGCCCGCGATCTTGCCGGCGTCCTTGGTCGCCTGGCGCTGCGCGTCGTTGAAGTACGCCGGCACCGTGATGACGGCCTGGGTGACGTTCTCGCCGAGATACGCCTCGGCGGTTTCCTTCATCTTCTGCAGGATGAAGGCCGAGATCTGGCTGGGCGAATAATCCTCGCCGCCGGCCTGCACCCAGGCGTCGCCATTGGCGCCGCGCACGATGGTGTAGGGCACCAGCTCGGTGTCCTTCTTGGTCACCGGATCGTCGAAGCGGCGGCCGATCAGGCGCTTCACCGCGAAAACCGTGTTGTCCGGATTGGTCACTGCCTGGCGCTTCGCCGGCTGGCCGATCAGACGCTCGCCATCCTTGGCGAAGGCGACGATCGACGGCGTGGTACGCGCGCCTTCCACATTCTCGATGACCTTGGGCTTGCCGCCCTCCATCACTGCCACGCAGCTGTTGGTCGTCCCCAGGTCGATACCGATAACTTTAGCCATGGTCCCTCGTTGGCCCCCAGTTCAAATCAAAAACTTGGCCCCCACGCCCCTGCTTGGAGGCAGCGCGGAGAACCGGTCACGCTGCCGGATATAGGTGCACATGCGCTTGCCGCAAGAAGCAGGGCTTTCTAGAGGGTTTCCCGGAATGGGAGTGAGGCGGATGCGGCGTTTCTCGGCGATCGTTACGGTGGTGGCACTTTCGGCCTGCGCGCCCGCGGGCGAGCTTGCCGCCGGCAATGCCTGGGTCCGGCTGCCCGCCGTCGCCGGCCAGCCGGGCGCGGCCTATTTCACCGTGCAGGGCGGCGCGACCGCCGACACGCTGCTCGCCGTCTCCTCGCGCGCCGCGCTGAAGGCCGAGCTGCACGAGAGCATGAAGGGCGAGCACGGCATGATGTCGATGGCGCCGCTGAAGGACGTCGCCGTGCCCGCCGGCGGCAAGCTCGCCTTCGCGCCCGGCGGCCGCCACGTGATGCTCTTCTCGATCGGGCCGGCGGTGAAGCCCGGCCAGACGGTGCCGCTCCAGCTGTCCTTCGCCAGCGGCAGGACGCTCCAGCTCGACGCGAAGGTGGTCGGCGCGGGCGATCCGGCGCCGGGGAGCTAGGCCCGGCCGATATACCCCACCGTCATCCCCGCCTGCGCGGGGATGACGAGGGAAATTGGAATTACGAAGGAAATCAGCGCCCTGCTCGAATTCTGCGCTTGGGCCGCCTCCGTAGAAACCCGCGGGGGAGAATTCCCTACCCCCGCGGAAACCATCTCTTTTTCAGTTTCAGAAGAAAAAATGCTCCAGATTGTGGGCCTTAGCAGGTCCCGGTGCGGAGCGTATCGTGGAGCAGGATCGGCAACGTCCCGCGGGATTCATGGCGCGTCTCGCGCGGGATCGGCGCGGCAACACCCTGGCGATGATGGCCGCCGCGCTCATCCCGCTGGCGGCCTTTTGCGGCTGCGCGATCGATTCGGCGCGCCTGTATGTCGTCAAGACGCGGCTCCAGCAGGCGTGCGACGCGGGCGTGCTGGCCGGCCGCAAGTTCATGACCGACACCTCGGTCGGCAACACCACGCTCGACGCGACCGCGACCGCCCAGGCCCAGACCTTCTTCAACAACAATTTCCGCACCGGCTGGTTCAAGACCAGCACCGCCAGCTTCAACCCCAGCAAGACCTCCGACGCGCAGGTCGCCGGCACCGCCCAGGCAGTGGTGCCGATGACGATCCTGTCGATGTTCGGTGTGCCGAGCCAGACGCTCAACGTCACCTGCCAGGCGAGCTACGACGTGGCGGACACCGACGTGATCTTCGTGCTCGACACCACCGGCTCGATGGCCTGCCTGCCGCAGGACGACGACAATACGTGCAACAACTATGTCGGCTCGGCCGGCACCACTTCCTATGCGCGCCCCGCCGACGGCGCCGCCAGCGGCAATGACAGCGTCGCCGGCTATCCGGGCAGCACGGCCTATTACGTTCCCGAGAAGAGCGGCTCGCGCATCTCGGCGCTGCGCTCGGCGGTGCTGAACTTCTACGACACGCTCGCGGCCGCGGCGGACCCCTCCACCCATATCCGCTACGGCTTCGTCACCTACACTTCCACCGTGAACGCCGGGAAGGCGGTCGTCGCGCTGTCCCCCGCCTATATGGTCGGCGGCACGGGCAGCGCGAACACGCAGTGGAATTATGAATCGCGCAGCCAGACCGGGAACCTGCTCGGCATCCCGATCTGGAAATACCAGCAGCTCAATTTCGACGTGCGCAGCTTCGTCGCCGGCAGCACCGTCACCGATCCGAGCAAGACCACCGGCGCGACCAGTCGCTGGACCGGCTGCCTCGAGGAGCGCGCCACCACCGCCGGCACGATGAACTTCAACACCTCGACGCTGCCGCCCGATCTCGATCCCGATCTCGTGCCCAATTCGAACATCGACACCCAGTGGAAGCCGATGTGGCCCGAGCTCTTCTATGCCCGCAACAATTATTCGAGCACCGCCACCACCACTTCGACCGGCGACAGCAGCAGCAGCCCGAACATCGGCACCGCTTATTATTACCAGCTCGGCTATGTCTCGTGCGGCAAGCCGGTCTCGCGCCTGGCGGTGATGACGCGGACGCAGGTGTCCAACTATGTCAACGCCAGCGATTTCCGGCCGATCGGCGGCACCTATCACGACACCGGCATGATCTGGGGCACGCGGCTGCTCTCGCCCACCGGCATCTTCGCGGCGGACACCGCGCCCTGGCCGTCGCGCCAGGCGCCCAACCGGGTGATCATCTTCCTCACCGACGGCGACATGGCCCCCAGCACCTCGATCTACGGCATGTACGGCAACGAATATTACGACCGGCGCGTGAGCGGCGGCGACTTCACCAATCTGAAGGCCTATCACAATGCCCGCTTCCTCGCGGAATGCGCCGCGGCCAAGGCGCGCAACATCCAGATCTGGACGGTGACGATCGATTCGAGCGCGACCACCCAGATGCAGTCCTGCGCCACCACCACCAACCAGGCGCTCGCCACCACCACCGGCGCGGGCCTGTCGACCGCGTTCGCCACCATCGCCAAGCAGGTGGCGATGCTGCGGGTGACGCAATGAGCCCGGGCGGACGCGCCCGGATCCTGCGCGACCGGCGCGGCGCCACCGTGGTGGAGTTCGCCTTCGTGCTGCCGGTGATGCTGGTCCTGATGATGGGCATGATGGAGCTGGGCTATCAGGCCTATGTCCAGTCGGTGATCACCGGCGCGGTGCAGAAGGCGGGGCGCGACAGCGGCATCCAGGGCGCCACCCCCGCCTCGATCGATGCGCGCGTGCTGGCCCAGGTCCAGGCGGTGGCCCCCGGCGCCACCTTCGCCGCGGGCTATCCGACCCGGAGCAGCTACACCAGCTTCAGCGCCGTCGCGCCCGAGCCGTTCGTCGACACCAACGGCAATGGCGTGCGCGATCCGGGCGAATGCTACACCGACGTCAACGGCAACGGCCAATGGGACGCCGATGCCGGCCGCGCGGGCCAGGGTGGCCCCAACGACGTCACCGTCTACACCGCGGCGATCACTTATGGCCGCCTCTTCCCGGTCGCCCGGCTGCTCGGCTGGCCGGGCACGGCGACGCTCAGCGCCACCACCACGCTGATGAACCAGCCCTATGCCACCCAGAACGTCCCCACGCCGGCGACGATCTGCACATGAACCCGTCCCGCGTTCCCGCGCCGCTCCGCCGCTTCGCCGCCGCCAGGTCGGGCGTGGCGATGCTCGAATTCGCGCTCGCCCTTCCCGTCGTGCTGGTGCTCGGCTGCTACGGGGTCGAGACCGCGAACCTCGCGCTCGCCAATCTGCGCGTCAGCCAGATCGCCGCGAACCTCGCCGACAATGGCTCGCGCCTGGGCCTGATGAGCTCGGCCTCCACCGTCCAGCTGCGCGAGCTCGACATCAACAACGCGCTGCAGGCCGCGCGCCTCCAGGGCAATGCGATCGGTATAGGCGCCAATGGCCGGGTGACGCTCTCCAGCCTCGAATATATCCAGCAGAGCTACGACACCGCGCCGGTGCAGCGGATCCACTGGCAACGCTGCTTCGGGATGAAGAGCGGGACCGGCTATGATTCGAGCTACGGCACCACCAGCGCGACCGCGGGCACCGACGCGACCCGGACGAATGCCGGCACCACCGTCACCGGCATGGGCGATCCGGGCGCCATCGTCACCGCGCCGAGCGGCTCGGGGCTGATCTTCGTCGAGATCAACTATGACTATCAGCGCCTGTTCGGGTCCAGCTTCATGGGCCCGGCCCGGCTCCACTATGTCGCCTCCTTCATCGTGCGCGACCGGCGCGACTTCTCGCAGCTCTTCAATCCCGCGCCCGCCGCCACGCGCTCCACCTGCGACAAATATGGCAGCTGAGCCCCGCGCCCGAGTTGATGTGGCGGCGCCATCCGCTATCCTCGCGCGCCTACACCGCAGGGAGGCCCGCACGCATGCCGCAAGTCCTGGATCGCTTCCGTTCCTCCACGCTCGGCTGGCTGATCGGCACGCTCGCCGGCTGGGGCACCTGCTTCCTGCTGCTGCTCGGGCTGGTCGGCACCTTCTATTTCCTGGCCCAGGGCATGCTGGCCGGCGCCGCCTGGGTCGCGCCGCTGCTGTTCGCCGTCGCGATCGTGGTGCTGATCCTCAAATGGTTCGAGAATCTCGGCATCGCCTATGAGATCACCGAGGACCGGCTGATCCTCCACAAGGGCATCCTCCAGAAGTCGATCGACGAGATCGAGCTCTATCGGGTGAAGGACGTCCGCATCGACTTCTCGATCGTCAACCAGCTGGCGGACATCGGCACGATCAGCATCGCCTCGTCCGACGAGACCACGCGCGCGGCGCCGCTGGTGATCCGCGACGTCGCCCGGGCCCGCGCCCGCCGCGAGCAGCTGCGCGAGCTGGTCAACACCGCCCGCCGCAACCGCGGGGTCCGCGAGATCGACATGGTGCACGAGGATCTGGGCGAGCCGCTTTGAAGCCGGTGCTGGCGGCGCTGAACAGGCTGTTCGGCGGCCCGCGCGCGGCAACGCCCCCGCCTTCGCGCGGCATCGCGGATCGCGCCGCGCTCGATGCGCTGGTCGCGCGAACCGGGCATGCCCCCGCTGCCGCCGACAGGCTGGCGCGCCGCGCGCTGCCCTGCCTGGCCGTCTTCGCGGACACCGCCGGCGACGCCATCGGCGCGACGCGCTTCGGCGGCGTCCCCGATCTGCCGCCCGGCACGCCCTGGCCCCAAGCCGGCGCCACGCCGCTCAGCTTCCACGCGCAAGTCGCGCTGCCCGCGCGCGCCGGGGATGCGACGGTGCCGGACCTGCCGCCATCCGGCCTGCTCTCCTTCTTCGCGGCCCGAGCCGATGATGACGGCTCCGGCATGCTCGCCCGCGTGATTCACAGCCCGCCCGGCACCGCCCTGCGCCCCACGCCGCCGCCATCCGGGGTCGAGCGCTTCAATCCGGTCGGCGCGCGTTTCGAGCATGGGCTCAGCTTCCCCGACCATGACGACGCGCTCATGGGAGAGATAGAGCGGGCATGGCCCGAGGCCGATCATCTCGCGCTATTGCTGGGCCTCGGCCCGCCGGCGGGCGCGATCGGCCAGTTGCTCGGTCACGCCCAATGGCACGAGGATCTGCGCGAGGAGCTCCATTTCCACATGATCGGCCGCCCCGGCAAACAGGCGCTGCGCCTCTGGAAAAGCTGGGAGGATTGGGAAGAAGCGAAGCGGATCGAATCGCGCATGGCGGGCGGCGGCATCTATCGCCCCTGGTCCGCCGCCGACGACGATCTCGTCCGCTGGATCCAGTCCCATCGCGTGGAGATCGATGCCGGCGTCGCGAGCTGGCGCTCGCTGCTCACCATCGAGTCCAACCAGGCGATGGACCTGTGGATCAACGATGCCAACGCGATCTACTTCTTCCTTCCCGCCGCCGATCTCGCGCGCGCCGACTTCTCCAACGTCCAGGCCATCACGGCGCAGAGCTAGACGGCGATCTCCCGCACCGCGCCGATCGCCTCGAGGAACGCGCGGTCGTGGCTCACCACCAGCAGCGCGCCGTCATAGCCGGCCAGCGCCGCCTCGAGCACTTCGATCGATTCCATGTCGAGATGGTTGGTCGGCTCGTCGAGCAGCAGCAGTTGCGGCACCGCCGCGCCGCCCAGCACACAGGCCAGCCCCGCGCGCAGCCTTTCGCCGCCGCTGAGGTCGCCCGCACGCTTCAGCGCGTCCCGGTTGCGGAAGGCGAAGCGCGCGCAGGCCGCATGCGCCTCGCGCTCGGTCGCGCCCGGATGCAGCCGCCGGAAATTCTGCAGCACCGAAGCCTCCGGCACCAGCAGCCCGACATGCTGGTCGAGCATCGCCGCTCGCCCTTCGGCCCGCCGCACCGTGCCGCGATCGGGTGCCAGCGCGCCCGCCGCCATCCGGAGCAGGCTCGTCTTGCCCGCGCCATTGGGCCCGGTCACCGCCACGCGTTCGGGCCCGGTGATCTCGAAACGCCATGGCCCGAGCGTCCGGCCCGAGCGCGCCAGCGCCGCGTCCTCGAACGCCAGCAGCCGCCGGTTCGCCGGCAGGCCGGTGCCGGGCAGCGCGATGACCAGCGGCGCCACCACTTCCACCCCGGCCCGCGCCGCCGCCAGCCGCGCTTCCGCCGCGCCCACCAGCCGCTCGCCCAGGCCCGCCCCGCGCCCGGCCGAATTCTCCGCCCGCTCCTTCTGCCGCCCGAGCAGGATCTTCGGCGCCGATCCGCTCGCGGCATAGGCGCGCCCGGCGCGATCGCGTCGCGCCTGGCGCTCGCGCGCCTGCTGCGCCTCCGCCTCGGCGCCGCGCAGCAGCTCGCCCGCCCGCGCCACCTCGGCCGCCGTCCGCGCCCGCTCCGCCGCCCGCGCCGCCGCGAAGCCGGACCATCCCCCGCCGAACGCCCGCACGCCGAGCGGCGTCAGCTCGACGATCCTGTCCATATGCTCGAGCAGCGCGCGGTCATGGCTGGCGACCAGCACGCCGCCGCGCCACCCCTCCACCAGCGCCGCCACCGCCGCGCGGCCCGCGGCGTCGAGATTGTTGGTCGGCTCGTCGAGCAGCAGCAGGTCGGGCGCGTCGAGGCGCAGCCGGGCGATTCCCACGCGCGTCCGCTCCCCGCCCGAGAGCGTCGCCACGCGCCGGTCGAGCGCCACCGCGCCCAGCCCGGCCTCGGCCAGCGCCGCGCCCACGCGCTCCTCCAGCGTCCAGTCGGCCTCGGCCAGATCCTCCGCGCTGCCCTCGCCCGCCAGCGCCCGCGCCAGCCGCGCGAGCCCTTCGTCCACCCCCAGCACCGCGCCGATGGACCAATGGCCGGGCCATTCCTGGCGCAGCACGCCGATGCGGCCGGCACGCGCCACGCTGCCCGCCAGGGGTGGCGCCTCGCCCGCGACGATGCGCAGCAGAGTCGATTTGCCCGAGCCGTTGCGCCCGACCAGTCCGGTGCGTTCGCGCCCGAGCGCCAGCGTCAGTCCGGCGAAGAGCGGCTCGCCCTCAGGCGTAGCGGCGGCAAGCGAATCCAGGGTTACGAAGCAAGACATTTGGCACCTGCGGGCAGGACGGGACGATCGGGCGGACGGCGATCGGTTCCTGGCGCATGGCGGCTCACTCCTTGGAAATTCGGGAAGGCGCTATCTGGCGGCGCGGCGCGCGGATGACAAGCCCGCCGGCCCACGCCATCTAGGGCGCATGCCCGCCTCCCGCCCGCTCACGCCCGGCGAAGCCGAACTCGCCCGCTCGGTATTCGGCGACGCGCTCGATCCGGCCCGCGCCTTCGTCGCCAATCGCAAATGGGCATTCTTCCAGCCGCGCAACACCACCATGGCGCCGCTGGGCACGATCCATTTCAATCCCGCCTCGGGCCTGTACCGCGAGGATTTCGCCGCCGCGCCGCTCGCGCTGCAGGGGCTGTTCGTCCACGAGCTCGTCCATGTCTGGCAACATCAGCAGGGCCT
This sequence comes from Sphingomonas sp. CBMAI 2297, assembly GCF_029870595.1. Lineage (GTDB taxonomy): Bacteria > Pseudomonadota > Alphaproteobacteria > Sphingomonadales > Sphingomonadaceae > Sphingomonas. The sequence continues at coordinate 38,234 of NZ_JAPDIR010000015.1, forward strand.
GTTCCTGCCGCTGCGGCGCCATCCCTTCTGCCGCTATGGCTATGTGCTCGAGCCCGGCCGGCCGTTCGAGCGCTACGGCATCGAGCAGCAGGCCGAGATCGTCCGCCACGCCTTCCTGCTCGCGCGCGGCGCGGACCTGCCCGGCAGCGCGCCGCTGAGCAGCTATGCGGCGCTGCTGCCCTTCCGCCGCGCCTAGGTTGGGGACTCATATTCTCCAGCGTCATCCCAGCCATCCCTTCAACCGTCCCCTTCACCTGTCATCCCCGCGCAGGCGGGGATCCAGGGCCAGGGGCAAGGACGGCAAGCACCCGCGGATCGCGTCGATCGTCCCCTACTGCCCCGGATCCCCGCCTGCGCGGGGATGACGGGTGCGGTTTCAAGGGCTTGCCTGGGTTCTCAACCTAGGGCGCCGCTTCGTCGTTCGAGAATTTGGGCGGACGCGGCGACGGCGCCGGGCGCGGTGGCGGTGCCGGGCGCGCGGCCGGCGGCGGCGCGCTGGGCGGCGGCGTGTAGCTGGGGCGCGGCGGCGGCGCGCTGCCGGGCGGGGGTGCCGCCGGCCGCTGCCAGCCGCCCTCGGGCCGGGGCGGGCGCGACCATGCCGGCGGCGCGGGCGGGTTCTCCACTCCGGGCCGTGGGGCAGGCGCGGGCGACGGCGTCACCACCGGCGGCGGCACCGGCCGCTGCCAGCCGGGGCCGCCGTCCGGACGGGGCGGGCGCGGCGGCACGGGCATCGCATTGCCGCCGTCCGCCGGCGGTCGCGGACGGCTCCAGCCACCCTCGGGCCGGGGCGGGCGGACGCCGGGGGCCGGCGGACTGCCGGTATCCGGCCCCGCGCCGGGCGTGCCGGGCGATGCCGGCATGTCCGGGCGTTCGCGACGCCAGCCGGGCAGGCGCGGACCGTCCGGCCCGCCGCCGGGGCGCGTCATCGGCGGCCGGCCCGGCACCGGAGGGCCGCCGGGCTCCGCGCCCGGCATGCCCGGGCGGGGCGGCGGATTGGTTCCCGGCCGGCCCGGCGGGCGCGACCAGCCCCAACCCGGCTGTGGCGGACGCCCGGCACCGGGGCGTCCCGGCCCATGCGGCCCCCGGCCCGGCGGATGGAAGCGGCCCGGCGGCGGCCCCTGGAAACCGCCCTGGCGCCAATGGCGGAAGCGTTCGGCGGCCTCGCGGCGGCGGCGCTGCTCGGCATCGAAGCGCCGCCGCCAGGCCGCTGCATCGCTGCGCGCGTGATAGCGGCTCCAGCCCGGATAGCGGCTGCGCCCGCTGTCCCAGACCTGGATGAAGCTGAGCAGATAGGGGCTGGCATCGATCCAGGCATCGGTATCGACCGGGCGATAGTCGCGCCCCGCCAGCGCCTCGCGCAGCCGCACGGCGCGCGCATGGAGATCGCCGGCCGCATCGTCATAATCGCCGAACTCGGCCCGGGGCGCTGCCTCGCCATCGGCGTCATAGACCATGGCCAGCCGCCCGCGCACATAGGCGAAGCTCATTCCCGGCTCGACGGCGAGGAACGGCCCCGTGGCGCCGGGCGCGAAATAATAGCTGCGGATGCCGCCCGCGCCCGCATCCTCCACGATGATCGTATAGCCGTCGGTCGTCTGCCAGGCCCAGGGCTCCTGGCCCTCGAAGGCGAAGGCGAAGTCGGGCGGCGCGTCGCCGATCGCGTCCCACAGCGCATCGGCCTGGTCGATCCATTGATAATCGTCCGCCGATTGCGGCGCGGACTGGCCCATTCCCGCGCCCGGCGCCGCCATCGCCGCGCCCGCGCCGGGCAGCGCAAGCGCCGCCCCCGCCAGCATCGTCAGCCGGATCATCCTCTCGAACCGCATCGCCCTGCTCCCTCCTGCATCCTATCGCAGGTTTCCGCCTCCGCCGCTGAACGGCGTGTGAAATGCACGTGCAGCTTCGCGAAAGGAAAGACCCGGGCGTTTCGCCAGGAGCATCGCCTCGGAAGCGACCGCGATCCTTTTCCATTTCAATTGACCTGCCGGCGCGCGCACGGGTAATTCGGCCGGCAAAGGGGGAAATCATGAAATCTCGTGTGAGGGCGTTCGCGCCTGCACCCATGCCTGTGTCCGGAACGCCGCCGCTCGACTGATCGGCGATGTCGCACGCACGCCTCGCTTCCGCGCTTCTCGCCGCGGCGACGTTGCTCGCGGCAGGGGTGTCGCATGCCCAGACCGCTCCCGATGCCCCGCCCGCGCCGCCGCGGATCGAAGGACTGTCGGCCGTCCAGCTGTTCGAGGCGGCGGGCCGGGCCGACAAGGCAGGCGATCCCGCCGCCGGGGGCGGTGCGCCGCCCCCGGCCCGGTCCCGCGCGTCCGTCCGGGACGCGCGGCAACTGGCATCGCCTGCCCGGCGTTCCTATCTCCCCACTGGAATCTCTCCAGGAACAAAGCTAGAACCCCCGGCATGGCACTTACTACCATCTCCGTCCGCGGCGCGCGCGAGCACAATCTCAAGGGCGTGGACGTCGACATTCCGCGCGACACGCTCACGGTGATCACCGGCCTCTCGGGCTCGGGCAAGTCGAGCCTCGCCTTCGACACCATCTATGCCGAGGGCCAGCGCCGCTATGTCGAGTCGCTGAGCGCCTATGCCCGCCAGTTCCTCGAGCTGATGCAGAAGCCCGATGTCGAGCATATCGAGGGCCTCAGCCCCGCCATCTCGATCGAGCAGAAGACGACCTCGCGCAACCCGCGCTCGACGGTCGCCACGGTCACCGAGATCTACGACTATATGCGCCTGCTCTGGGCGCGTGTCGGCATTCCCTATTCGCCCGCCACCGGCCTGCCGATCTCGGCGCAGACCGTCAGCCAGATGGTCGACCGGGTCCTGGCGCTGCCCGAGGGCACCCGGCTGCTCCTGCTCGCCCCGGTCGTGCGCGGCCGCAAGGGCGAGTATCGCAAGGAGCTCGCCGAATGGCAGCGCGCCGGCTTCCAGCGCGTCCGCATCGACGGCGAGACCTATCTGATCGAGGAGGCGCCCGCCCTCGACAAGAAGTACAAGCACGACATCGAAGTGGTGATCGACCGCCTCGTCGTGCGCGACGATATCGGCACCCGCCTGGCGGAGAGCTTCGAGACCGCGCTCAAGCTCGCCGAGGGGCTGGCCTATGTGGATCTCGTGGACGCGACCGTGGCCGAGGTCACCGGTGCCCGCGTCCAGGAGGCGCGCGCCGAGTTCAACGCCACCGGCGGCCAGCTCAAGGGCGCCGGCATTCCCGACAACCGCATCGTCTTTTCCGAGAAGTTCGCCTGCCCCGTCAGCGGCTTCACCATTTCCGAGATCGAGCCCCGCCTATTCTCGTTCAACGCGCCCCAGGGCGCCTGCCCGGCCTGTGACGGCCTGGGCGAGAAGCTGGTGTTCGACGAGGATCTGGTCGTCCCCAACCATGATCTCAGCATCAAGAAGGGCGCGGTGGTCCCCTGGGCCAAGTCCAACCCGCCTTCCCCCTATTACATGCAGGTGCTGGGCAGCCTTGCCCGCGAGTTCGGCTTCAGCCTCGACACGCCCTGGCGCGACCTGCCGGGCGAGGTCCGGCTGATCATCCTCCACGGCACCGGCGGCAAGCCGGTCACCCTCACCTTTGTCGACGGCAAGAAGTCCTATGACGTGAAGAAGCCGTTCGAGGGCGTGATCGGCAACCTCAACCGCCGCATGCTGCAGACCGAATCGGCGTGGATGCGCGAGGAACTGTCGAAATACCAGGCGGCCCATCCCTGCGAGACCTGTGGCGGCGCCCGCCTCAAGCCCGAGGCGCTGGCGGTCAAGATCGCGGGCGAGGACATCAGCCACGCCACCCGCCTCTCGGTGGTCGACGCGCTCGGCTGGTTCAAGGCGCTGCCCGAGACGCTGACGCCCCAGCAGAAGGAGATCGCCCGCGCGATCCTCAAGGAGATCGACGAGCGGCTCGGCTTCCTCAACAATGTCGGCCTCGACTATCTCAACCTCGATCGCACCTCGGGCACGCTCAGCGGCGGCGAGAGCCAGCGCATCCGCCTGGCCAGCCAGATCGGCTCGGGGCTGTCCGGCGTCCTCTACGTCCTCGACGAGCCGAGCATCGGCCTCCACCAGCGCGACAACGACATGCTGCTCGCCACGCTCAAGCGGCTGCGCGACCTCGGCAACACCGTGCTGGTCGTCGAGCATGACGAGGACGCGATCCGCAGCGCCGACTATATCCTCGACATGGGGCCGGGCGCCGGCGTGCATGGCGGCGAGATCGTAGCGCGCGGCACGCTGGACGATATCCTCGCGACCACGGGCTCGGTGACCGCCGACTATCTCAACGGCACCCGCGAGGTCCCGGTGCCGGCGAAGCGCCGCAAGGGCACCGGCAAGAAGCTGACGGTGGAGAACGCCACCGCCAACAACCTGCGCGGCGTCACCGCGAGCATTCCGCTCGGCACCTTCACCTGCATCACCGGCGTCTCGGGCTCGGGCAAGTCGAGCTTCACGATCGACACGCTCTATGCCGCCGCGGCGCGCCAGCTGAACGGCGCCCGCCTGCTCGCCGGCAAGCACGATCGGATCACCGGCCTCCAGCATCTCGACAAGGTGATCGACATCGACCAGTCGCCGATCGGCCGCACCCCGCGCTCGAACCCGGCGACCTATACCGGCGCCTTCACCAGCATCCGCGACTGGTTCGCGGGGCTGCCCGAGGCGCAGGCGCGCGGCTACAAGCCGGGCCGGTTCAGCTTCAACGTCAAGGGCGGCCGCTGCGAGGCGTGCCAGGGCGACGGCGTGCTCAAGATCGAGATGCACTTCCTGCCCGACGTCTATGTCACCTGCGACGTCTGCCACGGCGCGCGGTACAATCGCGAGACGCTGGAAGTGAAGTTCAAGGGCAAGAGCATCGCCGAGGTGCTCGACATGACCGTCGAGGACGCGGTCGAGTTCTTCAAGGCGGTCCCGCCGATCCGCGACAAGATGGCGATGCTGGCCGAGGTCGGCCTGGGTTACGTCAAGGTCGGCCAGCAGGCGACGACGCTCTCGGGCGGCGAGGCGCAGCGCGTGAAGCTGGCGAAGGAGCTGGCGCGACGGGCCACCGGCAACACGCTCTACATCCTCGACGAGCCCACCACCGGCCTCCACTTCGAGGACGTCCGCAAGCTGCTGGAAGTGCTCCACGCGCTGGTCGAGCAGGGCAATACCGTGGTGGTGATCGAGCATAATCTCGACGTCATCAAGACGGCGGACTGGATCCTGGACCTGGGCCCCGAAGGCGGGGTGAAGGGCGGCGAGATCGTGGCGCAGGGCACGCCGGAGGACGTGGTGAAGGTGGCGCGGAGCTTTACGGGGAAGTATCTGGCGCCGTTGCTGGCGCGGGGTGGGGTAAAGGGGAAGGAGCCGGTGGCGGCGGAGTGATCCCAAGGCCCCATCTCCCGCCTGCGGGAAAGGGAGGGGCCCGCCGCCAAAGGCGGTGGGAGGGTGCGTGGGGGCCACGAGCCCTCATAAGCTCCGCAGTTTGAGGTCCCACGAGACCGATTTCGGCTTTCCACTACCGGAACAACGAACGGGCCGCAACAAAGAAGAACAAACCATAAACAACTCCCTGTCCTACACTCCCCGTTCCAGCATATCTAACCGGTCCTCAAACCAACCCGAGAGGACCACCCGATGCGCCATCACCAGCTCCTTCCCCGTCCCCAATATGGCGACCCCGAAGTCCCCGCGCTTCCGCTCGACGAATACACCAAGTCCCCTTCCCAGCGGATCGCCGGCTGGTCCGGCGAGAAGCAGGCGGCCTTCCTGCGCGCCATCGCCGAGGGGGCCACGGTCGGCCAGGCGTGCCGGCTGGTCGGGCTCACCCAGCAATCGGCCTATGCCTTTCGCCACGCCGCGCGCGGCGCGCATTTCGCGCTCGGCTGGGAAGCGGCCCTGCTCCACGCCCGCAACTACCTCGCCGATACGCTGATGGAGCGCGCGCTCCACGGCATCGTCGAGACGATCACGCGCTCCGACGGCAGCGAGGTCGAGCGCCACCGCATCGACAACCGGCTCGGCATGGCGATGCTCACTCGCCTCGATCGCATGGCCGACAAGGCGGCGAAGGAAACCACCCACGCCGCCGCCCGCCTCGTCGCGCAGGAGTTCGAGGCCTATGTCGATCTCGTCGCCCGGGATGCCGGCCCAGCCCGCGCCGGCCTGTTCCTCGCCCGCCGCATCGAGCCGGCCGGGGAGGACGATCTCGCGCCCGTCCGCACCCTCGCCCGCGCCGACAGCTGGCTGCGCACCCATACCGACCTCGCCGGGCCGCTCGCCGATCTCGATCCCGCCGCCCGCGCGCATTGGTCCGGCGCCGACTGGGCGCGGGCCGAAGCCGCCGGCCTCGTCGAGATCGCCCCCGCGCCCGCCCGCGCGGACCATCAAGCGATTCAAGATTTCGCCCCCGCCGAGGCGCCCCGGCCCGCCGGGGACGAGCCGGTCTGGTGGGACGGGGACGACGAGAAATGGCACACCCGCTTCCCCCCGCCCGCGGATTTCCATGGCGAGGAGGACGGCGCCTATGGCGATGACGAATATTCGCGCGAGCTGACCGCCGAGGAAGAATATCTGGTCGATGCCCCGTACCGCGCCAGACTGGCGGCGCGCCGGAAAGTCGAAGACGCGGCGCGCGATCGCTGGTTCGCCTTGCTGGCCGCGCCGGGGACAGATGACGGCGGGACGATATTTTCCGATGCCACCGCTTGAACTTGCGATGCCGCCTTCCCATTTGCCATTTGCTACAGTCGCATTTCGACGGTTTTCGGCGCTTTGCGGCCCCTCTTCCTTCCATCTGCCCCTTGCAGCGCGAGGTCCGCTCGCACTGAGCGCGGCCGATAACATAAGGAAGAAAGCACATGAGCCATACCGGCACCGTCAAGTTCTTCGATGCGACGAAGGGCTTCGGCTTCATCTCGCCCGATGGCGGCAAGGACGATCATTTCGTCCATATCAGCGCCGTCGAGCGTTCGGGCATGAGCACGCTCAGCCAGAACCAGCGCGTGAACTACGAGCTGGAGAACGACAAGCGCGGCCGCCTTTCGGCGACCAATTTGTCGCCGGCCGAATAACGGACTCCGACAGGCGGCTCCGGCCGCCGGCGGCGTCCTCCGCTCCCTCGTGGGGGCGCCGCCACCCCAACGTCCTCTCTTGGAGAACGCACCCGTGGCAAACCAACCCGATTACCGGGCTCAGGCGGCGAAATGCCGTGCCGAGGCCGATGCCGCCACGCTCGACAATGTCCGCGAACAGCGGCTGCGGGCAGAAGCGGCATGGCTCGAAATGGCCGTCCGCCAGGAACGTACCGTCAGCTCGCGCATTGCACGAGCGGCGGCCAGTCCGGCCATCCAGTCAACAACACAGGAAACTACATGAACTTTTTCAACAAGATCCACGAAACCCAGATTACCCGCGGCGCCAGCCGGCCGTTCGAGGCCTTCATTCCGCCGCACCGCCGCCTCTTCCCCCTCGAGACCAGCCAGCGTCAGCGCGCCATTGCCCGCGCCGCGGCGATCGAGGTGCTCGGCTAGGAGCCGGCGCTTTCCCCCCGGGGCCGGCATGCCGGCCTGGCCCCGGCCCATCCCTTTCCATAACGCTTCCGTCCATCCGGTCTCCTCGTGCGCCCAGTCGAGCGCGGCGACGGGGCCGCATGCCGTTTTTCCGCGTTCAAGGCATGGCCCCGTCCGGGGCAGGTCAACAGAAAGAGGGGATTCCGATGAAGCGCTTCACCATGCTGCTGCCGCTGTCGCTGACGCTGGCTGCCGCCGCCTGCAATTCCGGGCCCAAGGTCACGGCCGAGAATGCCTCGGTCGAGGAAGTCTCGAACAAGGTTGCCGCGGCCCAGGGCGCCGGCAGCTTCATCTCGCCGGGCCATTGGGATGGCAAGGTCACCATCACCAATCTCGACATGCCGGGCATGGACAAGATGCCGCCGGAAATGGCGAAGACGATGAAGGACAAGATGATGAAGGGCCAGGAATTCGCCAGCTGCGTGACCGAGGCCGACGTCAAGTCGCCCAAGGCCGGCATGTTCGGCGGCGACAAGAGCTGCCGCTATGATCACTTCACCATGGCCGGCGGCACGATCGACGCGAAGATGACCTGCGAGACCGCGGGCCAGAAGCGCGACATGACGATCAAGGGCAATTATTCCCCCGATTCCTATCACACCGAAGTGAGGTCGAGCGGCGGCCAGGCCGGCACCATGGCGATGACGATCGACGCCAAGCGCGCCGGCGCCTGCACCGGCAAGGAGAAGAGCTGAAGCAAGCGGCGGGGCGCGGCAGGACGCCCGCCCCGCCGCTCGCCAAATTCGTGATGGAGGCGAAACCTTTTCCGCCCCCCATGCATTCCCCAGGCGAGCGGGTTCACGGAGGAGAGACCGATGCGCATCCTGATCCTCGGCCTGGCGGCCACGACGGCGCTGGCCGGCTGCACCGATTACGATACCCGGCCCGGCGGCGGCTATGGCTATCGCGACTATGATTATAACCGCCCCGATCCGTCGTACGGCGGCTATTATGCCGATCGCTATTATCGCGAGGGCCGCGGCTATCGCGAATATCGGCTGGGCCGCAACGACCGCGTCTATCGGGGCCAGGACGGCCGCTATTATTGCCGCCGCTCGGACGGCACCACCGGCCTGGTGGTCGGCGGCGTGGCCGGCGGCCTGCTCGGCGCGGCGATCGCACCGGGCGGCTCGGAACTGCTCGGCGCGCTGCTCGGCGCGGCGGCCGGCGGCGCGGTCGGCTCCTCGGTGGAGAAGGGCGAGGCACGCTGCCGCTAGCGCGAACGGACGGCCTTCAAGCCGGGCCCCGGATTCCCTAGATCAGGGGCCCGGCAAAGAGGGAGATCCACGACATGACGACCCGTACCGCGACTGCCCGCTACGAAGGCTTCGGCAAGGAGGGCAAGGGCCATATCACCACCCAGTCGGGCGTGCTGACCGACCAGTTCTACGGCTTCAACACCCGCTTCGCCGACGAGCCCGGCACCAATCCGGAGGAGCTGGTCGCCGCCGCCCATGCCGGCTGCTTCACCATGGCGCTGAGCTTCGCCCTGGCCCGGGCCGGCTTCAGCGAGGGTTCGCTGGAGACGCGGGCCGCGGTGAAGCTCGAGCAGGATGGCGACGGCTTCACCATCACGCGCTCGGACCTGACGCTCAAGGCCAGCGTCCCCGGCCTGGCCCAGGCGCAGTTCGAAGCGCTGGCCGCGGGCGCGCATGCCAATTGCCCGGTCTCCAAGCTGCTCAAGGCCGAGAGCAGCCTCGACGCGACGCTGCTCTGAGCCTCGCCAGCGGCGTCTGGCCCGTCATCGTCATCCCGGCCCTGGGCCGGGGTGACGACCCGGCGGGCGCGATGCTTGCAATGTAGGGTTTCGCCTGCTCCATGCTGATGGATGCAAGCCGGCTTCCTCTCCCCCGCCCAGCGGCCCCGCCGCCGCCCGGCGCATGGGACGGGAAAACGGGGGCCCCGTGGCGTATGTTTCGTAAACTTCCGCGCATTGCGGCGGCCCCCGAATGGCGGCGGCGCCGGCCCGGGATGCCCCAGCCTGGGGATTCGGTATTCGTTTCCGTCATCCCCGCGAAGGCGGGGACCGGGGGCAATGGGGGACGGTCGACGCAATCGCGCGCCGGGTCGCCGGAGATGGCAAAGCGCGCCTCACGGCCATTGTTCCTGGCCCTGGCTCCCCGCCTTTGCGGGGATGACGGAAGGGGATTTGCTCCGGGAGGACAAGCGCCATCGGCCTTCGGGCGCTTCGGCCTCCCATATCCGTCACCCCGACCCGGTGCCGGGGTCCATGGTGCCGCGAGTCCGGCACCGGGACCTCCCTGCTTCCCGGTGGCCCCCGCCGCAAGGCCGGGGTGACGGGATGCATGAGGCCGCCTCGGCTGCCTCGCTCCAGATGTCGATCCGCCAAGGGTCACGACCCAATCGGCAAACCCCGTCATCCCCGCAAAGGCAGGGACCCGGGGCAATGGAGGACGATCGACGCAATCGCGCGCCGGGTTGCCGGAGATGGCAAAGCGCGCCTCACGGCCATTGTTCCTGGCCCTGGCTCCCCGCCTTTGCGGGGATGACGGAAGCAGTTTCAGATGACGGCAACAGTTTCAGGCGCTTACGCCCGGTGCGTGGCACGGCCCGTCGCGAGCCGCCGCAGCGGTGCCGATGCCGGAGGAACCGGGGTGACGGCCACGAGCCAGAAACCCCGGGTCTCAGCCACCACCCTGCGCCCCGCGCAACGCAAAAGGGGCCCGGCATTGCTGCCAGGCCCCGTGTCGCCGGACTGCTGCCGTGGATCCGGACGGATCGTCGGCATGGTTTCGGCGGCATCCTCGGCGCGCGCCGGCAAGGGCATGCGTGCCTCGGGTCGGTCGTCGAGGCTGGCCGTTGTCCACTCACCCCGAAGGGGAGTTGCGGTTACCAGCCTCGGCGGCCCGCTTCGTCTCTCCGGCCGGGGGCCGGAAATCGGAAGCCTTGCTGGATGCTTCTCTCCGCTCGATCCCTCCAGATCCTTCCGCATCGCTTGCGCGTCGCGTCCGGCTGGCCAATCTCCCGGCAGATCGTTCCTTCGTTCCCGAAGCCGGGCGCTTGCGCACCCCTTTCCGCGAACCAGGGTTCCGACCCCTTTCCGCTTCGCCCTTCCGCTTCGTGCAATGCTTGCGCATCGCCTTCCGCTTCCGGCCGAACCGTGCTCCGGCGTCCCTCGAAACCTCGGCAGCGCCTGGGCGGCACTTCGGCTTCGCAACTTCCGGCGCCTCGCATCCCCGAACCGTAACCGAATGCGGTTTCCCGAAGGCACCTGCACCGTTTCCGGCCCGTGTAAACCTCTGATCTTGCTTTGGTTTCCCGCCGCCGGACCGTTCCGCTTACAGTCATGATGGTGTCATCGAACCCGAGTCGCGCAAAGCGCGAAATGCCCCTGCAAACTTGTGAAGACTGTGGATAATGTGGACAACTAGGCAATATTATTGCGCGGAGCCCAATCGGGAGGTGCCAATTCGAACCCGGCGAAATCGAAGCCCGGAACGACGATGCAGCTCACCAGCGCCCATCCGTGCGGCGCTTCGGTCGCCTGCCAGCGATTCGCCGGGACCAGGCACTGGGGCGCATAGCCGGCGGTCACGTCGCCGCCAAGCCGGATCGTCGCCGGATCGCGGTCCGCCGCGTCGGCGATGTGGAGCGCGAGCGGGCTGCCGGCGTGCCAGAGCCACCATTCGTCGGCATCCACCCGGTGCCAGTGCGAGCGCTGACCCTGTTCGAGCAGGAAGTGGATCGCGGTTCCCCGGGCCCGCCCGTCCGCGCCCGGCGCCGCCCGCCAGGTCTCGCGATACCAGCCGCCTTCGGGATGCGGCGCCAGCCCCAGCCGCGCGATGATTGCCCGTGCCTCGTCCATTTTCCTTCCCTCCGATGAACGGCGTGTTGTTTTCCGTTCATGAAACTAGTTCGGAACCGAAACGTTGGCCTTCCGGTTTGCCCCAAAGTGCATCAGGAGTGTAATAACATGCGGAAACTCATTCTCGCGCTCGGCGCGATCGCCGTTGCCGTGCCGTCGGCCGGCCTGGTTCCGATCGCGGCCAATGCCGCACCCGTCGCCAAGGCAGGTGCCGACGGCAACTGGTCGCAGGATCGCGGCTATCGCAAGCGCTATGCCTATCGCGAATGGCGCGGGCGGGACGGCCGCAGCTATTGCCGCAAGCCCGACGGCACCACCGGCCTGGTGGTCGGCGGCGTGGCCGGCGCGCTGGTCGGCCGCACCATCGACACCCGTGGCGACCGCACCGTCGGCACGCTGCTGGGCGCCGCGGCCGGCGCAGTGGCGGGCCGCGAGATCGAGCGCAGCGGCAAGCGCCGCTGCCGCTGATCCCCCGCCGGTAACAGAAACGGTTCGCCCGGAAGAACGCGCCGGGCGAACCGTTTTCGCATGGCGAGCGGCCCGTTAACCCTTGCCGGCTACAAAGGGGTGCCATGCTTCACGTGCTCGTTCTCTCGACGCTCTTTCCCGATGCCTCGCGCCCGAATTTCGGCATCTTCGTCGAGCGCCAGACCCGGGCGCTGGCGGAGCGGGAGGATGTGGCGGTCCGCGTCGTCGCGCCGCTCGGCCTGCCGCCCTGGCCGCTGGCACGGCTTTCCCGCTATGCCCGCCTCGCCGCCCTGCCGGAGCGGGAAACGTGGCACGGGCTGACGGTCCATCGCCCCCGCTTCCGCAACCTGCCGGGCACCGGCGGCCGCTTCCATGCCCGGGCCCTCGCCGCGGCGCTCACCCCGCTGCTCGGCGCGATCCGCGGGGAATTTCCGTTCGACGTGATCTCGACCGAATTCTTCTTCCCCGACGGCCCCGCCGCGGTCCTGCTCGGCAGGCGCTTCGGCGTGCCGGTCTCGATCAAGGCGCGCGGCTCGGACATTCACGACTGGGGCCGGCGCAAGGCCATCGGGCCGCAGGTGATCGCCGCCGGCCGGGGCGCGGACGGCGTGCTCTCGGTGAGCGATGCGCTGCGGGCCGACATGATCACCATGGGCATTCCGGGCGAGAAGATCGAGACGATCACCACCGGGGTGGACCTGGCCCGCTTCGCGCCGCGCGACCGCGCCGCCGCCAAGGCCGAGCTCGGCGTCGCCGGGCCGCTCGTCCTGTCGGTCGGCGCGCTGATCCCGATCAAGGGGCACGACATCGTCATCGACGCCGTCTCGGCGCTGCCCGGCGTCACGCTGTGGATCGCGGGCGAAGGCCCGGACCGCAAGCGGCTGGAAGCGCGGATCGAGCGGCTGGGCCTGGGCGAGCGCGTCAGGCTGCTCGGCGCGATCCCGCCCGAGCGCGTCGCCGCCGCGCTCGCCGCCGCCGATGCGATGGCCCTTGCCTCCGAGCGCGAAGGTCTCGCCAATGCATGGCTCGAGGCACTGGCGAGCGGCGCTCCGATCGTCATCCCCGATGTCGGCGGCGCCCGCCAGGTGGTCACCGCGCCGGCGGCGGGCCGCATCGTCCCGCGCACCCCCGCCGCCTTTGCCGAAGCGCTGGGCGCGCTGATCGCCGCGCCGCCGGCCGCGGCGGACACTCGCGCCGTCGCCGCGCCCTTCACCTGGGCGGCCAACAGCAGCCGTCTCCACGCATTCCTCCAGCGCCTCGCCGATGGGCGCGGCACGGCGTGAGGGAACCGCTTCGCCCCGCCCGCCGTTCGTGCCCGGGGCGTAACGGAGAGAGATGGACCATGAACCCTTTTCGCAACCTGCCCGAGCCGCCCGCCGAAGCGCCGCTCGTCTATTACATCCTGCCCCAGGCGGAGCCGGCGCCCGAGACGCCGATCGGCCCCGGCGACCTGGAGATAGAATTCGAGTTCGAACCCGATTGGGAGGCGGAAGGGAAGTGATCCTTTTCCGCGTTGACTAGGCGGCGTCGGTCCGTGACATTCATGACAGTGAAGTTACCAGCGGTGGAGACCGAGTGATGGCGGGCAAGAAGGACAAGAAGGCCGGCGATACCAAGCCCGAGAAGAAGGGCTTCCTTCCCAAGAGCATCGCCGGGATGAAGCTGCCCAAGGAACTGCGCAAGCAGCTCGACGCGCTGGCCAAGCATCCGGTGGTGAACGATCTGCTCGCCGCCGGGCTGGTCGCCCTGGCCGCCAAGCTCAAGCCCAGCGAGAAGGCCGAGGAAGCGGCGGCCCCCTCGCCCGCGCCGGCCGCTGCTGCGGCAAAGCCTGTGGTGAAGCGCGCGCGCACCGTCGCCGCGAAGCCCGCCGCCAAGGCACCGTCAAAGTCCGTGGCGAAGCCCGAACCGGCGGCCAAGGCGCCCGCCAAGCCTGCCACCGCCAAGCCCGCTGTCGCCAAGGCGCCCGCCGCGAAGGCAGGGGCCAAGCCGGCGGCGGCTCCCAAGGCCGCGGCAAAGCCCAAGCCGGCGCCCGCCGCCGCCGATGCATCCAAGCCGGCGCCGAAGCCGCGCAAGGCCGCGGCGGCCAAGGCACCGGCCGCGGCGCCGCGCGCCACCACCCGCCGCGCCAAGGCCACTGCACCCAAGACGACGCGCTGATCCTCTGCTAGGCAAGCCGCCGAAGCAGGGGGGAGTTCAATGAAGCCGAAGCAGACGCACGCCGACAGTCCGGCGCACGGACTGGAACGCATGGCGTTCTTTTCCGATGCCGTGTTCGCCATCGCGATCACTTTGCTGGTCATCGAGATCCATGTGCCGCATGTCGCCGCGCCCTATAGCGACACTGCGTTCCTGGAGGCTCTGAACAAGCTGATTCCGAACTTTATCGGCTTCTTCGTCTCCTTCTTCGTGATAGGCGCCTTCTGGGCGGGGCATCACCGGGCGTTCGATTGCGCGCGCCACTGGAGCCCCAGGCTGTTCCTGCCCAACCTACTGCTGCTGAGCGCGATCGCCGCGATGCCGTTCTTCACGGCCTTCTCGTCCGAATATTACGGCCACCGCGTGCCCACCGCCTTCTATTGCGGCTGGATGATCCTGATATCGATCTTCAATATCCTGATCCAACGCGCCCTCACCGCGCCGCCGGTGGTGGGAGAGCATGTGACGCCGGCACAGCGCCGGATGATCCGTCAGCGCGGCCTTGCGGCGCTGCTGGCTTCCATCACTGCATTCGTGACCAGCCTGTTCATCCCGTTCCTCGCCCAGGTCGTGCTGATCACCATTCCGCTCTGGCGCATGCTGCTGATCCGGCTCGCGCCGGCACGCTAAGGCCCGCCCCGCCCCCGGCCAGCCGCTACCGGGCGGGGACCGGGCCGGCCTCAGGCGGCGTCAGCGCTTCTTCGCCCAGGCGCCATATTGCCGCGCCGTCAGGTCGACCAGGTCGCCCTGCGCCAGGTTCATGTCGATCAGGTGCAGGCCCCAGTCCTTCAGGATCACATTGCCCACCTTCACGTCGCCGGGGATGGTGTCGGTACGTGCATCGGCCGGATCCGCGTTCACCGTCACCGCGAGATAGTTGAAGCCGTCCTTGTCGACGCATTCGGTGGAGATCAGCCCGGGCACGCTGACGAAGGGCGTGGTGACCGGTGCGCCGCCCCTGCTCCAGGCCTCGGCCGAGCCCGGGACCAGCATGTTGCCCCCGGCGTTGAGATAGGCGTGCGCAACCGCCTTGCCCCCGCCCAGCGCCGCCGGATTGGTGCAGCCCGCCTCGACGCCCGGCCGGTCGCCCTTGGCGAAGCGGCTGCCGGCGGGCGGCGGCGAGTCGGCGCGGAAGCTGGCATAGGTGACCACGCAGCCGGCCTGGTCGGCGCTGCGGCACAACGGGATCGTCGGGAACACGCCGCCAACGTCCTTGCCCGCCGGAACCGGCACCGAGCTGCCGATCAGCATCGCCGAGACCAGCTGCTTCTGCGCGGGCTTGCCGTCGATTTCGCGGGCGACGAGCTGGGTCAGGATCAGCGAGCCCTGGCTGTGCCCGATCAGCACCACGCCGCGCCCCTTGTTGTCATGGGCCAGATAATCGTCCCAGGCGGCCTTCACGTCGCGATACGCCATGTCGCGGTCGATCGCCGGGGTGCCGCCGCCCATGATGCTCCGGAGCGCCGTGAGCGTGACCTGGCGATAGACCGGCGCGAACACCCGGCAGTTCTTCGCGAAGCGCGCGACCTGGAACTGGGCGACGCGCTTCTCCTCGGGCCCGGGGATCATGTCGCTATTCGGCGTCGGATCGAGCGAGATGGTGGGATAGACATAGAAGCAATCGAACTTGGGCGCGCTCGCGGCCTTGAACGGCTCGACGCTGCGCGCGCCGTCGGCGGCTACCACGGTGGTGGAGAGATCCGCCGCGCACGCGTCCTGCCGGCCGGGCCGGCAGAGCCAATTGGCGGGATCGCGATAGTCCGGCGTGTCCGGCCCGGCGGCCATGGCCAGTGCGAGCGTGAGAATCATCATGCTGCCTCTCCCTTTCCGGGCAGCATATCCCTTGTTCGAGCGATGCGGAAAGCCTCCCCGCCGGCAAACTAGTCCAGCGGGTAGAGCGCCCCGGCGATCCAGCGCAGCTCGGCGCGCAGCACGCCCCAGGCGCGGGCGGCGGCGCGGCTGTCCATCGCCTCGATGCCGATGCCCCTGGCGCCCAGCGCCTCGGCCAGCGCACGCGGCGGTCGCACCAGCGTCTTGCCGGTGCCGAGCAGCAGGAATTCGGGCCGGGGCGCCAGGCCCAGCAGCGGCGCGAGATCGGCCTCGGTCAAGTCGGCGATCGGCGGCGGCGCCCATCCGTCGGCGCGCTCGGGCGTGATCAGCAGGCCCTCATAGACGCCCTCGTCCACGCGAAAGCCGCGCCCGGAAAAGCCGGAGATGACCGGCCCCTCCGCGCTGGCGCGCTTCACTTCCATCGGCTCAGCCGACGCGCTCGGCGCCGCTCGCCGGCGAGGGCTTTTCCTCGCGCGGGCCCGGCTTCAGGCCCAGCGTGATCAGCAGCGACGAGGAGACGTAGATCGACGAATAGGTGCCGACGACGATGCCGAGCATCATGGCGGCGGTGAAGCCGCGCAGCACCGGGCCGCCGAAGATCAGCAGCGAAGCGAGCGCGAGCATGATCGTCAGCGAAGTCATCACCGTGCGGGGCAGCGTCTCGTTCACCGAAAGATCGATGAGCTCGCTCATTCCCATCTTGCGGTATTTGCGCATGTTCTCGCGGATGCGGTCGTCGATCACCATCTTGTCGTTGATCGAATAGCCGATGATCGTCAGCACCGCGGCGACGATGTTCAGGTCGAACACCATGCCGGTGACCGCGAAGAAGCCAAGCGCCATCAGCACGTCGTGGATGATCGCCACCGCGGTCGAGATGCCGAACTGCCATTCGTAGCGGAACCACGAGAAGATCGCGATGCCGATGATCGCCAGCACCACGGCCAGGATGCCCTTGTTCACCAGCTCGCCCGAGACCTTGCCCGACACGGTGGAGTAGGTGCTGAAGGTCGCGCCGGGGAACTTCGCCGCCAGCGCCGTCTTCACCGTCTCGACCATCTTGTCCACCGCATCGGGCGTGGTCGAATGCGGAACCGGCAGGCGGATCGTCACGGTGTTCTGGCCGCCCAGCTGCTGGAGCGCCGCTTCACCGAACCCGAGCTCGTTCACCGTCTCGCGCACTTGGTCGAGATGCGGCGGGCTGGCGAACTTCTCCTCGATGGAGACGCCGCCGACAAAGTCGACGCCCATGTTGAGCCCATGGATGCCCACCAGCGCCACGGCGGCGATGGTGAGCAACGCCGTGACCGCGAAGGCGATGAAGCGGACGCGTACGAACCCGATGTTCGTATTGTCGGGAATGATCTTGAGGAGCCGCATGCGCGTCGCTTCCGTTAAATGTGGATTTCGGTCGGCCGGTTACGGCGCAACCAGATCGTGACAAGCATGCGGGTGAACACGACGGCGGTGAACACCGAAGTCGCGATGCCGATCAGCAGCACGACCGCGAAGCCGCGCACCGGGCCGGAGCCCAGGATCACCATGATCAGGCCGGCGATCGCGTGCGTCACGTTCGCCTCGAAGATCGTCCGGCTGGCTTCCTTGTAGCCGAGCTCGACCGCCTGGCTCACCCCGCGCCCGCGCCGCCGCTCCTCGCGGATGCGTTCGTTGATCAGCACGTTCGCGTCGACCGCGGTGCCGATCGTCAGCACGAAGCCGGCGATGCCCGGCAGCGTCAGCGTGGCGTTTAGCAGCCCCATCACCGCCAGGATGACCAGCACGTTGATGATCACCGCCAACGTGGCGTAGATGCCGAAGCGGCCATAGGTCAGGATCATGAACGCGATCACGGCGACGACCGCGATGATCGAGGCCGTGATGCCGGCGCGGATCGAATCGGCGCCGAGCTCGGGGCTCACCGTCGATTCCTGCACCACCTTCAGCTTCACCGGCAGCTTGCCCGAGCGCAGCGCGATCGCAAGCTGGTTCGCACTCTCCACGGTGAAGCCGCCATTGATCACGGCGCTGCCGCCCAGGATCGGCTCGTTGATGTTCGGCGCCGAGATGACGACGCCGTCGATGATGATCGCGAACGGCTTGCCGCTATTCTCCTGCGTCACCTTGGCGAAGCGCTTGGAGCCGGCGCCGTTGAGCTGCAGCGTGACGCCGGGCGCGCCGGTCTGCGGATCATAGGTCTGCTTGGCATCGACGAGCATGTCGCCGCTGATCATCACCTGGCGCTGCACGGCAACCTTCACGCCGTTCTGATACGGCATGATCACGTCGCCGGCGGGCGCCTCGCCACGCTGCACGGCGTTCTGATCGGCATTGACGTCGACCAGGCGGAATTCGAGCACCGCGGTCTGGCCGATCAGCGCCTTGAGCGCGGTCGGGTTCTGCAGGCCGGGCACCTGCACGACGATGCGGTTGGTGCCTTCGCGCACCACGGTCGGCTCGACCGTGCCGAGCGCGTTGATGCGCGTCTCGATCACTTCGCGGGCATCGCCCATCGCGGTGTCGATCGCTTCGTTGATCCCCGCCTCGGTCGGCGTCAGCACGAACTGCGACGAGTTGACCACGGCAACATCCCACTGGCGCTGGCCGGTGGTGCCCACGCCGGTGCCGGTGATCGCCAGCAGCTTCTCGCGGGCGGCGTCGACCTTCGACGCGTCCCGGACCATGAAGCTGACCTTGCCGCCCTGGACCGAGATGTCGCCGATGTCGATCTTGGGGTCCTTGCGCATCTCGGCGCGGACCTGATCCTGCATCTGCGTCAGCTTGGCCTGGCGCACGTCATCGGTGTTCGCCTCGAACAGCAGGAAACTGCCGCCGGCAAGGTCGAGGCCGAGGTTGATCGCCGGCTTGGGCACCCAGCTCGGCCAATGCTCGCGCGCGCTCTTCGGGAAGAAGCTCGGGATCGACAGCGCGATCATGATCGCGATGCCGACCAGGATCGTCGTGATCTTCCAGCGGGGAAAGTCGAGCATCAGTCGTTCGCGGGCTTCGCGCCGCCGGCCGGCATCACGCTGGTGAGCGTGGCCTTGATCGCGCGGACCTTCACATTGGGGGCGAGCTCGATCTCGACTTCGGTCTCGTCGACCTTGGTCACCTTGCCGAGAAGGCCGCCGCCGGTGACGACCTGGTCGCCCTTCTTCACGGCGTTCACCGCGTTCTGAAGATCCTTCATCCGCTTCTGCTGCGGACGAATCATCAGGAAGTAGAAGGCGACGAAGATGAGGACGAGCGGCGCAAGTCCGAGGACGCCGCCCATCGGGTTGGCCTGGGCTGCCGCGCCTGCGGCCTGTGCATGTGCTGGCGTGATGAGCATGGGGTCCTGATTATTATTGTCATGGGCGGAGGAATCCGCACCGTTCAAGCGCGGCGCGCTAACATGCGGCACACCCCGGTGCAACTATTGTCGCGGATGGGTTGCATCCCGCGCCGGTCCGGCCTAGAGGGCGCACCCTTGGTCGGGGCGTAGCGCAGCCTGGTAGCGCATCACACTGGGGGTGTGGGGGTCGCAGGTTCGAATCCTGTCGCCCCGACCATTTCATCGATCGATCTCCGATCCGCCCCGTTCGGGGCCTCCCCCCTTGAACCAGCCTCTGATCCGGGCCCGGCATGCCGGCCGGCGGCTAGGGTGCCGCGATCTCCTCGGGCAGGGTCTGGCGGGCGCGCGTCCGGCTGCCGGTGATGCGCGCGATCACGGCCTTGCCCAGCCGCTGCCCGGGCAGCTCGACCAGCCGGTAGGCAAGGAAGGCGAGGGCATAGGTGGCCGGCACCACGATCGCCCCGGTCAGCGCGAACCGTCCGGCCGCACCCAGCCCGGTGCCGAAGCGCGCGATCACCGCCGCCGCGACCGGATACAGGATCAGCAGGTGGATCAGATAGGCGCCATAGGAAAGCTCGCCCAGCCAGTGGAACGCCCTGCCGCCGAGCAGCCGCGCGATCCCGTCGACCGCGCCCAGCGAACGCAGATGGACCAGCGCGAAGAAGCCGAGCACGAGCAGCTCGCGCACCAGGATGTGCAACAGGTCGTGATCGCCCCCCACCGGCATCAGCGCGAGCAGCATCGCCACGGCGAGATGCACGCCGATCCGCCCCCGGCCCGGCCCGGGATCGGCCGCGAGCAGCATACCGCTCAGGAACAGGTGCAGCTTGAGCGGCAGGAAGGCGGGCATCGGGAAATCGAGCCCAAGCCGATGCGCGAGCACCGCCAGCCCCAGCGCCGCGCCCGCCGCGACCAGCGCCGCCGGCACCCAGCCGATCCGCCGCGCGAGCAGCACCAGGAAGGGAAAGGCCGCGTAGAACTGCATCTCCAGCCCCAGGCTCCAGTCCGGCAGCGGCGTGCGGAAGGCATAGTCGGGCAGCAGGCCGAACACGAAGCTCAGATGCGCGGCGATATTGGCCAGGCTCGCATCGGCGAAGCGCTCGCGCGGCTGGAGCGGCTCGCCCAGAAAGCCGTCGATCGCCACCCGGTCGGCATAAAGGGCCGGCCCGGCGAGCAGCGCCACCGCGAGCGCCACGTAGAAGAGCGGCGCGAGGCGGAAGAAGCGGCGCGTCCAGAACGCCGCCCAGGTGCCGGGCGCGCGCCAGTCCTCCACGTCGGCGCGCAGCCGATACTGGAACACCATCAGGAAGCCGGAGAGCAGGATGAACAGGTCGACGCCGAGATCCGGCTTGCTCAGCACCGGCAGGCGGAAGCCGGTGAGGATCACCAGGTGCCCGAACAGCACCCAGAGCGCCGCCAGCCCGCGCAGGCCATCGAGACACGCGACTCGTCGGATGTCGACTTGCCGAATGTCCATCGCGCACCTCCAATGCCGCTTCTCGGCGCGACAGCCGTATCCGGAGCCCGGACCGGCACGCAAGCCCGCCCGATCGGCCAGCTGCCCGGAACCATGACCGATCGCCAGCCCCGCCATCTCCGCCCGCACGGCGATGGCGGGGGGACGGAACATGACGCCCAACCAGGGAAAGGCCCAGGCGGGCCCTTGAAGCTATGTCCGTCATCCCCGCGCAGGTGGGGATGACGGCAGGGAGTAGCGGGGATGACAGGGGAGAATATGGGGCCGGCCCAGCCCGACGGCGATGCAGGCGGCGCGGGTCCGTGCCGGATGCGGGCCGATCCGTGCCGGGCGCGATAAGGCCGTGACGCGCGCGCCTCGCCCGCGCTAGACAGGCCCGATGATCGCCCGCCTCCGCGCCGCGCCGGCACGCCTCCGGCTGCT
Source organism: Sphingomonas sp. CBMAI 2297 (assembly GCF_029870595.1). Taxonomy (GTDB): domain Bacteria; phylum Pseudomonadota; class Alphaproteobacteria; order Sphingomonadales; family Sphingomonadaceae; genus Sphingomonas. The sequence goes on from NZ_JAPDIR010000015.1 coordinate 59,341, forward strand.
GCTCTTCGCCTTCGGGGACTTCGCCTTCAATCTCTACTGGCAGAGCATCATGCTCTTCCTGCTCTTCTACTATACCGAGGCACTGGACCTGCCGGTGGCGCGGGCCGCGATGATCTACACCATCGCCTCGATATGGGACGGGCTCGCCAATTTCCTCGCCGGCGCGATCGCCGACCGGCGCGAGCCCGGGCGCGGCTATGGCCGCTTCCTGATGCTGGGCAGCATTCCGCTGGGGCTCGCCTTCATCCTCACCTACATGCCGCCCCTCGCCGGCGGCTGGTGGGGCATCGCGACGATCTTCGCCGGCCACCTGCTGTTCCGCACCGCCTATGCGGCGGTGAACGTGCCCTATCTGGCGATGAGCGCGCGGGTGAGCAGCGACAGCCGCGACCGCGCCTTCCTCGCCGGCATGCGCATGTTGTTCGGCACGATGGCGGCGGTGCTGGTCGCGCGCGGCACGCTGCCGCTGGGCGCCTGGCTGAGCGGCAGCGCGGTCCCGGCCCAGGCCTATCTCGGCGCGGCGATCCTGTTCGCGATCCTCGGCACGGCGATCCTCATGCTGGTCGGCGCCAGCTATCGCGAGCAGGTCGTGCCCGCGCGCGCCCAGCCCCCCTCGATCGCCGCCAGCCTCGCCAGCCTCGCCGCCAATCGCGCCTTCGTCACGCTCAACCTCGCGATGATGGCGATGATCGTCGCGGTGACGATCCTCAACAAGTCGGTGCTCTATTATTTCAAATATTTCATCGGCGACGACGTGGCCGGGCAGAGCGCGCTCGCCTGGATGGGCGTGGTCGGCGCGGTGGCGGTGCCGCTCTGGATGCTGCTCCAGCGCCTGCTTGGCACGCGGGGGCTGTGGTTCCTGGCCGCCGGCTTCTGCATGGCCGGGCTGATGCTGTTCGCCGGCGCACACATCGACCGGGCCGGGCCGATGCAGCTCTTCCTGGTGGCGATGCAGGCGCTGATCGTCGGGCTGCACTTCGCCTATTGGGCGATGCTGCCCAACACGGTGGAATATGGCGAGAAGGCCACCGGCCTGCGCGTCGAGGGCGCAGTGTTCGGCATGGCCTCGCTGCTCCAGCGCATCGCGATCGGCATCGCCACGCTGCTGCTAGCGAGCGGGTTCGACGCGGCCGGCTATGTCGCCAATGTCCGGCAGAGCGAGGCGACGCTCACCGCGATGCGCCTAACCATCGCGCTCGTGCCGCTGGGATTCCTGGCACTGTCGTGCGTGCTGATGCTGCTCAACCCGCTGGGCAAGGGCGCGCACGCCCGGATCGTGAAGGACCTGGCGGGGCGGGCAAATTAATTCCTCCCCCAGCTCGCTGGGGGAGGAATTGAAAGATCAAGCCACCAGCGTGAACTGCGCCTTCACGCCCTCGGCCTCGGCCGACGGCGCGATCCACAGGTCGAACAGCCCCGGCTCGACGGTCGGCTTGTTGTCGCGGCCGATGAACAGCAGCTGTTCCCGGCGGAGCTTGAACATCACCGTCTCGCTCGCTCCCGGGGCCAGCGCCAGCTTGCGGAACGCCTTCAGCTCGCGCACCGGACGGGTCACGCTGGCCACCCGGTCGCGGATGTAGAGCTGCACCACTTCCTCGATCGCGCGGCTGCCCGAATTGGTGATCCTCGCCGAGACCGCGATCTCGCCGTCCCAGGGCAGGGTCGCCGGCACCGACAGGTCCGCATAGCCGATCTTGCCATAGGTCAGGCCGTGCCCGAACGGGAACAGCGCCGAGTTCGGGATGCCGCGATAATGCGCCTTGTAGGGCTGGAGCGGCCCCTCGGGATTGGGCCGGCCGGTCGGCTTGTGGTTGTAGTAATAGGGCTGCTGCCCCGGCGAGCGCGGGAAGCTGCACGGCAGGCGCCCGGCCGGGCTATAGTCGCCGAACAGCACGTCGGCGGTGGCGTTGCCGCCCTCCGAGCCGAGGAACCAGGTGACGAGGATCGCCGGCGCCGCCAGCACCGCGCCGTCCAGCGCCAGCGCGCGGCCGTTCTTGAGCACCACCACGACCGGCTTGCCCGTCCGGGCCACCGCTTCCGCGAGTTCCATCTGCGGCGCGGGAATCACGATCTCGGCGCGCGACTGCGCTTCGCCGGACATGTTCTCGCTCTCGCCGATCGCCAGGATCACCACGTCCGCCGCCTTGGCTGCGGCCACCGCCGCTTCGATGCCGCCGGCCAGCGGCGCCTCGACGCCCGAGCCGAGCGTGACGCTCACCGAGCCCTTGTCCGCCACCGCGCCACGCACGCCGGTGGCCAGGTCGATCGCCAGCGCATTGTCGCCATAGACCACCCAGGGCCCGTTGATGTCGTGCTTGCCCTCGGCGAACGGCCCGATGATGGCGATCTTCTTGCCGCTCTTGGGCAGCGGCAGCAGGTCGCCGTCATTCTTGAGCATCACGATCGACTTGCGGCCGCTCTCGCGCGACAGCGCGATCGCCTCCTTGGTGCGCGAACGCGCCTTTTCGCGCTTGGCGTCGATCCGGCGGAAGGGGTCCTCGAACAGGCCGAGCCGCGCCTTCATCGCCAGCACCTTGCGCACCGATTCGTCGACCAGCGCGATCGGCACTTCCCCCTTGGCAACCAGATCGGGCAGGTGATCGCGGTAGAAGCCGCTGGTCATGCTCATGTCGACGCCGGCCAGGAAGGCGAGCTTGGCCGCCTCGCGCGCATCCGCGGCGAAGCCATGGTCGATCATCTCCATGTCGCCGGTATAGTCGGAGACGACAAAGCCCTCGAAGCGCCATTCGTCGCGCAGGATCCTGCGCATCAGCCATTCGCTGCCGGTCGAGGGCACGCCCGAAATCTCGTTGAACGAGGCCATGGCCGAAAGCGCGCCTTCGTCGAAGGCGGTCTTGAACGGCGGCAGATAGACTTCGCGCAGCGTCCGTTCGGAAACATCGACGGTCGAATAGTCGAGCCCGGCCTCGGCCGCGCCATAGGCGGCGAAATGCTTGGCGCAGGCCAGCATCGCGTCGTTGGCCTTGAGGTCCTTGCCCTGGAAGCCGCGCACGCGCGCCGCCGCGATCACTTCACCGAGCAAAGTGTCCTCGCCCGCGCCTTCCATGGTGCGGCCCCAGCGCTGGTCGCGCGCGATGTCGACCATCGGGGCGAAGGTCCAGTCGATGCCCGCCGCGGCGCCTTCGTACGAGGCCATGCGCGCGGTGCGCTCGGCGAGATCGGGATCGAACGCCGCCGCCTCGCCCACCGGCACCGGGAAGATCGTGCGGTGGCCATGGATCACGTCGGCGGCGAAGAGCAGCGGGATCTTGAGGCGCGACCGGGTCATCGCCACGGTCTGCATCCGGCGCGCCATCTCGGCGCCGTTGCCGTTGAACACGCCGGTGAGCCGCATCTTCGCGACCTCCTCCAGCTGCTGCTCGAAGCTCGGCCCGTTGGTGGGCGGGTTGAGCGCGGTGGCGACGCCGCCGCCCCAGGCCGCGGGCAGGATGGTGAGCTGCCCGGCCTTCTCCTCGACCGTCATCTTCGCGATCAGCGAATCGATGAAGGCGGGCACCGGCAGGCTGCCCGCCGCCTGCAGCATCGCGCGCGCCGGGCTCGCGGCCCAGGCCGCGACCGCTCCGGCTCCCATCAGAGCCGCGCGCCGCGAAATCCTGGTGTCGAACATCTCGTTTCCTCTCCTGAACGCCCGCCGCAGAACGCCGACGGAAATTGCCTGCACTCGGCCGGCCGCGAAACTTTTTTGCTTGTCGCTGCCCGCCGTAACCGGTTACATAACTCGCGGACGGGTTGTATTGCAATCGCCGAAGCGGTCTGAAACGCGGTAAAACACGCGTCGATCGGGGAGAAGGGACTGAAATGGGCGAGGCCACCATCCGCGATGTAGCGCGCCGCGCCGAAGTTTCGGTCGCCTCGGTATCGCGCGCGCTGAACGGCCTCGACAATGTCAGCGCCGAGACTCGCGAGAAAGTCATCAAGGCGGCCAACGAGCTCGGCTATGTTCCCCATGCCGGCGCCCGCAGCCTCAGCCTCGCCCGCGCGCACGCGATCGGCGTCGTCCTGCCGGATCTGCACGGCGAGTTCTTCTCCGAATGCGTGCGCGGCATGGACAGGGAAGCCAGCCGGCGCGGCTATCTGCTGCTCCTCTCCAACATGCATGACGACAGCGACCAGGCGGCGGTCGCGCTGCGCACCATGCGCGGCCGCGTCGACGGCCTGCTCGTGATGGCCCCGCACATCGCGCCCGAGACGCTCGAGCAGGCCATCCCGCCCGCGCTCCCCTCGATCCTGCTGAACAGCCATGCCGATCTGCCCGGCCGCCCGGCGCTGCGCTTCGACAATCGCGCGGGCGCCGAGGCGATGGTCGAGCATCTCGTCGCCAACGGCTATCGCCACATCGTCCATATCGCCGGGCCGGAGGGCAATCTCGACGCCGCCCAGCGCGCCGAAGGCTATCTTGCCGTCTGTGCCCGCCACCGCCTGCCCCCGCGTATCCTGCCGGGCGACTTCCACGAGGAGGCCGGCGAAGCCGCCGCGCGCGCGATCCTGGCGAGCTCCACGCATACCGATGCCGTCTTCGCCGCCAACGACATGATGGCGATCGGTTGCCTCCATGCGCTGCGCGACGCCGGCACCCGCGTGCCCGAGGACGTCGCGGTGGCCGGCTTCGATGACGTGCCGCTCGCCCGCTATCTCTCGCTCAGCACCGTGCGCGTGAATATCGCCGAGATGGGCGCTCGCGCCGTCGCCCGGCTGATCGACCTGCTCGAAGGCAAGGACATGCGCCGTGCCAGCGAGACGCTCGCCCCCGAGCTGGTGATGCGCGCCACCACGGCGCCGCGCACCGCACCCTGGAACGGAGCCGCGCATGCGTGACCGCGGCTCCGTTTCTCTTTCGGCCTGGACTGTAACCGGTTCCAAGGCTCCCTTCCCCCGGTTACACCCCCCTGGGGGCGATGCCGCGCGCGTCGCCCCCGATTTTTCGGGACGGGGGGCGGAGCCCCGCGCTTTCTCTCGGATATGAGGCTTTCGAAATGATCGACCGGCGTGCGCTACTTTCGCATTCTTCGCTGCTGCTTACGGCCTCGGCACTGCCCGGCACCGCCATGGCGCAGGCGCGCAAGGGCGCGGCCGCGCGCACGCTGCCGCCCTTCTACGCGGACATCGAATACCGCACCTTTCGCTGGTTCTGGGAAACCGCGCGGCGCGACAACGGCCTCGTCCCCGATCGCTATCCGTCGCCCAGCTTCTGCTCGGTCGCCGCGGTCGGCTTCGCGCTCACCGCCTATCCGATCGGCGTCGAGCGCGGCTGGATCACCCGGGCCGAGGCGCGCGACCTTACCCTCACCACGCTGCGCTTCTTCTGGGAGGCGCCCCAGGGGCCCGAGCCGGAGGGGCGGATCGGCCACAAGGGCTTCTTCTATCATTTCATCGACATGATCACGGGCGCGCGCTTCCGCGACGTCGAGCTTTCCAGCGTCGATACCACACTGCTGCTGATGGGCGTGCTGTTCGCCGGCCAATATTATGACCGGGCGGACGCGAAGGAGCGCGAGATCCGCGACCTCGCGCACAAGCTCTATGCCCGCGCCGACTGGAACTTCTTCCGCTCGGACGGACGCAAGGCGGTGTCGATGGGCTGGCACCCCGGGCGCGGCCTGATCGAGCGCAACTGGGACGGCTATAACGAGGGGATGTTCGTCTACATCCTCGGCGTCGCAGCCCCCGAGCATCCGCTGCCGGCGGATAGCTGGGAGGCGTGGACCGCGCCCTATCCGAACCTCTGGCGTGGTGAGGGCAACCGGCGCCATCTCGCCTTCGCGCCGCTGTTCCCCCTGCATTACAGCCATATCTGGATCGACTTCCGCGGCATCCGCGATGCGGCGATGCGCGAGGCCGGCATCGACTATTTCGAGAACAACCGCCGCGAGACGCTCGCCAACCATGCCTATTGCGTAGCCAATCCGATGCGCTGGGACGGCTATGGCGCGCAGAGCTGGGGGCTCGCCGCATGCGATGGTCCGGGCAATTTCCGCCTCGACTTCAAGGGCGAGAGCCGCGAGTTCTTCGGCTATTCCGCGCGCGGCCCGATCGATGAGCCGGACGGCCGCGACGACGGCACGATCACGCCGAGCGCGTCGCTCGGCTCGCTGCCCTTCGCACCGGAGATCGTGATCCCCACCGCGCAAGCGCTCCGCCGCGATCATGGCGACCTGCTCTACGGCAAATACGGCTTCTACGACGCCTTCAACCCGAGCTTCCGCTGGACCGACAAGCCGCTCTCCAACGGGCGGGTCGATCCGGTGAAGGGCTGGTACGGCACCGACTATATCGGCATCGACCAGGGCCCGATCCTGCTCCAGGCGGCGAACTATCGCAGCGACTTCGTATGGAAGCGCATGCAGGCGTGCGCGCCGATCCGGAAGGGGCTGAAGCTGGCCGGATTCACCGGCGGGTGGCTGGGGTGACGACCTATACAATTGAATTAAAATGGATTTACATTCGCAATCGGCAGCACTCACCCAATCGAGCCTTGTTGAAATACCTCCCGGGTTTTGCTAGATAGGCGAAGAACAAGGCGCGAACGCGAGGAGGATCGCATGGCGAGCGTATTCGACGTCTCAGCGTACATCTTGAAGAAAACAGGGCCAATTTCGGCCATGAAACTCCAGAAACTGGCGTATTACGCTCAAGCATGGTCGCTTGTGTGGGACGATGCACCACTATTCTCGGAGCGCATCGAAGCATGGGCGAATGGGCCAGTATGCCCTGATCTGTATTTTGCGCATCAGGGTGAGTTTACGGTTGGCACGGAATCGCGCGGAGATGCAAAGAAGCTAAAAAAGATTCAACGAGAAACTATAGATTCCGTTTTGAAACATTACAGCAAGAAGACGGCACATTGGCTTAGCGAACTTACCCACCGTGAGGCACCCTGGAAAGAAGCTCGCAGAGGCCTTCCGGAAGGTGCTCGCAGTAATCAAGTTATAACACACGCGGCGATGGCCAACTATTATAGCGAACTCTAGCTCGTTTATGGCAAAGCCAGACAAGCAGCCGAAATTCGGCGCTAATCCACCTGGCAAGAAAAAACCGGTGGTGCGCGAGCATTGCTTTGAAGATGGGCACCCCCTCGCATGGCGATTTGGACAGGTCGACAAAGCCGGCCCCTTTGCCTGGGACATCCATCCTTTCGATAAATTTCACGAAGTCGTACACAAACTGATCGAATTCGAAGATAAGAACTGGAATGAAATCACCGCGAACGGCTCGCATCCAATCGAGACAAGCCAATTGTCCGCCCAGGCGCGATCGCGGCTAATCGAGATCGAACGAGACGATCTCGATTACCTTCTCTCCCTCAGACTGAGCGGCCCCAACCGCGTTTGGTGTGTGAAAACCGGCCACATCATTCGACCGTTGTGGTGGGATGAAAACCACCAAGTCTATCCAGTCAAGAGAGATCCCGTCGACCGAAAGAAAGAGAAGCGGCGAAAGAAATAGGTGAGGAAACCACATTCCGCCCGCTGGAGAACGCCCCTTCAGCGGATCGGCACCGCCCGCGTCCGTTTCGAAACCCCGCTCTCGTCGAACGCCTCGACCGCGACCCAATAGTCCACGCCGATATTGAGCGCGCGGATGTCCAGCGCCGTGCCCTGGTCCGCCCAGCGCTGATAGGCGAGCGTCAGCCGGTCCGGCCGCACGCCCCACAGGACGTTATAGCCGACCGCGCCCTTGACCGGCTTCCACGTCACATGCGCGTTGCGCGCATCGCCGTCGCGCTTCGCCGTCACCCGGCCCGGCATCGCCGGCGCCTTGCCGCCCGCGCTGCCGAACACGCGCAGGTCGCTGATCGCCAGGTTCGCGCCGCCGACATGCCCGTGCACATAGCGCACGTACCGCGCCTCCACCGGGGCCGGCAGCTGGAAATAGGCGTTGGGCCGGTCGCGGCGCGGCGCCTCGGTCCTGGCCAGCGGGCGCCAGTTCCTGCCGTCGAGCGAGGATTGCAGCGCGAACTCGGTATAGATGTCCGGCGCGTCGCCGAACCGGCCGGACTTGTAGTCGGCGAAGTTCACCTGCACCGCGCGCAGCGTCTTCGCCGCGCCGAGGTCCACGGTCAGCGTCTCGCCCGGCTTGTTGGCGCCCGCCACCCAGAAGGTCCGCGGATTCTCGTCGGTCGCCCGGGCCGCCGCGAATTCGCCGGCAGTCGAGGAAGCGACCGCCGCCTTGCGGTACGAGAGCAGCATCCACCCGGTGAACAGGCGCTCCGGATCCTCCACCTTCGCGCCCGGCGCATAATGGGGAAAGTCGCCGAACCGGGTCGAGACCGACATCTGTCCGTCCGCCCAGAATTTCGCCGGCCACATGCCGATGCGCCGCTCGAAGGTCCAGTTGTAGCCGATCCAGGGCGTGCCGGTGTTCCACCAATTGCCGTTGACGTCCTGGAAGGTCGAGCCGTGCCCCGCCCCCTGGACGAAGCCGCCGGGCTTGTAGGCGACCGGGTTCCACGGCGCATATTCGAACGGCCCCAGCGGCTTGTCCGAGACATAGGTGCCGTTGGCATAGGCGTTGTACTCGGTCCCCGGCGCGCCATACTGAAGATAGTAGCGGCCACCGGCCTTCGTCATCCAGGCGCCTTCCATGAAGGGCGCGATCGGCGTGCCGTCGGGCAAGGTACCGCTATGGTCCTGCCCGAACCGCTCCCAGCCATGCCGCTCGGGCTGCAGCGCGAGCATCGGCCGGGCCCTGCCCTTATAGGCCAGCTTGCCGTCGCCGAACGCGATCTCCATCCCATAGAGCGGGAAGACGTTGGACGAGCCCCAATACATGTACCATTTGCCGTCCTCGTCCTTGAACAGCGCCGGGTCCCAGGGGCCGGGCGGCACTTCGCCTTCCTTCGGCTCCACGCCCGGCCCCTGCTGCCCCGGGATCGCCGGCATCCGCCGCACGAAGAAATCGAGCTTGCCGCTGTCGGGATCGCTGGTGGAGAGGATCGCGTTCGGCTCCATCATCGAAGGCTGGATGATGATCCGCTCGCCATCGGTCCACACCGCGGGCGCCACGATCGAGCGCATCGGCCAGCGGCTTGGCGTGACGAAGGTCCAATGCACCAGGTCGCGCGACGACCAATATCCGTCCGCCAGCGTCTGGAAGAGATAATATCTGCCCTTGAAGGTGACGATCGCCGGATCGGCGCCGGTGCGATAGGAAATGCCCTCGTTCACCTGCTCGAAATTGTAGCGATAATCGATGTCGATCGGGTTGGCATAGGTGCGGCGCGCGTCCTGCGCCTGGGCGGCGGCGGCGGTCGCGAGCAGCCCGGCGCCGAACGGAAACAGGATACGCATGGATCTTCCCCGAATGAAAAAGGGGGAGGAAAGCCCCATGGCTCGCCTCCCCCCGAAAGTGACTGCGCGGTCAGCGCCTCAGAAGCGATAGCCCAGGCGGAACTGGATGCGCCGCGGCAGCGTGAGCGTGTTGGAGCCGATCAGGCCCGGAACGAGCGGATCGGTGGCGCTCATGAAGGTGTCGAAGTCCTTGAAGTTCTTGTTGTTGAACAGGTTTAGGACATCGACCGCCGCCTCGAGATTGCCGCCGGCGATCTTCACGTCCTTGGCGAGCGAGACGTTCACTTCGCAGAAGGCGAACAGGCCCTTGATGCAGTTCTTCACCGGATAGGCCGTGGTAAGGCGCAGCGCGCCGGTGTCGAAGCCGTTGGTGGCATCGGTCACCTGATAGCCCGCGCCGCTGCTCAGCGTGGTGAGCGTCGAGAAGCGGAAGCCCAGCGGCAGGTCGACCATGCCCGAGACCACGATCCGGTGCCGCTCGTCGCCGGCCTTGGGGCGCCAGCCATAGCGGTCCGGCGTCACGCCATCGAGGCTGAACAGGTCGCCGCCATTCTGCTCCGCCTTGGACAGCGTATAGGCGATGTTCAGGCCCCAGCCCGAGGACTTGGTGTAGTTCTTGTCGAGCGTGAAATAGAGCGCCTTGTAGCGGGTATCGAGCCCGTCATAGCCGATCAGGACATTGGCATAGCCGAACGGAATCACCGGCGCGGTGTTGCAGCAATTGCCCAGGCCGTTGTTCTGTCGCGTCGCGAACAGGTTGGTATAGCCGTGGCGGCCGCGCTGGTACGAGCCGGTCACCGAGGCCTCGAACACGCCGATGCGCTGGCGCACGCCCAGGCTGAACTGGTCGTTCACCGGCGGCTTCGCATTATTCTTCACCGCGAACAACTCAGGCAGGCCGGCGCTCTGGGCGCTGGCGAGCAGCGCGAGCAGGCCCTCGCGGGTCAGATAGGACGGGTTCCACATTACGGTCGGCAGGCCCGAGCGCGGCTGGCCGTCGCGCGAGAAGCGGAACACGCCGACCGGATTGATCGTGCGCGACAGCTCGTCGACCGTGTTGTTGAAATTGTTGCGGTCGTAGTAGCGGCCGGCACCGCCGAAGATCACCGTCGAGCGATCGCCCTTGATGTCCCAGGAGAAGCCGAGACGCGGCGCGAAGGCACCGGCGAACGGCTTACGATTGGTGCCGTCGGTGATGTAGTTCTCGGGATCGAAATAATAGGTCTTCGGCAGCGCGCGCAGTGCCGCCGCAGCGGCGGCCGGCGTGCGATAATGGTTGTTGAAGCCGTTGGTCTCATAGTCCCAGCGCACGCCGAGATTCAGCTGCACCCGATCGGTGATGTTCCAGTCGTCCTGCACATAGAGGCCGATCTGGGTGTTCGACGCCTGGATCTTGCCGCTGCCCAGCCCCAGCCGCGCTTCGGCCGGGAAGGAGAAGTCGGTGTTGCCGGCCGCATCGATCCGGAAGGTGTAGCGCGGCTGGATATAGGCGTTGTTGTCGAACTGGATGTCCGTCACCTCGACCCGCGCGCCGAACTTGATCGCATGGCCGTCGAAGCCGGTGAAGGTGAAGTCGTCGCGCAGCGTGTAGCTCTGCTGCGTCTCGTTGCGGGTCGAGTCCTTGCCGCCGAACAGGATCACGCTGGTATAATCGTAGGACGGCAGATCGGGGTGCAGCGAGACCGGGTTGAAATTATAGTTCAGGTAGCTGGCATTGAACTCGTTGGTGAAGTTGTTGCCGTTATAGGCCCATTTGAACAGATAGGTGTCGACCCTGTTCCGCTTGTTCTCGGCATTCTCATAGGAGGTGTTGGTGCCGAAATTCTGGATGTCGGTTTCCTGGCGACGGCTGAACGACAGGTCGAAGGTCTGGCGATCGTCCGGGGTCAGGGTCAGCTTGCCGAAAAAGAAGTCGCCGCGGAACGGGCTGACGAACGCGCCTTCGAACTCGCTCAGGCGGCGGCCCGAATATTGCTCGAACTGCCGGATCGCGTCGGGCGAGCCGGTGCTCTTGACGTTGAAGGCGCGGTTCTGGTCGTTGCCCTCATAGGCGCCGAAGAAGAACAACCGGTCCTTGATGATCGGGCCGCCCAGCGACACGCCATATTGCTTGCGCTCGAACGCGGGCTCCGGCCGGTTGTTGCGCTTGTCGAGATACGCCTTCTCGCTCAGCCCCTTGTCCGTGTACTGGCCGAAGATCTCGCCATGGAAATCGTTGGTGCCCGACTTGGTGACCGCCGTGACGATCGCCGCGCCGGCCTGTTCATACTCGGCCTTGTAGTTCTGGGTGAGGACGCGGAACTCCTGCACGGCGAGCTGGCCGAACGGGTTGCCGCGGCTGTTCTGCTGGCCGGCGATGCCGCCCTCGCGCAGCTGGTTCTTCAGGCTGATGCCGTCGACGAAGACATTGACCTGGCTCGCGGTCGAAGCACCCGAAGTGAAGCCCTTGTTGGTCTCGCTGTCGTTGTAGGTCACGCCCGGGGCGAGCGCGACGAAGGACAGGAAGTTGCGGTCGGTCTGCGGCAGGCGCTGGATCTGCGTCACACTGACATTGGTCGCGACTTCGCTGGTCCGCGTCTCGGTGAGGCGGTTGCCGGTGACGATGATCCGCCCCTCGGGCACCGCCGCGCCGCCGACGGTCAGATCGAGGCTGGCCGACTGGCCGACGGCAACCACCACCAGTTGGCTCGTGGTCTCGGCACCCGCAGTGGCGGTCACTTCATATTCGCCCGGGCGCAGGCCGGTGAGCGTGTAGCTGCCGCTCGCATCGGCGGCCGCGCGCCAGGTCTGGTTGGTCGCGGTGCTGCGCGCGGTCACCTGCGCGCCCGCCGCGCCCTTGCCGTCGGCGTCGATCACCTGGCCGCGCACGCTGGCGGTGCTCACCTGTGCCGAGGCCGTGCTCGGCAGCAGCACGGCGCCGCTCGTGAGCAAGGTCGCCGCGGCCATCGCCGTCGCCGAGATGCCCCGCGTCAGGACGCGACGATTCTTATTGGAAATTCCCACTGTACATTCCTCCCCAACCCAGTTGTAACCGGTTACAAATGCCGGCGCGCGTTGTTCTGATTATGGTTGCCGCCGGAAACTCCCATGAAACCGGTTTCATGAAACTGTCAATCCCATGGATGCGTCAGCGTTGTCGGCGCCGAATTTTGCTGCACTGCGATGTGTCGTCGATGCAACACCAGGGGCACGGCCCTGATCCCCGGGTTCCTGGCGGCCCCTCTTGCGGCGCGCGCGGGGTGCTCCCCATATCCGCGCCATGAGCGAAACAAATGCGTGGCACGGCACGACGATTCTTTCCGTGCGCAAATCGGGCAAGGTGGTGATCGCGGGGGACGGCCAGGTCTCGGCCGGCAATACCGTGATGAAGCCCAATGCCCGGAAGGTGCGTCCCTTGGGCGACGGCAAGGTGATCGCGGGCTTCGCGGGCGCCACCGCCGATGCCTTCACCCTGTTCGAACGGCTCGAGGCCAAGCTGGAGCGCCATAACGGCCAGCTGCTCCGCGCCGCGGTCGAGCTCGCCAAGGACTGGCGGACGGACAAGTATCTGCGCAACCTCGAGGCGATGCTGATCGTCGCCGACAAGGAAGTGACGCTGGTCGTCACCGGCAATGGCGACGTGCTCGAGCCCGAGGGTGGCGTGGCGGCGATCGGCTCGGGCGGCAATTTCGCCCTGGCCGCGGCGCGCGCGCTGGTCGATTATGAGAGCGACCCCGAGAAGATCGCGCGGGCCGCGATGAAGATCGCGGGCGAGCTGTGCGTCTACACCAATGATCGGCTGACGGTGGAAATGCTCGACAGTGATAGCTGACTCGCCGGGCGGCCCCGCGAAGTTCGGTTTCGACTATGATCCGGATCGCAACCGCATCCTGATCCATATCCGCGATTTCTGGACGGTGGAGACGGTGCGCGACTTCGCGGCGGCGGCGGGCGCGCAGGCACAGGCGCTGCGCGCGACCCGCGACGATTACGACGTGCTGATCGATTCGCGCGACTTCCCGGTCCAGGCGAACGACGTCGCCGATCTGCTGCCGAGCATCGCCGAGGCCGGGCTGCGGCTTACTTCCGGCCGCGCGGCCTCGGTCGTGGGCAGCCATCTGAACAAGCTCCAGGCCGAACGCACCCAGACCCATCCCCGGATGCGGATATTCATGACCGTGGAAGCGGCCGAGGCCTGGCTGGGGGAGAAGGCAGGCTGAGCTTCCCTCCTCCCCTCCTCCCTTTCCCGGAAGGGAGGGGAGCAAGCGGACCCATGAGCCCAGCTCATGCCTCCCCCTATCCGAAACGGGGTTGAGCCTCCCCGCCCCCCGCCTACCCTGGGCGCCATGCAGATCGCCCGTCGCCCGCTCATCGCCTCCGCCGCCCTGGCGCTTCCCGCCTGCACCGCGGCTCCCCGCCCGGCGACGCTCGCCAGCAGCACGCGCGGCCCGAAATGCCTGCCCGCCGTCCATGTCGCGCCCGGCCGCGTCATCCGCACCGTCGCGGGCCTGCGCCCCTATCGCGCCCAGGGCTTCGTCGTCCGGGCCGAGCCGCTGGGGAACAAGCGCCTAGTCCATAATTACGGCCATGGCGGCGCCGGGATCACGCTCAGCTGGGGCACATCGCGCCTCGCCGTGGATCTCGGCCTGCCCGGCCATGCCGGCCCGGTCGCCGTGCTCGGCTGCGGCATCGTCGGGCTCACCACCGCGCGCCTGCTCCAGGAGGCCGGCCGCCAGGTCACGCTCTACGCCGCCCAGCTCCCGCCCCACACCACGTCGAACATCGCCGGCGGGCAATGGCACCCGGCCAGCCTCTACGATCCCGATCAGGTCACCCCCGAATGGATCGCGCAGTTCAAGGCGGCGATGGACTATAGCTGGCGGCGCTTCCAGATCATGGTCGGGGAGGAATATGGCATCCGCTGGGTGCCCACCTATTTCCAGATGCGCGACGATCCGGCCGGGGACGATGCCGGCCCCGATCTCTCCGGCACCTATGAAACCGATCCCGTGATCCTCGGCCCCGGCGAACATCCCTTCCCGGTCCGGCGCGTCCGCCGCTTCAGCACCATGTATGCCGAGAGCGGCCATCTCCTGCGCCAGCTGATGCGCGACGTGCAGATCGCCGGCGGCAGGTTCGTAGTGCGCGACTTCGCCACCCCCGCCGACATCCTCGCCTTGCCCGAGACACTGGTGTTCAACTGCACGGGCCTCGGCGCCGGCAAGCTGTTCGGCGATGCCGGGATCGAGCCGGTGCGCGGCCAGCTCGCCGTGCTGCTTCCCCAGGCCGAGGTGCAATATGCCTTTGCGGGGCAGATGGGCTATATGTTCCCGCGCGCCGACGGGATCGTCTGCGGCGGCACCTTCGAACATGGCGAATGGGATACCACGCCCCAGCCCGAGCGGATCGCGAGGATCCTCGAGAAGCAGCGCACCTTCTTCTCCGGCTTTCGCTGCACGGCTTGAAGCGGCGCGTCCGGCCCCCACATCGGGGTCCGAAACGAACCCAGAGAACCCATTTCCCCCAATGAACGAGAATCTCACGCCCAAGGCGATCGTCGCCGCCCTCGATGCGCACATCATCGGCCAGAAGGACGCCAAGCGCGCCGTGTCGGTGGCGCTGCGCAACCGCTGGCGCCGCCAGCAGCTCTCCGCCGACCTGCGCGACGAAGTGACGCCGAAGAACATCCTGATGATCGGGCCGACCGGCTGCGGCAAGACCGAAATCAGCCGCCGCCTGGCCAAGCTCGCCGATGCCCCCTTCGTGAAGGTGGAAGCCACCAAGTTCACCGAGGTCGGCTATGTCGGCCGCGACGTCGAGCAGATCGCCCGCGACCTGGTGGAAGAGGCGATCCGGCTCGAGAAGGAGCGCCGCCGCGCCGCGGTGAAGGACAAGGCCGAGGAAGCCGCGATGGGCCGCCTGCTCGACGCGCTGACCGGCAAGGATTCGTCCACCGCCACGCGCGAGGCGTTCAAGCAGCGCTTCGCCGAGGGCACGCTCGACAATGCCGAGATCGAGATCGAAGTGGAACAGGCCCCGGCCATGCCCTTCGACATACCGGGCGGCGCGCCCCAGATGATCAACCTGGGCGAGATGATGAAGGGCCTCACCGGCTCGCCGCTCAAGCGCCGCAAGATGAGCGTCCGCGCCGCCTGGACCAAGCTGGTCGAGGAAGAGGCCGACAAGCGCCTCGACCAGGACGAAGTCAGCCGCGTCGCGCTGGCGGACGCGGAAGCCAACGGCATCGTCTTCCTCGACGAGATCGACAAGATCGCCGTGTCGGACGTGCGCGGCGGCTCGGTCAGCCGCGAGGGCGTCCAGCGCGACCTGCTGCCGCTGATCGAGGGCACCACCGTCGCCACCAAATACGGGCCGATGAAGACCGACCATATCCTCTTCATCGCGAGCGGCGCCTTCCATGTCGCCAAGCCGAGCGACCTGCTGCCCGAGCTGCAGGGCCGCCTGCCGATCCGCGTCGAGCTGAAGGGGCTGACCGAGGAGGATTTCGTCGCGATCCTCTCGGACACCAAGGCGAGCCTGGTCCAGCAATATGCGGCGCTGCTCGGTACCGAGGGCGTGCGGATCGACTTCACCGACGACGGCATCCGCGCGGTCGCGCGCATCGCCGCCGAAGTGAATGGCGAGGTCGAGAATATCGGCGCCCGCCGGCTTCAGACCGTGATGGAGAAGCTGCTCGAGGACATCAGCTTCGGCGCCGAGGACCGCAAGGGCGAGACGCTGGTGATCGACGGCGCCTATGTCGACAGGCAGCTCGCCGCCGTGGCGCGCAACACGGATCTCAGCCGCTACGTGCTGTGACGAAATTCCTCCCCGGGGCGCGCCTCGGGGAGGATTTGGCTTTCCCGATACCCGCCGGCTTGCCACCATTCCCCGCGATTCGTTTCGCAAGGGGAACCGCCATGACGCGCCTGCTCGCCACTGCCGCCCTGCTCGCCGCCGGCACGGCGCTTCCCGTGCTCGCCCAGACCGCACCCTTGCCCGCCCCGGTCCCGCCCGTCGCCGCGCAGAAGCCGCATCAGGTCAAGGCGCCCTTCGGCGCCACCCGCAACGACGAATATTACTGGCTGCGCGACGATACGCGGAAGAATCCGGAGATGCTGGCCCATCTCAAGGCCGAGAACGCCTATGCCGACGCCGTGCTCGCCGCCGAGAAGCCGCTGGCGGACAAGGTCTATGGCGAGATTGTCGGGCACATCAAGCAGGACGACAGCTCGGTCCCCTATCTGAAGCGCGGCTATTATTACTACACCCGCTTCGCCGCCGGCGCCGACTATCCGATCGTCGCGCGGCGCAAGGCCAGCCTGGAGGCGCCCGAGGAAGTGATCCTCGACCAGCCGGCCATGGCCAAGGACCACAGCTTCTTCCAGATCGCCGGCCGCGCGGTGAGCCCGGACAACCGGCTGCTCGCCTATACGATCGATACCGTCGGCCGCCGCCAATATGTGCTGCAGGTGAAGAACCTCGCGACCGGCGAGACCTTTGCGGACAGCATCCCCAATGTCGAGGGCGGCGTGGCCTGGGCCGGCGACAACCGGACGATCTTCTACCTCGAGAAGGATCCCGTCACCCTGCTCTCCAAGCGCGTGAAGGCGCACGTCCTCGGCACGCCCGCCGCGGCGGACCGGCTGATCTACGAGGAGAAGGACGATACCTATTATATGAGCGTCGGCCGCACGACCGACGACCGGTATGTCTGCATCTATCTGCACAGCACGGTCAGCGACGAGCAGCGCTGCGCCCCCGCCGCGAACCCCGCCGGCTTCGCGGTGGTCGCCCCGCGCGAGCGCGACTTCCTCTATCAGGCCGATCATCTCGGCGACCGCTGGATCGTCCGCACCAACTGGCAGGCGCCCAACTACCGGCTGATGACGGCGGGCGACGCGCATCTCGCCCATGGCCGTGCGGCATGGAAGGACCTGGTTCCCGCCAGCGGCGACACCTTCATCGAGGACTTCAAGCCCTTCAACGGCTTCCTCGCCGTCGAGGAGCGCGCCGAGGGCAACAAGAAGCTGCGCATCCTGGTCCCCGGCGCCAAGCCCTTCCCGGTCGCGGCCGACGAGCCCGCCTATACCATGGCGCTCGGCACCAACGAGGAGCCGGGCAGCGAATGGCTGCGCTACACTTATGATTCGCTGGTGACGCCGACCACCACGTACGAAGTGAACTACAAGACCGGCGAGCGCCGCGTGCTCAAGGTCCAGCCGGTGCCGGGCTATGATCCGGCGAAATACGTCACCGAACGCGTCTGGGCCACCGCGCGCGACGGCACCAGGGTTCCGGTCAGCCTGGTCCGGGCGAAGGGCCTGGCGAAGGACGGCACCGCCGCGCTCTTCCAATATGCCTATGGCAGCTACGGCTATTCGACCGATCCCGCCTTCTCGCCGATGCTGCCCAGCCTGCTCGATCGCGGCATGGTCTATGCCATCGCCCATATCCGCGGCGGGCAGGAAATGGGCCGCAAATGGTTCGACCAGGGCAAGGTGCTCAACAAGAAGAACAGCTTCACCGATTTCATCGACGTGACCCGCTTCCTGGTCGATCAGGGCTATGCCGCCAAGGGTCGCGTCGCCGCGATGGGCGGCAGCGCCGGCGGTCTGCTGATGGGCGGCATCGCCAACATGGCGCCGCAGGATTATCGCGTGATCGTCGCGCAGGTGCCCTTTGTCGACGTGGTCACCACCATGCTCGACACATCGATCCCGCTCACCACCGGCGAGTTCGACGAATGGGGCAACCCCGCCGAGAAGCGCTATTACGACTATATGCTGGGCTACTCGCCCTACGACAATGTCGCGGCGCGGGCCTATCCGGCGATGTACGTCTCCACCGGCCTGTGGGACAGTCAGGTGCAATATTACGAGCCGGCCAAATGGGTCGCCCGCCTGCGCGCGAGGAAGACCGACGCCAACCCGCTCGTCTTCCGCATCAACATGGAGGCCGGCCATGGCGGCAAGTCGGGCCGGTTCGAACGCTATCGCCAGCAGGCCGAATATCTCGGCTTCGTGATGGACCGGCTCGGCGTGGCGAAGTGAAGCCCTTCCCCGCTTCGCGGGCGAGGGGCGTTACTTTGACTTCTCGTACGGCGTGAACTTGCCGAACATGCAATAGGCGCCCGGAATGCTCGAGCCCGGATCGAGGGCGCGGAACCGGTCGTTCCGGCAGAGCTGCGATCCGTGCACCTCGACGATCAGCGTGGTGTAGGGCCGCAGGCCCGGGCAGCTGCTCGCCAGGTCGTTGCGCCACAGCGTCCGCCCCACCGGCTTGTAGAGGATGGTGCGGTCGTCGATGATCTGCGGGCCGTCGGAATCGGAGACGCTGATGCAGTCGCGCGGCGTCCCCGGCACCCGGTCGCCGAGCGCGCGCGCCAGGTCGTTCCGCGCCTCGGCCTGTTGCGAGGCCTGCATCTCGCTGCTGGCGGCGCAGCCGGCCAGCGCGAGCATCGCGGCGATGATGGGTGCGCGCATCCCGGCTCTCCTCATTTGCTATAGGGCACGAAGCTGCCGAGCGCGCAGCTGCTGGTCAGCATGCCGCCGCCCAGCCGCGAGCGCGTGCGGACGATGTCGCCGCGGCACAGCTGGCCGGAGGTGCTCTCGACCACCATCAGATCGTCGTTCGCCAGCCCGGTGCAGCTGCCGGTCACGTCGTTGCGCCACACTTTCTTGCGGCCCTCGATATAGAGGATGGTGTTCGGAAAGCCCTGGGTCTCGCCCATCCGCTCGCGCGGGATGCAGTCCTGCGGCTTGCCCGGAGTCAGCCCGGCAAGCGTCTTGGCGATCTTGGCCTCGTCGCGGTCGGCGGCGCGCTGCGGCATCGCGGCATTGGCGGCACAGGCGGCGGCAAAGGTGAGGACAGCGGGAATGGCGAAGCGGAACATCTCTATTCTCCTGTCGCCCCCGACCCCGCCATCATAACGCTTCGCCGATCAAAAAGCATCCTTCGCCGCACGCCGCTCGGCGAGCTGGGCGGCGCTGGCGGCGCGCAGGAAGGGATTGGTGGCGAGTTCCTGGCCGATCGTCGTCGGCACCGTCGCCTCGCCCGCCGCGCGCGCCGCGTTCACTTCGGCCATGCGCGCGCGGATCGCCGCATTGTCCGGCTCGGCGACCAGCGCGTAGCGGCCGTTCGACTGGGTATATTCGTGCGCGCAATAGACCCGGGTCTCGGGCGGCAGTTGCGCTAGCCGCTGCATGTTGGCGAACATCTGCTCCGCCGTCCCCTCGAACAGCCGGCCGCAGCCCATGGCGAACAGCGTGTCGCCGACGAAGACCACCGCGTCCCCGGCGAAATGATAGGCGATGTGCCCCGCGGTGTGCGCCGGCACTTCCAGCACCTGCGCGACATGATCGCCGAGGCGCACCGCGTCGCCTTCGCCGACCAGCCGGTCCGCGGTGGGGATCTTCGCCGCCTCCGCCGCCGGCGCGATCACTTCGGCGCCGGTGCGCGCCTTGATCCCGGCATTGCCGCCCGTGTGATCGGGGTGCCAATGGGTGTTCCAGATCGCGGTGATCGCCCAGCCGCGCTCGTCCGACTCGGCGAGCACCGGCTCGGCCTGGGCGGGATCGATCACGATCGTTTCGCCCGAGGCGGGGTCGTGGACCAGCCAGATATAATTGTCGCTGAGGGCGGGAATGCGGACGATCTGGAGCATGGCGGCAGACTAGGCGCCCGCGCGCGCCTGCGCCAGTTCCGCGATGAGCGTGCCGATCAGTTCCTCCGCTCCCATCGCCCGCACCCGCGCGACGCCGGTCCCGGCCCAGAGCGGCGAATAATCGCCCCGGCCATCCGCCTCGGCATGCGCGCGCAGCGGCGCGAGCGCGTTGGAGCCATAGGGGAAGGCGGGCACCTCCTCCCGGATCGGGCCCAGTTCGCGCATCAGCCGGTTGACGATGCCCTGCGCCTCGCGGCCCGAGAACAAATTGGTGAATTCGGTCGGCACCCGGGTGCCCAGCAGCGCGCGGAACGGCGCCGCGATGCTGCTCTCCCGCGCCGCGAGAAAGGCGGTACCCAGCTGCACCGCGCTCGCCCCCGCCGCCAGCGCCCGGGCGATGTCCGCGCCGTCGACGATGCCGCCCGCGGCGATCACCGGCACCGCGATCTTCTCGGCCAGCAGCTCGGCCAGCGGAGTCGGCCGGTGCCCGGAGCCGAGGAACCAGCCCGAATGCCCGCCGGCTTCCGCTCCCTGCGCGATCACCGCGTCGACGCCGCGCGCGGCCAGCCAGCGCATCTCCTCGGCAGTCGTCGCATTGCCGAATACCCGTGCGCCCGCACCGCGCACCCGCGCCAGCAACGCCACGTCGGGCAGCCCGAAATGGAAGCTGACGATCGCCGGCCGCGCCTGCTCCACCGCCGCGCACAGCGCTTCGTCAAAGGGCCGGCGCAGCGGCGGCGGCGGACCGGGCCGCACACCTTCCCCGGCATAATAGGGCGCGAGCAATGCCTGCCAGGCGCTGTCGTCGGGCGCCGGCTCGGGCAGCCGGTGGCAGAAGAAATTGAGGTTGAGCGGCCCCTTCGCGGCGGCCCGCACTTCGGCGACCTGCGCGGCCAGCTGCGCGGGCGTCAGCATCGCGCAGGGCAGCGATCCCACCGCGCCGCCCCGCAGCGCCGCGATCGCCAGCGCCGCGCCGCCGGCGCCCGCCATGGGCGCCTGCACGATCGGGGCCCGCGCCCCGAGCGCCTCGAGAAAACCTACCACTGCCCCATATTGGGCATCGAGGCCCAGGGTTCGGCCGGGGCCAGCCGGTCGCCCGCCTGGAGCAGCTCGATCGAGATGTTGTCGGGCGTGCGGACGAACGCCATGTGACCGTCGCGCGGCGGGCGATTGATCGTCACGCCGCCGTCCATCAGCCGCTGGCAGGTCTCGTAGATATTGTCGACGCGATAGGCGAGATGCCCGAAATTGCGCCCGCCGGTATAGACTTCGGCCGGGCTGCCGTCCTCGGCCGGCCAGTTCCAGGTGAGCTCCACCTCGGCATCGGCGCGCTGGCCCTCGCCCTTCGAATCCTCGTCGGCGGCGAGGAAGATCAGCGAGAAGCGCCCCTGCTCGCTGTCCATCCGCCGCACCTGCCTGAGGCCCAGCAGCTCGAAAAAGGCGATCGTGGCGTCGGGATCCGTCACGCGGATCATGGTGTGGAGGTAGCGCATGCGGCGGGAGATAGGCGCTCCACTCCCCTCCCTGCAAGGGAGGGGAAGCGATGTCATTTCTCCGTCGCCGAGAACTGCTCCAGCGCCTTGCGGGCCGCGCTGGCGATGCCGGTGCCCGGCGCCAGCTCGATCGCCCGGTTCCAGGCGGTCCGCGCATCGGCTTCGTTGCCGCTCGCCGCGGCGACATTGCCCGCCTCGAGCTGGACCGAGGGATCGTCGGGCGCGCGCCGCAGCGCCTCGGTGATATCGCGGGCGGCCCGGCCCAGGTCGCCCGCGCGCCGGGCCAGCGTCGCGGAGAGCAGCCAGGCGAGCGGATCCTTGTCGGCATAGGTGAGCGCCTTGTCGATGTCGCTGCGCGCCGCCTCCATGTCGCCGGCCGCGACCATCGCCCGCGCCCGGTCGAGATGCGCCTCGCCCAGCTCGAGCCCGGCCAGCGTGCCGGTCGCCAGCGCCGCGTCGATCGCCGCGCGTGCCTTGGTCGGATCGCCCGCCGCGATCCAGGCATTGCCCGCCGACGCCCAGTAATTGGGCGCGCGCGGATCCTTGCCGGTCTCCGCCTCGCGCGCCGCATCCTCGAACGCGCCGGCCGCCGCCGCCCATTTCCCCTGGTTCGCATAGGCGACGCCCAGGCACTGGCGCGCGAGCACGCCGCCGCCGGTGGTGCGCCACTGGATCGCGTCCGCCTGGCCCTTCACCGGATCGCCGGTCGCCAGGTCCATGCACTGGGTGAAGCGCGGCGGCTCCTTCTCCGGCGCGGTGGGCGCGGGCGCGGAGGCAGCCTGTGCCGGCGCAGTGGCGGGCACGGCCTGGAGGGCGAGGATCAGGAAAGGGAGCATAGGGCGAGCACTTCCTCGAGCGCGCGCACGATCAGGGCCAGGTCCTGCTCGCGCGAGAATCGATGTTCCGCGTCCTTGACCAGCAGAGTCTGCACCATGTCTGAACGGATAGCCGCCGCCAGCCGCGGCGCATGCTCCCAGGGCACTTCCTTGTCCTTCTGCCCGTGCAGCAGCCGCACCGGGCCGCCCCAGGCGATCGGCTGGACGAGCACGCGGTTCGCCTCGCCCGATGCCCAGAAGGCGCGGGTGGTGACGGTCGGCCGGTCGCCATAGTCGTTGGGCGTCTCGATCCGTCCGGTCTGGAGCAGCGCCAGCTTCTGCTCCATGGTGAAGCCCCAGTCGGTGAAGTCCGGCGCCGCCGCGATGCCGACCATGCCGGCGACCATTTCCGGCCGCGCCTTGGCGATCATCGCCATGATCCAGCCGCCCATCGACGAGCCGACCAGCACCACCGGCCCGCGCGCCACTTCGTCGATCATCCGGATCGCGTCGTCGCGCCAGCTGGCGAGCGTCTCGGCCTCGAAATCGCCTTCGCTCGCGCCGCAGCCGGCATAGTCGAAGCGCAGATAGGCCCGGCCGCTCGCCCGGGCCCATTGCTCGAGATGGAGCGCCTTGGTGCCCTGCATGTCCGAGGCATAGCCGCACAGGAACAGCACCATGGGCCCGGTGCCGGGCGTGTGGTGATAGGCGAGCGCCGGGCGGGGCGGCGCTTCCGGAGCGGCTTGAATCTCTTCGGTCATGGCGGTGGCTTAGCGCGTCACCCCCCAACCGTCATCCCCGCGAAGGCGGGGATCCAGAGTCGCGAAGGGCATCGCTCCGTTGCCCTGGATCCCCGCCTTCGCGGGGATGACAAAGATTAGATATTCCCCGAAAACGTGTCGCACTTCGCCGGATCGCCCGTTTCCAGCCCCTTGCGCAGCCAGGCCACGCGCTGGGCCGAGGTGCCATGGGTGAAGCTCTCGGGCACCACGGTGCCCTGGGCCTGGCGCTGGAGCGTGTCGTCGCCGATCGCGTTGGCGGCGGTCATGCCTTCCTCGACGTCGCCCGGCTCGATCCGGTCCTTGTTGCGCGCCGCCCAGACGCCGGCATAGCAGTCCGCCTGCAGCTCGAGCCGCACCGACAGCGCATTGCCCTCGGCCCGGCTCGCCCGCGCCTGGCGCCGCGAGACTTCGCCCGAGACGCCCAGCAGGTCCTGGACATGGTGCCCCATCTCGTGCGCGATCACATAGTCGCGGGCGAAATCGCCCTTCGCGCCGAAGCGCTGCTCCAGCTCCTGGAAGAAGCTGGTGTCGAGATACACGCCCTGATCCGCCGGGCAGTAGAAGGGCCCGACCGCCGAGCTCGCCGCGCCGCAGCCCGACTGGACGCTGCCCCGGTAGAATTTGATCGTCGCCGGCCGGTATTGCTTGCCTTCCTCGCGGAAGATCGCCGCCCAGGTATCGTCGGCGAGCCGCATCACCCGGCACGATTCGAGGCGGAGCTCGCCCTGGCAGACCTGCCGCCCGCTCTGCCCGGCGGTCGGCGACTGGCCGGCGGTGCCATCGCCGCCCGACGTGCCGAGCAATCCGCCGCCTCCGCCGCCGCCCATCGCGAACCAGGCGATCGCGATCAGGCCGATGATCGCGATGCTGCCGCAGCCCATGCCGCGGCCGAGCAGCAGCGGCAGCAGTCCCAGCAGCCCGAAGCCGCCGCCACCCCCGCCGCCGCCGCTTCCCAGGTCCTGGGCATTGTCGGTGGGGTCGATATCGTCGAGCCGCATGGCATCCCTCTTCGTTGGCGCGCCGCGACAATGCCCCAAGCGGCGTTGCGTTGCACGCACCAACCAACGCGAAACAGGCACTTCCCTCGGCGCATGGTTTCGGCCAAGGCAGGCGCATGGCAGACGCCGAGTCACGTCCCCGCCGCCAGGCTCCCGGCCTCCCGTTGCCGGACACGGTAGCGCTGGTGCTGCAGGGCGGCGGCGCGCTCGGCGCCTATCAGGCGGGCGTGATCGACGAGCTGCAGGGCGCCGGCATCGAGATCGACTGGGTCGCCGGCATCTCGATCGGCGCGGTCAATGCGGCATTGTTCGCCGGCAATCCGCCCGAGAAGCGCATCGCCGCGATCCGCACCTTCTGGGAGGACGCCACCGCCGCCCTTCCCGATTTCTCGCTGCCGATGAACGATGCCGCGCGCGAGCTGAGCCACGAATGGGCGGCCGGCATGGTCATGCTGGGCGGCGTGCCCGGCTTCTTCCGCCCGCGCCTGCTGCCGCCCGGCTTCGCCGTCCCCGGCACGCCCGAGGCGCTGAGCTTCTACGACACCGCCCCCCTGCGCGAGACGCTCGACCGGCTGGTCGACTGGGAACTGCTCAACAAGGGGCCGGTGCGCCTCTCGGTCGGCGCGGTCGACATCAAGAGCGGCAATTTCCGCTATTTCGACACGCGCGACGAGCGGCTCGACGCGCGCCACATCATGGCGTCGGGGGCGCTGCCGCCCGGCCTGCCGCCGGTGGAGATCGACGGCTGCTGGTATTGGGACGGCGGCCTCGTCTCGAACACGCCGCTCACCCATGTCCTCGACCGGCAGGATGCCGAGACGCTGATCTTCCAGGTCGACCTGTTCCCCGCCGCCGACGAGCTGCCCCGCACCATCACCGACGTGCTGGCGCGCGAGAAGGAGATTCGCTTCTCCAGCCGCACCCGCGCCGTCTCGGACGAGCGGATGCGGCTGCGCCAGGAGCGCCAGATGGTCTGCCGCCTGCTGAACAAGCTGCCGCCCGAGCTGCTGGACGATCCCGAGGTGCAGGCGGTCCGCGCCCGGGTCTCCGAATATCCGGTCAGCCTCGTCCACCTGATCTATCGCGCCAATGCCTGGGAGGGCGGCGCGCGCGACTTCGAATTCTCGGCGCGCTCGATGCACGAGCATTGGCAGGCCGGCCGCATGGCGGTGGCGGAGACCATGGCCAATGCCCGGCTCGTCGCCGAGAACATCCTCGACGGCAACACCGCCGCCTTCGATCTGACGCAGCGTTAGGAGTATTCCATGTTCCTCAAGGGCAAGTCCGCGATCATCACCGGCTCCACCTCGGGCATCGGCCTCGCCTATGCCAAGGCGCTGGCGGCCGAGGGCGCGAGCGTGATGATCAACGGTTTCGGCGACGCCGCGGCGATCGAGAAGGAGCGCGCCGCGCTCGAGGCGACGAGCGGCGCCAAGGCGCTCTACGACGCCGCCGACATGACCAAGCCCGATCAGATCGCGGCGATGGTCCAGCGCTGCCATGACGAGCTGGGCGGGCCGCACATCGTCATCAACAATGCCGGCATCCAGCACGTCTCGCCGATCGAGGATTTCCCGATCGACAAATATGACGCGATCATCGCGATCAACATGTCGTCGGCCTGGCACATGACGCGCGCCGCGGTGCCGTTCATGAAGGCGCAGAAATGGGGCCGGATCATCTCCACCGCCTCGGCCCACAGCCTGGTCGCCAGCCCCAACAAGAGCGCGTATGTGATGGCCAAGCACGCCATCGCCGGCCTCACCAAGACGATCGCCCTCGAAGTGGCGACCAGCGGCGTCACGGTGAACTGCGTCTCGCCGGGCTATGTCTGGACCCCGCTGGTCGAGAACCAGATCCCCGACACCATGAAGACTCGCGGCATGACGCGCGAGCAGGTGATCAACGACGTGCTGCTCGATGCGCAGCCGACCAAGGAGTTCGTCCAGCCGGAACAGGTGGCTGCGCTGGTGCTTTTCCTGTGCCGGGACGAGGCGGCGCAGATCACCGGCGCCAATTATTCGATCGACGGCGGCTGGACCGCGGCCTGAGGAAGGGGCTTGGAAGAATGAAGGGGATCGCCGCCGCCGCGCTGCTCGCGCTCGGGCTCACCGGCTGCAATGTCTATCGCGACGCCACCGCCACGCGCCCGCCCGCCGGCTGGAGCTGGCGCAAGGTGATGACCGAGGACGATGCCGATCGCATCCGCAACTGGCGCCGCGCCTGGGACGACGCGCTCGCGCCGGCCAAGGCGGCGGCGCCGGCGGCGATCGCGGCGGAGCCGGACCTGTTCGATCCCGATCGCGCGCTGGGCGCCGCGATGCCGCCCGCGGGCGAATATCGCTGCCGCACCTTCAAGCTCGGCTCGCAGCAGCCGCTCACGCCCTATTTCGCGGCCTATCCTGCCGGCCGGTGCCAGATCACCGTGCAGGGCCGGGAGACGCATTTCGCCCGCCTCGACGGCACGCAGCGCCCCGACGGGCTGATCTACACCAACACCGATGCGCGCCCGATGTTCATCGGCGTGATGGTCCTGGGCGACGAGACCGCGCCCTTGCGCTACGGCGTCGACCAGACGCGCGACATGATCGGCTATATCGAGCGCATCGGCGAGCGGCGCTGGCGGCTGGTCCTGCCCTATCCGGGGTTCGAATCGAAGCTGGATGTGATCGAGCTGACGCCGGCGGGGTGAAAGGTCTTCCCTTGCGAAACGGGGGAGGAGCTATGTCCCGGCAATCACGTCGAGAATATGCCGCAACACGGCATCGAGATCGCACAGCACTTCTGCCGCGGGGACCCGCAGCACCCTGACCCCGTGCCCGGCCAGCCAAGCATCTCGCCGGGCATCCCGCTCCGGTCGATCGCCCCGGGCATGGGCTTCGCCGTCCACCTCGACGCACAGTTTCGCCTTGGCGCAGTAGAAATCGAGGAAATACGGCCCCGCAGGGTGCTCCCGGCGAAAATACCAGCCGCCGGGCTCCTTGCGCAGTTCCTGCCAGAGCAGGACCTCCGGAAAGCTCATCTCGCGGCGCCGCTTGCGCGCACCGCGCTTGCCGCCAGGGCCTCCCTTCAGCTCCATCGGTGCTTCCCCCTCCACCACCGGCTACGCCGGCGGTCCCCCTCCCCCGCTCTGCGAGCGAGGGAGGAATTTGGATACAACTCGATACCGCCCCCCTTCAATTCCTCCCTCGCGAAGCGGGGGAGGGGGACCGCGCGCGCAGCGCGTGGTGGAGGGGGCCTGGCCGCAAGCGACTATCCAAAGATTCGCCCCCGCTTCCCCTAAACCGCCAGCCCGAACTCCTTCACGATGAACGCGTAGGGTTCCGGCGCTTTCGCCTTCACATTCTCGCGCCGGAAGGGCGGGCGCGCGGCGGTGCCGTGGAGGACCACGCTCGCCATCATTGCGAAGAATTCGAACGGGTTGGTCAGCATATAGGCCTGGGCCTGCCAGCGCCCGCTCGCCTGGGCCTCGCGATAGAAGCGCAGCACATCCGGATTCTGCTGCCCGCCCGGCATCCGGAGCAGCTGCCAGCGATGGATCAGCTCATGGAGCAGCACCGGATTCTCCGCCGGCTGCGTCTCGCGCGCGAAGAACACGCCGCGCGGCCCCGCCCGCGTCCTAGTGCCCGGCTGGAGGTCCACCGTGATCACCTGCGCCGCAAAGAAATCCCGCGCCGCGTCCGACACCCGCAGCGCCTTCACCAGCGCGATCTGCGCGGCGAGCGATGCGGCGATCGCCGGCGTTTGCTCGCCGCCCTGCCAGTCGATCGCGAAATCCTCGGCCGCCCGGGCCCGGGCCGGCAGCGCCAGCAGCGCGGCGCCGGCGAGCAGCGCCCGGCGCGAGAGGTTTGACAGCCCGGCATCCCCACGCAACATTCGCGCCTCCATGCAGCGGGGAACTTTATGCTTCGATACCTCCTTCTCGCAACAGCGATGAGCTTTTCCACGCCCTCCGCCGCCGATCCGGTGCACGACGCGACCAGGGCCGCGCTGCCCCAGCTCATGGAATTCTATCGCGACTTCCACGCCAACCCCGAACTCAGCCTCCACGAAGTGAAGACCGCCGCCAAGCTCGCCGAGGAAGCGCGCAAGGCCGGCTTCAAGGTCACCGAGAAAGTGGGCGGCACCGGGGTGGTCGCGGTGCTCGAGAACGGCCCCGGCCCGGTCGTGCTGATCCGCGCCGACATGGACGGCCTGCCGGTCACCGAGGCCACCGGCCTGCCCTTCGCCTCCACGGTGCGCGCCACCAATGACGAGGGGATCGAGACCGGCGTGATGCACGCCTGCGGCCATGACACGCATATGGCGAGCTGGATCGGCACGCTGCGCAACCTGGCCGCGATGAAGGCGAAATGGCACGGCACCGTCGTCATGATCGCCCAGCCCGCCGAGGAGCGCGGCATGGGCGCCCGGGCGATGATCGAGGACGGACTGTTCACCCGCTTCCCCAAGCCGCAGGTCGCGCTCGCCTTCCACGACAGCGCCAGCCAGCCCGCCGGCCAGATCGGGGTGACGCCGGGCTATGCCCTGGCGAATGTGGATTCGGTCGACGTGCTGGTAAAGGGCGTCGGCGGCCATGGCGCCTATCCGCAGACCACCCGCGATCCGATCGTGCTCGCCGCGCGCATCGTCACGTCGCTCCAGACGCTGGTCAGCCGCGAAGTCGATCCGCAGGAGGCCGCCGTCGTCACCGTCGGGATGATCAAGGGCGGCTCCACGCACAACATCATCGGCAGCGACGTCACGATGCTGCTCACTGTGCGCAGCTTCAAGCCGGAGGTCCGCAAGCTGCTGCTCGACGGCATCGCCCGGATCGCGAAGGGCGAGGCAATTGCCGCGGGGGTCCCCGAGGACCGCATGCCCGAGGTCAAGGTCCGCGACAATTTCACACCCGCCACCTTCAACACCCAGCCGCTGTCGGACCAGATGAAGGCGCTGTGGACGGCGCGCTTCGGCAAGGACCGGGTGGTGGAAACCAAGGCCGTGATGGGCGGCGAGGATTTCAGCCGCTACTGGCTGGCCGACCAGTCGATCCAGAGCCTGATCTTCTGGGTGGGCGGCGTCCCGGCGGACAAATGGGCGGCGTCCGACAATGGCAGGAAGCCCCTCCCCTCGCTCCACAGCCCCTATTGGGCGCCCGACGCCGAAGCCGTGATCGGCACCGCCACCGAGGCGATGACCGCGGCGGCACTGGATGTCCTCAAGAAATAGGCCTCCGCGCCGGCATGACCGATCCGAACGCACACAGCCCGGCGCACCCGCGCCGCCTGCCCGCATTCCTGAGCGCCGTGCTGGCCGGCGCCTATGGTGGCATCACGCTGCAGGGCGGGCTCGCCTGGTCGCTGGAACCGGACCGCTTCGGCTGGCCGGATGCCGGGGCGATAGCCCTGCTCCTCGCGGTCTATGGGCTGATCGCGCTCCCCTTCGTCGCGCTCGGCCTGGCGGTCTTCGGCATTCCCGCCGCGCGCCTGCTCCACCGCTGGCGCGACCGCCCCTGGATGGGGCTGGTCGCGGCGGTATGCGGCGGCCTGGCCGGCAAGCTCGCCTATCATGCGATCGATCGCCTGCTGTTCTTCGGCACCTATCGGCCCTGGGCGATCGAGCGCGCCGATCCCGGCCTCTGCTACGGCGTGCCGGCGGGCATCGCCTGGTGGTGGTTCAACCGCCGTGATCGATCGCCTGCGCGATGGAGGGAGCTGGGGGATGCCAGCGATTCGCCACGGCCTCTTCCCACTATCATTGTCTAACCCGGAACCGGACTTGCGGCAAGCCGGGGTCCCTGCGCCATGAGGCTGCCCTCGATTCGCAGACGAGGGAGCAGCACCACATGACCTATTATCACGGCACCCGCGCGGACCTGCGCCCCGGCGACCTGATCGCCGCCGGCCATGCCTCCAACTATGGCGCGCGGAAGAATGCGTCCTGGGTCTATCTGACCGGCACGCTCGAGGCGGCGACCTGGGGCGCCGAGCTGGCCCGGGGCCCGGGGCGCGAACGGATCTACATCGTCGAGCCGACCGGCGGGATCGTCGACGATCCCAACCTCACCGACCAGAAATTCCCCGGCAACCCCACCCTGTCCTACCGCTCGCGCGCGCCGCTCCGCGTGGTCGGTGAAGTCGCCGAGTGGCAGGGCCATTCGCCCGAGCAGTTGAAGCACATGAAAGCGGCGATCGAGCGCCTCCAGGCCCAGGGCATCGAGGCCATCGACTGAACGCCACGCGCCGCGCCCGGCCTTGCGCCGGGCGCGGCGTCAGCGGCATTCCACGGTGAGGTGCGCCAGTTCGTGCACCGGCGCCAGCCAGGCGCGGACCGTTTCCGCATCGGCGCCCACCACGCTCACGATCGCCGCGCGCGCCTCGGGCCCCACGCGCCACACGTGCAGGTCGGTGATCCGGGCATCGCCCCCGGCCTCCACCAGCGCGCGCACCTCCGCGGCGACGGGATCGTCGGTCCGGTCGAGCAGCACCGCGGCGGTATCGCGCATCAGCGTCCATGACCAGCGCGCGATCACCACCGCGCCGACGATCCCCATCGCCGGGTCCATCCAGGCCCAGCCGAGATAGCGACCGGCCAGCAGCGCCGCGATCGCCAGCACCGAAGTCAGCGCATCGGCCAGGACGTGCATATAGGCCGAGCGCAGATTGTTATCGTGGCCGCGGTGATGGTGATGGCCATGGTCGTGGTGATGGCCATGATCGTGGTGATGGTCATGATGATGCGCATGGCCGTGATGGTGCCCGCCGGAGAGCAGCGCCGCGCTGGCCAGGTTCACCGCCAGCCCCAGCACCGCGACGATCGTCGCCTCACCGAACGCCACCTTGATCGGCTCGAACAGCCGCAGCACCGATTCCACGCCGATCCCCAGCGCGATCAGCCCGAGCACCATCGCCGAGGCAAAGCCGGCCAGGTCGCCCACCTTGCCCGTCCCGAAGCTGTAGGCGGCGCTGTGCGCGTGCCGCCGCGCATAGGCATAGGCAGCCGCCGCGACGGCCAGCGCGCCGGCATGCGTCGCCATGTGGAAACCATCGGCGAGCAGCGCCATCGATCCGGTCCAATAGCCGGCGGCGATCTCGCCCACCATCATCACCGCGGTGAGCCAGACCACCCACAGGGTCCGCCGCGCATTCGCGTCGTGCGCGGCGCCGAGGAAGACGTGATCGTGCGCCAGCGCATCGATTTCGGGCAGGGTCGCCATGGGGAATCCTATTTGGAGTAACGGCGGATCACCGCCAGCAGGTCCTCGGCGCCCCGCGCGCGCTCGGCGTCGCTGAGATCGGGATGCGCGACATGCGCCTGGAGATGGTCGGCGATGATCTCGTCGAGCAGTCCGTTGACTGCCCCGCGCACCGCCGCGACGAGCTGCAGGATCTCGGCACAGTCCGCGCCGCCCTGCATCGCCCGCTCGACTGCGCCAACCTGCCCGCCGATCCGGCGAACCCGCGCCAGCAGCGCGTCGTTACCATGAGAGAGGTGAGCCATACCTATACCCCCTATAGGTATAACAACCTGAAGTCAAAACACCCGGCGCGGGGGAGGCAAAGGCGGGCCACCAAACCGGGGCTGGGGCCTCATATTCCCTCCACCGTTATCCCCACCTGCCATCCCCGCCTGCGCGAGGATGACGGGTTTGCCGGCCAAGGCCTGGCCCTAGGGAGCGATGGCCATCTCGGCCGGCGGCAGGAAACAGGCCACCGTGCTCGCCGCCAGCCGCGCGGGCTGAAGCGTGGCGGCGTCGAGGCAGCACCAGCGCGACTTCACTTCGGCCAGCGTCTCGGTGCCGCGACGGATCACCGTGCCGTAGAAGGCGCTCTCACGCCGCACGCACTCCAGCACCACCGTGGCGATCAGCGCGTCGGCGAGGAAGGCGGGCTTGCGATAGGTGATGTCGTGCCGCACGGCGACCCAGCGATGCGCCGCCACCGCCTCGGGCGGGGCCAGCCGCTCCCAATGGTCGACCACCGCAGCCTGCACCCAGCGCAGGTAGATCGCGTTGTTCACATGCCCCAGCGCGTCGATGTCGGCCGCTTCGATGCGGATGGCATAATGATGCGGGTTGCTCGGGTTCATGGAGTTCCATTCGTTGGGCCGCGCGCCTCGGCGAGCAGGCGATCGGCGATGTCGCGATAGAAAAGGCAGATTTCGGAAAGCTCGGCGGGGGACAGGACAAGCTCCGCGCCGACGGGGACGCGCCGCAGCCCCCCGCCCTCGCCGTGCCAGCCCGTGGTCATCACCGCTTCGCCGTCGCCGTCGCCGCGCCGTACCGTGCCCGCGCAGTGGAACAGGCAGTTGCGCGAACGCCCCAGCGCCACGAGCCGGGCATGGTCCGGATCGGGCACGCGAAGCGCATGGCGCAGCCGGGCGAGCTTGTTCGCGGTATTGCGCTCGCCTCCGGGCAGGGTGATGCCGCGGCAGCGCGCCGTTTCGCCCACCAGCAGATTGAGGAAGCGATCGAGCTCACGCAGTCCATTGCCGATCACTTTCGCCCGATAGCGCCCCTCGATCGCGCGCGGCGCCGCGCCGGGCCCGCCCAGGCCGAGCCCCAGAAAATGCGAGCCCCGTTGCAGCGTCGCATGCGCACGGATCAGTTCGGGGCTGACGACGGTGACGGCACCGCGCGCCGCGCCGCGCCTCACCGCGTCTCGCGGCGGGCGGCGATCGCCTGCTCGACGGCCGCCAATCCGTCGGCGCTTGCTATGGCAAGGTCGAGGGGGCGGCCGCCCAACGCATCGTCTGGTCCATTGAGAAAGGCAGTGGCGCCCTCGCGCCCCAGTGCCTCGAACGCGATCCGGACGACGCGGCCCTGCCGCTCCATCCCATCGGGCGAGAGCCGCGCTTCGGTGAACTTGCGCCGGAAGCCGGTGGTGCGCACCGGCTTGGCGGCATCTTCTCCGGCCGGATCCTTCGGCGGCGTGTCGAGGCCCAATGCGCTGCTCCCCCTTGCGTAAGCGGGAGCACGGAGGTCTCTCAGCCGCTGGCGCCTACGAACGCAACTGCCAGCGATGGCCGCAGCCTAGCGGGTCGCCGCCATGAAAGCCACCCGCGATGACGCATCGACCGCACGGGTCCGCCACGGCGCCAATAAATTAGCATTGACTAATGCATTAGCGATTACTAATTGATTCGACATGCTCCAGGCGCCCCCCCTCGATACCGTGATGCGCGCGCTCGCCGATCCCACCCGGCGATCGGTGTTCGAGCGGATCGTGCGCAGCGACCAGATCAGCGTGGCCGAGCTCACGCGCGGCAGCGGCGTCACCCAGGGGGCGATCTCGCAGCATCTGAAATCGCTGAAACAGGCCGGGCTGGTCGCCGAGCGGCCGCAGGGGCGCCAGGTCTTCTACAGCGCGCGGCCCGACGGCCTCGATCCGCTGTTCGACTGGATGCGGCACTATGACCTGTTCTGGCGCGATCGCTTCTCCGACCTCCGCAGCCTGCTCAAGGAAATCGACCCATGACCGAAGCCGATACCGTCACCCGGCAGATCCTCGTCGAGGAACTGCTTCCCCACGCGCCGGAAGTGATCTGGAAAGCGCTGACCAGCGGCGCACTGATGGGGCGCTGGCTGATGGAGCCGAGGGGCTTCGAGCCGGTGGTGGGCAATCGCTTCACCTATCAGACCAGCCCCGCGGGCGAATGGGACGGCACGATCCAGTGCGAGGTGCTCACCATCGTCCCCAATTCCCGGTTCGCCTATAGCTGGGCCGGCGGCCATGCCGCGAACCAGGGCTATGGTTCGCGGCTCGACACGGTGGTCACCTTCGATCTCGCGGCGGTGGCGGGCGGCACGCTGCTGCGCCTCACCCATTCCGGCTTCGAGCTGCCACGCAACGAGACCGCGTTCACCAACATGCGCCATGGCTGGGAAAAGGTGGTGAAGCAGGTCGGCACGGTCGCGGCCGAGGCCGAGGTCGGCTGAGCCGCGATCGAGAAAGGAGCCGACCATGTCCGGAAGCCCGCCCTATACCGGCCGCTGCGCGTGCGGCGCGATCGGCTATGCAGTCGTCGGCGAGCCGGTCGACATGAACCATTGCCAGTGCCGCCAGTGCCAGCTCGCCAGCGGCACCGGCCACAGCTCGCACCTCACTTTCTTCGGCGCCGATGTCCGCACCACCGGCACGCCCAGCCGCTGGGAGACGACCGGCGAACAGGGCACACGCAAGAGCCGGGCCTTTTGCGGCACCTGCGGGGCGCCGGTCTATATGACCTTCCCCGACATTCCCGAGCTGTTCATCGTCAGCCCCGCCACGCTCGACGCGCCCGAACGCTTCGCGCCCCGCGTCGCGCTGTGGACGGCGGCGGCGCAGCCCTGGGACTATCTCGATCCCGCGCTGCAACGCTTCGAGAAGCTCCCGGCCGCGGCCCGGACCGAGCAAGGCTGGGAATAGCGCCGCGCCATCTGGCGCCCTGCATTAGCTGAACTTATGCTCCGTGCCCGATGGTCCGTCCTCACCTGCCCCTCAATGCCCTGCGCGCCTTCGAGGCATCGGCCCGGCATCTGAGCTTCACTCGCGCCGCGGTCGAGCTGTGCGTCACGCAAGCCGCGATCAGCCATCAGGTGAAGGGGCTGGAGCAGCGCCTCGGCACCCAGCTCTTCCGCCGCCTGCCGCGCGGGCTCGCGCTCACCGACGAGGGGCTGGCGCTGCTCCCGGCGCTGGGGGACAGCTTCGATCGCATCGCCGAACTGGTCGAGAGCATCGCCAGCGGCACCGCCGCGCAGCTGCTCTCGGTCGCCGCAGTGGGCACCTTCGCCACCGGCTGGCTGCTTCCCCGCCTTCCCGCCTTCCATGCCGCGCATCCGCGCATCGACCTGCGCCTGTTCACCAACAACAACCGCGTCGACCTGGCCGGCGAAGGGCTCGACTATGCCATCCGCTTCGGCGCCGGCGCCTGGCACGGCACCGAGGCGGTGCCGCTGGTCGAGACGCCGCTCACGCCGCTCTGCACGCCCGCGCTCGCCGCGCGCCTCGCCACGCCTACGGACCTGCTCGGCCTGCCGTTGCTGCGTTCCTACCGCGCCGATGAATGGCCGCGCTGGCTCGCCCAGGCCGGCATCGCGCCGCCGCCGCTGCGCGGCCCGGTGTTCGACAGCTCGCTGGCGATGGCCGAGGCGGCTATCCAGGGGATGGGCGTCGCGCTCGCCCCGCCGGCGATGCTTTCCCGCCATCTGGGCGAAGGCCGGCTCGTCCGCCCCTTCGCGCTCGAAGTCTCGACCGGCCGCTACTGGCTCACCTGGCTCCAGTCGCGCACGCCCGGCCCGGCGATGCTCGCGTTCCGGGAATGGATCGTGACGGAAGCGGGCATGCGCGCCTGACCGCCCGGCCGGCACCGGTTGAGGCCAAGCCCGCAATCTGGGATAAGCGGCGCGTCGAAGGAGGCTCGTCATGCTACGCACCCTCTTGTCCGCCATCCTGCTCCTCATCGCCCTGCCCGCCACGGCGCTCGCCCAGAGGCCTGCCCAAAGGCAAGCGGAGTCTCCCGGCACGCTGATCTCCGCCGAGCCGGTCTCCGGCGGGACGGACGCGATGCGCAGCTGGCGCATCGCTTATTGGACCAGCGACGCGCAGGGCCGCGCGATCCGCGTCACCGGCATGATCGTCGCCCCGCGCGATCGCGTGCCCTCGCCCGCGCCGCGCCGGGTGATCGCCTGGACCCACGGCACCTGGGGCGTGGTCGAGCGATGCGCGCCGTCGCTGAGCCCCGATTTCTGGCAGGCGACACCCGCGCTCGCCGAGATGATCGCGCGCGGCTATCTGGTGGTCGCGCCCGATTATCCGGGGCTCGGCTCGCCCATGGCCCATCCCTATCTGATCGGCATCGACACCGCGCGCGCGGTGCTCGATGCGGTGCGCGCCGCCCGGT
Source organism: Sphingomonas sp. CBMAI 2297 (assembly GCF_029870595.1). GTDB lineage: Bacteria > Pseudomonadota > Alphaproteobacteria > Sphingomonadales > Sphingomonadaceae > Sphingomonas. Next base: position 95,244 of record NZ_JAPDIR010000015.1, read on the forward strand.
CGCTGCGCGAGGCCCGGGCCGGCGCCGATTTCGCGGTCTGGGGCGAATCGCAGGGCGGGCACGCGGCGCTGTGGACCGGGGCGGAGGCCGCGCGCTATGCGCCCGAGCTGCGCCTGCTCGGCACCGCCGCCGCCGCGCCGCCCACCGATCTCGCCGCCAATCTCCGCTCGGGCAGCGATGCCAATGTCCGCGCGATGTTGGCGGCCTATGCGGCCTATAGCTGGTCGCGGCATTTCGGCCATCCGCTCTCCAGCCTGTTCAACAAGACCAATGCCGGGGTCGCCACCCGCCTGGCGCGCAACAATTGCGTCGAGCTCGGCAAGAAGCCGCGGCTCGGCACGATCCTCGGCATCGCGGCGATCCGGGGCGCGCTGCGCAGCAAGGACATGGGCAGCACCCCGCCCTGGGCCGGCATCGCCCGCGCCAACAGCGTCGCGCCCGGCGCGGTGCCCGGCCCCCTGCTGATCGCGCAAGGTAGCGCCGACACCGTGGTCGCGCCGGCCGTGACGCTCGCCTTTGCCCGCCAGCGCTGCCGCGCCGGCGCGCCGCTGCGCTACATCTCGCTGCCCGGCGGCGACCATGGCGCCGCCGCACGCGACGCCGGCGCCGCCAGGACCACGCTCGACTGGATCGACGCGCGCTTCGCCGGAGCAAGGCCGCCGAACGATTGCGGGCGGATCTAGAGTGTCTGCTTCGCCCATATCCGTCTCCCAGGCACAAGGCCGGGGTGGCGAGCAACGCGACGAGCTCGGCTGCTTCGTTCCAAATGCCGATACGGCCCAAGCCGAGGGCTCAAATATTCCCTCTCTCGCCATCCCCGCGAGAGCGGGGTGACGAAGCAAGCCCGGGCTCATCCCATCGCCAGCGCATCCACCGCGTCCTCGCGCTTCTCGGGCCGGATATAGATCGAGCTTAGCTTCGGCTCCTGCGCCTTTAGCCGCTGCTCGAGCCGCTCGATCAGCGTCTCCGCCTCGCCCATCGGCAGCGCGTCGGCGAAATCGGCGCTGATCGCCACGAAGATGCGGTCGGGCGCGGTGTGGATGGTGCGGACATGGTTGACATGAGTGATGCACGGCTCCGCTTCGAGCAGCGCGCGGATCCGCGCCACCATGTCGAGATTGGCACGCTCGCCGATCAGCAGCCCCTTGGATTCGCGCGCCAGCAGCATCGCCACCACGGCCAGGATCACGCCGATCGCGATCGAGGCCCAGCCGTCGATCCGCGGATCGCCCCAGTGATGGCTCGCCCACACGCCGGCTGCCGCCACGGCCAGTCCGGCCAGCGCCGCCGAATCCTCGAACAGCACGATGAAGCCGGAAGGGTCCTTCGATTCCCGGATCGCCCGCCACCAGCCGAGATCGCCCTTGCGCGCCGCAAACGCGCGCATCGCGACCCACCAGCTCGCCCCTTCCAGCACGCAGGCGATGGCGAGCACGACATAATTGACCAGGGGATCGCGCAGCGGCTCGGGCGCGGCGATGTGCCTCCAGCCTTCGTAGATCGAGACGCCGGCGCCCAGCCCGAAGATCAGGATGGCGACGATGAATGCCCAGAAATAGAGCTCGCGACCATAGCCGAAAGGATGATCCCGGTCGGGCAGGCGCTTCGCCCGATACTGGCCATAGAGCAGCAGCGCCTGGTTGCCCGTGTCGACCAGGCTGTGCACGCCCTCGGTGAGCATCGAGGAGGATGCGGTGATCGCGGCCGCCACGAACTTGGCGGCCGCGATTCCGAGATTGGCGGCGAGCGCCGCATAGATGACGAGGTTGGCGCGCCAGCCTGTCGCGGGCATGGCGGGCGCGGCCGCCATTGCCGGCCTCAGCCGAGGCCGATCTTCGACAGGATCCGGCCGATCACGCCCTTGCCGTCACCCTGGGCCAGCCGGGCTTCCTTCCTGGGATCATAGCCCGAGCTTTCGGGAAGATCGCCGCCGCGATGGCTATGCACCGGCTGGGTCGAAGCGGGCGGATCCGACGCATCCATCGACTCGTCGAGCGCCCGGTCGAGCCGCGCTTCCTTGCTTTCCGGGTTGCGCGCCAGCCGCTCGGCAATCGATTCGTCGGTGCCGGCATCGGCCGATCGGGCGGCCGTGCGCTTGGTTTCCTCATCCGGGCCCGGTACCGCCGACAGGGGGTCCAGCGCCGGGTCGATCGGGTTCGCGTCCATGACTCACTCTCCTGAGCGTTGCCGGGCTGTAACGAACGCCCGGCGATTCGCGTTCCCGCACCCGCCTTCGCCCAGGCGCAAAAGAAAACGGCCCGGCGAGTTTCCCCGCCGGGCCGCATTTCCCGGGATCTCGCGATGCCGCACTCGGCGCGGCGCCCCGGATCAGTTCCGCTGGCTGCCGAACAGGCGCAGCAGGAACAGGAACATGTTGATGAAGTCGAGGTAGAGCGTCAGCGCGCCCAGCACCACGGCCTTGCCGCGCATGTCGCTGCCCTGGACGTAGAAATACATGCTCTTGATCTTCTGCGTGTCATAGGCGGTGAGGCCCGCGAACAGCAGCACGCCGATCACGCTGAGCGCCAGGCTCAGCGGCCCCGACTGCAGGAACAGGTTGATGATCGAAGCGACGATCAGGCCGACCAGGCCCATGATCAGGAAGGTGCCCATGCCCGACAGGTCACGCTTCGTGGTGTAGCCCCACAGGCTGAGCCCCGCAAAGCCGGCCGCCGTCGCGAAGAACACCTGCGCGATCGAGGTATCGGTGTAGCGCAGGAAGATCGTCGAGAGCGAGAGGCCCATCACCGTGGCATAGACCCAGTACAGCGCCTGCATCGCCGGGGTGGAGAGGCGCATCTGGCCGAAGCTCATCACCAGCACGATGCCGAGCGGCGCGAGCATCACGATCCAGCCGAGCAGCGAGGGGGAGACAGCGCCGTTCGCCTGCTCGGTGAACAGCACCGCGATCGCCCCGCTCTTGGCGAAGAGCAGCGCGACGATGCCGGTCAGCAGCACGCCCGAAGCCATGTAGTTGTAGACGGACAGCATGTACGACCTGAGCCCCGCGTCGCGCGCATCCGCGCCCGCGCCGGCGGTCACATAGGGCGCGCCCGTCCGGGGATCCGACCAGTCAGCCATTTCAAAACTCCTTTGCCCGGCACCTGCCGGTATCCGTGAATATCGCCCCCGCGCCGGGTGTTTTCAAGCAAAACCGGGCGCGCTAGTGCCATGGCCATGCTTCGCCTGTTCGTCGGCCTGCGTCCACCCGCCCCGATCCGCGCCCAGTTGCGCGCGCTGATGGGCGGCATTCCCGGCGCACGCTGGCAGGACGACGGCCAGCTCCACATCACCCTGCGCTTCATCGGCGAAGTCGACGAGCGCGCCGCCGAGGACGCTGCGCTTGCGCTTTCCTCGGTGCGCTGGCCGCCGCTCGCGGTCGCGCTGGAGGGTGTCGGCACGTTCGACAGCCGCGGCCGGATCAACGCGCTCTGGGCCGGCATCCGCCCGCGCGAAGGGCTCGCCGGGCTCCACCGCAAGATCGACCAGGCGCTGGTCCGCGCCGGCCAGCCGCCGGAGCGCCGGGCCTATCTCCCCCACATTACCCTGGCGCGGATGAACGCTCCCGCCGAAGCCGCCGAGCGCTTCGTCGAGGCGCATGCCGGCCTCGCCAGCCCATCCTTCGCGCTCGACCATTTCTACCTGTTCGAAAGCCATCTCGGCCATGAAGGCGCGCGCTACGAGGCAGTGGAACGCTATCCGCTCCAGGCCTGACTTCCCTCCCTTCCAGGAAGGGGAGAATATGGGTCCTAACCCCGCTTCTTCCCCTCCAGCACCGCGCGCACCTTTCGCGCCAGCTGCTCGCGGGTATAGGGTTTGGAGAGCAGCTCCACGCCCACGTCCAGCCGCCCGTCGTGCACGATGGCGTTCTCGGTATAGCCCGAGGTGAAGAGCACCATGAGCTCGGGTAGCCGCGCCCGCGCCAGCCGCGCCAGCTCCGGGCTCTTCAGCGCGCCCGGCATCACCACGTCGGTGAACAGCAGGTCGATCGCCACGCCGCTCTCGATCACGCTCAGCGCGCTCTGCGCGTCGTTGGCGCGCAGCACGATATAGCCCAGGTCGGTCAGCAGCTCGACCACCGTCGCCTGCACGTCCGGATCGTCCTCGGCCACCAGGATCGTCTCGTTGCCGCCGCGCATCGTCACGGTCTCGGGCGAGGCGGCCACCAATTCCTCGCGCCCGCGCACGCGTGGCAGATAGAGCTTCAGCGTGGTGCCGTGGCCGAGCTCGGAATAGATCTTCACATGGCCGCCGGACTGCTTGACGAAGCCATAGACCATCGAGAGCCCCAGCCCCGATCCCTGCCCCTCGGGCTTGGTGGAGAAGAAGGGCTCGAACACCTGCTCGATCAGCTTCGGATCGATGCCGGTGCCCGTGTCGGTCACCGCCAGCATCACATATTGGCCCGGCGGCACGTCATCCAGCCCGCTGGTATAGGCATCGTCGAGCGAGGCGTTCGCCGCCTCGATCGTCAGCTTGCCCGTGCCCGCCATCGCGTCGCGCGCGTTGATCGCGAGGTTGAGGATCGCATTCTCCAGCTGGGTCGGATCGGCCTGGCAGTTCCACAGCCCTCCGGAGGTGATCACCTCGATCGCGATCGCCTCGCCCAGCGCGCGGCGCAGCATGTCCTCCATGCCGCCCAGGAACCGGCCGATGTTGAGCACGCGCGGCTCGAGCGGCTGGCGCCGGCCAAAGGCGAGCAGCTGGCTGGCCAGCTTCGATCCGCGCTGCACCCCCGCCAGCGCGTTCGCCACCCGCCGCTCGGCCTTGTCATTGCCCTGCACGTCGCGCGCGAGAAGCTGGAGATTGCCCGAGATCACCTGGAGCAGATTGTTGAAGTCATGCGCCACGCCGCCGGTGAGCTTGCCGATCGTCTCCATCTTCTGTGCCTGCTGGAGCGCGGCGAACACCGTCTCGCGCTCGGTCACCGCCTCGGCGACGCGCGTCTCCAGCCGCTCGTTCAGCACGCGCAGCTCCTCCTCGGCAACGGCGCGACGCGCCAGCTCGCGCGCCACAGCCTCGAACAGCCGGGCATTGTCCATCGCCAGTGCCGCCTGGCCGGCCAGGCTCACCAGGCTCGCCTCGGCGGCGGCGCTGAACCGGCCGGGCTCGGGATGGCCGTAGAGCAGGCCGCCGATCACGTCCCCCGCCGGGGTGCGCACCGGCACGGCCAGATAGGAGCGCACCGGCAGATGCCCCTCGGGCATGCCCTTGAACGGCGCGTTCCGGCCATAGCGGGGATCCGCGGTGACGTCGTCGACGCGGATGATGCCCGTCCCGGCAAAGGTCGGCTCGAACAACCGGGTGATCCGCGGCATCGGGAATTTGTCGAACACCGAGCGCGGCGCTCCGGACAGCGCGTAGAGCATGTAGCGCTCGCCCTCGGTCTCGTCGGTGCTGTTGTAGAAGAAGGCGCCGAACTGCGCGCCGATCAGCGCCACGCCCGCATCCACCGCGGTCTGCGCCACGCGCGCGCTGTCGCGCTCGCCGGTGATCGCGGTGCCCGCCTGGTTGACCACTTCCAGCGTGCGTGATTTCTCCTCCAGCGCCTCGCGCACGTCGCGCTCACGCGCCGCCATGTGGAAATGCTCGGTCCGATCGGCGCTGGTGCCGAAGATGCCCACCACCTTGCCCGCCGCATCGCGGATCGGCGTCAGCGCCAGGTCGACATGGATGTCGATCTTCTCGCCGCCGCCGCGTATGGTCTGCACGTGCAGGCCGGGGCGGAGCACCGGCTCGCCGGCGAACGCCCGCTCGAAATGGGTGCCCACCTCTTCCCACACCGCCGGCCAGCTCTTGCGATAGGAGCGGCCGAAGATCCGGCGATCCTCGTCGCGATAGGCGTCGAGGATGCGGTCGTTGTAGAAGAACAGATAATCCGGGCCCCAGGTGATGAAGGTCCGTTGCGGCGAAGCGAGCATCAGGTCGATCGCGACCTTCAGTTCGCGCGGCCAGCCCGCGATCGGGCCGAGCTCCGGCACCGCCAAGTCCGGTGCCCGCAGCCTCTCCCCTGTTTCTCCGCCGTGGCTGGGCCAGGCGGCATCGGCTTCAGCCATCCATGCTCCCCATGCGCCCCGCCCCGGCCGTGGTTTATACATGCTGCGTCCGCCGGGAAAAGACGCCGCCGCCGATATCGCGCCGATCGCCGCGAGGACGCGGGAAGCCGGAACCCCGATCGGGTCCTCGATCTAGGACCCGCTGCGCTTCCCCGGCAGTTTCACGATCCCGAAGCCCAGGGCGAGGCCGAGCAAAATGCCGATCGCCATGTTGCCGATCAGCGCCCCGACTATCACGCCGATCGCGATGCCGAGGGGAAATCCTATGGCAGTCCTTTGCATCACGCGCCTCTCGCCATCCGTCCGCATCGGGGGATGCCATCCCTAGGGTCATGCCCCGGCTCGGGTCAACGCGTCCGGACGGCCGGCATTGTGAGCGGTGCGCGATCCATGCTTAGATCCTCGCCTTCGAACGGGAGGCGCATATGCACACCATGCTCATTGCCAAGCTCTTGTCCTGCGCGGCCATCCTCGCTTCCGCCACGATCGCGGCGGGCCAGGAGAAGCCGGTCGATGGCCGCTTCGATGTCGGCGGGCGGTCGATCCGCCTGTCCTGCACGGGCAGCGGCGGGCCGACGGTGGTGATCGACGCCGGCATGGGAACCGCGCCGGTCGAGGATCCGGGCTGGCGAGGCATCGCGGACCAGGTGGCGGCGGTCGCGCGTACCTGCCTGTACGATCGCGCCGGGCTTGGCGGGAGCGACCCGGCACCCGCAGGGCCGCGCACCAGCCGGGACGCCGCCCGCGATCTGCATGCCGCATTGTCGGCGGCGGGCGAGAAGGGACCTTATCTGCTCGTCGGCCACTCGATCGGCGGGCTCCATTCCCAGGTGTTCGCGGCGCAATATCCGGCCGACACGGCGGGGCTGGTGCTGGTGTCGACGACGCATCCCGACCAGTTCTCGAAATGGCTGGCGCAGCTGCCCGCACCGGCACCGGGCGAGGAAAAGGCCGTGACCGATGCGCGTGCCTTCCTTCTGAGCGTGCAGGCGGATCCGGCCAGGAACGACGAGCGGCTCGACATGCGCGCCAGCGCCGCGCAGGCGCATCTGCTCACATCGCTGGGGAGCAAGCCGGTGATCGTCGCGACCCACAGCCCGCGCTTCCGCATGGTCCCGGGCTTGTCGGAACCGATCGCCGTCAAATTGGAGGACGCCACCCAGCGGATGCAGCGCGAGTATCTGTCCCTGTCGACCAACGCGCATCAGAACATTGCCGAACGCGCGGGCCACGGCCTGCCGCACGAAGCGCCGCAATTCGTGGTCGATAACATCCTGCAGGGCGTCGCGGCGGTTCGGGGCCGGCCAGCCCGCTGATCGGCCGGCCGGCCCGCGGCCAGACAATCACGCAGCTTTCGTCTTCGACCCGGCAATGGGTGGCTAGGCGCCCGACTGCTTCTGGATGAGTTCATATACGGAGCGGACGTTCGGGATCCTCATGAACTGTGGCGTTGGATCGAACGTCGGCTGCCAAATACCCAAATTGTTACTCATGAACCATCCGCCGGACGCACCGAAGCGTATTGTGCCGGATCCGTCCGATCGTTCGTCGAATTCGAGAGCGGGAAGACGGTTGATGTCCAGCGATTTGGTACTCGATCCGCGACCGCGCTTGTCGATGAGGATGCGCTTGTTCGTAACGAAGTAGGTCATCTTCTTCCGAAGACTGGCGTCGAGCAAGAATCTGCCAAAGGTGAAATAGAGGCCAATGGCAAGGAACGGGAGGCCAAAGATCTTGAAGGACAAATCCGCGTTCGCCGTCCAAACGCTCGCGTTCCAGAATGCCGCAAATCCACCCCAGACGAGGCTGAACGGAATCAGGAACACCTCAACCGGACGAAATATCGGACCGGAATATGGTTTTCCTTCCCAAGCGATCCGCTCTCCCGGCAGCAGTGACGGCTTAGCCATTCCGATTGTCGACCCTCCCAATGCCGGCTGCTGGGTCGCGCCCAAACAGACGATACATGAAGGCGCATAGATCATGCGACGATCGCGTGGAATTGCCATCATCGGGGCGGTTGCCGTCAGCCCGTTTTCGGGCGCTCGAAGAGCCGGGTGACAGCCGCCGCAAACGCATTTCGAACGCATGGCGTCGCCGTCTTCAGGAGAGTCCCTTGCGGGCAGCTTCGTCGCGCAATTTGCGAAGCGCTCTCAGGATACGTGGCCGAGCCGAAGCACTCTTCATCCATAGTGGAATGCGAGACATCATTGTCTGGTTTCGAAGCGAAGTGCCTATGGGCCGCTCCCGCAACGATGCCGATAGATAGTCCATCAGCGCATCAATGTGCGCGGCGTTATAGGCCCAGAGATGACGCCTGCCTATCTGCACGCTCAAATAGAGCCGCAGCCCAAACCGGCCATCCTCGCCACCTCCAGCTCGCGCATGACCAAGCGGATCGCGGATCGCGCGATTCAACCCACATTGGATGCAGCTTAGCCGATATCCCTCGCCTTCCGTGGTGGCACGCGCTGGTCCGCTGCAGGTTGGGCAGCATGCCCAAACGGGATCTCGATAGTTCCAGATGCCGGTTCCCGGGTCCGCTGCACGCCGCATGATCCCTTGACGATAGCGCATGAGGTCCGGCGAGCAAATGTCCGCCGGCGAGGTGCCCTACCCCGCCCGCCCCAGCCGCGCCACCAGCGCATCGGCGGCGGCGCTCACCTCCGCCCAGGTCGTGTCGAAGTCGCGGTCCGTCCCGAAATAGGGATCGGCGACCGAGCTGCCCTCGCGCCCGGGCACGATATCCATCAGCAGCCTCAACTCGGCGGTCGCATCCGCCGGGGCGATCGCCGCGAGGTCGCGCAGATTCCGGTCGTCGAGCGCCAGCACATGGTCGAAGCGGTAAAAGTCCTCCGGCCGCACCTGCCGCGCCCTCAGGCCGGAGATGTCGACTCCGTGGCGCCGGGCCGCCGCCTGGGCGCGGCGATCGGGCGGCGCGCCGACATGCCAGTCGCCGGTCCCCGCCGAATCCACTGCGATGTCCAGCCCAGCGCGTTCCGCAGCCGCCCGCAGCGCGCCTTCGGCAAGCGGGGAACGGCAGATATTGCCCAGGCACACGAACAGCACCGACGTCACGGAACCCTCCCCACCGCGCCCCGCCCTACATCGCGTGGAAGACGCCGCAGGCGATGCGCCCGCCCGAATTGCCCGAGGGATCGGTCTTGTAGTCGTCGGCATTGGCATGGACGACGAGCGCCGCGCCGTCCTCGTCCATCAGCCCCGCATAGGTGCCGCCGGGCAGCACGAAGATCGTGCGGTCGCGGCCGTCCTCGCCCACCGAGAGATTGGGCATGTCGCCGGCATGCGGACCCATCGGATTGTCCTTGCCATGCTGGTGCGCGGTCGGGTTCCAATGGCCGCCGGCGCTGGCGAAGTCGGGGCCCTCGCACTTGCCCACGGTGTGGACGTGCGTGCCGTGCACGCCCTTGGTCAGGCCGTGCACTTCCACCATCACGCGGATCGAGCCGTCGACTTCCTCGGCGATCGCCTTGCCGACATCGGTGCCGTCGGCCATCTTGAGGTCCGCCTGGGCGCGGGCATGGCCGGCCATGTAGCGCGCGTCCTTCTGCGGGCTCGCACAGCCCGCCACCGCCAACAATCCCGCCGTCACCAGCAAACCACGCATCGCCCTGCACTCCGGATAAATGTTCCCGTCACGTAATGGATGGCCGCGCCGCCGGTTCCAAGGGGTCAGCGCAAACATTCTCCGTCCGCCTTGCCCGAGACGCTGCCCACCCCGAGGATGATCTTGGCCCGCCGTTCGAAGGTCAACGCCTGCCAGCGCCCCGAATTGCCGATCGCGGTGCGGCTGCGCAGGAAGGTCAAATGGAGCATCTCATATTGCTCCGGATCGATCCGCCGCCGGTCGAGCAGGCAGCCCCAGCGATCGAGATTCCAGGCCCAGTCGCGCTGCACGCCGTCCTGGTCGATCGAGCGCGACAGCGCCCCGTACCAGGCGAAGATCGCGCCGAGCCGCTCCCAGCGCTCGCCCTCGGGCATCGCCGCCAGCTTGCGCCGCAGCCGCGCCAGGTCCTCGTCGAGCGGGAAGCCGCCCTGCTGCACCTTGGTGTCCACTGCCCAGCGCACCTTGCGCAGCGTGATCGGCCCCTCGGGAAACACGCGCAACAGGTCCTGCCGCACCGCTTCGAGCAGCGCGAGATAGGTGTCGAGCTGCACCTGCAGCATCGCGTCGCTCTCGAACAGCGCGTTGAACTCGCCCCACAGGACGGGATCGAGCTTCCCGTCCGGCCCGTGCGCCGCCAGGATCTTGTCGCGGCACCGGGGCTTCACCGGCACCGCCAGGCAGGCATGCGAGAAGATCGTCTTGCCATGGAGCGGCATCAGCGCCCTGCGCGCGCGGCGGAACCCGCCGCCCTGCGCCCGCTTCCACGCCTGGAGCAGGGGCTGCAGGCTGCCCGTCCCGAAATTCCACTGCGCCATGCCGACCGAGACGAGCTGGCTGTCGAAATTGCCCACCGGCATCGCCCAGCAGCCCATCGTCTCGGGGATCGAGGTCTCGCGCATCTGAGCGAAGATCGCCGCCCGGTCGAGCCCGATCGCGCCCAGCCGCGCCGTGCTGCCGGCATCGATGACGAGGAAAGGCAGGTCACCCACTTCGCGGCAGGCCGGCCGTTCGGGCGGCACCGGCGCGGTCTGCGCAGCGGCCGGCCGGGCGGCCATGCCGAGCGCGAGCAGCGTCGCGGCGATCCAGGATTTCATGCGGCTCCCCCTCCTTCTTTGCCGCGCTTGTCTCGCGCCGCGCCCGCGCGGGCAAGGGCCGGCTCGAGCCGTGCCGGGCCGAACATGGTTACCCGATTGGACGGTTTCGGCTGATTTTCCTCGGGAATCTGCGGTTTCCTGCTACTCAAATTGGCGAAATACGGCCTTGCCGGGCTAGCTGCCGGCGCCCGCAGCGGCGAGTATCGGCGCAGAGCATGTCGATCCGCCTGCCTCCCGATCCCCCGCCGATCCGGCTCATGACCCGCTTGCTCGCCGAGCTGCAGACGACGGTGCTGGCGCGCGCGATCCGCCTGTTCGACGGCGATCTCGACCGGGTGACGATCTTCGCGGTGATCACGCGCGACACCTATCCCTTCGGCACGCGGGAGGGGCTCGCCCCCACCGTCTCCGCCCATTCGCTCGCCATGTCGCTGTCCCGCCCCTATGAGACGGTGCGCCGGCACGTGCACGCGCTGGTCGATGCCGGCTGGTGCGAGCGCCGGGCGGACGGCGTCCTCGCCAGCCCCGCCGAGCTGCGCTCGCCGGCGCTCACCGAATTCCTCACGCTCGTCCATGACGCCGCCGTCCGCTTCGTCGCCGACATGGCGCGCGCCGGCGTGCCGATGCCCGAAGTGGGCACCGTCCGCCCCTATCACCACGCCGCCGGGGTCCAGGCCGCGATCGACCTGATGCTCGCGGTGGTCGACACCAACCGGCGGACGCATCGCGACTGGCTGGAACTGGTGCTGTTCTCGACCATCTACGCCGCCAATTCGCGCCTCCTCAACGCCGATCGCGAGCTTTCCTGGCACTATGCCGATGGCCGCAAGGAACCGCCGCCGTCGCTGCGCATGCCGGTGCGCACCAGCGCGGTGGCCCGCGCGCTCGGCCTGCCCGAGGCGACGGTGCGCCGCCGCCTCACCCATTTGCTCGAGGATGGCCGCGTCGAGCGGGTGGGCAAGAAGAAGCTCCTCGTCTCCGAAGCCTGGCTCAACCGCCCCGAATCGATCGCGACCAGCGTCCGGAGCTTCTCCACTGTCCGGCTCCTGCTCGCGCGCCTGGGTGTAAACGGTTTCCCGCTCCACGATCCCGCCCGCGCCTATCTCGCCGGCCGCCCCGCGCCGGTGGCGTTCGACTGAGCCTCGGCCCGCGGTTCCGCCAAAATGAGCAACGTGCCGCTTGAGGCCGGCGGCCGGCCGGCCAATAGCCGGGGCGGATCAAGGGACTTGGGCGGCCGCGGCACCGGCCCCCCTCACGTCGCACGGCGCTCGTGGCAACGCGGGAGCCTGGCGGGCTGCCGGCGCCCACCGGCGGTCTCCATCGGTGGGCGCGGGCTTCGGCCCGCGCCCTAACCGGCCGGCCCGGTCGCGCCCTGCGCAAGGTCCGTCGCACCCCGATTGCCCGTCTCGCCGCTCCGGTCTTTCCGCATCACCCGATGGAGGGATGCATGCGTCTTGTCGTGGCAGCGGCAATACTGGCGACGGCAACGGGATGGGTGCCTCAGGTCCGCGCCCAGATTCCCGCGACGATCCCCGACCGGCCACAGTCCGGTGCCACCTATGATCCCTATGGCCGCTGGGAGCTGCGGGCGCCGGAGGACCGGCCGGTCGAGACCACGCGCCTGCTTCGAGTGGAGGACGGCACGCCCTTCTACGAAAAGGGCGACTATGATTCGCCCGCCGTCGAATCGCGGCTGCTACCGATCATCAAGGGCAGCAACCTGCCCGCCGGGGCCGGCCCCAAGAGCCCCTATCTGCCCGGCACCAATCTCCGATTCGCCTATCACTATCTCATCGATTTCTGGCGCGCCTGGCCGCAGGCGAAGGTGCGCGGCGCGGCGGGCGAATCCCGCACCGCGGCGGGAGCGGTGGCACAGCGGCTCTCCCGCGCGGCGGTGTTCGCGGATCCCGGCCTGCCCAAGGCGGCGGTCGACACGCTGTTTGCCCAGGCCGATGCCCTGTACCAGGCGGTGCTCAAGATGCCCGCGCTCCAGCGCGCCCAGGGCATGGCGCTGCGCGGCTCGGTGTGGATGACGCGTCGCAAGGACATTGCCGGCGTCGAGGTCTACAGCTTCCGCCTGGTGATCGGGGCACCCGCCCTGCACCTCGCCACCCCCGGGGCGAAGCAGGGCAGCGACGGCCGCTGGCACGTGCCGGAACAGGGGCACAATGCAGGCATCGCCATCACCTCCAACATTCCGTTGCGCGGCGGGCCGGCCTGGGGCCGCTACCACGGCACGCAAGTGGCGTTCCTGCCCGATTTCGCGGCGCTGGTCGTCGCCGGGGACCGGCCGACCCATGTCTCGGAATTCCGCGGCGGCGGCGGCAAGCAAGTGGAGAACCCCCGCTTCTTCGATCCCGCCCGGCCGAAGACCGACATCCAGATCCTCACCGTCGAGCCCGGTGCCAGCAGCCCGATCGAGGCGCGCCTCGCGCATCAGGGCTCGCTTTCGCCCGACACGATCTATGGCCGGCTGATCGCCGCCAGCTTCCTGCCGGACTGGCGCCCCCTCGTCGACCGGCTGAACAGCCCGGGAGCACCGCGCGCGCAATGAAGATCCTCGCCCTTCCCGCCGCGCTGCTGCTCCTCGCCCAGGACGGCGGCCTCACCCCGGTGGCGCCGCCGCAGGGGCTGCGCGAACATCCCGTGCGCACCCCGATCCCGTCCAATGCGGTGGCGCTGTCCGCGGGCGTCGCGCCGCCCCCCGGGTCGGTCGCGCTCGAGCCCAACATGCCGGGCCATCGCCGCTTCCGGCCGCCGCTCTTCCCCGATGCCGGCTGGGACAGCCCGATGGCGGGCACCACCAAGGACTATGCCGCCTATCTCGGCGTCTATTGGCGCGCGCCCTATCTCGCCCCGGCATCGACGATGGCCGCCTATCCCGGGCTGGAGGTTCCCGGCTGGGCGGCACCGGGCCCGTACAAGGCCGACATCGCCCGCAGCCAGTCCAGGCCGGACGAGGAAGCGCTGTTCGAGCGCCGCATGGCCTTCCTCGCCGAGCGGGTGATGGCCTCGGCGCCGTTCCGCGACCCGCATGGCACCAGCATCGAGCCGGAACTGCTGGTCGAGGGCTATGGCACGGAATTCGGCGCGAAGGCCCGGCCGGTCATGCGCGGCGCGATCACGTTCCGGCTCAACGTGATCCAGCCCCATACCGGCGGCAACGAACGGATCGGATCGCGCATCCGCTCCCATCAGCCGGCGGTCTGGCTGAAGCTGTGGCTGAACCCCGGCTTCGCCAATTGCGAGTTGCCGCACGGTCAGACGCCGCGTGGGGTGCGCTGCCTCCAGTCCAGGGCCCGGCTGGCCTGGCGCGGCGCCAGGCCGGGCGTGAAGCCGCTGGCGGCCGGGCTGCTCGGGCTCGACCCGGCGATCTACGCGAGCGGCGCGGCAGCGGCGGACCTGCGGATGCTCAAGGTGGAATATGGCGGCGGCACGGCGATGAGCAGCGAGCTCAGCCGCGGCCGGCTGCACCCGCACGACCCGCTGGGCCGGGCGATCGGCGCCTGCCTGGCGATCGACTGGCCGGCCCTGCTCGACCAGGCGGCGGCGATCGAGTAGCGCACGCCGCCGCCCCGGCCATCAACCGTCCGCGAAGGCGCCGCAATTGGGCTGCAATCCGCGCCAAGCCTGTGCCTGTGCGCCGGAACACCGATCCTCCGGGCCGGCGGCGGGAGAGGAGAGCATGGCCATGCTGGGCACGCCCATGGCGGGATCGCGCGTCAGGCTGGCGCCGTTCGGAGACGCGCATGTCGAGCCGCTGCGCGCGGCCTGCGCGGAGGATCCGGAGATCTGGGAAATCTATCCGGTCGGCATGGCGGGCGCGCATTTCGACCCGTCGCTGCGCCTCCTGCGCGCGATGCCGGGCTGGACGATGTTCGCGGTGCTCGATCGCCAGGCGGCGGGGTCCGGCGACGCGGAGAAGCTGGTCGGCATGACCAGCTACATCCCGGTGCCGGGCGCGGACGACGCGATCGAGATCGGCGCAACCTATATCGCCCCGGATGTGCGCGGCGGGCCGTTCAACACGGAGATGAAGCAGCTGATGATCGAACGCGCCTTTGCGCGGGGCTATGCCGCGATCCAGTTCCGCATCGACACGCGCAACGCCCGCTCCCGCCGCGCCGTCGAGAAGCTCGGCGCGGGACTGATGGAGGTGCGCGGGGCCGACCTCACCACCTGGACGGGCCATGTGCGCGATACCGCGGTGTATCGGCTGGCGCGCGGGGACTGGGCGGCTTGAGCGGGATCATGCGCCATCGGCAAGCGCCGCATCCGCGCGCTCGCCGGATGGATCGGCCAGGATTCCCGCGGCCTTGCGCTCCGAATATCGGTCGACCAGCCGCTCCGCGTGCGGGCGCATCAGGACGGTGATCCGCGCCAGCTCCTCCATCACGTCCACGATCCGGTCGTAATAGCGCGACGGTTTCATGCGCCCGGCATCGTCGAACTCCCGATAGGCCATGGCGACCGACGACTGGTTGGGGATGGTGAACATCCGCATCCAGCGCCCCAGCAGGCGAAGCGTGTTGACCGCGTTGAACGACTGCGAGCCGCCGGATACCTGCATCACCGCGAGCGTGCGCCCCTGGGTCGGGCGCTTGCCCTTCATTTCCAGCGGCAGGTGATCGATCTGCGCCTTCATGATTCCGCTGATCTGGCCATGCCGCTCTGGGCTGCACCAGACCTGCCCCTCCGACCATAGCGACAGAGCGCGCAGCTCGTGCACGGCCGGATGATCGTCCCCGGCGACCTGGTCGGGCAGCGGCAGATCGGACGGATCGAAGATCCGGGTCTCCGCGCCGAAGAAGCGGAGCAGGCGCGCGGCTTCCTCGATCGCGAGCCGGGAAAAGGAACGTTCGCGCAGCGAGCCGTAGAGCAGCAGGATGCGGGGCGGCGGCTCGGCGGCGCCAAGGCCCAGCGCGGGCCGCGCAGGCGCGAAGGCCCGGTCCAGCGCCGGAAGATAATCGGGTTCCGGCAATGCCCGGATACGGTTCATGAGCGATCCTCGCGTCGATCGGGGAAAAGAACGCCACCAACCAGCCAGGCGGCGACCGCTCCCGCCAGCTGGGCGGCGAGGAAGCCGGGCACGCCGGCCGGCGCGATGCCCGCGAAGCTGTTGCTGAACGACCGGGCGATGGTGATCGCGGGATTCGCGAAGCCGGTGGAAGAGGTGAACCAATAGGCGGCGGCGATGTAGAGCGCGACGCCGGCCGGGACGCTGCCAGGCCGCAGGCGCGCGGTCCCCAGGATCGTCAGGACCAGCCCGAAGGTCGCGACCGCCTCGCCGGCCAGCTGGCCGGGGCCGCCGCGCATCCTTTCGGACAGCTGCAGGATCGGCAGGTCGAACATCAGGTGCGCGATCCAGGCGCCGAGGACGCAGCCGGCCAGTTGCGCGCCGGCATAGGCGATCGCCGCATCGGTCCGGACCCGGCCGCGCAGGCGCAGGACGAGAGTCACGGCGGGATTGAGATGCGCGCCGGAAACCGGCGCCAGCATCGTGACGAGGACGAACAGCATCGCCGCCGTCGCCAGCGTGTTGCCGAGCAGCGCGATGGCGGCATTCCCGCCCGCCAGGCGCTCGGCCATGATGCCGGAGCCGATCACGGTCGCGGACAGCATGGCGCCGCCCAGCGCCTCGGCGGCGATCGCGCGGCGGTTCACGCGGGAGGAAGGCGGTTGCCGGCCGCGTCGACGACCTGCTCGCCATCCTCCTTGGCGAAGGCGCCGCGTTGCGGCGCGGGCAGGATGTCGAGGACCGTCTCGGACGGGCGGCACAGCCGCACCCCCAGCGGCGTGACGACCAGCGGCCGGTTGATGAGGATCGGGTGCGCCATCATCGCGTCGATCAGCGCCGCGTCCGCCAGCCCCGCATCGCCGAGGCCGAGCTCGGCGAAGGGCGTGCCCTTCTCGCGCAGGAGCTGGCGCGGAGTGATCCCGGCGCGCGCGATCAGCTGGACCAGCATGGCGCGCGACGGCGGCGTCTTCAGATATTCGATGACGTGCGGCTCCAGGCCGGCGTTGCGGATCATCGCGAGCGTGTTGCGCGAAGTGCCGCAATCGGGATTGTGGTACAGGATGATGTCGGTCACGGCCGGCCCCTCAGCAGCAGGTCAGTTCGGCGAGCAGCGGCTCGCACAATTCGGCGCTGCCCTGGCAGCAATCCTTGGCGAGGAAGAGCATCAGGCCGCGCAGCGCGGCGATGCTGACGCGCTGGATCTGCTGGCGCCCGCGCTTCTCGGGCACGACCAGGCCGGCCTTCACGAGGACCGCGAGATGCGTGGAGAAGGTGCTCTGCGTGAGGCCGCTCGCCGCCACCAGCTCCCCGGTCGACAGCCCCTCGGGCTCGTGCCGGACCAGCAGCCGGAAGGTGGACAGCCGCGTGGGGTGCGCGAGCGCCGCCAGCATCGAGAGAGCCGCTTCGGTTTCCATTCCATCGGCTTTATCCGATGCAAAGAAAGCCTGTCAATAACGCATCGCTATTTTCCGATGCATCCATCCTGAGGCGCGCTGCGAGAGCGGCGGCACCCGGTGCCGGTCCGTCCCGAATGGTTGCCCCGCGCACCCAAATCGGCCATCGATATGCCAGGGCAGCCGGGGGCCGGCGCACCGCACCTATGCCGATCTGGTGCCGCGGTGCCCCGCCCGATGCGGAAGGGGGAAGATCGTGATCGGGGGCATGAGGCACGCGCTATTCCTGGCGATCGGAGCCGTAGCGCTCCTGCTGAGCGTGGATCGACCGGCGCAGGCCGCGACCGTGAACGCCGCATCGGTGGCGCCGACGTTCATCGGCAATGTCGTCGCCGGCAAGGCCTATCGCGTGACGGCGCGCGGCCGCGCCGATCTGTGCACCGGCTGCAATGGCGGCCAGGGTCTCAACTTCACGCCGGACGGCAGGCCGACCAGCGCCTTCGCGCCGCCCTATGCCGCCTTCTACCCCAATGGCCTGGACTATGATCCGTCGAGCGGCCCGACCGCCTATGGCATCGGCGGCCCCCAGCGGCTCTACGGCGCCCTGCTGGGGACGTTCACGGCATCCCCCGGCAGCCATGGCGATTATTTCGTGCTGGGCGCGGCCCATATGTTCGTGGCGGGCGCGTCGGGCGCGCTCTATGCGAAGATCAACGACTGCTGCGAGGGCGACAATGCCGGCGGATATGCCGTCACCCTGACGGAAGTCGCCAACGTCGGCACGACGTCCGCCGCACCCATATTCGTCGGCAATGTCGTCGCCGGCAAGACCTATCGCGTCACCGCCGGCGGCATCGCGAACCTCTGCACCGGCTGCAATGGCGGCCAGGGCCTGACCTTCACGCCGATCGGCAAACCCACCGCGAGCTTCGCGCCGCCCTACGCCGCCTTCTATCCCGACGGCCTGGACTATGATCCGTCGAGCGGCCCGACCGCCTATGGCATCGGCGGCCCCCAGCGGCTCTACGGCGCCCTGCTGGGGACGTTCACGGCATCCCCCGGCAGCCATGGCGACTATTTCGTCATGGGGGACAGCTATGTCTTCACGGCGGCGGCGTCCGGCGCCCTCTATGCCAACATCAACGATTGCTGCTTCGGCGACAATGCGGGCGGATATGCGGTTGCCCTCACGCAGATCTCCGGGGTGACCAGCTACAGCTACGACGCATTGGGGCGCCTGGTCGGCGTTGCCCATTCCGGGGGAAGCAATGACGGCGTCGCCACCACCTATGCGCTGGACAAGGCGGGAAATCGCACCAACGTGACCGTCAGCGGCGCGCCGCAATAGCCGGGCGCCGCGCTTTCGGGCGGCACGGCCGAAATCCGCATGCGCCGCCCCGCCCCTCCCACGGGCGGGCCGCCCCCGCCGATCTTCGCATCCGCAGCACGCCCGTGGGAGGGGCGGGGCGGCG
>NZ_JAPDIR010000016.1 GCF_029870595.1 Sphingomonas sp. CBMAI 2297
GCGCCGGATCCGGATGACCGGGGCGGATTCCATGCCGGGGACGAGCAGCGCGACCTGGCATATCCCCTCGGGCGCCAGCGCGCGCATCGCCGCCTGCATCTCGCGCTTGCCCGCCCCTTCCGGCAGGCTTGCCGTCAGGTACCGGCCGATATCGTCCGGCCCCCGGGGCCCGGCCGGCGGCGGCACCAGCCCGATGGCGGAAGCATGGGCCTTGCCGTCGACGATCCATTTGCCGGTTGCCGGATCGAACAGCGGCAGCTTCGCGAGCGCCCCGGGCCCGGGGGCAAGATCGACCGAGGCGCCGGTGATCTCGATCTCGGCATCGGGAACCGCCGCCCCGCGCGGCGCCAGGAACCACCAGCCATAGCCGAGCAGGATCAGGACGATCACCCCGATCAGCCCGATCCGCGCCTTGATCCCGAACCCCCGCATCCGCGCGAAGCTGCACCATGCATCCCCCGAACGCAAACGGGCGCGGCACCCCGGGGATGCCGCGCCCGCGCATTCAGGTCCGGGAAGACCTTACTTGGTGAGGCCCGCCGTCGCGGCCACCTCGGCCGCGAAGTCGCTCTCTTCCTTCTCGATGCCTTCGCCGAGCTGGAAGCGGACATAGTCCTTGAGCACGATCGACGCGCCCGCGTCCTTGCCGGCCTTGGCGATGACGTCCGAGATCGGGGTCTTGCCGTCCATCACGAACAGCTGGCTGAGCAGCGCGTTCTCCTTGGCGAACTTCTTCACCGCGCCTTCGACCATCTTGTCGATGATGTCGGCCGGCTTGCCGCTCTCGGCCGCCTTCTCCTTGGCGATCGCGCGCTCGCGCTCCAGCGTTTCCTGATCGAGGCCGGTCTCGTCGAGTGCCAGCGGGAAAGCCGCCGCGATGTGCATCGCGACCTGCTTGCCGAGCGGCTCGAGCACGTCGACGCCCGCATCGCTCTCGAGCGCGACGAGCACGCCGATCTTGCCCAGGCCCGGAGCCGCGGCATTGTGGACGTACGGGATCACCGCGCCCTGCGACACCTGCACCAGCTTCGCGCGGCGCAGGACCTGGTTCTCGCCGATCGTCGAGATGTTGTTGGTCAGCACCTCTTCGACGGTGCCGCCCGGCAGCGGCGCCGCCTTGATCACGTCGATATCGTCGCCCAGCTCGATCGCGACCGAAGTCACGTCACGGACGAAGTTCTGGAAGATCTCGTTCTTGGCGACGAAATCGGTCTGCGAATTGACTTCGACGGCCACGCCCTTGGTGCCGGCGACGGCAACGCCGACCAGGCCCTCGGCCGCGGTGCGGCTCGACTTCTTGGCGGCGGCGGCCAGGCCCTTCGAGCGCAGCCAGTCGCTGGCGGCTTCGAGGTCGCCATTGGTTTCGGTCAGCGCCTTCTTGCAGTCCATCATGCCGGCGCCGCTCTTTTCGCGGAGCTCCTTCACGGCAGCAGCGGTGATCTCGGCCATGTTTCTTTCCTCTTGGTTGCGGCGGGCGCTTGCCCCGCCGGTATGTCAAAACCCCGTTCGTCCCGTGCTTGTCGAAGGGCCGTCTCGCTTGCCGCTCCGGAAAAAGGGCGGGGCTTCGACGACCCCGGACCGGCTCCGGAGGCGAACGGGGGATAAGGCGTCGTTCCGAACTGACCGGGCGCCTAGTGCGCGCCTATGTCAGTTCGGAGACAATCACTTGCAAGTCAGGCGTCGATCTGGCGCTCGCCCTCGACGGCCTGCTCCGAAGCCTCGGTCAGCGCCGGCTCGACCGGTGCTTCGTCCTGCGCGCCCAGGTCGACGCCGAAGCTCGCCTGGCGGTCCTGGTTGCCGCGGGTCGCCGCGATGGCGATCGCCTCGCAGTACAGGCGGATGGCGCGCGAGGCGTCGTCGTTCGCCGGAACCGGGAACGCGATGCCGTCCGGCGAGACGTTCGAATCGAGGATCGCGACGACGGGGATGCCGAGCGTGTTGGCTTCCTTGATCGCCAGCTCTTCCTTGTTCGCGTCGATCACGAACATCACGTCGGGCAGGCCGCCCATGTCGCGGATGCCGCCGAGCGAGAGCTCGAGCTTGTCGCGCTCGCGGGTGAGCTGCAGCACTTCCTTCTTGGTCAGGCCGTGCGTGTCGCCCGAAAGCTGCTCCTCGAGCGTCTTGAGGCGCTTGATCGACTGCGAGATGGTCTTCCAGTTGGTGAGCATGCCGCCCAGCCAGCGATGGTTGACGAAATGCTGGTTCGCGCGGCGCGCGGCCTCGGCGATCGGCTCCTGCGCCTGGCGCTTGGTGCCGACGAAGAGGACCTTGCCGCCGGCGGCGACGGTCGAGTTCACGAACTCCAGCGCGCGCGCGAAGAGCGGCACGGTCTGCGAGAGGTCGATGATGTGAACGCCGTTGCGCTCGCCGAAGATGTAGGGCTTCATCTTCGGGTTCCAGCGATGGGTCTGGTGACCGAAGTGCGCGCCCGATTCGAGCAGCTGCTGCAGGGTGACGACGGGTGCCGCCATAGGGATAACTCCTTCCGGTTGAGCCTCTGGGAAGCGAGTGATCGCGAAACGCGACACCGGTTTATGATGCTTCCCATGCGGGTTGAGAGCGGCGCGCTTACTCGAAAGCGGAAGGCGGCGCAAGCACGCGATGGACGGATAGCGCCTCAGTTTGAATTCTAAGCCACCCACTGTCGCTTTCCGGCCTGTCTCCCGATATGCTTGGCGGAAAGCATGGAGGCGATATGCCGCTTGAGGACATAGGGCCGCCGACCGTCACGCTAACGGGTATAAACACCCGCGCGGTTGATCGGAACGGTACCGCGGTCATCATTTCCGCGTCACAGGAAGCGATCGACGATTTTGGCTGGGGGGTTATCCTGCCCATGGCCAGCCGGAAATATGATGACGGTATGTTTGATGCAAACGCCACTCCGATGGTGCGCGTGACCGTCGCTGATTGCCAGAGATGGATGGACGATAACGCCTAGAACGGATCGACATTCAGGACCTGTATCGAGCGCACCTCGCCGACGGAGAAAAGGCCGTTCCCCGGCGAAGGCCGGAGCCCGGTCGCGGCGTCGTTCGAAAGGTTCTCGTGTCTGGCCAGATGCGCCGAGACTAGGCCCCAGCCTTCGTCGGGGAACGGGAAAGCCCCCCCCCTCAAATATCGATCCGTCCTAGAGGCTCGATGGAAAGAAACGCCCAGCCGAAGCGATCGGCTTGGCGGCACGCTTCGTGCCGCTCCGGCCAACCTGGAACATGCAAGGAACATCCGCTTGACACCGGAACGTTAGCGGAACATAAAGGGCTCACAACGCGGACACGGAACGTCGGCGGGCGCCAAGGGGTTGGAATCGCAGGGTTCTTGCCGGGCAAGGCGCGTTTTGGGAGCCAAGTGATGACTGCACTGCTTAGCGTTCTGCTGTTCGCCGCTGCCTTCGCCGTCGCCGGCTGGACGATCTTCTCATCGATCGCCGCCGCGCTTCCCCGCATGCGGGAACTGACCAGCCGCGCGCTCGCGGCGCCCTTGCCCGAGCCGGCGCCGGCCCGCGTTACCGTTCGCTACTCGGCTCCGGCCCGGCGCTCCGCTGCGTTCCCGCTGCGCGCAGCTGCCTGATCCGGCGATAGCCGCGCATGCTGAGCGGGATCGACGCGAGGTACAGGATCGCGATCACCGCCAGCGTCGGCCAGGGCGCGGCCACCAGCGCCGCGACCAGCACCACCAGCACGGCGATCGCCTCGAAGCGGATGCGCTGCTTCAGCCGGACGTGCGGCGCGAAGGTGGCGACGCTGGAGATCATCAGCACCGCGACGAACGCGCTCCACGGCGCGACGACGATCGGCGAGCGCAGGTGCGGCTCCTCGGTGAACAGCCACAGATAGAGCGGCAGCAGCGCAAGCACGGCGGCCGCGGGCGCGGGCACGCCGGTGAGGAAGCCGGCGGACTTGTGCGGCTGGTCCTCGGCGTCGATCTGGGCGTTGAACCGGGCGAGGCGCAGCGCGCAGAACAATGCATGGATCAGGGCGATCATCCAGCCGAACCGGCCCAGGGCCTGCAACGACCACAGATAGAGGATCAGCGCGGGCGCGACGCCGAACGAGATCGCGTCCGACAGGCTGTCCAGCTCGGCGCCGAACCGGCTTTCGCCGCGCACCATCCGGGCGACCTTGCCGTCCACGCCGTCGAGCAGCCCGGCAATGAGCACCATCAGGACAGCCAATTCCCATTTCGCGTCGATCGCGAACCGTATCGCGGTCAATCCCGAACATAATGCGAGGGCGGTGATGGCGTTGGGCGCGATGGCGCGCAGCGGTATCCCGCGCACCGGGCGCATCCGCCGCATGCGCCGCATTCGGCGGGGCCGGAGCGCGCGCTCCTCGCGCCGCTCGCTCACTGCGAGATGCCGCTGACGGCGGCGGCTCCCTTCCTGGCGATGATCGTCTCGCCCGCGATCGTGCGCTGGCCGAGCGTGACCTGCGCGACATAGTCCGCGGGCAGGAACACGTCGACGCGGCTGCCGAAGCGGATCAGGCCGACGCGCTGGCCCGCGACGACCATGTCGCCCGGCTTGGTGAAGCTGACGATCCGCCGCGCGACCAGGCCGGCGATCTGGGTGAAACCGATGCGCAGGCCGTGCTTGTCCTCGACGATGAAGTGCTGGCGCTCATTCTCCTCGCTCGCCTTGTCGAGATCGGCGTTGAGGAAGCGGCCCGAGATATAGATCACGTGCCGGATCGTGCCGGTGATCGGCGTGCGGTTCACATGGACGTCGAACACGCTCATGAAGATCGAGACGCGCACCATCGGCGCGTCGCCCAGCGCCTGGGGCCCGCGCAGTTCCGGAGGCAGCTCCACCGGCTGGATCATCGTCACCAGCCCGTCCGCCGGGGCGATCAGCATCCCTTCCCCCTGTGGCGTCACGCGGATCGGATCGCGGAAGAATGCCGCGACGCCAAAGGCGAGAAACACCAGCGGCCAGGTGATGAAGTCGAAGATGAACAGGCTCGCCAGGGCGATCGCGGCGGCGATGGCCACATATTTGCGCCCCTCGGGGTGAATGTCCGGGAAACGCCACTTCACCGTCGAGGTCCCCAGCGGGGGCTTGTCCATAGATGCCATTGGAAGCCTCTAGCCGCGTGTCGCGGCCAACACAACGCAGGCGACGCCGCCTCTTTCCCGCGGGACACTCGCGGCGTAGGGAACCGGCATCGCCTTGGAGGATGCGCGATGCTGACGGACGGCGCGATTCGAGCCTTTGCCGAAGCCGGAGACGGCGGCCCGGCCGCGTTCCATCCGCCCCGTCCCGAGCCCCTGGCCAGCGTGCTGCCCTGGCGGATCCTGGGCACCGCCATGCGCAATCCGATCGCGGCCTGGCCGCCTGTGCTGTTCGAGGGCACGAGCTGGCGCCCGCCCTTCCCCGGCGCGCCCGTGTTCCTCACCGATCCAGCCGCCGTCCGCGCCGCCATGGGCGAGCGGGCCGAGGATTTCCGCCACGGCGATCTGTGGCGCCGGGTGATGCACCCCGCCTGGGGCGAGGGGCTGGTCGCCGTCGAGGGCGCCGAGTGGCGCTGGCAGCGCCGCGCCGCCGCGCCGGCGTTCCGTGCCGCCCAGATGGCGGCCCTCGCCCCGCGCATGCGCACCGCCGCCGAGGCCGCGCTTCTGCGCTGGCGCCACGCCGCCCAGCCGATCGACATCGCCGCCGAAACCGGCCGAATCGCCTTCGACGTGATCCTCGACACCGTCCTTTCGGGCGGGGAGGATTTCGAACGCGCCGAGACGGAGGCCCGCGTCGGCGCCTTTCTCGGTCAGCTCGAATATCGGCGGCTCAGCTACCTCCTCCTCCCGGACCGGGCACATCGCGGCAAGCTGAACAAGCCCGCGCCCGAAGCCGCGCAGCTCCGCGCGGATGTCGACCGGATGATCGCCCGCCGCCGCGCCGCGCCGCCGCGCGGCGACCTGGTCGACCTGCTGCTCGACGCCACCGATCCGGAGACCGGCCGCCCGATGGACGACGGGCTGCTGCGCGACAATCTGCTCGGCTTCATCCTCGCCGGCCACGAGACCAGCGCCGTCGCGCTCGGCTGGGCGCTGTGGCTCGCCGCCGCGCACCCGCCAACGGCCGGGCGCCTGCGCGTCGAGGTCGAGACGGTCACCGGCGGCGCCCCTGTCGACGCCGGCCATCTCGAGAGCCTGGTCTTCACTCGCCAGGTGATCCAGGAGACGCTCCGCCTCTATCCCCCCGGCTATCAGCTCACCCGCGTCGCCATGCGCGATACCGAGATCGACGGCCGCCGGATCCGCGCCGGCACGCGCATCCTGATCGCCGTCTATGCGCTCCACCGCCATCGCCGCCACTGGCACGACCCCGACGCCTTCGACCCCGATCGCTTCGCCCCCGGCATGCCGGTGCCCGACCGGCATCTCTACATGCCTTTCGGCGCGGGCCCGCGCATATGCCTGGGCGCTGCGTTCGCGATGACCGAGCTGGTCGTCACCCTCGCCACGCTCGTCCGCGCCGCGCGCTTCACGCCCCTGTCGGCGCTTTTTCCCGTCGCCGGCACGAGCATCCGGCCGGGTGGCGGACTGCCGATGCGCGTCGCATTTCCCTGAGCGCCGCCCGATTTGCCCACAGTTCAGCTGCCCGGATGCGGCGAAATGCAACCGTGCCGCTTGCATGTTCGTTCGAATTGCCCAAATGCCGCGACTGTCTCCAAGTTGTAATAAGGTCGCCCATGCCCGCTTCCACTGCCGCCAAGGCCCGCACGCGTCACCGCCGCCCCGCCGGCACGCCGTCGCCCTGGGGCATGTTCTTCCGCGGCTTCCTGAAGCGCCCGGTGATGGTCGGCGCCGTCGCGCCCTCGTCGCGCTTCACGATCAACAAGATGCTCGCGCCGGTGGACTGGGAGAACACGAAGCTGTTCGTCGAGTACGGCCCCGGCGTCGGCACCTTCACCCGGCCGATCCTCGAGCGGCTCGCGCCGGACGCGAAGCTGATCGTGATCGACACCAATCCCGATTTCATCCGCTATCTGAAGCAGAGCATCACCGATCCGCGCCTGATCGCGGTGCAGGGCTCGGCCGCGGACGTGAAGCAGATCATCGCCGATCACGGCTTCGCGCATGCCGACTATATCGCCTCGGGCCTGCCCTTCTCCACCCTGCCCCCCGGCGTGGGCGACGCGATCGCCAAGGCGACGCGCGAAGTGATCCGCAAGGGCGGCGCCTTCCTCGTCTACCAGTATAATCCACGCGTGAAGAACTTCCTCACGCCGCACTGGTCGCACATCGATCATGCGATGGAGTGGATCAACATCCCGCCCGCGCAGCTCTGGTGGGCCTGGAACGACTGACGGCCGGCGCGGGGTGCTTGATCCCCCCGCCCCATCCTCCTAGACGCTCGCCAAACCCCCTTAAAAGGACAAGCGAGCAATGGCGAAGATCAAGGTTGCAACGCCCGTCGTGGAGATCGACGGCGACGAAATGACGCGGATCATCTGGCAGTGGATCCGCGAGCGCCTGATCCTCCCCTATCTCGACGTCGAGCTGAAATACTACGACCTCTCGATCGAGAACCGCGACGCGACCGACGACCAGGTCACCATCGATTCGGCCAAGGCGATCCAGCAGTACGGCGTCGGCGTGAAGTGCGCCACGATCACGCCGGACGAGGCCCGTGTCGAGGAATTCAGCCTCAAGAAGATGTGGAAGTCGCCGAACGGCACGATCCGCAACATCCTGGGCGGCGTCGTGTTCCGCGAGCCGATCGTGATCAAGAACGTTCCCCGCCTGGTTCCGGGCTGGACCGACCCGATCGTCGTCGGCCGTCACGCCTTCGGCGACCAGTATCGCGCGACCGACTTCAAGGTGCCCGGCGCCGGCAAGCTCACGATGAAGTGGGTCGGCACCAATGGCGACGAGCTCGAATATGAAGTGTTCGACTTCCCCGCCGCCGGCGTCGCCATGGGCATGTACAATCTCGACGAGTCGATCCGCGACTTCGCCAAGGCGAGCATGAACTATGCGCTCGACCGCGGCTGGCCGCTCTACCTCTCGACCAAGAACACGATCCTCAAGGCCTATGACGGCCGCTTCAAGGACCTGTTCCAGGAGACCTTCGACGCCGAGTTCGCGCAGAAGTTCAAGGATGCCGGCATCGTCTACGAGCACCGCCTGATCGACGACATGGTCGCCTCGGCGCTGAAGTGGTCGGGCAAGTTCGTCTGGGCCTGCAAGAATTATGACGGCGACGTCCAGTCGGACACCGTGGCCCAGGGCTTCGGCTCGCTCGGCCTGATGACCTCGGTCCTCATGTCGCCGGACGGCAAGACGATCGAGGCGGAGGCGGCGCACGGCACCGTCACCCGCCACTATCGCATGCACCAGCAGGGCAAGGCGACCTCGACCAACCCGATCGCGTCGATCTTCGCCTGGACGCAGGGCCTGTCGTTCCGCGGCAAGTTCGACAACACGCCGGACGTCACCAAGTTTGCCGAGACGCTGGAGCAGGTCTGCATCGAGACCGTCGAGAGCGGCAAGATGACCAAGGATCTCGCCATCCTGATCGGCCCGGACCAGCCCTGGATGACCACCGAGCAGTTCTTCGAGGCGATCCGCGAGAATCTCGAAGCGAAGATG
Source organism: Sphingomonas sp. CBMAI 2297 (assembly GCF_029870595.1). Taxonomy (GTDB): domain Bacteria; phylum Pseudomonadota; class Alphaproteobacteria; order Sphingomonadales; family Sphingomonadaceae; genus Sphingomonas. Next base: position 8,590 of record NZ_JAPDIR010000016.1, read on the forward strand.
GCCGCCTGGGCGTAAGGCATATCCACCTCCGGCACCCCCGGGTGCCGGAGGCCGGAAGGTTAACCTTCATCTCGGTGCAAATGAGCGATTGTCACCGCCCTTGAGATGAATCTACCATCCCTCCCGATCAAGAGGATGATCGAGGGGGGAAATCATGCTCAGTTCGTTGCGCCAGTTGGCGGCAGCGCTCACGCTGCTCGTCGCCGCGGCCCTGCCTGCCGCCGCGCAGCCCTTTCCGGGCCCATTCCAGCCAGCGCCCTTTCCGCAGCCCTTCCCCTCGCCGGGACCGCTGCCCGCGCCGGCGCCCTTTCCGGGTTCGGTGCCGTTTCCCGGGCCGCCCGTGGCGCTGCCGCCCCTCACGCAAATCGGGATCGATCCCAATCTCGGCCCGATCTGCGCGGGCCTTCCCGGCCTCGGCGCCGCACCCTGCGAAATCGTGCAGCGCCAGATTCCGATAGAGATGCGCGCGACGCAGATCTTCCCCCAGCTCATGCGCACGGGTTTCGACCCCATCCAGGGCCAGATCTGCGCCGGCCCGCTCGGCCCGGGGCCGTGCGTCGCCGTCGCCCGCTGGATCGCGATGCAGGAACTGGCGCAGCAGCAGATCCAGCTGCAGGTGATCGGCAACGTGCCCGGTGTCGGCCCGATCTGCGCGGGTCCGCTCGGTCCCGGACCATGCGAGGCGGTTCGCCTCTATCTCATGCAGGCGACTGCATCGATGCCGATGAATCCGTTCAATCTCCGCCAGGTCCAGGCGGTGGGAGGGAGCGGGATAGCCGGGCCGAACTGCAACGGGCCGTTCGGCATGATGCCGTGCCCGATGGTCGGGCAGGTCGGCCTCGATCAGCTGGGCATGACGCCAATCCCCGGCGCCGGCACGTTCGGCCTTCCCGGCGGACTGAACACGCCGCAGGCGCTGGCAGCTGCCTGCGCGCAGCGCGTCGCGCTCGACGTCGGCGCCTTTGCCGGTTGCGTGGGCCAGCAGGTCATCCTGCCGCAGAACGAGCAGGCGGTGCTGGATTGCGCGGTATCCAGCAGCGATGTGACGGCTTTCGGCAAATGCGCGGCGCCGCAGCTGGGCATCCGCGTTTCCGAGGATCAGAAGATCCTCGCCGATTGCGCCTTCCGGACCAGGGGCGACGCGCAGCGGTTCGCCGCCTGCGCCGGCGGCCAGTTCGCGGCGGGGGCGCTCGGCCCGAACGAACAGGCGGTGCTCGCCTGCGCGGCATCGTCGGGCGCCAATAGCGAGGCGTTCGTCGCTTGCGCGGCGCCGCGCTTCCTGTCGCGCCAGCAGCAAGCGGTGCTCGATTGCGCGGTCGGCGCGAGTGACGTGACCAGCTTCGCCACCTGCGCGGCGCCGAATGCCGGCATCTCGATGTCCGAAGATCAGCGTATCGTCGCCCGCTGCGCCATGCGCAGCAACGGGGACTCGGCTAGCTTCGCGACCTGTGCGGGATCGGCATATCTGGCCAACGGACTGGGCGAGCGCGAGCGGGCCGTGCTGGGGTGCGCGGCCAGCGCCAATGGCGACAAGGGCAGGTTCGCGGGATGCGCGGCCGAGACGCTGTTCGGCAAGAATCTGAGCCGCGAGCAGCAGATCGCCCTGCGCTGCGCCGCGGAATCGGGCGGCGACGGCAGCGTGATGCTCGGTTGCGCCGCCGCGAACATGTTCAATCTCCAGCTCAACCCCGAGCAGCAGATCGCCGTGCAGTGCGTGGTCGGAACCGGCGGCCAGCCCTATGCGGCGGCCGGCTGCATCGCCTCGCGCCTGACCTTGCGCGAATTGACCAAGTGCCTGAGCGACGGAGTCGGCGGCAAGGGCTGTTTCGGCGATTCCAACGACCTTGTGGGGAAGAATGGCTGGGTGCGCCGGACCATGGGCCAGATCGCCGGCGGGCCGAACTCGCTGATCAACAACCCCGGGCAGATCTGGGGCGGCGACAACAGCTTCGTCCGCAATCCCGGGCAGATCTTTGGCGGTTCGAACTCTTTCGTGCGCAATCCCGGGCAGATCTTCGGCGGGCCCAATTCGGTGTTCAACAGGCCGAGCCAGCTGCTCCGGGCGCCGAAGGTCCGGATCGGCGGCAAGAGGATCTGCCTGCCCTGGTGCTGAAATGGAGGACATGATGCGCAAGTCGATCGGCCTGCTTCTGGGATTGGTGTTGTTCACGACGCCGGCCCTGGCGCGCGACAAGGACCTTCGCACGATGAGCAGTGCGAGCGGCGAGGCCGAGATCGGCTTCTGCGTGCGCCCCAGCCCGGATGCCTTCGGGTTCCCGGGCCACAGCTTCGTCACTTTCTCCGCCACGCGCCCCGGCGGCGGACGCAGCTTCCGCGCGGTCGGGCACACTGTCGCCGCCGGCACGAGCCCTGCCGGCGCCGCCTTCACCTATTTCGGGGGAAGGCCGGTGGCCGGTGCGCAGATGGAGGAGCGCTACACCCATCTCAAACAGGCCTGCCTGAACCTGAAGGTGGACCGGGCAGCCTATGATCGCGCGGTCGCGGCCGCGCGTCCGACCCTGACCGCGCTCGGCTTTTCGAACGAGACGGCGGCGGCGCTCGAGCGCTATTCGCTCAATGGGAATGACTGTATCGATTTCGCCGTCCGCGTCGCCGACGCGCTCGCGCCGGCGGGGCTCCGGGTTCCGGCACGAAGCGCAGTCGACACGCCGCGGACCTATCTGGAGAAGCTGATCGCGGCCAATCCCTGATTATGGCGCGATTCCCGGCGCTTCGAGCCTTGCAATATGGGACCCGCCATGCTGCCCTTTGCCGCATGGTCAGAATCTCCCCCAGCACGCATATCCCGGCGAAATCGGCTCCGGTTCGAGCCGATTCTCGTTGCCGCCCAGGCGCGGGATTCGCGAAGGCCGGCGGAGCCCCCGCTCCATGCTGAACCTCGGCAATAGCGGCCTCAGCGACACGCTGGTGATCCTCGGCGCCGCCGGGCTGGTCATCCCCGCCTTCGCGCGCGTCCGGATCAGTCCGGTGATCGGGTTCATCCTGGTCGGCGCGCTGGTCGGCCCGTTCGGCCTGGGCAGCCTCGTGCCCACCAATCCCTGGCTCTATCACATCACCATCTCGGACGCGCATGCGATCGAGCCGTTCGCCGAGTTCGGCATCATCCTGCTGCTGTTCTCGATCGGCCTCGAGCTGTCGTTCAAGCGATTATGGTCGATGCGCACCCTCGTCTTCGGCGTGGGCGCGACCGAGCTGCTCGGCGCCGGGCTCATCCTCGCCGCCGTCCTCTATCTCACCGGGCTCAGCACCGGCGGCGCGATCGGGCTCGGCCTGGCGCTGGCGCTGTCCTCCACCGCGATCGTGCTGCCGATCGCCGGCACCACCAGCGCGGTCGGCCGCGCCGCCTTCGCGATGCTGCTGTTCGAGGATCTCGCGCTCGTCCCGATCATCTTCCTGCTCGGCGCGCTCGCCCCCGCGGCGGGCGGCGAAGCCGGCTGGATCAAGCTCGCCGTGACGCTCGGCTTCGGCCTCGCCACGGTCGCGATCCTGTTCGTCGGCGGGCGCATGCTGCTGCCGCGCATGTTCGCCCAGGCGGCGCGCACCAAGAGCCCCGAGCTGTTCCTCGCCGCCAGCCTGCTGGTGGTTATCGTCGCCAGCCTCGCCACCAGCGCGGCCGGCCTCTCGCCGATCGTCGGCGCGCTGATCGCGGGCCTGCTGATCGCCGAGACCGAATATCATGGCGAGGTCGAAGCGATCACCGCGCCGTTCAAGGGCCTGGCGCTCGGCGTGTTCCTGATCACCGTGGGCATGCGGCTGGACCTGGACTTCATCGTCCACAACTGGGCGCCGCTGCTCGGTGCCTCGCTGCTGGTGATGCTGGTCAAGGCGGCGGTGACGACCGGCCTGCTCCGCCTCTCGGGCGCGCGCGCCGGCACCGCGGCGGAAGCCGGGGTGCTGATGGCCAGCCCCTCCGAGACCACGCTGATCGTGCTTGGCGTGGCCGGGGCGGCGGGACTGATCAGCCCGAGCACCGCGGCCTTCTGGACCACCGTCACCGCGATCGGCCTCACCGCCACGCCGCTGCTCGCCAAGGCGGGGAGCGCCGTCGCGCAGCTGATCGAGCGCTCGAAGATGGAGGAGGCGTCCGACCCCGCGCTCGAGGAAGTGCAGAACGGCACCGTCATCATCGGCTTCGGCCGGGTCGGCCGCACCGTGGCGGACATGCTGCGCCGCCACAACCTGCCCTATATCGGCGTCGACGCCGATATCGACAATGTCAACGCGGCGCGGCGCGGCGGCTATAACGTGCTGTTCGGCGACGTCACCCGCTCCGAGCTGGTCGACAAGCTCAACCTCGGCCATGCCAAGGCGCTGGTCCTCACCATGGACGATCCGGTGCTCACCGTGCGCCTTGCCAAGCGAGTGCGCGGCTGGGTGCCCAACCTGCCGATCATCGCCCGCGCCCGCGATTCCGGCCACGCCGCCGAGCTCTATCGCGCCGGTGCCAGCGAAGCGGTGCCCGAGGCGCTGGAAAGCTCGCTCCAGCTCTCCGAAGTGGTGCTGGTCGATCTCGGGCTCGCCGTGGGCCCGGTGATCGCCTCGATCCACGAGAAGCGGGACGAGATGCGCAAGAAGATCAAGGAAGTCGCCGGCATGGATCGCGAGCCGCGCTTCCGCCGGGTGCGCGTCGACAAGGGCGGCGGCGAGGAGGCGGACGCGCCGGCCTGAGGCCGATTGCGCTTGCCGCCCGCGCCGGCCGGGCGCATTTCAGGCACCTGTTCCCGTTCGGAGAATATTGACGATGTTCCTCAGCCTGCTGCTCCTCGCGCATGCCGCCGCCGGCCAGACCGCCGATCCCGTCGCGCCCGCCCGCGCCGGCCAGTATCAGTGCGTCGTGCCCAATCGGGAGAAGAAGACCTGCCTCGGCACCACCAGCTACAAGATCGCCGGCAGCAGCTATGAAGCGGTCACTCGCCTGTTCCTCGCTCCCTCGCCGCTGATCACGATGGAGGTGCGGACCCGCGGCACGGTGGCGGACGGCAAGTTCTGCGAGACGGTGAAGCTCGCCGATTTCGAGGCGGGCACGGTGATGGCGAACGGCAAGCCGGCCGATGCGGCGACCGCGACCGCGGTGAAGAGCCAGCTCACCGCGGTCGTCGCGGCGCTCGACGGCAAGACCGTCTGCTCCGCGATCAAGCCCGCCGAGGACGGCCTGCTGCTCAACGAGACTACCATCGATGGTGCCGCCCGCCCCGATCTCGGCCAGAAGTTCATCTGGGTCGGCGAGAAGGACGGCTACGGCCTGGGAATGTGACCATGATCGCGACCCTGCTCCTCCTCGCCGCCGCCGCGCCGCTCCCCGCCGCCGACGCTCTCGACCCGGCCCGCGCCGGAAAGATCCGCTGCATCGGCCCGGACGCGCATGCGCGCACCTGCGCCACCATGGTGCGCTACACGGTGCACGAGGACGGCCGCTTCGAAGCCGTGGTCACCGGCGTCGTCTCCACCGAGCCGACGATCCTGCTCGAATATCAGACCGCGGGCCGGATCGAGGACGGCGCCGTCTGCTCGACCGTCCGCCCGGTCGACTTCACGTCGGGCCGGCTCAGCAAGGACGGGGCACCGCTCGCCCCGGCCGTGGAAAGCTCGGTCCGCGAGCGGCTGATGCTCGCGCTCCAGCCGCTTGCCGGCAGGAAGCGCTGCTATCGCGACAAGGTCGATGGCGACGGCATCGTGTCCGACATCACGATCGACGGCCTTGTCCGCGCCGACATGAACCAGCGCGCTCTATGGGTCTCGTCCGAGGACGGCTGGGCACCAGGGATGTGAACGGCGCTCCGCGGCGGCTCAGGCCGCCGCGGTCGCCTCGGCCAGTGCGGCCTTGACCGCGTCGAGCGCCGCAGCGCCCTTGTCGCCGTCCGGGCCGCCGCCCTGGGCCATGTCGGGCCGGCCGCCGCCACCCTGCCCGCCCAGCACCGCCACGGCGACCTTGACCAGGTCCACGGCATTGGCCGGCACGCCCTCCGTCACGCCGACCGCGACCGAAGCCCGTCCCTCGTTGACCGCGACCAGCGCGACCACGCCGCTGCCGACGCGCTGCTTGGCCTCATCGACCGCGCCGCGCAGTTCCTTGGGCTCCAGCCCGTCGATCACCTGGCCGATGAAGTTGATGCCGGCCACCTGCTCCGGCCCCGCCGCCTGGGCAGACCCGCCGCCGCCCAGCGCCAGCGCCTTTTTCGCATCGGCCAGCTCGCGCTCGAGCTTGCGGCGCTCCTCGACCAGCGCAGCGACGCGCGCCGGCACTTCGTCCGGGCTGGCCTTGAGCGTCGCGGCGGCCTCGCGCAGCCGCTCGTCGCGTGCGTTCAGCCACAGCCGCGCGCCTTCGCCGGTCAGCGCCTCGATGCGCCGCACGCCCGAGGAGACCGCGCTCTCCGAAACGATCTTGAAGATCGCGATGTCGCCGGTCGCATTGACGTGCGTGCCGCCGCACAGCTCGACCGAATAGGACGCATCCTCGCCCAGCCCCATCGAGAGCACGCGCACTTCGTCGCCATATTTCTCGCCGAACAGCGCCATCGCGCCCGCGGCGATCGCGTCGTCGGGCGTCATCAGCCGCGTCTCGACCGCGCCGTTGTGGCGGATCTGCGCGTTCACATCGGCCTCGATGTCGGCGATCTCCCCGGGCGTGAGCGCCGACGGGTGGGAGAAATCGAAGCGCAGCCGATCCGGCGCCACCAGGCTGCCCTTCTGGGTAACATGCCCGCCAAGCCGCTTGCGCAGCGCCGCGTGCAGCAGGTGCGTCGCCGAATGGTTGGCCCGCACCCGGTCGCGGCGATCGGCATCGACGGTGAGGTGGACGGCATCGCCCACCGCGATCTCGCCCTTCTCGATCCTGGCATGGTGCGCATGCAGGCGGCCGAGCGGCTTGGACGTGTCGGCCACCGCGGCGCTCGCCTTGTCGTTCCAGATCACGCCGGCATCGCCCATCTGCCCGCCGCTCTCGGCGTAGAACGGCGTCTGGTTGGTCAGGATCGTCACGCTGTCGCCGGCGCCGGCCCGATCGACCTTGGCGCCTTCCTTGACGATCGCGACCACCTGGCCCTCGCCCTGGGTGCCGGCATAGCCGGTGAACTCGGTGCCGCCCAGTTCGTCGGCCAGATCATACCACAGCTCTTCCGAAGCCTTTTCGCCCGAGCCCTTCCAGGCGGCGCGCGCGGCTTCCTTCTGGCGCTTCATCGCCGCGTCGAAGCCCGCGCGGTCCACGCCGATCGCGTTGGCGCGCAGCGCGTCCTCGGTCAGGTCATAGGGGAAGCCATATGTGTCGTAGAGCTTGAACGCAGTCTCGCCCGGCAGCGTATCGCCTTCGGCCATGCCCTGCGTCGCCTCGTCGAGCAGGCGCAGGCCGTTCGCCAGCGTCTGGCGGAAGCGCGTCTCCTCCTGCAGCAGCGTCGCCTCGATCAGCGGCTGGGCGCGGACGAGCTCGGGATAGGCGGCGCCCATCTCGGCGACCAGCGCCGGCACCATGCGGTGCATCAGCGGATCCTTGGCGCCGAGCAGATGGGCGTGGCGCATCGCACGGCGCATGATCCGGCGCAGCACATAGCCGCGGCCTTCATTGGCCGGCAGCACGCCGTCCGCCACCAGGAAGCCCGAGGAGCGCAGGTGATCGGCGATCACGCGATGGCTCGCCTGGTTCTCGCCGGTGGTCGAAGCGCCGGTCAGCGCGCCCGATTCGGCGATCAGCGCCCTGAACGTGTCGGTATCGTAATTGTCGTGCACGCCCTGGAGGACGGCGGCGACGCGCTCCAGACCCATGCCCGTGTCGATGCTCGGGCGCGGCAGGTCGCCGATGATCTCGTCATTCTCCTGCACGAACTGCATGAAGACGAGATTCCAGATCTCGACGAAGCGGTCGCCATCCTCTTCGGGCGATCCCGGCGGGCCGCCCCAGATATGGTCGCCATGGTCGTAGAAGATCTCCGAGCACGGCCCGCACGGCCCGTCCGAGCCCATCGCCCAGAAATTGTCCTTGGTCGGGATGCGGATGATCCGCTCCTCGGGCAGGCCGGCGATCTTCTTCCACAACTCGAAGGCCTGGTCGTCGGTATGATAGACGGTCGCGGTCAGCCTGGCCGGCGAAATGCCCCACACCTTGGTGAGCAGGGTCCAGGCATGGGTGATCGCCTGCTCCTTGAAATAATCGCCGAAGGAGAAATTCCCCAGCATTTCGAAGAAGGTATGATGGCGCGCGGTATAGCCGACATTGTCGAGGTCATTGTGCTTGCCGCCGGCCCGGACGCATTTCTGCGAGCTGGTCGCGGTCGAATAGGGGCGGCTCTCCAGCCCGGTGAACACATTCTTGAACGGCACCATGCCGGCGTTCACGAACATCAGGGTCGGGTCGTTGTGCGGCACCAGCGGGGCGCTGGGAACGCGGGCATGACCCTGGCCCTCGAAATAGTCGAGGAAGGAACGGCGGATATCGTTGGTGGACGTCATACGCGCGACTTAAGCGAGCAGTTGGGGATGAACAAGCATTTCGACTAGCCGCGGCGGCGATGGCTGGCATGTATCGTTCGCAAGATCACGGACCCGTCACTTCCTTTGAACGGCAGAAGGTTGGCAACCGCCATGCCGCCTGACACGAGCACAAGCGGCGCCAGTGCCAGCTCGGCAACGTGCAGGCCCATCATTCCCAGCAGCGTGGCAACACCGCCGGCGACGAGCGCCACCGCGAAATTCGCAGCCGGCCCTGCCGCCGCGATATATGCTTCGAAGCGCTGGCGCCCCCAATGGCCCGCGAACTCATATACGACATATCCGGCGACATCACCGCCTCCTCGCGGCGCGACAATCGTCAGCTGCCGTGGACGCATCCGAAGGGAGAATATCCAGACGCAAATATACCTCACCTCTGCGCCGAGCCTCGCAGCCATCCAAGCGTGACCGAGCTCGTGAATCAGCGTGGCGCCGAACGACGACAGGAAGAACAGCAGCAGCGCCGACGGAAAATTGAAGTGGGCGCCCTCATAGAGGGCGCCGAAGGCAACGGCGTTGACGATTAGAAAGACGGCTATCGCAAGCTGGCGCATATATATCCCTCAGACCGGCGCATCGATCGACCGGGGCGGTTCGCTGAACCATTTCGGCCCGCCATCGGTCATGTGGAAGCAGTCCTCCAGCCGCACGCCGAAGCTGCCGGGAATATAGATGCCCGGCTCGTTCGAGAAACACATGCCCGGCGCCAGCTGCGTCCGCTCGCCGCGCACCAGGTTGACCGGCTCGTGCCCGTCGAGCCCGATGCCGTGCCCGGTGCGGTGCGACAGGCCGGGCAGCCTGTAGTCCGGCCCCCAGCCCAGCGAGGCATAATAGCGGCGCACCGCATCGTCCACGCTGCCCGCGGTCGCGCCGATCCTGGCCGCGGCAAAAGCGGTCCGCTGGCCCTGCGCCACCTGGTCCCAAACCTTGCGCTGCTCCGCCGTCGGGGTGCCGTGCACCCAGGTGCGCGACACGTCGGACTGATAGCCCTGCACGGTGCAGCCGCAATCCATCAGCACGATCCGGCCCTCGGCCACCGGCGACGGCACCTTGGTGCCGTGCGGATAGGCCGCGCCCTCGCCCACCAGCACCATGCTGAACTCCGGGCTGCCGCCCAGCTTGCGCGTCGCCGCGTCCATCAGCGCCGAGACGTCGCGCTGGCTCATCCCCTTCTCGACGCGCGGATGGACCCAGCGATAGGCCGCGATCGTCACGTCGGTGGCGAGCTGCATCAGCGCGATCTCGGCCGGCGTCTTGAGCATCCGGCAGCCGCGCACCACCGGATTGGCCGAAACCACGGCGAGTCCCGCCTTTTGCAGCCCGTCGACCGCGAAATAGCGCACCGTCTCCTCGATGCCGACCGGCAGGTGCGCGAGCTTGCGATCCTTGAGGAAGCCGGCCACGGTCTTCAGCGGATCCTCGTCCTCCTGCCACACGCGGATCTCGGCGGGGATCGCCAGCCCTTCGCGGGTGCGCGCCTCTTCGAAGAAAGGCGTCACGATGCAGGGTTCGCCCTCGGCCGGCAGCACCAGGGCGGTCAGCCGCTCGCTGCGCCCCCAGCGCAGCCCGGTGAAATAGAGCAGCGAAGACCCACCTTCGACCAGCACCGCGCCGATGCGGTTCGCCTGCATCAGCCGCTGGGCCCGGGCGAGCCGCGCGGCGCGCTCGGCATTGTCGATCGGCACCGCGCCCCTGGTGATGTCCTGCAGCGCCGAAAGATCCGGCTCGGCGGCGCGCAGCACGCCCGGCAGGGCGAGCAGCGGCGCGGCGGCGGCGGCACGGACGGCAGCGCTGACAAGGGCACGGCGGTGAAGGCGCATCGTCATTCTCCGGAAACAGCGATGCATGCGATAGGGCCGCTTCGCGCACCGCCGCAATACCCGCCGTGCATAGGGCAGCACACATCGGCTGGGCGCGCGGGGCTTGACCCGGCGCGCGCAATCCCCTTTGCCTGCGACCAAAGGATTTTTAGGGGGGCCTCCGTTGGGCAAGCGACTTACCTGGTTCATTTTGGCGGCGCTGCTGCTCGGCGGCCTGCTGGGCTATGCCCTCAACGTCTCGCTCGCGGGCACGCCGGAGGGGGCGAAGGCAATCGAGAACTGGGCCTATGGCCTGGACATACCGACCCAGATGTTCCTCCATTTGATCAAGATGATCATCGCCCCGCTGGTGGTCTCCACGCTGGTGGTCGGCATCGCCCATATGGGCGGCGGCGGCGCGATCGGGCGCGTCGGCCTCAAGGCGTTCTTCTGGTTCGTCTGCGCGAGCCTGGTCTCGCTCACGCTCGGACTGATCTTCGTCAACCTGCTCCAGCCCGGCGTCGGCCTCAACCTGACGGTCCCCGCCGCCACGGCATCGAGCGGCGTCGATCGCTCGAGCTTCGACCTTGCCAAGTTCTTCATCCACATCGTGCCGACCAGCGGCATCGATGCGATGGCGAGCAACGACATCCTCCAGCTCGTCATCTTCTCGCTCTTCTTCGGCGTTGGCCTTGCCGCCATCGGCGAGAAGGGCGCACCGCTGGTCCGCGGGCTCGAGGCGCTGGTGCAGGTGATGCTCACCGTCACCGGCTATGTCATGCTCTTCGCGCCGGTCGCCGTGTTCTGCGCCGTGGCCAAGGCGCTGGCGACCAAGGGCATCGGCGTGGTCGGCGACCTCGCCTTCTTCATGGGCAGCTTCTATCTGGGCCTGTTCGCGCTCTGGGCGACGCTGCTCGGCGTCTGCTTCCTGATCGTCGGCCCGCGCACCCGCACGCTGCTGCGCTATCTGCGCGACCCGATCCTGCTCGGCTTCTCGACCGCCTCGTCCGAGGCGGCCTATCCGCGCACGCTCGACGCGCTCGACCGGTTCGGCGTGCCGCCGCGCATCGCCAGCTTCGTGCTGCCCCTCGGCTATTCGTTCAATCTCGACGGCTCGATGATGTACATGACGTTCGCGTCGATCTTCATCGCCCAGGCCTATGGCATCCATCTCGACTGGATGACGATGATCCAGATGCTGCTGATCCTGATGGTCACCAGCAAGGGCATTGCCGGCGTGCCGCGCGCCAGCCTGGTGGTGATCACCGGCACGCTCAGCCATTTCAACATTCCCGAGGCCGGCGTGCTGCTGATCCTCGCGGTCGACCATTTCCTCGACATGGGCCGCACCGCGACCAATGTGATCGGCAATGCCGTGGCCAGCGTGGTGGTGGCGCGCTGGGAGGGCAAGCTCGACGCGCCCCAGCCGATCGAGCCGATCGTCCCGCCCATGCAGGGCCCGGCGACCGAGGCGGAGAGCTTCCAGGATTATGGCCGCCACTGAACGCGCCGGTCCGCGGCGGCGCCATCGCCGTTGGACTTTCCCGCGCGAAGATGAAAGTCTCTCCCCGGGGGAGACTTTCATGCGCGCCTTGACGGGGTTCGGACGGGATCTGCGGCGGCTCGCCGCGCTGCTGCTGCTCGCGGTCGCGCTGGCCGGCTGCGCGCACGTCCAGCTTGCCGCGCCCTATGACGCGGCGACCGATGCCGAGCTCGGATCGGTGCTGCAGGACACGACCAGCTTCGTCGCGAAGATGGCGACCAATGCCGGCCAACCCGCCGGCGCCTATGCCCAGAACACCGACTTCTACGACAATATGGAAGGCCGGGTGGCGCTGCTCGTCGCCCGGGCGCAGGCGAACCGGGTGCTGGACAATTGCCCGTCCACCCAGGCGATGGCCAGGGCGCTGGCGGCGGCGGACCTGCCGCCCGCGATCGGCGGGAAGATCGGCACCCCGCCCCAGGGCGATTGCGACGTGGTGCTGATGCAATTGCTCCAGCAGCAGTTCCACGACCTGCGCGCCTTTCACCAGGCGGAAGGCGGGCTGGGCATTCCCGCCGCCGCCGTCGGCCCGCTGCTCGACGGCGGGCTCGGCGCCACCCTGCGCGCGGCGATGGCCGTGCAGCGCGCCAAGCAACTGAGCCGATAGGAGAAGGCGATGCAGGTGGACGTGGACGGGCTGGTCGACCGGATGACCGCCGCGGGGCGCGGGCTGGCGGGCGGCATCTGGGCGGAGATGGAAAGCTATGCGGTGCCCGAGCTCAAGAAGATCGCGATCCAGGTGGAGGCGATCGCCGAGAACCATGCCCAATACACGTTGCGCGGGGCCGAGATCCTGTTCGACATGCAGATTCGCGCCGCCGTCTCGGTGATCGTGGCGATGACCAGCATGACGCTGGTGCTGGTGCAGAATGCGATCAACGCGATCGTCGATGCAGTGAAGGACTTCATCAACGCCGCGACCGGCTTCGCCCTGATATGATCGCCCTTGCCGCCATTTAGGCGCAGCCGGGGGCGCCGGGCTGTTCAGGCATAGGCATAGGGGCCGCCGGCGGCCAGCGCCGCCTTATAGGCCGGGCGGGCATGGATCTTCTCGATCCAGGCATCCATGAATGGCCGCCCCGCAATGGCATTGGCGCGGCTCACCGCGGCTTCGAGGGGGAAGCTCATCATCACGTCGGCCGCGGTGAATTCGGGGCCGGCGAACCAGGGCCGCGCCATCAGCTCGCCCTCGACATAGTCGAGATGGACGTCGATCATCGGCTGGAACTTCTTCTGCGCCACCTTGCCGAGCAGCGGCACGCGGCTGAGCACCAGCTTGGTGAAGAGCGGCGGCATCAGCGACCCCTCGGCATAGTGCAGGAAATGGCGATAGCGCAGCGCGTCCTCGCGATGCCCCGGCATGCCCAGGCGACCATCGGCCAGCTCGACCAGATATTCGACGATCGCCCCCGTCTCGGCGATGATGTTGCCCGCATGCTCGATCACGGGCGACTTGCCGAGCGGATGGACCTGGCGAAGCTCGGGCGGCGCGAGCATCGTCGCCTTGTCGCGCCGATAGCGGCGGACCTCATAGGGCAGCCCCAGTTCCTCGAGCAGCCAGAGCACGCGCTGCGAGCGGGAGTTCTCGAGATGATGGACGATGATCGTCATGCGGCGTCTCCGGCTGGGCGGCGCGGCCGTTGCCGGGCCGATATCGACTTGACGATGGTCCGCCCGCCCGCCGGAGGCAAGGGCCGCCGCGCCCCATCGAGCGCGGCCGCGATCAGGGCGGCGATCGCGGGCGCGTCGAGCAGCGCCACGTCCTTGAGGCAGACATAGCGCCCCCGCCGCCCCTCTCCCTGAAGCAGCCCTTCCGGATCGGGCAATCCGACGCCGGGCAGGAAATAGAGCAATATGTTGCGCGGATAGACGGCAAGGCTGAACACCGCCTCGGACGTCTTCTCGCCCGGACCATAGCCGATCGCGAGCGCGTTGTAATTGTCGTAGACCAGCTCGGTCGCGCCGGGCAGCCGCGCACGCAACACCGCGCGCGCGGCGCGAACGCGGTTCGCGATCTCGGGCGTGAAGCGGGCAATGAAGCCTTCGAGCTGGGCCGCGGTCGCCGCGATGTCTTCGGGATCGGCGGGTATCGCCGTCACGATGCCACGCCGATCGCTTCGAAGCGCACCGCGCGGTCAGTCGGGTCGGCATCGACCAGCCGGACGCGGATCGGCGTTCCCGGCGCGGTTCCGGGAGCGTCGATTCGCGTCACCACCGGCAGGTCGGCGAGCTGCATCCGTGCGCCGCGGACATCCACATCGGTGACGATCGCCGCGAATTCCTCCCCCTCGCGCCCGGCGAGCATCACCGCTTCGGCCAGGTCGACCACCGCGCGATCGATCTGGCCGCTCACGGCATCGGCACGCCCCATTACCTTGGGCAGCCGCTCAAAGGCCTGGGCGACGATCTCGGGCACCGGCCGGCCCGCCATGATCGCCAGGGCCGCCTGGATGACATAGCGATCCGCCAGCCGCCGGAGCGGCGCGGTGGCATGGACATAGGGCGCCGCGACGGCGGCGTGCCATGGCACCGTGCCCTCGTGCCATGGGGCGTAGCTGGCGCCCTGCCCCGCCCGGCGGATCGCGAGCATCAGCGCCGCCTGGTGCGGATCGGCCGGATCCAGGCCCGTGCGGAAAGCCACGAGCGATTGCGCTTCGGGCCAGGCGATGCCGAGCGCGCGCGCCGTGTTCCGCAGCCGCGATACCGCCGCCGCATCGGGCTCGGCCATCACGCGGAACAGGCCGGTATGATGTGCCTGCAACAGCTCGGCGATGGCAAGGTTGGTCGCGAGCGACAGGGCCGCATTGCGCGCCTCCGATGCGTGACGCGCGCGGAAGGCCAACGCATAGCCGCCATCCGCGCGGCGCACGACTTCCTGTTCGGGCGGATCGACACGGGCGGCGCCCCGACGCGCCTCGGCAAGGGCGATGCGGCGGGCGAGCTCGGCGAATTGCGGAGGCAGGTCCGCGTCGTCCGCCGTCTCATAAGCGAGCTTGGCGCGGCTCCTGACCAGCGCCCGCTCCGCCGCGTCCAGCCGCGCCTCGCCATCGGGCGCCACCCGCACCGTGAAGAGCACCGCCGGGCGTGGACCATCGGGCAACAGGCTCGCCGCTCCCTCGCTCAATATCGGCGGATAGAGCCCGGCCTTTCCGTCCGGCAGATAGAGCGTCGCCCCGCGCCGCCAGGCCTCGCGGTCGATCGGATCGCCATCGTCGACGAACCAGGCGACATCGGCGATCGCATAGCGCAGCAGCAGGTCGCTCCCACTGGACTCGATCGCGAAGGCCTGGTCGAGATCGGTGGAGCTCGCCGGATCGAGCGTGACCAGGGGAAGCGCCGTCCGGTCCGCATGGTCGGCCGGCACGCGCCGCGCCGCGGCCTGGGCGGCGGCGATCACCTCCGGGGGAAAGGCCTGCGGGACATGGAACTGGTCGCGGATGGCGGCGAGGCCGCCGGCCAGCACGCGATCGGGATCGAAAACCGCCTTCATCGCCCGCGACTATAACGCCCGCCGCGGATCGGGAAACCGGGATCGCAAGGCGGCGCACGCTCTCTTCCCGCCCCGAGCGTGACGAACGTCGCGCATGCAAGGCATCGCGCGCGTGCCCGAACGCGAATGTTCGGACGCAAATGCCCGGACGCGAAAGACCCGGCGCGGGGCAACGCGCCGGGTCTTCCCATGGGTCTCAGCCCGTGACCGCCGCCGCACGCATCACACGCGGGCGCGGCCTGAATATGGATCAAAGGTCGTCGTCACCGTCATCGGCGTCGGGCCCGGTCATCAGACCCTCGGCGACCTTCTCGGTGCGTGCCCGGATCGCCGCTTCGAGACGCTCGCGCAGCTCGCCATTCTCCTTGAGGAAATTCTTGGCGTTCTCGCGTCCCTGGCCGATCCGGACGCTGTCGTACGAGAACCAGGCACCCGACTTCTCGACCAGTCCGGCCTTGACGCCGAGGTCGAGTATCTCGCCGATCTTTGAGATGCCCTCGCCATACATGATGTCGAACTCGACCTGCTTGAACGGCGGTGCCACCTTGTTCTTCACCACCTTCACGCGCGTGGTGTTGCCGATGATGTCCTCGCGGTCCTTGATCTGGCCGGTGCGGCGGATGTCGAGGCGGACCGAAGCGTAGAATTTCAGCGCATTGCCGCCGGTCGTGGTCTCCGGATTGCCGTACATCACGCCGATCTTCATGCGCAGCTGGTTGATGAAGATCACCATGCAGCGCGAGCGGCTGATCGAGCCGGTCAGCTTGCGCAGCGACTGCGACATCAGCCGGGCCTGGAGGCCGACATGGCTGTCGCCCATCTCGCCCTCGATCTCGGCGCGCGGCACCAGCGCGGCGACCGAATCGACCACGAGCACGTCGATCGCGTTCGAGCGGACCAGCGTATCGGTGATCTCCAGCGCCTGCTCGCCGGTATCGGGCTGCGAGACGATCAGCTCGTCGATGTTGACGCCCAGCTTCTTGGCATAGACCGGGTCCAGCGCATGCTCGGCGTCGACGAACGCCGCGACGCCGCCGCTCCGCTGCGCTTCGGCGATGACGTGCAGCGCCAGCGTGGTCTTGCCCGAGCTTTCCGGCCCATAGACTTCGATCACGCGGCCACGGGGCAGGCCGCCCACGCCGAGCGCGATGTCGAGCCCGAGCGACCCGGTCGAGATCGCCTCGACCTGCATCGCCTCCTTGGAGCCGAGCTTCATCGCCGACCCCTTGCCGAATGCGCGGTCGATCTGCGCGAGGGCGGCGTCGAGCGCCTTCTGCTTGTCCGAAGAAATCGCCATGTTGCCGTCAATCACCTTGAGCGAAGCTGCCATTGGAAGTCCCCGTCGCTAGAAGGTTTGGCTCGCGCCTTCAACCTGTGTTGGAAGCCATGTATCGTGTTTGTTCTCATGGAACAAGAGCGGAACGAAATTTTTTGTTCCATAACCGTTCCACCACCCCGCCGGACCGCGATTGCCCTTCCCGCTTCCCGTCGCTAGCCGGGGTGCCATGTCCCGCATCGTCGGCCATGTCCGCGCGCTCAATCGCTTTCCGGTCAAGTCGATGGCCGGGGAGCGGCTCGATATGGCGGAGCTCGACTGGCAGGGAATCGAAGGCGACCGCCAATATGCGTTCGTCCGCGCGGCCAATGGCACGCGCTTTCCCTGGCTCACCGCGCGCGAGGTGCCCGCCATGGTCCTCCACCGGGCGCGCTTCGACGATCCGGCCCGGCCCAAGACCAGCGCAGTGACGGTCGAGACGCCCGAGGGCGCGACGGTCCCGCTCCGCGATCCGCTGCTCAAGGCACAGCTGGAGGCGGCCGCGGGCGAACCCGCCACGCTGATCCAGGTGGCGCGCGGCATCTATGATTCGATGCCGGTCTCGATCCAGACCAGCGCCGGCCACGCCGCGCTGGAAGCCGCGCATGGCGAACCGCTGGCGATCGATCGGTTCCGGATCAACCTGATCGTGGAGAGCGAGGTGCCCGCCACCGAATGGCGGGGCCGAAGACTGGCGTTCGGCCGCGAGGACGGGGACGGTGCGGTGGTGCAATGCGCCGATCCGATCGCGCGCTGCGTGATCGTGACGATCGATCCGGACACCGGAGTGAAGGAACCGCGCCTGCTGCGGACCGTCGCGCGGGATTTCGGCAATGCCTATGGGGTTTACGCGGGTCCGGCCCGGCCGGGGCTGATCCGGCTGCGCGATCCAGTGCGGCTGCTGGATTAGGTGGGTTCGCGCAGCGACGCTGCACCGCGACGAAGAAGACATTGCTCACGCGGAGACGCGGAGGCGCGAAGATGTTGCGTGTGCGGTTGGGGCATGCGCCGCGTCAGCGGCCGGAAAATGGGAGCTTTGTCGTGGAGGGCGCCGCTGGAGCGGCGCGAGCCCTCTTCGCGTCTCCGCGTCTCCGCGTGAACCATCTCTTCTTCGTAGCATCGTTGCGCGAAACAATTTCCGCCAGATGTGCCCGTATCGCACCCCCGCCTGAGATCCCGGCGTTCGCCGGGATGACGGCCATGGCATGGGGAAGGAGGAAAGCCGGCGCTCAGTCCGCCGCGACGAGGCTGTCGAGCACCTTCTCGACACTGTCCATCGTGAACGGCTTGGAGAGCACGGGGCGGTCGCGATAGGCTTCCGCGATCATGTCCCCCGCCCCGCCGGTGGCGAGCACGAACGGAATGCCGCGCGCCGCCAGCGCATCGGCGATCGGCCAGCAGGTCTCGCCGCCGCGCAGGTTCACGTCCATCACGGCCGCGTCGATGCCGCCCGCCTCGACCAGTTCCACCGCCGAGGCGACACTGTCCGCCATGCCGGCGACGACGCGATCGAGCGCGTCGAGAAAGTCCTCGAGCATCATCGCGATGAGCGGCTCGTCTTCGACGATCAGGATCTTCTGGGGCCCCGGCATGGCCGCTCCCATCGCAGGAAAATCGCGAAACGCCAAGTATTTATTTGGGCGAAAGCACGTCGCGCGCGGCTTCTGCAAGTTGTTGCACCGAAAAGGGCTTCGGCAGGAAGGCGACTTGCTCCAGATCAATCGACTTGCGCAGCTGTTCTTCGGCATAGCCCGACATGAACAGGATCGGCAGGTCGGGATATTTGGCCCGGATCCGGCGTGCCATCGTCGGCCCGTCCATCACCGGCATGACCACGTCGGAGATGAGCAGATCGGGCCGGTCGATCGTCTCGATCAGCTCGAGCGCGGCCTCGCCATTGTCCGCGGTGACCACGGTATAGCCCTGGCGGGCGAGCGCGCGCTCGGCAATGGCGCGGACCATGTCCTCGTCCTCGACCACCAGGATCGTGCCGGTGCCCCAGGTATCGGCGGGCTTTTCCTTGGGGCCGGGCAGCTTGGCGGCGACCGGCGCCTCGGTTGCGGCATGCACCGGCAGATAGATGGTGAACTCCGCCCCGCCGCCGGGCACATTCTCGGCGAAGATGAATCCGCCCGATTGCTTGATGATGCCATAGACGGTGGAAAGGCCCAGGCCGGTGCCCTTGCCCACTTCCTTGGTGGTGAAGAACGGCTCCCAGATCTTGGCGAGGATCTCGGGCGGGATGCCGGTGCCGGTATCGGCGATGCGCAGCGCGGTATAGTCGCCGACCGGCAGCACGTCGTCGTCCATCCGGCGCACATCGGCCGCCGGCACCGCCATCGTCTCGATGGTGAGCGTGCCGCCGCCATTGGGATTCTGCGAAAGCATCGCGTCGCGCGCATTGACCGCGAGATTGACCACCACCTGCTCGAGCTGGCCCGGATCCGCGCGCACCGGGCCCAGGTTGCGGCCATGCTTGACCTCGAGCCGGACGGTCTCGCCGAGCAGGCGCTTCAGCAGGTTCGAGACCTCGGAGATGACGTCCGGCAGCTGGAGCAGCTGCGGGCGCAGCGTCTGCTGGCGCGAAAAGGCGAGCAGCTGGCGCGTGAGCGAGGCGGCGCGGTTCGAATTGGCGCGGATCTGCTGGATGTCGTCATAGTCGCTGTCGCCGGGCGAATGGCGCATCAGCATCAGGTCGCAATGCCCGATGATCGCGGTGAGGATGTTGTTGAAGTCATGCGCGACGCCGCCGGCGAGCTGCCCGACCGCCTGCATCTTGGTCGCCTGCGCGACCTGGCGCTTGAGCTTGGACTCCTCGCCCGAATCCTTGAGGCTGATCAGCACGGCCGCCTCGCCCAGCCCGCGCGCGCCGGCGATGCCGATCGAGACCGGTTCCTCGGGCGCGTCGGCCAGGCGCACGGTCATCTCGGCCGATTGCGGCGCGCCGCCGGCGAAGCGGCGGATGGCGTCGGCGAGCGCGGCCTTGTCCTCGCGCACCATCAGGTCGCCCGGATAGAGCGGCGGCGCCGCGGCATTGACGCGGGTGGCGCGGACGAACGCATCGTTCATGCTGGCGAAACGGCCGTCCCGGTCGACCAGCGCAAGCCCGAGCGGCAGCAGCGCGATCAGCGAGCGGACATGCGCGCCGGCGCTGGCGCCGATCGCGGGCGTGGGCACATTGCCCTGCTCCTCGTCGAGCAGCGCCACGAGCAGCGGCGCCTCCTCGCCGTCGAGGAAGGGAATCTGCAGCACGCGCAGCGGATTGCCCTCCAGCCCCTCGCGCTCGAAACGGACCAGGCCCATAGAATCGGTGATCAGGAAGCGGGCGAAGTCGCGGCCCTCGGCGGCGGCTTCGGGGCTGCCCATGGCACGCAGGCGGAACACCCGGTTGGCGCTGCGCACCCGGCCCTCGGGCGAGACCATCGCGGCCATGATGCCGGCCGAGGCCAGCCGGTCGCCGGTATGGCCGTCGATCAGCGCCTGGACCTGGCTGGCGAGATCGAGCGCCTGCACGCCGATGAAGCGCCAGACGAGCGATTCCTCGCCGACCCGCTGGACCCGCGCCGAAACGGGAGCGCCGAACACCTGGATGCCGTCCTCGCGCGCCTCGCCGTCGCGCCAGGCGGTGCGCGCCGCGGTGCCGAGCGCGGCGACGGCGGCGTCGCTGATGGGCAGGTTGGGCGGCGTCGGCCAGCCGGCGAACAGCGCCTCGAAACGGCTGTTGGCGCAGACCAGGCGCCCGGCGCGATCGGTGACCGCAAGCGCGTCGTCACTGGCCGCGGCGAGCGCCTGGGCGACCGACCAGTCGACCGAGGCCTCACCGGCGGCCTCCGCATGGAAGAGCTTGCGCGCGCCCCAGAGCCCGCCCGCCGCGAGCAGCCCCGCCGCGACGAAGCCGACCGCGACCGCGCGATCGTTCAGCGTCAGCAGGATCACCGCGCCCGCGAGGAACCCGGCCAGGATCGCCGCCGCGAAGGGCAGCCAGCGGCGAGACGGCGATGCGGGCGTGTGGACGGGCAACGTGGCCATGCGCCACCGATGTTCGGTAGCAGCGGCCGGGTCAAGCTATTCTCCCTCTCCCCGCCGGGGAGAGGGAGAAATCAGATCACCAGATGCGGACGCGCTTGTCGGGCGTCAGGAACAGCTTGGTCGCCGGATCGGGGTTGTACGCCCCGTACCAGGGATCGAGGTTGCGCACGACCCAGGCGCGCTGCTGCGACGGCGAGTGCGGATCGGTGAGCAGGCGCTGGCGCAGGTTCGCCTCGCGATAGTTGCGGCGCCACACCTGGGCCCAGCCCTGGTAGAAGCGCTGGTCGCCCGTGGTGCCGTCGAGCACCGGCGCGGCCTGGCCGTTCAGCGAAGCCTGGTACGCGTCATGGGCGACCGTGAGGCCGGCCAGGTCGGCCACATTCTCGCCGAGCGTCAGCGCGCCCTTCACATGCATGCCCGGCAGCGGCTCATACTGGTCGTACTGGGCGACCAGCGCGTCGGTGCGCGCCTTGAACGCCTTGACGTCCGCCGGCGTCCACCAGTCGGTCAGGCGGCCTTCCTTGTCGTACTTCGCGCCCTGGTCGTCGAAATGGTGGCTCAGCTCATGGCCGATCACCGCGCCGATTCCGCCATAGTTCACCGCCGGATCGGCGTTCGGATCGAAGAAGGGCGGCTGCAGGATCGCGGCCGGGAACACGATCTCGACCATGCCGAAATTGGCATAGGCGTTGATCGTCATCGGGGTCATCCCCCATTCCCAGCGGCGGATCGGCTGGCCGAGCTTCGAGACATTGTCGTCATACTGCCAGTTGTTGGCGCGGACATTGTTGCCGAAGGCGTCGCCCGCCGTGATCGTCAGCGCCGAATAATCCTGCCAGCGCTCCGGATAGCCGATCTTCGGCTTGAAGGCGGCGAGCTTCTCATGCGCCTTCACCTTGGTCTCGGGCGCCATCCATTCGAGCTTGTCGATCCGGCGGTCCATCGCCGCGATCACGTTCTTCACCAGCTGGTCGGCGGCCGCCTTGGTTTCGGGCGGGAAATATTTGGTGACATAGACCTGGCTGACATCGTCGGAAAGCGCGCCGGTGGTGAAGTCCACCGCCCGCTTCCAGCGTACCTCCTGCTCCGGCGTGCCCGACAGGGTGGTGCCGTAGAAGGCGAACTGCTCCTTGTCGAAGGCGCTCGGCAGCACATCGGCGAAATTGTCGAGCGTGCGGACCAGCAGCTGGTCCTTGAGCACCGCCAGCGGCGCCTGCTGGATCAGCCGGGCGATGCCGGTGACCGCGCTGGGCTGGCCGACGATCACGCTCTCCACCGGCGTCTTGCCGGCGGCGAAGAAGCCCTTGAAGTCGAAGCCCGGCGCCGCCTTCTGCAGCTGGTCGACGGTCATCTTGTTATAGGTCTTGGTCGCGTCGCGGCTTTCGACGCGGGTCCACTGCACCGCGGCGATCTTGGTCTCGAAATCGACGATCGCCTGGGCGCGCGCGGCGGCATTGGGCTCGCCGGCGAGCGTCAGCACGTTGGTGAGGTGCTTGAGATAGGCCGCCTTGGTCTCGACGAACTTGGCGTCCTTCGAGAGGTAGTAATCGCGGTCCGGCATGCCCAGCCCGGCCTGGAACAGGCTCAGCGCATAGACTTCCGGCTCCTTGTCGTCCTGGCCGACATAGGTGGCGAAGGGCACGCCCACGCCGTTGCGGCGCGCGGCGGCGGCGAGCGCCGGATAGCCGGCCTTCGAGGTCAGCGCCTTGATCCGGTCGAGCCACGGCTTGGCCGGCGCCAGGCCCTTGGCGTCGATCGCGGCGGTGTCGAGATAGGTGGCATAGGCGGTGCCGATCTTCGAGTTCGGATCGGCCTTCGCCGCGTCGAGGATCTCGTGCGTCTGCTTCTTGGCGTTGTCGTCCAGGATGTTGAACGAGCCATAGTTCGACTTGTCTGCCGGGATCGGCGTGTTCTTCGCCCAGGCGCCATTGGCATAGTTGTAGAAATCGTCGCCCGGCTTGATCGCGGGGTCCATGCCGGCGGTGTCGAAGCCATAGGTGCCGTAGACCGGCTTGGGCTTTTCGGGCTGCGGCGCCGGATCGGGCTCGGTGACCGGCGCGGCCTCGACCGGGGTGGCCGGCAGCGGGGCGTTGTGCGCGCAGCCGGCGAGCAGCACGGGCGCGGCGAGGAAGGTGGTGGTGAGGAGCGACAGGCGCATGGTAATCCCCGATGGTTGATCGGGCTGTCTTAGACCGTCGATAGGCTCCGTCAATCGGGCGGGCGTAACATTATTACACCGCGATGACGACGTTTCCCGCCGCGTTCAGCCGCGGGCGGCGCGGGCGTCGGCGCGCCGCTTCCATTTGCGGGCGATCCACAGGCGCCACGCCAGCGCGGTGCCGAAATAGCCGATCAGGGCGAGCGCGGCGGTGATGGTGAGCAGGCCGGTGAGCGTGGCCGGGCCGGCCTGGTGCACCAGCCAGTCGCTCCAGCTCCGCTCGATC
The DNA here is from genome assembly GCF_029870595.1 of Sphingomonas sp. CBMAI 2297. GTDB lineage: Bacteria > Pseudomonadota > Alphaproteobacteria > Sphingomonadales > Sphingomonadaceae > Sphingomonas. Next base: position 31,709 of record NZ_JAPDIR010000016.1, read on the forward strand.
GCCTGCGCCTTCTCGACCACCGCGCCGGGGCCGATCATCCAGCTGCCCAGCCAATAGGCCGCCACCCAGAGCGGCGGCGTCGTGACCGGATTGGTGATGAAGGTGGTCGCCGCGGCCGCCGGAATGTTGGCGCGCAGGGGAAGCGCGAGCACGGCCGAAGCGGGGATCTGCCCCATCGGCACCAGCACGCCGGTCACCATGCCCAGCGCGACGCCGCGCGGCACCGAACGGCGGGTGAAGCGCCACAGCGAGCTGTGCATCACCCGGTTCGCGACCGGGCGAAGCCAGCGATTGCCCTCTACCGATTCGCGGCTGGGCATCGCCTGGTCGAGCCAGCGGCGGAAACGCGACTTGCCCGACACGGGCGCGGGATCAGCCACGGTCGCGGAGCAGTCGCCCCTGCTCCCGCTTCCAGTCCCGCTCCTTGATCGAGTCGCGCTTGTCATGCGTCTTCTTGCCCTTCGCCAGCGCCAGCTCGACCTTCGCGCGGCCTCGCCCGTTGAAATAGATGGACAGCGGCACGAGGGTCATGCCCTCGCGCGCCACCGCGCCATGGAGCTTGTTTATCTCCCGCTCATGAAGGAGCAATTTACGAGGACGCTTCGGCTCGTGGTTGAAGCGGTTGCCATGGCTGAATTCGGGGATGTTCGAATTGACCAGCCAGACGCCGCCGTCGTTCACTTCGGCATAGGCCTCGGCGATCGACCCCTCGCCGAAGCGCAGCGACTTCACCTCGGTGCCGGTAAGCGCAATGCCGGCCTCATAGGTCTGCTCGATGAAATAATCGAACCGCGCGCGCCGATTCTCGGCGACGGTCTTGACTTTCTCTTGGGCGGGACGCGGACGGGCCATAAGGCGATGCGATGTAGGCGCGGATTGCCGGGAGCGCCAGCCCGGCGCTTGCAAGGGGCGGAAGCGGCGGCGTTCCGCAAATGCGACGAACCGAATTGCGAGCGCCGTATTCGCTCGCCTCATCCAGAAAAATCACGTATCTACAATATATTGGCGCCCCGGACCCCGAGCATGGCGCGAACTGACAGCAACTGGAAAGCTGCCGCTTGAAGTCGGAGCCTTTCCATGCCCCAGCAGAATGATCGCGAATATCTCGAGCGACGCCAGCGCCTGAGCGCGGAAAAGGCCCGCACCGCCACCGACCCCGGTATCGCCCGCATCCATGGCGAATTCGCCGCGGCCTATGCCCGGCGCCTGGAACAGCAACAGGCGATGCCCCAGGCCGAATAGGGCGGGCCGGGAATGGACAGCCCCCTGCCCGCTGTTCCATAGCCGGCGCATGTCCGCCGTGCTCAACATCCAGCGCTCGATCACCGGCCAGCCCTGGCACTGGCGCGGCCTCGCCGCCGATTCGCGCGGCGGGCTGGTGCCGGACGATCTGGTGACGCAGCTGCTGATCGCCCGCGGCGTGGCGCGCGAGGAGCTCGACATGCACCGGGCGCCGAGCATCCGCGCCTTCATGCCCGACCCCTCGATCTTCCGCGACATGGACAAGGCGGCCGCGCGGCTCGCCGATGCGGTGGAGCAGCGCGAGCACGTCGCGATCTTTGGCGATTATGACGTGGATGGAGCCACTTCCGCGGCACTGCTCATATTGCTGCTGAGGGACCTGGGGCTCGAGGCGCGCCCCTATATCCCCGACCGGCTTATGGAAGGCTATGGCCCCTCGGGTGAGGCGCTGGTGCGGCTCAAGCAGGAAGGCGCCGCCCTGATCGTCACCGTCGATTGCGGCGCCCAGGCGTTCGAAGCGCTGGCGATGGCCAAGGGCGCCGGAGCCGAAGTGATCGTCGTCGACCATCACAAATGCACCACCGAGCTTCCCCAGGCGCTCGCGCTGGTGAACCCCAATCGGCTCGATGAGACCGAAGGCGCGGCGCATGGCCATCTGGCGGCGGTCGGCGTCGCCTGGCTGCTCGGCGCGGCGCTGATCCGCACGCTGCGCACGCGCGGCTATTTCGCCGGCCGGGCCGAGCCCAAATTGCTCGACCTGCTCGACATCGTCGCGCTCGGCACCGTCGCCGACGTGGCGGCGCTCAAGGGCCTCAACCGCGCCTTTGTCGCCCAGGGCCTCAAGGTGATGGCGCAGCGCCGCAACATCGGGCTCAACGCGCTGATCGAGGCCTCGCGCCTCACGCGCGCGCCGACCGCGACCGATCTGGGCTTCGCGCTCGGCCCCCGGATCAATGCCGGCGGGCGCGTCGGCCGGTCGGACCTGGGCGTGCGCCTGCTCACCACCCGCGACCCCGAGGAAGCGCGTGCGATCGCCGAGGAGCTGAACCAGCTCAACGAAGAGCGTCGCGCGATCGAGGCGGGCGTGCAGGCCGAGGCGGAGGAACTCAGCCTGCACAAGGCGAACCACGCGGTCGCGGTGATCGCGAGCAGGGGCTGGCATGCCGGCGTGATCGGCATCGTCGCGGGGCGGCTGAAGGAGAAGCTCGGCCGGCCGGCGATCGTGATCGCGCTCGACGAGGACGGTGTCGGCAAGGGTTCGGGCCGCTCGATCCCGGGCGTCGACCTGGGCGCGGCGGTGCTTGCCGCCAAGGATGCCGGGCTGCTCCGGGCGGGCGGCGGCCATGCCATGGCCTGCGGCGTGACGATCGATGCCGACCGGCTCGATGCCTTTGCCGAGTTCCTCGAGGAGCGGCTTGCCGAGCGCGTCACCCAGGCGATGGGCGAGCGCGCGCTGCTGCTCGACGCGGTGGTGGCGCCGGGCGGCGTCTGCCCCGATCTCGTCAATGCGATGGAGGCCGGCGGCCCCTATGGCATGGGCTGGCCGGCGCCGCGCGTGGCGGCCGGGCCGGTTACGGTGATCAAGGCCGATGTGGTCGGCACGGGCGGGCATGTGCGGCTGATCGTGGCGGGGCCGGACGGGCGCAGCATCAAGGCAGTCGCCTTCCGCCAGGCCGATACCGAACTGGGCCAGGCGCTGCTCTCTGCCCCGCGCCACCGCAAGCTCTGGCTCGCCGGCCGCGCCAGGATCGACGACTGGGGCTCCCGCCCCGCCGCCGAGCTGCACGTCGAGGACGCAGCCTGGGCCGACTAGCGCCCGCCGCCGCCACGGAAATCCATCGATGTCGAAGAACCACGCCGCGCGCGGCGAATGGTGACCCCTACGGGAATCGAACCCGTGTTTCAGCCGTGAAAGGGCCGCGTCCTAACCGCTAGACGAAGGGGCCATGCCGAAGCGTGGAGGCGGTCCGTTAGGGAAGGTTGCGCGGCGGGTCAAGCGCATTTGCTCAGCCCGGCCTGCAGACGTCCACCCAGCGCCGCGAAACCAGCGCCGCCAGCCGTTCGGGCGCGATCTCCACCGCTGCGGTGCGCGAGCCCGCCGCCGGGAACACCGTCGCGAAACCGCGGATCGAGACGTCGCAATAGACCGGCAGCGGCGTCGCCAGTCCGAAGGGGCAGACACCGCCCACCGGATGGCCGGTCAGCACCTCCGCCTCCTCGGCGCCGAGCATGGAGGCGCGGCCGGCGAACTCGGCCTTGATCTTCGGATTGTCGAGCCGGGCATCGCCGCGCGCGACGACGAGCACGACGCCCTCGCCCACGCGCAGCGCCAGCGTCTTGGCGATGCGCCCGGGCTCGACCCCGAGCGTCGCCGCCGCCTCCGCCACCGTGGCCGTGCTCGCCGCCTGCTCGATCAGGGCCAGGTCCGGGGCATGTTCGGCAAGCCAGGCGCGCACGGTCTCGACGGTCATTCCTCGATCTTCCTCCGGAACGTCTCGGGGAGCAGCAACAGGCCGATGACGAGCGTCGCGGCCGCGGCCACCACGGGATACCAGAGGCCGTAATAAATATCCCCGGTCGCCGCCACCATCGCAAAGGCGGTGGCGGGCAGGAAGCCGCCGAACCAGCCATTGCCCAGATGATAGGGCAGGCTCATCGACGTATAGCGGATGCGGCTGGGGAACAGCTCGACCAGCATGCCCGCGATCGGGCCATAGACCATGGTCACCAGCAGCACGAGCGCGAACAGGATCGCGACCACCAGCGGCTTGTTGATCCGGGCGTCCTCGGCCTTGGCGGGATAGCCGGCCCTGGTGAGCTCGGCCTGGAGGTCCTTCTGGAAAGCGGCGATCAGGCCCTTGCGGGCCGATGCATCCGCAAACTCCGATGCACGAGGTGCGGGCAGGAAACGGTTGCCGATCTGCACGGTGATCTCGGATGGCTGTCCAAGGATGTCTGGTGAGGCTTCGCTCAGTTTTCCCTGTGCGTAGGGGACGCCCGCCTTGGCAAGATAGGATTTGACGACATCGCACGCCGAACTGTCGAACTTGTTCTTGCCGATGGGATCAAATTGAAACGAGCAGGTCGCTTCGACGACTGCGATGTTGTCGTCGAAGGCGAAGGTCAGCACCTTCACCGGCGCCCGCGCCTGCGCCTCGGCCAGCGCCGGGTTGGCTGCCTGGGTCAGCGCGTGGAATAGCGGGAAATAGCTGACCGCCGCGAGCAGGCAGCCCGCCAGGATGATCGGCTTGCGGCCGATCCTGTCGGAGAGCCAGCCGAAGAACACGAAGAACGGCGTGCCCAGCGCCAGCGCGATGGCGATCAGGACGTTCGCGGTCATCCCGTCGACCTTCAGCGTCTTTTCGAGGAAGAACAGCGCGTAGAATTGCCCCGTGTACCAGACCACCGCCTGGCCCACCACCGCGCCGAACAGCGCGATTAGGACGATGCGCAGATTGCCCCAGCGCAGAAACGCCTCGGTGAGCGGCGCCTTGGAAGTGTTGCCGCTCGCCTTCATCCGGGCATAGACGGGGCTCTCGTTGAGCTGGAGGCGCACCCAGAGCGACACGCCCAGCAGCAGGATCGAGGCGAGGAACGGCACGCGCCAGCCCCAGTTGGCGAACGCCGCCTCGCCCAGCCACGAGCGCGTGCCGATCACGACGAGCAGCGAGGCGAACAGGCCCAGCGTCGCGGTGGTCTGGATCCAGCTGGTGTAGAGGCCGCGCTTGTGGTTGGGCGCATGCTCGGCGACATAAGTGGCGGCCCCGCCATATTGGCCGCCCAGCGCCAGTCCCTGGAGCACGCGGAGCGTCACCAGCAGGATCGGCGCCGCCACGCCGGCAGTGGCGAAATTCGGGAGCAGGCCCACCGCGAAGGTCGACCCGCCCATGATCCCCATCGTCACCAGAAAGGTGTTCTTGCGCCCCACCAGGTCGCCGATCCGCCCGAAGACGAGCGCGCCGAACGGCCGCACCGCGAACCCCGCCGCGAACGCGGCGAGCGCGAAGATGAAGGCGGTGGTATCGTTCACGCCGGCGAAGAACTGCGCCGAGATCGTCGTGGCGAGCAGGCCGTAGAGATAGAAATCATACCATTCGAACACGGTGCCCAGCGACGATGCCGCGATCACCATCTTCTCGTTGCGGGTGGCCGTGTGATGTTCGCCCAAGGGCGCCGACGGACTGTCGGACCGTGCATCCTCGCTCAAGCTGTCTTCCCCTCTTATTGTTAGCGCTAACCAACCACAGTCCTGCCGCAGTTGGAACCCCCGTCGCCACGCGCGCTCTCCGGCGCGCCTCGTCCACAGGTTCGGCCATGCCCGGCCGCATTGCAAACAAAGCCAGGCTTGGGAGTGCAAAAGCTGTACTTCACAGTGCGGCCCGGTGAGCGTAAACGGCCCTCATGTTCGAGCGCATCTTCCTGTCCCATCCGCGCGCCGTCGGCGAAAGCTATGGCGAGCACGCCAGCACCGCCGCGCGATTCGGCTTCACCATGATCATCGGGGGCGCGGCCTGCGTGGTCCATGCCATCGTGCCCGCCCTGTTCGTCCGCACCGCGAGCGACGCGGTGAAGCGGCTCTATGGCCAGATGCTCGCGCGCCAGCCCGGCATGGCGGCGCGCAAGCCGGCCTATGAACAGCCCGAGTGGCAGATCGAATACGAAATCTGACGTGATCGAGCATGTCGCGATCATCGGTGCCGGCTTTTCCGGCACCCTGCAGGCGATCAACCTGCTCCGCCACGACGGCCCCCGCGCCACGCTGATCGAGCGTGCGCCGGTCGCCGGCCTCGGCCTCGCCTATGGCGCCGCGCATCCCAGTCATGTGCTCAACGTGCGCGCATCAAACATGAGCGCCTTTCCCGACGATCCGTCGCACTTCGTCCGCTGGCTCGAGGCGCGCGGCGTGGCGGACGCACCCGGCGCCTTCATCCCGCGCGTCACCTATGGCGAATATCTGCGCGAGCTGCTCGACGCCGCGCTGCTCGCTCATCCCGATCGCCTGCAGCTGGTGCGCGACGAGGTCGAGGATCTCGACTTCGCCGATGGCGTGACGGTGCGCCTCAAGGGCCGCACGGTGACGGCCGACGCGGCGGTGCTCGCGGTCGGCAACCTGCCGCCGCACGATCCGCCGGGCCTCGACCCCGAAAAGCTGAGCGCCGAACGCTACAAGGGCGATCCCTGGGACGCGAGCGTGCCCGACGGGCTCGGCCCGGACGATACCGTGCTGGTGATCGGTACCGGTCTCACCATGATCGACGTCGTGCTGCTGCTCGATGCGCGCGGCTTCAGGGGCAGGATCGTCGCGCTGTCCCGCCGCGGCCTCCTTCCGCGCCCACACGCGCCGGGCAGCGACTGGAAGAAGCTCGCCGAACGCCCCGCCACCACTGCCTCGAAGCTGCTCCAGGCACTGCGCGCGCGGGGCGAGGAGATCGGCTGGCGCAATGCCGTCGACGAGCTCCGGCCCTTCACCCAGGCGATGTGGGGGAATGCCAGCGAGGACGAGCGCGGCCGGTTCCTCCGCCACCTTCGCCCCTGGTGGGACGTGCATCGCCACCGCCTCGCGCCCGAGGTTTATGCGCGGCTGATGGCCGTGATCGCGCGCGGCCAGCTCGAAGTGATCGCCGGCAAGACGCTCGGCTTCGCGGAGCAGCCCGGGGGCATCGCGGTGACGCTGCGCCGCCGCGGCGCCGATGCGGCCGAGACGATGACGGTGCAGCGCATCGTCAACTGCACCGGGCCGCTCGGCGACCTCAACCGCACGCAGGAGCCCCTGCTCCAGAAGCTCGCCGCGCGCGGGGTGATCCGCCCCGACGCGGCGCATCTCGGCATCGATGTCGACAATCAGGGCCAGACGATCGACGCGGCCGGCCGGCCCAACGCCAATCTCTACGCCCTCGGCCCGATGACTCGCGGTGCTTTCTGGGAGATCGTCGCGGTGCCGGACATCCGCACCCAGACCTGGAGCGTCGCCCGGCGCCTCTCCAACGCGCACTGGGTGGGCGGCGAAGGGCTATGACCGCAACTAGTATCAATTGACACTAACTGCACTTCGGACTAGCCCGCGCGTTACCTTCTTGGAGCGTGCACCCATGACCGATCCTGCCAATCCGCTCGGCCTCAACGGCTTCGAGTTCGTCGAATTCACCTCGCCCGATCCCGAGGCGATGGGGAAGCAGTTCGAGATGCTGGGCTTCGTGCCGACGCACCGGCATCCGACCAAGAACGTCACCCGCTACAAGCAGGGCCGTATCAACCTGATGCTCAATCGCGACGAAGCCGGCCGCGTGGCGGCGTTCCGCGGCGAGCACGGGCCCTCGGCAAGCGCGATGGCCTTCCGCGTCGCCGATCCGGCCAAGGCGATGGCATGGGCGCTCGCGCACGGCGCCAAGCGCACCGACGAGGACGACACCGTCATCCTCGGCATCGGCGGCTCCTATCTCTATTTCATCGAGGACGGCCACAACCTCTACCAGGATTGGGCCGAGTTCCCGGGCTGGCGGGAGGCCGAGGCGAAGAACAATGTCGGGCTCGACCTGCTCGATCACCTCACCCACAATGTGCGCCGCGGCCAGATGCGGGTGTGGAGCGAATTCTACAAGACGCTCTTCGGCTTCGAGGAGCAGAAGTATTTCGACATCAAGGGCCAGGCGACCGGCCTGTTCAGCCAGGCGATGATCGCGCCCGACAAGGCTATCCGCATCCCGCTGAACGAGAGCCAGGACGACAAGAGCCAGATCGAGGAGTTCATCCGCGAATACAAGGGCGAGGGCATCCAGCACCTCGCGCTGACCACGCCGGACATCTACGACACGGTGGAGCGCCTGCGCGCCCGCGGCGTCAAGCTACAGGACACGATCGAGACCTATTACGAACTGGTCGACAAGCGCGTGCCCGGGCACGGCGAGGACCTGGAGCGCCTGCGCAAAAACCGTATCCTGATCGACGGCAATATCGGCGACGAGGGCATCCTGCTCCAGATCTTCACCGAGAACATGTTCGGCCCGATCTTCTTCGAGATCATCCAGCGCAAGGGCAATGAAGGCTTTGGCAACGGCAATTTCCAGGCGCTGTTCGAGAGCATCGAGCTCGACCAGATCCGCCGCGGTGTAATTAAAGTCGACGCGTAACCTTCGGAATTCGGCTTGGAGAGGAGCCGGGGGAGCGACGCCAGTCGCGTAGCGTGAAGCTCACCCCGGCCGAAATCCTCAGGCGAATGCCGGCTCGCCCCGCACTTCGCCCGCCCCCGCGCGGAAGCGCGCCTCGTCGAGCAGCCCTTCCCGCTTCGCCACGATCACCGGCACCAGCATCTGCCCGGCCACATTGGTCGCGGTCCGGCCCATGTCGAGGATCGGGTCGATCGCGAGCAGCAGCCCGACGCCATCCAGCGGCAGCCCCAGCGTGGAGAGCGTGAGCGTGAGCATCACGGTCGCGCCGGTAAGGCCGGCGGTGGCGGCCGATCCCAGCACCGAGACGAAGGCGATCAGCGCATAATGCTCGATCCCCAGCGGGATGCCGTAGAACTGAGCGACGAAGATCGCCGAGATCGCCGGATAGATCGCCGCGCAGCCGTCCATCTTGGTCGTGGCGCCCAGCGGCACGGCGAAGGCGGCATAGGCACGCGGCACGCCGAGCGCACGCTCGGTCACATCCTCCGTCACCGGCAGCGTGCCCACCGAGGAGCGCGAGACGAAGCCGAGCTGGATCGCCGGCCAGGCCGAGGCGAAGAAGCGCATGGGGCTGAGGCCGTGCGCCGCCAGCAGCGCCGGATAGACGACCAGCAGCACCAGGCCGAGCCCGAGATAGACCGCGCCGGCATAGGTACCGAGCGCCGCCAGCGACTCCCAGCCATAGCGCACCACCGCATCGCCGATCAGCGCCGCGGTGCCGATCGGAGTCAGCCGGATCACCCAGCGCAGCAGCAGCCGGAAGACCGCGAGCGCCGAGGCGTTGAAATCGAGGAAGCGGCGTCCCGCCTCGCCCGCCTTCACCGCCGCCGCGCCGATCGCGACCGCCAGCACGATGATCTGGAGCACGTTGAACGAGAGCCCGGTGGTGGCGCCGCCATCGCCCAGCCGGGTTGACGCCGCCAGCCCCAGGAAATTCGCCGGCACCAGCCCCTTCAGGAAATCGAGCCAGCTCCCCGTGCTCGCAGGCACCGCCGCCGCGGCCGCCGCCACGGCGCTGTGGTGCCCCGGCTGGAGCACCAGGCCGAGCGTTATGCCGATCGCCACCGCCATGGCCGCGGTGATCGCGAACCAGAGCAGCGTCCGCACCACCAGCCGCGCGGCATTGTTCAGGTCCCGCAGCGCCGCGATCGACGCGACGATCGCAGTGAAGACCAGCGGCGGCACCAGCACCTTGAGCAGCTGGACGAAGATCTGCCCGACCGTCTGCAACGCCTGGGCGAGGCCGTTGGCGGTCTCGCCGTCGCCGCCGATCGCCCGCGCGGCCAGGCCCAGCGCCAGCCCGGCCGCCATGCCGATGGCGACCTGCACCCCGAAACCGGGCAGCCGGAACCGCCGCGGCGCGGCTGCGCTGATAGAGGCCATTGGTTTCGACTCCGGAATTAAACCCACTAAAGAAATAGGAATTACTCCGCCGCCGCCCAAGATAGTTTAGGTTCGCGCCCTGATAGCCGATCACGCACCAGATGGTATCATTTGACACTATTATGGGCAGCGCTACAGGGAGGCGAGCATAGAGAGGATGCGATGACCGACTATTTCCCCGGCTTCGGCAACCATGTTTCCACCGAGGCGGTGCCCGGCGCGCTGCCGGTGGGGCGCAACAGCCCGCAAAGGCCCGCCTTCGGCCTCTATGCCGAGCAGCTCTCCGGCACTGCCTTCACGGCGCCCCGGCACGAGAATCGCCGCTCCTGGCTCTATCGCCTGCGCCCCACGGCCGAGCATCCGCCGTTCACGCGCTACGAAGGCGCCCGGAACTTCGCGCCCGGCACGGTCGGCGCGGCCCTGCCCCCCAATCGCCTGCGCTGGAACCCGATTCCGGCGCCGCCCCCCGGCACCGACCTGATCGACGGCATGACCACCATGCTCGCCAATCGCGATCCCGCCGACCTGGAGGGCGTGGCGGTGCACGTCTATGCCGCCAACCGGGACATGGAGACCCGCGTCTTCTTCGATGCGGACGGCGAGCTGCTCTTCATTCCCCAGGCCGGCCGCCTCACGCTGCTCACCGAGCTGGGTCGGATCGACATCGCGCCCGGCCAGGTCGCGCTCGTGCCGCGCGGCGTCCGCTTCCGCGCGCTGCTCCCGGACGGCGCGGCGCATGGCTATGTCGCCGAGAATCACGGCGCGCTGTTCCGCCTGCCCGATCTCGGGCCCATCGGCGCGAACGGCCTCGCCAATGCGCGCGACTTCGAGACGCCCGCCGCCTGGTTCGAGGATCGCGACGAGGATTTCGAAGTCATCCAGAAGCATCTCGGCGCGCTCTGGACCACCACCCTTCCCCACAGTCCGCTCGACGTGGTCGCCTGGCACGGCAATCTCGCGCCCTGGCGCTACGATCTCGCCCGGTTCAACACGATGAACACGGTGAGCTTCGACCATCCCGATCCGTCGATCTTCACGGTCCTCACCTCGCCCAGCGACGTGCCGGGCCGGGCCAATGCCGATTTCGTGATCTTCCCGCCGCGCTGGATGGTCGCCGAGGACACGTTCCGTCCGCCCTGGTTCCATCGCAACGTGATGAGCGAGGCCATGGGACTGATCACCGGCGCCTATGACGCCAAGGCCGAAGGCTTCGCGCCCGGCGGCCTGTCGCTCCACAACCTGATGGCCGGGCACGGCCCCGATGTCGCCAGCTGGCAGGGCGCCACCAGCGCCGAGCTCAAGCCGCACAAGATCGACGGGACGATGGCCTTCATGGTCGAGACCTGCTGGCCCTACAGGCCCACGCAATATGCGCTCGATCGCGCCCAGCCCGATTATGACGCGGCCTGGACGGGCTTCCCGAAGGCGAAGCTGCCGAAGTGAGCGAACGCCTCACCGAGACGCCCCCCAACGTAACGCTCGGCCCGCTCGACCTCATCCCCGACGGCAAGGCGCGCAACTTCGTGCTCGAGATGCGCGCCGGCCGCTTCCACGGCTTCGTCGTGCGCCGGGGCGAGACGGTCCATGGCTATCTCGACCTGTGCGCCCATATGGCGCTGCCGCTCACCAACCGGCTGGACGATTATCTCACGCCCGATGGCGGCCATATCCAGTGCAGCTGGCATGGAGCGCTGTACCGGGTCGAGGATGGAACCTGTGTCGGCGGCCCCTGTGTCGGGGCAAGGCTGCGCCGCTGGCCGGTGACGGTGCACGACGGGATGATCGTCACCAGCTGATCGCACCAAATCCGGATCGGATCAAGTTGACTCCAATGTAACCCCGAGTCCAGTTGACCGACTCACCGTGATAACGCTCAATATAATACCGACAAATACATTCACGATATTTGTCTATTTCGAGGAGCGAGCCATGGCCAACCTTAGAAACTTCGTGAATCCTGCCCTGAACGAGGGCGAGACGTTCGACGTATATCTCAATCGCTTCCCCCAGATCGGCTCCGGCAAGGCCAATGCGCTCGTGCCGCTATTCGCCAGCTTCGCCATCGATGCCTCGGTACTCGGCCATCCGATCAAAGGTAACATCGAAATCCAGATGCCCGATCTCAGCCCCTCGGGCACCTGCCTGATCAGTTTCCTCGGGGCCCAGCACAAGGCGCCCTATACCACCGGCGGCGGCAAGCTGCAGATCCAGGCTCCCGGCCGCACCGTCACCTTATATGGGGGCGACAAGCAATGGAGCTGGATCGACGTCAGCGGCGTGCCGGGCTCGATCGGCATCTGGCCGACCAGCCATGTGCTGCGGGACGAAGACGAAGTGGATCTTGCCGGCGCGGAAGCCTGAGTTTCCCCCGATTCCCCCGGCATGGGTCGCGCCGGGGGAATTGCGCACCCCCTCTCCTCTCCCCTTGCCGCCCCGCACGAAATCGGGGAAAAGCGCGCAGAAAAAGGTCAGCACTGCTGACGCGCATATCCCGGAGAGAGACCCATGGATCCCACGCTCGATTTCAGCCTCGGCGAGACCGCCGACATGATCCGCGAGACGACGCAGCGCTTCGCGAAGGAGCGCATCGAGCCGCTCGCCGCCAGGATCGACGCGGAGGACTGGTTTCCCAAGGCCGAGCTGTGGCCGGCGATGGGCGAGCTCGGCCTGCACGGCATCACCGTCGAGGAGGAATGGGGCGGCCTGGGCCTGGGCTATCTCGAGCATGTCGTCGCGCAGGAGGAAGTCGCCCGCGCATCGGCTTCGATCGGATTGAGCTACGGCGCCCATTCGAACCTGTGCGTCAACCAGATCCGCCGCTGGGCCAATCCCGAGCAGAAGGCCAAATATCTTCCCAAGCTGATCTCGGGCGAGCATGTCGGGTCGCTCGCCATGTCCGAGGCGGGCGCCGGCTCGGACGTCGTCTCGATGAAGCTGCGCGCCGAGCGGACCGATCGCGGCTATGTGCTCAACGGCACCAAGTTCTGGATCACCAACGCGGCCTATGCGGACACGCTGGTCGTCTATGCCAAGACGGGCGAAGGCTCGCGCGGCATCACCACCTTCCTGATCGAGAAGGACATGCCCGGCTTCTCGATCGGCCAGAAGATCGACAAGATGGGCATGCGCGGCTCGCCCACCGCCGAGTTGGTGTTCGACGATTGCGAGGTTCCGGAAGAGAATGTCATGGGCCCGCTCAACGGCGGCGTCGGCGTGCTGATGTCGGGCCTGGACTATGAGCGCACCGTGCTCGCCGGCATCCAGCTCGGCATCATGCAGGCCTGTCTCGACGTCGTGCTGCCCTATATCCGCGAGCGCAGGCAGTTCGGCCAGCCGATCGGCCATTTCCAGCTGATGCAGGCCAAGGTGGCGGACATGTACGTCGCGCTGAACAGCGCCCGCGCCTATGTCTATGCCGTGGCGAAGAGCTGCGACGCCGGCAAGACCACGCGCTTCGACGCGGCCGGCGCAATCCTGCTCGCCTCGGAGAATGCCGTGAAGGTGTCGCTCGAGGCGATCCAGGCGCTGGGCGGCGCCGGCTATACCAAGGACTGGCCGGTCGAGCGCTTCGCCCGCGACGCCAAGCTGCTCGACATCGGCGCCGGCACCAACGAGATCCGCCGCATGCTGATCGGACGCGAGCTGATCGGGGCGGCATGAGGCTGCTCCGCATCCTGGGCGTGATCGGCGCGATCCTGCTGATGGCGGGCGAAGCCTATCGTTCCTGGGGTGCCGGCCGGCCGGTGGTGTTCTGGATGGACGACATGCTGGCCGGCACGATGATGATCGCCGCGGCGATACTTGTCGGCCGCCAGAGCTTCGCCACCCGCAGCTTCTTCGCGGCAAGCTGGGGCGTCGCGGTGGGCATGCTTTATGGCAGCTTCTTCGGGAAACTCTACGATCCGGCGAACGGCCATCCCGGCAATTTCTCGATCGGCCTGCTGACCTGGCTGGTCGGCATCGCCTTCGTGCTCGCGATCGGCGGGCTGATCGCGAGCATCCTGCTGCCCAATCCGCGACGGTGACCGGTGAACCTCCCCGGGGCCAGGCCCGGGGAGGTCGCGGGAACTACCAGATCTTCACGCGCTTGTCGGGCGCAAGGTACAGCTTCTCGCCCGGCTGCACGTTGAACGCCGGATACCATGCGTCGAGGTTGCGCACGGTGAAGGCGCGCCAGCGGCCCGGCGCGTGCGGGTCGGTCGCCACTTCGGCGCGCAACGCCTCCTGGCGCTGCTTCTCGCGCCAGCTCTGGGCATAAGCGAGGAAGAAGCGCTGGTCGCCGGTCAGCCCGTTGATCACCGGCGCCTCCTTGCCCTTGAGCGAGGCATGATAGGCCTCGTAGGACGCGGTCAGCCCCGCCACGTCGGCGATGTTCTCCGCCAGCACCTGCTTGCCGTTGAGGAACAGGCCCGGCAGCACCTCATAGGCGCTGTACTGCGCCGCCAGCGCCGCGCTGGCTTCCTGGAAGTGCTTCAGGTCCTCCGGCGTCCACCAGTTGCGCAGCTTGCCGGCGCTGTCGAAGCTCGACCCCGTATTGTCGAAGCTGTGGCTGATCTCATGGCCGATCGTCGCGCCGATCGAGCCGTAATTGGCCGCCGCGTCGGATTTGGGATCGTAGAAGGGCGCCTGCAGGATCGCCGCCGGGAAGTTGAGCGCGTTCTGCAGCGGCAGGTTCACGGCATTCACCGTCTGCGGCGTCATCCACCATTCGCCCTTGTCGACCGGCTTGCCGATCTTGGCGAGCTGGTGCCGCGTCTCGGCCTTCTCGGCGCGCTGCAGGTTGCCGACCGGGTCGTCCGCCTTCACCTCGAGCGAGGCATAGTCGCGCCACGCCTCCGGATAGCCGACGCCGACGCGCATCGTCTCGATCTTCTTGCGCGCCTCGGCCTTGGTCGCCTCGTCCATCCAGCTGAGGCCGGCGACGCGCTTGTCGAACGCCGCCTTGATGTTCGCCACCATGTTCTGGATGTCGGCCTTGGACGAGGCCGGGAAATAGTCCTTCACATAAAGCTGGCCGACCGCGTCGCCCAGATTGTTGTTGACGCTGGCGATGGCGCGCTTCTCGCGCGGGCGCATCGCCTGCTGGCCGCGCAGCTGCTTCGAGAAGAAGTCGAAGCTCGCCTGGTCGAACTTCGCCGGCAGCGCCGCGGTCACCTGGTTGATCTGGTGGAAGGCCAGCCAGTCCTGCCAGGCCTCGATCGGCTCGCTCTCGACCAGCTTGGCGAGCTTCGCCGTGGTGGCCGGATGCCAGACGATGAACTCCTGCTGCCCGCCCAGCCCGGCGGCGTTCCAGAAGCCGTCCCAGTCGATCCCCGGCGCCTTGGCCGCGAAATCGGCCTTTTTCCACCAATTGTCGGCCTTCTGCACGTCCTGGCTGGCGACGATGTCGGTATGCGCGGTGGCGATCTTGGTCTCGAGGTCGAAGACCCGCGCGGCGCGCGCCGCCGGATCGCTCATGCCCGCCAGCGTGAAGACCTTGAGCAGATAGGCCTTGTAGCCGTCGCGCGCCTTGGCCATCGCCTCGGTCTTCGAGAGATAATAGTCGCGATCCTCGAGCCCGAGGCCGCCCTGCAGCACATAGGGCACGGCCTGGTCGGGCTTGTCGAGCGCCTGGCTCACCCACAGGCCGAACAGGTTCTCGGTGTGGAAATTGGTCGCGTTGAGCGGATCGACATCGGCGCGGATATTGCCGCCCAGCATCGCCGAGAGCGCATGCTTGTCCTTCAGCGCGGCGATGGCGTCCAGCACGGGCTTGAGCGGCATCAGCCCGCGCGCCTCGATCCCGGCGGTGTCGGTATAGGCCTTGTACCAGTCGGCGATCCGCCGCTGATCGGTGCCGGTGGCGGCATCGGCCTTCAGCGCGGCGTCGATGATCGCCTTGTTGTTCGCCTCGGCCTTGTTGAACACGTCGAGGAACATGCCGGTGATGACGCGATCGGCCGGAATCTCGGTCTTCGCGCGCCAGCCGCCATTGGCATATTCCTCGAAATCGTCACCCGGCTTCACCTGCTTGTCGAGCCCGACCAGGTCGACGCCGACGCCGGTGCCGGCCGCGGCGGTCGTGCCGGTACCGGGGCCCGAGGGGGTGCAGGCGGTGGTCGCGAGCAATGCCGCGACGAGGAGCGTGTAAGTCTTCAAGCCGACTCTCCCGTATTACTGTATGACAAGAGCGCTACTCCTGCGCGCTGCTTTGCGCCAGCACCTTCCCATGCCCGCCCGGCCAGTGTAGGGAAGGGAAAACTAGGACAGGAAGGATGCCCTATCTATGAGCGCCCCGGTGCTCGATTCGAGGGTTGCGGCGGACAGCGCGGATTTCCGCGCCCGTGCCGCGCACAATCGCGCCTTGGCGGAGCGGCTTCGCGCCGATGTCGCCCGGGCGGCGCTCGGCGGCAGCGAAGCCGCCCGTGAACGCCATGCCGGCCGCGGCAAGCTGCTCCCGCGCGAGCGCGTGGAGCGGCTGCTCGATCCCGGCGCCCCCTTTCTCGAGATCGGCCAGCTCGCCGCCTGCGACATGTACGAGGGCGAGGTTCCCGGTGCCGGCATGATCGCCGGCATCGGCCGGGTCTCCGGGCGCACCGTGATGATCGTCTGCAACGATGCGACGGTGAAGGGCGGCACCTATTATCCGATGACGGTGAAGAAGCATCTCCGTGCCCAGGAGATCGCCGAGCAGAACCGCCTGCCCTGCATCTACCTGGTCGATTCGGGCGGCGCCAACCTGCCCCACCAGGCCGAGGTCTTCCCCGATCGCGACCATTTCGGCCGCATCTTCTTCAACCAGGCCAACATGTCGGCCAAGGGCATCCCGCAGATCGCCTGCGTGATGGGCAGCTGCACGGCCGGCGGCGCCTATGTCCCCGCCATGTCCGACGAGACGGTGATCGTCCGCGAGCAGGGCACGATCTTCCTCGCCGGCCCGCCGCTGG
This sequence comes from Sphingomonas sp. CBMAI 2297, assembly GCF_029870595.1. GTDB lineage: Bacteria > Pseudomonadota > Alphaproteobacteria > Sphingomonadales > Sphingomonadaceae > Sphingomonas. The sequence continues at coordinate 48,426 of NZ_JAPDIR010000016.1, forward strand.
TGAAGGCCGCCACGGGCGAAGTCATCTCGGCGGAAGACCTGGGCGGCGGCGACCTCCATGCGCGCAAGTCAGGCGTGGTCGATCACCTCGCCGAGAATGACGAACATGCGCTGACCATCGTCCGCGACATCGTCAGCCACCTGCCCGCCGATCGCACGCCCGATATCGCGCTGCTCGATCCGCGCGCGCCGAAATATGACGCGGAAGAGCTGTACGGCATCGTCCCCGAGGACGTCCGCGCGCCCTATGATGTGCACGAGGTCATCGCCCGCATCACCGACGGCAGCGAATTCCACGAGTTCAAATCGCTCTACGGCACCTCGCTGGTCTGCGGCTTCGCGCATATCTGGGGCATGCCAGTGGGCATCATCGCCAATAATGGCGTGCTGTTCAGCGAGAGCGCGCAGAAGGGTGCGCACTTCATCGAGCTGGCCTGCCAGCGCCGCATCCCGCTGCTCTTCCTCCAGAACATCTCCGGCTTCATGGTCGGTGGCAAATATGAGGCGGAAGGCATTGCGAAACATGGCGCGAAGCTGGTCACCGCCGTCGCTACCGCCACGGTGCCCAAGATCACCGTGCTGATCGGCGGCAGCTTCGGCGCCGGCAATTACGGCATGTGCGGCAGGGCCTATTCGCCCCGCTTCCTGTTCACCTGGCCCAACAGCCGCATCTCGGTGATGGGTGGCGAGCAGGCCGCATCGGTGCTCGCCACCGTCCACCGCGACGCCGAGAAATGGACGCCGGAGGAAACCGAGGCCTTCAAGGCGCCGATCCGCCAGCGCTATGAGGATGAGGGCAATCCGTGGCACGCCACCGCGCGCCTGTGGGACGACGGCATCATCGATCCGGCCCAGACGCGCGACGTGCTCGGCATCGCGCTCGCCGCGACGCTGAACGCGCCGATTCCGGAGCGCCCGGCCTTCGGCGTGTTCCGGATGTGAATTCATGCAACACTGAAATCGCTAACGGGGGGAGGCGAATTTGCAGCGAGACTATGCACCCATCATGAACCTGGCGCTCGAACTCGAGGGCACCGATCCCGGCGATCACGCACGGCGTGACGAGACCGAAGGCCGCTATCGGGCGGCGATCGGCAGCTTCGTCGAACAGCTGGTCGCGGAGCGGAGATCCGCCGATGCGGCGACGCGTGCGGTCAACGACGACCTGGACGAGATTTCCGCGCTCTCCGCCGCCGAGCTTCATTCGACCTACGACAGAATACGCTACGATCTGTTGAACCAGATCGAGGAGGTGGCAGGTCCATCGCCCTGGCAGCGCGCCGCCCAGAAGCGCCTGGTAGGCCTTGGCGGCGTGGTGCTCGTGGTCCTTCTCGTCGCCGGCTATTTCGGCTTGCGTCAGTATAACCTGACTCCGGTGACGGCGCCGCTCGAGACCCGCGCCGGACTGGAGCAGCGGGCCAATGCGCTCGCCAAGGTGCTCCACTACGAGTCCTGGGCAAGCGGGCGACGCGGCATGATCAAGAACCTCCTGCTCTGGCCGTTCGAACCGCTCCCGGAAGAAGTGGCCGGTGCCCGCGAGCTTTCCAGCGTCGCGCTTACCGGCGCCGCCAAGCTGGTGGAGCTTCGCGAGGCATGCGGCCTGCAGCTCGGCAGCGGGGATCAGGCACTGACGCCGCAGGAATATGGCGTGCTGAACAAGGTTTCGGATCATCTGCGCAACAAGGCGTCGCAATGGCGCGACCCGCCGGTTCTGACCGTGCTCGATCCGATCCGGTCGAGCTATCCCTGCCCCGAGCCGGCCGCGCAAACGCGACATTGACCATGCACCTGCTCCCTCGCGTAACCTGCGCGAGGGAGCCTCGAAGGATCCGCCATGAAACCTCTCTTCGCAGCCCTCGCCCTCCTCGCCCCGCTCCCGGCACTTGCCCAGACCACGCCCACGCCCAGGCTGCCCCCGGCCAACCCGCTGCCCTATGAGGATGCCGAGGCCGCGGCCGTGATGACTCCGATCAACGCCATGTTCGCCGGCCTGGCCGCGCGGGACGGCGCCGCGGTCCTCGCCCAGACCCGGCCCGAGGGCGGCGCCACTGTCGCGATCGAGAAGCCCGACGGCAGCCGCGTCATCCGCCATCTCAGCTGGGCCGAGTTCGCCGCCGGGATCAAGCCGGGATCCGAGAAGCTCGAGGAGCGCAGCTCGCTGCCGGCGATCGAAGTGGACGGCGACATCGCCATGGTCTGGGCGCCCTATGTCTTCCTGATCGACGGCAAGGCCCATCATTGCGGGATCAACCATTTCGACCTGGTCCGCGAGAATGCGTCGTGGAAGGTGCTCAACGTCACCTGGTCGCAGCGCACCACCGGTTGCGCCGCGCGATGAGCCGCGACACGCTCTTCCTGCTCGAGCACGAATTCGCCGATCCCGCCCTTGGCGGCCAACGGGTCTTCTATTGCCGGGACTGCATGATCATCGAAGGCCTGCTCGCCACCTTCCCGGAGCGCGCCGCCGATATCGAAGTGGTCCGCGTCGCCTGGCCGCGCCCGCGCGCCGCGGTGGTGGCGGCGATCGGTGCGGAGAACCAGAATCTTCCCGCGCTCGCCTGGACGCGGGAGGACGGCAGCGCCGGCTTCGTCAACGAGATCGAGGCACTGCTCGCGGCCCTGGCCGAGCGGCACGGCTTTCCGGAGCGGCATCCGTGATTTCCGCTTCCCAGATAGGATTTCGCGTGTTTCCACCGGCAACGATGCAGCGCAGCCTTCGCCTCGCCATTCTCCGGTCTTCGCGGCCGGCGCTCGAGGCGGGGATTCGGAGGTTCCATAGCCTAAACTTCGTAAACTTCCGCGAGGCCGCCCGATGATCCAGTCCCTGCTCATCGCCAATCGCGGCGAGATCGCCTGCCGCATCATCCGTACCGCGCGCGCCATGGGCATCCGCACCGTCGCGGTCTATTCGGATGCCGACGCCAGGGCACTGCACGTGCGCCAGGCCGATGCGGCCGTGCATATCGGTGCCTCTCCCGCCCGCGAGAGCTATCTGGTCGGCGAAAGGATCATCGCCGCCGCGAAGCAGGCCGGTGCCGAGGCGATCCATCCCGGCTATGGCTTCCTTTCGGAGAATGCCGATTTCGCCGAGGCGGTGATCGCCGCCGGCCTGGTCTGGGTCGGCCCCCGGCCGGACAGCATCCGCGCCATGGGCCTGAAGGATGCCGCCAAGGCGCGGATGATCGCCGCCGGCGTGCCCGTCACTCCCGGCTATCTCGGCGAGGACCAGTCGCCCGATCGCTTGCAGGCGGAGGCGGACGCGATCGGCTATCCCGTGCTGATCAAGGCGGTGGCCGGCGGCGGCGGCAAGGGCATGCGCCTGGTCGAGGCGCCGGAGGGCTTTCCCGACGCGCTGGCCTCCTGCCAGCGCGAGGCCGCCAGTTCGTTCGGCGACGAGCGGGTGCTGCTCGAGAAATATATCCTCTCGCCCCGCCACATCGAAGTGCAGGTGTTCGGCGACACGCACGGCAATGTCGTCCACCTGTTCGAGCGCGACTGCTCGCTCCAGCGCCGCCACCAGAAGGTGATCGAGGAAGCCCCCGCGCCGGGCATGGACGAAGAGACGCGCGAGGCGATCTGCGCCGCGGCCGTCCGCGCCGCCAGGGCGGTCGACTATGTCGGCGCCGGCACGATCGAGTTCATCGCCGACGCCAGCGAAGGCCTGCGCGCCGACCGCATCTGGTTCATGGAAATGAACACCCGCCTCCAGGTCGAGCATCCGGTGACCGAGGAGATCACCGGCCAGGATCTGGTCGAATGGCAGCTGCGCGTGGCCTCGGGCGAGGAACTGCCCAGGCGGCAGGACGAGCTGGCGATCAGCGGCTGGGCCTTCGAAGCCCGGCTCTACGCCGAGGATCCCGCCACCTTCCTTCCCTCGACCGGCACGCTCGAACAGTGCCATTTCCCGGAGGATCATGTGCGCGTCGAGACCGGGTTCGAGCAGGGCTCGGTCATCTCGCCCTTCTACGATCCGATGATCGCCAAGATCATCACCAATGGCGACACGCGCGAAGACGCGCTTTCCCTGCTGGCCCAGAAGCTCGAGGGCGTCGCGGTCTGGCCGGTCAAGTCCAACGCCGCCTTCCTCCACCGCGCGGCGACGCACCCCGTCTTCCAGGACGGCGACGTGACGACGGCGTTCCTCGCCGACCATGCCGAGGACCTGATCCCGCCCGCCGAGCCGAGCCGCGAGATGCTGCGCCAGGCTGCGGTCCAGCTGGTCCACCAGTTCGAAGATCGCCAACGGGAGGGGTTGAACGGCTTCCGCCTCAACGCCGCTCCGAACATGACCGTGCGGATGACTGCCGCCGGCCAGGCCTATGCCGTGGCGGCACCGGATGATTTCGACGGCGACGTCTATACGTCCACCGCAGCCCCGGGCGTGGCGCTGGTCACCGAGAATGGACTGACCTTCGGCATCGCGCTCGCGCGCCACCAGGGCGGCGCGGCGGGCATTGCCGGCGACGGCGCGATCCTGGCCCCCATGCCGGGCCGAGTCACCGCCGTGGAGGTAGCGGCGGGCGACGCGGTCACCAGGGGCCAGCGCCTCGTCACGCTCGAGGCGATGAAGATGGAACATGGCCTCACCGCGCCGTTCGACGGCACGGTCGTGGAGCTCAACGCCGTCCAGGGCAGCCAGGTGAGCGAAGGCACGCTGCTGGTGAAAGTGGAACGGGCCGAATAACCCCCATCCGTCACCCTGAAACTGTTTCAGGGTCCAACTCTCCTCGAGCGATATCGCTTGTGGTGCTTTGGATGCTGAAACAGGTTCAGCATGACCAAGAAAGAGGCGGAACGAATGGCAGGCAGATATTTCGACGCGTGGCAGGTCGGCGACATGGTCGTCCACGAACTCCGCCGCACCGTGACGGAGACGGACAATCTCCTCTTCTCGACGATGACGCACAACACCCAGCCGCTCCACCTCGATGCCGAGGCGGCGCGGGCGAGCGAGTTCGGCCAGATCCTCGTCAACGGCACCTTCACCTTCAGCCTGATGGTGGGGATCACGGTGGGCGACACCACGGCGGGCACGCTGGTCGCCAATCTCGGCTATGACGCGCTGCGCATGCCGAAGCCCGTCTTCATCGGCGACACGTTGCGGGCGGAAAGCGAAGTGACCGAAGTCCGCCCCAGCAAGTCGCGCCCCGGCCAGGGCATCGTCACCTGGCGGCATCGCATGCGCAACCAGCGCGACGAGATCGTCTGCGAATGCCTGCGCTCCGCCCTGCTCAAGAGCCGGCCGGCGACGTGAAGGATCATGCCGACATCGTCGTGATCGGCGGCGGTGCGGCGGGTATCGGGGCGCTGCGCACCCTTGCCGATGCCGGCAGGGACGTGCTGCTGCTCGAGGCGCAGGACCGGCTCGGCGGGCGCGCTCATACGGTGCATGTCGCCGGGCTGCCGATCGACCTGGGCGCGGGCTGGCTCCATTCGGCGCCCAAGAACCCCTGGGTGGCGATCGCGGAGGCCAGCGGCTTCGCGGTCTATCGGGCGCCGCCGCTCTGGGACGAGCAGTGGCGCGAGCTTGGCCTCTCGCGAACCGAACAGGCCGGCCTATGGGAAGTGTTCGACGCCTGCATGGCGGCGATGGCCGATCCTCCGGCGAGCGACCGCGCCGCGGACCTGCTGCCGCCGGCGGGCGAATGGAACGCCGCGTTCGACGCGCTCTCGGGCTTCATCAACGGCGCGCCGATGCGCGAGATGTCGGTCGCCGACTGGCATGCCTATGACGAAGCCGCGATCGACACGGACTGGCGAGTCGAGCAGGGCTATGGCGCGCTGGTCGCCTCCCATGCCGCGGGGCTGCCCGTGGCGCTGGCGACGCCGGCGAGCGCGATCGACACCACCGGCAGGCGACTCCGCATCGCGACGCCCCGGGGCACGATCACCGCCGACGCCGCGATCATCACCGTCTCCACCAACGTCCTGGCGCGCGGTGCCCTGCGCGTGCCGGGCCATGACGCGATCTTCCACGCCGCGTCCGAGCTGCCGCTCGGCCTTGCCGACAAGCTGTTCTTCGCGCTGGAGGGCGGCGAGGAGATCGACGACAATGCCCATCTGCTCGGCAATCCGCGCAGCGCGTGCACCGGCAGCTACACGCTCCGGCCCTTTGGCCGCCCGCTCGTCGAGTGCATGTTCGGCGGCGAAGGGGCGCGGGCGATGGAGAAGGAAGGGCTGAACGGCGCCGCCGACTTCGCGATCGGCGAGCTATGCCATCTGCTCGGCAGCGACTGGCGCGGGAAGCTGCGCTTCATCGCCGGCTCGGCCTGGGGCCGCGAGACGCACATCCTCGGCAGCTACAGCCACGCCGTGCCCGGCCGGCACGGCGCCCGCGCGGTGCTGCGCACTCCGGTGGACCCGCGCATCCGCTTCGCCGGCGAAGCGTGCTGCGACGGCGAATTCTCCACCGTGCACGGCGCCTATAGCAGCGGCGTCGCGGCGGCGAAGGCGTTGCTGCCCTAGGCGGCGGCCTTGTTCGCGGGTTCGGGACTGGAGAATTCCATCTCCTGGTCGATCCCGCCGAACTTGAGGGCCATCACGTCACGGGCATAATTCTGGTTGAGCCGCCACGGCTTGCGCGTGCCCTGGCGGGGAAGCTTGTCCGCCGCGCGCTGGACATAGCCGGACGTGAAGTCGAGGAACGGCGCCTCCTCGACCGGCGCGGCCATGCGGGGCGTCACTTGCCGCATGCGGCGCTTGCGCATCGCGTTGAGCAGGCGCGTGACATAGTTGGCGGTAAGGTCGCTCTTCAGCGTCCAGCTGGCGTTGGTATAGCCGAAGGAGATCGCGAAATTGGGCACGTCGGAGAACATCATGCCCTTGTAGGTCATTGCCCTGGCGGGCTCGAAGGCCTTGCCGTCCACCCGGATCGGCATGCCACTGAACAGCTGGATCTCGAGCCCCGTCGCCGTGACGACCAGGTCCGCGTCCAGCGTCCTGCCCGAGCCGAGCGCCAACCCGGTCTCGGTGAACCGCTCGATCGTGTCGGTCACCACTTCGGCCCTGCCCTCGCGCAGCGCAGCGAACAGGTCGGCATCGGGCACCAGGCAGACGCGCTGGTCCCAGGGATTGTAGCGGGGGGTGAAATGCGTGGCGACGTCATAGTCCGGCCCCAGCTCGTCCCGGGCCATCTGGACGATCCGCTCGCGGGTCTTTTCGGGGTTCTTGCGGGCGAGGCGGAAGAAGAATTGCTGGAGCAGCACGTTCTTCCAGCGCGTGAGGCCATAGGCGGTCATCGACGGCATCCAGCCGCGCATCCAGTTGGCGAGCTTGTCCTGGGAAGGCCGCGAGACGATGTAGGTGGGCGAGCGCTGGAGCATGGTGACGTGCGCCGCCTGCTTGGCGAGCTCCGGCACCAGCGTCACCGCCGTCGCGCCGCTGCCGATCACCACGACGCGCTTGTCCTTATAGTCGATGTCGTCGGTCCAGAATTGCGGATGGACGATCCGCCCCTTGAAGTCGGCCGTCCCGGCGAAATCGGGGGTATGGCCGCGCGCATAGTTGTAATAGCCGGTGCACAGGAACAGGAAGGCGCAGGTGAAGCTCGCTTCCTCCCCGCCCCGCTCGGCGGTGACGGTCCACAGCGCGTCTTCCGTCGACCAGCTCGCTCCGGTCACCCGAGTCGAATAGCGGATATGCTCGTCGATCCCATAGTCCCGGGCCGCTTCCTCCAGATAGTTGAGGATCGATGGGCCATCGGCGATCGCCTTGCTCGCGGTCCAGGGGCGGAAGGAGAAGCCGAGCGTGAACATGTCCGAGTCCGACCGGATGCCCGGATAGCGGAACAGGTCCCAGGTGCCGCCCAGCCGCTCGCGGCCCTCGAGCACCACATAGCTGCGGTCCGGGCTGTTCGCCTGGAGATGATATGCCGCACCCACGCCGGAAATACCGGCTCCCACGATCACCACGTCGAAATGCTCGGCCACGCGCCTCTCCCGCCGATCTGTTTACACCACTGTAAGCAGGGAAATCGACAGGCTCAATAATCCCGCGAATATTTGAGGCTGACGCTCGAGCCGCCAAAGGAGCCCGCCTGGGAGAGCAGGCTCAGCGTGCGGCTGAGCGATATCTCGATCTGGGTGGCGGTGAAGCCCCGCGCATCGGTGATGATCTCCACATAGATGTCGTTGGTCAGATATTTGCCCGCCGCCAGCGCCGTGCCGCGGCCGGTCGCGTCGTCGGCGCCCAGGATGCGCAGCCGGTCGATGCCGGTCGCCGATTTGAGCTGGCCGAGCGGATTGAGCCCGCCGCCGGTGCCGCTCAGCGACTGGAGGGCCGCGGCGAGCTGGATCGCCTCGGTGGCGGAAAGGTTGGTCACATTAGTGCCGAAGAACAGGCGCGAGAGCACTTCCTCCTGCGGCAGCGCCGGCGTGGAGCTGAACGCGATCTGCGGCTGCTGCGCGGTGCCCGAGACGGTGAGGATCGCCGTGATGCCCTCCGCGGTGGTATTCGCCTGAATGTCCACCGAGGGGTTGGTGAGCGCGGAGCCCTGGAAGCGGATGGTGCCGCGCGAGATGTCGAAGCGGCGGCTGGCGAAGCTGTAGGTGCCGCGCACGATTTCCATCGTGCCGCGAATGTCGGGCGCCAGCGTGGTGCCGCGCACCGTGATCTGCGTGCGCCATTCCGATTCCAGGCCCATGCCGGTGACGAACAGCCGGTTGTCGGCATCGATGCGCAGGTTGAGGTCGAAATCGCCGAACGAGCGGCGGATCACGGGCGCCGGCCCCTGGTCCTCGCCGGTCGGGCTCTTGCGGCGCACGCCGGTGAGCTCGGGCACTTCGGCGGCGCCCTGGCGGATGATCTGGTAATGCGCCTCCGGGATCGTCAGCCGCCCCTCGATCCGCGAGACCTCGGGATTCTTGGTGATGCTGATCTTGCCCGTCGCCGTCGCCCCCAATGCGTCGCTGCGCGCCAGGCGGGCATTGTTGAGGTCCGCGGTGATCGCGATCGGATAGCCGTTGGCCGAGGACAGGCTGACCCTCCCCTGCGCGGCCACCGTGCCGTCCCCCGCCTTGGCGGTGAGCGAATTGAGGATGAACTCGTCGTTCGAAAAGGTGCCGTCCACCTGCATCGCGGTGAGTCGGGTGCCGAAATTCTCATTCTCGTAATGGAGGTTGGTCGCCCGGACGACGCCAGTGAGCCGGGGCTCCTCGACCTTGCCCGAGAAATCCGCCGCGATGCCGATCGGCCCGTCGAGCTGCTGGCCCGAAAGCCCCGCCAGCGAGAAGGGCACCGCCGCCGGCCCATTGTAGCGGATGCCGCCCGACAGCGGGGCGGCAAGCATGCGTTCGGTCCACGGCCCGGCCTCCGGGCCGAGCGGGCTCAGCGTCGCCACCACGCGGCCGATCGTGGCGTTGCCGCGCCGGATCAGCGCCCGCGCGTCGCCGCCATCGGGCAGCAGCTTGCCGACGAAGCTCACCTGCACCGGCGTCGAGAGGCTGGCCAGGCTGGCGCGGGTGAAATCGGCGATCTCGAGCCGCGCATCGGCACTGGGGAAGGCCTCGAACGAGGTCTGGGCGAAATCAAGGCTGCCCGTCGCGGTGCCGCCGATGCCGAGATCGGGGACGAAGGCGTTGACCACCGCCAGGTCCAGGCTGTCGAGGCGCGCCTGCAGCACCATGCCCTTGCCATAGCTGCCCGCCACCCGCGCGCTGCCCTTGTCGAAATCGACCTTGGTGGGAAGCAGGTGATAGATGCCCTCGCGGATCGCGACATGCGCCGGCTGGGCGGTGCGGAACTGCACGCCGCTCCCCTGCCCCTGCACCGCCACCAGCCAGGCGTCGGGCGCGAGCCGGGCATTGGCGGCGACCTGGAACGGCACCCCCGTGGAGCCATTGGCGAAGAGCTGGGCCGTGCCGTTGCCGCCGGCATAGGCGATCTTCGCCCGGGCGGTCTTGAGCACGAAATTGCCCTGGCGCAGGTTCGCGACCTGCACATCGCCATGGATCTCCGGCGTATCGGCCAGCACCACGCTGCCGTCGATCAGCGCGCGGCCGATGGTCAGCCCCGCGGCGCCCGGGATCTTCGCGTTGGCGGCGGTCGCCTTCACATCGGCGCGCTGCAGCTTGCCTTGCGCCGATAGCGTCGCCCGGCCCGTCACGCCCGACCCGTTGAACGCCAGTTCGCCTGCGAACGGCCCGGCCGCGGTCTGCTCGACCTTGCCGGAGACGTCCATGCCGGCGAAACGGCCCGAATTGACGTCGATCGCCAGGCGATTGCCGGTGCGCACCAGGACATCGGCGTCGAACGGCCCATAATCGGTATTGCCATTCGCCACGACCGCCCAGGCATCGCCGCGCCCGCGGATGCGCGCCTCGAGATCCACCAGTCCGATGCCCAGCCCGGGCTTCGGCGCCTTGAGCAAGATCGCGGGCGCGTTCAGCGTGCCGGTCACGCGCGCGGTGAGCGGGCCATATTGATCGGAAACCGCATCGGCATCGATCAGGATCGGTCCGGCGGGATCATAGCGGCCCGAGCCGCGCAGGACGCGGAACTGCGGCGCCTTCATCTTCACCTCGCTGATGCTGATCACCCCCTTGGGATCGAGCACCAGGCGCGCCGACGCGACGGCGTTGCCGCCCAGGAATTCCCGTGCGCCGTCGCTGAAGATCTTCCGGGACTGGCCCGCGATGTGGCCGCGTATGCCCCAGCCGCCGCCGGGGGCGGCGAACAGCTCGGCATCGGTCTTGAGGTCAACCACCCCCACCCCGTCGATCCGATAGTCGTTCACCCGCCCCTTGAGCGCGCCGGTATAGCGCCCGCGGCCGATATCGGCGGCGACGATCGCAGTCGCATCGATCTTGTCGGAACGGATGCGGAGATTGTCGGAGAGCAGCTGCTGGCCCGAGATCGCAAGGTCGCCGCTGACGGTCAGGTTGGTGACCAGCCCCCCAGCCGCCGCGTTGAGGCCGGAGACGCGCGCCGCCCGCGCCCGGATCGGCACCAGGATGCGCTTCGCGTCCACCCGCGCCCGCCCCTCGGCATAGAGCTTCTCGGCAACCGTCTCGCCAAAGCCGAGCGCGCCCGCGGCAAGCTTGTAGTCGACCACCGGCCGATCGAACGCGCCGTCCAGCGCCAGCGAGGCGTGCACCCCGCGCCCGACCAGGTTCGGCGCGATCGCCCCGGCCTTGAGCAGGATCGCATCGACCCTGAGGTCGTGGAACCGGTTATGGCCGAGATCGACCGTGCCGACCGCCTCTACCGACAGCGCGGCGGAGCGCAGCTTGACCACGCCGTCGGCGGCACGATCCGCCCATTTCGCGTCGAGGTCGAGATCGAGCCGCGGCGCCGCCAGCCGCTCGACCGGCCCCTTCATCCACACCCCGGGGTGCAGCGGCCCGCGCAGCTGGAAGCGGCCATTGGTCGCGATCAGGTCGAGATCGGCCAGCGCCGCGCCGCCCAGCGTGCCCCGGGCCTTGCCCTGCCAGCGCGCCCAATCCCCCTTGCCCGCCACCGTGAAGCCAAGCGGTGCCTCCAGCCCGGCCAGCCCGGCGACCAGCCCCCTGGCCGGCGCGTCGAGCTTCAAGTCGATATCCAGCCGGTTCTTCGCGGGCGTCGCGTCGAGCGTGAGCGCCAGCCTGTCGCCCCCCGGCACGCCGCGCGCGGCGATCGTGCCGCCGTCGAGCACGATCTGCGCGCGCCCGTCCGCGAGATGGGCCTTGCCGGCCAGCCGGCCGAGATAGCGCGCGCGGCCGTCCACTTCCCGGGCGATGTCGATCCGGGCGACGTCGAGCCTGCCCACGTCGATGGCGAGATCGGGCAGCAGCGGCGCGTTGGGATCGCCCGAGGGCTGGAGCGCCGGCAGCCGCAGCAGCTTCACTTCCGGGCTGACCAGGCTGCGCACGTCCACCCGGTTGCCCAGATAGGCGAGCGGCCGCCAGTCCATCCTGATCTCGCGCGAGCTGGCGAACACGCCCTTGGTGTCGCGCACCTGCACGTTGCGCAGGATCATCGCGCCGTAGAGCGAGCCGTCGATCCGGCCGATGCGGAAATTGAGGCCCGATTCCAGGGTGATCCCGGCGATCTGGTCGGCGACGAAGCGGCGGCCCGGCTGGGTGTCGAGCCCCAGCACCAGCGCACCGATCGCCAGCGCCAGGCCGGCCAGCACGATCCCCGCCCATTTCGCCGCGCGCTGCCACAGGGGCCGGCGGGCCGCCCCGGCCTCGCGCGCGGGCTCCGGCGCGGAAATCTCTTCCGCCATCAGAAGGCCTGCCCGATCGAGATGTAGAGCGAGACCTTGGATTCGCCCGGCTTGCGGTTGATCGGCGTCGCCACATCGACGCGGATCGGGCCGAAATTGGTGTAGAGCCGCCCGCCGATGCCCGCGCCGAAGCGGATGTTCTTGCCCGTCGGGTAGATGCCCTCATAGACTTGGCCGGCATCGATGAAGGGCACGATGCCGTAATTGCCGAAGCGATAGCGTGCCTCGATCGCGAATTCGTTGAAGCTGCGCCCGCCCACCGGCTTGCCGTCGGGCGAGCGGGGCCCGAGCTCCTGATAGCCGAAGCCCCGCACCGATCCGCCGCCGCCCGCATAATAGCGGCGCGACGGCGGCAGGTCGTCGCGCTCGATGCCCATGATCGATCCGGCGCGCGCCCGCGCGGCGATCACGATGCTGCTGGAGACCGGCTGGTAATAGGTGCCCTCGAGCATGAAGCGCGCATAGGGCCGGGCGGCGCCGCGCACCGACGTCTCCGGGCTGGCATTGGCCTTGATCCGGAAGCCGCGCGTCGGGTTCAGCAGATTGTCGGATCGGTCATAGCCCAGGAACAACGGCGCCGCCGCGATCAGCCAGGTGCCGCGATCGCGCCGGTTGCTGGCATAGTTCCAGCGGTCCTCGTTCGCGGCGACCAGCTCGGCACCGTAGAAATAGATCCAGCGCTTCTGCCAGATCGGCGTCGAATCGCGCGAGAAGCGGAACGAGAGCGTGCCGGTATAGCTCTCATAGGCGTCGTAATCCTGGTGGTTGAGCGCGGCGGCGATCTGGAAGGTCTTGTCGCGCTGCCCGGCGTTCGAGCGGCGGAAGGTGGTGCTGAGCCCCTGTTCCTGCGTGCCGAGCACGCCCGCGACGATCAGCGCCCCTTCGGGCGGGAACAGGTTGCGATGCGTCCAGCTGCCGGTGAGCCGGATGCCCTGGCCGGTGGAATAGCCCAGCTCCGCCGCCAGCGTGCGCGGGCGGCCGGGATTCTGGCGGACGAGCAGGTCGACCACTTCGGTGCCGTCCGGCCCCGCCTCGCCCGTGCGCACCGGCTCGACCGAGACGGTCGAGAACAGGCTGGTCGCGATCATCGCCTCGCGCAGATCGTCGACGGCGCGGACATCGTAGAGCGCGCCCGGCTTGTAGCGGCGCAGCACCCGGATGTGATCGGCATCGAACGCCGGCTGGCGCACGCGGCGCCGGCGTTCCTGCCGCCGCTCGCTGCGGCTCGCGCCCGCGCCCCGCCGCGCGCCGGAATCGCCCCCAACCTCGGTACGGATATCGCCGAACACCGCGCGGGGCCCCAGCTCGATCGGCAGCGTATAGTCGCCGATATGGGTTTCCTCGTCGAGCAGGATGTCACGCTGGCCGACCTTGACGAAGGGATAGCCCTGTTGCGGCAGCCGCAGCGCGACGTTCGCCTCGGCGCCCTGCACGCGCTCAGCCTCGATCGGATCGCCGGGATTGAGGTTGAGCTCGCGCAGTAGCAGCCCGGGCGGCACGGTGGGATCGCTCGCCACCTTCACGTCGCCCAGGCGATACAGCGGGCCGGCCGTGGCGCTGATCGTCGCGCGCACGGTGCCCGGCGTCTGCGGGTTCTGGTCCACGGTCGAGACCGCGGTGGCATCGTAATAGCCACGCGACTGGAGCAGGCGGATCGCGAGGCGCTCGTCCTCCCGCGCGCGCGCCGCGACCATCGCGGTGTTCGCCGCGCGCCCGCCGCCATTTTCCAGCGCCGAGAGATTCTCGAACAGGCCCGCGAGCCCGACCGCCGAGAGCCCCTCCTCGTGCGTGGTGTAGCGGATCGTCACCGATTTCTTGTCGGCGACCTTGTCCTCCACCGGCGGCTCGACCTTGAACTCGGCGAGGGGCGGCAGCGGCCGCGCGAATTCGGGATCCTCGGCCGGCGCCGCCGCGAAGCTCTCCTCGGCCTGTTGCCGCACTTGCTGCGCAGCCTGGCCCTGGGTGACGGGCGCCGGCATGGGCGTGGGTGTGCCGGTAGGCGACGGCATCGCCTCCAGCGGCGCGTTGATATCGCCCTCGATCTTCGGCATCGCCGCCTCGAACTGGGCATCGGGAACGATCGGGCTCTCGTCGACCGGCGCCACCCGCACCGTGCCGTCCTGCGCGGGCGCTGGAGCCGCGGCAGGCGCGGGCGCGGGTCCCGAAGGCGGCGCGCCCTGCCCCGGCTTGGGATCCGAGACCTGCGCATGCGCAAGGCCCGGCACGCATGCCGTGCCGGCGAGCGCCGCCAGCCAAATCCGCTTCACCCCTCTACGCAACTGGCTCCCTTTCGAGCCGCATCCCTAGACCGGCCCTCTCGCCAGCGTAACGACCCAAATGCGCTTTGGGTCCGCACTTTTACGAAAGCCCAGGAAATTCAGCGCGCTATCGCCTTCGCTTCGGCACGAAACCTGTGGAGAAGTGGTTCGGTATAGCCATTTGGCTGCGCCAGCCCCTCGAAGATCAGCGCCCGCGCCGCCTGGAAGGCAAGGCTCGTCGCTTCGTTGCCCGCCATCGGCCGGTAGCGCGGGTCGCCGGCATTCTGCGCATCGACCTTTGCCGCCATCCGCCGGAGCGCGGCATCGATGTCGTCGGCGCTCGCCACGCCGTGGAGCAGCCAGTTGGCCAGGTGCTGCGAGGAGATGCGCAGCGTGGCGCGATCCTCCATCAGGCCGATGTCATGGATGTCGGGCACCTTGGAACAGCCGACGCCCTGGTCGATCCAGCGGACGACATAGCCGAGGATGCCCTGGGCATTGTTGTCGAGCTCGCGCGCGATTTCCTCTTCCGACCAGTTGCGCCCCGGTGCCAGCGGCACGGCGAGCAACGGCGCCAGGCCGGGGATCGCCTCGCCGACGATCTCGCGCTGGCGGGCGAAGACGTCGACCTGGTGATAATGGAGCGCGTGCAGCGTCGCCGCGGTCGGGCTCGGCACCCAGGCGGTATTCGCGCCGCTCATCGGATGGGCGATCTTCTGCGCGAGCATGTCGGCCATCCGGTCGGGCGCCGCCCACATGCCCTTGCCGATCTGCGCCTTGCCCGAAAGGCCGCAGGCCAGGCCGATGCGGACGTTGCGGTCCTCATAGGCCTTGATCCATTCGGCGCCCTTCATCTCGCCCTTGGGCACCATCGGCCCGGCGCGCATGCCGGTATGGATCTCGTCGCCGGTACGATCGAGGAAGCCGGTGTTGATGAACACGATGCGGTCGCGCACCGCATGGATGCACGCGGCGAGATTGGCCGAGGTCCGCCGCTCCTCGTCCATCACGCCGACCTTGATCGTGTGGCGGGGCAGCACGAGCAGGTCCTCGACCGCGTCGAACAGCCGGTCGGTGAAGCCGCACTCCTCGGGGCCGTGCATCTTGGGCTTCACGATGTAGATCGAGCCGGTGCGGCTGTTGCGATACCGGCCCAGCCCGCGCAGGTCGTAGAGCGCGATGGTGCTTGTCAGGATCGCGTCGAGCACGCCTTCCGGCGCTTCGCCGCCCTCCGGCAGGCGCACCGCCGGCGTGGTCATCAGATGCCCGACATTGCGGACGAAGAGCAGCGCGCGGCCGGGCAGCGGGCCGCGATCCGGAGCGAGGCGCCGAGTGAGCGCCTGGCCACCCTTGTCGAAGCGCTCCTCCAGATCGCCGCGCATCAGCCCCAGCCAATTGGCATAGGCCGCGACCTTGTCCTCGGCATCGACCGCCGCGATCGAATCCTCCAGGTCGACGATCGTGGTCAGCGCCGCCTCGAGCAGCACGTCGGCGATCCCCGCCGGATCGTCGCGCCCGATCGGATGCGCGCGATCCACGATCACTTCGATGTGCAGCCCATGGTGGCGGAACCGCCAGGGCCCGACCTGTTGCGCGGGATCCGCCAAGGTCGGCGGCCCGGCCAGCGTGGCCCAGCTGCCCTGCGCCAGCGGCACCGCCGCGTCGAGGAACGCCCTGGCACGGGCGATCACCTGCGCGCCACGCTCCGGATCATAGCCGCCGGGCTTCGCGGCGCCGGGCAGCGCATCGGTGCCATAGAGCGCATCGTACAGGCTGCCCCAGCGCGCGTTGGCGGCGTTGAGCACGAAGCGGGCGTTGAGCGCGGGCACCACCAGCTGCGGCCCGGCCATATGGGCGATCTCGGCATCGACATTGCGCGTGCCGATCTCGAACGGCGCGGGCGGATCGACCAGATAGCCGATCTCGCGCAGGAACGCCGCGTCGCCGGCGCGCCCGGGCGCGGCGTCGATCGCCGCCTGCAACGCGTCCCGCTTCGCGAGCAGCGCACGATTCTCGGGCGCGAATCGCGCGAATATCTCGGCCACGCCCGCCCACCAGCCGGCCGCCTCGATGTCGAGCCCCGGCAGCACGCGTTCCTCGACGAAGCGCGCGAGCGGCTCGGCGACGGACAGGCCGGAACGAATGACGGTCATGAAGAATCCTCCTGCGGCACGGTTTTGCGTTCGCCTGGGGAGGGCACGCCCCGCTTAGGCGATAGCCGGGTCCGGGATCAAGGCCTGTCCTCGAGCGCTTCCACCGCGGCCTCGATCCGGTCCAGCATCCGCCGGAGCTGCAACCGCTCCTCGCGCGTGAAATCGGCGAAGACCCGGCGCTCCAGCTCGATCGCCTTGGGCGCGACTTCCTCGTACAATTCCCAGCCCGCCTTGCTGAGCGCCAGCAGGTGCGAGCGCTGGTCGCCCGGATTGCTCGCCCGGCTGATCAGCCCCCGTTCGGACAGCGCGATCGCCGCGCGGCTCACCGTCACCTTGTCCATGCGCGTCCGGCCGCACAGCGCCTGCTGGCTCATCGCCCCGCCCTCGGCGAGAATGGAGACCAGGCGCCATTCGGGAATCTTCAGTCCGAACAGCGCGCGATAGGCGCTCGCCACCGCATCCGACACCGCGTTGGAGGCGATCGACAGGCGATAGGGCAGGAAATCGTCGAGCTTCAGGGCCGTCATTGCGTCACCCTGCGCAGCAATTCCGGCATGCGCAACTGACAACGTTGGACAGTTGCAATTTCTGCAATGATATCGTTATCACTTCGCACTTGCGATATTTCCCGCTGCGATGCACAAAGATCGGGCCTTTCAGGCATCCTCTCCTAAGACTTTCACGGCCGTCCTTCGGGGCGGCCTTTTTTTTGGCATCGCGCCGCCTGCCCCGCAACCACGGGCTCAATTCGCCGGACGGCTCACTGTCCAGGCCGCCGTGAAATCCGGATCGATCACTTTCTCCCCCGTCTCGCGCAACCGGTAGATGCCCGGATCCGCCGGCGCGAAGGCATCGAGATCGGGCGGCAGCGCGAACAATTCGCCCCCGCGCGCACCTTCGAGGCGCAGCGTGATCCCGCCCGGCCCCACTTCCATCACCGTGCCGAAGACCTGCTCGCGCCGCTCTCCCTCCGCGCTGACGAAGGTCAGCCCGACCAGCACCGTCGCGCCGTCGAGCCTTGCGGCGGCGGCATGATCCCAGTCGGAGGATGCCTCGCTCATGCGTGATTTTCTCCAATGGCCGGCGTCACCGCTCACCCCTTCATCTGCCGCCTGACCGTCGCCCGAGTCGCCTTGCCATAGGGCGGCCTCATGCCCGCCAGTCCGGCCACGTCGATCCGCGGCTGGCGGTACACCGCCTTGGCGTGGCTGAACGTCCGGAAGCCGATCTCGCCATGATAGGCGCCCATGCCCGAGGGGCCGATGCCGCCGAACGGCAGCTCCTCCTGGCTGACATGGAAGATCACGTCGTTCACGGTCACGCCGCCGGAGATCGTCCGGTCGAGCAGTTGGCGCCGCTCGGCCCGGTCGTTCCCGAAATAATAGAGCGCGAGCGGCCGGTCGCGCCGGTTCACTTCGCCGATCGCGTCCTCGATGCGCGCATAGCCGCGCACCGGCAGCACCGGCCCGAAAATCTCCTCCTGCATCACCATCATGTCGTCGGTGGGATTGCGGATGATGTGCAGCGGCAGCTTGCGGGCATTGGCGCCGGCAAAATCCTCGTCCGCCGGATTCACCGCGATCACCTCGGCCCCCTTGGCCCGGGCATCGTCGATCCAGCCGGTGAGGCGCTGATAGTGCCGGTCATTGATCACCGCGGTATAGTCCGGATTCGACAACAGCGTGGGATACATGCGCGAGGCGGCGGCGACGAGGCCATCGACCACCGCGGCCTCCTGCTCCTCGGGCACCAGCACGTAATCGGGCGCGAGGCAGATCTGGCCGGCATTGAGCATCTTGCCCAGCGCCACCCGCTCGGCCGCCTGCGCGACATCCGCCGAGCGGCCCAGCACCACCGGCGACTTGCCGCCCAGCTCCAGCGTCACCGGGGTGAGATTGTCGGCGGCGGCATGCAATATGTGGCGGGCGATGCCGGTCGCGCCGGTGAACAGCAGATGGTCGAACGGCATTTCGGCGAACGCCTTGCCCATCTCCGGCCCGCCGCCGACAAAGGCCAGCTCGGCGGGATCGAAATAGCGCTCCGCCAGCGCCGCCAGCAGCGCCGAGACCATCGGCGTATATTCGCTGGTCTTCACCATCGCCCGGTTGCCCGCCGCAAAGACGCCGGCGAGCGGGCTCATCACCAGCTGCACCGGGAAGTTCCACGGCGCGATGATCCCCACCACGCCCTTGGGCTGATATTCGATCCGCCCGCGCCCGCCGAGCAGCCCCAGCGGGAACAGCACCGGCTTGCGCGCGGGCCTCGACCAGCGCGCCACATGCTTCAGCGCATGCCGCAGCGGCGCTACCGAGGCCGCGATGTCGGTGATCATCGACTGGTCGCGGCTGCGATGGCCGAAATCCTCGCTCAGCGCGTCACAGAGCCCGTCGGCATTGTCGGAGATCATCGCGATCGCCCGCTTCAGCCGGTCGCGCCGCGCATCCAGCGATACCGGCAGCTCGGCCATGAAGGCGGCGCGCTGGGCGTCGAGCAGGTCGCGCATGCTCATCGCGCGATCTCATAGACCAGCACGAGCCGCGCCGTGGTGCTGATCGCCTGGGGAGTGATCGTCACCACCACCGGCTCGGGCACGATGGCCTTGTCCCGCGCGGCGGCGCCGGCAATTCTCTGCAATTGCTCGACCATATAGCCACCATTCTGATCGCTCACCCGCAGCAACCGCCCGAGCTTGCTGCCCGATGCGGCTGCGATCGCCTGTGCCTGCTCCAGGCCGTTCACCACGGCGGCTGCCATCGCGCGCTGCCGCGCCCCACCCGGGTCGGTGGCGCGAAAGTTCGAAAGACGCACGTTGCTGGCCCCCGCCCTGCCGGCCAATCCCGCCAGCGTGCCCGAAAGCGCGACCGGACCGACATCGGCCGACGCGTCCATCGTCGCGACATAGCCCTGGATCGCGCACGCGCCGGTCGACAGGCGCGGTGCATCCTCGTCCTCGCCGGAGCCGCGGCAGTCGCGCCCGCGCACCTCGGTGATCGCGACATCTCCGGTCTCGACCCGGAAGCTGGCCTTGTCCAGCGAGCCCATCGCGGCTTCCACCGCCTCCTTGCGCGCCACCAGCGCGCGCAGCGCGTCATCCGATCCCTTGCCTTCGCCGCGCAGCGTGAAGGAAATATGCGCGAGGCTCGGCGCATCCTCCACCGTGCCGACGCCAAGCACCTGGATCGTCGCCTCCATGGGCTTGTCCTGCGCCAGCGCCCCATTCGCAACGAGCACGCCCAGCGCGGCTCCCAGCATCAAGCTCCGCATGCCGATTCCCCTGGCTGTCCGGAACGGAGCCTAACCCGGCATCGGCCCGATCGCCAAGCCGAGCCACACCGCGAACGCCGCCGCCGCCAGCATCACGCCAAAAGGCAACCGGTCGGTCCCGGTCACGCGCCGCCCGCCCAGCATCAGGCCCAGCACTCCCGCCAGCCCGATCAGGCAGGCGGCGAGCAGCACCAGCGGCAGGGCCTGCCAGCCGAGCCACAGCCCGATGCCGCCGAACAATTTGGGATCTCCCCCGCCCAGCCCCTGCCGCCCGCGCAGCCGCCGATAGCTCCAGGCGACCAGCCACAGCACGCCGAAGCCGGCCGCCCCGCCGATCAGCCGCGCCTCGAGCGGCGGGCCGAGGCCGGCGAGCCCCGCCGCCAGCCCGGCCGCCGCCAGCAGCCCGGTCAGCCCATTGGGCAGCCACAGCGCCGCCACGTCGAGCGCCGCCAGCGCGAGCAGCAGCCAGCCGAACACCGCCCCCGCCGCCCCGGCCGGATCGGGCGAGGCGATCGCCGCCGCCACGCCGATCGCGCCGCCCAGCAGCTCGGTCAGGACATGGCTCATCCGGATCGGCGCGCCGCAGCCCCGGCAGCGGCCGCGCTGGAAGAGATAGCTCATCACCGGCACCAGCTCGCCCGCGCGCAGCCCCTTGCCGCAACTGTCGCATTCGGATCGGCCACGGCCCACCGCCCGCCCCTCGGGCCAGCGGATCGCCAGCGTCGCGATGAAGCTGCCGAAGACGAGCCCCAGCACGCCGAGCAGCACGCTCCAGCCCCAGACCGGATCAACCGTCATGCGTCAGCATCCGAGAATCTCGATCGGGTCCATGGTCCATCCCGTCATGCCGGGGCGCGCGGCTTTTGCAAACCGTCGCGCGCGATACTAGATGCGCCCCAACCAACGAGAGGATCCAATATGTCCGCCGACGACATCGTCATCGCCTCCTATGCCCGCACGCCGATGGGGAGCTTCCAGGGCGTGCTGGGCGAGGCAAGCGCCACCGATCTCGGCGCCGCCGCCGTCGGTGCCGCGGTGGAGCGCGCCGGCCTCAAGGGCGATGCGATCGAGCGAATCTACATGGGCTGCGTGCTTCCCGCCGGCCTGGGCCAGGCGCCGGCGCGCCAGGCGGCGCTCAAGGCGGGCCTGCCCAGCCATGTCGAGGCGACCACGGTGAACAAGATGTGCGGCTCGGGCATGCAGGCCGCGATCATGGCGGCCGAAGCGCTCGCCGCCGGCTCGGTCGATCTGCTGGTCGCGGGCGGCATGGAGAGCATGACCAACGCGCCCTATCTCTCGCTGCGCCATCGCGCGGGCGCGCGCATCGGCCATGACCGGCTGATGGACCATATGTATCTCGACGGGCTCGAGGACGCCTATGAACCCGGCAGGCTGATGGGCAGTTTCGCCGAGGAAGTCGCGCAGGAATATCAGTTCACCCGCGCCGCGCAGGACGATTTCGCCATCGCCTCGCTCGAGCGCGCCAAGGCCGCCCAGGCCAGCGGCGCTTTCGATCGCGAGATCGTGCCGGTCGAAGTGAAGACGCGCAAGGGCGCCGTCTCCGTCACGCTCGACGAGCAGCCCGCCAAGGGCGATCCCGCGAAGATCCCCACGCTCAAGCCCGCCTTCGCCAAGGACGGCACGATCACCGCCGCCAACGCCTCCTCGATCTCGGACGGCGCGGCCGCGCTGGTGATGACGCGGCTCGGCGTGGCGGAGAAGCTCGGCCTGACCCCGGTCGCCCGCATCGTCTCGCATGCCGCGCATGCCCATGCCCCGGCCCGCTTCACCACGGCGCCGGTCTTCGCGATGAAGAAGGCGCTCGCCAAGGCCGGCTGGGCGATCGGCGACGTCGACCTGTTCGAAGTGAACGAAGCCTTCGCCGCGGTCGCGATGATCGCGATGAAGGAGCTTGGGCTCGATCACGCCGCGCTCAACGTCAATGGCGGCGCCTGCGCGCTCGGCCATCCGATCGGCGCGAGCGGCGCGCGCGTGCTCGCCACCCTGCTCTCGGCGCTCGAGGCGCGCGGCGCCCGGCGCGGCCTGGCCTCGCTGTGCATTGGCGGGGGCGAGGCGACGGCGATGGCCGTCGAGCTGCTGGACTGACCGCATGGCCGCCCCCCCTTCGCGGGGCGGCGAAGGAAGGAAAGATGGTCTTCGACTTGCGCGGCGCGCTGCTGAAGAAGGGCGAGATCGAATCGGCGCGCCTCGACGATTTCGAGTTCCGCCTGCGGGCCCGGACGATGCGCCTGCTCGCGCCGCTGCTGGGCGTTGCGCCGGGAGAGCTGGTCGACCGGGTCGCGTCCGAGACCGACGCGGCGATCCTCGCCTCGCTCCCCGAGACCGCCCGCGCCTGGTTCGACCAGGCCCGCATCGAAGCGCGCCGCCAACTCGTCGAGGAACTGGGCGACCCGACGCCTCACCGGCCGGCTTGAGGCGGGAAGCCCCGCCCTCCCGAGAAAGCGGGAGTGAGGGTTTTGTTGCCTGAACCAGCGGCCTAGGTTGAGAACCCAAACAAGCCCTTGAAACCACACCCGTCATCCCCGCGAAGGCGGGGATCCAGGGTAGCAGGGGACGATCGAAGCGATCACGCGGGTGCTTGCCGGAAACGGCAAGGCGAGCCGCGCCGTCCTTGCCCTTGGCCCTGGATCCCCGCCTGCGCGGGGATGACGCTGGAGAAGCGGGGATGACGCTGGAGAATATGAGTCCTCAACCTAGCGCCGCGCCAGCGCCTTCTCGCGGGCCCTGGTCACCTCGACCCAGCATTGCGCCACCACGACCGGCGCGATCGTCCCGCCGCGATAGGCGTCGCCCCGGGCGATGCAGCCGCGATCGCGCTCCGCCAGCCATTTGCGCTGCTCGGCCAGCAGCCGCTGCCGGGCCGCCGGCCCGGATCGCCCCCGCAATTCCGCATAGCGCGCGCTCATCCGCGCATCGGCGACGCGCAGTTCGTGCGCCGCGCAATGCTGCATGTCGAAGCTCGTCTCGCACTCGGCCGGCGCGGGATCCTTGAAGGCCGGGTTCTGCATGAAGGCGCCGGCGGTCTGCGCCGATGCGCCGGACGCGATCAGCGATCCGGCGAACACGGCCACGGCAAATCGAAAGGTCATGCTCTTCTCTCCCGCCGCGAAACGCCGACGCCCCGCCCCGGTTCGCGGCTTCCAATGTAGGGTTCCGCCTGTCATGCCGAACAGGCTCTTTCTCATCGCGAAGAAATGTCGTGCGGATTCCAGCCTCCGCCGGGCAGGGGATTCATTCCACCAGGGTAATCCCGATGCGCCGGAGATGGGTTTGGGCTTCTCTATTGACGTTAGGGCCTTTGCGACCTTTGGCGCCCAATTCGGGTAAAAATCAGTTCACCGCCTCGCCCGGATCGGTGCCCCAGATATGGCTCTGCTCGATATAGCCGCCGCGCCCGGCCACATCGAACCAGCACCAGTTGCTCGCGCAGCGGCTCACCCGGCCGACCACGCCGGGCGCTGCGCGCCAGCTCACTCGCGCATTGAAGCGGGGGGCGTCGCGCATCTCGCTCACGGTGCCGATCACCATTGCCGTGCGCACGTCGTCGAGCAGGTTGGCGAGCATCCAGCCCTGGGTGCCGTCCGGATCCTCGACCTTGCGCCATTCGCCATAGATGTCGATCACCTTCAGCGGCAGGCCGCGGCGCTGATAGAGCCAGTTCGAGGGATAGTTGCGCCCCGGGCCGGTGCGCATCCGGGCCTTCTCGGCCTTGATCGAGACGAAATAGGGCGTCTTGCGCTGGGCCGATGCGGGAACGGCCAATCCCAGCGCGACGACGCCGAGCACGGCCCATTTCCCAAAACGCATGCGACCCTCATGAACTAGTGTCCGCGCTATCTACGCCGAGCAGCGCCTCGCCATCAACCGTTGACTGGCGCCGCGCCACCGGCCAAGCCGCCCTTTATGGCACATGGCCCGCGCCCTTCCCGTCCCCGGGTGATCGTCACCCGCGCGCTGCCCGACGGCATCGAGGCGCGCATGGCCGAATTGTTCGATGTCGTAACCAATGCCGGCGACACGCCCATGTCGCCCGAGGCGCTCGGCGCGGCGATGGCGGATTGCGACGTGCTGGTGCCCACCGTCACCGATCGGATCGATGCCGCCCTGCTCGCGGCCGCGCCCGGCCGGCTGCGCCTGATCGCCAATTACGGCGCCGGCGTCGGCCATATCGACCTGAAGGCCGCCAGGGCGCGCGGCATCACCGTCACCAACACCCCCGGCGTGCTCACCGAGGATACCGCCGACATGGCGATGGCGCTGATCCTCGCCGTGCCGCGCCGCCTGGTCGAGGGCGACGAGCTGGTCCGCGCGGGCGGCTGGACCGGCTGGGCTCCCACTTCGATGCGCGGGCACCGGATCGGCGGCAAGAAGCTCGGCATCCTGGGCATGGGCCGGATCGGCCAGGCGGTGGCGATGCGGGCACGCGCCTTCGGTCTCCAGATCCATTATCACAACCGCCACCGCCTGCCGCAGGTGCTCGAGGCGCAGCTGGGCGCCACCTGGCACCCCGAGCTCGATTCGATGCTTGCGGCGGCGGACATCCTCACGATCCACACCCCGCATACCGGCGCCACGGGCGGCCTGATCGACGCGCGACGGCTCGACCTGCTCGGTTCCCGGGGCTGGCTGATCAACACGGCCCGCGGCGAGATCGTGGACCAAGAGGCGATGATCGCCGCGCTCGCCCAGCGGCGCATCGCCGGCGCCGGGCTCGACGTCTATGTGAACGAGCCCGCGGTCGATCCGCGCCTCGTCGCGCTCGACAATGTCGTGCTGCTCCCCCATCTCGGCTCCGCCACTTTCGAAGGGCGCGAGGATATGGGCGTCAAGGTGATCGCCAATATTCGGGTCTGGTCCGATGGGCATCGGCCGCCCGACCAGGTTCTCGATGGCTGGCTATAGGCTGGGGACCATTCTTCCTTCGGCACCCCGGCCTTGAGCCGGGCTCTTGCCGGCGGAAGCAGAAGCGGGATCGCGGCCCGGGGCCGGAACGACGGCGAAAAGATCAGACAATTGTTCAGGCCATGAACCTGCGATCATCTTGCCGATACTTTGCGGATTCTAGCGCGATACCTCCGATCCGGGGCATCTTCTTCGCGGTTAACCATGGCCGGCAAGGCAGCGGTAAGCGCGATACTGCGTAACTCCTCCCGCGCGATCCCCGCCATCGGGGCAGCCGCGCCGGGGGATCACCAGATGCAATCGAGAGAATCGCGGCGGGAAGTCGTCATCCCCGCCCAGATGCGCAGCAAGGGGGGATGGTGCGACGTGACCATCCGCAACATCTCGCCGCACGGCATGATGCTGCTGGCACCGTTCCCGCCCAGGCCGGGAACCTATGTCGAGGTCCGCAAGGCCTCGCTGGCGCTGGCGGGCCGGGTCGTGTGGGTGAAGGGGAAGACGCTCGGCATCCAGTTGCTGGAGCGGCTGAACTTCAACGCGCTGCTCCGCGCCGCCAACGAAAGCTGGGCCGCCGGCCAGGGCGGCACGCCCCGAAAGGGCGGCCGCCGGAGCGAATCCCCCGCGACCGACCGGCCCGCGCGGAGAACACCCCATGCCCTTCGCGGCTGGCTGCTCGCCGGCGTCGCGATCGCCTGTGCCGGCACCGCCGCGATCACGCTCTGGCACCCCTGACCAACGCTTGCCGATGCTCCCGAGACGCGGTCCGAACCGCGCCGGAAACCCCTTAGTCGCCCGTCAGAATCCGGTCCACCAGCTGCTTCACCGTCGGAACGAAGCCGTTCGAATAGAACGGGTCGCGCTTGAAGCTATAGGCGGCATGCCCCGCGAACATCAGATTCTCGTCGGTCGGGCCGCCATGGGCGATGTCCTGCAGCGTCTTCTGGATGCAGAAGCTGCGCGGATCCGCCAGCCGGCCGGTCGAGTTGGTCTCGGTATCGGCCCAGGACGAGAAGGCGCACTGGCTCAGGCAGCCCATGCAATCCGCCTGGTCCTTGCGGATGATGCCCTTCTCCTCCTCGTTGACGAACACCAGCGTGTTGTCCGGCGTCTTGAGCGCCGAGGTGAAGCCGTTGCCGAACCATTGGCGGGCCCGGAGCAGGTCGTTGCGGGTCACCCAGAAATTCTTGCCCTTCACGCCGACGTCGAGCTGGAAGGTATGGTCGCCCGCCTCCTCGGTCGAATAGGGGATCTGGCGCTCCGAGCGCGCCTCGAGATTGCGCAGGAACGGGTTGCGCACCGCCGACGAATAGAAGCCGGTCGGCGAGAAGCGGTGAAGCAGCACCTCGCCTTCCTCGATCTCCATCAGCTTGGCCTTCCAGCCATCGGGAATCGGGCTTTCCTGGGTGAGCAGCGGGCGGGTGCCGAACTGGAAGGCGATGCGGCCGAGCTCGGGATTGTCGATCCAGTCGTTCCAGTCGCGCAGGTACCAGACGCCGCCGGCCATGACGATCGGCACCTCGTCCGGGATGCCGCCCTCGCGCATCACGTCGCGCAGTTCCTTGACGCGGGGATAGGGATCCTGCGGCTTGAGCGGATCCTCGGCATTGGACAGGCCGTTATGGCCGCCGGCGAGCCAGGGATCCTCATAGACCACCGCTGCCAGCCACTCGCTCGCCTTGGAATAGGCGCGCTTCCACAGCGCGCGGAAGGCGCGGCCGGAGCTGACGATGGGGAGATAGTTGACGTTGTACGACGCCGCGATCTCGCTGAGCTTGTAGGGCATGCCCGCGCCACAGGTGACGCCGGCGACCATGCCGCGGGTGCGCTCCAGCACGCCGTGCAGCACCCGCTGCGCGCCGCCCATCTCCCACAGCACGTTGATGTTGATCGCGCCCTTGCCGTCGCCGATCTCGAAGGCCTTCTTGACCTGCTGGACCGCGCCCTCGATCGCGTACTGGATCAGTTCCTCGTGCCGCTCGCGGCGCGTGAGCGCGCGATAGATCTGCGGAATGATCTTGCCTTCGGCGTCATAGCTGTCGGCATTGACCGCGGAGACCGTGCCGATGCCCCCCGCCGCGGCCCAGGCGCCCGCGCTGGCATGGTTGGTGGCAGCCACACCCTTACCCCCCTCGACGATCGGCCAGACCTCGCGGCCGTTGTACAGGATGGGCGACAGACCCTTGAACACAGAACCTCCAGACTAAAATTCGCGCGACGCTAGACGGATCGGACGCAACAAGCGAGCAACAATCGTCACTGCAGTGCGTCAGGCCGTCCCATCGCGGCGCCGTAGAGGCGCGCATAGGCGGCGATCATTTCCCCTTCGTCGAACAACGCACGGGCGCGCGCGCGGTTCTCCTTCCCCACCATCTCGCGCTCCTCGGGATGCCGGGCGAACATGTCGATCCGGTCGCGCAGCACCACCTCGGTGCGCTCGGGCGGCAGGAAATGCTGGTTGCGCTCGCCGACCATCTTGGGGATGTCGCCCACCGGCGGCGCCACCACCGGCAGGCCGGCCGCCATCGCCTCGAGCACCGAGATCGGCGCCTGCTCGCTCCTCGACGAGAGCGCGAACACGTCGAACAATCCCATATAGCGATGCGGCTCGCGCAGGAATCCGGGCAGGATCACCGCATCCTCGATCGCCATCGCCTCGGCGGCGTCGAGGATGTTCTGCCGCTCCGGCCCCTCGCCGACGATCACCAGCTTGAAACGCGTGTTCAGCCCGGCCACCGCGCGGACCAGCAGCGGCAGGTCCTTCACCGGCCTGAGGCCGGCGACACAGCCCACCACCAGCGTCCCGGGCTTCTTCTGCTTGAGCTCGGGAATCAGCTCGATATCGGGCTTGCCGGCATAGAGCTTGGTCGGGATGCCGTTGGCGATGCGGAACAGGCGCGCGCGCGGCTGGCGCCACTGGTTGAGCGCGATCCGCTCGAGCACTTCGGAAGGCACGACCAGCGCATTGGCCGCGGGCAGCGCGATGCGGCGATACATGTTGCGGACCGGATTGAGCTTCTCGGCCTCGTCCTGGTTGAACCCGTCCTCATGGTGGATCACCGGCGGCAGTCCCTTGCCGAACACGCGCGCCGCCATCACGCCGTCGATCGCCCCCCAATTATAGGTGAGCACCAGGTCGAAGCGGCGCATGTAGCGCGCGATCGCCTCGTAGCGCTTCACCGAGGGCCGGCCCGAGAGCGGCGGCGGATCCTGCGCGATCTCGTACTTGATCCCCTTGGCGATCATCGCCCGCGCCTCGAGCTGATCGGGCATGGCCGAGACGATGGTGTGCCGCGCCTTGTCGCCGAACGCGTTCATCAGCCGCACGGCGCGCGCTTCCTTGCCGCCGAGGTTGAAGGTCGAGTGGAGGTGGAGGATGTGGATCGGCATCGTTGGATGGGGTGCTTAGCGGGGGATTGCGCGGACGTCACGTCCGTTGGACATTCCGCTGACGCCGCCAAGGGGATCAAGTCCGTGAAGACAGTGATATGCGCGGCCGTGCCGGCGCTTCTCTCCGCAATTGCGCCCGCCCGGGCCCAGGCGGCCGCACCGGCGGGCTGCGCCATGCCGGCGACACGGAACATCAGCGATGTCTATGCCACGCTCAGCCAGCGCGCCATCGCGATCGTCGAACACGCCGCCGCCGGGGGATGGCAACGCGATTCCGAGCTCCGCGCGCTGGTGCGGCCCGATGCGGAATTCGATCTCGGCTCGGGCGATGTCGGCGGCCCCCTGGGGAAGGGCCCCGCGGGCGCACATGCGCTGGCCGCCGAAATGAAGGCGGATTCCTTCCACTATCTCCCCTGGAGTTCGATTCCGATGGTGGTCGATCCCTGCGACGAATGGAGCGTGAAAGTCGCGTTCATCGATAGCCGCGCCTCGACGCTGGCCGATGTGGAATTCACGTTCCGCGGCGGCGTGCTCGTCTCGGCGAAAGGCTGGTCACAATCCTATGTCGCCGGGCAGATCAAGCCCGTCGCCAACCGCTAGCCCGCCACCTTCGCCAGCAACCGCTCGATCCCCGCCATCGCTTCCGGCTCCTCCAGCGTCGGCGCGTGGCCGACCCCGGGCACCGTCACCAGCTCGGCGCCCGGCACGCGCTCCACCATCCGGGCCGCCGTCTCCTCGCTCAATATGTCCGAGCGCTCGCCGCGCACGATCAGCAGCGGTCGGCCGGCAATGGCGTCGATCGTCGGCCACATGTCCGGTCCGGCCTCGTTGCCGGGCACGCGGAACGGCTCGGCGATCTTCATGTCGTAGTCGAGCACGATGCGGCCCGAGCTGTTCACTCGGTAGAGCCGCTTGGCCATGCGCAGCCAGTCCTCGATCTCGTACCCCGGATAGACATCGGCATTGCTGCTCGCCAGCGCGCGCGCCGCGTGCATCCAGGTCGGATACCAGACCGCCTTGCCGACATAGGTGCGGATGCGCGCCAGGCCGGCAGGGTTGATCTCCGGCCCCACATCGTTGAGCACCACGCCGGCCAGCTTGTCGCGCTCGGTCGCGGCGAGCAGCATGGTCACCAGCCCGCCCAGCGAAGTGCCGACCGCGATGAACTTCCCGATCTCCCGCTCCTCGAGCAGCGCTTCGACGTCCTGGAAATAGGTGAGCGGAACATAGCTCATCGGATCCTTGGCATAGCCGCTCTCGCCGCGCCCGCGAAACTCGATGCAGAGCACGCGCCACTGGCCCGCCAGCCGCTCGGCCAGCCCCTCATAATCGCGCGCGTTGCGCGTCAGGCCGGGGAAGCAGAGCACGGGCGGCCGGTCCGCCGGCCCGGCATATTCGCGATAGTGGAGACGGATGCCGTCCCGCGACCACCAGAAACCGTCGGAATAGTTGCGCCGATCGCCCATCCTTCCCCATATCGCCGCATGGACTTCACTCCGCAACAGGCGATCCTCGAACTGGGCGACGCCTTCTACGATCCGGTCGCGGCGGCGCCGTTCCCGCAGGCGATCCTGCGCTTCCGCAACGACCGGGCGGCGGCGGAGGTCGGGCTGGACGGCCTGTCGGACGCGGAATGGATCGCGCATTTCGGCCGGTTCGAGCCGCTGAAGGGATCGCTCGCCGCGCCGCTGGCGCTGCGCTATCACGGCCACCAGTTCCGCGTGTACAATCCCGAGATCGGCGACGGCCGCGGCTTCCTGTTCGCGCAGATGCGCGACCGGGGCGGCCGGCTGATGGACCTCGGCACCAAGGGATCGGGGCAGACGCCCCATAGCCGCTTCGGCGACGGGCGCCTCACGCTGAAGGGCGGCGTACGCGAGATCCTCGCCACCGAGATGCTGGAGGCGCTGGGCGTCGAGACGTCGCGCACCTTCTCCCTCATCGAGACCGGCGAGGCGCTCCACCGCGGCGACGAGCCCTCGCCCACCCGCTCGTCGGTGCTCGTCCGCCTGAGCCACGGCCATATCCGCATCGGCACGTTCCAGCGCCTCGCCCATCTCCAGGACCGGGACGGGCTCCGCCAACTCACCGCCTATGTGCTGCGCCACTATCATGGCGAGGAATATGGCGAGGACGGCCCCGCCCGCCTGCTCGCCCATGTCGCCCGGCGGACCGCGCGGATGGCGGCGCGCTACATGGCCGCCGGCTTCGTCCATGGCGTGCTCAACAGCGACAACATCAACGTCACCGGCGAGAGCTTCGACTATGGCCCATGGCGGTTCGCGCCGTTCTGGGATCCGGGCTTCACCGCCGCCTATTTCGACCATGCCGGCCTCTACGCCTTCGGCCGCCAGCCCGAGGCGATCTACTGGGACGCGATGCAGCTCGCCATCTCGCTGCGCCCGATCGCCGAGGAGGAGGCGCTGATCGAGGCGATGGAAATCTTCCCCGAGGCCTATCGGCGCGAAGTGACCGACGCGCTGCTCTGGCGTCTCGGCGTCGTCCCACGCGGCACCGAGGCGGACCGGGTGCTGACCGGCTCCCTCGAAAAGGCGCTGGCCGAGACGCTGACCCCGCTGGACGAATTCTTCTTCGACGCGTTCGGCGGCGCGCTTCCTACCCATTATGGCGAAGCGTTCGACGATCTGCGCGGCCAGCTCGAGCATTACCGGCCACGCAAGGCGCGCGACCATGGCTATTGGTCCGGCACTCCCTGCGCCATGCTGATCGAGGAGGTGGAGGCGATCTGGGCGTCCATCGCCGAAGCGGACGATTGGGGACCGCTGCACGCCAAGATCGCCGCAATCCGGCGCATGGCCGAGGCACTGGCCTAGCCGCCAAAATTCGTGCAAGAGCAGGGGATCCTTTCTGAGAGCCCTTCCCCGACATCGAATGCCCGGCACGGAAATCATCTCGACCGAACCCGCCACCGGCGCCGTTCTCTGGCGCCAGACGCGCGGAGACGCCGACAGGGAAGTGGCGCTTGCACGCCAGAGCTGGGCCGCCTGGGCGGCCCATCCGCTCGCCTATCGCATCGAGGCGCTGCGCCGCTTCGCCAATGTCGTGCGGCAAAAGGCCGATGCCTTTACCGACCTGCTCGCCCGCGAGACCGGCAAGCCGCTCTGGGAAGCGCGCACCGAAGTCGAGACGGTGATCGCCAAGGTCGACATCTCGATCACCGCCTTTTCCGAGCGTACCGGCCAGCGCCGCATCGAAGCGCCGATGAACACGCGCCTGGCGCTGCGCCACAAGCCGCACGGCGTGCTGGCGGTGCTGGGCCCGTATAATTTCCCGGTCCACCTGCCCAATGGCCATATCGTCCCCGCGCTGCTTGCCGGCAATGCGGTGGTGTTCAAGCCGTCCGAGAAGACTCCCGCCTCGGGCGCCTTCCTGGTCGACTGCTATCGCGCCGCCGGCATTCCCGAAGGCTGCATCCGCCTGCTGATCGGCGGCCCCGAGGAAGGCAAGGCGCTCGCCGGCCATCCGGACATCGACGGGCTGCTGTTCACCGGCTCGGCCAATACCGGCATCGCCCTGAACCGCCAGTTCGCCACCCGGCCGGAGAAGATCCTCGCGCTCGAGATGGGCGGCAACAACCCGATCGTCGTGTGGGACACGCCCGATCTCTATTCGGCCGCGGTGCTCGTCGTGCAATCGGCCTTCACCACCGCCGGCCAGCGCTGCACCGCCGCGCGCCGCCTGATCGTCGACCAGAAGCTGTTCGACCCGCTGATGACCGAGGTCAACAAGCTGATCGGCCGGCTGATCATCGGCGAGCCGCATGCCGATCCCGCCCCCTTCATGGGCCCGGTGATCGACAATGACGCGGCCGACATGCTCACCGAGAGCTTCCTGGCGTTGCTCACCATGGGCGGCCGCCCGATCCGCCACATGGAGCGCCCGATCGAGGGCCGCCCGTTCCTCACCCCCGGCGTGATCGACATGACCGGCGCGAACGAGAAGGTGGACGTCGAGCTGTTCGGCCCGATCCTGCAGGTCTTCCGGGTGAGCAGCTTCGAGGAGGCCATCGCCGAGGCGAACGATACCCGCTACGGCCTCTCGGCCAGCCTGGTCGCGCAGAACCCCAAGCTCTACGACCAGTTCTGGGCCAATATCCGCGCCGGCATCGTCAACTGGAACCGGCCGACCAACGGCGCGTCCTCGGCCGCGCCGTTCGGCGGGGTCGGCTGGTCGGGCAACCATCGCCCCAGCGCCTATTACGCCGCCGACTATTGCGCCTATCCGGTGGTCTCGTCGGAGAGCGACTCCGCCCGTGCCTCGATGGGCGTGGGCCTGCGCGACGCCTGAGCAACACTTTGTTACAGCAGCGTCATTGAAGCGGACATGACCGCCGCCTAGATTATCCCTTGCGGACCGGGCCCCTCTGGCGAGGGCTTTTCCAAGCCCTCGTGATGTCGGACCGCATCGAGCGCGCTCGGTGCAGGTTTCGGACGGCCAGTCCCCCTCCCCACCGAGACCGGACCGAGTGGCGCTCGATCGAATGCCTTGCTTCGATTGGAGTTTTCACACGTGAACCCTCTCTACCAGATCCCCCGCACCGGCGCCGCCGCCGCGCGCTTCGACGAGGGGCTGCGCCAGCACATGCTGGGCATCTACCGCAACATGGGGATCGGTCTGGCGATCACCGGCCTCGTCGCGCTCGCCGTGGCGAACACGCCGGCGCTGGTCGCGCTGATCTTCGGCACTCCGCTCAAATGGGTCGCCATGTTCGCGCCGCTCGCCTTCATCTTCTTCTTCCAGTTCCGCATCGAGCGAATGAGCGTCGCCGGCGCGCGCACCGCCTTCTTCGCCTTTGCCGGCGTGATGGGCGTGTCGATGGCCAGCATCTTCCTGGTCTTCACCGGCCAGAGCATCGCCATGGCCTTCTTCGCCGCCGCCGCGATGTTCCTGGCGCTCAGCCTGTTCGGCTATTCGACCAAGCGCGACCTGACCGGCATGGGCACTTTCCTGTTCGTCGGCCTGATCGCGGTGGTGCTGGCGAGCATCGTCAACATCTTCCTCGGCTCGTCGCTGCTGCAGATGCTGCTCTCGGTCGTCGGCGTGGTCGTGTTCGCCGGCCTCACCGCCTGGGACACGCAGCGCCTGAAGAGCGAATATGCCCATTACGGCCGCAGCGAGGCTGCCGACAAGCTCGCGATCATGGGCGCGCTGTCGCTCTATCTGAACCTGATCAACATGTTCCAGCTGCTGCTCGGCCTGATGGGCCAGCGAGAGGAGTGACCATGGCCAGCTTCACCTGCCCCGTCGACGGCACCGTGCTGGTGCCGGTCGAGCGCTCGGGGATCGAGATCGACCATTGCCCCAGCTGCCGCGGCGTGTGGCTGGATCGCGGCGAGCTCGACAAGATCATCGAGCGCAGCGCCGCCCCGGCCGCGGCGCCGGCGCCGGCGCCTCAGTATCGCGACGAACGGCCCCGCTACGAGGAGCGCGGCCATGGCTATGGCCATGGCGGGCATCATCCGCAGAAACGCCGCAAATCGTTCCTCGAGGACCTGTTCGACTGATCCGTTCCCGCCCGCGTGCAGGCGCATTACACGCGGGCAGACGGCGGCGCGGCCCTTCCCCCTCTCTCACCTGCGAGGGTCGCGCCCCGTCCACCCACTTCCTCCCCGCGCCGTTGCGGCTATGATGTGACCGCTAACAGGGGAGGAAGACCATGTTCACCCGCAGGTCCGTGCTCGGATCGGGCGCCGCGGCGCTGGCCGGCGCCGCGCTGTCCCTCCCCGCCGCCGCCAACCCCGCCGCGCCCGGCGATTTCGTCACGCGCAAGGGCATGGGCCTGCTTCTCGGCGGCAGGCCCTATCGCTTCGCCGGCGCGAACCTGTGGTACGCCGCCTGGCTCGGCGCCGACGCCCCCTGGGGCAATCGCGATCGCCTGCGCCGCGAGCTGGACTCCCTCGCCGCGATGGGGGTCGGCAACCTGCGCATCGCCGCCTCGGCCGAGGATTCGTCGCTCCGGAACTCGGTGAAGCCCGCCTTCCGCACCCGGGGCGGCGCCTGGAACCCGGCCCTGGTCGACGGCCTGGCCTTCGCGCTTTCCGAGCTTGGCACGCGCGGCATGAAGGCCGTGCTCTACCTCACCAATTTCTGGGAATGGTCGGGCGGGATGATGACCTATCTCAGCTGGGCCAATGGCGGGAAATATCTCGACATGAACGATCCCGCGCACCCCTGGCCGGCATTTCCGGACATGGCCGCGCAATTCTACGCCAATGCCGAGGCGGTGGGCCTGTATCACGATTATGTCCGCGCCACCGTGCAGCGCCACGCCGGCGACCCGGTGGTCATGGCCTGGCAGCTCGCCAACGAGCCGCGCCCCGGCGGCAGCGCCAAGGCGGCGGAACCGCTGCTCCCGGCCTATCGTGGCTGGATCCAGGGCACCGCCAGGCTGATCAAGGCGCTTTCGCCCCGGCATCTCGTCTCGACGGGCAGCGAGGGCCTGATGGGCTCAATCCAGCGAGCCGACGTCTACAAGGCCGCCCATGATTTTCCGGAGATCGACTATCTGACGGCGCATGTCTGGCCGCTCAACTGGGGCTGGGTCGATGCCCGGGACATTGCCGGCACCAACGAGGCGAGCTTCGCCAGGGTGCGCGAGTATCTCGCCAGGCACGTCACGCTCGCCACCGAGCTGGGCAAGCCGCTGGTGATCGAGGAGTTCGGCTATCCGCGCGACGGCGGCGGCTATGATCCCGAGTCGGCGACCGGCTTCAGGGACCTGTTCTACAAGCTGATCTATGCCGAGGCGGAGGCCAATCCGGGCATCGTCGCCGGCTCCAATTTCTGGGCATGGAACGGCGAAGGCCGGCCGGTGCACGGCGACCACCGCTTCCGCCCCGGCGACACCGCCTGGCTCGGCGATCCGCCGCACGAGCCGCAGGGCTGGTACGGCGTGTTCGACGGCGACGCCTCGACACGGGCGGTGGTCCAGGCGCATGCCAGGGCCTTGGCGGGGAGCTGAGAAGCTATGGAAACCTTTGGCCTCTTCCTGATCGGCGGCGAGGATGACGAGCAGGGCACCCTCGTTCTGCACGAAGATCGAGGCCGCACCTGCCGCCTCACCTTCCGCTGGCGGGACCGCGAAACCGAAACCGAAGCGACCGATTGTTTCGAGGCGTTCTGCGGCATCCAGCGCGTGCTCGAAACCGAAGGCCTGATTCCCTTCTGCTACGGCGCCAGCCTCAACGTCTATCCCTCTTCCATGGCGCGCGACATGGGCCGCGGCCTGAAGGCCTATCGGATCACCGAAGGCAAACATGCCCGAAAGGAAGATCTGGTCTTCATCTTCGACCAGGGGCCGGACGTCATTCCCGCCAGCGTCGACATGCAGCGGCGCTTCTTCGACGATTGGGTCGCGGCACCTCGTGCCTGAGCCGGCGGGCGGCACCCGATAGTTTCCCTAGCCCCACCCCAAGCAACCGTCCGTTGCCCCTTGCGCCGCCGGGGCCCATTTGCCGCCAATGGCAACGCTCCTCGATCCCACCGCGCGCGGGCGCGTGATTCTCGTCGGCGCGGGCCCGGGCGATCCGGGCCTGCTCACCGTGCGCGCCGTCGAAGCGCTGAAGCAGGCCGATGTGCTCGTCCATGACGGGCTGGTCGATCCCCGGGTGCTCGATCTCGCCCCCCAGGCGCACCGCATCTCGGTCGCCAAGTCGCGCTCGAAGCACACGCTGCCGCAGGACGCGATCAACGCCCTCATCGTCGCGCATGTGAAGACCGGCGCGATCGTCGTCCGCCTCAAGGGCGGCGACCCGTTCATCTTCGGCCGCGGCGGCGAGGAAGTGGAGGCGGTGCGCGCCGCCGGCCTGCCGGTGGAAGTGATCCCCGGCATCTCCGCCGCGCTGGGCGCCGCCGCCGAGGTCCACCTGCCCCTCACCCATCGCGACTGGTCGAGCGCGGTCAGCTTCGTCGCGGGCCAGTGCAAGGGCCTGTCCGAGCAGGACTGGTCCGGCCTTGCCGGCAAGGGCCGCACGCTGGTGATCTACATGGGCGTCGCCACCTGCCCGGACATTTCCGAGAAGCTGATGAACGACGGCGTCGCGCCCGACATGCCCGTCGCCGTGCTCGAGCGCGGCACGCTGGCAGGCAGCCGCGCGCTGCGCACCATCCTCGCCGATCTCGGCCCGATGGTGGCGCGCGAGCAGGTGCGGAGCCCGGCGATCATCGTGGTCGGCGAAGTGGTGATGCTCGCCGACGCGCAGGACAAGCTCGCCGCCTGGGCGAAGACGGCGGAGAATCTGGAAGGACTGGGCGCGTGAAGATCCTGACCGGCAACGATCTCGCCACCGGCGACGTCACCTGGTGGACCGGCTCGGGCTGGTCGCGCCATGTCGAGGATGCCGCCGATGTCGGCGACCAGGGCGAGGCGATCGCCCATGCCGAGGAAGGCGCGCGCCGGGTCAACGGCCCTTATGTGATCGACGCCGCCGCCACGCCCGAGGGCCCGCGCCCCGCACACATCAAGGACCGCATCCGGGCGCTCGGCCCCACCGTCCGCCCGGACCTGACGCTGAAGCCGGCGGACCCGAATGCGGGGAGCTGGGTGATATGACGTTCGCACGCGAAGGCGCAGAGAGAAAGGCGGGCGCGTCAGCGCGCTTCTCGCCTTTGTCAGGGGTTGAGAGGCTGCTGGCGCAGCCAAGCGAGGCACCTCCGCGCGCTCTGCGCCTCTGCGCGAACCAATTCCTCTCTACTCTCGTGTCCACGCGCGCCCACACGAACAAAATCGAAGCGACCCGCTGATGTACAAATACGACGAATATGACCATTCCATCGTCGCATCCCGCGTCGAGGAATTCCGCGACCAGGTGCAGCGCCGCCTCGCCGGCCAGATCACGGAAGACCAGTTCAAGCCGCTGCGGCTGATGAACGGCCTCTATCTCCAGCTCCACGCCTATATGCTGCGCGTCGCGGTGCCCTATGGCACGCTCGACAGCCGGCAGATGCACATGCTGGCGCACATCGCCCGCAAGTACGACCGTGGCTATGGCCATTTCACCACGCGCCAGAACCTGCAGTATAACTGGATCAAGCTCGAGGATGCGCCGGATATCCTCGCCGATCTCGCCACGGTCGAGATGCACGCGATCCAGACCAGCGGCAACTGCATCCGCAACATCTCGTCGGACCAGTTCGCCGGCGCCGCCGCCGACGAGCTGACCGATCCGCGCCCCTGGGCGGAGCTGCTGCGCCAGTGGAGCACTTTCCACCCCGAGTTCAGCTACTTGCCACGCAAGTTCAAGATCTGCGTGATCGCCGCCGAGCAGGACCGCGCGGCGATGCGCCTGCATGATATCGGCATCCGGATCGTCGAGCGGGACGGCCGGCTCGGCGCCGCCATCTATGTCGGTGGCGGCATGGGCCGCACCCCGATGATCGCGCCGCTGATCAAGGACTTCGTGCCCTTCGACGATTTCGTCAGCTATCTCGAGGCGTGCCTGCGCGTCTATAATCGCCATGGCCGGCGCGACAACATGTACAAGGCGCGGATCAAGATCCTGATCCACGAACTCGGCGCGGAGCAATATGCCGCCGAGGTGGAGGAGGAGTTCAGGGCCGTGAAGGCGCTGGGCATCGATCCGCCCCAGGCCGAGTTCGACCGCATCGCCGCCCATTTCGCGCCGCCGGCCTTCGATGCGGACGCAGCGGAGGAACTCGATCGCAGCGACCCCGATTTCGCGGTCTGGCTCGATCAGAACGTCTCGGCGCACAAGCAGCCCGGCCATGCAGTGGTGACGATCAGCCTCAAGCCGATCGGCGGCATCCCCGGCGATGCCAGCGCCGACCAGATCGACCTGATGGCCGACCTCGCCAGGCAGCACAGCTTCGACGAGCTGCGCGTCACCCACGCCCAGAACATCGTGCTGCCGCATGTCCGCAAGGCCGATCTCCACACCATCTGGCAGAAATTGCGCGACGCCGGGCTGGCCGAGGCCAATCTCGACCTGATCAGCGACATCATCGCGTGCCCGGGCCTCGATTACTGCTCGCTCGCCAATGCCCGCTCGATCCCGCTCGCGCAGAAGATCGCCACGCGCTTCGCGGACATCGGCCGTCAGCGCGAGCTGGGCGAGCTGAAGCTCAAGATCAGCGGCTGCATCAACGCCTGCGGCCATCATCACGCCGGCCATATCGGCATCCTCGGCGTCGATCGTAAGGGCGTGGAGAACTACCAGCTGCTGCTCGGCGGCTCGGGCGCGGAGGACGTGTCGCTCGGCACGATCACCGGCCCCGGCTTCAGCGAGGACGGCATCGTCGACGCGATCGAAAGGGCCACCGACGTCTATCTGCGCGAGCGCGACAAGGGCGAACGCTTCCTCGACACCTATCGCCGCGTCGGCATGGCCCCGTTCAAGGAGGCGATCTATGGATAAGCCAACTCCGGCGCTTGCCTTCCGTGCTCCCCTTCCGCTTGCGGGAGGGAACATATGAGCGACGTCCTCCGCTACCGCGACGACGAGGCGCATGAGGAGCCGGCGGTCACGCTCGACAGCTTCCTCGGCCAGTCCAACGCCACCGCCGTCCGCATCGAGAGCGGCGAGGATGCGCGCCTGCTCCTGCCCCATCTCGATCGGCTCGCCCTGGTCGAGGTGAGCTTCCCCAAGTTCCGCGATGGGCGCGGCTATTCCACCGGCCGCATCCTGCGCGAGGCGGGCTATGCGGGCGAGCTGCGCGCCCAGGGCGATGTGCTGGTCGACCAGATCCCCCTGATGCGCCGCTGCGGCTTCGACAGCTTCGCGCCCGAAGCGCCGGTCGACGAGGCCGTGCTGGCCGCGTCGCTCGCGCGCTACGAATATCATTATCAGGCGGCGGCCGATCCCGCCGTGCCGGTATGGAAACGCCGGCATGGCTGAGGCCGCGCGCAAGCTGGATCGGGAGGTCGATCGCATCGACGTCGCCCCGCGCTGGACGGCGG
Organism: Sphingomonas sp. CBMAI 2297; assembly: GCF_029870595.1. Taxonomy (GTDB): domain Bacteria; phylum Pseudomonadota; class Alphaproteobacteria; order Sphingomonadales; family Sphingomonadaceae; genus Sphingomonas. The sequence goes on from NZ_JAPDIR010000016.1 coordinate 87,548, forward strand.
CGGACGCGATCCGCCTGAACAACCTGTTCCGCGGCACCGACACGCCGGAGATGCTGCGCGAGGCGCTGGGCAATCACATGCTCGGCGACGTCGCGCTCGTCTCCTCGTTCGGTGCCGAGAGCGCGGCGCTGCTGCATCTCGTCGCCCAGGCCGATCCGAACACCCCGGTGATCTTCCTCGACACCGGCAAGCATTTTCCCGAGACGCTGGCATATCGAGACCAGCTCGCCGAGCGCATCGGCCTCAAGAATCTCCGGATCGTCGCGCCCGATGCCGAGGTGATCGAGAAGCGCGACGCCACCGGCCTGCGCTGGTCCTATGACCCCGATGGCTGCTGCGAGATCCGCAAGGTGATCCCGCTCGAAAAGGCGCTTGCCGGCTTCGACACCAGCATCACCGGCCGCAAGGCGTTCCAGGCATCGACCCGCAACGCCCTGCCCCGCTTCGAGCTTGACGGCGACCGGCTGAAGTTCAACCCGCTCGCCACCTGGACCAAGCAGGACATCGAAGCGTATTTCGGGGCGCACAGCCTGCCCCGCCACCCGCTGGAAGCCCAGGGCTATCTCTCGATCGGCTGCGCGCCGTGCACCAGCGTGGTCAAGCCGGGCGAGGATCCGCGCTCGGGCCGCTGGCGCGGCTGGGACAAGACCGAATGCGGCATCCATACGCCGATCGAGGATGGCGATCCCAACCAGCCGAGCTTCTGAAACAGGGTTGCGCCCGCCTTTCCTCGCGCTAAGCCGAATGACCGCGACAGGAAGGAATCCGATGATCGATCCCAGCGACTGCCCGAAATGCGGCGGCGGCTTCCGCGAAGGCTATGTCGCGGACCAGACTCGCATGGGCGCCGTGGCCAGCACCTGGGTCGAGGGCGCGCCGGTTGGGCTCCTGGCCGATATCAGCCGGGGCGGCACGGAGCGACATCAGATCAGAACCTGGCGCTGTGACGGCTGTGGCTATCTGGAGAGCTACGCGCCTAGCGCTCGCGCATGATCCGCTCGACGCGGGCGGTGAGGTCGTCGACCGCGAAGGGCTTGGTCAGCACTTCCATGCCATGCTCGATATGGCCGTGGTTGAGCACCGCATTCTCGGCATAGCCGGTGACGAACAGCACCTTGAGCTCGGGTCGCGCCGCCCGCGCCGCATCCGCCACCTGGCGCCCGTTGAGCCCGCCCGGCAAGCCGACATCGGTGATCAGCAGGTCGATCCGTTCGGCGCTCTCCAGCAGCCTCAGGCCCGCCGGCCCGTCCGCCGCCTCCAGGCAGGAATAGCCGAGCTCGCCCAGCGCATCCACGATCAGCATCCGCACCGTCGGCTCGTCATCGACCACCAGCACGATCTCGCCCTCATGGCTGGCCGGCGCCACGACATTGCCCGCCGCCGGCCCCGGCGCATCCTCGTCGCCCAGGTGCCGCGGCAGGTAGACGCACACCATCGTCCCCTGGCCCAGTTCGGAATAGATGCGGACCTGCCCATGGCTCTGGCGCGCGAAGCCATAGACCATCGACAGCCCCAGGCCGGTCCCCTCGCCCAGGGGCTTGGTGGTGAAGAAGGGATCGAACACCCGGTCGAGTATCTCCTTCGCGATGCCGGTGCCGGTGTCGCTCACGCAGATGGTGACATATTGGCCCGGCTCCAGCCCCCGCTCACGCGCGGTGCGGTGATCGAGCCATTTGTTGCCCGTCTCGATGGTGATCCTGCCGCCGCCGGGCATCGCGTCGCGCGCGTTGATGCAGAGGTTCAGGATCGCGTTTTCCAGCTGGTTGGCATCGACCAGGGTGGGCCAGAGCCCACCCGCCGCGATGGTCTCCACTTCGATCGCCGGCCCCACCGTGCGCCGCACCAGCTCGACCAGGTCGGCGAGCAGCCGGTTGATCACCACCGCCTTGGGGGAAAGCGTCTGCCGCCGCGAGAAGGCGAGCAATCGGTGCGTCAACGCCGCAGCGCGCCGAGTCGCGCCCTGGCCCGCCGCGAGATATTTCTCCACCTCGCGGCCGCGTCCCTGCGACAGCCGCGTCCCGATCATCTCGAATGCCCCCGATATGCCGGCGAGCAGGTTGTTGAAGTCGTGCGCGATCCCGCCGGTGAGCTGCCCAACCGCTTCCATCTTCTGCGCCTGGCGCAACGCTTCCTCGGCCTGGCGCAGCCGCTCCTGCTCCTTCAGCCGCTCGCTCACGTCATAGACGAAGGAGAAGGCGCCGATCTTGCGTCCGTCGGCGTCGCGCAGCGAGCTGAAGCGCTGCTCGTAGAAATGGAGCGCGCCATCGGGCGCTTCATATTCGATGATGTTCGAATAGCCGTCCTCGGCGAGCGCCCGCTCCCATACGCCGCGCACCTTGTCCTGGTGCACATGGCCGTCGAGCAGATCGACCTGCCGCGCGCCGATCTGGGGCTGCACCCCGAAGATCCGCTCGAACTCGACCGTCGCCGCGTGGTTCACGGCGATCCAGCGGCCTTCCATGTCGACTACCTGGACAAAGGCCTCGCTGCCATTGACGATATCGGCGAGCACCGCGCGCTCGGCCAGCGCCTCGGCCACGCGCGCTTCCAGCGTGCGGTTGAGCGCAAGCAGGTCGTTTTCCGCCCGGCGCCGCCCGGTCACGTCCTGGAACAGCACCGCCACCTGCCTGCGGCTGGGCGGTTCGATCCGGAAGGCCGACAGCGACAGATAGCGCCCGGTCGCCTCCAGCTCGCGCTCGAAGCGGATCGGATTGCCGGTGCGCAGCACATCGCCATAGCGCGCGACCCAATCGTCCGCTTCGTCCGACACCATCTCGCGCAGCCGCTGCCCCACCACGTCCGGGATGCCGGCGTGCAACGCATAGGCCGCATTGGCCTCGACATGGACATAGTCGCTCATCGGCCCATGCGGCCCGTCGAGGAACTCGATGATGCAAAAGCCCTCGCCCATCGTGTCGAACAGGGTGCGATAGCGCAGGTCCGTCTCGTCGCGCAGCTTGAGCTCGCGCCGAAGGTTCAGCTGGTGCATCACCTGGTGCCCGAGCACTTCGAGCGTGCGGCGCTGGAGCTCGGTGAGCGTCCGGGGCTTGGCGTCCAGCACGCACAGGGTCCCGATCGGCAGCCCCTCGGCAGTGCGCAGCTGGGCGCCCGCATAGAAGCGGATGTGCGAATCCCCGGCCACCAGCGGCGTCTCGGCGAAGCGCGGATCCTGCGAGGCGTCCGGAACGAGCATCAGCTCGTCCTGGAGCAATGCGCTCTCGCAGAACGACATGTCGCGATCCATGCCGAGCAGGTCCACGCCATGCGCCGCCTTGAAGAACAGGCGGTCGCTGCCCACGAAGCTCACCAGCGCGATCGGCGTCTCGCAGATGTCGGCCGCAAGCCGCACGACCTCGTCGAACGCCGGCTCGCGCGGCGTGTCGAGGATCTCATATACCTCCAGCGCTTGCAGCCGCAGCTGCTCGCGATCTTCTCGCTCGTCCGTCATCAGGCCGGATCGCCGCCCTTATCCCCGCGCGCCCCGTCGGCCGCGCGTTGCTAAGACGCATCTTGCCCGATTTTGTTTCGTCGCGCGAACGAAAGCGTCAATAGCCGCCCGGCGCCAGGTCGCTGAACTTGGTGAACTGGCGGTCGAAACGCAGGTCGACGGTGCCGGTGGCGCCGTGACGCTGCTTGGCGATGATCACGCTCGCCTTGTTCGCCACCTGGAGCTGATGGTCGTGCCAGGCCTGGTATTTGGCGATCTCGTCGGGCGTCGAATTGCCGTCCGGGGCCTTGGGCGCCTTGAAGTCGTGATAATATTCGTCGCGGTACACGAACAGCACGATATCGGCGTCCTGCTCGATCGAGCCCGATTCGCGCAGGTCCGAAAGCTGCGGCCGCTTGTCCTCGCGGCTTTCCACCGCGCGGCTGAGCTGGGAAAGCGCCAGCACCGGCACGTGCAGCTCCTTGGCCAGCGTCTTCAGGCCGCGGCTGATCTCCGAGATTTCCTGCACGCGCCCGTCGCCCGAAGCCTTGGCCGAGCCGGTGAGCAGCTGGAGATAGTCGACCACCACGAAGCCGATCTTGTGCTGGCGCTTCAGCCGCCGCGCGCGAGTGCGCAGCGCGGCGATGGTGAGGCCGGGCGTATCGTCGATATAGAGCGGCAGCCGCTCCAGATCGCCCGCCGCCCGCGCGAACTTCATGAACTCGGGCCCCGAGATATTGCCCGTGCGCAGCTTCTCCGACGAAACCTCGGACTGTTCGGACAGGATGCGCAGCGCCAGCTGGTCGGCCGACATTTCGAGGCTGAAAAAGGCCACCGGCGCGCCGATCGACTTCTCCTCGGGGATGCCGGCCTCCATGTCGTCGAGATAGCGCTTGGCCGCATTGAACGCCATGTTGGTGGCAAGCGAGGTCTTGCCCATGCCCGGGCGCCCGGCGAGGATCAGCAGGTCCGATCGGTTGAGGCCGCCGGTCATCGCGTTGAAGTCGGTCAGGCCCGAGGTGATGCCCGAAACGCTGCCGCCGGAATTCATCGCCCGCTCGGTATGGCGCACCGCCACTGTCGCCGCACGAGTGAAGCTCTTGGCGCCGGTATCCTCGCCGCCCTTCTCCGCCACTTCGTAGAGCTTGAGCTCCGCCTGCTCGATCTGCTTGGCCGGATTGATCTCCTGGCTGGTATCGAGCGCATTGTCGACGAGCGCGCGGCCCACGCCCACCAGCGCGCGCAGCATGGCTAGATCATAGACCTGGTCCGCGAACGCCCGCGCGCCGATCAGGCTGGCCGGATTGCCGGTCAGCTGCGCCAGATAGGCCGGGCCGCCCAGCTCCTTCATCGCCGCGTCGGCCGTGAACAGCGGCTTGAGCGTCACCGGCGTCGCCAGCCGGTTGTCGCCCACCAGCGTGGCGATCGCGTCGTAGATCCGCCCATGCAGCGGCTCGAAGAAATGCTCGGGCCGCAGCTTCTGGAGGACATCCTCCGCGACTCGGTTGTCGATCATCATCGCGCCGAGCAGCGCCGCTTCCGCCTCCACGTTCGCGGGCAGGCTCAGGCCCTCGGGAGAATCGGGAATCGGAAGGGGGATAGGCTGGGCCATGACTCTCCTGTGACGCGCCCATTCGGCGGCATCAACGTTGCGTGCTTGTGGATAACGGGCATGACCGGATAGGAGCCGGTCATGGCCGATCCGCGCATCATAGACGTGACGCTCGACGAACGCACTATCCTTTGGCGCTCGGCGGATATCGAGCAGGAGCGCCGGATCGCGATCTTCGACCTGCTCGAGGAGAACAGCTTCGCCCCGCAGCGCCCGCAGGCGGACGGCTATGCTGGCCCCTACAAGCTCCACCTGGCGGTGCAGGAAGGGCGCCTGGCGCTGGAAATCAAGCGCGAGGACGGGTCCCTGCAAGAGGCGTTGATCCTCGGCCTCGCCGCCTTCCGCCGCCCGATCCGCGATTACTTCGCCATCTGCGACAGCTATTATGCCGCGATTCGCAACGCCACTCCCGCCCAGATCGAGACCGTCGACATGGCGCGGCGCGGCATCCACAACGACGCGGCGTCGCTGCTCAAGGAACGGCTGGAAGGCAAGATCGACGTGGATTTCGACACTGCCCGCCGCCTGTTCACGCTGATCTGCGTGCTCCACATCAAGGGTTAAGGGGCCTGCAGCGGGTGCTAGAGGGAGTCGAGACGGGTCGGCATTTGTCGTCTGGCGAGGAGCCAGTAGGGAGCGATGCGCCATGCATCGTGGCTGACGATGCGACGACATCCAGGCGGCAAGGGCAGAGCCGCCGCTTCGCGGTCGCCCATGGCGCGTCCCTCTCCAACACCGGTTGCAGGCCCTAAGTGCACATACGCGTTCTCGCGCGCCGGCTGCGTTTCGTCGTGCCGGGGCTGATCCTCCTGGGCCTGCTCGGCTGGAGCGCCTGGCTGTTCGCCTCGCGCTGGCGCCCCGCCCCGAGCGATTTCCCCGTGCAGGGAATCGACGTCTCCGAAGAAACCGGGCCGATCGAATGGTGGACCGCCAAGAAGGCCGGGATCGACTTCGCCTATATCCGTGCCACCACCGGCGCCGATGCGCGCGACCTGCGCTTCCCCGAGAATTGGCGCTGGACCTTCGAGGCCGGCATCCGCCGCGGCGCGCTCCACGTCTATTCGCTATGCCAGCTCGCCGCCGACCAGTCGGGCAATTTCATGACGACGGTGCCGCGCTCGGACGATCAGCTGCCGCCCGCGGTGGAGATCGACTTCCAGCCCGATTGCCCCGCCCGGCCCGAGCGCCAGGTGGTGCTCGGCGAGCTCGGCCGTTTCCTGCACGATGTCGAAACCCATATCGGCAAGCCGGCGATCCTGATGGTATCGAGCCGCGTCGAGAGCGAATATCGCCTCAGCGACGCCTTTCCGCGCCTGCTCTGGGCGCGCCAGGCCTTCTTCCCCCCCTCGTATTTCGCGCGGCCATGGTCGATATGGCAGGCAACGCGCCACCGCCGCATCGAAGGCGTCGGCGCTCCGGTCAATTGGGACGTGATGGCGAAATGAGCGAAGTAAACCCCCAGGCACTGATCGAGGCCGCACGCGAGGCTTCGAGACACGCCTATGCCCCCTATTCGAATTTCGCGGTCGGCGCCGCGGTGCTGCTCTCGGACGGGACCGTGGTGACCGGCGCCAATTTCGAGAATGCGAGCTACGGCCTGTCGCTCTGCGCCGAGACGGTGGCGCTGGCCAAGACGAGCAGCGAGGGGCGCCTGGCGGACGTCGTCGCGATCGGTGTGATCGGCGGCCGGATGGGCCATGCCGACACCGCGCCGGTCAGCCCGTGCGGCCGCTGCCGCCAGATCATCAACGAAGCCGCCCAGGTCGGCGGACGCGACCTGCCGGTGTTCTGCGGCGGTACGACGGGAGACGAGATCGCGCGCTATACGCTCTCGCAGCTGCTTCCGGCGGCGTTCGGGCCGAAGGACCTGGGGCTGGCCTGAGGCAGGCCTGGCTTCCGATCCGTGGATCCATCATCCCCGCATGGGCAGGGATCCAGCCAGTCGCGGCGTATCGGCCCGCCGCGCGGACGCTCTCCGCAGAGAAAACAGAGCCTTCCCGCACCTGCGCCGCTCCCGGCCCCGGAACCCCGTCCGCTGACGCTGCCTTCCGGCACCATCCGCTCCCACAGCCGGAATGGATCCCCGCCTGCGCGGGGATGGTGCGGTTTGCTGAGTGAGGCGTGACCCCAGGTTGGGAACTCCTATCCCTTCAGCTGTCATCTTCCTTCAACCGTCATCCCCGCGCAGGCGGGGATCCAGGGCCAGGAGCAATGGTCGCGAGGCTGGTTTTGCACCTCCGGTAACCCTGCACGCGATTGCTTCGATTGCCCCGTGCTACCCTGGATCGCCGGCTCCGCACGGATAAGCCAAGCAGGTTCAACGGCTCGTTTGCGCTCTCACCCCAGGTCTCGAACTCATATGAAGCGTTGATCCGCGTGGCGGCGGGGCTCTCATTTCGTCATCCCCCGCGAAAACGGCGATCGATCCGCTGGACCGGCCCCGGGCTTCACCGGCATATTTCGGAGAGCACATGCGATGGGTCTCCCTTCTCGCAGGGCTGAAGGTCAACCCCCAACCCCGGCCGGCCCGTCTTCCCGCGCAGTCCACGCGGAAGCAAGCTTCCGCTCCTGCCCGTCGCGCGGCGCCGCCTCTGCAATGCCCTGTCCCTGTGGATCGATCGCATCCTTCCGCTCGCGGCATGCACGGGCGCACCCCGGGCGCGACGGGGACTTGCCCTGCCGCCCGCTTCCGGCAAAACCGGCGCCATGATCCTTTCAGACCGCTGGATTCGCGAACAGGCCCTCTCCACCGGGATGATCGAGCCCTTTGTCGAGGCCCAGCGCCGCGAAGGCTGCATCAGCTACGGCCTCAGCTCCTATGGCTATGACGCGCGCGTCGCCGACGAGTTCAAGATCTTCACCAATGTCGATTCGGCGGTGGTCGATCCCAAGGATTTCGCGGCGAACAGCTTCGTCGATCGCAAGACCGACGTCTGCATCATCCCGCCCAACAGCTTCGCCCTGGCCCGCACCGTGGAATATTTCCGCATCCCGCGCGACACGCTGGTCATCTGCCTCGGCAAATCGACCTATGCCCGCTGCGGGATCATCGTGAACGTGACGCCGCTGGAGCCCGAATGGGAGGGGCATGTCACGCTCGAATTCTCGAACACCACGCCGCTCCCCGCCAAGATCTATGCGAACGAGGGCGCGTGCCAGTTCCTGTTCCTCAAGGGCGACCAGCCCTGCGAGACCAGCTACGCCGATCGCGCGGGCAAATATATGGGCCAGCGCGGCGTCACCCTGCCGCGGCTCTGAGGCCGATCCGGACATGAAATCGGCGCCGCGATGGGCGGCGCCGCTGGTTCGCCGCCGGCCGCGCCTCACGCAGCCGGGCGGCGGAAAACGGGTTCAGCGCGCGCTCAGCTGGAGCGCACGGATGTGCTGAAGCCCCTTGTTGGCGATCGCGTGCGAGGTCGACACGCGGTCGGCCGAAAGGTCCATCTCGAAATCGCGCTGCTGGAGCACCCGCAGATAGAGCGCCCGCGCCTGGGACGTCCGTCCGGTCTGCGCATAGACCGCCGCGAGATTGAGCAGCAGTTCGGGCTGGTCGGGATCGAGGCGAAGCCGGCTGTTGAGCTGCGCTTCGGCCTTCGAGAAATTGCCGTCGAAGATCGCGGCACTTGCGACGGGATCCCCGTTGTCACGCTGGGCCTGCGCCGGAAACGCGGCGAGCGCGAACGGGGCGACGGCAAGGACAATGAGCGCGATGCGCATAACTCCTACTCCTTCTGTTACGTCACGAAGACAGTTTCGTGACTCTTTGAAGACAATAGTGTTACACTTCCGCGTCACGCATACAAGCCACTTGTCGCCCGCGGCCTGGCTCCGGGACAAAAAGAAAGGCGGCCCCGAAGGACCGCCTTCCCTTGTCTCAAATCCGGCCTCGCTGGGGAGGCGGCGGATCAGAAATCGTTACGATACTGCTCGTTGCCGACGAAGCCGAGCTTGTTCACGTTCGCGCGCTTGATGATCGCGAGAACACGGTCGACGACTTCGTAGCGCGTCTGCGGGTCGGGCTGGAAGTGCAGCTCCGGCTCCGGCGACATCTGCAGCGTCTGATCCAGATACTGGCGCAGCGTCACGTCGTCGATCGGCGCGCTGTTCCAGTAAACCTGGCCCTGCGCATCGATATAGACCTTGTTCTTTTCCGGCTCGACGATGTTCTGCGGCCTGCTGTTCGACTGCGGAAGGTCGACCTTCACAGCATGCGTCTGAATCGGGATCGTCATGATGATCATGATCAGGAGCACCAACATGACGTCGATCAGCGGCGTCGTGTTGATTTCCATCATCGGGCCGTCGTCACCGCCGCCGCCCACGCTCATACCCATAGTCTAAACTCCTTTGAGCAGGCCGTCAGAGACGGACCGTGGCCGAGCCGGCGGGCGGTTCGGAGATGAAGCCGACCTTGACGAACCCAGCCATCTGCATGGCGAAGATCGTGCCGCCGATGCAGCGGTAAGGCGTGTTCACGTCGCCGCGGATGTGCACTTCGGGAAGCTCGAGGCCGGCGGCGTTGATGCCACCCTGCTTGTCGATTTCCTTCCTCAGCTTCTCCGTCGCCTTCTCGACCAGCTCTCTGCTCGTCACCGGGGTCATGCCCCAGAACACTTCGCACCTGCCGCCATTGGCCGTGACCGAGAGCGAGACGTTCTCGGGCTTGGTGGTCGTCGGCTCGAACTGAACCTTGGGGAGCTCCAGCTTCACCGTCTGGATCACGACCGGAACCGTGATCAGGAAGATGATGAGGAGCACCAGCATCACGTCGACGAGCGGCGTGGTATTGATGTCCGACATGGGAGCGTCTTCACCGCCCCCGCCTACGCTCATCGCCATTGCGCGCTATCCTATCCTTCTAATTCAAGCTCCGGCCGAAGCCGGAGCCGGACCGCGCATCCCCGGGGAATGCGCGGCCCCGCATATTCCAGATCGCTTAGGCGCGCGGCGCGGTGCTGGTCGTCGCGGCCGGAGCGGCCTTGGCGGGAGCAGCCTTGCCGGCGGCCGGACGCACGCGGCCGTCCGAAGCGAGATAGCCGAGCAGATCGTTCGAGAAAGCGTTCAGGCTCTCCGAGATCTTCTTGTTGCGGGCCTGCAGCCAGTTGAAGGCGAGCACGGCCGGAACGGCGACGGCAAGACCGACGGCGGTCATGATCAGCGCTTCACCGACCGGACCGGCTACCGCGTCGATCGACGCCTGGCCAGCGGCGCCGATCTTCACGAGCGCGCGGATGATGCCGATAACGGTACCGAACAGGCCGATGAACGGCGCGGTCGAACCGACGGTGGCGAGGAACGACAGGCCGCTCTTCAGCTGCGAGTTGATCAGGTCCTCCGAGCGGGCGAGCGAGCCGTGCAGCCAGTCATGCGCCTCGACCGGATCGGTCAGCTTCGAGTGCTGCTCCTGAGCGGCCAGGCCGTCGTCGACCAGCTGGCGATAGGCCGAGTTCTTCTCGAGCTTCGCCGCGCCTTCGCGCAGGCTGTTCGCATTCCAGAAGCCGGCGCGGACGCGCTTGGCCTGGTTGAGGATCTTCTGCTGCTCGAACAGCTTGGTGAACAGGATGTAGAGCGAGAAGAACAGCATCAGCACCAGGATGCCGAACACCGTCTGCGAGATCAGGCCGCCCTCACGGAGCGCCGGAATCAGGCCGTACGGATTTTCCTTGGGCGCCGCGGCGGCGAGAATGGTCGTGAGCATTGTCGGTTCTTTCCTCTAACTAAATAGCGCTTTTTATCCAATCGCCCGGCGCGCCCCGCGGGGAGCGCGCCGGTGAAACACACGGGCTAGCTCGGGATCTTCCAGGTGAAGCTGCCGTTATACGGTGCCGGGATCTTGTTCCCGCTCTCGTCCTCGGCCGGATTGAACCGGGCGCGGCGCTTGAGCAGCGAGCAAGCCGTGCTGTCGAGAACGGACACGCCGCTCGAACCCGTCACGGTGCAGTTGGTCACCTTGCCCGTCGCGTCGACGTCGAGGCGGAAGCGGACGGTACCGGCCTGCTCGGCGCGCAGCGCCGCGGCAGGATAGTCGTCATCCGTCACCCAGCCCTGCGGCGAGCCGCGCGGCGTGAGCTTCTTGGCGATCCGCGGCGGCGGCGGCGGGGCCGGAGCCGGAGCCGGCGGCGCGGGCGGCGCCGGCGGCGTGATCGGCGGCGGCGGCGGAATCACCGACGTGGTCGGAATCGGCGGCGCCTGGGTAGGCACTGGAACCGCGGCCGGCGGCACGACGATCTGGGTGGGCGGCGGCGGCACCGGCGTATCCGGCGGCGGCGGCGGCGGCGGCACTTCCTCGGGCGGGGGCGGCGGCTCTTCCACGTCGAACGTGTTCAGCTTCTCCGCCTGCTTCTTGATATATTGATATGCAAGGCCCGTGACGAAGGCGTACCCCATGCCAGCCACGATGATCGCGACCAGTATGATCGCGATGACGCGACTGCCACTTGTATTACGGTCAGCGTAAGACATCCGGCAACGTCACTCCTCTAATCCTGACATGCAACCCCGTGCGGCGGGATTCTGCGACCCGTGCACAAGCCTGCCCGCCGTGCGCTATATGCGTCATGATCGGCAGCGGGCGAGTCTCTATCGCGCGCACCGGGTGGACGCAAACCCTTTGTCGGACAATCAGGGCGTACGGTCGCCCGGCGGCGGAATTATTTCTGTATAGCCGTGGCACAATCCGGTAATCCGAACGATATGAACCGCACCTTTCCAGCCATGTTTTCTTGCGCGATTGCGCTCGGTGCACCCTTAGGTGCAGCCGCTAAGCCCCAGCAAACGCAGGCACAAACCGCAGCCGTTTTACCCAGCTACGCCACCTTGGCGAAGCAGGTGACCACGGCCCCGCTGATCATCGACGCCCGCATCCGCAAGGCGGACCGGCTGAAGCCCGAAGAATCGCCCGGCCTAGCCGCCGATACGGCCCGTTTCCTGGTCGAGGCCGATGTTTCCGCCCTGATTCGGGGCACCCAGGCCATGGCCTCGCGCATTACCTACACCGCCGACGTACCGCTCAATGCCAGGGGCAAGCCGCCCAAGCTCGCCAAGCAGCGCGTGCTCCTCTTCGCCCGCCCCGTCCCGGGCCGGCCCGGCATGGTGCAGCTCACCGGATTGCAGAGCCAGATGAACTGGTTGCCCGAGCTGGACGCGCAGGTTCGCGCCATCACCAGGGACGCGCTCGCGGCCGATGCGCCGCCCGCGATCACCGGGGTCGGCAACGCCTTCCACGTGCCCGGCTCGCTCCCCGGCGAGGGCGAGACCCAGGTCTTCCTGCAGACCGCGAGCGGCGCGCCGGTATCGCTCCAGATTCTCCGCCGTCCGGGCGAAGCGACGCGCTGGAGTGTTTCATTGGGGGACATTGTCGACGAATCGGCGGGCGCACCGAATGCGAATACCTTCCTCTGGTATCGCCTCGCCTGCGGCCTGCCGCGCAGCCTGCCGGCCGACAGCGTCGAGTCGGACGACGCCCAGAACGCCGCGAAGGCGCGCGAGGACTATCAGTTCGTCCTGCGTTCGCTGGGGCCGTGCACCTAGTTGGAGACTCGTCCCGGCGAAAGCCGGGATGACGCTCAGCGGCGCGCGCGCACCAGCGTGATGCCGATCGATTCGCCCTGCTCGGCGATGGCGAGCTTGACGATGCGCACCTCGACGCGCCGCACCCGGGCATCGCCCACGAACAGCGTGTCGCAGATATGCTCGGCCACGGCCTCGACCAGCGTGAAATGCACGTCCTTGGGCAGCGCGTCGGTCGCCGCGTGCTTCACGTCCATATAGTTCTTCGAGGCCTTGAGCGGCGTGTCCGGTTCGAAGCGCTCGGGCATGTCGATGTCCACCGTCACCGAGATGCGCAGCGGCTGCGGCAGGTGCGTCTCCTCGGAATAGACGCCGGTGAGGACTTCGACTTCCAGGTCATGCACCTGGAGCTGCAGGGAATCGGACAAGTGGCCTGGGCCTTTCAGGGAGGACAGGCCGCGCCCAATAGCAGATGCGCGCGCCCGCGAAACCCCGGCCTCCCCGCTTGCGCGCGGCGCAACGTCGGGCGCGATATATTCAGTATTGCGAAAGCGCCGATCGGCGCTATTTCGCGCGGCCCCGAGTCCAAGTCTCGGGGCGCTATGAAAGGAATATATGAAGTGATCGCATTGCTGCCGCTCGAGACCGTGGATCCTCAGGCCGTCGAGACTCTGCTCGACCGCGCTTTTGGTCCGGGCCGACGCGCACGCACTGCGTACCGGGTCCGCCTCGGCACTTCCGAGATTCCGGAGCTCAGCTTCGCCGCGGTGGCGGACGATGGCGGCCTGATCGGCACGATCCAGTGCTGGCCAGTCGCGCTGGAGTGCGACGGTGGCGGCAGCGTGCCGATGGTGATGGTGGGGCCCGTCGCGGTCCAGCCCGATCGCCAGCAGGGCGGCATCGGCCGCATGCTGATGGAGCGGATGCTCGACGCCGCACAGGCCTCGCCGCTTCCCGGCGCGGATGCGCTGATGCTGATCGGTGACCCCGAATATTATGGCCGCTTCTTCGATTTCACCGCGGAAAGGACCGGCGACTGGCGCCTGCCCGGCCCGTTCGAGGCCCGCCGCCTGCTCGCGCGCGGCGCCGGCGTGCCGGCCGGCCCGGGCCTGGTCGGAGCCCGTCTTCGACGCGCAGCCTGAGTGTTGAGGCCCGTCTTCCGGGGGCTTCCAAAATAGGGCTTTGTCTGCTTGGGTCCCCGGCATGGCAGACCTTTCGCCACGCCGCCGCCGCGCCCTTCGCGTCCCTGGTCATCCGGCACGCGGAAATCAGGGTCCCCGTAGCGCATGTTCCGTAAACTTCCGCGGCGCCGTCCGCGCTGCCGGCTGAAGCGAATCGATGCCCTCCCCGCCTCCACCCGACTTTGCCAGCCTCTCGCTCGCCGAGATCGCGCGCCTCGCCCAGGAGGATCGGCTGCCGCCGGTCGAGAGCTGGAACCCCGCGCATTGCGGGCATAGCGACATGCGCATCGCCCGCGACGGCACCTGGTTCCATCAGGGCTCGCCGATCGGCCGCATGCCGATGGTGCGGCTGTTCTCGATGATCCTGCGCCGCGAGGCGGATGGGCGCTTCGTCCTCGTCACGCCCGTGGAGAAGCTCGACATCGACGTGGAGGATGCGCCCTTCGTCGCGGTGGAGATGAAGCGCGAAGGCGAAGGCGCGGGCATGAAGCTCGCCTTTCGCCTGAACACCGGCGACCTCGTCGCCGCCGGCCCCGATCACGGCCTGCGCTTCGAGGAACGCGAGGATGGGCCCCGCCCCTATCTCCATGTCCGCGGCGGTCTCGAGGCGCTGGTCGCGCGCAATGTCTATTACGAACTGGCCGAGATCGCGCTCGCCAATGGCAGCGCGCCGCCGGGCGTATGGAGCAATGGCGGCTTCTTCGCGCTGGAGCCCGGCGCATGAGCCTGGCCGACCGTCTGCGGGCCGCCCTCGCGGCCGATCACTCGCCGCTGCTGCTGCCGGGCGATCATTTTGATTTCGATCCGGCGGTGCAGGGCAATCCGGCCGCGGTGCTGATCGCGGTCACCGATCGCCAGGTTCCCGGCGTGATCCTCACCCAGCGCACCGAGACGCTGCGCCGTCATGCCGGCCAGGTCGCCTTTCCGGGCGGCCGCATCGATCCGGGCGACGCGGGCCCGGTCGGCGCGGCGCTGCGCGAGGCGCAGGAGGAGATCGCGCTGCCGCCCGATACCGTCGAGGTGGTCGGCATCACCGACAGCTATCGCACCGTCACCAACTATGTCGTCACCCCGGTGATAGGCGTGGTCCCGCCCGACCTGCGGCTCACTCCGTCCGAGGCCGAGGTCGCCAGCGTCTTCGAGGTGCCGCTCGCCTTTCTGCTCGATGCCGCCAACCAGCACGAGCGGGTGGCCGAATATCAGGGCCGCGAGCGGCGCTATTACGAGATTCTGTGGCAGGATCGCCGGATCTGGGGCGCGACGGCCGCGATGCTGGTCAATCTGTCGAGGCGGCTGCAATGGGCGGTGTGATCCTTCCCGATGCCGAATGGCGCCATCGCGCCGGACTGGCGCATCTGATCGAGACGCTCGGCGCGGTGCGGTTCGTCGGCGGATCGGTGCGCGATACCCTGCTCGGCATCCCCGTTTCGGATCTGGACGTCGCCACGCCGCTTCCGCCCCAGCGCGTGGTCGAGCTGCTCAAGGGCGCCGGCATCCGCGCCGTGCCCACCGGCATCGGGCACGGCACGATCACCGCGGTGCTGGAGGGCGGCCCGGTGGAAGTCACCACGCTGCGCCGCGACGTCTCGACCGACGGGCGCCGCGCCACCGTCGCCTTCACCGACGACTGGCGCGAGGATGCCGCGCGCCGCGACTTCACGATCAACGCGCTCTATGCCGATCCGGCGACCGGCGCGATCTTCGACTATTTCGGCGGCCTGGCGGATCTGGAGGCACGCCATGTCCGCTTCATCGGCGATCCGCTCCAGCGCATCGCCGAGGATCATCTGCGCATCCTGCGCTTCTTCCGTTTCCTCGCCCGGTTCGGCGATGTCGCGGATCCGGCGGGGCTGGAGGCCTGCACGGCCCGATCCCGGGACCTGATGGCGCTCAGCCGCGAGCGGATTCGCGACGAGCTGCTCAAGCTGCTGGTCGCCCGCGATGCCGTGCGCGTCGTGGAGTTGATGATCGCGCGCGGCATCTTCGCGCCGGTTCTGCCCGAGATCGGGCCGGAGGGCGCCGAACGGCTCGCCCGCCTGGCAGCGGCGGAGGCGGCCAGCGAGCTACCTCTCGACCCGATCCGCCGCCTCGCCGCGCTGATTCCGCACGATGCCAAGGCAGGGGAAGCGATCGGCGCCAGGCTCAAGCTCTCCAATGCCGAGCGCAAGGCGCTGCTATCCGCGCTCGTGCCGTTCCGGGGCTCGCCCTATGCGCTCGCCTATCGGATTGGAACACGAGCGGCGATCGATCGCATCCTGCTGAGCGACTGGGAGCCGTTCGACAGGGACCTGGCGGTCCGGCACCTGGGGCATTGGGAAGTTCCGGTCCTGCCGCTGTCGGGCGGGGCGCTGGTCGAGCGCGGGCTGAGCAAGGGCCCGGAAGTCGCGCGGACGCTGCGGCTCGTCGAGGAGCAATGGATCGCGGAACGGTTCCCCGATGCGGCACGCGTGGCCGAGCTGGCCGATGCAGCCGTGGCTCAGGCGTTGCGCTCGGCGAGCAGCGCATAGGCTTCGTCGCGCTCCAGCGCGCGCGAATAGAGAAAGCCCTGGCCATAGGTACAGCCCAGCGCCGCGAGGGTCTGGGCGAGCTCGTTGGTCTCGATGCCCTCGGCCGTGGTCTGCATGCCCAATGCCTGGGCGAGGCTGAGGATGGCGCGGACGATGGCGATCTTGTCGCGGTCGGCCAGCATGCCGGAGACGAAGCTGCGGTCGATCTTGAGCAGGTCGATCGGCAGCTTCTGGAGATAGGCGAGATTGGAGTAGCCGGTGCCGAAATCGTCCATCGCCAGCGTGGCGCCCATGTCCTTGAGCGCGTTCATCGTCTGGGCGATGCGGTCCGGATCGGTGACGATCGCGCTCTCGGTGAGCTCGAGGGTCAGGCGCTTGCCGTCCACGCCGTGCCGCTCGAGCGCGCCCCTGACCATGGCGGGGATATGATCGCGCTGCAGCTGGATCGCCGACAGGTTGACCGCGACCTTGATGTCGCAATTGCCGTCCGAGGCGCGATCCCAGGCGGCGATGGTCTGGGCCGCTTCCTCCATGGCCCAGCGGCCCAGCGGGATGATCAGGCCCGATTCCTCGGCGACCGGGATGAAATCATTGGGCGAAAGGCGCACGCCGTCCTCGGTGGTCCAGCGGGCCAGCGCCTCGAACGAGGTGATCTTGCCGGTCGCGAGATCGCAGATCGGCTGGTAGCAGAGCGTCATCTGCCCATTCTCGATCGCCCGGCGCAGCTCCGTCTCGATGCCGAACTGCTCGCGGGCGATGTCGAAAGTGTGGGTCTGATAGATCTCGGTACGTCCGCTCTTCTTCGCCCGCTTCACCGCGAACTGGGCGTTGCGCACCAGGTCCTCGGGATCGCCGTCATTGTCGGCGCCCAGCGCGATGCCGATCGAGCAGTCGACCCGGATCTCGAAGTCCGAGAGGCGGAACGGGTTGGCCAGCGCCGCCTGGATGCGCTTGGCCACGTGCAGCGCATCGCCGGGCCCCTCGTCGAGCGTGAGCAGCACGCCGAACTCGTCGCCGCCCATCCGGGCCAGCGTGTCGCGGCTGCGCAGCGCGCCCTTCATCCGCCGCGCCACGGTGATCAGCAGCTCGTCGCCCGCCAGGCCGCCCATACAGGCATTGACCCGGCTGAACCGGTCGAGATTGACCACCAGCACCGCGAAATCGCGCGCATTCTCCGAAGTGATCGCATGTTCGAGCGCGTCCGAGAACCCGGCGCGGTTGGGCAGGCCGGTTAGGCTGTCGGTCGCCATCTCGCGGCGCAGGCTGTATTCGGTGCGCAGCTCCGACGTGTGGTCGACCAGGGTGACCATGCAGCGCGGAAAGGAACGACGGTCGGCGCGCTTGGCGAGCATCACCCGGAAATGCCGGGCATCCACCTCGTCGCCGAACTGCCAGCTGATCTCGCACTGGATGTCGCTCGACTCGATGAAGCGCCGGAGGCGC
The DNA here is from genome assembly GCF_029870595.1 of Sphingomonas sp. CBMAI 2297. Classification (GTDB taxonomy): domain Bacteria; phylum Pseudomonadota; class Alphaproteobacteria; order Sphingomonadales; family Sphingomonadaceae; genus Sphingomonas. The sequence continues at coordinate 105,227 of NZ_JAPDIR010000016.1, forward strand.
GGGCCGAGCAGGCGGATGAGCGGCGATTCGCTGGCGACGGTGCCGAGCCCGGCCAGCCGGAAGGGCCGGTTCACCGCGTCGAAGGCGAAGCCATGTTCCTGCAGCTCGATGATCGCGGCCGGCACCGGCAGCATGTCGAGCATCATCGCCGAAGCGCCCGGGCCGAAGGCAAGCGGATCCGCCGGCTGCGGCAAGGGCAGCGGAGCCGCGACACGGCTTTTCTTCGTCCTGGCGAACACCATCGCCTCCGGCCTAGCCCCGATTGGTTAAAACCGCCTGAAACAACAACGATTAGAACGACATCAGAAACGATTATCGCGCGGAAAACCGTTGGGCGCCATCCGCCCCGCCGCACCGCGCGCCGCGCGCCAGGGCGAAAGGTCCGGCTCGGTGCGCGTCCGGCCGCTCTCACCGCCCATCGCCCAGCTCAGGCCCTCGGCCATCGTGAAGGTCCGCGCGTCGCTCAGGCCGCCGTCGCGGTAGCGCTGCAGCTGCACCCCCTGCCCGCGCGCCAGCTCGGCGACTTCGGCGAGCGGGAAGACCAGCAGCTTGCGATTGTCGCCCACCGCGGCCACCGCATCGTCCTCGGGGCCGACCGGCCTGACCAGCTTGAGATGCGCGCCCGTCCGCGGCGTCACCACCTGCTTGCCCTTGCGCGTCTCGGCGATCACATCCTCGGCCTTGACCACGAAGCCGCGCCCGTCATCCGCCGCCACCAGCAGCCGCGCCGCCGCGCTCGCCGGCAGCAGGGCGACGATGTTCCGCTCGCCCTCCAAGTCGATCATCAGCCGCACCGGCTCGCCAAAGCCGCGCCCGCCCGGCAGCTTGTCCGCCGCCAGCGTGTAGAAACGGCCATTGTCGGCGGCGAGGAGCAGCTTGTCGGTCGTCTGCGCATGGAAGGCGAGATAGGCCGCATCGCCTTCCTTGAACTTCAGCGCCTCGCCCGACAGGTCCTCGACATGCCCCTTCATCGCGCGGATCCAGCCGCGCGCCGACAGGATCACGGTGATCGGCTCGCGCTCGATCATCGCCTCGAGCGGAATCTCGCGCGCGGGCGCGGCTTCCTCCACCAGGGTCCGCCGCCTGCCCAGCGCCGTCTCCGATCCGTAGCGCTCGATCATCTTCGCCAGGTCGCGCTTCATCCGGGTCCGCTGGCGGGCATCGGACGATAGCAGCAGCTCCAGCTCGGCCTTTTCCTTCTCCAGCGCCTCCTGCTCGCGCTTGAGCTCCATCTCCTCGAGCTTGCGCAAGCTGCGCAGCCGCATGTTGAGGATCGCCTCGGCCTGGCGATCGGTGAGCTGGAACTCGGCGATCATCACCGGCTTGGGCTCGTCCTCGGTCCGGATGATCTCGATCACCCGGTCGAGGTTGAGAAAGGCGATGATATAGCCGCCGACCAGCTCCAGCCGGTCGGCGATCTTCGCCACGCGATGCTCGGACTTGCGGCGCAGCACCACGAACTGATGCTCGATCCAGGCGAGCAGCGCTTCCTGCAGGCTCATCACCCGCGGCGTGCGGTGCTTGTCGAGCACGTTCAGGTTGAGCGGCACGCGCGTCTCCAGGTCGGAGAGGCGGTAGAGGCTGTTGATCAGATCCTCGGCCACCACGGTGCGGCTGCGCGGCTCGAGCACGATGCGGATGTCGTCGGCGCTCTCGTCGCGCACGTCCGCCAGGATCGGCAGCTTCTTCTCGTTGATGAGCTCGGCGATCCCCTCGATCAGCTTGCCCTTCTGGACGCCGTACGGAATCTCGGAGACGACGAGGTGCCAGCCCCCGCCCTTCTCGGTCACCTTCTCGATCTTGGCGCGGACCCGGAAGCCGCCGCGGCCGGTATTATAGGCCTCGGCGATGGCCGCCGGGCTGTCGACGATGATGCCCCCGGTCGGCAGGTCCGGCCCCTGCACATAGTCGAGCACATTCGCCTGGGGATTGTCGATCAGCGCCACCGCGGCGTGCATCAGCTCGGCGGCATTGTGCGGCGGGATGCTCGTCGCCATGCCGACCGCGATGCCGGCGGCGCCATTGGCCAGCAGGTTCGGGAACAGGCCCGGAAACAGCTCGGGCTCCTCGTCCTCGCCATTATAGGTCGGGCGGAAATCGACGGCATTCTCGTCGAGCCCGTCCATCAGGTCGATGGCGACCTGAGTGAGCCGCGCCTCGGTATAGCGATAGGCCGCCGCGTTATCGCCGTCGATATTGCCGAAATTGCCCTGGCCGTCGACCAGCGGATAGCGGAGGGCAAAGGTCTGGGCGAGGCGGACCATCGCGTCATAGACCGACTGGTCGCCATGCGGATGGTATTTGCCGATCACGTCGCCGACGACGCGCGCGCATTTCTTGTAGCCGCTCGCCGGATCCAGCCGCAGCAGCCGCATCGCCCAGAGCAGGCGGCGGTGCACCGGCTTCAGCCCGTCCCGAACATCCGGCAGCGAGCGCGCGGTGATCGTCGAGAGCGCATAGACGAGATAGCGTTCGGAAAGCGCGCTGTCGAAGGGGACGTCGGAAGGCGCGCCGGAATCTTGAAGTTCGGTATCGAGGCTCATTGCCGCACCCGGATAGCAGCAGCGGAAGCAAAGCGCCAAGCCGGGGCGCGGCAAGGTTCAACCATATGGCTGGCCTTTTCGATGCTCAACCAGGTGGTTGAATGGCTAAGCAACGAATTCCCCGGGATTTTACGGAAATGCTCGCCGAGAAATGTTGAATCGGTTGACTCCCCGCGCGGGTGCGGGAGGCGCGACAGTGGCCGGGATTGCGCGGGGGCTGCGGAAAGAGAGGTCATCCAGGAACCAAAGCAGAACATTCCCAACATTGCCAGTGGTGGATTCCCTGAGCCAGGCCAAGACCCGAAGGCGCCTTCGAACCGGGTTGGGGAATCATACTCTCCGGCACCATCCCCGCCACTCCTTCCCCGTCACCCCTGCC
>NZ_JAPDIR010000017.1 GCF_029870595.1 Sphingomonas sp. CBMAI 2297
CTCCCCAGCCTGTTGCTGGAACGCCGCCCCGATGTGCGGGAAGCCGAGCAGCGCCTTCGCGCCGCGAGCGCACGGGCCGAACTCCAGCGCCTGGAACTCTTTCCCCGCCTGACGCTCAACCCGGGGGCGGGGCTCACCGCCACGCGCGGCGGCGGCCTGAATGCCGTCAGCGCCTTCTGGACGCTGGGCGCCGGGCTCACCATGCCGATCCTCGACCGGGCCCGCCTGCTCGCCCAGATGCGCGCCGAGGGCGCACGCGCCGAACAGGCCGTCATCGCCTATGAACAGGCGGTCCAGGCCGCCTTTTCCGAAGCCGACCAGTCCCTGATCCGGCTGGCGGGAGATCGTGCCCGCCTCACTCTCCTGGCGCGCGCGGAAATTCGCGCCGACGAGGCATATGCGGCCGACCGGCTGCGCTTCGCGCACGGACTGAACGATCTTCCCACGCTGCTCGAGACGCAGCGCGCCCGCAGCGCCGCACGCCTCGCCACCGCAACGGCGCGCGCGGAGACCCTCCGCCGCGCCGTCACCGTATTCCGTGCACTGGGCGGCGGCTGGCAGGCCTCGCCGGGTGCCGCGACACCTTCCGGGGAATGATGATGAAACGGCCCATATTCGTCGCCGCCATCGTGCTGACGCTTTCCGCCTGCGCGAAGGAGCCACCCCGCGCCGACGAGGCGGAAGCGCCGCCGAGCGTCGGTATCACGCGCGTGGCGCTTCGGCCGGTCAGCGCGGCCGTCGATATCTCGGGCACCATCGTCGCGCGCGAGGAAGCCGCGATCCTGCCCGAGCTGTCGGGCTATCGCGTGCTGCGCGTGCTGGCCGAAGAGGGCGACCAGGTGCGTCGCGGCCAGCCGGTGGCGCTGCTCGACGGCGCGCTGCTGGCCAGCGAGGAAGCGCGCCTCAGGGCGCAACGCACCAGCGCGCAGGTCGCCGCGGAGCGGGCGCGATCCGAGCATCTCCGCGTTGCCGATCTCACCGGGCGCGGCGTGATCGCCGACGAGACGATCGTGCAGCGCGGCTTCGAGGCACGCGCCGCGCAGGCGCAATTGCAATCGGCCCAGGCGGCGTTGCGCGAGATCGTCGTGCGCCGCGGCCGGCTGACGCTGCGCAGCCCGGTATCGGGGATCATCGTCCAGCGCTCCCTGCGCCCCGGCGACGTTGCGGGAAATGGTACGGAGCCGCCCTTCCGCATCGCCCGCGACGGCCTGTTCGAGCTCGATGCCGAAGCACCCGAGCATCTCCTGTCCAGGCTCGCGCCCGGCACGGCGGCGGCCGTGACCCTGGCATCCGGCAGGCGGCTGACGGGCACCGTCCGGCGGCTGGGCGAGCGGGTCGATCCCGCCACTCGCCTCGGCCGGGTCCGCATCCTGCTGCCTTTCCATCCGGGACTGCGCCTCGGCGGTTTCGCGACCGCCTCGATCGCGGGCGAGGCGCGGGCCGTCCGGTCCGTCCCGCAGCGCGCGCTTTCCTATGAGGGCGGGCCATCGGTGATGACGGTGGACAAGGCCGGCCGCGTCGCACGCGTACCGGTGCGCACGGGCGCACGGGGCAGCGGGATGGTGGAGCTGCTGGACGGGCCGCCTCCGGGCACCGCGGTCCTGCTCGGCGGGAGCGCCCTGGTCGTGCCCGGCCAGATCGTCAAGCCGGTGGAAGCCCGGCCATGAACCTCGCCGTCTCCGCCTGGGCGATCCGCAATCCGATTCCGGTCTGCGTCCTGTTCGCGCTGCTCACCCTGGCCGGCATCTGGGCGTATCTCGCGCTGCCGGTGAAGCAGCTGCCCGACACTTCCTTCCCGATCGTCGCCGTCAACGTGACGCAGAGCGGCGCGGCTCCGGCGGAGCTGGAGACCCAGGTCGCCCGTGTCGCCGAGAATGCAGTCGCGGGCATTCCGGGCGTGAAGCACGTCTTCTCCACCGTCACCAACGGCCATTCGACCACCCTTGTCGAGTTCAGGATCGGCGAGAACCAGCAAAAGGCGATCGACGAAGTCCGCACCGCGATCGACCGGATCCGGGCCGATCTGCCGCGCGGCATCGATCCGCCGGTGGTGGAGCGAGTCGATATCGATGCCGTTCCGGTGCTGACCTTCGCGGTCGCCGCGCCGATGTCCGACGTCGACCTGTCCTGGTATGTCGACGATCGCGTCGGCCGGACGCTCCAGGCGGTGCCGGGCGTCTCGTCGATCCGCCGGCTGGGCGGCGTCAACCGCGAGATCATCGTCTCGCTGCTGCCCGAGCGCCTGGCCGCCCATGGCCTGACCGCCGCGCAGGTCAGCCAGGCGCTGCGGGCCGCGCTGGGAGACAATGCCGGCGGAAGAGTGGAGCTCGGCGAGCGCGAGGAGACGGTGCGCGTCCTCGCATCGCCGCGCAGCGCCGAAGCGCTCCGCGCCGTCGAGCTGCCGCTCGGCGAGGGGCGCAGCGTGCCGCTGTCCGCCGTGGCGGAAATCGGTGACGGTGCCGCCGAACCGCGATCCTTCGCGCGGCTCGACGGGCGGCCCGTGATCGGCTTCGAAGTCATGAAGACCAAGCCAGCGAGCGACATCAGCGTCGAGGACGCGGCGAATGCCGCGATCGCGAAGCTGGCGCGCGAGGGCCGCGGCGTGCGCTTCACCCGGATCGCGTCCAGCGCGGACGAGACGCGCGCCGAATTCTCCGCGACGATCGAGGTGCTGGTCGAGGGCATGGCGCTGGCGGCGCTGGTCGTCTGGCTGTTCCTGCGCACCTGGCGATCGACGCTGATCGCGGCGGTCGCCATGCCGATTTCGCTCCTGCCCACCTTCGCCGTCATGCTGGCGCTCGGGTTCACGCTCAACATGGTCTCGCTGCTGGCGCTGACGCTGGTGATCGGCATCCTCGTCGACGACGCCATCGTCGAGATCGAGAATATCGAGAAGCGGATCGAAGGCGGCGAGAGCCCCTATCGCGCCTCGATGATCGGAGCGGACCAGATCGGCCTTGCCGTCATCGCCACGACCTTCGCGATCGTCGTCGTCTTCCTGCCGGTCTCGCTGATGGGCGGTGTCGTCGGGCAATATTTCCGCGAGTTCGGCATCACGGTCGCGGTGGCGGTGCTCTTCTCGCTGCTGGTCGCCCGCCTGCTGACGCCGCTGATGTGCGCCTATCTGCTGGTGCCGGCGCGGACGCCGCACGCCCGCCCGCCGATGGCCGGCTGGTATCGCCGCATCCTCGATTGGGCGCTCGATCGTCCCGGCCTGTCCATCCTGCTCGCCTTCCTGTTCTTCGTCGGATCGCTCGGCCTGGCTTCGCTGCTGCCGACCGCCTTCATCCCGGAGAGCAATCCGAAGAACATGGTGTTCAACATGGTCGCCGCGCCGGGTTCGACCCGCGCGGATCTCGACCGGGCCAGCGGCGAGGCGACGCGGATCCTGAAGGGCGATCCGGACGTCGCATCGGTCTTTGTCCGCTTCGGCGGGGAAATGATGAACAATGGCGCGCTGACCGTCGTCTTCCGGGAGGATCGCGCCGGCACGGCGGCCGCGTTCAAGCGGCGGATGGCGCCCGCGCTGCGCGATGTTCGCGACGTTCGCATCACCCCGGCGGGCCAGGGCGGCGGTGCCGCCGATCTCGAGGTCATCCTGGTCGGCAGCGATCCGGCCGCGCTGGAGGCCGCCGCCCGGCGCGTCCAGCGCGAGATGCAGGGAATCGTGGGACTGCGCAACGTGCGCCCCGCCGAACCGCCCGCTTCCGCCGAGCTGGTGATCCGGCCACGCCTTGCCGAGGCCGCTCGCCTGGGCGTTACCGCCGAGGCCATCGCCGACACCGCCCGAATCGCGACGATCGGCGATATCGACACCAATCTCGCCAAATTGCCGATCGACGGGCGCAACCTCCCGGCCCGCGCCCTGCTGCCGGCCGCCGCGCGCCTGGACCCCGCGACGATCGCCGGGCTGCGAGTGCCGGTCGAGGGCGGCGGCACCACCCGGCTGGACGCAGTCGCCGATATCGGCTTCGAGACCGGCCCGGGCCGCATCGAACGCATCGACCGCGAGCGCCGGGCGACGATCCAGGCGGATCTCTCGGGCCTGACGCTCGGCCAGGCGACCGACGCGGTGGCGGCGCTGCCGGGCATGAAGGCGCTGCCGGCCGGCGTGCGGCAGGAGCTCTACGGCGACAGCGAGGCGATGTCCGAGCTGTTCGGCGGCTTCATCGGCGCCATGATCGCCGGGATCGGCATGATCTTCGCGGTGCTGGTCCTGCTGTTCCGTTCCTTCTTCAAGCCCGTCACGATCCTCACCGCCCTGCCGCTCGCGGTCGGCGGCGCGTTCGCGGGGCTGTTGCTGGGCGGGTTCGCGCTGTCGCTGCCGGCGATGATCGGGTTCCTGATGCTCCTCGGCCTGGCCGCGAAGAACTCGATCCTGCTGGTGGAATATGCGATCGAGCGCGAACGGGACGGCGTGCCGCGCCGCGCCGCGCTGGTCGAAGCCTGTCACGAACGCGCCCGGCCGATCGTGATGACGACCGTTGCCATGGCGGCGGGAATGGTGCCGACGGCCCTGGGCATCGGCGAGGGATCGGAATTCCGCCAGCCCATGGCGGTCGCCGTGATCGGCGGACTGATCTCCTCCACCGCCCTCTCGCTGGTGCTGGTGCCCGTCGTCTACGAGGCGATCGACGCGCTGGAACGCTGGCTCGCTCCCCGGTTCGGCCAGCTCGTCCGGCAGCCCGACCCAGGCGAAGTGGCGGCATTGCGCGCGGGCGAGACCCTGTCGGCAACCGCGCCCGTCCGACCATGACCCCGGCATCGGCACGCTCGCCCGGCCCACCGCTCGCGGCGCGCGCGAACTCTCTCATGCCCTGACAATAGGGGACGAAAATTGCGACTGCTTGTTCTTGGTGCCGGCGAAGTCGGCCAGGCCTTTGCAAAGGCCGTCAGACTCTTCCACGGCTTCTCCGACGTCACCATCGCGGACCTGTCGCAGGAGGCGGCCGCGCGGGCGGCCTCCCTGTGCGGCGCGCAGGGCATGAAGGTGGACATCGAGGACGCGGCGGCGCTGGAGGCGATACTGCGCCGGCACGACATCGTGGTATCGACGATCGGCCCGGCGAGCCGCTTCGCGGTGCCGCTGCTGCGGCGGGTCATCGCCGCCGGCTGCCATTTCGTCGATGTGACCGATGACCCCCTGCCCACGCTCGACATGCTGGCGCTCGACGCGGCGGCCGGCGCGGCCGGCGTCACCGCCATCATCGGCTGCGGCGCCAGTCCCGGCATCTCGAACCTGCTGGCCGTGCACGCGACCTCACAGCTCGAGCGGACCGACCGTCTGCTCACCTTCTGGGGCAGCCATGGCGAGGAGAAGGAAAGCCTGGGCAATGGCGTGACCGCGGCGCTCCGCCACTGGGTCGAACAGATCAGCATGCCGATCCCGGTTTGGCGCGATGGCGGGATCGTCAGCGCCCGGCCGCTCGATCGAGTCGAGGTCGACTATCCGGGAATAGGCCGTGTCTCCACGCGCCTTGTCGGTCACCCGGAAGCGGTCACGCTGCCGCGCAAATATCCGTCGCTGCAGGAATGCCTCAACGTGATGAACTTCTCGGGCTATGTGCATGCCGCCCTGGACAGAGCCGCGCGCGACGTGCGCACCAACGGCCTGACGATCGACCAGGCCGCGGCCCGGCTCGCCGCATCGCTGGACGAGCGGCGCGGCCGCTTCAGGCCGGGCGATGCGATGTCCTATGTCTATCACGGCGTCTCGGACGCGCTTCGCGGCAAGAAATGGCTTCCGCCGCTCGGCGCGGTGGCGGAAGGCTGGCGGGGGCGAAAGCGAATGGTCGTCGGCGCGGCGCTGAACGGCACGATCCCCGGCGGCACCGGCTTCCTGACGGCGCTGCCCGCCGTGATCGCGGCCGACATGATCGTCACGAGGATGATCAAGCGATCCGGAGTCGCGACGCCCGAGCAATTGATCGACCCCGAAGCCTTTTTCTTCGCACTTTGGCCGTTTCTCGTCGATGGCCAGGGCGCGTCGCTATCGACCGATGCGGCGGCGATAGCCGTGACCACGGCCCCCCTGTCGCCTCCCGGCCGCCAATCCCGCATCACCGCCGCGCGGGCATAGCCGGGCGTCAGCCGGTCCGGCCACGCCCCCGTGCCGCGCTCCGCCGCGGCTCACGAGGCACGCCCGCTCGCCTCGCATGTTCCCACCGCGCGATCGCTTCGCGCAGCGCGCGCACGCGACCGGGGTCGGTCCTGTTCCGCGGTCCGCGCGCGAAGCCGAAACCGATCGCGTCGGGGTGCGGCGCCGGCCCCGGAGAACTCGCCGATGCATGGACTTCCCTGACCCCGGTATGATCGAGCAGCCAGGCGACATTGTCCGCGGTCACGCCCGATCCGGCGACGATCGACAGCCGGTTTCCGGCCGCCTCGACCATCGCCGCGAGCGTCGTTGCCCCGTCGACGGCGCGTAACGCCCCGCCCGAGCTCAGAACCTTGTCATAGCCGAGCGCCGCGACGCGCCGCACCGCCTCGACCGGATCCGCGACGAGATCGATCGCGCGGTGCAGCACGAGCTGGACATCACGCGCGGCCTCGCGAAGGCGCGCAAGCGCGTCATAATCGAGCCCGCCCTCCGGCCGGGTGGCGCCGAGGACCATGCCGGCGACGCCGCACCATGCGCCCAGGCGGATCTCCTCGCGCATCAATGTGATCGCCGCGCCGTCAAGCACGAAATCACCGCTGACCGGCCGGATCATCATGTGCACCGGACATCCGGTCGCGACGGCCCGCTCGACGAGCGCGGCGGACGGCGTCAGGCCGCCCAGCTCGAGGCTCGCGCACAGTTCGAGGCGATCGGCCCCGCCCGCCACCGCGGCATCGATACCGGCCGCGTCGTCCACGCAGATTTCCAGCAGCGCGTTCATCGCCCGCCCCGCCCGGAAAAAGAGATGGCGATCATCGCTTGCCGAACGCGCCGATGTCCGCGATCGCAAGGTCGCGGGCCGGCACCGCCACCGCATCGAAGACGAGGCGAAGGAAACGCGCCGGCCGGGCGCTCGAGAGCGCGATCCGCTGCGTCGCGAGTGCATAGGCGATGTTGGAGAATTCCCCCTCGCCCCCCGCTTCCCAGGCCCGGCCATCAAGGCTCGTCTCGACCCGATAGCCCCGGGGCGGCGCGGTATCGGCGTCCGGCTCGCGAGCGGGCGTCAGCGTGAAGCCGGCGAGCGGCAGCACCTCGCCCAGATCGATGACGACTTCGACCGGACGGCCCGGCGCCGGCGCGGGGACTGTCCAGAGCGACGTCGCGTCATCGTCCAGCAGGCGCCAGGGATCGCCGCCGGTGCTCGCGCGCACGATCGTCCAGCGCGCGCGCGGCAGGATCGACGGATCGCTCGGCGCAACGGCCGCCAGCCGCGCTGGCGCGACCTGGCGGAAAAGCGCCACTTCGCTGATCGCCGGGCAGGCCGGCGCGTCGAGGATGCGCAGCCGGAGGCGCCGCGGCCGGATCGGCGCGGGAAGCCGGATCAGCCGCTGCGCCCCGATGCAGCTATGGGTCGCGAGCGTCCGCCAGCGCCCGTCGATCTCGGCATCGACCGCGAAGCTGGTCACGCGGACGCCGAGCGGCAGATATTCGCGCAGCCGGATGAGGTCGAACATAGAGCCGGGCGCCAGATCGAGCGTGAGGCTCGGGGTCTTCACCGCGTCCGGCGTCGACCAATAGCTGCTTCGGTCGCCATCCAGCACCTTGCCGGCATTGAAGGCCGCGCCGCGCTCGTCGCTGGCATGCGCGACGGCGCCCCTGGCCAGGTCGCGCGCGAAGGTGGCGCGCATGGCGTCGCCAAAGGCGCGCAGCGACGCCCGGTCGGCGGCGGGAATCCGCCCGCTCCGGTCCGGCGGGATATTGAGGTTGAGATTGGTGCCGCGGCCGACGGACTCGTCATATAGACGGATCAGCCGCTCCGGATCCTTGACCTTGCCGTCCTCGTCGGCGTGATAGAACCAGCCCGGCCGGATCGAGACATCGGTTTCCGCCGGCCACCAGAGCGGTGCGCCCCGGACGCCGGAATTCCCCTCCGCCTGCACATAGGGATGATCGGGCATGGTCGGCCAGCACGGGTCGCCGGCGACGCCCTTCTCATTGCCTACCCAGCGCACATCCGCGCCCAGCGGATCGAAGGTGCAGGCCATCGGCTGATGCCGGTGCACCAGCGCGACGATCGAGGGCCAGTTGTAATAGGCCGGCGCATCGATCTTCCGGGTTTCGCGGGCGCCGCCATAATAGCCGTCGCCGCCATTCGCTCCGTCGAACCAGAATTCGAACAGCTCGCCATAGCGGGTGCACAGCTCGACCACCTGCTTGCGGAAATAGTCGATATAGGCGGGCCGGCCATATTCGGCATGGTTCCGGTCCCAGGGCGAGAGATAGATACCGAACTTCAGCCCCGCCCGCCGGACCGCGCCGGCAAGCTCGCCGACGATATCGCCCTTGCCGCCCTTGTACGGCGCGTTGCGGATGCAATGCTCGGTCAGCATCGTCGGCCACAGGCAGAAGCCGTCATGGTGCTTCGCCGTCAGGATCAGGCCGCGCATCCCCGCCGATTTCGCCGCCGCGACGATCTGATCCGGATCGAATCCCGACGGATCGAACAGGCTCGGGCTCTCGTCGCCATAGCCCCATTCCTTGTCGGTGAAGGTGTTGATCGAGAAATGCACGAAGCCGAACATCTCGTGCGCGTGCCAGGCGAGCTGGCGCGGCGACGGCGTCGCCCCCCAGGGCGCGGGCGGCGCGACCCGGCCTCTCGCCCGGGCCGGCACCGCCGCCATCACCAATCCCATGCCGGCAAAGCCGCGGCGCGTAAGGTCGATCATCAGTCAGGGCCTTTTCGAGAATGGCGCGGGCATGTGCGGGACGAAGCCGGGGGCCGGGCTCATGCCGGGAGCCGGCCGCCGGACGGCGGACGGTCCTGCGGCGCGCGGCCGAATGCGGGGTTGGGCCGCGCGCTCATCGTGAAGCGCAGCGTCCCGCCCTGGACGAGATCGGCGTGCGAGATCCAGCTCTTCGACCAGGGGCGATCGTTCCAGCTGACGGCATGGACATAGGGCGTCTCCGCCGAGTTGCCGGGCGCCTCGACGGTCAGCGTGCGTCCCCGCGGCAGGGCAACGCTGGCGCGCGTGAAGAGCGGCGAGCCGAAGACATAGACGGCCTCGACCGGGTCCACCGGATAGAAGCCCAGCGCCGAGAACACGAACCAGGCGCTCATCTGGCCGCAATCATCGTTGCCGATGATGCCCTTCGGCGCGTTCTGGTACATCTCGGTGCACAGCCGGCGAACCATCGCCTGCGTCTTCCAGGGCGCGCCCGTGAACGCATAGAGATAGGGCGCGTGCTGGTCCGGCTCGTTGCCATGGGCATATTGCCCGACCAGCCCCGCAATGTCGGGCGGCGCATTGGCCGGCAGGGTCGACGGCGCGCTGAACAGCGCATCGAGCTTCGCCTCGAAGGCGGCATCGCCCCCCATATGCGCGATCAGCCCATAGACGTCGTGCTGGTTGAGGAACGTCGCCTGCCAGCCATTCGCCTCGGTATAGTCGCGCCACCAGGGCTTGGGCATGTGCCCGAGCTGGATCGGATCATAGGGCGCCCACCAGCTGCCATCGTCGAACCGCGGGCGCGCGAAGCCGATCCTGCCGTCGATCACGTTGCGCCAGTTCGCGGAGCGCTTGCGCAACCGCTCGGCGTCCTCCCCCGCCCCGGCCGCGCGCGCCAGGTGCGAGGACGCCCAGTCGTCATAGGCATATTCCTGCGTCCGGCTCACGCTCTCGAACACCTTGTCCGCCGGCACATATCCCTTGGCGTCGTACAGGTCGCGGCCCAGGCTGTTGTCCTTGTCGGGCGCGGAGAAATCGAAGCTCCGGCGGCGGATCGCCGGCCAGGCCGCGGCATAGTCGGCGGGAATGCCCTTGGCCTGCGCCTCGGCAAGGGGCACCACGCCGTGCCAGCCGATCATGGTGCCGGTCTCCTTGCCCTGGAGCGGCCAGACCAGCGGGCCGAAGGGCGACTGCGCCGTCTGGCGGATCAGATCGTCGACAAAGGCCTTGCTCCGCTCCGGCGCCACCAGCGTGAGCAGCGGCAGCTGCGCGCGATAGACGTCCCAGAGCGAGTAGCTGCTATAGGCGGCGGCATCGGCCGGCACCCGCTGGATCTTCCCGTCGAGCCCCGGATAGCGCCCGTCGACATCGGAAAGCAGCGTCGGCGCAAGCTGTGCGTGATAGAAAGCGGAGGCCATGATCACGCGCTGGTCCGGCGTGCCGCCCTCCACCGCGATCCTGCCCAGCGCCGCATTCCACCGCGCCGCCGCCGCGTTCCGCACCCGATCGAAATTCCAGTGCGTCGCGTGCGGCGCCAGGTTCGCGCGCGCGCCGGCCATGTCGACCGCCGAGATGCCGCAGCGGATCAGGATCGGCGCGGCGCCGGCATCGTCGTAGAACAGCGCCGCCTTGACTCGCTTTCCGGCGACGCCGGTCGCGCCGGCGGGCTGCTCGGCATCCTCGTCCCCATAGAATGCGATGCGATCGGGTTTCCGGGAGAATTGCATGGCGAAGAAGATCCGCCGCCCCTTGGCCCAGCGGAACACGCGGCGGCCGCCGGTGAGCGTGCCCTCGGCATCGATGGCGAGATGCGCGTCGTCGACGAGCCACCCCTGGTCCGACTTGTCGCGGATCATGTGCGACAGGTCGATCAGGATATGGCCCGGTCCCTTGGGGAAGCTGTGGCGATGCCAGCCGGTGCGCTCGGTGACGGTCAGCTCCGCCTGCACGCCACTCTCCAGCGTCACCCGGTAATAGCCAGGCTCGGCACGCTCGTCGGTGAAGCGCTGGCGATAGCCGGCGTCCGGATCGGCGAGCGGCCCCGGCAACAGGTGCAGCGGCCCCCGGGTCGGCACCACCAGCACGTCGAGCATGTCGCCGATGCCGGTGCCCGACAGGTGCGTGTGGCTGAAGCCCATGATCGAGGTGTCGCTGCGATGATAGCCCGAGCAGGTGTCCCAGCGCTCGACATCGGTGTCCGGCGAGAGCTGGACCATGCCGAAGGGCAGGGTCGCGCCCGGATAGGTATGGCCGTCCCCGCCGGTGCCGACGAACAGGTTCGGCGCCGCCGGCGCGATCGCCCCCGCGGGCGGCAGGGCGGCGGCGACTGCGCCCAGGGCACTGCCGGCAAACAGCTGACGACGCGACAGGTTCATAGCGGTTCCTTCAAGAGATGGGGGCGCACGTCCGCCAGATGGACGATCAACTCCCCGAAGAGCCCATTGGCCCAGGCGAACCATTTGCGGGTGAAGATCGCGGGATCGTCCTTGTCGAAGGCCTCGTGCACGAAGCCGGTATCGGCATCGGTGTCGCGGAGCGTCTTCAGGCATCGCCGGATCGTCGCGTCGTCGCCGGCGCTCAGCGCCCGGACGATCAGCGACATCGGCCAGATCTGGCCGCTTCCGACATGGGGGCCGCCAATGCCTTCGGCGGCGCGCCCCCGGAAGAACCAGGGATTGGCATTGCTCCACGCCGCATCCGCCGTCCGGCGCCACAATGCGTCGCTCGGCTTCACGCAGCCCAGATAGGCCAGGCCGGAAAGCGACGGGACGTTGGCGTCGTCCAGGAAAACCGCATTGCCATAGCCGTCGACTTCATAGGCCCAGACGCGCCGGCCGCCCGGCAGGCGCATCGTGCCATGCGCGCGCAAGGCGGCGGACACTTCCCCGGCGAGCGCCATGGCTTCGGCCGCAAGCGCAGGATCGGGGCGCGCTTCGGAACATAGCGCCGCCAGTTCGCGCAGCGCAGTGACGGCGAACAGATTGGCCGGGATCAGGAAGGGATAGAGACAGGCATCGTCCGATGGGCGGAAGCCGGAATGGATCAGCCCGGTCGGCCGGGTGGGATTGCCGGTGCTCCACAGCAAGGTCTCGGTCGGCTGCGGGGCGTTGCGGCGGAAGCGATAGGGCCCGGGCCCCGTCTTGCGCTGCTGCTCGCGAAAGGTCCGCACGATCACGCGCATCGCTTCCGCCCAGGTCGCATCGAAGGGGCGCGCATCGCCGGTCGCCCGCCAATATTGATGGCCCAGCCGGATGACGTAGCAGAGCGAATCCACTTCCCATTTCCGCTCCGCGACGCCCGGCTTCATCTCGGTATCGTCATCGACGGCCCAGGAAAGGCTCGTCCGCGCCAGCGGATCCTCCATGAACGCATTGGCATAGGGATCGATCAGCACCGAGCGGGCATGCCGCGCGATCAGGCCGCGCAGGAGCATGGCGAGCCGGGCATCTTCCCGGGCCAGATGGAGATAGGGCTTCATCTGCGCGGACGAATCGCGCAGCCACAGGCAGGGAATGTCCCCGGTCACGACGAAGCTGTCCTGCTCGCCGGCACGCAGGACCGTGGTGTCGAGCGTGTTGGGCCAGGAATTGGCGAACATCCAGGCGAGCTTGGGGTCGCCGATCCGGGCCGACACGCGCGCGATCTCGCGCTCCACCGCCGGGCTGGTGAAGCGCCGCTCGCCGATGGGCGGGCGCTGCGAGGCAAAGGCCGGGGCGCTTGCCCATGCCGGGCGCGCCGCCGCGAACGCCAGCCCGGCGGCGAGCATGCCGCGCCGGTCCATCATTTCGGCAGTTCCAGCGCGCTGCCCGGCAAGGTCGCCTCGACCCATTGCCCGGGTCCGTCGCCGGGCTGTCCGCCGCCGATCCAGAAGCGATATTTCCCCGGCAGGACATGCCGGGTGCCGTCGCGCGCAACGCTCGACAGGCCGCGCGGATCGATCGTGAGGGAAACCGTCTGCCCCTTGCCCGGCGCCAGCGGCACGCGCGCGAAGCCGGCGAGCTGCCGTTGCAGGACGGGATCGGTCATCACCGGCGCCTCGTCATCGGCGGGCGGCACGACATAGGCCTGCACCACTTCCTCGCCCGGACGGCTCCCGGCATTGGCGATCCGGACCGTCAGGGTCACCGGCTCGCCGGTGCCGCCGGCGCGGACCGCGGCGCCGGAATAGCTGAACCGCGTGTAGCTCAGGCCATGGCCGAAGCCCCAGAGCGGCTGCCCGGTGAAGTAGCGATAGGTGCGCTCCTTCATGCCGTAATCGATAAAGGCGGGCAGATCGCCGGTCGCGCGATAGAAGGTCACCGGCAGGCGCCCGCTGGGGTTGCTCGCGCCCGCCAGCGTATCGGCCAGCGCAATTCCCCCCGCCTCGCCCGGATACCATAGCGCGAGTATCGCATCGGCCTGGCCCGGATCGAGCGACACCGCGCTGCCGCTCGCCAGGACGAGCACGATCGGCTTGCCCGTCGCCCGGATCGCCTCGACCAGGCGCGCCTGGGGGGCGGGCAGCGCGATGTCGGTGCGATCGCCGCCGACGAAGCCGGGCACCTGGACCTGGAGCGCCTCGCCCTCGAGATCGGGCGACAGGCCGACGACCACCACCGCGACGCCCGCCGCCTTCGCCGCCGCCACCGCTTCGGCGAGCAGCGGCTCGGCGGGCGGCAGCCAGAGGAGGCGCAGGCTCTCGTCCTCGCTGCGATGGTCGAGCTCGAGCGCGATCGGCTGGGCCGATCCGTCGCTGTCGATCGTCAGTTCCACCCGCCCCTTGGGCAGCGTGCCGGCATGGAGCACGCGCCCGCCCAGGGTGAGCGTGATCGTGTCGTGCAGCGTGCAGTCCTTCCAGCACTGGGCCTGGTCGAGGACCAGGCGGTAGCGGCCGGGACCCGGCGGCACGAAGCGCCCGGTCCAGCGACCGCGCCAGCCGGTGACCGGGACGCCCGGCCCCGGCGCGGCGCGGTTGAGGTCCAGATCGATCCTGGGCTCGGCGCGCGCCAGGACCGTCCTGCCGTCCACCTGATATTCGGCGCGCAGCTCCTGGAGCGCGGTGTCCGGCATCACCACCGGCGCGCCTTCCGCGAGGATCGAGCCCTGCGCGTAAGCGACGCTGGCGAAGCGTTTCCTCAGGCCGGCCAGCGGCGTGACGGGATCGACGGCGGTGCCGTGATAATTGCCCTGCAGCACGCCCAGATCGTCGGCGTTGGCGCCGATGACCGCCAGCCGGGTGCGCGGATCGAGCGGCAGCAGCCCCTGCTCGTTGCGCAGCAGCACGATCGACTTGCGCGCCGCCTCGAGCGCGACCGCGCGGTGCTCCGGCGTCGCGACTTCCCCGGGGCGGATGGCGGACCAGGGCGAGCGCGCGCCAAAGGCTATTCCCAGGTCGCGCCGCGCCGAAAGGACCCGGACCAGCGCGGCATCCACCTCGTCTTCGCGCAGCAGGCCCTGGCGCACCGCGGCGGGCAGCGCGCCATAGGCGGAACCGCAATTGAGGTCGGTCCCCCCTTTGAGCGCGGCCGCGGACGCCGCCGCGCCGCCCAGGCGATAATGGTGGAAGAGATGGATGTTGGCGACGGCATCGCAATCGGAAACGGAGAAGCCCTGGAACCCCCAGTCGCGCCGGACCCGCTCCACCATCAGCGACGGCAGCGCGCAGACGGGAACGCCGTGCACGGCGTTATAGGCGCACATCACTGATCGCGCCTTGCCCTCGGCGATCGCCCTCCGGAACGCGGGGAGATAGGTCGCCTCGAGGTCGCGGGGCGAGGGATCCACGTCGAAGCCGTCGCGGCCCGCCTCGGGGCCGCTGTGCACCGCGAGATGCTTGGGCGTGGCGATCACCTTGGGCGCGCGCGGATCGGGGCCCTGCAGGCCGCGGATGAAGCCCACGGCCAGGCTGCCGGTCAGATAGGGGTCCTCGCCATAGGTCTCCTGCCCCCTGCCCCAGCGCGGATCGCGGAAGATGTTGATGTTGGGCGACCAGATCGTCAGCCCCTCATAGATGCGGCGATCGGCGCCCGCCGGCCGCGCGTTGAACCGCGCCCGTGCCTCGGTCGACACCACATCGCCGACGCGGCGCAGCAGATCGGGGTCCCAGGTCGCCGCCAGCGCGATCGCCTGGGGGAACACCGTGGCCGGCCCGTTGCGCGCCAGGCCGTGCAGCCCTTCGTTCCACCAGTCATAGGCGGGCAGCCCGGCATCGGGCGCGGCGGGGGCGGTCGACTGGAGTTGCGCCGCCTTCTCCTCCAGCGTCATCGCCGCGACCGTCTCGACGACCGGATCGGGGGCGGCCGGCACCGCCTGGGCGAGCAGAAGCCAGATCATCGGGCGAGGCTCCTCAGGGTCAGCGCGCGTGCCAGCGCCGCACGGCTGGCCTCGGACGCGATGGTGACGGTCACGCTCTCGCCCGGAAGCAGGTCGAAGCCATTGTCGCTCGGCCGGGCCGCGACCGTGCCGAAGTCGAGCATCACCGCGCGGGCCAGCCCGGTAGCCGAAAGAGTCACGCTATCCCCCTTCCAGGCCGCGCGCAGGCCCGGCGCGGGATAGGCCATCTCCCCGGGCGGCGCGCGCTCGACGATGATGCGGTGCACGACCTGCCCGCCGATCAGCAGCTCGGCCACCGCGAAGCTGGCCCGGGCCGGCGCATCGCGGAACAGGGCCGCATCGTCGATACGCGCGACTTCGGTCGCGGCCAGCGGCGGCAGGCTGATCTCGGCGGCCCGCTCCCCGAGCGGCTGCCCGTCCATCGTCATCGCGCGCACCCGCCAGCGCGCCGCGATCGGCGCGGTCGCGTCCGAAACCAGGGTGACGCGCGTCACCGCATCCTTGTGCTCCGCCACGATCGCCTGGGGCGCGAAGAAGCGCCGCGCGGCGAAATGCAGCAGCTTCCACCGGCCGGCATGGTCGATGCTCGACCAGGAGATCGCCGGCCAGCTGTCGTTGAGCTGCCAATAGAGCGACCCCATCGTCACCGGGCGGCAAGCCCGATGGTGCAGCGCCGCCATCTCGATCGCCTGGGCCTGGTTCACCTGGCTGAGATAGACGAAATCGGCGAAGTCGCGCGCGGGGCGCAGGCGCTGGTCGATATAGAATTGCAGCCGGGCATTGCCCTCGCCCGCCAGGAATTTCTGGTGCGCCTTGAGGACCGGGCTGTCGGGCGCGAGCGGCCCCTCGCCGGCGAATTCGCGGATCGTCGCAAGGCCGGGCATGGCCTGGAAGCCATATTCCGACATGAAGCGCGGACAGGAATCGAGATAGCGCTCGACCGGTTTGGAACCGGACCAGACGTCCCAGAAATGCCGGTCCCCGCTCGCATCGGTATCGACGGGCCCCCGGTAATCGGTCGAGGGCGAGCCCGGCCAATAGGGAATCCCCGGCGCGTTGCGCGTCACCGCGTCGCGCAGCACCCGGTCGAACAGCACAGCCATGCCGACGCCGATCCGCTCGCGCTCCTCGGGGCCGACAGCCTGTTTGAAGGCCTTGCGGTCCGACCAGTTCTCCCAGCCCGACAGCACTTCGTTGTTGCCCGCCCAGAGGACGATCGAGGCATGATTGGCCAGCCGGGCCACTTGCTCATCGGCCTCGCTCGCCACGCTGTCCCGGAAAGCGGCGTCGGGCGGCGTCACCGCGCCCCCGAACATGAAGTCCTGCCAGACGAGAATCCCGAGCTCGTCCGCGGCGTCGTAAAAGGCGTCGTCGAGATAATAGCCGCCGCCCCAGATGCGGATCATGTTCATGTTGGCCGCCCGCGCATCGGCAAGCATCGACCGCATCGTCCCGGCCGATACCCGGGCCGGGAAATTGTCGAACGGGATGAGGTTGGCGCCCTTGGCGAAGACCGGAATCCCGTTGATGCGAAAGCCGAAGGCGCCGCCGTCGCGCAGCAGCTCGACGGTGCGCAGGCCGATGCGGGTGGCGGCACGGTCCGCGCCTTCCAGCTCCGCTTCGACCCGGTAGAGCGGCTGATCGCCATAACCGGCCGGCTGCCAGCGCTTCGGATCGGCGAGCGAAACCGGGACGGAGACCAGATTCCGGCCCGGCGCCAGGACGACGGCGCGATCGACGACCAGGGCTTCGCCCGCCGGCGTCGTCACCACCAGCCGCACCCGCCGGGCGCCCGGGGTTCCCGCGACCACCTCGAGGCGCACCAGCAGGCGCGCCTCGGCATCGGAAAGCGCTTCCGCCTCCACCCGGAGGCGATCGATCCGGGCGGCATCCCATTGCTCGAGCCGCACGTCCCGCCAGATGCCCGCGGTCACGATGCGCGGCGCCCAATCCCAGCCATATTGATATTTGGGCTTGCGGACATAGGGCGAGGTCTGGCGCCCCTTCGGCTCGTCGCCGAACGCGCTGTCATATTCCCCGGGGAGCGGATGCGCCTCGGCCAGCACCATCGGCTGGAGCCGCCGTATCGGCGAGGCGACCAGCACGGTGATCTCGTTGTCGCCGGCGCGCAGGAGCGGCCTGGCGTCGGCGCGCCAGCGGCGATGGGCATTGTCCGCCGCGAGCAGCAGCATGCCGTTGACCCGCACCTCGGCAAAGGTGTCGAGCCCGTCGAATACCAGGTCGAGATGGCCGGCCGCGAGCATCGCCGGCGTTACCGCCAGGGTCCGCTTCCATTCCCAATCGGTCAGGCCGGCCCATTGGATCGCGCCCTCATTGGTGCCCCGATAGGGATCGGGCACCAGCCCGGCGGCGATCAGGTCCTGCTGCACGCTGCCGGGCACCGTGGCGGGGATCCAGCGGGCCGCGCGCGGATGCGCCGCCGCGGCGGCCTTGTCCGACGGCGCTATCCGCACCTGCCAGCCGGTGTCGAGCCGTGTCACCGCCTTCGGCGCGGCGAACGCTCCCGCCGGGAGCAACAGGAGCAGGAGCGCGGCGAGCCACTTCATTCGCCCTGCTCCACCAGCTGCGCCTTCTCGACGGCATAGAAGGGGCCGGAAGTCGGCGCGGTGAACTGGAAGCAGATATCGCGATCGCCTGCCCCCTTCGGCAGCGCGCCGCGAAAGGTGAAGCGCTGCGGCGCCGTGCCCGGATCCGGGAGCGGGAACGTCGCCGCGACCACCGGCTTCGCATCCTTGTCCGTGCATCCGACCTGCACCACGAGCTCTCCGAAAGGCGTCACGTTATAATGCGCGCGCACTGCCTTGAAGTCATGGGCCAGGCCGTAGTGGCGCGGCAGGCGCGCGACATCGACGACGAAGCCGCGCGCGATGTCGAGCGGCGCCGCGGGATAGGCCGTGCAGGTGTCGAACAGGTTCACGTTGAATGCCGGCTGGTTGGCCGTCGCCTCGGAAGCAAGCGGCACGCGCAGCCCGAGCGCGCCCTTGGGACAGGCGACCATCTCGGACGCGGACCGGGCGAGCAGCGCGGAACGCGTCACCTCGAAGCTGCGCGGCGCCGCGGTCGGCGTGCCGTCCGCGCGGAACCCGGCCGCGCGGATCGTCGTGCCGAACGCGATGTCGAGCGGCTGGGCATAGGCCGGCGACGAGGCCTGCGGCTCGCTGCCGTCGATCGTGTAGCGGATCGTGCCGTACCCGATCTGGCTCGCCAGCGAGAGCCTGGCCCTGCCCTCGCGCAGCGCCGCTCCGCGCGTGCCGTCGAGCTTGAAGCCGATCGCGAAGCCGCTGTCCGCGACTTCCACTCCGCCACGGCGCCAACGCGCCATCTGCGCATCGACGCGCGGCACGAAATCCGCGAAGTCGCGCCGCTGCCTGGGGGTCCAGCCCATTTCCGCGATCGCGGCCGCGCGCGGGAACAGCATGTGCTGCACCTGATAGGGCGTCACCAGATATTCGCTCCACGCATTGCCCTGGGCGCCCAGCACATGACGCGCCTTGTCCGGAGCGATCCCGGCGGGCAGCGGCTCATAGGCATAGACCGTCTCGAGCGACTGGATCGTGATCCGGCCGGGCGGCTCGTCGCCACGGTCGCTCTGCAGGCTGTCCAGATAGAGGATCGGCGCGGGCGACAGCACGACGTCATGGCCGGCATTGGCGGCCTCCACCGCCCCTTTCTCGCCCCGCCAGGACATGATCGAGGCGGAAGGCGGCAGCCCCCCCTCCAATATCTCGTCCCAGCCGATCAGCCGCCGCCCCTTGCTCGCGAGATAGGCCCCGAACTGGTCGATCAGCCAGCTCTGCAAGCCATTCTCGTCCTTCAGGCCGAGCGCCGCGATCTGCGCCTGCACCGCGGGGCTGCGCTGCCACTGGTCCTTGATGGCCTCGTCCCCCCCGAGATGGATATAGGTCCCGGGGAAGATCGCCATGAGCTCGTCGAGCACCGTCTTGACGAACGCAACGCCTTCCGGGCCCGGATTGAGCAGATAGGGATTGACGCCCCAGTCATGGCTCACCGGCGGCCGATCGCCGAACACGCCGAATTCGGGATAGGCGGCCACCAGCGCCTGGGCATGCCCCGGCAGATCGATTTCCGGCACGATCGTGATGCCGCGCTCCGCGGCATGGGCGACGAGCGCCTTCAATTGCGCCTGGCTGTAGAAACCGCCGACCGGGTTCCCCACCGGGCCACCGGCGGAGGGCGGCAACCGCCATGCCCCGACCTGGGTGAGCCTGGGATAGCGCTTCACTTCGAAGCGCCAGCCCTGATCGTCGGTCAGGTGCAGGTGCAGCGTGTTGAGCTTCACCGCCGCCATCTGGTCGACGATGGTGTAGAGTTCCTCGATCGGCTGGAAATGGCGGGCGACGTCCACCATCAACCCGCGCCAGGCGAAGCGCGGACTATCCTCGATCACCACGCCGGAAATGGTGGCGGGCTGGCCGAAGCGCCCGTCCGGGCTCGCCAGCTGGGCCAGGGTCATCGCGCCCCAGACCAGGCCCGCATCGCCCGATGCGGCAATGGTGATCCCGCCCGCATCCACGCTCAGCCGATAGGCTTCCTTCCCCTTTATCCGCCGGTCGCGGACGAAGCGCACGGCCGCCTTGCCGTCGGCCTGGACCAGCGCGATCCCGCGCACCAGCTTCAGCTGCGCGGCGAGCAGGCGCGCGGCGGACGCCGCTCCCCGATCGCCCGGCTCCGTCCCGATCCGCGTATCCGGGCCTAGCGTGAAGCTCCCCCTGGCGGGAACGACCGATGCCGGCAGCGGCACCAGCGGCAGGGGGTCCCCAGCCGCCACGCCCGGCATGCCGAGCACCAGCGACGCGAGCAGGATCAGTCCGGTACGGCGGCGTTCATTCATCGGGGAACATCCTTTCCTGCGGCTACGTCGGGATTCGCAGAGCGCCGAAGCGCACAAAAAGCCGCCCGCAGCGTACCGCGGGCGGCGAGGTTTGAATGCCAGAACAGGAGAGACACCGGCATCAGGGAACACTCAAGTAACGGGGCACGGCAACGAGACGCCGCCGCGCCCGGAACGCGCCTACATGCGCAACGACGCACTCAGCGAATACACGCGACCATTTTTGTACACCGCCGTCGGGAACTTCGGATCCGAGCTATACTGATAATAGGTTTCGTCGAGCAGGTTCGACGCCGAGGCGCTGACCTGCAGCTTGTCCGTGAGGTTGACCGAGACCGAAGCGTCGAGCTGGCGATAGCCATCGGTATAGTCCTGCGACTGCTGCCGGCCGAAGCGGTAGAAATATTTCGAACGCCGATTGTAGCTGACGCGGGCCTGGAACGGACCCTTCTCGAAATAGGGCACGATCGTGAAGACGTCGCGCGAGAGGAACGGCAGGCCGGTCGGCAGGCCCGTATCGGCATCGGTGAAGGTATAGTTCGACTGGATGCCGAAGCCCCAGAACAGATTGGCGTTGGCCGTCAGCGAGAAACCGGTGACCTTCGCCTTGCCGCCGTTGACGGGGCGCGAGATCGAATAGGTCAGCGTCCGGCCGGTCACGGTGTTGGTCATCTGGACACCGTCCTGCGTCTCGTTACCGATATAGTTCGAGACGTCGCGATAGAAGATCTCGGCGGAGAGATAGCTCGCGCGCGCGAAATACCATTCCGCCGACAGGCCGAAATTGGTCGCCGCATAGGGCTTCAGGTTTGGGTTGCCGCCGCTGCCGCTGCGCGTGGTGTCGTCGAGCGAGAGCGAGCCGGCGAGGTCCGAATAGCGCGGGCGCGCGATCACCTTCGCGGCCGATCCGCGGAGCATGACGTTGTCGCCGGCCTGGAAGATCAGATTGGCCGCCGGCAGGAAGCGGTTGTCGTCGGTGGTGACGGTGGTCGGCGCGAAGATGCCGCCGCTCTGCACGTAGAATTGCGAGCGGTCGCGCGTGAAGACATAGCGGCCGCCGATATTGCCCCGGAAGCGGCCCGCCTCGAAATTGGCCTGCACATAGCCGGAGAGGATGTTCTCCTTCACGCGGAAATACCGGTCCTTGGCGAGGCCGCGGTTCACGTTGATCGTGCCGTATTTCTCCAGCGTCCGCCGGATCGCGTCGCTGTCGAGCGTGGCATAGGGCGTGCCGTTCCCGCTCACGCCCAGGCCGTTGTACAGATCGGCGTCGAGGACATAGGGGTTCAGATCGGCGAGCGTGAAGTTCTGGTTGGTGAACGCGGCGCCGCCAAGGGTGGTGCTGCTGTTGGTGTGGCTGACGTAGCGAGCGCCGAACAGGATGCGGTTGATCGGCCCCAGGCTGACATTGCGCGCGATGTCCGCCTGGCCGAAGATCTCCGCGTCACGCGTCTTCTCGGCGAAGGTGATGCCGCCGATCTGACGGCCGAAGAACGGCCTGCCGCCATTGGCCGCGAGCACCGCGGGCTCGCTCTGGTTCTCGCCGCCGAGCGCGGTGAAGTTGCTCAGCCAGCGCGTCGCGTCGCTCGCCGGGAACTGCCAGTTGACATAGGTATTCTTGCCGTTGGTGCCCGAGGTGAAGCCCTGCCGTGTGCGGAAGTCGAGCAGATATTCGGGATCCTTGCCGCCCGAAGCACGGGTCGCGCCGAAATTCCCCGAGATCTCCCACCCGCCCGGCTTCCAGTCGAACATCAGCGCAAGCGAGTCGTTCTTGACGCGGGTCCGGCGGAAATTGGTGTCGAGCTGGCCGGTGGCGCCATTGCCGGTGATGCCGGCGAAGGTCGCCGAGGTCACCATCCCGTTCGCATAGGTCGCGCTCTGCAGGAGCGACCCTTCATAGCCATAGGTATATTCGGAGTTCGACAGGTTGTCGTAGTTGCCGCGAATGACGAGGCCGGTCGCGGTGAGCGTCAGATTGTCGGCGGGACGAACCTGGAGCGCGCCGGAGAAGCCGATGCGCTCGCGCTCCTGACGGAAGAATTCGCGGGCAAGGAACGACGCCACGCGCGCCTTGCTGAACTCAGCGATCATCGCCGCGTTCGGCAGCTGGCCGTTCAGCGTCGGGCCGCCGGGCACCCGGCCGTCCGCGCCATAGATGATGTTGCCGGAGCCGTCGCGGGCATAGCGCTCGAGGAGCGCGTCGCCGGTGCGGTACCAATAGACTGCGGAACCTGCCCGGCTGAGCTGCTCCTTGTCATAGTTGACCGCGCCCAGGAAACCGATGGTGCCGCTGTCATTGTGCCAGCTGTACAGCGCCGAGCCGCGGAAGCTGCCGCGCTTCGCCCGGCTATTATATTCGCCGCCGCCCGTCACCGCCACGGTGTTCGGCTGGAGATCCAGCGGCTTGCGCGTGACGATATCCACGCTGGCGCCGATCGCGCCCTCCTGGAGGCGCGCCTCGGGCGTCTTGTAGACCACGGCCTGGCTGATGATGGTGGGCGAGAGCAGCGAGTAGTTGAACGAACGGCTGGAGCGATCGGACGGGTTGCCGCCCCAATCGGCGGAGGCGACGGAATGGCCATCGATGGTCAGCCGGTTCAGTGCCGGCTCCACGCCCGCGATCGACAGCTGCTCGCCCTCGCCGAACTGGTGGTCGACGGTCACGCCGGGCAGGCGAGCGAGCGATTCCGCGACGTTGCTGTCGGCCAGCTTGCCGACATCCTCGGCGCTGATCACGTCGATGATGGAGTCGGCGCGCCGCTTGGTCTCGATCGCGTCCTGAAGGCTCTTGCGGATACCGTTGACGACGATCTCGCCGCTTGCGCCGTCTTCACGCTGCGACGGCACGGCATCCTGCGCGAAGGCAGGCATCGCCACGCAGGTGAGCGCAGTGCCGATCAGGAACTCAAGACGTAGATTCATTGACTAACCCCCCTCGTTTGCATCGCATGGCCGACGGCGCCGGCCCAAGATTCCCTGCGGATACAGAACGTCTCTCTGACGCCTCTCCTGGCCGATTCTGTCGAATCCGAGCTCCGGGGCGCCTTGGGACCATTGTGTAACCACGAACGAACCAATCGCGCAATGGATTTTTGGAAATTTGTTTTGTGTATGAAAATGAAGCATGACATTTGCCTAATTTCCCCTGATGTTGCGCCAGGCGATTCGAGCCGGATGAGAGGAAAAATGAACGACACGGGCATGTCTGCGCAGTTCCCGACCGTGCGGTCGCGGCGCTTCCGCCATGATCCCTCGGGCAGCGGAATTGGTCTCCTGCCGAACCGGCCGGAGACGATGCGCGGTTCCGGCCCGAGCCGGGCCCCGGCGGCGATCGCGGCATGACCGCGGGCATCGCGCTGCGGAACGCCGGGACGCACACCGCGCCGGCGCCCCTGGCCCGGCCGGGCGGGCACGCGCGGCTGGGCGAGCTCCTGCCTCGCGACCGCAAGCCGCTATACGCGCAATTCGCGCACCTGCTGCGCCGGGCCATCACGGAAGGACGGCTCGAGGCCGGCGCCGCCTTGCCGCCCGAGCGCGACCTTGCGGCCGAATATGGCGTGTCGCGCATCACCATTCGCAAGGCCATCGCCGAGCTGGCGGAAGACGGGCTGCTCACGCGCAAACAGGGTGCCGGCACGACGGTGACACGCCGCATCGAGCAGAATTTCTCCCGGATCAGCTCCTTTTCCGAAGAGATGGCTGCCCGCGGCCAGGTGGCGAGCAGCGCCTGGATCCTCCGGGCCGCGGGAGCGGTCACCCCCGCCGAGGCGATGCAGCTCAACTTGTCGCCGGGAGCACCGGTGCTGCGCTTTCACCGCGTCCGGATCGCCGACGATGCGCCGATGGCGGTCGAGTTCTCGACGGTTCCCAGCTATTGTCTGGGCGGCGTCGAGGATGTTTCGGAATCGCTGTACGCGGCGCTCGCCCTCACTGGACATCGCCCCGTGCGCGCGTTGCAGCGGCTGCGCGCGGTGCCGTTCACCGGCTCCCAGGCGCGCCTGCTCCGGGTCGAGCCCGGCACGCCGGGGCTGCTGATCGAGCGGTGCGGCTTCCTGCGCGACGGGCGGCCGGTCGAATACACCCAGTCCTATTATCGCGGCGACACCTATGATTTCGTCGCCGAACTCACGGATCTCTAGCCAGTGACAACGACCAGCATTTCGACCGCGCCGAGCCTCATGCGCCGCGAGACCCAGGAAATCCCGACGACCGTCGCCCGGCAACTCGCGGAGAATCGCGAAGCGTTCCGCGCATTGGGGGGGCGGTTGCGCGACCGGCCGCTCCATCTCGTCGGAACCTGCGCCCGCGGATCCTCGGATCATGCGGCGACCTATGGGAAATATCTGATCGAGACGATGATCGGCGTGCCGGTCGCTTCCCTGGCCCCGTCGGTGGCGTCGGTATTCGCGGCGCGCGTCGCGACGGACGATGCCCTGTGCATCGCGATCTCGCAATCCGGCCGCAGCCCCGACCTCCTCGCGACGGTCGACGCCTGGCGGGATGCCGGCATCCCGGTGGCCGCGCTGGTCAACGACGCGGAATCCCCGCTCGCGCTGCGCGCCGATACGCTGCTGCCCCTATGGGCCGGTCCGGAGCGCTCCGTCGCGGCGACCAAGTCCTGCGTCGCCGCCATGGTGGCCATGGCGGCATTGGTGGCCGCCTGGTCGGGCGACGCGGATTTCGCCGCGGGCGTCGAGGCGCTCCCGGAGGCGCTGGCCCGCGCGGTGGCGCTGGACTGGAGCGCCGGCGTCGCTTCGCTTTCGACCGCCCGGCAGATGTTCGTCCTCGGGCGCGGCTATGGCTTCGCCGTCGCGCAGGAAGCCGCGCTCAAGTTCAAGGAGACCTGCGCGATCCAGGCGGAGGCGTTCAGCTCCGCGGAGGTCCGTCACGGGCCGATGACCATTATCGGCCCCGGCTTTCCGATCCTGGCCTTCGCCACCTCCGATACCGCGGGCGACGGCGTTGCCGCGATGGCGGAGGAATTCCGGGCGCGCGGCGCGATCGTGCTGACGGCGCGCGCCGGCGCGGCTTCGCCCCTCCCCGCCGAGGCCGCGCATCCGGCGCTCGAGCCGATCCTCCAGCTGGCCAGCTTCTACGGCCTGGTCGAGCAGCTGTCCCGCGCCCGCGGGCTCGATCCCGACCAGCCCCCCTATCTCGCCAAGGTCACCCGAACCCAATGAGCGCCTATCGCTTCGGCAACGGCAAGATCGTCGTCGACGGACGGACCTGGGAAGGCGCGGAAATCCAGGTCGCGCAGGGCCGCATCACGGCGCTCTCGCGGCAACGGGCAATGACCGGCGACGCGATCGACCTGGACGGCGGGTGGCTGATGCCCGGCTTTGTCGACACCCAGGTCAATGGCGGCGGCGGAACCTTGTTCAACGACGATCCCAGCGTGGAGGGCATCGCCAGGATCGGTGCCGCTCATGCCGCCTTCGGAACCACGGCCTTCCTTCCCACGCTCATCAGCGACCGCCCCGATCGCATCGCCCAGGCCCTTGCGGCGAGCGACGCGGCGATCGCCGCGGGCATGGCGGGCGTCGTCGGCATCCATGTCGAGGGACCGTGCCTTTCCGCCGCGCGCAAGGGCATCCATGATTCCGCGCATTTCCGCCGGCTCGATGCGGAAATGGTGGCGCTGCTGACCAGGCCGCATCGCGGCGTCGTCATGGTGACGCTCGCGCCCGAACACGCGGATGCCGGCGCGATCGCGGCGCTGGTCGCCGCCGGGGTCCGGGTCAGCGCCGGGCATACCGATCTGAGCTATGCGGAAGCGCGGGCCGCGTTCGGGGCGGGCGTTACGGGAGTCACGCACCTGTTCAACGCCATGCCGCCGCTGCATCACCGCGAGCCCGGGATCGCGGGCGCGGCGCTCGAGGATCCCGCGCCCTGGTGCGGGCTGATCGTCGATGGCGTGCACGTCTCCCCCGCCATGCTGCGCATCGCCATGCGCGCGCGGGGCACCGAGCGGATGATGCTCGTCACCGACGCCATGCCCTCGGTCGGCGCGCGCAAGAAGGACTTCGTGCTCCAGGGCCGGCAGATCCGCGTCGCCGATGGCAAGGCCTATTATGACGACGGCACGCTTGCCGGCGCCGATCTCGACATGGCGAGCGCCGTCGCGAACTGCGTGACGATGCTCGGACTGACCGGCGAGACCGCATCGGCGCTCGCATCGACCAATCCCGCCGCCTTTCTGGGGCTCGACCGGGAGCGCGGAGCGCTGGCGCCGGGTCTCCGCGCGGATTGGGTGCAGCTGGATCGCCATTTCAGGCCGCGCGGGACCTGGATCGGCGGCAGGCGCGCCGCATGAGCTGCACGCGGCGCGCCCTGCTTGGCGGCTCGGCCGGGATCGCGACGGCATTGGCCGGCACCCCGACGATGGCGGCGCTGCATGTCTCCGCCGCCGATTTCGGGCCGCCCATGCCGCCGCCGAGCGACGCGCTGCCCCCGCCCCTGCCCGAGAGCGACCCGTCGCGGACCTGCTTCGATCTCGGCTGGCGCTTCCACGAAGGCGAAGTGCCGGCCGCTGCCCCGGTGACGCACAACGACACCTATCTGAGCGTGAAGGCCGGCACCGCACCGGGCGCCGCGGCACCCGATTTCGACGACAGCGACTGGCAACAGGTCACGCTGCCGCACGATTGGGCCTCGTTCCAGCCCGTCGTCGAGACCGCCAATGTCAGCCAGGGCTATCGCAAGCGCGGCATCGGCTGGTACCGGCGCGCGTTCCGGCTCGACGAGGCGGATCGCGGCAAGCGGCTGGAAGTGCAGTTCGGCGCGATCGCCACCAATGCCACCATCTGGGTCAACGGCAATGTCGTCGCCCATAGCTGGTCCGGCTATACCGGCATCTATATCGACATCACGCCCTTCGCCCGGTTCGGCGACGCCCTGAACGTCATCGCGGTGCGGGTCGACGCGACCGTGATGGAAGGCTGGTGGTACGAAGGCGCCGGCATCTATCGCCATGCATGGCTGGCGCGGCGCCCGGCGGTATCGATCGCGACGGACGGCATCCATGCCAGCCCGGTGCCCGGCGCGGACGGCCAATGGCTATTGCCCGTCTCGATCATGCTCGAAAGCGTCGCGCCGGACGCGGCCGAGGCGACGGTCGAAGCAGTGCTGCGCACCCCCGAAGGGCGAGAGATCGCGCATGCACGCGCCGGCGCGCGGATCGCTCCGCTCGAGCGGAGCGAGACCAAGCTGACGCTCGCCGCCGGGCGGCCGGGCCTCTGGTCGATCGAGGATCCGGCGCTCCATATTCTCGAGGTCCGCGTCACCCGGCCGGGCGCTCCCGCCGACGAGCGCCGCCTGGCCATCGGCTTTCGCACGATCGCGTTCGATCCCGATCGGGGCGTGTCGCTCAACGGCCGGCACCTCAAGCTCAAGGGTGTCTGCCTCCATCAGGATCATGCCGGCGTTGGCGTCGCCGTGCCCGACACGCTGCTCGCCTGGCGCCTGGCCCGGCTGAAGGACATGGGCTGCAACGCCATCCGCTGCTCGCACAATGCCTGCGCCGCCGAGCTGCTCGACCTTGCCGACCGGATGGGCTTCCTGGTGATGGCCGAGAACCGGCAATTCAATCCGGCGCCCGACTATCTCGCCCAGCTCGAATGGATGGTCCGGCGCGACCGCAATCATCCGAGCGTGATGCTCTGGTCCGTGTTCAACGAGGAGCCGATGCAGGGCAGCCATGCCGGCGTGCAGATGGTCCGCCGGATGGTCGCCGCGGTTCGCCGCCTCGACCCCCATCGGCCGACCACCGCCGCCATGAACGGCGCCTTCTACGATCCCGAGAACGTGTCGCAGGTCGTCGATGTCATGGGGTTCAACTATTATCCCAACGACTATGACCGCTATCATCGGCTGAACCCGGGCAAGCCGATCCTCAGCTCGGAGGACACCAGCGCGATGATGACGCGCGGCGCCTTTGCCAGCGATCCGGCCGCCCATGTCCTGTCCTCGCTCGACACCGAAGCGGCCGACTGGGGGGCGACCCATCGGCGCAGCTGGGCCGAGATCGCCGCCCGCCCCTTCGTCGCGGGCGGCTTCGTGTGGACCGGCTTCGACTATCATGGCGAGCCGACGCCCTTCGCATGGCCGACGACGTCGAGCTTCTTCGGCATCCTCGATCTCTGCGGCTTTCCCAAGACCGCCTATGACATTCGCCGCGCCCAGTGGCGCGACGACATCCCCGTGGTGGCGATCGCTCCCCACTGGACCTGGCCGGGGCGCGAAGGCCAGCCCCTGAAGCTGCTGGTGACGAGCAACGCCGACAGCGTGGAGCTGCGCCTCAATGGCCGGACGATCGGCACGACGCGCGTCGATCGCATCAACGGGAACGAATGGACATTGCCCTATGCCCCCGGACGGATCGAGGCGATCGCCCGCCGCGGCGGCCGCGAGGTCGCGCGCGCCGTGCACGAGACCGTGGGCGAGCCCGTCGCGCTCAGGCTGACGCCGGCACGGCGGAAGATGGCGGCGGACGGCGAAGATGTCCAACCGTTCACCGTCGATGCGGTCGACCGGTTGGGGCGCCATGTGCCCGATGCCGATTGCCTCGCCCATTTCACGGTGCGCGGCGGCACGATCATCGGAGTGGGCAATGGCGATCCCAACAGCCATGCCTCCGAAAAGGCGCCTTCCCGCGCGCTCTTCCACGGGCTTGCGCAGATCCTTGTGCGGGCGGATGCCGGCACCGGGCCGCTGCTGGTACGCGCCGAGGCCGCGTCGCTCCGCGCAGCGATGGCGACGGTGGAGAAGGTGGCCCGCGCGCCCCGCCCGCGAGTCGCGGCGGAAGAGCAGCTTCAGTCGATCACGGCCTGGCGGCGCTCGCCGCTATTGCCCGGGCGCCCCGATCCCGGGCTGGCCCCGCGTGACGGCGACAATAATGCATGGGCGTTCGTCTCGCCGGGAGACAGTGCCCCGGCGGATGCGGGCGCGGGCTGGCGCGTCTATCGCGCGGCCGTCACGCCGCGCCGCGCCGTTCGCCGCGCGGGCGGCACGCTCCGGTTCGCCGCCATCGCGGGCCAGGCGGAGATATGGGTGGACGGCAATCTTGCGGCGACGAAGCCCGCCCCCGCGCCCGGCCCCGTCGCCATGGCCTTGCCGGCGGGAGACGGGCCGCGGACAGTGACGCTGCTGGTTCGGTTCGAGCCTGGCCAGACCGGCGGCCTGGCCGGCCCCGTGACGATCACCGAGGGCAAAGGCACCGAGGGCAAAGGCACCGAGGGCAAAGGCACCGAGGACAAAGGGAAACGATGATGATCGAAGTCGAGCTCGGCGCACCGCTTGCCGGGTGGGTGATTCCGCTGGAGAAGATTCCCGATCCGGTGTTCGCCCAGGGCATGGTCGGGGACGGGCTCGCGATCGAGCCGATCGGCGACACGCTGCACGCTCCGTGCGCGGGGACGATCTCGTCCATTCATGCCGCCGGCCACGCCGTGGCGCTCACCCTTGCCGAGGGCGTGGAGCTGCTCATGCATATCGGGATCGACAGCGTCGGCATGGCCGGCCAGGGGTTCGATGTCCTGGTCTCGCCCGGCGCCGCGGTCGCCGCCGGCGATCCGCTGGTCCGCTTCGACCTCGATCGACTGGCCTTGCGGGCGAGCGCCGCCGCCACGCCGATCATCGTGACCGGCCCGGGCGTCGACATCCTGGCGCGACATACCGGCGGCATGGTGGCGGTCGGCGAGACGGTGCTGCGGATCGCCGCGCGCACCGCGGCCAATGGCAGCGCCGGCTCCGTGGCGGCGGCAGGCGAAGCGAGGCGGCGCGATGCCGTCGTCGCGCTCGCGCACGGCCTTCACGCCCGCCCCGCCGCCCGGATCGCCACCGCGCTTCGCGAATTGCGGGCGGAAGTCGTTCTGGAGCATGGCGAGCGGCGGGCTTCCGCGGCGAGCTCGATCGCGATGCTCGGGCTGGGGCTGCGGCATGGCGCGGCGGTGACCATCGTGGCGCGCGGCCCCGATGCCGAGGAAGCCGTGACGCGCGTCCTGGACGTGCTGCAACACGATACCGACCAGCCCGCCGCCGCCGTCGCGCGACCGGAGAGCATCGTCCCCGAAGGCGCCATCGGCGGAGTCGGCGCCGCGCCGGGCATGGCGATCGGCCCCGCCTGCTGGCTGCGCGCCGAGCGGCCCGCCCCGGCCCGCCCGGGCGCGGGCGTGCTGACCGAGCGAAGCAACCTGGTGCAGGGGATCGGCGCGGTATGGGCCGAGCTCGAGGCCGCGTCCCAGGGCGAAGGACAGGCGGCGGACATATTCACCGCGCATCGGGCGATCCTGGAAGACCCCAGCCTGGTCGACGCGGCGCTGGCGCGGATCGACCTGGGCGAAGGCGCGGCATTCGCGATCCTCGCGGCGGCGGAGGCCCAGGCGGCCGTCCTGCGCGCTTCCGGCGAGGGCCGGATCGCGGAACGGGGCGCCGACCTGCTCGATGTGGGCGAGCGGATCGCCCATGCGATACTCGGGACCCGGGCGGACATGGCCCAGCCTCCGGAGGGCGCGATCCTGCTCGCCGACGACCTGCTGCCTTCCCAGTTCGCCGCGCTCGACACCGGCCGGATCGCGGGCATCGCGCTCGTGCGGGGTGGCCCCACCGCGCATGTCGCCATTCTCGCCGCCGGTATCGGCCTGCCGATGATCGTGGCCGTTGGCGCGCCGCTCGAAGCGGTGGCCGAGGGCACGAGCCTGTTGATCGATTGCAACGCGGGCTTCCTGCGTGTCGACCCCGATGCGCACGCCCGCGCCGGGCTGGAAACCGCGATGGCGCGCCGTGCCGCTGTCGAGGCGCGCGCGCGGACGATCGGCGGCGCCGCCGTCGCGACGGCCGATGGCGTGCCCGTTTCGGTGCAGGCGAACTGCGGCTCCGTCGCCGATGCGCAGGCGGCGATGGCGGCCGGCGCGGACGGTTGCGGGCTGCTGCGAACCGAATTCCTGTTCCTCGAGCGCACCGCCGCTCCCGATGTCGACGAACAGAGCGCGACCTATCGCGCCATCTTCGCCGCGCTGCCCGAACGGCCGGTCACGGTGCGGCTGCTGGACGTCGGCGGCGACAAGCCCGCCCCCTATCTCGCGCTTCCGGCCGAAGAGAATCCGGCGCTGGGGCTTCGCGGCATCCGCGTCGCGCTGTCCCGCCCCGAGATACTCGAAGCCCAGCTGTCGGCGATCCTCAGCCTGTCCGCGCAGGGGCCCCTGCGCATCATGGTCCCGATGGTCGCCAGCGCCGGCGAGATGGCCGCGGTGCGCGCGGTGCTCGACAAGCTGCGCGGCGACAAGGCAGTGGCGCTGGGCGCGATGGTGGAGACGCCCGCCGCGGCGATCGGCGCCGACCTCATCGCCGCCGAGGCCGATTTCCTGTCGATCGGCAGCAACGACCTCACCCAATATGCGCTGGCGGCGGATCGCGGCAATGCCGCCGTCGCCGCGATGCTCGATGGCCTGCATCCCGCGGTCCTGCGCCTGATCGCGGAGACCTGCGCACGGGCGGGCTCGACGCCGGTCAGCGTTTGCGGCGGGCTCGCCGCCGATCCCATGGCGGCGCCCATCCTGATCGGCCTGGGCGTGCGCACCCTTTCCGTGCCGCCGGCGCAGCTGGCCGTCACCAAGGCCCTTGTCACCACGCTCACCCTAACGGCAGCAACCGATCATGCCCGCCAGGCATTGGCCTGCGCCTCCGCGGCCGAGGTCCGGGCACTGGCGCGCCGGTTCGCCGAGGAGCTCTCCGCATGAAATCCCCCCTCACCTTCCTCCAGCCGCTCGGCCGCGCGCTCATGCTGCCGATCGCGGTGCTGCCGATCGCCGGCCTGCTCCTCCGGCTCGGCCAGGCCGATCTGCTCGACCTCCCCTTCATGAGCGCGGCGGGCGACGCGATCTTCGCGCATATCGGCCTGCTCTTCGCCGTCGGAGTCGCGACGGGCTTCGCGCGCGACGGCAATGGCGCGGCGGCCATGGCGGGCGTGGTCTGCTATCTGGTGATCGGCAATGCCGCCCAGGTGTTCCTCGCGGTCCCGCCGGCAGCGATCCCGCCCGGCACGGGCGACGCCGTCGCCGCCACGCTCTCCGCGGCATGGAAAGCCGCGACGATCGCCAAGCTGCAGGTTCCGATCGGCATCGTCGCCGGGCTGGTCGGCGGCGCGTGCTACAACCGCTTCTCGACCGCCAGGCTGCCCGACTATCTCGCCTTCTTCGGCGGCCGGCGCCTGGTGCCGATCGTCGCCGGCATCGTCGGCCTGGCGATCGGGGCGCTGCTCGGCCCGGCCTATGACTGGATCAGCGGAGGCATTGACGAGCTGAGCCGCGTCGTCGTCGCGGCGGGCGGCTGGGGCCTGTTCGCGTTCGGCGTGCTCAACCGGCTGCTGATCGTCACCGGCCTGCACCATATCCTCAACAACATCGCCTATTTCGTCGTGGGCGAATATGCCGGGAAGACCGGCGACCTGACGCGGTTCTTCGCGGGCGATCCCAGCGCCGGCGCCTTCATGAGCGGCTTCTTCCCGGTCATGATGTTCGGCCTGCCCGCCGCCTGCCTGGCCATGTACCACACCGCCGCGCCGGAACGGCGCAAGGCGGTGGGCGGCATGCTGCTCAGCCTGGCGCTCACTTCGTTCCTGACCGGCGTGACCGAGCCGATCGAGTTCAGCTTCATGTTCCTGGCGCCGGCGCTCTATGTCGCGCACGCGGTGCTCACCGGCCTGGCCCATGTCGTGATGCACCTGCTCGACGTGAAGCTGGGCTATGGCTTCTCCGCGGGCCTGTTCGACTATGTGCTGAACTATGGTCGCGCCACCCATCCCCTGCTCCTCCTTCCCGTGGGCCTGGCCTATGCGGCGATCTATTACGGGCTCTTCCGCTGGGCGATCCTGAAGTTCGACCTGAAGACGCCGGGCCGCGAGGCTGCTGAGGAGGGCGGCGCTCCGGCGGTGGCGCCAGCCGGCGACCGGGCCGGCGCGATCGTCGCGGCGCTGGGAGGTGCCGGCAATCTGCGTACCATCGACGCCTGCACGACGCGCCTGCGCCTGCGCGTCGAGGACATGGCGGCGCTCGACGAGCCGGCGCTGCGCGCCCTGGGCGCCCGCGGGATACTCAAGCTGGCGGACAACAATCTCCAGGTCGTGGTGGGCGGCATCGCGGACACGCTGGCCATGGAGATGCGCGACTTCGTCGGACGCCCCGCCCCGGCGGCACCGGTGCAGCCGGGCACGGAAGCCGGAACTCCGCTTCCGGCCGCCATCGCGGCGGCGCTGGGGGGCGCGGCAAATCTCGTCGAGACATCGCATCGGCCCGGCCGGATTCGAGTGGTCGTGCAGGATCCCGAGATCGTCGACCAGGGCGCGCTCGCGGCCAACGCACGCGCCGTGATCATGCCCGCCGCACGCACCTTCCATCTTCTCGTGGTGGACTGAACCCGGCGAAAGCACCCCAATGGAGGAATCTCCTTTGCGCGGGGCATGACAAGCCGCCCGTGCTGCGCTAGCCTAGGCCGATGCCGCCGAAGCCCGCATCGCAGATCAGACCCGCCACCAAGAGAACCAAATCGGCCGGGGAGAGCGCCTCGCCCAACTATAGCGCGCCCGCGCTGGAAAAGGGCATCGACGTGATCGAACTGCTCGGCGACGAGCCGTTCGGGCTGACCATCACCGAGATATCCCAGCGGCTCGGGCGCTCGGTCAGCGAGCTGTTCCGCGTGGTCGTTGCCCTGGATCGCCGGGGATGGCTGCACAAGGAGGCCGCGAGCGACCGGTATCGCGTCACCTACAAGCTGCTCGAGCTGGCGCACCGCGCCACGCCCGCGCAGGAGCTCACCTATGTCGCGGCGTCCCGGATGCGCGCGCTGGCCGCCGCAACGATGCAGTCCTGCCATCTCGTGGTCGTCAATGGCGGACGCGGGCTGATCGTCGCGCGCCAGGAAAGCCCGGGCCCCACCGGATTCGCGGTTCGCCTCGGCACCGACATCGCGCTGGAGACCAGCTGCTCGGGCCATGTGCTGCTGGCGTTCATGGACGAGGCGAGCTGGCCGGACGTGCTTGGCGAAGCGCCGTCGCGCAAGCTCGCCAAGCGACTGGCCGCGGTGCGCGCGCAGGGGCATGAATCCATCGCCAGCTCGCGGCTGGCCGCCGTATCGGACCTTTCCTGCCCGATCTTCGGGTTCAGCGGCCAGGTGGTCGCGGCGCTCACCATTCCGTTCCTGGCGGCGATCGACGATGCCCCGCACTTGTCGGTCGACGAGACGCTGGCGCTGCTGAAGGCTACCGCGCTCGACATATCGACCGTCCTGGGCTGGTATGATCGGGAAGAGGCGCCCGTGGTGCCCAGCCTCTCCGTGCCCGAGCCCAAGCGCCCGCGCAGAAGCCGCAAGGCCAGCTAGGCCCCGCGCGGCGCGACGCCGCGCATGAAAAGCCATTTCCGGATTCCGCTTTCGCGACCGGCCGGGCGCCGCCGCGCGCCGCGTGCGCACGCGCGCGCCCTTGCCGGCACGCGCCCCGGCATCCTGGATGAACGCGGAAAGCCCCCATGGAGCAGCGCTCGCGATCGCCCCGCCAGCAGGGGTGTCAAGGCCTTAAGAGACGTAATTTTATCTAGAAATCATATTTCCATATACAAAATTACTGCGGTTGAATATGGAAGGCTCCGTGCTTGACACATGATCTCCCCTGTCACGGAGAAAACCAACCAATGACCGTGATCACCGGCCTGCGCGTGCTGGATATCAGATTTCCCACCAGCCTTTCCCTGGACGGTTCGGATGCGATGAATCCGGATCCCGACTATTCCGCGGCCTATGTGATCCTGGAGACGGACACGCCCGCGCTCACCGGACACGGCCTCACCTTCACCATCGGCCGCGGCAACGAGGTTTGCGTCGCGGCGATCGAGGCGCTGCGCCCGCTGGTGATCGGCCAGTCGCTCGACGCGATCCGCGCCGAGCCCGCGGCGTTCTGGCGGCACATCACCGGCGACAGCCAGCTGCGGTGGATCGGCCCCGACAAGGGCGCCATCCATCTCGCCACCGGGGCGATCGTCAACGCTGTCTGGGATCTCTGGGCCAAGGCGGAGGGCAAGCCGGTATGGCGGCTGGTCGCGGACATGTCGCCGGCCGAGCTCGTGCGGGCGATCGACTTCCGGTACATCACCGACTGCATCACGCCGGAAGAGGCCCTCGCCCTGCTGGAAGCCCGCGCCGCCGACAAGGAGGCGCGGATCGAACTGCTCCGGGCCGAGGGATATCCCTGCTACACCACATCGGCCGGCTGGCTGGGCTATGACGACGCGAAGCTGCGCCGCCTGGCGCAGGAAGCCGTCGATGCCGGCTTCCGCCACATCAAGCTCAAGGTCGGCGTCGACCAGGCGGACGATGTGCGGCGTGTCGCGATCGCGCGGGAAGTGCTGGGCCCCGATGGCGTGCTGATGATCGACGCCAACCAGGTCTGGGAAGTCGAGCAGGCGATCGACTGGGTCAATGCCCTCGCCTTTGCGAAGCCCCTGTTCATCGAGGAGCCGACCAGCCCCGACGATGTGCTCGGGCACGTCCATATTCGCGCCGGCATCGCCCCCGTGAAGGTCGCGACCGGCGAGATGTGCCAGAACCGCATTCTCTTCAAGCAGTTCATCATGAGCTATGCGATCGACGTGGTTCAGATCGACGCCTGCCGCCTCGGCGGCGTCAACGAGGTTCTCGCGGTGCTGCTGATGGCCGCGAAATACGACCTGCCGGTCTGGCCGCATGCCGGCGGCGTCGGCCTGTGCGAATATGTCCAGCATCTCGCGATGATCGACTATCTCTGCTTCGCCGGCACGCGCGACGGCCGCGTGATCGAATATGTCGACCATCTGCACGAGCATTTCGTCGATCCCTGCGTGATCCGGTCGGCGGCCTATATGCCGCCCGAACGGCCGGGCTTCTCGATCGAGATGAAGCCGGAGACGCTTACCCGCTACCAATATGCGCCAGGTCGCGGGCGCGCCGCCTGAACCCGTGGCCCGGCACTAGCGCGGGTCCAGCAGCGCCCTGTCGACCTCCGCTATGGTGCGCACCCCCGTCAGGGCGAGCGTGACGCGCATCTCCGCCGCGAGCAGGTCGAGCAGGCGGGCGACGCCGGCCTCGCCCGCCGCGGCCAGCGCATAGGCCCAGGCACGCCCCAGCAGGACTCCGCGCGCGCCCAGCGCGAGCATGCGCACGACGTCGGCGCCGGACCGTATGCCGGAATCGGCCAGGACGGTGAGCCGGTCCCCGACCGCCTCCACCACCGACGGCAGCGCCCGCGCCGTCGAAAGGGCGCCGTCGAGCTGGCGGCCGCCATGGTTGGAAACCACGATGCCATCGGCTCCGAGCCGCACCGCGTCGCCGGCATCCCCGGGGTCCAATATCCCCTTGACGATCAGATCCCCCTCCCAGGCCTCGCGGATCCATTCCAGGTCGCGCCACTGGACGGCGGAATCGAAATTGGCGGCAAGCCAGCCCATGAAATCCTCCAGCCCGCTCGCCTTGCCGAGCACGGGGGCGACATTGCCGAGGATGTGCGGCCGCCCGCGAATGCCGACGTCCCACGCCCAGCCGGGCCGCCCCACCGCCTGCGCGAGCCGCCGCATCCCGCCCCATGGCCCGGAAAGGCCGCTATGCGCGTCCCGGCGCCGCATCCCCGGGACGGGCATGTCGACCGTGAACACCAGGGTGCGCACGCCTTGCGCCTTGGCGCGGGCGAGCAGGTCCCGCATAAAGCCGCGGTCCCGAATGACATAGAGCTGGAACCAGATCGGTCTCGACGATGCCGCAACCACTTCGTCCAGCGCGCAGACCGACACCGTGGAGAGGCAAAAGGGTATGTTCCGATCCGCGGCCGCGCGCGCGGCCTGCGCCTCGCCGCGACGGGCATACATGCCCGCCAGGCCAACCGGCCCCAGCATCACCGGGAGCGCGAGCCGCTGCGAGAACAGAGTGCAGGACAGATCGACGTCCCGCACATCCCGCAATATCTGCTGCCGCACCGCCACGGCTTCCAGATCGGCCTCGTTGCGCCGCAGCGTCGTTTCCGCCCCGGATCCGCCATCGACATAGTCGAACAGGAAGCGCGGCAGCCGCCGGCGCGCCGCCAGACGAAAATCACTGGTCGAGGTCGCGATCATCGGGTTATCCTGATATTGTTTTTCTCTATGAACTTGTATTTTAAATACGCAAATTTAAAAGAGCACAACCCGCTCTGCCTCGGGGGAGGAAATCTGAGATGGCCAGTCGCGCGTTCCTTGCAGCACCGCCGATAATAGAGCGCCGCTATGCGGTGGCGTTCGCGCTCGTCACGTCGCTGTTCTTTTCCTGGGCGCTGGCGGCGGCGCTGAATGACGTGCTCATCCGGCAGTTTCAGAAGGCGCTGGACCTCAGCCGCACGGAAGCGAGCCTGATCCAGTTCGCATTCTATATCGGCTATTTCTGCGCCGCCCTTCCCGCGGGCCTGCTCATCCGCCGCCTGGGGTACAAGAACACCATCCTGATCGGCCTGGCCTGCTATGCGGGCGGCGCGTTCCTCTTCTATCCGGCGGCTTCCACCGAGCTGTTCGGCCTGTTCCTCGTCGCCCTGTACGTGATCGCGATCGGGCTCGCTTTCCTCGAAACCGCGTCCAACCCCTATGTAACGATCCTCGGGGCGCGGGAGACGGCGTCGGCGAGGCTGAATCTGGCCCAGTCCTTCTACGGCGTCGGCGCGATCCTGGGCCCGATCGTCGGCGGGCTGTTCATCTTCTCCACGGACGAACGGACCCAGGCCCAGATCGCCGCGATGGCGCCGGCCGAGCGCGCGGCATGGCGGTCGGCCGCGGCGGCAGCCGTGCAGGGTCCCTATGTCGCGATCGGCGTGGTGGTCTGCCTCATCGCCCTGCTGATCGCCTGCACGCGCTTCCCGGCGCTCGATCGGGCGAAGGCGGCGCGCGGCGAAAGCCGCTCCATGTTCGCGGTGCTTCGCCATCGCGGCCTGCTCGCGGCTATCATCGCGCTCTTCCTCTATGTGGGAGCCCAGGTCGGCGTCTGGAGCTTCTTCATCGACTTCACCAAGGCGCAGGCTCCGCATCTGAGCGAGCGCACCGCCGCGTTCCTGCTCTCCGGAAGCCTCGGGATGCTGATGGTCGGCCGCTTCAGCGGCGCCTTCCTGCAGAAGCGAGTCGCGCCGGCACGGCTGCTCGCGATCTACGCGGGGGCGAACATCATGCTCTGCGGCTTCGCCGCGCTCGCCACCGGCATGCCCGCGGTGGGCGCGCTCTGGCTCACCAGCTTCTTCATGTCGATCATGTTCCCGACGATCTTCGCGCTCGGCGTCGAAGGGCTGGAGGACGAGACCGAGAGCGGCGCGGCCTTCCTGGTCATGGCGATCATCGGCGGCGCGCTGATGCCGCCTCTCATGGGCATCGTCTCCGAGGGCGTGGGCGGCGTGCACCACATGATGTTCGTCCCGGCGCTCGCCTTTGTCGGCGTGCTGGCATTTGCCGTGCTGCGGCTTCGCGAAGGACATGCCGCATGACTCGCGCCCTGTTCGTGCTCGACCTGGAAAATGATCCGGAGCTGATCTCCGCCTATGAGGCGCGCCACCTGCCCGGCGCCGTCTGGCCGGAGGTCATTCGTGCCATCCATCAGCTCGGATATCGCGACATGGAGATCTGGCGCGCCGCGGACCGCCTGGTCATGCTCGCCGACATCGCGCCGGCCGGCCTGGCCCCTCTCGATCCCGATCTCCAGCCGATCGTGGCGCAATGGGAAGCCGAGATGCGCGCCTATCAGCGGCCGATCGCGCCCGATGGCCCGAAATGGCTGCCGATGACGCGGATCTTCGCGCTCGACGAGCATCCCGCGCCGTGATTCCGCTCCGGACCATTCCCCGCGCGAGGATCGAAGTCAGCGAGATCGGCTTCGGCGCCGCGCCGCTCGGCAATCTCTATCATCCGATCACCGATCTCCAGGCAAGGATCACGATCGAGCTCGCGCTGACGGCGGGGATGAACTATGTCGATACGGCGCCGCATTATGGCCATGGCCTGAGCGAGCGGCGGACCGGCGATGCGCTGCGCGAGCGGCCGGGCATCGTGCTGTCGACCAAGGTGGGGCGCCTGCTGCGCGCGGATTCCGCGCTTCGGGGCGATGCCGAACGGCTGGGCTTCCGATCCGCCCTGCCCTTTGTCGGCCATTATGACTATACATATGACGGCATTCTGCGCTCGCATGAGGACAGCCTGCAGCGGCTGGGCCTGGCCAGGGTCGACCTGCTCTTCGTCCATGACATCGGCGCGCGGACGCATGGCGCGCGCAACGCGCATTATTTCGACCAGTTGACCCAGGGCCGGGGCTTCGAGGCGCTGCGCCGCCTGCGCGACGAGGGAATGATCGCCGGCTTTGGCGTGGGGGCAAATGAATGGCAGGCCGGCCTCGAAGCGCTCGAGCAGGCCGATTGCGACGTGATGCTGCTCGCCGGCCGCTACACCTTGCTCGAGCAGGGCGCGCTGGACCGGTTCCTGCCGCTCTGCCTCGAACGGCAGGTCGCCGTCGTGATCGGTGGCGCCTATAATTCGGGCATTCTCGCTACCGGCACGATGCAGAGCGGAGAATTGCGCTACGATTATGGCGAGGCGCCGGCGGACGTGGTGGCCCGCGTCGCCAGGATCGAGGCGCATTGCCGGGACTTTCAGGTCCCGCTCGCGGCCGCGGCACTGCAATTCCCGCTCGCTCATCCCGCCGTCGCCAGCGTGATCCTCGGCCTGGGCGCGCCTGCGCAGGTCGAGGAGACGATCAAGCTCCACCAGCTTCGCATTCCGTCGGAATTCTGGCTGGCGCTTCGCGATGCCGGCCTGATCGCCGAAGCCGCGCCCGTTCCGGCCGGCCGCTAGATGCGCATCGATTCCCACTTCCATCTCTGGCGGCCGGCGCGCGGGGACTATGGCTGG
Source organism: Sphingomonas sp. CBMAI 2297 (assembly GCF_029870595.1). GTDB lineage: Bacteria > Pseudomonadota > Alphaproteobacteria > Sphingomonadales > Sphingomonadaceae > Sphingomonas. The sequence goes on from NZ_JAPDIR010000017.1 coordinate 39,934, forward strand.
CTGACGCCGGCGGCCGGCATCCTCCACCGCGACTATGAGCCGGAGGACTTCGCGCCTCTCCTGGCGACGCACGGCATCGACGCCGCGATCCTCGTCCAGGCCGCCCCCAGCCTCGCGGAAACCGAGTTCCTGCTCGCCCATGCCGGCCGGCATCCCTGGATCGCCGGGGTCGTCGGCTGGACCGACCTTGCGGCCGAAGACGCGCCGGCCCGCATCGCCGCGCTGGCGGGAACGCCGGGGCTGCTCGGTTTGCGCCCGATGCTGCAGGACCTGGACGATCCGGCATGGATATTGGGCGACGCGGTCCGCCCGGCGCTGCGCGCGATGGCGAGCCATGGCCTCGTCTTCGACGCGCTCGTCCGCGCGGCGCAGCTGCCCGCGATCCGGGTGCTCGCGGCGCGCCATCCCGACCTCTCGATCGTGCTCGACCATTTCGGCAAGCCGTGGATCGGCGACGCGCCCGGCGGCGAATGGATGGACGCGATCTCCGCCCTGGCCGACGCGCCCAATGTCACGGTCAAGCTCTCCGGGTTGCTCACCGAAGCCCCGGCGGGGACCGATGCCGCCGCCCTCGCCCCCTATTTCGATCATGTGGCGAGCCGGTTCGGCGCCGGCCGGATATTGTGGGGGAGCGATTGGCCGGTCCTGACCCTGGCCGGCAGCTATGCGGACTGGCTCGCCATCTCGGACGCGCTGCTCGCGCCCTTCGGCGGCGGCGCGCGCAAGGCCATTCTCGGTGCCAATGCGGCACGCATCTATCGGATCTGACGGAGACAAGGATGACGAAGCCCGGCCGGCTGGCAGGAAAGACCGCGCTCGTGACCGCGGCGGCGCAGGGCATCGGCCGGGCAACCGCCGAGCGCTTTGCCGCCGAAGGCGCCACGGTGTGGGCGACGGACGTGAATCTGGCGGGCCTGGCCGGCATCGCCGGCTGCGAGACGGCGCGGCTCGACGTGCGCGACGCGACCTCGATCGCCGAGGCGCTCGCGCGTGCCGGCCCGCTCGACATCCTGTTCAACTGCGCGGGCACGGTGCCGGGCGGAACGATCCTCGATTGCGCGCCGGACGACTGGGCGCTGGCCCATGACCTCAACCTGACGAGCATGTACCGGATCGTGCGCGCCGCATTGCCCGCGATGATCGCGCGGGGCGGCGGGAGCATCATCAACATGTCGTCGGTCGCCAGCTCGATCAAGGGCGTCCCCAATCGCTTCGCCTATGGCGTCACCAAGGCCGGAGTGATCGGCCTGACCAAGGCGGTCGCGGCGGACTTTGTCGGCCATGGCATACGCTGCAACGCGATCTGCCCGGGCACGATCGAGACCCCGTCCCTGCACGAGCGGTTGCGCGCGACGGGAGACTATGACGCGGCGCTGGCCGCGTTCGTGGCGCGCCAGCCCATGGCCAGGCTCGGCCTGGCTGCCGAAGTCGCCGCCCTGGCACTCTATCTCGCCTCGCCAGAAGCTGCATTCACGACGGGCCAGATTCATGTGATCGATGGGGGCTGGACCAACTGATCGAGCGTTCCAAGGAGCTTTGCGTATGAAATTGCTGCGTTTCGGCCCGATCGGCCAGGAGAGGCCCGGCCTTCTCGATGCCGCGGGCGCCATCCGCGACCTGAGCGGCATCGTCACCGACATCGATGGCGGCACGATCGCGCCCGAAAGCCTGGCGCGGCTGCGCGCGCTCGATCCGGCGAGCCTGCCCCGGGTCGAGGGCAATCCGCGGCTCGGCGCCTGTGTCGCGCGCCCGGGCAAGTTCGTCTGCATCGGGCTCAACTATGCCGATCATGCCGCCGAGACCGGCGCCGCCATTCCCGACGAGCCGATCGTGTTCATGAAGGCGACCAGCGCGCTCTCCGGGCCGAACGACCCGATCCTGAAGCCCAGGGGATCGACCAAGCTCGACTGGGAAGTCGAGCTGGCGTTCGTGGTCGGAAGCGAATGCCGCTATGTCGACGAGGCGGAGGCGACGGCGGCGATCGCCGGCTATTTCGTCTGCAACGACATCTCCGAGCGCGCCTTCCAGCTGCAATCCTCGCAATGGGACAAGGGAAAGGGCTGTGACAGCTTCGGCCCGATCGGCCCCTGGCTGGTGACGCCGGACGAGATCGGCGACCTCGCCGACCTGCACATGTGGCTGGAAGTCAACGGAAAGCGATACCAGAACGGCTCGACTTCGACGATGATCTTCCGGCCGGCCTTCATCCTGTCCTATCTCAGCCGCTTCATGAGCCTGCAGCCGGGCGACGTCGTCACCACCGGCACGCCGCCGGGCGTCGGGCTGGGCCAGCAGCCCAATGTCTGGCTCAATCCGGGCGACAGGGTCTCGCTGGGGATTGCGGGCCTGGGCGAGCAGCATCAGCTGGTCGTCGACGCCTAGCCGGCGCGCGGGGGCGATTCCCGGGGTCACGGTCCGTCGGGGCCGTAACCCCGGGCCGCGGGCGTCGCGGCGGTCAGGCGAAGCGCTTGGCCCCCGCCACGCAGAGGATGACGATCACCGTCGACGCGATCATCGTCCACGCAACCGGCTCGCCGAGCAGCAGCGCCGCGAGCGACAGGCCGAAGAACGGTTGCAGGAGCTGGAGCTGGCCAACCCGCGCGATGCCGCCAAGCGCCAGGCCGCGATACCAGAACACGAAGCCCAGCATCATCGAGAATAGCGAGACATAGGCAAGGCCCGCCCAGGCGCGCCAGCCGATGACCGCGAAGCTGGCCGGCACCGTCGCAAGCGCGATCACCGCCATCACCGGCAGCGCGATGAGCAATGCCCAGCTGATGACCTGCCAGCCCCCGAGGCGACGCGAGAGCGCCGCGCCCTCGGCATAGCCGAGCCCGCACAACAGGATGGCGGCGACCATCAGCAGGTCGCCTGCCATCGAACCGCCACCGCCCTGGTAGAGCGCGAAGCCCGCGACCGTGGCGGCACCGATCGAGGAGAAGATCCAGAAGACGCGCCGGGGCCGCTCGCCGCCGCGCAGCACCCCGAAGATCGCGGTGGACAGGGGCAACAGGCCGACGAACACCACCGAATGCGCCGCGGTAATGTGCTGGAGCGCGAACCCGGTCAGGAGCGGGAAGCCGACGACCACGCCGATCGCGACGATGGCGAGCGGCAGAAGGTCGCCGCGCCCGGGCAAGTCCTGGCGCAGCCCCAGCAGAAAGGCAGCGCCGAGCAGCGCCGCGATCACCGCGCGCCCGGAAGTCACGAACAACGGCGTCAGCTCGGCCACCGCCATGCGGGTCGCCGGCAGGGATCCGCTGAAGATGACGACCCCCAGGAGGCCGCTTCCCCAACCGGCGGTAGTTCTTTCCATCGCGCCTCGCTTTCGCGAGCGGGATAGGATGCCGCTTCTGGCCAAGACAGGAACAATCCAATACAATATCCGGAAACTGTATTGACGAACTCTCCCATACACATGCCTGGACCGAACGATTGAAGCAGCATCGACGCATCGGCACGCGCACCGAGGAGCTGATGGATGCGATCCGCGGCAGGATCGCCGGCCGCGCGCTCGCCACCGGCGACCGGCTGCCATCCGTGCGCGCATTCGCCGAGACCATGGGCGTATCGCCTTCCACCGTCGTCGAGGCCTATGACCGGCTGGCGGCCGAGGGAGTCATCCGGGCACGCCGCGGTTCGGGCTTCTATGTGACCGGCTCGAACATGCCGCCCTTGTCGGTGGGCGAGATCGGGCCGCGGCGCGACCGCGCGGTCGATCCATTCTGGGTATCGCGCCAGTCGCTCGACGCCGACGCGACGATGGCGATGCCGGGGTGCGGCTGGCTTCCCGCCGACTGGATGCCGAACGCCGCGCTCCGGCGCGGGCTGCGCGAGCTCGCCCGCGCCGACGCGCCCATATTGTCCGACTATGGCGGCACGCGCGGATCGCTGAAGCTGCGCCGGTTCCTGCTTGGCCGCTTCGCGGACGAAGGCATCGCGGCCGGCCCGGATCAGCTGCTTCTGACCGGATCCGGCACCCAGGCGATCGACCTGATCTGCCGGTATCTGCTGCACCCCGGCGACACGGTGCTGATCGACGATCCCGGCTATTTCAATTTCCAGGCGCTGCTGCGCGCGCACCGGGCCGAGATCGTCGGCATCCCCTATACGCGCTCGGGCCCGGATGTCGCCGCGTTCGAAGCGGCGCTGCAGGCGCACCGGCCGCGGCTCTACATCACCAATTCGGCGCTCCACAATCCAACCGGCGCGAGCATGTCGCCCCAGACCGCGCATCGCTTGCTGCGCGTCGCGGCCGCCCATGGCCTGGTGATCGTGGAGGACGATATCCTCGCCGAGTTCGAACCCGCCCCCTCTCCCCGCCTCGCCATGCTGGACGGGCTCGATCGCGTCATCCGGATCGGCAGCTTCTCTAAGACGCTCTCCGCCTCCGCGCGCTGCGGCTATATCGCGGCGCGCGCCGACTGGATCGAGGGGCTGGTCGATCTCCAGGTGGCGACGAGCTTCGGCGGGCCCAGCCCGATGGCGACCGAACTGCTCGCCGATGTCCTGGCGGGCGGAAGCTATCGCAAGCATGTCGGCGAATTGCGACAGCGCCTTGCGCGTTCGCGCGACCGGGCGGCCCAGGGCCTGGCGAAGCTCGGCATCATACCCTGGACCATGCCGCGCGGCGGCTTCTATCTGTGGTGCCGCCTGCCCGAGGGGCTGGACTCCGCCGATATCGCCCGGCGCTGCATGGACGAGGGCGTGATCCTGGCCCCCGGCAACGTATTCAGCGTCTCGCAATCCGCGGCTCCGTTCGTCCGCTTCAATGTCGCGCAGATGGAAAGCGACCGGGTCTATGCGGCCTTGCGCCTGGCCATGTCGGGGCAGCGCTGAGCCGGCGCCCCGCCCGCCGGGCCTTGGGGGGCGGCGCATTTCATCGTAGAGCGGCGACGTGCCCGATAGTAATCCGAAGAAACTGGCGCTGATCGACGCGATTTATGCGAGCGCGCTCGATTCCGGGCGATGGATGGATTTCCTGGACCAGGTGACCCGGACCCTCTCGGGATTTTCGACCATCTATCGCTGGCAGCACGCGTCGCCGCACGACAACAAGCCCTTGTTCCACAATTTCGGCGATTTCGGACAAAGCTATATCGATCATTTCCAGAGCCGGAACGTCTGGGTAACGGGCAGCAAGGCCACGGCACGAACCAGTGCGGTGCTCTCGTCGGAGCAGATCGTCCCGGTCGAGGAGTTGGAACGCACCGAATTCTATGCCGATTGGATGCGCCCGCAGAAGCTGAAGCACGGCATTTCCTGCCTGCTGCATGCGGGGCAGCAATGTTCCTATCACCTCGGGATCATCCGCGGGCCCGAATTCGGAGCCTTTGCGGAAGCGGAGCAGCAGCTTCTGTCCGATCTGCTGCCGCATATGGCGCGGAGCTTCGAACTGGGGCGAACGATGGAAGCCCTGCAACGCAATGTGCACGCGCTGCACAGTGCCTTTGACGGGCTTGGCGTCGGCGTCCTGCTGGTCGATGCCCGGGCCAAGATACATTTCGCCAATCCGATCGCGGAGCGGATGCTGCGCGAGGAACCGGTGCTGCGCGCCGCCGGCGGCTGTTTCGGCGCAAGCCTTCCCGCGGCCAATGCACGGGTTCGCGCCGCGATCGCCGACGCGACCGGCGATGCGCGGCGCAGCAGCGGACGGACCGGCGCCACCTTCGCCCTGGCGCGCCGGGACCGGCCGCCGCTGTCGCTGAACATCGCGCCGCTCGCCGAGCAGGACCGGTGCATTTTCGGCGCCGGCCCCTTGGCGCTGGCGATCCTGTCCGACGGCGATCGGCCCGTTCGCCTCGACATCGCGGCGCTGCGCAGCTTCTTCGACCTGACTCCGGCGGAGGCCAGGCTGGCGGCGGCCGTCGCCGGGGGGATCAGCCTGCTCGACCATGCGGCGGCGGCCGGCGTCGGGCTGGCGACGGTGAAGACTCATCTGGCCGCGATCTTCCGCAAGACCGGCACCAACCGGCAGGCCGATCTGGTGCGGCTGATGGCGGCCTATCCGGGCCTGCAGCGGGCGGAGGCCGCACGCGAATCCTCGCATCCTTCGAGCGACGCCTAGGTTGAGAACCCAAGCAAGTATCTGATTTTCCAACGTCACCCCGGCCTTGCGCCGGGATCCCGCTGCTTCCTGCGCTGTCGAGATAACGGGATCCCGGCTCCGGCCGCTCCTGCGGCCCCGGAAAGTCCGCGCGTCTCATCCGTTCGATGGAGGCGGCACGCGCGCACCACTGCCTATGGAGCCGCCCGGTAGCGGCAACGGCGGTGGTGATGGCAATGATGACGGCAACGACGATGGGAGCAGTGACGGCCGTGATAGCGGCAATGGCGGCGACGATGATCATGGCGACGGCGATGGCGATCCGAATATCGTCGACGTTGGAGAAGTGACTGCGATAGATGCGCGGCGTGCCCGTGAATCGATCCCCCCGCCCCCCCGGCCTGTCCGTCGATGCGATCATCGATGAGGCGCTCGACCGCATTGCCGCCGGCGGCCTCGCCGAATTGACGCTGCGGCCGCTGGCGACCGGCCTTGGCGTCAGCGTGCCGGTGATCTCGACTCGCATGGGCAGCAAGGAGCAGCTGCTCGAGGGCGTGACGCAGGCGGCGCATGCCAGCGACCTGGCATTTTTCGGAAGATGGCGCGCGCTCGCGGACGAACTGGGCAGCATGGATGCCGGCACCCGTGCGGGAATGGCGGAGCTGGCGCTGCGCGAATGGGTGACCCGGGAACGGCGCCAGGTCATCCTTCTGATCGAATTGGTCCATGATCGGGCATTGCGGCCCGATCGCCAGCCGGCGCTCGAGCATTGGCTCGACGATGCCGGGCGGTTCTGGGCCGAGCTCCTGTTCGGAGACGCCGCGCTGGCCGACCTGGCGCTCGGCTATGCGCTCGACGAGGCGGGCTTCTCGCTGGGTGCCGGCGACAGCCCGAGATATGCGCTGCTCCGCTCGCTGTGCCTCCGGCGATTTGCCAATGGCATCTTCCCCCGGGACGATGCGGGCGATGGCGACAGGATCGCATCGCTGATCGGCCTGCTCGACCCGGCCGCGCCGCCCGCCGAGGAGGAAGCGGATGCGAAACGCCAGCGGATCGCGGCCAGCGCCGCCGACCTGATCGTCTCGCAGGGCATGGACAGCGTGACGCATCGCTCGGTCGCGCTCGCCGCCGGCGTGCCCGCGTCCACGGTAGTCTATCATTTCGGCGCGCGCCCGGCATTGGTGGCGGCCGGGCTCCACGCCGTCATCGCCCGCTTCCACGGCCGCCGGAGCGATATTCGCGCCGACCATGGCGGCGGGCCGCCGAACGACACCAGCATCCGGGACCTGATCAAGGCGACCTCGATGATCGCGCTTGCCAGCGTCCGCGAGCCCAGCCTGTTGCCCCATGCGCTCGACATGCGGCGCCGGCGCGGCGAGAATTGGCGCGCAAGCGATCTGGCGCCCATGGGTATCGGCATCGGCGCGGGCTTCGATCGCGCGGCCGCGCAGGTGCTGTCGATCGCCGTCTTCGGCATGGGAATGATCGGCATGGCGCGCAAGGTGCCCGATCGCGTGCACTATATGCGCGCCTTCGCCGCCTTCGAAGCCTGGCGAACCCGATCGCTGCGCTGAACGCGCGGAGTCATCGAAACGGCACAACCCGCTGATAGGCGCCCGGGCGGAGTGTGCGGGATGGCGGATCGGGAAACACTTTCGGGCACGCGCCTCGTCGTGCTGTCGCTGCCGTCGCTGGCCTTTGCCGGCTATGACCTGGCCCGGCGGGTCTTTCTCGCCCCCTATCTCTCCGGCGAGCTCGCGCTCCAGATGAGCGTCGTCGGCTGGCTGGTGCTGCTCGCCAATCTCGCGCCGATCCCGGCCGAGCTGCTCGCGGGATCGATGGGCGATCACGGATCGCGCCGGTTCGGGCGGCGGCGGCCCTGGATGATCCTGGGCACCGCGCTGGTGCTGATCGGCACCGCCGCGCTGCTCGCGCAAGGTGTCGCGCCTTCGGTCGCCGGGGTCGCGGTGGCGCTGGCCCTGCTGGTCGTCGGCTGGGCATTGTGCAACGTCATCCATGGCGCCTGGGCGCTCGAGGCCGCGCATGACGACAAGGCCCGCGGACGGATATTCGGCACGCGAACCCTGTTCGGCATCGCCGGAGGCATCGGCTTCTCCGCGATCGGCGCGCTGCGGATCCCCGCCTGGCCCTCGCCCTTCCTGGTCATCATGATCCTCGTCGCCCTGGGCGCGCTGGTGCTGCACGCCGCGCTCGTCGCGCTGCTGCCGGATCGCGCGGCCGCGCCGGACAGATGGCGGCTCGCCAGCCTGCTGGGCCCGTTGCGGCTGTTGTTCGCCAATCGCGGCAACCGCCGGCTGGCGGCGCTGTTCGCGCTCAACGGCGCGCATGCGGCGATCACCACGACGGGCTATTTCTACGTGGTCGACAATGGCCTGGGGCTGCGCGGCTGGGCCCCCATCGGGATCCTCATCCAGGCCATCTGCGCCGCTATCGGCATTCTGGCGGCGATCCGGATCACCGCCAGGCTGAGTGCGCGCGCGCTGCTGCGGCTGACGCTCTGGGCGAATCTGGCGCTGGCGCTGGCCTTGCCGATGCTGCCGGCCGGTGCGCCGGCCGCGCTGATGCTGTGGACGATCCCCTTCGGGCTGGCGTCCGCGGTCGATTTCATGGCCCTGCGGATGCTGCTGGGCGCGCGGCTCGATTCCGTGGAGGCGCCATCGGGCAAGCGCGCAGCCGCGCATTATGCCGGCTTCCATCTGCCCTTTAATCTGTGCGGCGCCGTCGTTTCGGGCCTGTTGTTCACCGGCTATCGTATCCTGGGATTCGATCCGCGCGCGATGCCGGCGCCTGAACAGGCGTTCGCGGCGGTGCTGCTGATGCCGAGCCTCGCCGCCGCGCTCATCACCATGGCCTCGCTATGGATCCTGGCCGATTCCGCCTCGGAGGCCCCCGCCGAGACGGGCCCGCCCCTGGCCATGGACCCTGAACCAGCAACTGAACAAATGTAATTCTTCTGTCATGCGCAGACCCTAGAGCGCCCCTCGTATCCCGCCGAATCGGTGGAATCTCCAGGGGGATTGCGAATGAAGAACGACCTATTTCGGGCATTGATGGTCAGCACGGCGACGATCGCGTGCGGCTTCGGCATGACTGAACAAGCGTATGCGCAGAGCGATCCCACTGTTGCCGCTGCGGCGACGGAGGCTTCGGGAGATGCGGGTCTCGCCGATATCGTCGTCACCGCGCAGCGCCGCCGGGAAAAGGCGCAATCGGTGCCGATCTCGATCACCTCGGTCAGCGGCCAGACGCTGGAGGATAGCGGCTTCACCTCGCTCACCGACCTGCAATATGTCGTACCCGGCGTCCAATATGACCCGACCCAGGGCGCCGCCTTCCAGATCCGGGGTGTCGGCAGCACCTCGTTCGACTTCTCCAATGCCAAGTCGGTCAACGTCGTCGTCGACGACGTCGTGATGGACGCCCAGCGCGACAACGGCCTGATCGGCCTCACCGACATCCAGCGCGTCGACGTGCTGATGGGTCCGCAGGGCACGCTGTTCGGCAAGAATTCCACCTCGGGCGTGATCGCGATCACCACCAACAAGCCGGTGATCGGTCAATTCTCCGGCACCGCCTATGCCGCCTATGGCGAGCGCAACGATCGCAATACCAACCTGACGCTCAACGTGCCGGTCAGCGATCAGGCCGCGCTGCGCCTGTCCGCCTTCGCGCTGGGCCAGGACGGCAAGGGCCGCTATGTCGTGCTCGACCGCAATCTGGGCCTGGTCAGCGAATGGGGCGTGCGCGGCAAGCTGCTGTTCCAGCCGGCGCCGGCGCTCGAACTGGTCCTCGCCGGCGAATATACCCATCATATCGACACCGCCATCCGCGTGCCCGTGGGCGGCCCGGCCGGCTCGACCTATGCGCCCGCCGCCGCGCTCACCGCTGCGCAGATCGCCCTGGGCGTGATCCCGGGGCCGGAGAATGCCGACAGCGCCGATGGCTCGCTAGGCCACAACACCACGACCAACAAGGGCGGTTCGCTCCATGTGAATTACGCGATGGGCGAGCACACGCTGACGTCGATCACCGCCTATCGCGAGACGACGTTCGACAATGACACGCCGGCCGATCTGCTGCCCCGCAATGTCTATGCCTACATCCCGTTCAACTCGGGCCGGCTGAAGACGAACAAGTTCAGCGAGGAAATCCACTTCGCTTCGCCCACGGGCGGGGCAATCGAATATCTGTTCGGCGCCTTCTACAACAAGCTGAACGCGAAGCAGACCCAGCTGCAATGGGGCACGCTCGGCGCGCCGCTGCTCTCGCCGGCCGGCGTTCCCTCGCCCACGCTCTATGCGCTGACCGGCGCCTTCGATCCCATCACCCGCGCGATGCTCGGCAACGCCGTGCTCTTCGACGCCGCCAACGAGACGGCGGCCGCGTTCGGCCAGGTCAAGATCACCCCAACCCGCCAGTTCAGCGTAACCCTGGGCGGCCGCTACAATTACGACTGGAACCGCCAGACGATCGGCTACATCAATATCGATCCGGTGCCGATCACCGGCTATTCGCCCATCTTCGTCGCCACCAGTTCCGGGCCGACCGAGGCATTCCGCTCGGGATCGAAGAAAGGCGGCCGCTTCACCTATCGCATCGCGCCGCAGTTCACGATCAGTCGCGACGTGATGCTCTACGCAAGCTATGCCACGGGCTACAAGCCGGGCGGCGTCGCGTTCGTCGGCAATCGCTACGATCCCTACAATCCGGAATCGGTGAAGAGCTGGGAAATCGGCCTGAAGAGCGAGCTGTTCGATCGCCGCGTGCGCTTCAACATCAATGCCTTCTCGTCGAAGTTCACCAATTTCCAGGCGACGATCCTGACGCCGGTGAGCACCGGCGTCGGCGGATTCATCCTGGCCTCGGCGATCGGCAACGCGCCGGGCCTGCGCTCGCGCGGCATCGAGGCATCGCTGGCGATCAAGCCCGCGCGCCAGCTCACCCTGGGCGGCTCGGTGACCTACACCGACGCCATGTTCACCGACTATGTCGCCAGCCCGACCGCCAACTATACCGGCACGCGCCTCACCAACGCGCCGGAATGGCAGGCAAGCGTCACCATGGACTATGCCGACGAGATCGGCGCCGGGCTGAGCTTCAAGGCACATCTCGACTATGGCTATCGCAGCGACACCCAGACGGTGACGGGCGCGATGCTCGGCGATATCCTCGCGCCGGCGGTCAGCAACCCGGACGGCACCAAGACCCCCAATTCCACCTATTCGCGGATCCCCGGCTATGGCCTGCTCAACGGGCGGATCAGCCTGGCCAAGGTGGATGGCGCGGTCGAGTTCGGCGTCTATGCGCGCAATCTGCTGAACACCTATTATTCGACCGGGTGGCAGATCTACGGCGCGCTCGGCCTGCTCCATTATACCTCGCCGAACGCCTATCGGACGCTCGGCGCCTTCGCCAAGATCAACTTCTGACGCGCCATCGCCCCTCCCGGCCGATCGGCCGGGAGGGGATGCGCAGCCCGACGCACCAAGGACCCTCGACATGAAGAAGCTCGCAACCAGCCTCGGCCTGATCGCCGCCATCGCCACCTGCGGCATCACCGCGATCGGCATTGCCCAGGAGACGCCCCGTACCGACGAAGTGCGGCTCAACGAGATCCAGGTGATCGGCACCCACAACAGCTATGCGCAGGGCGTGGACCCGCAGCTGCTGGCGATGGTGGACGCCGCGCTCGGCCCGAAGCTGGCCGCCTTCGCCAAGGCCATGCCGGAGAAGATGAAGGCGGACTGGCAGGAATATCATCCCAATTTCACCAGCATGAGCGAGGGGCTGAACTATCGCTACACCACGCTGACGGACCAGCTCGATGCCGGGATGCGCAGCCTCGAGATCGACATCAACAACGACCCCCAGGGCGGGCGCTATGCCCGCCCCGCCGGCCTCGCTGCGCTGCGCGCCAAGGGCGTGAAGGACAGCCAGATGCTGCCCTATGACGCCACCGACATGGAAAAGCCGGGCCTGAAGGTGTTCCATGTCGCCGATCTCGACGTGCGCTCCAGCTGCAACCTGTTCACCCGCTGCCTGAAGCAGTTGCGCGCCTGGTCGGATGCCCATCCGGACCACGCCCCGATCTTCATCCTGGTCGAGGCGAAGAGCGATGCGCTGCCGGTGTTTCCGAACTCGACACCGCCGCTCGCCTTTGATCGCGCCGCATTCGACGAGATGGACCAGTCGATCTTCCGCGAGATCGGTCGCGACAGGCTGGTGATCCCCGACGACGTCCGCGGCCGCCATCCCACCCTCGAAGCGGGCGTGCTGGCCCATAACTGGCCGACGCTCGCCAAGTCGCGGGGCAAGTTCGTCTTCCTGCTGCTGACCGCGATGGATCCCCAGGCGCTGGCCGCCTATCATGCGGGCCGCGAGAATCTGGAAGGGCGCGCGGCGTTCCTGCGCGCCACGCCGGGGCAGAGCTATGCCGCGTTCCTCCTGCTCGACAATGCCAATGTCCGCGCCCGGGAGATTCCGGAGCGGGTGAAGCAGGGCTATCTCGTCCGCGCCCGCGCCGATATCGAGACATATGAGGCAAAGGCGAACGACCTCAGCCGCGCCAACCAGGCCTTTGCCAGCGGCGCGCAGATCGTCTCGACCGACTTCTACAAGCCGGGCAACGCCTATGGGACCGACTATGTCGTGCGGCTGCCGGGCGGCGGCGAGGCGCGCTGCAATCCGGTCAACGCCCCCAGGGCCTGCCGGCTGAAGCGCTGACGATTATCTTCCGCGGAAAGAAGAAGGGGGACGAAGCGCCGCCGCGATGCGCGCCCGGCCCTGCATGCCGCCCGGCGCGCTAGCCCTTGCGCCGGGCATAGGCACGGCGCGCCTTGGAACGATTGCCGCAATCGCCCATGGAGCACCATCGCCGCGGCTTGCCGCGGCTCTCGTCGAGGAAGAGCCACCCGCAATCGCTGCCCGCGCACAGGCGCAGCCTGGCAACGCGGTCGCTGGCCAGCAGCGCCACGGCATCGCGCGCGACGATGCCGAGCAATTGCGGCATGGCGCCCTGATGCTGGAATCGCCATGACAGGGATCCGCCGGACCAGATCGCATCCGGCGGAGGGCCCGAGGCCCACGCCATCACCGCATTCAGGTCGCCTTTCTCGGGCGCATCGCCGCGCGCCACCGCGACACCGATCCGGAAAATGGCCTCCCGAAGCTCGAGCGCCGGCCCGACCTCGGCCATTGCCGCCAGGAGATCGTCCATCTGGTCGGCATGGACCAGCTTCTGCTCCGCCGCCCAGTGCACCATGTCGCGCCAGCTTCCGAGCCGCTCGACCGGCCGGGCCGCCAGATGCCAGCCCGCCGTATTGGCGAACTCCAGCGACAGGCTGCCGCCGATCCCAGCCGAAACACGCGTTTGCTCTACCATTCTCCGTCTTTTCGCTTGCTGGCGGTATTTTCACAATATAACCATATAGACGGTTAGAAAAGCCAGTCCCGATCGCAGGGGCACGGTGGCGCAGCTGGGGAGGTTGGCTTGTCGAGGCGGCTCGCGCTTTCATTCTGCATTCTGGTGGCGATCGTGCTGGGGCTTGTCGTCGCGGCGCTCGCAATCGGCGGCCGCCCCGATCCGGCCGGCCCGGCGATCACCCTGGACGGAGCCTGGCGCTTCCATCCCGGCGATAATCCGAGTTGGGCCGATCCGCGGACCGACGATCGCGACTGGGATCGACTCGATCTCGTATCGCTGCCGAGCAATCGCGACGATGATGTCGGCCTGCCGGGGTGGCTTGCCGGCTGGCGCGCGCACGGCCATCCCGATCTCGAAGGCTATGGCTGGTATCGCCGGCGGATCGCCCTGCCGGCGCAGGGCGATCTGGCGCTGCTTGGGCCGACCATGGTCGATGACGGCTATGAGATGTTCTGGAACGGCCGGCCGATCGGCGGCATCGGCAAGCTCGGCCCCAATCCGAGAGTCATCGGCGCCCGCCCCTTTCTGGTCGCACTTCCGCGGCTCGCCGATCAGCGGGCCGGCGTGCTGGCGATCCGGACGTTCATGCAGCCCGGCCTCGACCGCAACGGCATCAGCGGCGGGCTGAGGAGCGTTCCCACACTCACCACGGCGGCCTTTGGCGAGACATTGCACCGGGCGCAGTGGATGCGGACCATCGCCGGCTACATCGTCGAGGTCGCGATACCGGCAATGATGGTCCTGCTTGCCGGCATCGCGCTGGCAATTGCGCCGTCGATCGCCCGGCCGGGCTTCGCGCGATGGCTGGCGATCGCCCTTGTCGCGACGGCCTGCCTTCGATTGGGCAATGCGATCGCGGCCTGGACCGACCTGCTCGACGCGCCCACGCTCGACCGTCAGAATGCGGTCATCCTCTCACCACTCGCCATGCTTGCCTGGACCGCCGCCTGGAACGCGCATGCCGGGGGGCGCGGCCGGTCGATCGTCCTGGGTTGCGCCGTTGCCGCATGGGCCGCGCGCGTGGCCGGGGCGATCGCCCATTTGCCCGACCTGATCGCCATTGCGCGCCTGGCCTTTGCCATATTGTTCGCCGTCATCGCGGTGCGCATGGCCTTGCGTGGCGCACGCCGGCTGCCCGCCCTGGCGGCGATGGCGCTGATCGCGATCGCCCTGTTCGTCAGCGAGCTATCCCGGCTTGGCGCTCCAACCATCTGGTTTCCGTTCAATATTGGCGTCACCCTGAGCCAATATGCGTATGCGCTGTCGCTTCTTCTGCTCCCCTTTGCCTTACCCAGGGTCGACGCCCCGGGAGGATGCGCAGCGAGGAAAGGCCAAATATGACCAGCGCAACCTCAATGGAATACGCGATTTTCTCAGATAGATCCCGGACCCTATCGGTATTCAATATTTGAATATACAGAACTTACACAAATATACTTCCGAACAAACTCCGAACTGGCGCATGTTTCATTGTTTACATGATGCACATGGGCGTAGATTGCGAAGGCAACTCTATAGTTGCCGACATATATAGAGATAATCGGAGGATATCATGAAAGGTTTACTCATAAAATCCATAGCCTTGGCGAGCACTTCCATGATGGCGGCATCTCTGTCGCCTGCGCACGCGCAATGCATCGCACCCGCGACCATCAATGGCATCTGGAAGGCGAATGATGGCGGCACCTATCGCCTCCGCGCCGTCGGCACCACCATCTGGTGGGTCGGAATGAGCGCCGATAACGGAAAATCCTGGACCCACGCGTTCAAGGGGACGCGGAGCGGCAACCTCATCAATGGAAGCTGGGCCGATGTTCGCGGGAATATCGGGGGCGCCGGAACACTCAAGCTGCAGATTTCCGGAACGACTTTCATGAAGAAGCTCAGCGGCACCGGCAGCGGCTTCGGCGGAAGCAGCTGGAGTCGGCCGTGCAACGACGTCCAAGGCAATCCGGTGCAGGAATAGGCGATTTCCCGATCGCCGATCAGCCCGTCCCCAATGGGGTGCGGCGGCAAATGCCCCTCACCCCTCGCCTGCCCGACCGCAGCGGCAATTGAACGACGCCCGCCACATTGATGTGACGGACGTCGCCCAGCTCGCCGGGCAGGTTCCCATGCAAGATTACAACGGCCCCGTTCCGAAGAAGCGATGGACAACCTTTCCACGCTCTTCGCTGGACGGATCATCTGACACGCCGCTTACGGCGATGATGATTTCCCCACGCTCTTCGCATCCGGAGACAGCAAGACCCACGCTATGGGCCGTTGACAGGAAGCGCTTCAAATTCCCTTGCCGGGATGTGAGATCCACTTCCTTACCGTTCACCCGAGAGTATAATAGCTTCGAGACAAAACCGTCATTCTCTATGGAAATATTATAATTATTTTGCGAGCAACTTGCCCTTAGTATCAATTCGAATTTTGGACTTCTTGGGCCGGGTATCACTATGTCCTGGGTTTGCGCGATTGGATTTGCGAGCATAAGCAGCATTTCGATCATGAGCCGGCTCCCTTTATCTGCACGGCCTGTCCGCCGCCAAATTCGACCTCACGCCAGGATTCGGATCGTTTCTTGGATTCAGATGCCCATCCTTCAGGTTGAATTCCCTTAGAACGCCGTCCGGACCAAGAATATAGTGCGTGAACTGGTCTGCTGACGAAACAAACCGCGCATCCCTCCCCACAAGCTTATCGAAGTTGCCGTAATCCCCTGACCCACTGTTATGGGATGGGTATCTATTCTTCATGTCTTCGGAATTATCATAATCCACATCGGGGTGGTTATGGATAGCGGCCACGATTACAGCCCCTCCCTCCGATGTATATTTATAGGCAAGCTGCGGAGAGAACCCGGTTTGACCCGCAGCGATTGCACGGGCCTTGGCCTCCGCAACCGTCTCACCCCGCGCCAAGGCCGTCACACCATAGCTGCCATCCTGGTAGCGGACGATCAGCGCACCATATTCCCGCGCATTCCAATCGGGTTGCTGCTTGATCAAACCCTCCACGCCCCTCGCAATCTCATCCTCCTTCGCGTCTTGCTCGCAGGGCGAGTCCTGAGGGACGGGCGGCACGACCCCGGCGCCACCACCTGGCGAGCCCCCATTCGAGGCGGACGGGATCCATCTCCAGCCACCCTGGCCGCCGGGGGCATAGGCACCGTCCTCGCCCGTGAAATAGCTCGCGGGAGCGACCCAATACCAGAAGCCGCCACCGAAGCCGCCGCCGCCACCACCACCACCACCGCCGCCAGTGCTACCGAAGCCGCCTCCTTCATAGATGGCTCCGGCCCTGTTGATCTGCGCGTCGTCGGTCGACCCGAAACCACCCGCGACAAGGTCCAACTCATAAGAACTGAGAACGCGCATTCTGGAACTCCCAATCGGTTTGAGACGTGTTGCGACCCGAGTTTCTGCCTTGGATTTCGTGGGACAGGCGAAGCGCATCGACGAAGAGCGCCGCCAGCGGCTCCCATTCGCCGCCATAGAGCGCGCGCCTGAGCTTGATCAGGAAGTCATGGTCATTGAACGACGCCCCCACATTAGTGCGACGGGCGTCGCGTCAAGCTAGTACATTCTCAAGGCTATTAGCCCTGGCTCAGGACCCCGGCGTAAGGACCCCACTCAAGGAAGCCTTGATGCTTTCACAGGGAGGTCCCGCGTAATATTTCCAAGACTCCTGGTGGAACTTGTTGTCTTCTGCGGCCCGCCTGTAAACGAGCGTCCGAACGCCCGAAAACATCGCCACTTCCAACTGCGCGAACCACTGATCCCCGATCTTGTATCCCTTATGGAACCTTATGGTGGGATACCCTCTTTCCTTGGCGCTCGGCGCATCGGTGCTCAGCAACGGACCGTCGGAATCGCCCAACTCACTGCGACTGAAGGCGCGCAGATGCTCCACGATCTCCGGAGGAAGATCGGCCAGGCGATTGGCGACCGCCGATGCGCGAACTTCCTCGGCGCAGGTTGGTGCCGGCAATGCCATAGGAGAGGCAATCACAGGCAAGAACAGATGGAATAGGATAGTCATGCCCTATCTCCCGTCACTAAATCACTGTTGCGACCCGAGTTTCCGCCTTGGATTTCGTGGGACAGGCGAAGCGCATCGACGAAGAACGCCGCCAGCGGCTCCCATTCGCCGCCATAGAGCGCGCGCCTGAGCTTGATCAGGAAGCCGCCCTCGCTGAGGGTCGTCAGCCGCGACAGCGGCAGGAAATGCCGCGATTGGCAGCCATGGCGCAAAATCAGGTTGAACAGGATCCGCGCCGTGCGCCCGTTTCCGTCGCGGAACGGGTGCGCATGTATGACGCCGGCATAGCCAACCATGGCGCAGAGCGCCGGATATCGCCCGATATGCCGGGCGGTGAAAGCCGCAAGCGCCCGCAGCAACGGCTCGCACAATTGCCAGGATGGAAACTCGATCACGTTCCCATCGGCATCGGGCCGGATGAAGACCGGCCCGGTGCGGAACGCAGTCGCGCCCCCTTTGACCGAGCGGTGAATGGAACGCAGGAGATCAAGAAAGGCATCGGCATCCGCCAGGCCGCCCGCAATGCCGCGGCGCTCGGCCCGTTCGACCGCCTCCCACTCCAGCAGGCTCTTCGAGAGCAGGGACTGGGGATCCGCACGCTCCGCTCCACGCACATAGACGCCCAACTCGTCGAACATGCCCGGATAGCGTTGCTGCGTGAGATTCATGTTCCCCTGCTCGGCCAGCACCGCTCTCGTTATGGATTGCGCGTCGGAGGTGCAGAGCCCCGCGCCGATTTCGGTGACACGGAAATTCGCAATCTGCAGATGGATCGAAGCAACCGGATCCGGCACGAACAACCTATCGGGCATGACCGTCGCCCGGCCCTTCAGCCGCGCAGTCATTTCAGAACCGCGGGCACCAAGGTGCGCGACGGATTCAAGCACGGCATTGGCGCTGAAACGCACGGCTCGGCCGACGACATGGCCAGGATTTCATTGTTAGAATTTTCCACTTCCACACCCATGGCGCGACATCCGGAACCACTATCGGCGCAGACCCGGCGGACCCAGCGAAACAATATCCGGATTTCCTGAAACGACGGGGCTCCGGCCCCTGATGACGAGCGCTCCGCCGACACTCCGCAATCATATCCGCGGGTTGAAAATATAGCCCACGCCGATCGACGATATATTACAGTATTATGTTCATAAACTGCGAGATCGCCTTGCACATTTCAAATATGCGACAAATTATTTGTGTAGTTATTGTTACATATTACTCCGAATTGGAGCGATTGATTATCTCCATCCATCACCCCGGAAACCATTAGCTTCGTGTTGACATCCAATCTCGCCCTACACTATCCGCCCCTTCCGAGGAAACTGTTTTTATCCTTGAAAATCTATTTATCGCCGTGCGCCTGACCTCGGCCGCACGCCGTGGAGTTGCGCGAGCAGAACATGCCGACAGAGCCCGCCCTGTTCAGACCGGAAGTTTCCGAGCATCGCCGCCAGGGACTGCAAGGCGAAGTCATCCTCAACCAATCGGTTTCGGTCTCGCTCCTGGCGACAACCATGGTTGCGATCGCAGCCGCCGCGATCGCCTGGGTGACGCTCGGCTCCTATGCCCGCACCGAAACCGTGCGCGGGATATTGGTTACCGAGAGCCCCTCCGCCAAGGTCGCCGCGCCGGCCCCGGGCATTGTCGCCGAGCTCGCGGTGCGGGAAGGCACCGTGGTTCGCAAGGGCGACCGACTGGCGGTGATCGCCCTGGACCGGCATGCGGCCGCGGGCGGCGCCGTCATGGCGGATGGCATAGCCAGCCTGGACATCCGCCAGTCCCTTGCACGCGAGCAGATCGCCCTCAACGCCCGCCGCGGAGCCGCGGACCGCGAGCGGCTCGCGGCGGCGATGTCCACGGCGTCGCTGCAGGCGCGCGACATCGAGGGCCAGATCCAGCTGCAGGAGGAAGTGGTCCGATCGAACCAGTCGATGTTCGACCAGATCGCCAAGGTCGTCGAGCGCGGCTTCGTCAGCAAGGTGGAGATGGAGCGCCGCCGCCAGAATCTCATCGTCTCGCAGCAGAACCTGGCCGGCCTTCGACAGCAGCTGGCCCAGAAACGGGCCGACGCGGGTACGGCGCGCACCCAGCTTGCGGGCATCGCGGCGGATTCCGCGCGGGGAGAATCGGAAATCCGCGCAGCGCTCCAGTCCCTGTCGCAACAGCGCGCGCAGATGGAAGGCGAGCGCGCCTATGTCATCACGGCGCCGATCAGCGGCAGAGTAACCGCCATCCAGGCCGGAGTTGGGAAACTGGCCCCCGCCCAGGCGCCATTGCTGACCATCATACCCACCGACACGGCGCTCAAGGCGGAACTCTTCGCCCCGACGCGCGCCATCGGCTTCGTGCACGCCGGCCAGGAAACGCGCATCCTCTACGATGCCTTTCCCTATCAGCGGTTCGGATCCTTTGCCGGCAAGATCCAGGCAATCTCGCGGATCGTAATCGATCCCCGGGAAGTCGACCTGCCGGTCAAGCTCGAGGAACCCGTCTATCGCGTCACCGTCGGATTGGATCGCCAGGCCATCAATGCCTTTGGCGAGAACATCCCCCTCCAGCCGGGCATGGCCCTGGAGGCGACCATCATCCTCGAGCGCCAGAGCTTCCTCGACTGGCTGCTCAAGCCGCTCCACGCCATTTCGCGCAGGACCGCATGAGCATCGAGCTGCTGCAACTGGGCGGCGCGCGGCGCACGCCCCTGATCGCGCAAAGCGAGGCCAGCGAGTGCGCGCTTGCCTGCCTGGCGATGATCGCCGGCCATCATGGTTTCAAGACCGACCTCATCGAGCTCCGCCAGCGCTTCGCGCTATCGCTGAAGGGGGCTACCCTCAAGCAGCTCATGCTCGTCGCGGAAGCCATCGGCTTCAACGCCCGGCCGCTCCGCGGCGAGATCGAGGAACTGGGGCAGCTGAAGCTCCCGGCGATACTCCACTGGAACCTGAACCATTTCGTGGTCCTCACCCGCATCAGCGACGGCGTCGGCGGGCGGCGATACCATGTCCATGACCCGGCCCGCGGCGCATTGACGCTTGGCCGCGAGGAGATGTCGCGCAGCTTCACCGGCGTCGCCATCGAACTGCTCCAGGCCGAGTCCTTCAAGCCGAAGCAGAGCGCCCCGCCCCTGCGGATCGGACAGCTCTGGTCCTCGATGACCGGCTTCTGGCAGGCGATGCGCAACGTGATCCTGTTGTCGCTCGTGCTTCAGCTCGCCGTGCTCGCCAGCCCGTTCTTCCTGCAGGTATCGATCGACACGGTCTTTCCCGCTTCCGATCGCGATCTGCTCGGCGTGCTCGCGCTCGGCTTCGCGGGCGTCGCCATCGTCAGCTTCCTCGCGAGCTGGCTTCGCGCGGTCATTCTGGTCAATCTCGGCAACGCCCTGTCCTATCAGGTCGTGATCAATCTCTTCCGCCACCTGATGCGGCTGCCGCTGCCCTGGTTCGAGAAGCGCCATGTCGGCGATGTCATCCAGCGCTTCAGCTCGACCGCGCCGATCACCAGCCTGCTGAGCCAGGGCCTGATCGCGGGCCTGGTCGACGGCGTGATGGGCCTGCTGACGCTGATCCTGATGTTCGTGTATTCGCCCATCCTCGGCGCCATCGCGATCGTGGCGCTCGGCCTCTATGTCGTGGTCCGGCTGCTGTTCCTGAAAGCGATGCAGCTGCGCAACATCGACGCCATCTCGACTGCCGCGCGCGAGAACAGCGTCTTCATCGAGTCCGTGCGCGGCATCGCCGCGATCAAGGCATTCGGCCGCGAGGGCGAGCGCCAGCGCCTCTGGCAGCAGAGCAAGGCGGACGCGGTCAACGCGCAGATCCGGCTCGGCCGCCTGACCGCCGGGTTCGACGCGATCGGCAAGCTGGTCCTCGACCTCGAGGGCGTGCTCTTCGTCCTCGTCGCGATCACGCTCGCCCTGGACGCGAAGCTGACGCTCGGCATGATCTTCGCGTTCAGCGCCTATAAGCAGCAGTTCCTCGGCGCCGGCATGCGCCTGGTCGAGCAGGGGCTGAACCTCAAGATCGTCCAGGTCCACCTTGCCCGCATCGCCGACATCGCCCTGACGCCGAAGGAGGATGACCGGATCGGCGATGCCCCCGATTTCTCGCGGCCGATCGCGGCGCATAATATCTGGTACCGATACGGCATGGGCGAGCCGGACGTGCTGAAAGGCGCTTCGATCCAGATCGATCCGGGCGAGATGATCGCCATTGTCGGCCCGTCGGGCGGCGGCAAGACCACCTTGATGAAGATCCTGATGGGCCTGTTCGACGCCAATCATGGCACCATCCAGGTCGGCGGGCGGTCCATCACGACGTTCGGCAAGCAGGCCTATCGCCAGAGCATCGGTTCCGTCGCCCAGGACGACGCGCTCTATGCCGGCTCGCTCGCGCAGAACATCGCCTTCTTCGACAATGATATCGACATGGAGCGGGTGGAGGACGCCGCGCGGCGCGCCTGCATCCATGACGACATCAAGCGAATGCCGCTGGGCTACGACACGCTGGTGGGCGACATGGGATCGGTGTTGTCGGGCGGGCAGAAGCAGCGGGTCCTGCTGGCGCGCGCGCTCTATGGGCAGCCGAAGATATTGTTCATCGACGAGGGCACGGCGCATCTCGATCCGGAGACGGAGGCGAAGGTGCTGGCCTCGCTTTCCGCGCTCAACATCACGCGGGTGATGATCGCGCACCGGACCCAATCGATCGCGGCGGCGCATCGTGTCTACATGGTGGCCGATGGCAGGGTTCTGCTCATGGCCGGCGACGGTGAGCAACCTGCGCTGCAAGCCGTTGCGGGCGAGTGACGCTGAAGCAAAGAACCAATAGCCAAATCCTTATGGAATAATCTACTGCGATAAATTGCATTTAAATAGCAATCTAAGCCACGCTCATACTGGCGAGTCATAAATATTGAATAATGATTCTATCAAAGTAATGTTCAAGAAACATTCCTAATTACTATATCAATAACACGAATCTCCTCGTGCATAAATCATAGGACACTCACCAATGCGGATGCTTACCAGCCATGAGATCGAGCTGATCGCCGGAGGATGGGGTTCATCCCAGGACATATTCGGTTTCTATAAGGAAGACGGCTCTTCCAAAGATTATGGCCGCATCACCGTTACGGCACCCATTCCCGGCGGGCATGCCGGCCCCGATACGGGGAATTACTATCCGGGCGATCCGGCGGATCTTCGTGCCGGCGGCGGGAGGGACATCAGTCAAATTCTGGAGCTCGGAGCAGAAAACGCAAGATGGCTGATCGACAAGGCGCTGGAAGCCAAGAAGGACTGGCACGCACGCGAAGCGGCAGTGGACGCTTCATTCGATAAGCAGAAGATTGCGATCACCATAGATCACAAGGCGAGCAATTTCAACAAGGCCCTCGGCTTTGATCACGATTGGATCATCTGGAAGACACATGATGGCAGGATATTCGCAGATACCAACGGAAACCGCGCAGCAGATACAGAGTTTTTCAAAGACAATCAGGGGCACTGGTGGGTTACCGATGGTCAAGTAGACTACAGACTCTCCTCATAGTACTCCATGGCGACCCAATGATATTCTTCACATTAGCTTCCTTGGTGTCTTTCTACTCAGGCACGCATCAGGAGAGCGCTCCACAATCCGATTATATGACGCTCACCGGAAAGACCTTGGGCACCTATCCCGGCGGTGTGAAGAATCTCTGCGATATGGACGCTGTCGGCTTATCGCCGACAGCGTCTTATCTTGTGTTCAGTCGGGCAGAGTTCAGCGCAACGACGCTTGTCCCAAACTCGCAGCGACTCGTCATTGCAAGCACGCCCTGCATTGCGGCGCACGGCATGACGGATGGTTGCATGACAACAATCGAAGGGCTGCGACCGCCTCGCCCGGTCTCCTGGGGGCTCGGCGACGAAAGCCTGGTTCTTGCCGAAAATCTGGAGAATCTCGTCGAGCTACGCGTCGCCCGCAACGCCAACCCGCTGTGGATGCCCTTCATGCGCCGTGTCCCAATGGGAAAGGCCCTGGGCGCCGTGCTGAGCGGCTTCGATCCCGCGACGCCGCTCCTTCGCGATCCTGCGCTGCTGGAGGCGGCCAGACGGGCCGCAGGCAGGACGATCTGGGACAAGGCAACGCCCGAGACGACGATACAACTGCTTGTCGACGGAAGACATTTCGCATCGATCCGTCACGACAATCCGACATTGGGCGGCATGGTCCGGATCGATGGAGAAACGGCGGCGCTCCCGATGCCGGCACCATTCCTCAAATTCGGCGCCTTCTCCCACGGCCCGGGCGGCACGTGGCACGTGTCGGGCCTGGGCGTCCAGTTCATGCGACACGGAAAGGCATGGCGCGCAGTCGACATGCCGCTCTTCTCCAGGGCGTTGATCTCGAGCCGGTCCGGGCAACTGCTCGGCTCCTATGCGCTACGAAATGTTCGATTCTCCGTCGGCGGCGACAAATCTCGCCGGGCGCAATCCGCGATCATGCAACTGCTGCGGGATCGGCCTAGCGCAATGCTGTGGCGCTTGTCCGCCGACGAGCGCGGCAACTATGCGCTCGTTCTCAAAAATCTCGACGGCTCGGCGTCGTTTCATGCCTCCATCCGCGGCCACGCGCTGCGGCATGAATGCGGCAAGGCGGAATCGGCATCGCCAGCCGCCATTCGCATCGTCCAGGCGGGTTCTCCGCAATGGCCGCTAGGGCTGATCGAACTGAGCCCCTCCGCGCCGAGGGGCGTCGTCGCATTCTTCCGAGGCGGCCCGACCGGCGACCCGGCCAACGAGACGGACAATAAGTTGGTTCGCCAGTATCTCGCGCGCGGCTGGGCGGTGCTGCTGGCCGGGTATAGCGGGACGGTGGGCTCGGGAGTGGAGGTCTCGACGCGCTTGAAGGCGAAGGGCCCGGACGCCTTGCGACAGGATGCGCAGGCGATCGCCCGGTACATCGATGCCACCTATCCCCGCCTTCCCGTCATCGCGCATGGCGAGAGCTTCGGCGCCGGCTCCGCGATCGCGCTCGACGGCCTGATGCGGGGACGGGCGGGCGGCCTCGTCGGCATGGTACCCTATCTCAAGTCCCGTCCGGCAACGGAGTGGCTCCAGACGGAGGAACTCTTCGCTGGGGACCTCAATCGCCAGCCCGTCTTCGAGCGCGCAACCATCGGCGTATCCGACGGAAACCGCGCCGCGTTCAACGCAGCCCTTTCGGAACTGGCCAAGGGACGCGATCCCAGCCGCCCGGCCTTCTTCCTGTTCGGATCCCTCGATCGCGCATCGCGGCCCGGCGATCTTCCGCATGCCTATTGCGCGAACACCCGCATCCTCACTGTCCAGGCCACGCATAGGTTCGCCGAAAGCGACGAGTTGAACGGGGAGGTCGATCGCTGGATGGCCTCGCTCGAAGGGAGCAAGCAACCGCCACAGGTCACGGATGGAGGCTCGCCCTGCCCTACACCATAATGCGATGGGCGCAGATGCGGAATGCGCGCACCCCATGGGCGGCCGAAGATATCGCCCATCGACGGAGGCGGCGTGCATCTCGACCCGAAAGACGGAAGCAAAGGTGCTGCCTCGCTTTCCGCGCTCAACATCACCCGGGTGATGATCGCGCACCGGACCCAATCGATCGCGGCGGCGCATCGTGTCTGCATGGTGGCCGATGGCCGGGTTCTGCTCATGGCCGGCGACGGTGAGCAACCTGCGCTGCAGGCCGTCGCGAGCGAGTGACGCTGAAGCAAAAATCCAATAGCTAAACCATTATTGAAGAATATACCGCGATAAATCGCATAAAAATAGCGATTCAAACCACAATTATACTGAATAGTCTGAGGCATTGAATAATGATTCTACCCGAGTCATGCTCATGAAACATTCCAGATGGCTATATCAATAGTACGAATCGTTTCGTACATATTTCATAGGGCAATTACAGATGCGGATGCTTACTAGCCATGAGATCGAGCTTATCGCCGGAGGATGGGGCTCATCCCAAGACATATTCGGGTTCTACAAGGAAAACGGTTCCAGCGATCGCGGGAACGCTATTGTCGTTACCGCGCCTATCTCCTTGGGGCATGCATTCCCCGATTTCGGCCAAGGGAACAACTACTATCCCGGCGACCCGGCAGACCTAGCAGCGGGCGCAGGCGCAGGCGCAGCTACCCAAGATCCAAATGAGATCGTCGTAACCTCGAAGCTAACCCACAGCGAGCTCAAAGTTCTACGTCACGTAGCCGGCCAAACGACCGAGGCGATCAAGTGGGCGATCACTATTGGCGCCGGCCTGCTTGCGCCCGAACTGGCAGCAGCTGATGCGCTTATTGCTCGCGTCATAACGGACCCCCGAGTGGCCGGACTCGTCGCCGGGGTGGCGGGGAAGTCGCTAACCGACGCGTATGAAAATGCAATCGAGGAGGCAGTCTTCGAATCCATCGCCAAGCAATATATCGAGAACGGCCATTCGTTCGTCAGCCATCCCTCGAAGTGGCCGACACCCGAGGAAATGCGTAACCACGACTAAACTCGTATATTGTGGGCGCGCCCATCCAAACCGCGCGCCCATTTCTACTGATTAGGGGCTCCGATGAAGTTCACGCTTCCCCTGCTTCTCATGGCAGCTCTCCCGAATGCCGAGCAATCCGCTCCGGGGACACTCCTTGCGGTCCCGGATCAACAGATCAGTGGCATACTCAACACCGCCGCCGCCGCTTCCGCGCCGGTGGCCTTGATCGTTGGCGGCATGGGAGACCTCGATCGAGACGGCAATCGAGGCCCCCATATTGGCGCGAGCACCTACAGGTTTCTGGCAGAAGCACTCGTCCGAAAGGGAGTTTCCGTAGCCCGATTCGACAAACGCCGGTTACTCGACCCCCGCCCCGGCGACCATTGCGCGAGCCAAACCTGCCCATTCTCAATGCTGGTTGACGATGCCGAGCGAGAGATCAACCTCGTTCGGGCCAAGACAGGCGCACAATGCCTATGGCTCATCGGACACAGTGAAGGCGGCCTAGTGTCTCTTTTAGTCGCCACACGGCGCAAAGATGTTTGCGGCTTGATATTATTGGCGAGCCCGGGTCGGCCCATGCTCGCCTTGCTTCGCGAGCAGATTAAGAAATCCTGGCTCGATACGCCTAGCAAGGCATTCGTCGACAGCCTGTTGACACGCAATGCCAAAGGGCAACTGGTGGATGTTGGAACAGCTCCTCCCGCCATCCGGACAGCATTCTCGCACGCACGTCAGCGCTATCTAATTGAGGAGTCCCACTCCGATCCACGCACGCTCCTCGCGGGCATCCAGCGGCCGGTGATGATTCTGCAGGGCAAGCAAGACCTCCAAGTCTTTAGCAGCGACGCCGTGGCCCTACACAAGGCAAATCGCGCATCAACATTGGTCATACTCCCCAACATCGGCCACCAATTACGATCGGTGAAGGCCGATGACAGGCTAGAAAACATAGCCGCCAGCCTCGACAGAGCAAAAGATATTCCCGACGAAATACCGAGAATAATATCATCCTACATACTTAAAAATCCCAGAATTAAACATACACAAATTCAGTAGTTTGTATATAAATTTACTACAAAAATCTCACTTTGTGCGACCACTAACTATTAATATTATTGACACAATAATAATGCATATAAAAATATATCTTAAATCTGGAAAATGAAGATTATTTCTAGCAATATCTATTCCGACAAACATCGAAACTCCTACGACTATCATCAATATATTGATCATTAATTTTTTCACCATGACCTCCACATGCTATTACATTGATCACCGACACATAACATGTCACTCGCTGGTCGTTCATGGCGAAAGGCGCTCGAGGCTGTCGACAGAGCGCGGCGCGGCGGCTTCCTGGCCAGCTTTCCATATCTGCGATCGCGGCCACCCGAACAATGGGTGGACAATGAACCGCCCTTCGACACCGTGAGCATTGCCCATCAGCATACTCAACGGTCTGAGCGGCTGGACCGGCCTGGACTGAGTTGCAGCCCCGGCATGAAGCTTAACGAGATTCTGAATCCTCCGCTCCCTGCACTGTATCAGCCACCCCTTGACGAACAGCGGTCCCATCCGATGCACTTACGAGCCAGGCACTTCCGAGCCATTGCCATCGGCTGCATGTTCGGCGGGACATTTGTCGGTGACCACGCCGGATCACAAACCGGCGTGGACACTACTCCCTTCATGAAGTTGAGCGCCACGACCATCGGCACCTATTCAGGGGGAGTCGAGCAGTTATGTGGCAGGGATGCGGTAGCATTCTCCCCGACCGGCCGCTTTCTGGTTTTTACCGACAGCGAGCTTCTGCCCTACTCGCTCGTGCCAAGATCACGGAGCTTTCTCACGCTGGATACCAGGTGCGTGCGCGACCATGGCCTGGCGGACCGCTGCTTTTTCTCGGGCGAAGGTTTCGATGGCGCTCGCCCCGTCTCCTGGGGTGAGCGCGATGCGACGCTGTTCGTCGCCGAGAACCGCAAGACGCTGGTCGCGCTGGATTTCGGGAACGATGGCACGACGGCACGCTTCGCCGGGCGCGCCGAACTCTCGCGCGGCGCGGCAATCACGCTGACGGCATCCGGCACGACCAATTCGCGCACCGCCGATATCGAGGCGATCCGGCTGGCCAGCGCCTATTTCAGCGCCAACGCAAAGGATGCACCCCGGTCCCTGATACTCAAGACAGCCCTTGGGGCCGATGGGACCGTCACGGCTGTCAGCTTTGATCCGGACACGCTCGACGCCAGCGCATTCAGTGCCCGCGGACGGCGCTTCATCCCCTTGTCGCGTGCCTTCCTGAAGCGCGCCACGCTATCGCGCACACAATCGGGCGCAGCGGTTCTATCGGATCTCGGGTGGACTGCGGCCGAAGCCCCAAAAGGATGGCGAGAAAGGCGGTCCCGCCCATTCGCGCAACCGGTGGCGAGCGCCCGGGATGATCGGCTCCTCGGCTATTTTTCTCCAACCCGGGTCACATCGGCCAACGGGCATGACCTCGCTCCCCTCGCGGCCGCTGTCTCTCGGGCACGCTCGGAGGATCCGGGCCTGGAACTCGTGGCCGCCGCGGCGGATCCTGCCGGAGACCATGTCGCGCTGCTCCGCACGGCATTTCGGGGGTATCGGCTCACTGGCCGCGCGGGTGGCCGTCCGATCGAATATCGGTGCGATCGCGCGCAGTCTTCCCCCACGCGCCTTGCCGTTGGAACGATCGGCGCCACCGATCGCCCCCTTGCGTTCGTGCGCATTGATCCGCCGACGCCCCGGGGCGTTGCGGTCGTCTTCCAGGGCGGCCCATCGAACATCGCCACGGACGCGATCCGCCTCTCCGCCACCCGGAGCTATCTGACGCACGGCTGGTCCGTTATCCTTCCCAACTATAGCGGCTCCGCCGGATCCGGCGTCGATACCGCGACACGGCTACGCCGCGACGGTGTCCACGCCTTTGCGCGCGACGCCGCGACGCTCCGCCGCTATCTCGATCGAGCCTTCCCCGGTCGCCCCCTGATCGTCCATGGCGAAAGCTTCGGAGCCTTGCCGGCAATGGCGCTCGAGGCTGTCGTCGGAGCGCGACGCGGCGGCTTCCTGGCCGGCGTTCCATATCTGCGATCGCGGCCGCCCGAACAATGGGTGGACAATGATTCGCCCTTCGACACCGTGAACATTGCCTATCAGCGCCAATGGGAGGCAGCGACTATCGGCGTGACCGATGCCAACCGAAACCAGTTCAATCGAGCAATCGCGACCCTGGCGAACCAGCGGAATTCCAGAAGGCCGGCTCTGTTCATTTTCGGAAGCTGGGACAGGTCGTCCATCCCCGATGACATTCCGCTGCCGCTACGACCGAATAGCCAGCGCCGGATCATAAAGGCGACGCACAAGTTGGCGCTGCTCCACCCCATGGCCGATGAGGTTCTCGAAAAATGGATCGATGAGCGCTCACAATGAAGAATCTGATCACGATCCCAGGTCTCCGCGTCGATAGGTGATCATCGAAACCGTAAGATATTCGATGACGATGACGAGCGCCGCCAGGGCAAGGATGACGCCCACCCTGGCGAACAGATCCCAATCGGCATTCGAGATCGTTCGAAAGACCAGGAAAAGCGGTACGGCGAGCACGAACTGCCTTGCAGCGGGGATCTTTATCGAGGCTCCGCAGCCGGGGCAGGGAAATCGGGATACGCGCGCCCGGTAGCTCTCCAGGAGCGAAAGCGGGCGGCGACAGTTCGGGCAGCGAGGGCGGCGGAACACCTGCTATTTCTCCAGCTTCATGGCAGCGAGCATGCGCTCCGGATTTATCCGCTTGATCGCGTCGATGCACTCGGACGACGTCATTTGAGCGAACTTCTCCAATTGCGTCGGGCGATCGCCGCCGGCACCGCTCCGCACGTCGAAGCAAAATTGCGTGCTGAAATCCTTCCTCCCGGTCCCGCGAACCCATTGCTCCACTGCGGCATCGGTGAGAGCTGGCGCCAGAGTCTCTCCCTCGAAGGTCAGTCCAAGGCACGCCCTGCCGGCCTCAGGCTGCGGAGCGACCGTCAGCCGCCTGACGCTCCCGTAGTTGAAGCGCAACGCATATCCAAGTTGCCGCTGCACGATCAGCGCGGCGGGCCCGATCGCCGCGGCCGCCATGCCAGCGTCCGCCGATGTGCACAGGCGAACGGTGCGGACGACATATGGCGGAGTCGGGCTCATGGGCGGCGCCGCGGACAGGCCGCCACGCAACAACGCATAGTTCAGGAAATGCGTCGCTCCGGCTTTGGCGACCTGCTCCGCATCGCCGGGCGACTGGCTCCCGCTGCATTGCATCCTCGCCAACTCGTCCTCCAGTCTCGCCGACGGAGCAAGCGCCATCCGCCGAGCGATGAGCGGCGGCGGCATCTGCCTTGCGGCCGCCACGCGCCGACAGAGGCCGTCGCGCACGCTCGTATCGACCCTTGCGACCCTCCGAGGATCGGCGCGGCCGTCGGCGAGCGCCCTTGCGCTTTCCAGGATGCGCGACGCCAGGGGAGTCGCCTCCGGTGTTTCCAGGCTGCCGAGCAAGCTATTCTCGTCGAGGCTCGTGACGGCAACGCGCATTCCGCGATGTCCATCGGCGGCATAGGCCAGGAGCAGCAAATATCCCCGGTAGATCTCCGGTGTGACACGGTGCGCGGAGGTCGCGAACAATGTGATGGCGCTGGCGGCCGCCAGGTCGCTTCGAGCAGCTGCGTCCTCGGCGCGTGTCCCCGTCCAGCCGAGAGGCGCGTCCTTTCGGGCGGCGCCAGGAATTCTGATGGGTATCATGGCAGTTCGAAGCGCAGCCTCGGGAAACTTGCTCCAGACAAACAGCTGCGGCGCGCCGGCGAAGGGAGGCAGCTTTGGCAGGCCGGCCTGCCCCGCCTTCGCTCCACAATGGCCAAGCAGCACCTCTCGCCGCTCAATCGGCACGAAGGAAGCCAGGGCAGCCATCGGCCCCGCGGCCGCGGACGCGACCCCCTCGCTCGCTATTGCGCGCCGCTCGGCCGCAACATCCGCCGGCGTGGCGAGGGGACGGGCGACCGCTTCCGAAAGCGCCATTGCCGCGGCGCGTACGCCCTCGAGGCCGCCACCGACATCGATCGAGATCACTATCCTGCCGGGGCCCGTAAACCCGTCCACGCGGTAGCCGAACTTCGCCAGCTCCGCATCTCTCAGCGCAATGCTGCGCCCCACGAGATGCTCGAAGAGGTGCGAGCTGCCACAGGATCCGACATCTTCGTAGAGCTTGCCCGTCGGCAATATCAGACGAAGCGAGCTCATGTCCGCCGGCCCATCGGTATCCATGCGCACCGTCACGACATCGCCGGAAAGCCACGTACCCGACCGCCCCGCGTCAACGTCCTGACCGCCGGAAAATGGCAATAGCCCCGCAACCAAACCCGCGAGTGCCGTAAACTTGTCAGGCATGGCTATATCGCATCCACACAATCACAGGCCGAGCGAACTCGCGTTCGCTCGGCTGCGCTATTCCATCAGGGGAGAGGGGCGAGCACCGGGCGGTCCTGATGCGGTATCCCAAAGAGGCCATCGAACCAGGCATCGGGGTCCATGGGATTGAAGTCGGGCCCCGGGTTGTTCTGGACAACCTCGTCAATCTCTTCGCGGACTATTTCCGTTACCGTGCCCGTGACGGCATTCACTTGCATCGAACCGCTCACGACGAGCTTCTCGACCGCAACGCCCAAAAGCGCCGCGGCACCAACGCCTATGCCGAGCTCACCTGCCACGCCGACCGCGGCAATCGCCGCGATGAAGCCGATCGCGTCCGCCAGGCCCTTGGTTCCGTTCTCCAGGCTCCAGATCAGATTTCCGGCCTGAAGCACGTTCATCAAGGTACCGAGATGCTCGAGAAGCTCCCAGGCGGGCAGGATCCTGCCGTTGATATCGGCCATTGTCCCGGCGCCATATTTCTCGATCGCCTGCTGCAGCAGCGCGCGGGCGGATTCGATCACCGTGAGGGCGTCATCCCGCTGTTCGTCGGTAAGCCCATTGCCGCTGGCCGCCGACTGGCCGCCCCCGCCACCGAAATACTCGCCGCTGTCGTTCTCGGGGAAGAAGGTTTCCCAAGTGTCACCGATGGGGTCGTATCGTTCTCCGAAGTCGAAACCGTCCCGATGACCGGTTACCACGATTTCATTCTCTTTCTGACGCTCGTCTTCCCTGCCGGTGCCCCAACCGCCGGCCACCAAATTGATCTCATATGCACTCAGCACTCTCACGATAGGATCCCCATGATTAAGTTTCGGCCGGTTCTTATGAAACCAGCCGAAACTCTATTCTGCCGCGAATGATACGTAGCCGTTACAATTTGGCGACATCATCGTCATGCATTTGCCGGCAACCGCCGTACCAGCACCGTGGCTTCACGCTTCGCGGTGCCTGTGGCGAACCAACCGTCCCCGGCGCGCATGTTCCCGATCGGTGCTTGGGGCGCATATGGTGTTGTTGCCGGGGGAAGCTTTCCATTCTGGAACCTGGAGGCGGCGCGTCGCCGAACGGCATCCGGATACCGACCGGGCAAGGACACCGATATTGTCGAGCCGAGCCGCCACTGCCACGTCGCTTCGGCGCCACGCAAAGCATGAGAAGCGCCGGAAGCAGCCATTGATCAGACGGGAGGAATCGCCGCGATCAGCCGGTCGGCGAACGCCATGGTTCCCAGCGGCCCGCCAAGGTCCCGCGTCCGCGCGGCCGAGTTGGCCAGCACCCGGTCTGTCGCGGCTGAAATCGCCATGCCGGCAGCGGCCAGGCGAGCGTTCCCGCAACGGCGCCCGCGCCAATCCAGCAGCATCGCCGCCGACAGGATCAGCGAAACGGGGTTGGCGATCCCCTGCCCCTGGATATCTGGTGCCGAGCCATGCTGGGCCTGGGCGACGCAGATGCCCTCGCCCAGGCTGATCGATCCGCCCAGGCCCAGGCCTCCCGAAAGCTCGGAAGCTTCGTCGGACAGGATGTCGCCGAACATGTTGGTGGTGACGATCACATCGAATTGCTCGGGCCTGCGGATCAGCAATGCCGCCGCTGCATCGACGATCACTTCGTCGAGCGCCACGTCAGGATAGCCTCGGGCAACCTCGCGGACTTCGCGCAGGAACAAGCCGTCGCCGAGCTTCAGCACATTGGCCTTGTGGACCGCCGTCACCTTGCGCCGGCGCTCGCGTGCAAGGTCGAACGCCACCTCGGCCACGCGGCGTGAAGCGGCTGCGGTGATCTTGCGCACGCTCAGCGCCATGTCCGGATCCGGCATGAATTCGCCCGCGCCGGCATGCATGCTGCGATCGGCGTAGAAACCCTCGGTCGCTTCCCGCACGATCACCAGGTCCATCCGGTCGCCGAGCAGGCTCAGGCCGGGGCGGCTCCGGGCCGGGCGGATATTGGCACCCAGCCTGAAACGCGCACGCAACTCGCCCGAGGGGTTGATCCCGCCCGACGCGCGCGTGGGATAGTCATAGTGCGAGACGGGGCCGAGGATCACACCGTCCACCTGCGAAATCCGCTCGAGCACCGCGTCCGGCAGAGTCGTGCCCTGATTTTCCAGCGCGGCGAGACCGATTTCCATCGTCTCGACCTCGAGCCCGAGCCCATGGGCAGCGTCGGCGGCCTGCAGCACCGCCAGCGTCGCGGCCATGATCTCGGGCCCGATGCCGTCCCCCGGCAATGCCAGCAGCTTCATGCGGCGCCCCGGCGAGGGAAGAGGGTCACCGAGGCGCCGGTCGGCATCAGAACTTCACCTTCGCACCGACGAAGAACGAGCGGCCGATGATGTCGTACGTTGCCGAATCGGTGGTCAGCGGCTGGCCGCTGACAAAGGGCGGCGCCTTGTTGCCGATATTGGTGATCCCGCCGGTGAACTGGAACCGATCGCTGACATTGACCGTGAAATCGGCGTCGAAATAGCTGTAGGCGGGCACGCCGGGCGTGATCGCAGCGGGGTTCACCACCTTGTCCTGGTGGATCATCTTGTCGATGAAGCGCCAGCGGCCGGTGATGGTGAAGGCACCACTGGTATAGCCGAGCGACGTATTGGTCTTCCAGCGCGGATGCGCGATCTGCGGACTCACCGCATTGTTGCCGATGCTGCCCACATAGTCGAGCACCGGCGAGCCCGGCAGCGATGATACCTTGAACGATCGCGTATAGGTCACGACGCTATTGAGCCGCATCGTGCCGGCCCCCTCGCCCAGGCCCATGCCGGCGAGATCGAAGCCCCAGTCGAACTGCACGTCGATACCGTCGGTCTTGTAGGTGGCGAGGTTGAGCGCGCCTTCCCGGCCGAACGAAATCGCGCCCGAACGGGTATCGCGGGTGATCTGCTGGCAGAAGACGTTGTTGAGCGAATAGCCGGGGTTGCTGAGCCCGTCGAAGTTGAAGCAGCGCGGCAGGATCTGGGTCAGCGCGACCGTGCCGATCGCGTCGCGGAGCTTGATATTGTAATAGTCGACCGAGAGGTTGAACATCCGGAACATCGGACTGCCGAAGCGCGGGCTCCATACCGTGCCGATCGTGAAGCTGTCGGCCTTTTCCGGCGTCAGGTTGGGGTTGCCGCCCGTGCTGCCAAAGGCGGTGTCGTTGATATAGGTGAAAGTGGGATAGATCGCCGCCGGTACGCCCTGGGCGATGCAGAGCGCCTGGATCTGGGCAGCGTTGGCACCCGAGCGGAAGGCGCTCCGGCTGTCGCACGGGTCGCCGGCACCGGGAACCGCACCGATGTTGATGCTGCCGGTCGCGGTCGGCGCGAACAACTCGCCCAGGCTCGGCGCGCGGATCGAGCGCTGATAGCCGCCGCGGATCAGCAACTGCTCGAATGGCCGCCAACTGGCATCCGCCTTATAGGCATCGACCGAACCGAAGCCCGAATAATTGGCGCGGCGATAGCCGAGATTGAGGCTCAGGCTGTTGAACAGGAACACGTCCTTGAGCAGCGGCACCTCGAGTTCGCCGAACACTTCCTTGACCTTCTGGCTGCCGCCGGTCGCCACGATGTTGTCGAACGAGGGCGTGTCTCCGAGGATCAGCGCATTGTCGGGCCGGAAGGCGAAGCTGTTGTTCCGATAGGCGGCGCCGAGCGCAAAGCTGAGATCGCCGCCGGGAAGCTTGAAGATCGGACCAGTGACCGTGGCTTCGATCACCTGCTGGCGCGTCGTGTTGATATTGGTGTTGTCGCGCGTGATGAACTGCTCGCAGCCCGGGCTGAACGGGTTGTTGCCGAATGGATTCCAAGCATAGCCGATGCAGCTGCCCGCCGAGCCGGTGAAGTTGGCCGTGCCGTTCAGCACCGCCGCGATATTGGCGCGGCTGGTGTCGTTATACTGCATGTTGGTGAAGTGCGTCTGGCCGATCGAGCCATAGACGTCGAAGTTCAGCGCCGTGCCCGGTATCGTGCCGCGCAGCCCGATCACGCCCTGATAGACGTCATATTCGAAGGTCTGCGAGCGCGGCCCCGAAGCGGTGAGCAGCTTGGTCACCGACAATGCCCGGGTGAGCGCGGTCGGATCGCCCGGCACCGCCGGTCGCGAGGCAAGCAGCGCCTGCAGCGCCGGGTTGCCTGTCACCCAGGGGCTGTTGAGCGGCACGACCAGATATTTGCCGGGGCCGGTCGAGCCGGCCGAGGTGCTGTCGAGCGCACTCGAATGCATGAAGTTGAAGGTGCCATAGGCCGTGATGCCGCCGGCCAGTTCGTAATCGAGCTTGGTGAGGACGTTGTATTTCTTCAGCGGCACCTGGATCGAGAAATAGTTGCCGAGCGCGACCGCCACCTGGCGGCAATTGCTGGTGATGCCGAGCCCCAGCGGCGCGGTGGGCAGGCCACGATAGTTCTGAACGCAATTGCTGCCGGCGCTGGTGGTGAAGATGGTACCGTCGGTATTGAAGCCGATCGCCCCATTATACTGGCCGGTGCCGCTGATCGGCGTGGTGCCCGGATAGGTGGCGAGCAGCGCGTTGACCGCCGCGACCGTCGGCTGCGAGCCGAACAGGCCATTTTCGACCAGCCCTTCCGGCGGACGCGCGAGCAGGCGGATATTGCGGAAGAAAGGCCGGTCCGCGCCGGCGATGCGATCGCGCTCGGCATATTCGAACGCCACGATCGCGCTCCCCCGGCCATCGGCGAAATCGCTGCCGGCGAGCAGCGTGAACTGGGTGTTCGCGCCGTCGCCCTCCAAGGTGCCGCCACGGCGCGCGCCCAGCTCGATTCCGTTGAAATGGCGCCGCAGCTTGAAGTTGACCACGCCCGCGATCGCGTCCGAGCCATAGGTGGCCGATGCGCCGCCGGTGATGACCTCGACATTCTCGATCATCGCCATCGGGATCGTGTTGAGATCGATCGATCCGTTCGGGTTCGAGGCGATCAGGCGGCGGCCGTCGACCAGGATCAGCGAGCGGTTGGGCCCGAGGCCGCGCAGATCGCTATAGGCCTGGCCGCCCTGGAAGCCGGTCCGCGCCTGCACGTCGCCAACCTGTGCGAGGCCCTGTGCCGCGGCGAACTGCGGCATCTGGCCGATCGCCCGGTCGAGCGTCGGCTGGCCGGCGCCGGCCAGGGTTTCCGAGCCGATCGTCACGATCGGTGTGTTCGATTGATAGTCGCGCCGCGCGATGCGCGAGCCGGTGACGATGATCTGCCCCTGCTCCGCGGGCGTGGTTTCCTGCGGCGCGGGCTCGGCCATGGCGGGCGCGGCGCTGTCCGCCGTCGCATCCTGCGCCCATGCCGGCGTCGCCGCCAGCACCCCCAGCAGCGCGATCGTGCCGAGGCTGGTGAATCCGGAACAAGCGCGGGTACCGCGCCGATCAAGGCTGCCCATTTATCCCCTCCTGTATGTCGGTCCGCTTTGCGCGTCCGAACCTTATCTTCGGGACGTCGAAGGTCCCCCGATCAAAGGAGTGTCACGGCTTTGCTTTCACCAACCTGTCATCGCTCGGGATGGTGCGCGGTACGCCGGCTGCGGCGAACCAGTGCCGTGGCGAGCGGGGGCCCGATCAGCATCACCAGCGCGAAGCGCGCGGTTTGCGCCGCCATGATGAAAGGCGAATCGACCGGCAGGGTACTGGCGATCACCGCCACCGATTCGAGGCCGCCCGGGCTGGCCGCGAGCCATGCGGTAAGCGGGTCGATCCCCAGCGCAAAATGCAGCAGCGCCGCCAGTCCGCCACAGAAGCCGATGAGCAGCAGCGCGGCAAGGAGGATGCGCGGAAGCATGCGCGCTGCCGTAGCGCGCGCCTCACCGGTAAAGCTCAGCCCGATCCGCCAGCCGGTGGTGGCGAAGGCGACCATGAGCAGCGGCATGGGAACCCGAACCGGAGGCGCGCCCGCAAGCATGGCGGCAGCGCCCAGCGCCATGGTGATGATCAAGGTTCCGGAGCGCCAGCGCAGGAGCGCCGCCGCCGCGATGCCGGAAATCGCCACCGCGGGCATCAGCCAGAACGGCCCGTCCGCAACCGCCGCCGGGCCGGGCGGCGGCAGCGGTTGGGCGCCGAGCAGCACCGAGAGCGCGCTCGCCATGAGCGTGACGGCGACGACGCGCGTATAGACCATCACCGCCACCAGCCGCGCATCGGCGCCATTCGCTTCGGCGAGCAGCACCATCGCCGTCGCGCCGCCAGGCATCGATCCCCAGATCGCGACCGTGCCGGGCACCATGCCCCACCGGCTGAGCAGATAGCCGAGCAAGCCGCTGGCGCCGACGGTCGCCAGGGTCAGCAGGACGAAGAGCAGCCAGTGCGCGGCGATCGTCGGTCCGAGCGCGCCCGCCATATTGCCCGCGATCAGGCAGCCGATCACTGCCTGGGCCGCGATGGCGAGCCAGCGCGACACCCCGATATCCCAGCCCCGCGCGGCAGCCGCGATCCCGGCGAACATCGGCCCGAGCAGCAGGGCGGCAGGCACCCCCAGCCACGCCAGGACAGCGGTAACGACCAGGGAAAGCAGGAGAAGCCCGGCCCATTGCCGGAAGTGCTCGGCCAAGCCCGCGCCGCCCGGCACTTCAGCCGGCGGTCGCGACGACCGGGAAGGCGCCGGTAAGCGCTGCGATCGCTCCGAAGACCAGGCAGGATCCGAGCGCCCATTTGAGCGTGAAGCGCTGATGCTCGCCGAACTCGATGCCGACGAAGCCGACCAGAAGATAGGTCGAGGCGACCAGCGGGCTCAGCAGATGGACCTGCTGGCCGACCAGGGCGGCGCGGCCGATCTCGGCATCCGACAGGCCATAGGCATGGCCGGTCTCGGCAAGGATCGGCAGCATGCCGTAATAGAAAGCGTCGTTCGAGATGAAAAAGGTGAAGGGCGCGCTGATCACCGCCGTGATCGGCGCGAGATAGGCGCCAAGGGCGGGCGGGATCGCATGGGTGACGGTGGCCGCCATCGCATCGACCATCTTCGTACCGGACAGTATCCCGGTGAAGATGCCCGCCCCGAACACCAGCCCGCCTACCGCCAGCGCATTCGGGGCATGCGCGGCGAGGCGCTCGCGCTGCTGCGACAGATTCGGATAGTTGACGCTCATCGCCACTGCGAAGGCGAGCATGAACAGCACCGGCAGCGGCATCACCGCCGCGATCAGCGCGACGAGCAGGCCGATGGTGAGCAGAAGATTGAACCAGAACAGGCGCGGGCGCCGCGCCTCGACATGGCTGTGGCGGTCCTGCTCCAGCATTTCGTCCGCATCCGCATCCTCATCCACCGCATCGGCCCCCAGCGCCGCCAGCCGGGCGCGCTCCTTCAGGCCGAAGCGATAGGCGACGAAGACGACCCAGGCCGCCGTCGCGAGCATCGCCGGGATCAGCGGCACGAACACCGTCGCCGCATCGAGCTTGAGGGCGCTCACCACCCGCGCGGTAGGGCCGCCCCAGGGCAGGACATTCATCACCCCGCCGGCCATGATGACGATGCAGGCAAGCATGCGCACGTCCATCTTCATATGGCGGTAGAGCGGGAGCATCGCCGCGGTGGTGATCATGTAGGTGGTGGCGCCGTCGCCATCGAGCGAGACGATCAGCGCAAGCAGCGCCGTGCCGACCAGGATGCGCACGGGATCGCCGTGCACCGCGTGGACGATGGCGCGGATCATCGGATCGAACACGCCGACGTCGATCATCAGCCCGAAGAACAGGATGGCGAAGACCAGCATCACGCCGGTTGGCGCCAGGTCCGCTACGCCGGCCATCATCATCTTGCCGAGCCCGGCGTCGAACCCGCCATGCAGCATGGCGGCGAGCAACGCGAACAGCACGGGCACCAGGATCAGCGCCACGATCGCCGACAAGCGCTTCGTCATGATCAGCACCATGAAGGTGGCGACCATCGCGAAAGCCAGAATCGATAGCATGCCCGTTCGCTTCCTTTCAGCGCCGTGACGGGGGAGTTCTCCCCTCTCTCCGGCGCGGACCATCCCTGCCTGCCGCCTTGCGCGACCGGCTCTCCTGCCCGAGCGTTAGCCGCGGCAACCTGTCATGAAGCTTTCAGGGGTGCGGGAAGCGCACGATGGCGCGGAGGCCCCGTCCATCGGGGCCGTCCTCGAGCCGGAGGTCGGCCCCGATCGCCTGTGCCAGCGATCGCGCGATCGACAGGCCGAGGCCGCTACCCTCGTTGCGGGCATCGCGCGGCAGCTGCGCGAAGCGAATGAACACGCGCTCACGCTCGGTCGTCGGGATGCCGGGGCCGTCGTCGTCGATGACGACCGCCGGATCCTCGTTGACCGTCACTCGGACGATCCCGCCCGACCCGCCATGACGGACGGCATTGTCGATCAGGTTCGCGAGCAGCTCGAGCGCCAGCACCGGCGCGGTGCGCACAATGATGGCAGGTGCCGGCACGACCACAAGCGTCACCCCCGCCCGCGCGGTGGCTTCGCGCCGTTCGGCGACTACCGCCGTCACGATGTCGCGCAGATCGACGGCCTCGAGCGGCGTCTCGTTGCGTGCCGCATTGTCCGCCCGCGCCAGGGCGAGGAGCTGCCCGACAAGATGGCTGAGCCGCACCGTCCCCCGATCGATGTCGTCGAGCGATTGCGCTGCCTCGGCACTTCCCGGCGCCGCGCTGCGCAGCACGGCGACATGCGTCCGCAGAATCGACAGCGGCGTGCGGATCTGGTGCGATGCGTCGCCCGTGAAACGCCGCATCGCGATCATCGCGTCCCCGAGGCGCCCGAGCATGGCGTTGAACGCCTTGACCAGG
The DNA here is from genome assembly GCF_029870595.1 of Sphingomonas sp. CBMAI 2297. Lineage (GTDB taxonomy): Bacteria > Pseudomonadota > Alphaproteobacteria > Sphingomonadales > Sphingomonadaceae > Sphingomonas. The sequence goes on from NZ_JAPDIR010000017.1 coordinate 80,151, forward strand.
TTCCGCAATTCGGCGGGCACCGCATCGAGGGACAGCGGGGCGAGATTCGCTGCGACGCGGTGATCGAGCTCGGCCTGGATCCGCGCGACCGGTCGCAATCCCCAGCGCACCGCGAAGGGCAGCAGCAGCACCGCCACCAGGATCAGCACGCTTTCGAGGAAGAGCAGGCCGCTGAGCAAGCGGTCGGTATCGGCCTTGCGCGCATCGAGCGTCTCGGCGACTTCGATCACCACCGGAGCATCGAGCCCCGGCAAGCGCCGCGCCCTGGCGACGATGCGGATGTCGCGGTCGAGATAGCGGGCGTCGCCGAACGCGGCGTCATCCTCGCCGGGCGCAGGCGCGATCTGCGGCAGATCGCCATAGCCGGTCAGCGCGCGACCGCGATAGCGGATCGTGTAATAGACATTGTCGCGCGCAGTGTTCTCCAGCATCCCGAAGATCGCCGGCGACAGGTCGAGCGCGATCTCGCCCTCCTCGATCGTCAGCGAATCGGCGATGCCGCGGGCGGCGGCTTCGAGGATGCGGTCGTTGACCGCTGTGACGGTGGCCCGGATCATCAGGCCACCGCCCAGGCCAAGGGCGACCGCGAGGATGATCATCGGCAGGCCGACGCCGATCAGCAGGCGCGCGGTGAGCGAGCGGGTGCTGCCCGCGAGCGGCTTCATGCCGGATCGATGAGATAGCCGAGACCGCGCACCGTTCGAATCTCGGGCCCGTCCGGCTCGAGCTTGCGGCGCAGGCGCGCCACATATACCTCCACCGCATTGGGCGCGACCGGCTCGTCATACCCGAATATCTCGGCGGCGAGGCGTTCCTTCGACACCAGCTTGCCGGGTCGCGCCGCGAGGCGTTCGAGCACGGCCCATTCGCGGCGGCGCAAGGCGAGCACGGTCCCGCCGAGCGTTGCCGTTGCCCGCGCCGGATCGATGACCAGGTCGCCGATAGTGACCAGCGGCGAGGCTTCTCCCGCCGACCGGCGCAGCAGCGCGCGGATCCGTGCCTCCATCTCGCTCGGATCGAACGGCTTCAGCATATAGTCGTCCGCGCCATGGTCGAGCCCGGTGACCCGGTCCTCGACCGCGTCGCGGGCGCTCAATACCAGTACCGGGATCTTGCTCCCGCTGCGGCGCAATCGACGCAGCACTTCGATTCCATCGATATCGGGAAGGCCCAGGTCGAGCGCGATCAGCGCATAGGGTTCGCCAAGTGCCGCTTCGAGCGCGTCCTCGCCATATTCCGCCACGTCGACCGTGTAGTTCTTGCTGCGCAGCATGGCCGACACGCCCCTGGCCAGGGCGGGATCGTCCTCGACAAGAAGAATGCGTGCCATGACTGCCAATGTGAGACATTGACTTGTCGGAAGTCCAGAGGATCATTTGCGCGATGCGCGCGCTCGTTCTTCTCGGCTGCCTGCTGCTCTCCGGTTGCGGCACGCTCAATCCATGGCACGACGAGCGCGCGGCGATCGCCCGAGCGGCTGCCCGAGAGGGCCGGCTCGTCATCTGGTCGGCGACCGACCGCCCCGCCGTCGCCCAGCTGCTCGCCGACTTCCAGCGCCAGCACCCCGACATTCATATCGACTATCGCGAGATGCCGGCGCTCCCGGTCCACCATCTGGCGGAAGAACGCGCCCGCAACGGCGGCGAGATGCCCGACTTCCTGTGGAGTTCGGCGATGGATCTGCAGATCAAGCTCGTCAATGACGGCCATGCGCTCCGCTATGCATCGCCCGAGCACGCAGCCCTGCCGGAATGGGCCAACTGGAAGAATGAAGCGTGGGGCGTCACCGCCGAACCCATCGTGATGGTCTATAACCGCAAGCTGCTGGGTGCGCGCCGCGCGCCGACGAGTCATGCGGACCTGCTGCGCCTGCTCGAATCGGGCGCGCCGGATCTACGTGGCCGGGTCGCGACCTACGATGTGGCGAACTCGGCAGTGGGCTATCTCTATCTATCGCAGGACGAAGCGGCCAGCAGGCTCGCCTGGCCGCTGGTCCGCGCGCTCGGCGTCAACGGCGTGCGGCTGTTCACGACGAGCGAGGCGATCATTTCGGACGTCTCCGCGGGTCGCTCGGTCATCGGATACAATGTGCTTGGGTCCTATGCGATCGCGGAAATGCAGCGAAACCCCAATCTCGCCGTGGTATTGCCGAGCGACTATACCCTGCTGACCTCACGCATCGCGGTGATACCGGCCAAGGCCGCGCACCCCAATGTCGCCCGGCTCTTCCTCGACTATCTGCTGTCAAAGCGTGGCCAGGCCCATCTGGTGGCGAAGGCCATGCCGTCCGTACGACGCGACATGGCGGTTCCAGCCGCGCTGCGCACGCCGGAACAGCTGCGCCGGGCGATCCCGGTGAGCCCGGCACTGCTCGTGGTGCAGGACCGGTTGATGCGCCGGCGCTTCCTGGCGGAGTGGAACAGGCTGATCCACCTTGACCATCCGGCGCCCGGCGAAGATTCCGCGCGCTAGCAGGCGCGCGCCAATCGTTCCTGATGCGTCCGCATCCGAGCGTCGAGGCGTTCGGCAACGGAGCGGCGGGTCGGCGGCGTTACCAGAATGTCAGACGAGCGATAGCACAGGATGGCGACCGATCAGTCCCTGGCGAAGCGCGAAGGCGCACATCCCTGAACCCGCCGAAAAGCAGCCGCGAATTTTCCCGGATTGGCATAGCCCACCCTGATCGCGACCTGCATGACCGAATGCCCCGCGACCAGAAGCTCCGCTGCCTTTTGCATGCGATATCGCGTGAGCCATGCATATGGAGCAACCCCCGTACGGGCCTTCAAAGCGCGCGAAAAACCGCTCGGATCAAGCCCTACGGCCGCCGCCATCGCCGTGACGGTCACCTGGCCATCCAGGCGCCATTCCACATAGTCGAGCAGAAGGGCGTACCGCCTTTCGCAAAGCGGATGCGATGGCACCTTTGGGACCGGAGCCCCCCTCAATTCCGCCAGCCGCCGCAGCACCAGCAGGACGCCATGCTCGAAAAAGGCGCCGGACGGTCCGTGCAGCGCCGCTTCGTGCCCCAAAGCGACCATCACCGAAGCGATGAGCGCATCATCGACGAACCTGCCGGAGAGATGATCGAGATGATCGAGATCCCAGGCCGGCATGGATGGGAATGCCTCTGGCAGCAGCGCCAGCCCCACCATCGCGGTCGGCCCGCTCGAAACGGTTCCGACACAACCGGGTGGACTGATCGCCAGCGTACCGGGACGCCAAACGCCTTCAAGTCGCGCGCCGCCTCGATGCTGGACCAGCCGGGTACCGCGTCCCGTGCACAGGCCGAGGCGCAGATGCGGCCCATTGGCGATCTCGCCCTCGAAGGCGGGGTAATGCGCGCGAATGAGAAGGCCGGCGCCCGCATCCAGGTGCGCCGCCTGCTCGGTCGTCGGCACATGCCGCAAGATCGCCTCCCGATCGGAGGCGGCCCGTCGAATATTTCCCGGATCGGAGCATCCGGTCCCGGATCGGAGCTGCGGCGACTGCATGAGACATTATACCATGAGAATTATTCGCAACAACTGCTTTACGGGGATTATGCGCGCTACACTCTTTCACGCCGCTTCGGCGGCTGCTTTCGCCTGCGTGCTCACCCAACCTGCCTTCGCTCAGGAACAAGACGCCCCGGCAGCGCCCAACGGCGTGAGCGATATCGTCGTCACCGGCACGCGGCGGGAAACGCGGCTTCAGGACACAGACGTCTCGGTCACCGTTCTCGACCGCAAGACGCTCGATGCGGCGCGTATCCGCGATGTCCGCCAACTCGACGCCGTGGTGCCCAACGTCCAGTTCAACGAGAGTGGACAATTGGGCAGCACCTTCATTTCGATCCGCGGAATCGAGTCCAATCCGTTCATCATCAACCGCGCAGCCGTCTATATCGACGGCATCCCGTTCCGCGAATTGTCGAATGCCGTCCTCAATCAGGTCGAGACGATCGAGGTGCTGCGCGGACCGCAGGCGACCCTCTACGGCGCCAATAGCGAATCCGGCTTGATCGTCATCAACACCCGCGCACCGACCGACCATGTCGTGGCCGAGGCGCGGGCGACCGGCGCTGCCTATCGCGGTGGCGTCAACGGCGCGATCGACGGATTCCTTGGCGGACCGCTGGCCGGAGACAGGCTTGCCGGCTCGCTCGCCTGGAAGGCCGAGCAGGGCGACAGCTTCCTGGCCAACCGTCGGCCCGGCGCGCCCGCCGGGTCGCTGCGCACCCTGTTTCTGCAGGGTCGGCTCCGGTGGCGGCCGACCGATCGGCTCACCCTCAACGGCACCGCCTATATTCTCGACAAACATGCACCCGGCATCTTCGACCAGCAATATGTGCCGCTCGATGTCGATCTCTACAATCGCACCTATGCCGACCGCTTCAACGGCGGCCGGCGGATCGGAAAATTCTCCTCCATCGAGGACGCGCCCAAGCTGACGAACCAGCGCGAGATCGTCGCGGGTGTTTCCGCCCGCTATGATCTTGGCTACGGCGCGCTCGATGCTGCGGTCTCGTACCGACACTATTACAGCGACGCCAAGGGGCTCGACTTCGACTTCACGGCACTCCCCACTGCAGCGGGCGAGGACCGAAAGGCGCGCGACTTCTATAACGCCGAGCTGCGCTTTTCCTCGCCCGCGAGCAAGCCGTTCAACTACATCATCGGCGTCACGCATTATCGCGACGACAACGACCGCTTCCAGACGACCTTCGCGGGGCCCGGCACCCTCGACAGCTACAAACCGGCGCCGCACCAATACTCGCACGCTCGCGATTGGGGTGTCTTCGCGTCGGCCAACTGGTCGCCCCTGTTCCTGCCCAAGGTCACGCTCAGCGGGGGCATACGCTATGATCACGCGCATCGCGCCGCGAAACAGAATGCGGGCCAACTCGACCTGGGTGGCGGCAACTTCTTCATCTATCGCGACGCCGAACTCGCCGGCGACTTCCACGCCGCCCTGCCGCGCTTCTCGGTGCGCTATGCACCGTCGTCGCGGCTGACCTTCTACGCCAGTTCTTCCAAAGGCTATATTCCCGGCGGCTTCAATCTGACGGCGGCGCAGGCCAACCTGCCGAACAGCGTCCTGCGCTACGCCTCGGAGACGATGTGGAGCCATGAGGGCGGGTTCAAATGGCGTTCCGCGGACGGCCGGCTGCGCCTCGCAGGCGCAGGCTTCTATATCCGTTCGAACAATTGGCAGGAGATCCAGGTCGCCACCGATGCGACGGGGCGGATCATCTCTTCCGACTATATCGGCGCCAGTGCGTCAATCGACAGCAAGGGCTTCGAGCTCGAGGCCTCGGCAGAACCGGTGCGGGGTCTGAGCTTCATCGCCAATATCGGCTATGCCGACGCGCGCTACCGCGACCTCCAGATCGATGCGACCACCAACGCACGCGGCCGGCGCGTCAAGCTCGTACCGGCCTATGACGGCTACCTCGCCGTACGATACCAGCGGCCGGACGGCCTGTTCGGCCGGGCCGAGCTGTCGCTGAAGGGCAAGGAGTTGCTCAACAGTGGTGGCGCGCCGGTGCAGCCGGCGACGCAGACGGTCGGGCTCCAGCTGGGATATGATGGACCGCGCTGGTCCGCGCGCGCCTTCGTCGACAACCTCACCGACGTGCGTCGCGCGAGCGGTCTTGCGTTCCGCAACCTTGCCTTCGGCAATGACGGCAACTGGTATGCGCCCGTCAGCCGAGGCCGACAGGCGGGGATCGAACTCGCGTGGAAACTGTGAGGGGCGATCGGTCGGGCTCACCGCATTGCCGGGGGTAGCGACGCCAACCGAAGCCTTTGCCGCGATCGATGCCGGCGCCGCGGCGCTCAAACTTTTCCCTGCGGAGGCCGCCTCACCCGCTATACTCAGCGCGATGCTGCAAGTCCTTCCGCGTGATGTGATCGTACTTCCCGTCGGAGGCATTACCGCTGGCACAATGCCCTTTTGGCTGGCGGCCGGCGCCAGAGGTTTCGGCCTGGGTGGCGCACTCTACAAGCTTGGCACTCCTCCCCGACAAGTCGCAGACAATGCGTTGCGCCTGGGGTCCGCATATCGCCAGTGGAGTGCCTGAAAACAAAAGCATGGCCGTCAGGGAATTCGGTCGAGCGATGCTTTCCGGATCCTGGTCGGCTGCTTTCGGGCTTCGCGTTGCCGGCACTGAATGTCCGATATGGGCGCAATGCCCTTGAACTTGGCCAGCACGACAAGAGCGGCGGCTGATTGATCACCGCCGTCCTTCCGGGACAATCGTCACGGAGAAGCGCCTGGCGATGGGGCGCCGGAGTATCCGGCCGGATTGGTCCGCTGGGTTCCGGAGGGGTGTGGGCGCTGCTGTGCGGTGAACGCGAAAAGCCCGCCAAGCTGTTGGCCTGGCGGGTGTGCGGTTGGTGTTGGTTTGGTTGCGGGAGTAGGATTTGAACCTACGACCTTCAGGTTATGAGTTAGTTTCGCCCTCTTTTTCTTCTTTATCCGAAACTACGAAATCTCCGCCGATCTACGAATAACGCACTGTTACTATTGATTTATTTACGACTATGCCCTACCTTATTTTACGACGTTGGGACGCATCTATACGCTCCCAAATGATTCCGATTTGATTCCGGTGTAAGGGGCGGGCATGACCAAGATCACAAAGCGTTCCGTCGATGCGGCAGCACCGGCCGACAAGGAATTCTTCCTTTGGGACGAGGAGCTGAAGGGTTTCGGCCTTCGCGTTTATCCGTCTGGCCGGAAGATGTACCTTGCCCAGTTCCGAGCGAGCGGACGTCTGCGCCGGGTCAACATAGGTCTGCATGGCGCGCTGACGCCTGACCTCGCTCGGACAGAAGCCATGAAGCATCTTTCGCAGGTCCGCCTCGGCGCTGACCCAGCGGGCGAACGAGATCGCCGTAAGGTCTCCCCCACCATGAAGGAATTCGGCGAGCGCTTCCTCCGAGAACACGTCGCAGTGCACTGCAAGCCTACGACCGAGGCGGAATACAGGAGGTCGATCGAGCTCTTCATCAACCCGAAGCTGGGCTCGCACCGCATCATCGACATCACCCGCACAGATGTCGTCGAGCTGCACCAATCCATGAAAGAGACCCCCTATCAGGCCAACCGAACGCTGGGCGTCCTCTCGATCATGTTCACCGTCGCCCACACCTGGGGCGTGCGCACCGATGGCATAAACCCCTGCTGGAAAGTCAAACGCTACAAGGAGACCAAGCGCGAGCGCTATCTTACACCTGACGAGCTTGCCCGTCTCGGCAAGGTCCTGCGCGAAACCAATTCCGAACACGAGGCGGCGTCCTGCATCCAGCTTCTCCTTCTCACTGGCTGCCGCCTAAGCGAAATCCAGAAACTCAAGTGGGAATACGTCGATCTTGACGCCGGTCTCCTACGACTCCCAGACTCCAAAAGTGGCGCGAAGCTCGTGGCAATTGGTCACGCGGCTGTAGAAGTCTTCAAGACCATCCCCAAGGTCAAGAAGAACCCCTATGTCATCACCGGTTTGGTGGAAGGCCGGCACCTAACCGACATGCAGAAGCCCTGGCAGCGGCTTCGCAAGCGGGCGGGACTGGACGATCTTCGTATCCATGACCTCCGCCACTCCTTCGCCTCGGACGCCCTTTTCCTCGGTGAGGATCTGCCTATGATCGGCAAGCTGCTTGGCCATACTCAGGTCCAAACTACCGCGCGCTACGCCCACCTTAAGACCGATCCTATCAAGGCCGCCGCCAACAAGGTGTCAGAGGCGATCGCGCTCGCCCTCACCCTTCCCGTTCAGGCGAAGGCGGAAGAACACGAACTAGACGATCTGGGTATCGCAGCCTGATAAAGCTGCCCAATTGCTCACGCCGGACAGAGGTCGGAGATCGGGTCCAGCTTCGCACGCTAGATCTCCGGCTCATAATCTGAATCTGCTCGTCAGGGGCAGCCACCGCTATCCTGTACGAGCTGGCCCGGCCCGGAGATTACCAGGGCCGGCTGAACGGCTAGTATTAGGGCGCATTCCCACTCGGTGCGCTTTCCCGCCCAGGAGCAAAGCGCATGACTGGTGCTTCGCCGGCTAGAACGGGCGACTGATACGCGCGAACTTATCGCTCATCGCCAGGTAGATTTCATACTTTCAGTATTGCAGACGACGGCGTTCGATTGCACCATCCTGTTGAGCCATTCAAACGAATGGGAGACTGAATCGAAACTTGCGACGGATTATTCAAAAACCAACGCACCTTGAGCAAGCATCAATCAACAATCACTCTCACCGGGCACCGTCAAAATGAGAACTATATTAGAAGGAATCGGAGCATTGATGGGCCTTCCCATTTCCGAAGGAGGGACACGTCAGCACAGAATTAAAATTATTCTAACTATTGTGCTTATATTTATTTGTTCTGCAATAATTCTTATATTTTCCTGATGTACCCACAAATATAAACCCATCTAATCGACGGCACCTTGTGGAATAGGCAGCCACCTCTTTACATCTCCCGATGAGATACTACTTAGGCATGCCAATCTAATTAATTCGCAATTATCATCTTTATTAATTAAGCATAAATAATAGTTGCAGTATCCATAAATATAACTTGCATCATTCTCATTATTATACCCAGATAATAGCGCCTCTTTGAATTCACTCACCGCAGACTGCGTCTTATTTTCAAGTATATATAGTGTCGCCGAGAACGCCACAGCCAGGGCATTTCTCTTACCGCCCCATCGATAATACTTATCGAGGAGCGCTCTTGATCGAGCGATATCCCCATCCCTGTATGCTTTAAATGCAAACGATAAAATGAAAGGGCACGCAAAGCTCTTCATTTAATTTCCAATCAGCATCTTAAATCCATCCCAAAGTGCTCCGAGAAAATCTCCCGAAGCGCCGGTAGTTTTCTTCGCCATGGTATCTATGCTTCCTCGCTCCGCTGCCCTTCTTGCCATGTCAGCCGCGCGATATTCTGCAGGTATACGCTCCGCCTGAACAGTTCGCGCGACCCCTGTGATGGGTTTCGGTACTTCCCTGATAACACGTGGAGCCGTTCTCACAATCGGCTTGGCAGCGACCCTGGGCGCACTTCTAACGCCGGTTACGACTACGGCAGCCGTGACCTCGGGAGCAGCCACGACGGCCGTCCCAGCTGTTGCAACGGTGGCCGCCGCTACTCCAATTACCGCGGCTGCCGTCGGGTGCTTTTCCGAGAACTCACGATGAGCGTCGCCCATGCGAGTAACCTGGTCCTTCTTCGGATCTGGATTCTCGGAGCAGCACGCGGCTTCTCCCGAGGGGTCTCTAGCGTTGACCGGATCATTGCCCACATAGGCGTACAGGTTGACCTGGTCCTTGTACCCAATCGGATCGGTCTGCATGAACCGGCCCAGCGTCGGCGAGTAGATACGCGCCTTGTAATAGTACATTCCCAGCTCAGGGATCCACGCCTGGCCGGTATATTGGAAGCGCCCATCCTGACCGGCGCCAGGGATTCCATAGTCATCATAGCTATAGATCTTCCCTGTGCCGCTTGCATCCGCGACGGACACGATGGAACCCTGATGATCGATTTGCAGGCTATGGCGGCTGCCGAGCCAGGCGCCCTTGTACCAGAGGAGCGGATCGTCCTCGCCGGTGCCGTGAACATAGCGGTTCAGAAGCATGCCGTCGCTTCCATATTCCGCGACAAGCTGGTCGCCGTCGTGGAGAAAGCGCGTCACCGCCCCGCTTGCGCTCGAGACCTGATAGAGACGCCCAAGCGGATCATAGACCAAGCCGACGCCGGCCGAGGTCGAAGTCAAGCGGTTCTCGGAGTCATAGGCATAGGTCTTCTCGCCATCGCTGGTCAGATTCCCATTGCCGTCATAGCCATAGGTCGGGCCCGGGACGCCGCCATACTGGAAGCCGCTATACTGATTCAGGCCATTGGCGATGTAGGTACGATTGACGTTCTCATATCTGGTGAAGCGATACGCGTCAGTCGAACGCGCGCGGCTGATTATCTGGCCCGCAGGATTATATCCAAAGGTCGTGACCACATCCTGCGCGGTTCCGGCCAGATCGTCCGCAAGCTGGGCGAGACGCGACACCCCGTCATACTGATAGGTGGAGTTCACGACCCCACGGGTTTCGCCGGCCCGGCGTCCCTGGGCATCCCAGGCCATCGCCGCGACGCCCAGGCCGCCGTTCTCGCGAATTGCGACCGCGCGATTCAGCGTGTCATAGTCATAGCTGAAATACTGCCCATCGGGGAACGTGATCCGGGTCCGGTTGCCGGCAACGTCATACTGGAAGCCGAGCGTCCGCGCCGTTCCATCCATGTCGTTGACGGTGAAGGTCTGCCGTCCCAGCCCATCATAGCCATTCGTGATGCCACGCCCCGTTGCGCTGAATTTCGCGGCAAGCTGCAGCCCAAGCAGGTCATAGGTAAAATCGACGCCCGGAGTGGTCGCGCCCCTCTTGGAGGTAACGCGGTTCAGCGCATCATAGCCATATGTCAAAACCTGCCCGTCACGCTTGCGCAACTGGGTCCGATTCCAGTTGTTATCGTACTGATATTCCTCATAATCCCAGGAATTGGCGGCGCCGGCCGAACTCAGGACCGTGGAAAAGCTCTGCGGATTGAAGCTCACGGACCGTGCGGCAGAGGGGAACATCCAGCGCGAAAGGCGGTCGTGCCCATCATAGGCGTAGGAGGCCCGGTTTCCGTTCGCATCGATGACGTCCCCCTGTTTGCCGTTCGGCGTGTAGGAATAGGTGACGTATGGCTGCTCAAATGATGTGCCGATCGCCTTGCGCACCTGAAGGAGCTGCCCCGCGGCGTCGTAATAGTTTCGGGTCACGCGGTCCGGACCCTGCGCGCCCTCGGCGCCGAGACTGCAGGCGTCGGCCCTGTTCGGGGTGAAGGCAGCCTTGTTCATTCGAACCGCGGTACAGAGAAGCCGGCCACGGGAGTCGTAGGAGAAGTCGGTCGCGGCCTCGATGCCGCCGCCAACATATCGCCGCTCTCCGACCTTTCGACCCTGGTCGTACAGGGAAACCATACGCTCGCGGACAGCCATGCCCTGCAGATCGGAGGCCGAGGCCCCGGACGCGGTTCCCAACTCTACCGACGTGCGAAACCCATCCGCATCATAGCCATATCGGGAAGCCGCGCGCGGCAAGGGTCCGGCGCCATCCGGATCCGGGCCGATTTCGCCAACCAGCTGGCGGGCATCATCATAGAAAAAGAATGTCGTGTCATCCGGGCCTGGCCGGGGACCGTCGACGGAGATCACATTGCCAACGGCGTCATAGGCACGGGTGACGATGCTGGCCAGCCCGCCATCCCCGGTGCTGGTCGCCTCGATAGTCGGCAGGAGATTGCCGTCGTAACCATAGGTTACGCGCAGCTCGCCGGAAGATCCCGGACACTCGGTGGCTATTCGACAGGTGGTGGTGTAGTCGAGCTTCCAGACCGGGCTGCCGGAACCCACGAGCAGCCCAGCGGCATTCTTGTAGACTGCCTGCACCTGGCGATAATAATATCGGGTCCGCGGACGAACGCCGCTATTGTCGGCGGGAAGCGTCTTCACGGTCACGAGGCCCGTCTGCGGGTCGTAGCCGTAATCGGTTCGATTGCCCTTCGCGTCCAGCGTATAGTCCGGCCGCAGGCACAGGCTCCAGTCGGCGCAATCGGTGTAGCTCGCCGTTGAGCTTATGGATCCGGAATTGCCGGGCTTCGGATTGCCCGTGACCGACAAGAGACGATTGCGTACTGCTTCGCGGCCGATCGAGACCGAGTTTCCCTCGGGATACGAGACCAGGGATACATCGAACTCCTGCGGCCAATAGCTGCCCGTGGGGCTGACCGCCTTCTTGACATCGACCTTGGTGGTCCGGCCATTCTCATCCGTGAGGCCGAACCTGTACGTACCCGGCGAAACATCCCCCTCCCGATAGGGCGTGTCGCGATCGATATAGAACCGCCGCGTGGCCTGATCCGGACTCGTCGCGACCGCGCTGTTTACGCGTGCGAAGCGATCGACGTCATACGAGTAACTGGTCCGCCCATCCGCATCCTCGTACCAAGCCGTGGCGATGATGTTCCGTGGAGCAGGGTTACCCGCTACCCCTCGTTGGCCAAATGACTCGCGTTTGAACTTGTAGTTCAGGCCGCCATTAGGGCTGGTGACCGTCGTGGTCCCATCCGGGATAATAGTCGTAGCGCCATAGGATCGCGAAGACTGATCCACCGCAGACCACTGATCGACCCCTCCCGAAATCGAGTGGGTGATACGAACCTTGGGCCAGTTTCGGGTGGTCGAGCAGGAGGCCGCTGCCGGATCGCAGTAATCCACCGCGAGATTGATGAGTCGTACCGTTTGATCGTCGCCGCTTCCCTCGAAGCGGAGCTGATATCCGGCGTTCGAGGTTATCGAACGAAGACCATTCGGTCCGCTTCCGCCGAAGGCATATGTGAGGCGGTCGCCATTGGGTTGAACGACGTCACGAAGCGTCCCCATCAAGTCATAGGCGGAACCTGCCGTCGTGAAGGAGCGCCTATCAAAAATATACTTCGCGCCGCCCCCGTCGGTTAACACATAGCCCGAGGATGTTTCCTCGAGCCTTGACCCATCCGGGCTCGTGCGCGGGAAGCCGCCGCTCCAGCCAAAATCATGCGCTTTCGCCCCAACTTCGGCAATTATCTGGACATAACACCCGGCTGGGACAGAGGTTACACCATTTGCGCACTGCGTAATCTTCAAGCGGACACTCAGCGGCGGCGCCGCATTGAGCGCATCCATGAACGTATTGAAGACATCGTACGACAATAGGGGCGCGTCGGCGGGACCAATGGTGAGCCTGGTACTCGATTTTGTCAGCTGCCCGGATCGCAGATCGACCGCGTTCTCATCCGAGAAGGTTACGTTAGGAAGCGTGCCCTCCACGGCAATCTGCGCCTTCGCGCTCGTCACCCCAAGGGCGACAAGCGCAGTAGTTGCAAGAAGAATCTTCTTCATACAAATAAATCCCGATATAGAATTCATGAATTTCGGAAGCGCTACAGCGAAGCCGCCATGGACCCAGCCTTCTGTCGCAGATCGCTGGAGCCCCTATGACCTGAACATTCGGGCAGCCCATTGCCGTTTGCGCCGCACGCATCGCGGTGTAGCCGTGCACGCCCGCCTTGCCCAACTTCCATTTCGTAGAGCGATCACCTTAGCCGTTTCCGGCAATGGTAAATCTGGCCTGAGACCTGGTTATGCTGGCGTTGCCACTATATATGCTAATATTAGCAGTATATGGAATGGTGAGACCATCAGATCTGCAACACTCTGGCGGGATATCTATCGATCCCCATACTTGATTTGCCGAGAAGGTGACAATACCCGATGGATTCCGATGGTGATTTGTCGTGTACGATATTTGTACAGCACCTGAGCAGACTCCCACTTTCTCAATGGAAATTTGCAGAGTGAATTCGTCGTTACCTGCGGCATCGTGGATACGGAACGAGCAACTTGACTGCCCCCCGCCGTTGGGAGCACCCACAACAGTGACATTGGTCCTGTTACCGGCCGCATCAAATGTATAGGACTGCGTTACGCCTGAAGCAGCGCCGCCCGACACCGCTATGTTGGTAAGCCGACCCAGGGCATCATAGGTGTACGCCGTTGTTTCCTGGGCCTTTGCCAAGCTCGGAGCGCACAACATGGCGGAGGCAAAAGCGACCGCGAAAACCTTTTTTTGCATATCATCTCCAGATATTCGCCGCAGCCTGAAGGCGGCGTCACGCCGCGTTGCGTACGCCCCAAACAGAGTACTTGCGCAATCAGGCTTACAGTCCCACCACGAACGCATCGAACATTTCTAGACCCGCAGATGTATCAAGCCGAGAGTCCGCAACCTTCACGGAATTTCCAAAAATTACGGAAGGCAGTCGAGGCGGTTCGCCATATACTCAATTTCTCGTAATATGACGAAATTTCGGAGCAACAGTTAATTTAAATACAACTTGCTTGCAGTAATAGTATTATTCCCCGCAATATCGATAGACTTTCAGTCTATACACGCGATGCCAGAATGAAATTCAGTGCCATTGGGCAAGCGAGCAATCGAATTCGCATCACATCCCCGATCACCAAACACCTTCCGGTTACCCCGCCACGCATGCGGCAGGATCAAGCCCCCGCACTTGCCAGAAAATTCTGTTTCGCCAACGAAACTATCGGGCCTTGTTTACAAAGCGATGGCACTCCACGAATGTTCGCCCCGTTTTGGATCAAATTCTACAGGAGGTTGGTAGCAACCGTGACGCGGTTGATCCGACCTTGTTCCGGCGACGGCAAGCGCTCTCCAGCGCATTCAGCAAACACGCGAGGTAAGGCGCAACTCCACCCTTTTCCTGCCATTTCACGCTAGAGTACGATAACGTATTTCGGTTGTTGAAATGCCCTGATTCCTGCCTCTTCTAATCATCCCCGACGCGGCGCCGCCAATCGCGGCCCCGCAGCAGAACGGGGATCAAGACATGGGCATCTGAGGCGACCCTTCGCGGCGCGCGCATGCTACGCGCCGCGCTCGGCCCCGCCATCGCCGGTTTTCTCGAAGATCCCGCGATCGTCGAAGTCATGCTCAATCCCGACGGGCGGCTCTGGATCGACCGGCTGTCGGGCGGCCTCGCCGAGACGGACGAAACCCTCTCCCCTGCGGACGGCGAGCGCATCGTCCGCCCGGTCGCCCACCATGTCGGCGCGGAGGTTCATGCCGGGGGCCCGCGCGTCTCGGCCCAACTGCCCGAAACGGGAGAGCGGTTCGAGGGGTTGCTGCCGCCCGTAGTCACCGCGCTCGCTTTCGCGATCCGCAAGCCCGCCGTCGCGGTCTTCACCCTCGACGACTATGTCGCCTCCGGCATCATGTCGGCCAGTCAGGCCGAGGCGCTGCGCGTCGGGGGCGCCGCCGGTTCTATCTCAGCCTTACACCGGAGACGACGCAGTCAGTTGGCACCTGGCTGACCGAATTGCGCGCTACATTTCCGCGATAGCTGCAAATGGCGGCAGATGGGCCGGTTGCCGACGGGCGGTTTTCGGACATCCAAGACGAGATAGCTGCCGTTCAAGCCAGTAGGTCTTTCATGGCCGACAAGTGTTCTCGATACCGGTCGCGAAGCCCCTGTGGTGCATGACGCTGAGCAAGACGCCACGGCGGATGAACCCGGGAAAATGCACCGTGCATGGCTTTCCCAGCACTCCACCGACCGGGCAGCGAAAAAGACCAATTTCCCGAAGGAGGTTGCCGACAAGGCGCTGGCACACAAGATTCCCGATCGCGTCGAGGCGGCGTATCAGCGCACCGACTTTTTCATGAAACGCAGGCTGGTCATGGACGAACGGGCCAGCTTCCTGGAACATTCACCAGCGCAACAGCCAGCTGAGCCTAAGGTTGGCCACAGAGCCGCGATGGCATAGCTTCGGTATTGCATGATCACCGAAATTCCGACTGCCGAGGACTTCTACACCGCTGGCATCAACCAGCTGCACCTCGCCTGGCATTTATGCATGCGGGCGGTTGATGATTACAGGGCCGTGACCGCCCATGTCGACGACGACGATTATGCTGATGCAACCAATGATTACTGGCAGAGAACCCAGCCGGCCCTGGCCAATGCCTACGGCCTTATCCAGCAGGCAATTGAAATGGCGCTCAAAGGGCGCATCGCGGCAGTATCGCCCTACCTGCTTGTCGCGCGCGATCCCAAGGACTGGCCTAAGGCAGTTGATACCAAACCGACGCCGTTCAGCGAGTTCAGAACGCTGGACGCCGCCGATCTGATCAGGGTGCACAACAGCGTCGCCACGGTACCGTTTGATGACACGTTCCAGGAGTTTTGGGACGATGTTCGGCGCGAGCGGAACAAGATCATGCATTCCGTCACGTTCAGGTCGTTCGAGCCGGCGGTATTGATCCGAACCATATTGAGGGCCGGCAAAGCCCTGTTTGCCGACATCCCCTGGCACCACCGGCTCCTGGAGATGGAGGTCAACGGCAGGTACGACTACTATGGTGCTGGTGACAGCACGCGCAACGTGGTGATGCGTCAGATCGCAAACGCGATTGGCTATCTGGCCCCCAAGGAAGCCAAGCTGTTTCTTCGGTTCGACAAGGATGCACGTGCCTATCGCTGTCCGTCGTGTTGCGCCGAGTCCGACCGGGAATGGCACGACGGCGTGCCTGCGCTCGCCCAATTTCCTCCCCGCTCGAAGGCAGCGACCGAACTTCATTGCATTGTCTGCGACCAGACCAGCCTCGTGCAACGTCTGCAATGTGCGAACACGAAGTGCCCTGCCGACGTGATATTTGAGGGCCAGTGCCTAGTCTGCCTTCAGGATCAGGACTCGCCCTATCTGTTCAAGTCGCGGTTTGAACTGGGCGATCCGAATGAAAGCATTCGGTATCGGCTCGACTTCCGACAGGGCATCTTCGGTCGCGGTGGGTGCAGCGCAGGCGACATGAGGAACTTCGCGGACGATGAAGCGGCTCAGGAACACGCCAGGCTCGCGATGGAAGATTCTCATCTCCAGCGTTGGGAAACCGTGTCCGTGAGCGAAGACGGACAGTTCAGCATCATCACATTGGGGAATGAGAAGCCCGAACGTCTCCTCGGTACATGGGTTCGTGTCGATGCCCGTCTGGAGTGGAGGCCTGGCTTCAAACCCGATCTTTTGCCAGGCGACCTCTTCTAGCCGCGTCGGCTAGAGCAGGCCCTGTCGGCCTTCCGCCGGGTTGTTGGTGAAGATCTCGATGTCGGCATAGGTCGCAGCGTTGGCCGGCGGATCGATGTTGTCGAAGATGATAACCTGCCCCAGCGCGCCTAGCGATCCCAGATGCGCGAGCATCCGCTCTGCGAGATCGGAACTCTTGATAGCCACTTCCTCGGCCGAGAGCGCGCCGTCCCGTGACCGGATCGGATCGCGATAGGTGATGAGCGGGCTGTCGAGCACGACGAAGCCCGGATGCGGCAAGTCGCGCTTCCGGCAATAGGTCATTAGCCCGACCTTGAATGCCGCATGGGTAATGGCCCGCACGCCCTTGCCGTTGTCCTTCCGCTGCTTGCCATCAATGATGAGGTCGAAGTTTTTTTCGATCTCGAAGAAAGTCCGGCATTCGCCGGGGAAGCCCCACTCTTTCAGGATTGAACCGACTTCCATCGCAAACTGGTTGGCCGTGTGCACGGACAGTCCGGCCTGGGCATTTGACGGCAGTCGCTTTTGCCGTCTCTTCTTGAGCTCAGCGATCTGCTTTTCGAGTTCGAGCTTTCGCTTCGAGAGCTCCAGGCCGCGATTGATGCGGTCGCGGCGCGGGATGATCTCCGACAGGCGGCGCAAATTATCGTCGGCGGTGGGAAGTCCGGCGGCGATCTCGGCTTCGATGGATGCCAGGCTTTTCTGATTGTCGAGGAGGCGGCCGCCAGTGCGTTGAAGCTCGGCGGATGTATCGCCGACCGTCGCGGTCAGTTCGACGCCATGGGCCTTGACCTTGGCGATTTCGATTTCGGCGGCGGCGCGCGCCGCCTCGATCTCTGCAAGCGCGTGCTTGTGCTTTTGCGCTTCGGGTGGGGCACCGCAGACCGGACAGCTGTCGTCGGCCGTGAGGCCCAGAAGAAATCCCGCTTCCTCGATCGATTCTAGCCGGGCAACGTCGCTGTCGTAGACCCGCTTCAGCTGCGAGAAATTTTCAAGCGCGAGGACGATGTCGGTGACCCGCTGCTGATCGCGATTGATGAGCTTGACGAGATTCGCCTTGTTTTCGAGCTTTGTGCGCGCCGACTCGCGCGCGAACGCGATCTGCCGCTCGAGATTGGCCAGCTCGCCGCGCACTTTTTCCAGCTCATCGGTCAAATTATCGAGATCGGGGAAGCTGTCCGCGATTTCGGCGTCGACCTCGATCAGCATCTGTTCGAGCAGGCTCACCTGGGCCGACCGCCCGGCGCTATATTCCTTGGGTTTCAATTGGGTGATGAGCGCTGAATCGTCTTCGCCGGTCAGCATGTATTTGAAGATGTTGCGCTCGAGCGCCGCGAACTGGACCTCGCCGGTCTGCGCGGGCGACGTCTCCGACTGGATCGATGTTTCATCGACGATGCACAAACGAACGATGTCGCGAAAGCTGAGTGGCTTTTTGGTCGCCGACTTGTCCTGCGCGATCTCCTTGCCGGCCATACCTAGGCGGCCGAGCAGATTGTTCGACAGATTGTCGTCGTTGTTTCTGTTGTGCCGTGCGCCCCACACCACAGGTTCCGCACCGTTGACGGACACCAGGAATTCGCCACCGGCGAGGGCACGTTCAAGAACCAGCCTTTGATCGGGCTGCAGTGTCAGCTCCAGCTGCACCCGGTCATAGGGTCGTCGTTCCTGGATATCGGGAAGTTCGCGATTGCCACCCAGCATGAAGTCGAGCGATTTGACGGCAAACGACTTGCCCGTGTTCGACGCGCCGAACACGAACGAGAAACTGTCCGAGAATTTCAGTTCGGCGCGCGTGTCGCCGGTCGCATTGGTGAATATGAGCCGGTTCAGCAGGATCAATGGCTCACCCATGCGCCCGTCCACCTTCAGCCTGGAACTCGATGCTCCAGCGCCCGATCTTGTCGCTGATCAATTGCACGAACTCGGTCGTGTCGACCCGGCCGACGTAATCGATGAGCCAGACCGCCCTCTCCTTCAACCGCCGGCCATAATCGGACCGCACGAGCTGCGCGAACTGGGCGCCCTCCTCGGTCACGCAGAACATAATGCCGGATGTCGTGTAGCTCGTGGCCACGAGATGCAGTCGGCGCATGAGCCTCAAACCATCCTCCACGTTGCGTCGGCGCACGACCAGCTCGCCATCACGCTGCGGGATATCGGGATGGAGGCTCTCAGGTCCGCCGATGTCGGCGGTGTGCACAACGAGATGATCGAGCCAGGTGAGATGGGTCAGGTCGAACGCACGCGGTTGCGCGACGCCGAGCAGCAGGACGCTGCGCACGCCCGTTTCGAGCGGGCTGTTGAACAACTGTTCCGGTACAGCCGTGGTCATTTCGGCGCCTTCCAGCTGATTTCGCCGTCGTTGACCAGATGATGGCAGATGCCCTGCTTGACCGGGATATAGGCATAGCTGGCAAGCGGCCCCGCCGGCTCCAACCCGCCGGCGCGCGACATGGTCGCTTCCACGCGCGCGAGTTCATCCGCGGCGGCCTGTTTCAGGGTATCGTGGATGCCGAGGCGAATACCGAGCCGAAACTGGGCGATCGTCTCCGGCGAAGTGTTGTCGCGATAAAATTTCTGGAAGCCCTCGGCTTCGTAAAAGCGCAGCCGGTGGATCTTCAGGTCTTCGCCATGCCCGGCATCGTCGAAGACATCCTGGTGGGTGCCGAACTTGCCCTTCTCACGATCATTATATGCGCCGAGCAGCGCATCCATATAGACCATCTCGTGCGCCTGCACGTCGAGTGGCACCGTACCCTTGGGATAGTCCCCGGGATCATTGCCGAATAGCGCGAACAGGAGCGGTTTGGCGGCCGGGTCGGCGATCATTTCATCGACATCAACAAACGAGATCGTGGAATAGTCGAACGCCTCGACGGCGGCCAGAACCTCCTTCTCAAGCGCTATCGTCTTGTTCTGGACAATCTTCGTGGCGCAGGCGGTATCCCAACCCGCAATCAGTTCGACCTTGAAGCTCGCCGGCTTGTTGATGAGCTTCAGAAGGGCCGAGTTCAAGCCTTTGGGTGCGACAAAAACGAAGCGGCGTGGCGACGTGAACTCGCCTTGCGACGCCCAGTAAAGGATCTTGCCGACAGCCAGAAGGCCTTCGGCCTTGCCCAGCTTGGAGCGGTATTGCTTGCACTGGTAATTGTCCCAGTTGTCATCATGGCGCTGGTCCGTACAGAAGCCGACAACGTCGCGCCCCTTGTCGCCCGCTCCCCCGAACCGCTTGACCTCGACATAGTCCGCCGAGCGGTGCTCGACCCATTGCCGGCAGAATTGCTCAAGCTCGGTATCGTCCATTTGCAGGATCAGACGATCCAGCTTGACCTTCAAGCAGCGATCGGACGCATGAGCCGTTCCCCTCCCCCTGGCACGGGAATGCTATCGCGCTGGTGAAGTAGGCGCAACGGCACGGGCCAGCCATTAATAACCACTTTGGTAATATGCGACGCCATCAAGGCCGTCGATTACAGTTCGAAGCCCTAGCCGGAATTTCTGGCGAGCAGAAGGTCGAGGCTTAAGACCACCACCCGGGTCGACTTGCCGAGCTTGATCGTCTCGACACTGCCATCCGCTATCAGCGCGCACATCTTCGAGCGACCGATCAACAGCAGCTCGGCTGCTTCGTCGACCGTGACGCACATGACGGCGCTGCGACTTACACTTCTAACCGTATCGCTCGCTTTTCGTCCCCGAGCCGATGTTAGGCGCTTGAAACCGACTGGCTGCTTTCAGGATTCAAAGCGCCCGCCGGGAATGGCTGATTGTGGGGCGCATAGCCGTCCGGCATCGGCGCGGTCCATCCGGCGCGCGGATGGACCGCGCCAGCCTCAGATCTCCGTTCGTTCAGCAAGGGTCAGAGCATCTTCAATGTCGACGCCGAGATATCGGACCGTGTTCTCGATCTTAGTGTGTCCCAGCAGAATCTGGATTGCGCGAAGGTTGCCGGTGGCCTTGTAGATCATCGATGCCTTCGTGCGCCGTAGTGAGTGCGTGCCATACTCGGCACGGCGAAGTCCGACTGCCTCAACCCACTCATCGACAAGTCGAGCGTATTGGCGCGCGCTGAGGTGGCCGGTATGGTCGACACGGCTCGGAAAAGCGTAGTCGTGGACCGTGCCGCCGCGGCGTTCCAACCAAGCGAGCAAGCTCGCTCTGACATCAGCTGTTAGCTCGAACTGCACGAGTTTTCCGGTCTTCTGCTGGATGACGATCGCCCTGGTCTTGATGTCGGCTCCAGATACGAGATCGCCAATCTTGATTTTCACCAAGTCGCAGCCGCGCAGCTTGCTGTCGATCGCCAAGTCGAACAGCGCCCTGTCGCGAACGCGGCCTTCGCGATCCAGGAAGAAGCGAACGGCCCAGATTTGCTTCTGCGTCAGCGGTCGCTTGGTGCCGACGGTCTTGCCCGCGTTCCACGCAGGCCGGCACTGCGAGGCTGGATCATAATGTGAGTGTCCCATTGTTCGTCTCCACGGCCGCAAATTGGCCGTTGAGTGAACGCGCTGACCGAAATTGGCCTCGCAGCACGATGCGGCAGCTTGCGCCCCATTTGCAGTCATTCGCCAGAGCGCTAAGGTCGCCTCATGGCCGAAGTCACTGACGTCCTGCCCGACCTCCAGAAATGGAATGCGGGAGCTGGTATCTCGCCGAACGACTGGATTTACATCGAAGGGCGAGCCGATCACGCCCTCGGGTTCTGCTCGCTGTTTTGGCCGGAGTTCATCGAGTTCGACGGCTACGTTCTACGCGCTCCGCTCGATTTGGAACGGCTGAGAGATTGGGAGCGAGCCGCGCATTCGCGGCAGCAGGTTGAGACAGCCATGAACGCTTTCCTTTTTGACCACATGTTCCCGGACGATGAAACCGAAGCGAGCCTGAAGAGCGTTCAACTCACCCGTCTTGCTACCATCATGGCTGACATGCTCGCGACTAAGCTGAACCGCGAATTTCCTGACCGCCGTTTCTCCGCTTTCGTGCTGGAGCAAGCTGATTTCGGGGCGCGCAACGGCTAGGCCGAACGGCGACGACTAAGGCGCATAGCCGCCCGTCATCGGAGCGGCCGATCTTCGCGCAGACGAGCCGAGCTTCATCGTCAGGATCTCATCGACCGACGGGCTGCCGTTGCACCGGCTGATCGCTTCCGAAGTCGGGCGCTGCCCCGAGTTCGGCGACATCCTCTATCGCCGCGCGCCCGTTCCAACCCAGCAATTGCTCACGGCTGCGCGTATACTGGTCTCGCCCTGATACTGCCTCGTGTCTGCCCCACCTGGCGTAGTGCCGAAGCGTAGAGGATCGTATTTTCTACCAGCGTAGCGCGGCATAGCGTGGGAATTGGTTGCAGGAGTAGGATTTGAACCTACGGTTGCAACATCGCGTTTCGCGCGCCGAACTGGTATCTCACTCAGAAGGCAGACGAGCACCGAGAGGAGGCGCCTTCTCTCAGGCAGAAACGCTCGTCGATCGTCGATCCGGATCGTTGCTCGAAATATGCGTAGCGTAGAACCCAGGAACCGAAGGGTTGCCTAACTACCCGTAGACCTTCTTCAGCTTATCACCGAACGGCCTCAGGCACCTACTGACGGGCGAATCTGTATTTTGTTCCATATCCAAATATTGTCTGGAAGGAATTGAAATGACCGACTACGAAAAGGAGCGCCTACTCTTCGAAAAATATTTGGAAGAGTTTCGCGAAAAATATCCACAGCCAGAACTAACTCTTACATCCCGTGGGAATCCCGATCCTCGCCTCGTCGAACTTGTGCGCTTGCTCGCAAGGAAAGCCGCACGGGAATATCTAGAATCCGAAAAGAAAGCCCGGAGTGCGGATTCGTCCAAACCAATGTGAAGCTGTTTCTTGCGACCACCGCCCAGAATCTCAAGCTGATCGGCGTCTGCCGCATGGTGGCGCCGGCCAACCGGGCGTCACGCGCCCAGCTGGCTGTCTCCTCGAAGACCTTGCGGTCACCGTGATAGGCCGCCTCGTCCGTGTGGATACGGAGCAACTTCACGTCTGATAACTCTGATGCCCTTCCTCGCGCTTCGGCTTGCGCCCCTCGGTCATGCCAAGACAACCTTGGCGATGACCAGGAACTCCGCCAGCTTGAGGATGGTTGCGACGATCGGCCGCCGATGACGATGGTGGCGAGCGGCTTCTGGACCTCGGCGCCGGTGCCTGTGGCGAGTACCATCGGCACGAAGCCGATCGCGGGGACGAAATCCGTCATGATCACCGCCCGCATCTTTTTCGGCCACGCCTTCGCGGATCGCCTCGGTGCGCGCCAAGCCGGCCTCTAGCCGCTCGCGGATCGCCGTCATCACGATGAGGCCGTTGAGCACCACCACGCCGGCCAGGCAGATGAAGCCCGCCGCGGCCGAGACCGAAACAGCGATGCCCGTCAGCGCCAGGGTGAAAACGCCGCCTGCGAGGCCGAGCGGCACGGCGAGGAATACCGCAGCCGCGCGGCCCCGTGCGCTCAGCGCCATGTAGAGCAGCCCGAAGATGATCGCGAAGTAGCTTGGCGCGACGAAGGACAGTCGCCGCAAGGCAGCCTGGAGGTTACGGAACTGTCCACTCCACTCCGGATAATAGCCGGACGGCAGCTTGACCTGCCCCACCTTGGCCATCGCCTCGTCGACGAACGAACCGACATCTCCGGTCTGGGATCGGCCCGGAAATGCGACCGGCGATTCCGCGAGATTCCGCGCGGGAATACCCGCCCGATTGATTCCGATATGCTTCCGGAGCGATTCCGGAGCGGCGTGGCCCAGAAACGCAAAATCCCGCCAAGTCGTTGACTTGACGGGAGAATTCTTGGTTGCGGGAGTAGGATTTGAACCTACGACCTTCAGGTTATGAGCCTGACGAGCTACCGGGCTGCTCCATCCCGCGCCACCTAGGGTTTGTGGGTCAGG
>NZ_JAPDIR010000018.1 GCF_029870595.1 Sphingomonas sp. CBMAI 2297
CACTCCGACCTCGCGCAGATAATGAGCAAGGCGGGACGCGCGCTGGTCCAGCATCCGATAGGTGAGCGTCTGGTCATCGCCGATCAGCGCCACGGCGTCGGGCATGCGGGCGCAACACGCCTCGAAGGGCGCGGCCAGGCTGTTCTCGCGCACGGTCTCGGTACGCTCGGGGTTCAGTCCGTGCAGGACATGCGCGCGTTCCGCGTCCGTGAGCAGCCGCGCCGTCGAGATCGGGGCGTCGGGCGCCGCGAGCAGGGCGCCCAGCATCGTGCCGAGCATTTCCCCGATGCGGCCCGCATTGGAGGAGGTCCCGATCTCGGGGCCGCATTCGATTGCCGCCGCGATCTCGTCCTCCGCCAGCCGGATCGCGCAATGAAACGGACTCACCTCCGGCATCGGCGGCCAATCCTGGTCGAGACCCAGGCTGACCGAGAACAAAGGTGTCGGCGGCACGCCATCGGGTGGCGAGGCCAGTTCCCGGATCGCATCGACGGCCATTGCGAGCCCCGCCGCCGGATCGAGCGCCAGGCACGCATCCCGGACGACATGCCGGAAATCCATCTCGCCGGTCAGAACGCAATGCCAGCCCAGCCAGGCACGCACGCGGCCCGGCGCGGAGACCGGCCCCAGGCCGAAGAGGAAGGAGGATTGCTGCGTCAGGCGGAACATCAGCACCGCAAGCGCGGCGCTCAGGACCTGTCCGACCCCGGCGCCCATCTCGCCGGCAAAGGCGCGCAGCGGCTCCAGATGCGCGCGGGGCAGCGCCACCAGGGCCGACCCGGCGGCGGCGGCCCGCCCGGGCATCTCGCGCGGGAAATCAAGGTGCGCCCGGCCCTCGATCAGCTTCTCCCAATGCGCCGCCTGCTCGTCGCTCACCGGCGCGGAGACAGCCTCCCCGGTGCCGAGATCCGCCATCGCCACCTCGGCGCCGCGCACCGCCACGTCGCCGAGGATCGCAAGGAATCCCTCGACGAAGCGCGCGACGCGGGGGCCATCGAATATGTCCGCGTTGTATTCGAGAACCCCGACAATCTCGTCCGGCCGCTCGGCAAGGCTGAGATTGAGGTCGAACTTCGCGGTGGCGAGCTCCTGCACCACCGGCTCGACGGTGAGGCCGGGGAGCGAGAAACTGCCGATCGGTATGTTCTGCAGCGCCATCATCACCTGGAAGACCGGCGTATGGCTCAGGCTGCGATGCGGCTGGAGATGCTCGACAAGCACCTCGAACGGCACGTCCTGATTCTCGGAGGCGTTCAAGCTTGCCTCGCGGATGCGGTCCAGATGCCCGGCGAACAGATCCTCCGGCTCCGCGCGGCTGCGGATCACGACCGTGTTGACGAAGCAGCCGATGATCTCTTCGAGCGCGACCTCGCCTCGCCCGGCGATCGGCGTTCCGACAAGGATGTCGCGCTGGCCTGACAGGCGGTGGAGCAGCGTCGTGAACGCCGCCATCAGCGTCATGAACAGCGTGGCGCCTCGCCGCTTCGACAGCGCCAGCAGCCGGTCGCGAACCTCGCCCGGGATGGCGAACCGGGCCTGCGCGCCATTCCCGCTCATCCGGTTGGGCCGCGGCCGATCGGCAAGATCGAGCAGCAGCGGCGCGCCCGCCAGCTGCCGCAGCCAGAAGTCCAGCTGCCGCCGGCCCGCGCGCCCCTCGATCATCGCGCGCTGCCGCTCGGCATAGTCGGCATAGCGCATCGGCAACGCCGCGAGCGGCACGGGCGCGCCGAGCAGATGGCGCCGGTAGAAGACGCTCAGCTCGCGGACGAGCACGCCCACCGACCATCCATCCGCCACGATGTGATGCATGTTGAGCAGCAGGATGTGCTGCGCCTCGCCGACGCGCAGCACGCGGACATCGATCAGCGGACCGCGTTCCAGGTCGAACAGGTGGCGCGCGTGCGCGCGGACGAGCGCGTCGACCTCGTCCGCGCCGGCATCGACCAGGGTCATGTCGAGCGCGACCGCGCCGGCAATTCGCTGCACGGGCTCGGCATTCTCGACTCCGAAGCGCGCCCGCAACGTCTCGTGGCGCGCGACGATATCGGCGAACGCCGCGCGCAGCGCCGGCAGGGACAAGTCCCCTCGCAGCCGAAGCGCGAACGGCACGTTGTAGCTGACATCGGCGCCATTGGAGAGCGCGTTGAGAAACCATAGACGCTGCTGCGCGAACGACATGGGCGTGGATGGCCCCGCGGAGACGCAGGTGCCTTCCCGCCCGGCCCCCTTGCCGAGCGGCGGATCGGCGCGCGACGCGGAGGCCTCCATATCGGGCGAGGCGGCCGCTATCGGGGCGGGCTCGCCGGATGCCGGCGGCCCGGCAGCCGCCTGCGCGATCAGTCGCCGAAGCGCCGCGGCGAGATCCGCCAGCCGCCGATTCTCGAACAGCAGCCGCAGCCCTATCTCGATGCCCAGCCGGTCCCGGATCCGCACGGCGACACGCGTCGCGGATAGCGAATGCCCCCCGCGCTCGAAGAAATCATCCTCGCCGGAAAGCGCGTCGATATCGAGCACTTCGCACCATATCTCGCGCAGGGCCTGCGTGACCGCGCAATCCTCCCCCGGCGCCGGCGTATCGCGGGGCGCGGGCGGCGTGCGATCGCGCTTGCCATGGGGCGTGACCGGCAGGCGATCGACCAGCTCGATGCGCTCCGGGATCATGAAGCGCGGCAACCGCCCGGCCAGGGCCGACCGTATGTCGCCGGCGCTCGCGCCGGGGCGATGCTCCGCGCCCAGGACGACCGCCGCCGCCAGCTGCCCGTCGCCCCCCCGGGCCACCACCGACGCCGTCGCGGCGCGGACGCCCGGCAGGCGCAGCAGCGCGTGCTCGATCTCGTCGAGCTCGATCCTGAACCCGCGAAGCTTGATCTGCCGGTCATGGCGACCAAGGAATTCGAGCGCGCCGTCATCCCGCCGGCGGACCCGATCTCCGGTGCGATAGAGCCGCTCCCCGGAAATGCGCGGATGGGGGACGAACCGCTCCGCGGTCAGGCCCGGCAGGTTCACATAGCCCCGCGCGACCCCGGCTCCGCCGATGAACAGCTCACCGGCCTCTCCCGGTCGAACGGGCAGCATCCGGGCGTCGAGTATCGCGAGCTCGACATTCGCGAGCGGCAGCCCGATCGGGATCGCGGTCTCGCCGTCCATTTCCTCGATGCAGCGATGCATGCAGGCAAAAGTCGTGGTTTCGGTGGGACCATAGCCGTTGACGAGCTGGGTCCGCGGGCATTGCTCCCGGAAGCGGCGGACGTGGCGGGGCGACAGCGTCTCGCCGCCGGCAATCACGCAGCGTAGCGCCCCCAGCACGTCCGCGCCGTCCTCGACCAGCATGTTGAACAGCGAGGCGGTGAACCAGGCCAGGTCGACGCCGTGGCGCGCGATCGTTTCGCGCAGCCCCGCGGCACTCGGCACCTCCTCCGAGTGGATCACGCAGGTCTTGCCGTTCAGGAGCGCTCCCCACAATTCGAACGTCGATGCGTCGAACGAAAAGGGCGCCGCCTGCAGGATCGCCGTCGCCGCTTCCAGATCGGCATGGCGCTGGCCAAGCACCAGATTGGCGATCGCATGGTGCGGCACGCCGACTGCCTTGGGCCGCCCGGTCGAACCCGAGGTGAAGAGGATATAGGCCAGGTTCGCACCGTCCATCGCCCCTTCCTCCGCACCCGCGGGCATGGCCGAGCCCTGGTCGAGGCCCGCGATGTCGAGGATCGCCCCGTCATATGCGTCGAGCACGGCGGAGCCGCGGCAGAGGAGATGGCGAACCCCTGCATCCCGCGCCAGTTGCGACAGCCGCGCGGGCGGGAAGCCGGGATCGAGCGGGACATAGCAGCCGCCCGCCTTCAGCGTGGCGAGCATGGCGATCACCGCATCGGGAGAGCGATCGAGCAGGATGCCCACCGGCGTCTCGCGCGCGACGCCGCGATCCCGCAAATGACGCGCGAGCAGCGACGATTGCGCATCGAGCGCATGATAGCTCAGCCTGTCGTCGCCATGCGCCAGCGCGATCGCGTCCGGCCGCCGGCGCGCCTGGGCGCTGAAGAGCGCGTGCACCGTCGCCCCCTCCGGAACGCGCCGCCCCGGCGGCGGGACGCTCGCCTCCCCCTCCGGCGCCTCCCCCTCCGGCGCCACCATCATCCCGGCCCGTTCCACGACGGCATCCAGCTCGGCGAGCGCCGCCTCCGCGGTCAGCGCCGAAGTGACGCAGAGCCCGACATCGGGCTTCGATGCCTGCGAGGCGGCGCTCAGGATGCTGACGTTCGACAGGTCATAGGTCATCAGGCCGCCCGATCCCGGCTCGGGGGCGAGCATCGCCGACAGGCTGGCGTTGAGCCGGTCCGGCGGCTGGCCGTTGCTGAACACCGCGGCGATCGCGGCCGACCCGTTCCGCGGCGCGGCGCGGCGCCCGATCGCGCGGAGCGCGTCTCCCAGGCCGAGGGTGGCATGCATGTGCGCCAGACGCAGGTCGACGCCATGGACCTCGAGAACGGAGCGGAAGATCAGCCCGCCCCCGGGTCGGAACGACAGGTCGATCGGAACCAGCTGGCCGTGGTCATCGACCCGCACTTCGAGATGGAAGACGAAATCGTCCAGCGGAAAGGCCCCCGCGAACCGCGCCAGCAGGGCGTTGAGGATCGCCGGGTCCGGCGGCCGGCAAGGCGGGGTAACCATCGCCCGGTCATGGATGGGATAGCGTTCGTGGATGCGTATCTTTTCGTGGACCGCGCAGAAGGTCACGCTGCGCGCGCCCACGATCCCGTCGAGGCAGAATTCGGCCGGCCGGGCACGCGCCCCGATGAAGGGCATGACGAGCACGGCTTCCTCGTCCGGCACATCGTCGAGCCCGCGCAGCGCGGCAACGACATCGGCCGGCGACGCGCCGGGTCCGGGGCGGAAGACTCCCCGCGACTCCGTGCCGACGACCGGCTTGAGGATGACCGAGTCGAGCGGCGCGCCCAGCGACGCCAGCACGCGCTCCAGCTCGTCGAGATTGCGCGCGAGGATCCGCTCGGGAAGTGCGATGCCCTGCGCCTCGAGCAGGCGGTACAGCGTCTCCTTGTCGCTGATCAGCCGCTGCGCGGCGAACAGCCGGTCATTGGCCCGCGCAAGCGCCGCATTGGCCCGCCAGGCGAGCTCCTGCACATCGTCGATGCAACTGGCCATGCCCGCGAGCGGCAACGCGCTCCTGTCGCGGATCGCGAGCGGGATCGGCCGGGCCTGAAACAGCGCCTCGTGAACCCGCGCAATATCATCCCGATCCAGGCGAACAATATCCGCCGCGCCGCCGAGGATCGCGTCGTCGATGCTGGCATGTGAGCGGATATCGCCGAAGATCGCCCAAAGGTCTCTGGGTGGTCGGCGAGCCGAATCTCGACGCAAGTTCCCCCTCCGTCACTCGACAGATACTCACGTGCACACGCCATTGCCGCGTGCACGGTGAATTCCTGAGTCCGTGCCACAACAGCCGCATCAAATTACTCCATCGCATTGCAGGACGCCAGCTATCCGATAGCGCTGCCCAAGAGTTCTTCCGGCTTCTCATGCAATAGTGACGCAATCCGCGCCCCGGAAACTGGACGCGACGTCACCGGAATCGAGTTTTTCAGTCTCGCGCGAAATTTCTACGTGTGACGATTTTGTTGCCACCTTGACCGGCGCCACCGGTTGCGGGAAAGTCGAGTGGATTGAGCATTGTCGCGCTGGTGACGACGGCGCGACGGCGGGAGGGAAAGCTCGATGTCGGGGCCACCAGGCGTGACGGCGATGCAGGCGGCGAGCGACGACACCGCGCCTGCCCTGGCGCTCGAAGCGGCGATGGATGCGATCATCAGCGACGCCGGACTTCGGCCGAGCCGCAACGCCTTTTTCCGCGCCGCACGCGCCATCGCCACGGTCGATGCGCGATCCGGCCTCCACATCGCCCATAACTGGCGCGAGATCACCAAGACCTTCATGCTGTCGGCGATCGTCGGCCTGGGCGAGATCGCCAGGGCCGAGCTCTCCGCGCGGGATCCCGCCTTCAATGCGCTGGGCGTGCTCCAGACCGGCGTTCGGGTCATCGCCGATGATCTCGACAATGCGGCCCCGGCATTTGCCGCGCGCGCGCCCGGGGGGATCGACGGCGTTCACTATCTGTGGTGGCAAGCGAGCATATTGCAACCGATCGCCGCGCGCTGCTCCGCCGATATGCTGCTGCGCTGCCATGCCTCGCCTCCGACCGTGGCGCTGACGGGATTCATGCGCGACGTCGCGACTTCCCCGCTCGGCGCGGCGGTGCAGCTCCGCGTGGTCGAGACGATCGCCCGCGACATCGCGATCGCGTTCAGAAGAGTCTTCTCGCGCCTCGAGATCGATGGGGAAAAGCTGTTCACGGGCCGAGACGATCTCGCCTGGATCGATACCCATATCCGGGCGGAGGTGATCCACGCGCGCGACGTCTGCGACGGCGAGACCGGCATGGCATCGCTCGCGGTGTCCGAACCGGAGCAGCAACGGCTCCTCGCGCTGACCCGCCACTATGCCCATTTGTGGAACGAGGTGCTGGAGGACTTCGCCGCCGCCCTGATCGACGCGCATGAGACCGCGCGATGAAGGCGAATCTGGCCGATGGCGCTCGCAAGGCCATCGGAACGTCCAGGTCGCTGCAGATCCCCATCTACCAGATCGGCGCCTTCTCGGACGAGCCGTTCATGGGCAATCCGGCATCGGTCTGCCTGCTCGAGCGCTGGCTCCCGGATACAACCCTCCAGGCGATCGCGCTGGAAAACAATCATCCCGAGACCGCATTCCTGGTCGACAACGGCCAGGGCTATGACCTGCGCTGGTTCACGCCGGCTTGCGAAGTGACGCTCTGCGGCCATGCCACGCTGGCTGCCGCGCATGCGGTGCGCGAGTTCCTCCGCCCCGGCATCGACGCGGTCACTTTCCAGTCGCCCAGCGGCCCGCTTCACGTCGCCGCATCGGGCGATCGCTGGACGCTCGATCTTCCTGCCCTGCCCCATGCGCCCATCGCGCCACCGCCGGGCATCGCGGAGGCGCTGGGCGTGACGCCTCAGGCCTGTTTCGCGTCGCTCGACCTGATGGTCGTGCTGCGCGACGAAGCCGAGCTGAAGGCGATCAGGCCCGATCTGGAAACCATCGCGACCTTCGACTTGCGGGGCATGGTCGTCACCGCGCCGGCCGAAGACTGCGACTTCGCCTCCCGCTTCTTCGCGCCCAAGCTTTCCATCCCCGAGGATGCGATCACCGGCTCGGCGCATTGCACGCTGATTCCCTATTGGGCGAAGCGGCTGGGCAAGACGGAGCTGGCGGCCAAGCAATTCTCGATCCGGCTCGGCGGGATGCACGTGATCCGCATGGCTGGCGCGCTGCGAGGTCCGCGCGTGCATCTCCACGGCTCGGCCACGACCTATCTGGAAGGCCGGATATCGATTCCGGACCCGGCATGAGCACCCGGCGGCTGGCGAAGCTCGACTTCGCGCCCGACCGCCTCGCCGCCGACCTGATCGCCGCGGAGTCCTTCACGTTCAATGGCGCCTATAGCGAGTTCGTTCTCGGCGAATGGCGCAGCTGCATGCTGTGGAACGCTTCGGGCGATGTTGGGGAAGCACATCTGTCGAGCGGCGACCAGGCCGCGAAACTGACCGCCTATGGCGCCGCCATGCCGTATCTCCGCTCGATGATCGAGCGCAGCTTCCGGCTCGACCGCCTGCGCTTCGGCCGGCTTGCCCGAATGGCGCCGGGCACGGTTCTCGTCCCGCATTGCGACTATCTCGAACTCGACGAAGGGCTCGTGCGGCTTCACGTGCCGCTGACCACCAGCCGCGCATGCCTCAACGCGGAAAGCGACCTGGTCTTCCACATGGCGACAGGCGAGGTCTGGTATCTCGATGCGCGCCGGATCCACAGCGCGGTGTCGACCTGGGACCGCGCCCGGATTCACCTGATACTCGACTTCGCTTCCGGCGGGCGCCCGGAAGAGCTGCTGCGCATCGATTGCGCTCCGGCAGAGCGCCCGGCCGACGCGCTCGTCGCGCTGCCGCCCCTCTCGCCCGCCGAGGAAGCGTCGCTGCTGGCGCTCGGCGACGTCATCGACCGCTTCAACCACCGGGACATATTGGCGATCCTCGTCCGCAAGGCATTCACCCACGACATGTCGCTGCGATCCGTCTTCACGCGGTTGACCGAGATCGGGATGCGAAGCGGCGATCCGGACCTGATCGAGACGCTCGAGCGCCAGCGCCGCTACTTCACGGTCGCGCGCGGCTAGGGCATCGGCCCGGTGGAAGCCGACGCGGCGGAGGTCAATCGCGCGCGAGCGCCTCGCGCAGGCTGCGGGGGCGCATGTCCGTCCACACCCGATCGATATGCTCCAGGCATTCCTGGCGATTGCCCGTGAACCCGGCCTCGCGCCAGCCCGGCGGCAGCGCACGGCCGGCAGGCCAGATCGAATATTGCTCCTCGTCGTTGACGACGACATGTAGACGCTCTTCCGCCGGTTCGGTCATCTTCGTCCCCATTTGTTCAACCAGGATCGCATCGGCCATGTTCGACGGCGCTTGCGAAGATATGATCGCCGGCGATCAGCCATCGCCCCTCCAGCGCCCGCGCGGCGCCTTCCCAGCGGCCGGGCATCGCATCCACCACGCGAAACCGGCCATGCCCGGCCGCGGACTCGATCGTGAAGGCGAGCCCGACATCCTCGAACTCGAGAAAGCATCCGAAGCGCGGGGACAGGCATTTGTAGACGGCCTCCTTCGCGCTGAAGACCAGGTTCGGCCAATACCCGTCCAATCCCGGCATCCGCACGATGCGCGCGCGTTCGTCGGCCCGGCAGACCCGTCGCGCCAGGCTCGGCTCGAACGGCACGATCCGCTCGACGTCGATCCCCAGCGCGGCCACATCGGAAGTTCGCGCCACGGCGGCACAGCACAGGCCGCCGCCATGGCTGATACTTCCGGTGAATCCGGGCGGCCAGCGCGGAAGGCCATCCGCATCCGGGGGGAGCGCGACGGGCGGCGCCCCCAGCCTGGCGAGCGCGCGCCGCGCACAATCCCTGCCGGTCGCAAACTCGCGCCGCCGCGCCGCGGTCGCCCGGGCCACGGCATCGCGCTCCTCCGGGAAATATGGCAGATCCCGCGCGGGAGCAACGCAGATCGTGAGGCCCGCGCCACCAGGCCGGGCCAGTTCATCGGGGAAATCGATCCCGGCGCTTCGAACGGGCATCATGCCGGCAAGCCGGCGCGGACCCGATTATAGCCGTACCGATCCGTGCCGCTGACGAGCAAGGCACGCCAATTGCCCAGATCCGCGGTCCCGCCATATTCGTTCAGATGCGATTGGGTGGGATAGATTCTGACGTTGGTGGGCACATAGCGCGCAACAAAGGCCATGCGGGTCTTTTCGCGAGTGGTGTTGGGCAGCGAGCCGTGCATCGTCGCTTCCCAGGATATCATGCACTGGCCGGCCCGCATTTCGACCGTCACCGGCTCGCAGCGGCTGGTGTCCCAATCCGCGTCGACCTGAAGCTCGCGGGTATCATAGCCATATAGGCCACGCAGCACGCCGTCGCGCAGCCTGCGGTTGATCCGCTCCGCATCCCACCGCATCGGACGAAGATCGTCGAAATGGACGTGCCGGTGCGAGCCCGGCACATATTGCATGCAGCCATTCTCGATCGTCGCGTCGGTGAATGCGGTCCACACGGTCAGGGTGAGGAATATCTCCGGATAGCGCGCGTGCGGCTCGGTCGCCGCGAGCTGCGGGATGCCGTCCCCGATCGCCAGGTTGCGCGACTGGTGCCAGTCCGTCCCTTCGTCCCCGGGATATTTGGCGAAGAATTCGGTGCGCCAGCACAACAGATCGTCGCCAAGGATGCTGCGCAACCGCGCCACGATCTCCGGCCGCCGGACATGGGCTTCCAGGAACGCCACATCGAGGTGGCGATCATAGTTGGCGATCGGTCCCGCCTGGCCGAGCGCATAGGCGGCGGCATCGCGATCGAGCAGAGACAGGCGCAGATCGGGAAGCCGGGCGAGCATTTCCTCGCGGGGATAGACGTCGAACGGCCCGATGAACCCGTCGCGATCGAATTGCGCGATTTCCCGCTCGCTCAGGCTCACACCAGGGCACCCGCCGGCTGCTGCAACGCGTAGCGCTTGGCGAAATCCGGCGGAAACGCGAAGCCGTTGGTGTAGAAATAGCGGATCAGCTGGCCCTGATGCTGCGCCTCATGCTCGAGCAGATCATAGGCCAGCGCCGTTCGGGCCGCGTCATCGGCATGCTGGTCGAGCGTTTCGAGAACCAGCGCACGCGATCGCTCCAGAGCCGTCAGGAGCGCCGCGCGCTGCTTTGCCTGCGCGCGGCCGATGCTGCACGAAAAACCTGCCCAGCCTCCGGCCGCGATACCGGCCGAATAGCTTTCACGCGCACCGACCACGCACCAGAACTGGCTGCCGATGCTGACGGAGGGCGTTTCGCCATTGCGCTGGCCGAGCAGCGCATCGTCCAGCGCATCGGCCAGGGAATTGCTTGCCGACATCGCACGCGAAACCCGATCCCGCAGAACTTGATCCATGCCGCCCCCTTCGAAACCCGGTCTTCGGAGCCTGGCCGGCCCATTGGCCGAGCCGGAAATATTCATAATCTCGCCTTGCGACGCGCAACAGAGGAAATATTCGTGGCATTCTCGCGAATATAGTTCTCGATCTCGCGCGGATAGACCTTATGCATTTCGCGCAATACCCAACCCACTGCGTTCGCAATGAATTTATCGCGATTGCCGAGATGGGGATCCAGGAAGGGAAACACCTGATCGGGGCGGAGATAAATGGCGTTCTTGCCCGAATAATGCACCAGCGCGACGATCGAAGTTCGAATCGACCAGATATCGTCTTCGCCGTTCAACCCGCGCAGGAACGGCATCACCCGCTCCGGCCAGTTATGATTACAATAGGAGTAGATCGCGGAGAGATCGTCGCAATGCCCCCAGTCGTCGACTCGCCCCACCCATCCGCGAATGACCTCGAAATCTTCGGGCCGGATCGCGAGTCCCTTGTTCCGGTAATAGAGCAGCGGGACCGACAGAACTTCATACTCTTCCGAATGCGTCCAGATATAGTCGAAGATGCGCAGCCGCGCATCCGGCGCGTGACGCGACAGGTCGAAATCCGAAAGGGCGATACGCCGCAGCACCGGGACGCGGATGGCGAGGAAATGATATCGGGACCCCTTGTCGCGCTGCGCGGCGGCGGCGCGGCGGGGCTCGCCCTCCGCCTCCAGCAGCCGGGTCAGGCGGGCAAGGCAATCGGCTGCGTCCCTCGGTTCCATCACCGGCCCTTTCGCCTGGCGCGAACGCACGGAGCCTTCGCACCGAACAACGCGTCCGCACCTACACCAATTGACTCGGCCAATCGAGCCGAAGAACATGACCGGGCAGGAATATCCGAGAGAGCCGCCGATGACCGCGATAACCTTTTCGGATCAGATCCATGCCGCGATACGGAGTACGGCGCCCGGTTACATGCAGGCCGGCCACCGGGACTTCGCGCAATTCGATATGTCTCGAGGAGAGGCGCGCTTCACTTGGCCGGCCGAAGTTCTTGCCGCCATGCCGGACCCGCGCGGCGAGGATCTGCGCTATCAGGATCCGCGCGGATCGGCGGCGTTGCGCGAAGCCTTTCTCGCGCACCGGACAATCCGGTCGCAACCTGGCCTCGACCCGCGCCAGCTGCTGGTGACGGCCGGGGCGAAGCAGGCGCTCTGGCTCGCCTTCGCGGTGACGGTGCGCGCCGGCGACCGCATATTGCTGCCTTGCCCGGGCTGGGCACCCTATAGGATCTGGGCCGAAGCCTTCGGCGCGCGCGCTTCCTTCTATGATCCGAGCCCGCTTCACGCGGACGCCTTGCTGGCGGAGATCGCCGCGCGCAACTGCGACCATGTCGTGATCAATTCGCCGCACAATCCAACCGGCGCCGAATATGACCAGGCGATCATCGACCGCATTGCCGCCGCCGCGGCCGACGCCGGCGTCACGATCATCTCCGACGAAGTCTATCGGGATCTGGGCAGGGACAGGGCATCCTTCCTCGCGCACATCGGCACGCCCGGCGGCGTGATGGTTGCCGATTCCCTCTCCAAGACGGCGGGCGCGGCCGGGTTGCGCATCGGGTTCCTGGCGGGGGCCGCCGATGTCGTCGATGCCGCGCTCGCCGTGCGCGCCACCATGGATTCCTGCCCACCGGGGACCGGCCAGGCGCTCGCCACCTTCCTGCTGTCGCCGGCGGCGGCGGCGCTGCGGCACGGCATCCGCCAATTCGCCCAGGCCAGTGTCGCGCGGCTCGCCGAGAAGCTGCGCGCCCTGGGAACCCCGGCGGAGAGCAGCGGCGCGCTCTATCTCTGGGTTCCGGCAAGCGGCGACGGCGACTGCGTCGCGCTGGGCGACGGGATGCTGGCGCGCGGCGTCCCCGGACGGACATTCGGGCTGGGCGGCCATGTGCGCCTGTGCCCGGTGGATTCGGACGAGCGCATCGCGCGGTTGCTTGGCGTTGCGTTCGAACCGGGGGGCGAAGCGTGAAGGATTTTCTGGAACTGGACGTGCGCCGGCGCCCCTGGCCGTCGACGCGTGTGATCGACGTCACCTTGCGCGATGGCGGCTTTCGCAATCGCTTCGCATGGACGATCGACGACATGGCGACGATCGCCTCGGCGGTGAGGGACGCGGGCGTTTCGTGCATCGAGCTCGGCTATGTCGGCGGCGTGCCCGAGCTGCACGGCGTGCGCGACGTCGGGCTTGCCGCCAATCTCTCGCCGGACCATGTCGCGCGCCTGCGCAGGGCGGTGCCGACCGGCCTGCTCGCCGCAATGGTGCATCCCTCCGCCGCGCCGAGCGCATTGCGCCTGGCGCCGTTCGCGGACGCCGGGCTGAACATGGTGCGCCTGATATATCACCGGCGATGGAAGGACCGCTTCGCCGCGCTCGCCGCCGAAGCGCGCGATGCGGGGCTGCTGGTCTCGGCGAATATCGCGCTGGCCAGCCGCTATCCGGCCGCCGAACTCGTCGGCGAAGCCCGGGAGATCGCCGGCCCGAATGTCGACATCCTGTATTTCGCCGACACCTGCGCCGCGCTGCTTCCGTCCGAGACGGCGGCGCTGGCCCGGGCGCTATCGCCGTTGGGAACGCTCGGATTTCACGGTCACGACTTCCTCTCGCTCGCACTGGCGAACGCGCTGGCGGCGGCATCGGCAGGAGTTTCGTGGATCGACGCTTCGCTGCACGGGATCGGGCGCGGTGCCGGCAATCTCCGCCTGGAGCTGTGGCTCACGCTCATGGCGGCATCCACCGGCGCGAACCAGAGCTGCCTGCACATGCTGCTGCCGGCGCTGCAGCTGGTCGAGCGGCGCCTGGGGCCGGAGCTTTCCCCCGACATGGCGTCGATCGTCGCCGGCGCGCTCAATCTCACGCCGCCCCAGGAGGACCAGCTGCGCGACGCGGCCGACGCCGCGCAATGCGCCGAGCGGGCCGCGATGCTGCTCCAGAACCATCTCGACGCCGGCTCGGTAGCCCAGGCCCTGGCCCCGTCGCGCCCGGACATGCCGGCATGAGCGGCACGGCCCCGCCGGGTTCTCTGCCGGCGACGGGCGCGGTCCTGGAGGGCCTGGAAGGTCGCATCAACCTCCGCTCGCTCGCACCTTCGTTCCTGGCGCAGTTCTTCCCGCTGGACATTGCCCGGCCGCATCTGAGAGCGGAGGCGCTGTTCGGCTATTCCCCGACCGAAGGAACCCCGGCCTTGCGCGCGCGCATCGCCGAGGCGGTGCAGGGATATCCCGACGAGATCGTGGTGACGGATGGCGCATCGCAAGCGATCTTCCTGATCCTGCTCGCGACCTTGGCGCCCGGCGCGACCATCCTGGTCCCCCGCCCCACCTTTCCCGCCTATCTGCGGATCGCGGCCTATCGGAACTGCAGCATTCGCTTCTACGAATGGCGGGCGGACGGGGCCGCCCTGCTGGAGCGGCTGCGCGCGGCCGACAGCGGGGAAATCGATGCAGTGATCCTCAACTCGCCGCACAATCCGACGGGCATCGCGCTTGACGGGGCCGCGCGCGAAGCCGTCGCCACCATGCTCGGCCGGATGCGGCAGCGCGTCATTCTCGACGACACCTATGGCTGGCTCGACGACGGCGGGGCGGAACAGATCACCCATTTCCACCGCTTCGCCGCGGAAAGGCCGCGCGCCGCCGGGGTGGCTGCCGTGGGGAGCCTGGGAAAGCTGCTCTGCCTGCCCGGACTGCGCCTCGGATTTGTCATGACGCGCGACCCCGTGCTGCGCGACGGCATCATCGAGGCCAAGCGCCATCTCGTACAGGCTTCCTGCTCCGCTTCGGAGCATCTCGCCGCCGAGTTGCTGGCCTCCGCCGCATGGCTGGAGGGCCGCCATCGCCTGGTAGCCGCGCTTGATCAACGGCGCCGGGAATTCGGGCAGGTCACGCGCCACGGCGTGCGCCTCGCCGCGGGCGGCCGCGGGTTCTATGCTTATGCCGGTGCCGTCGCGCCGCTGAGGGCGCTCGGCGTGGACGGGATCGACGGCCCGGTCTTCGAGGGCGCCGCCGACGAAGCCCGTTACTGCCTGGCGGCGTCGACGGCGGACTGGTCGCGCTTCACCGCGATGCTCCGCGACGCGCCCGACTGACGCACCGGCACGGCCGTGCCAGGCAATGCCGCCGCCCGGCCCCGGCGCTCCGGCGCGTTCCTCGCTCAGAAGGCCGGGATCACCGCCCCGCCATATTTGCGCTCGATGAATGCCCGCGTCTCGGGGCTGTGCAGCGCCGCGACCAGCTTCAGCACGCGCGGATCGTTCTTCGCGCCTTCAAGGCCCACGACGAAATTCACATAGGGGCTGTCCTTGCCCTCGATCGCCAGCGCGTCCCGCCTCGGATCCAGCTTCGCGTCGAGCGCATAGTTGGTGTTGATCAGCGCCAGGTCGACCTGATCGAGCACGCGCGGCAGCGTCGCCGCCTCGAGTTCGCGGAACTTCAGGTTCTTGCGGTTCTCGACGATATCCTTGGGCGTGGCGGAAGTGCTCTTGGGGTCGAGCAAGGTGATCAGCCCGGCCTTGGCGAGCAGCTGGAGCGCGCGGCCGCTGTTGCTCGGGTCGTTGGGGATCGCCACCGTCGCGCCCGCCGGCACGTCGGCAATCGCCTTCCACTTGCGCGAATAGGCTCCGAACGGCTCGACATGCACGCCCGCGATCGCCACCAGATGCGTGCCCTTGGAACGGTTGAACTCGGCCAGATAGGGTCCGGTCTGGAAATAATTGACCAGGATCCGCCCTTCCGCGACCTGGGTGTTGGGCTGGACATAGTCGTTGAACACCCTGACATCGAGCTTCAGCCCCTGCCTGGCCAGGGCCGGCTTCACGAACTCCAATATCTCGGCATGCGGCACCGCCGTCGCGGCGACGCTCAGCGTGTTGGGATCGTCGGTCTTCGCGGATCTGCCGCAGCCGGCCAGCGCGAGCGCGGCGAAAGCGGTGAGGAGCAGGCGTCGTTGCATCGGAAATCCTATCGGCGGGTGAAATGGCGGACGAGGCGGTCTCCCGCCATCTGGAGAAGCTGGACGAGGACGAGCAGCAGCGCGACGGTGACCAGCATCACGTCGGTCTGGAAGCGTTGATAGCCGAAGCGGATGGCGAGATCGCCCAGCCCGCCCGCGCCGACGGCCCCCGCCATCGCAGTGAACGAGACGAGCGCGATCGCGGTCACGGTCGCCCCCGCGATGATCCCGGGCAGCGCCTCGGGCAGCAACGCCCGGAACACCAGGTCGCGCGTGGTGGCTCCCATGGCCTGGACCGCTTCGATGGTGTTGCGATCGACTTCGCGCAGCGCGGTCTCGACCAGCCGCGCGAAGAAGGGCGCCGCCCCCACCACC
This sequence comes from Sphingomonas sp. CBMAI 2297, assembly GCF_029870595.1. GTDB lineage: Bacteria > Pseudomonadota > Alphaproteobacteria > Sphingomonadales > Sphingomonadaceae > Sphingomonas. Next base: position 15,926 of record NZ_JAPDIR010000018.1, read on the forward strand.
AGCGGCGGGATCGCGCCCGCCACGCCGAGCGAAGTGCCGACCAGCAGCACCGTCAGCGGGATCATCAGGATCAGCAGGATGATGAAGGGCACGGAGCGCAGCAGGTTGACCAGCAGGGCCAGCCCCCCGCTGACCGCGCGATTCTGCCAGACCTGGCCCGGGCTGGTCAGGAACAGCAAGATCCCGAGCGGCAGGCCGAGCAGGACGGTCAGCAGCAGCGAGCCGCCCAGCATCGCGAGCGTGTCGAGACAGGCCTGGCCGATCTCGCTCCAATCGACATTGGCAAGCCAGCCGCTCATGCCGCCACCTCGCCGTGCCGGCGGAGCGCCGCGAGCGCGGCCTCGGTGTCCCCACCGGTCAGGCCAAGGGTCAGCTGCCCGAAGCCCGCATCCTTCAGCCGGCCGATCCTGCCGTCGAGAATCGCGAAGTCGGTGCCGGTCTCGCGGGCGATGCGGGTGAGCACGGGCTGCAGGACCGCCTCCCCCTGCAGCGTCAGGCGGACGACCGGCCCGTCAAAGGCGATCGGCTGCGCGCCCTCGTCGTCTTCATCGATCAGCGCGCGAGTCTCCGCCGCCCGTGGGCGGAGGAAGACATCGGCGACGCTGCCCGTCTCCGCCACTCGCCCGGCATGCAGCACCGCGACGCGATCGCAGACCTGACGGACGACTTCCATCTCATGCGTGATCAGCACGATGGTGAGTCCCAGCTCGCGGTTGAGATCGGCGATCAGCGCCAGGATATTGCGAGTCGTCTCCGGATCGAGCGCGCTGGTCGCCTCGTCGCAGAGCAGGACGTCGGGATCGGTGGCCAGCGCCCGGGCGATGCCGACGCGCTGCTTCTGCCCTCCCGAAAGCTGGGCGGGATATTTGGCGCCATGGTCGGCCAGGCCGACCCGGGCGAGCAGTTCGGGCACGCGCAGAGCGATCCGCGCACGGTCGGCTCCGGCGATCCGCAGCGGCAGCGCGACATTCTCGAATATGGTGCGCGCGCCCAGCAACCCGAAATTCTGGAAGATCATGCCCACCCGCCGGCGCAGCAGGCGCAGGCCGTCGCCGGACAGGCCGTCCAGCGCGATGCCATCGATTTCGACCCGGCCGGCGGTGGGCCGCTCTAGCCCGTTCAGCAGCCGCACCAGAGTGGACTTGCCGGCACCGGAGCGGCCGATGATGCCGAACACTTCGCCCCGCGCGATCTCCAGATCGACGCCGGCCAGCGCCGCATGGCCATTGGCAAAGGCCTTGTGGACGTTTTCGAGGCGGATCATGCGTCGCCCCTCCGCGCCGCGGACAGGGGCTGAAACCAGGCAGGATGCTCAAATGGCAGAGCGAGATCGGTCATGGGCTTTCCGGAGTGGCGCCGGGCGGAGACGCGCCGGCAGGTTCACGAGCGGCGTGGATAGCGCCTTTGTTCCACAGCATGGGCGAGATGAGCTTTAGCACATGATAGCCGAACTTGCTTCTTAATATCCATCTGATTGATATGAATTAGGCGTGTGCCGATGAAGCCAGCAATCGTTCTCGTCCGGCTTCGTCGCTTCCCCGGGCTGGGTCATCCCCTCCAAGCTCAGGTCTGGGCCGCGCTCCTCCCCCCTGGAGCGCGGCCTTTTTTTCGCTCAGGCCTCGGGCCGGATGGTCGGCCGGGTATTGGGATAGATCTGTTCGACCTTGGGCTCGCCGGGCGCCGGGGCATGCATCCCATAGGCGTTCACCGGCTGCGAACGGTTCACCCAGAGCGCGTAGTAGAGATGATCGGCACGCGGGTCCTCGGTATTGGGGTGAAGCAGGATCGTGAGGCCGAGGCTGTTGAGCTGCAGCCATGGGACGATCACCGGCAGCAGATCGTTGGCGAAGCCGAAATAGAAGGACGGCGTGACGTGCGGTCCCCGCGGCTCGAGGTTCCAGTTGCCGAGCTCGACGGAGAAGCGCTCGGCGGCCCATTTGCGGATCAGCGCCGCCTTCGCATGGCTGTCCTCGTCGAAATAGATGTGCGCGTGATAGCTCTTGATATCCGTATAGGCGCGTGGGGTCGATGGCAGCACGGCCTCGCCCGGACGCACCGATTTGGGGCGCGGCGTCGGCTCCTTATAGGTCTCATAGCCCCAGGGACTGCGGCCCGACACGGCGGGCGCGGGAGCCGTGACGGGCACGGCCTGCGCCTGCGCCTGCGCGCCCCGTGCCAGCCCAAGCGCGGCGAGCGCCGCGGCGCCACCCCCAAGCAACGCCCGGCGCCCCGGCGAAAGCAGGTCGGCCCACATCTGGTCGTCGCGTTCGTTGAAGAAATTGGGTTCGAGCGACATGGGGCATTCTCCGAGGGGGTTCAAAACACGAGCCTGCCGCCGACAATGGCGAGCGTTCCGGCAAGCACGGGACGCAGCACCCGATCGGGGATGCGCGTGGCGATCAGGCTGCCGATGACGATCCCGGGCACCGACCCGAGCAGCAGGGATCCGAGCAGCCCGAAGTCGACCGAGCCGAGCAGCCAATGTCCGGCGCCCGCGATCAGCGTCAGCGGCACGGCATGGGCGATGTCGGAGCCGACCAGGCGATTGGTCGGGAGGCGCGGATACAGGATCAGCAGCACGGTCATGCCCAGCGCGCCGGCGCCGACCGAGGACAGCGAGACGAGCACTCCGAGCACCGCGCCGAGGATGACCGTCAGCGCCGCCACCTGGCGCTCGGGCCGTGGCGGGCGATCGGTCGTGAAATACTCGACGATCCAGCGCCGGAAGAGGATCGCCACGGCCGTGACGAGCAGGGCGATCCCGAGCGTGAGGCTGATCACCCGGCCCGTGCTCTCGAGATGCGTCCCGAGCGCGGCCAGCACCAGCAGCGTGATCAGCGTGGCCGGCACGCTGCCGATGGCCAGCCGCCGCACCACTTTCCAGTCCACCGTGCCGCCGGCGCCATGAACCACGGTGCCGACCGCCTTGGTAGCCGAGGCATAGAGCAGATCGGTGCCCACGGCGGTGGCGGGATGAAAGCCAAAGGCAAGCACGAGCAGCGGCGTCATCAGCGAACCGCCGCCGACGCCCGTCATGCCGACGAGCAGGCCGACCAGCACACCGGCGAGCGAATAGAGCGGATCAAAATGCGTCACCGACGTGCCACCGCCACCGGGCGATAGGCTTGATCGCGCGCGTCGATCGTCGCCTGCCAGACACGCAGCACATTGCCGCTCCACAATTTGTCGATATCCGCGTCCCGATAGCCCCGGCGCTTCAGCTCGGCGGTGACATTGGCGATCTCGCCGACATCGGCCCACCCGTCGACGCCGCCGCCATGATTGAAGTCGGACGAAAGCGCGACATGATCGACGCCGATCCGCTTGACCGCATAGTCGACCGCATTGACCAGATCCGCGACGCTCGCGCGCGGCTCCCTGCCAACGATATCGTGGAAGCGCTGGTCATATTCGGCTTGCCTGTCGGCAGCGAGCGCCGGACCGCCGGGCTTGAGCCCATATTGCTTCTGGAGCGCGGCCACCGCCGCCAGGGTCTCGGGCGAGCGCGCGCGCAGATAGGCGCTGAATGCATTGATCGCGACCACGCCCCCCTTGGCCTTCAGCGCGTCCAGCTGCCCGTCGCTCAGGTTGCGGCTATTGTCGACCAGACCGCGCACGTCCGAATGGCTGGCAATGACCGGCGCGCGGCTCAGTGCGAGCACCTGGTCGAACGCCGCGTCCGAGAGTTGCGACACGTCGATCAGCACGCCCAGATCGTTGAGCCGCCTGACCGCGGCCCGGCCCAGCGGCGAAAGGCCGCCATTCTCACCGGGCGTGTCGCCGAGCTGCAAGGCCGGCCGCGACGAATCCGCGAACTGATTGTTGCCGGCATGGACAAGGCCGAGGATGCGCACGCCGCGGCCATACCAATAGTCGAGCTGGTCGAGGTCGTTGCCGAGCGGCCAGGCGTTGAGGAAGCTCTCGATCACCGCGAACTTGCCGCGCGCGGCCGCATCCCGGACATCGGCCGGGGAGCGCGCGAACACCGCCAGCGCGGGATTGCGCTCGGCGATCGCATGAATGGCGCCGTCGCGCACGCGCAGCTCGGCCTGCGCCCTGGCGAGCGTCGGCGCGTCGCGCGTGCCCTGCGGCACGAACAGCGCGATGGCCGCGGCGTTGAGGTCGCCGGCGCGCGCACGATCGAGGTCGAACTGCGATGTCGGATCGGCCTTGCCCGACCAGCCCGGTGCCGTGGCGGACTTGGGCAGGTCGACATGCGGATCGATGGCGAGCGTCTGCGCCGCGGCGGGCGCCACGGCGAGCGAAAGGCTGAGCGCGAACAGGCTGGTCTTCACTGGATTCCTCCCAAGACAATATCCCGCAATCGCGAGGCCATGGCCGCCTCCCGCTTATTCCTATTTTATAAATGGGAATTATGGCGCGTGAAAATCTATCGCCGCCACAAGCTGGCGTTGCGCACAGCAGGACGCGCTATCGATTTGATTTTCCCGAGCATGACTCCGCCGGTGCGGACCGCACGTCGCGTTCGCGACAGCTGCGCTATCGCGCCACAAAGAGCTTCTTCTGACTCAATTCCCATTGACTGAATAGGATATAAGGCCCGGCCAGCAAGAACAAAAAGGGGCTCCATGCGCCATATCCTCCTGCTCCTCTCGAGCGTCGCCTTCCTTCCCATCCCCGCCCTCGCGCAGACCGCGAACCCGCCATCCGACGAAAGCGCGCCGGAGCAAGGCGGGATCGTCGTCACCGGCACGCGCTTCGCCAACCGCACCGTCACCTCCTCCCCGGTGCCGATCGACGTGCTGAGCGGCGAGGACGTGCGTGCGTCGGGCTATACCGAAACGAGCGAGATCCTGCGCCAGCAGGTGCCGTCCTTCGCCTTCGCGACGCCCACCACGCCGGACGGCAACACCCATATCCATTCCGCCTCGCTGCGCGGTCTTTCGCCGGACGAGACGCTGGTGCTGCTGAACGGCAAGCGCGTGCACACGGCGGCCTGGGTCAATACCGGCGGGACGATCGGCAAGGGCGCGGTGCCGACCGATCTCAACCAGATTCCGGCGGCCTCGATCGGGCGCATCGAGATCCTGCGGGACGGTGCTTCCGCTCAATATGGCTCGGACGCGATCGCCGGCGTGATCAACATCCTGCTGCGCACGGATACCGCGATCCATGGCACCGCCAGCTTCGGCAGCACCTATGATGGCGGCGGCGACACCTATGAGCTATCGCTCGGCTCCGGCGTGAGGCTCGGTGACGACGGCTTCCTCAACGTCACCGGCTATTATCGCAACCACAAGGCGGCCAATCGGGCACAGCCCGATACTCGGCAATTCTATTTCGGCACGTCCTCCACCGGCGCGCCCCAGCCGCTGTCGGCGCGCTACGGCTCGGGCATCGGCCTCAACCCGCCGGGCGGCGCCACGGGCACGACGCTCGACCCGCGCGAGGCGACGGTCAATCGCAACGTCTGGCGCTTCGCCGACGAGGGCGATCTGGAAGAGGTCAGCGGCATCGTCAATTTCGCCAAGCCGCTCGGCGGCGATATCGAACTCTATGGCTTTGGCGGCTACCGGGTCAGCAAGGCACACTCCAATGCCTCCTTCCGCCGCCCCGGCCAGGACGAGAATGTCCGCGCCCTCTATCCCAACGGCTTCCTGCCGTTCGTGAATACCGAGAGCACCGACTATTCGGCCGTGATCGGGGTTCGCGGCAAGCTCGGCGGCTGGGACTGGGATCTCTCGACCGTCTATGGCGGCAACACGATCGAATATCGCACCGAGAACACGCTGAACGCGACGCTGGGCACCGCGAGCCCGACCAGGTTCTACAACGGCCGATACGGCAATTCGCAATGGACCACCGATCTCACCCTGTCGGACAGCTATGACATCGGCCTCGCCGCGCCGCTGAACGTCGCACTGGGCGCCGAATATCGCCGCGACGGCTACAAGATCGGCGCGGGCGAGCTGGCGAGCTATCAATATGGCTCCGCCCGCATTCTCGACGGGCCGAATGCAGGCGGCGTGCCGACGATCGGCTCGCAGGGATTTGCGGGCATCCAGCCGGGCGACGTGGTCGACACCAGCCGCGACGCGATCGGCGCCTTCGCCGAGCTGGGCCTGGAGCCCGTGCGCGGATGGCAGGTCGATCTCGCCGGGCGCTACGAACATTACAGCGACTTCGGCGACACCTGGAACGGCCAGGCCTCGACCCGCCTGAAGCTGGGCGCGGGCTTCGCGCTGCGCGGCTCGGCGGGCACCGGCTTCCACGCCCCCGCCCTCGCCCAGCAATATTTCAGCTCGACCAGCAGCCGCACCATCGTCAACAACACGACCGGTTTCCCCGAATTCGTGCTGGTCCGCACCGCCCCGGTCGGCTCCGGGCTGGCCCAGGCGCTCGGCGCGCAGCAGCTCAAGCCCGAAAAGTCGACGAGCTTCGGCGGCGGCCTGACCTTCGACAGCGGCGGGTTCAGCGCCTCGGCCGATTATTATCATATCGATATCGACGATCGGATCTTCCTGTCCTCCAATTTCGTCGATGCCTCGAACAGCCGCCGCCTGCGCGACTATCTCGCCAGCCTAGGCTATCCCGGCGTGACCAGCGTGCGCTACTTCACCAACGCGGCGGACACGCGCACCGAGGGCGTTGACGTCACGGCCTCCTACACGACGAAATTGAGCAGCGAAGCCACGCTGCGTCTCACCGCTGCCTACAACCACAACACCACCCGGTTGCGGCGTGTCTCGGCGACACCGTCGCAGATCACGGCGCTCGGCATTACCACGCCGCTGTTCGACGTGGTCGAACGAACGCGTGTCCAGCACGGCCAGCCCAAGGACAAGGTCGCACTTGGCGCCAATCTCAAGATCGGCATCTTCACCATCGATGCGCGCACCACGCGCTACGGCGAAGTCGAGCAGGTGGCGCTTACCAACCAGACACCCGCCAATGCCGCGCTGGCGGCGCAGGGGAGCACGCCCTTCCGGACCCAGCCGACCGAGTCCGGCACTGCGGGCAATCTCGACGTGATCCAGAAGCTGGAAGCGAAGTGGGTCACGGACGTGAGCATCACCGGCAAGATCACGAGGAACATCTCGCTGACGGTCGGCGCGAACAACCTGTTCAACATCTATCCCACCGAGAATATCCGCTCCACTCCGGCGCTCACCGGCGCGGACACCAGCGGCGCCTTCCCGTACAGCGAGTTTTCGCCCTTCGGCTTCAGCGGCGGCCATTACTATGCCCGGATCGGAGTGAACTTCTGATGCACGCCCCTTCTCTGTCGCGCCGCCGCCTGATCGTCGCGAGTGGCGCGGTTTCCGCCGCGATCACAACCGGAGCGGGCGCCGCGCCCGCTCCTCGGGATATCCGGCTCTCGCTCAACGAGAACGCGTTCGGGCCATCGCCGCAGGTCGCGCGGGCGATCACCCGGAACCTGTCCAGCCTGCATCGCTATGTCGACCAATCGGAAGTCGACGCACTCAGCCGCCAGATCGCCATGCTCGAGAGCGTCAGCCCCGAACAAGTGGTCATCGGCGAAATGCTGGAGCCGCTGGGCCTCTATCTCGCCCGGCAGCGCAATGGTGGGGGCGGCATCGTCCATTCCTCACCCGGCTATACCGCGCTCATCGATTCCGCCGCGCCGCTTGGTGGCAGGGGCGTGGCCGTTCCGCTCAATGCCGGCCTCGAAAATGATCTCCCGGCGCTGGCGGCGGCCATCGACGATGACACACTCGCCGTCTCGCTGGTCAACCCGCACAATCCTTCCGGCACGGTCGGCGAAACCGCGGCGCTGGACCGCTTCATCCTCGATGCCGCCCGGCGCACGCTGGTCGTCGTCGACGAAGCCTATCTGGAATATGACGATCTTCCGCGGCGAAGCGCCATCCGGCACGTTCGCGACGGCGCCAATGTCCTGGTGTTCCGCACGCTCGCCAAGATCTATGGGCTTGCGGGCCTTTCGATCGGCTATGCGGTCGCGCCCGTTGCGCTGGCCAGGGGACTGCGCGATTCCGGGATCGGCGCGCCGCATTCGCTGTCGCGCCTGGCGCTGGCCGCGGCCGGTGCCGCGCTCGCGGATCAACGCCACGTCCGTTCCGTTCACGACGCCGTCGCGCATGAACGCGCGCGCATCCACCAGCGGATCGACCGGCTCGGCTGGCGAAGAACCGACAGCCGCGCGGATTTCGTCTTCTTCAAGCCGCCCGCGCCCGCCGCGCTCCGGCGCGCCTTCGCGCAGGCGCACATCGCCATCGCGCGGCCCTTCCCCCCGCTGGACGACTGGATCCGCGTGACGATCGGCACTCCCGCCGAGAATGACGCCGTCCTCGCGGTGCTGCAGATCAGGTCCTAGCCGGTCTCATCCGGAAGAGCCGCCGGCCGGCGGCTCGATTCCCGCCCGAACGCGCTTTCCGGACAGCGCCAGTTCATTTTCGGCTGCCCATAGTGCGGGCATTGGATCGCGCCGGTGAAGCGTGGACCTTTTGGATCCGATGGATCCGGCAGGTAGCGTCGCATCGGCCGATCGCTCGGGAATCATCGGCCGATGATGGGAATTCAGCTGAGCGTCCGCACCGTTCTCGTGGCCCTGTACGCGCTGTCGATACCGGCGGCACAGGCACAGTCCACCGGAGCGCCCGCCAGGGGCTTCGCCTGGGCGGACAGGCTGACATGGGGCATCGAGGGCGCGGCCGGGCCCCGTGCCGGCGCCGCCCCCGATGCCGGCCGCTGGCTCGACGCGCAATTGCGGGACGGGGCCGGAACGCTCCCTCCCGATGCGCAGCGCCAGCTCGATGCGATGCGGATCGTTCGCGAACCGATGACGCAGCTGGTCGTCGAGGAGGATGCCGCGATCCGCGCCGCCAACGCGCTGACCGATCCCGACCAGCGCAAGGCGGCGCGCGACGCCTATCAGAAAGACATGAGCGCGCTTGCCGACGAAGCGCGCGCGAGATCGATCCTGCGCGCGCTCTACGCCCCCGACCAGCTGCGCGAGCAGATGACCTGGTTCTGGTTCAATCACTTCAACGTGCACGCGCCGAAACGCGACATCCGCGCCATGGTCGGCGATTATGAAGACACGCTTCACGCCCGCGCGCTGGGCAAGTTCCGCGACCTGCTCGAGGCGACCCTGCGCCACCCCGCGATGCTGCGCTATCTCGACAACGACCAGAATTCGGCCGGGCATATCAACGAGAATTATGCCCGCGAGATCATGGAGCTGCACACCATGGGCGTGGGCTCCGGCTATTCGCAGCAGGACGTGCAGGAGCTTGCCCGGATCCTGACCGGCGTCGGCGTCGACCTGAAGCCCGACGCGCCCAAGCTCAAGCCGCAATGGCAACCGCTCTACGTCCGCGCCGGCCTGTTCGAGTTCAATCCCGCGCGCCATGATTTCGGCGACAAGCATTTCCTGGGACACGACATCAAGGGACGCGGTTTCGCCGAAGTCGAGCAGGCACTCGACCTCATCGCATCCTCCCCCGCGACCGCGCATCATGTTTCGCTCCGGATCGCGACCTACTTCATGGGCGATGCGCCGCCCGCGGACGTCGTCGCGCGCATGGAGCAGGCGTTCCGGCGCAGCGACGGCGATATCGGCAGGGTGCTGCGCGCGATGATCGGGGCCCCCGCCTTCAAGGCCTCGCTAGGGACGGTGTTCAAGGACCCGGCCCATTATGCGATCTCCGCCGTGCGCTATGCCTATGGCGATCGGGTGATCCTGAATACCCAGCCGGTCATCGGCTGGCTCAACCGGATGGGCGAAGGGCTGTACAACCACGAGACGCCCGACGGCTATGACATGCGGTCGGACGCCTGGTCCGGCCCGGGCCAGATGGCGACGCGGTTCGATATCGCGCGCCAGATCGGCGGCGGATCGGCCGGCCTGTTCCGCCCGCCCGGCGCATCCGCCGATCAGCCGGCCTTTCCCCAGCTGCAGAACGCCGTCTATTTTGGCGGCCTCGCCGCCACGCTGGGCGAGCCGACACGCGGCGCGCTCGCCAAGGCGACATCGCCGCAGGAGTGGAACACACTGTTCCTGTCCTCGCCCGAATTCATGCACCGTTGAATGGCAGGAGATGTCGTGATGCCGCCCATCCAACGTCGAGACCTTCTGAAGGGCGCGGCAGCGCTCGCGCCATCGATCGTCGCCGGCCGAGCCTTTGCCGCGCCGCAGGCGGGCAGCCGGTTGCTCGTCGTGTTCCTGCGGGGCGCCTATGACGCGACGAGCATCATCGTCCCCACGGGCAGCGATTTCTACTACCAGTCGCGCCCGACGATTGCGCTCGCCAGGCCCAGTCCCGCCGATCCCAAGGCAGCGCTGCCGCTGGACGGAGACTGGAGCCTGCATCCCGCGCTCAAGGAGAGCATCCTGCCGCTATGGCGGCAACGGCAGGTCGCGTTCGTGCCGTTCGCCGGCACCGACGATCTGAGCCGCAGCCATTTCGAGACGCAGGACACGATCGAGCTGGGCCAGCCCGTCGGCGGCTCGCGCAACTATGGCTCGGGTTTCCTGGCGCGCCTGGCGCAGATGCTGGGCAGAAGCGATCGGCCCATCGCCTTCACCGACCAGTTGCCGCTGTGCTTCCGCGGCGATCCCGTGCCGGTGCCCAATCTGGCGCTCGCAAACGTCGGCAAGCCGATCGACCGGCGCCAGACGGCAATCATCGAGTCGATGTACGGCACCAGCGGGCAACTGGCGCAATCGGTCGCCCAGGGCTTCCATGTGCGCGAAACCGTATTCGAAACGCTCGACAAGGAAATGAAGGCGGCGGGCCGGGGCGCGGTGAGCAGCAAGGGGTTCGAGCTGTCGGCGCGGCGCATCGGCGCGTTGATGCGCGACCGGTTCAACCTCGCCTTCGTCGATGTCGGCGGATGGGACACGCATGTGAACCAGGGCAACGCAACCGGCTATCTGGCCGATCGGATCGGCGAATTGGGGCGCGGCCTGGCCGGCTTTGTCGACGCGATCGGCGCCAGGGCCTGGGGATCGACCACCGTGGTCGTCGTCTCCGAATTCGGCCGCACCTTCCGCGAGAACGGGGACAAGGGCACCGATCATGGCCATGGCAGCGTCTACTGGGTCCTGGGCGGCGACATCGCCGGCGGCCGGATGGCGGGCGCGCAGGTGGCGCTGTCCGCCGCGACGCTCAACCAGTCGCGCGACCTGCCGGTGCTGACCGACTATCGCGCGCTGATCGGCGGATTGGTCGCGCGGCAATATGGGCTGTCGGCCGACCGGCTGGCGACGGTATTTCCGCAGGCGCGGCCGACCGACCTGAAGCTGATCTGACCGGCATCGGCGGGATCGCCGATCGCGGTTGCCGAGCCTGCCTGGCCCGGCTCCGGCATCACACCATGGGATCGATGATGTCGCGCAGACGGGCGGCACCGCGGTCCATCACGGCCTGGCGCAATCCCGCGAGCGAGGTGACGCCCGTCGGCAGGCGATGATCGAATTCGATGACGCGGGCACTGGGCGGACGGGCGGCGGCACGCCACAGCCGCGCGCTCGCCACGCCGTCGACCACCGAGGATCCCGGCACGGCGAGATGATGCTGCCACAGCGCCATGCGATAGCGCTGCGCGAAGGTCTGGCGCGCGTCGCCCTCGACACGATTGTCCTCGAAGATGAATGCGTCGACTTCGCTGTCGAAGCTATAGCTGCGCCGGTTGCAATTGGCCGTGCCGATGACCGCGAGCTCGTCGTCGAACACCCAGCTCTTGGAATGGACATAGGTGTGGTCGCCGAAGGTCGGCGCGCTCTGGCTGGTGGTGAGCTGGAACACGCCGAGCTTGGCCCGGTCGGCCCCGGACAGCGCGGCATCGATCAGGCCCACGAAATCGCGGCGATATTCCTTGCCGAACGGCACATCGGTGATCGGATTGCCCGGGATCAGGATCGTGACATGGCTGAGCCGCGGCACCGCGGCGATCAGCGCGCGCGCCGTGTCGAGGTCGAGCAGATACTGGTCCTCGCAATAGATGAAGCGGCGGGCATTGCCGATCGCGGCGAGCAGCGCGGCCTTGATGCCGCGCTCGGCAACGATCAGCGGCGGCGCCGCATGGACGGGATTGAAGGTCCGCGCGATCATCACCGAGAGGGGGCCGCCAAAGGGAGCATCGTTCACGCCCGGGCTCGCGATCGCGGCGGGCACGCCGGCCGTCTCGCCGCGCAGGGCGCCGAAGCGGCTGCTGCCGGGATGATGCCGCCAGCGCGAGACGAAGGTCGAGAGCAGATCGTGCGCGCTCGGCCCGACGATGCGGCAATGCGTGTCATGATGCGGTTGCCCCGTGTCGGGGTCGACAACGCGGACGCGGTTGGGGTTCATGTCGATGCCGCCGCAATAGCCGACCAGCACCTCGCCGCGCTTGACCACCAGCACCTTCTGATGATGCGATCCGCCCAGCCGCGCGATATCGGGCTCGATGATCCGGAGGATGACCGAGATCAGGCGCGGATGCATCCCGACCAGCGCCGCGGCGACCGCCAGCCGCACGGTCGATGCAGTGGTGTGGTTGGTGGTCAGATCGTCCTTGATCGCCTTGCCGCCGGTCAGCGCATTGATGTGGCTGACGACCTGGGTCGCGCTGCGATCGGCGGCGGTGACGATGCCGAACTGATCCCAGAGCATTGCCGCGACCTCGACTCCTCGTCCCGCCGCGGCGGTGTAGATGTCGCGGAAGCTGCTCGCCGCACCGAGCGGGAACGTATCGAAATTGTCCCAGCCGAGCAGATAGATGAAGTCGCGCTCGCCATTGGTGGCACCCATGTCGGCGGCCATGGCGTTGAAGGTGGCGTTGCCGTCGATCAGCGCGGCCACCGCATTGCCGCTGCGTAGCACGGTGCGCCCGGTCGCGAGCGGGCGCAGGATCGTGCCCCAGCGGCTGGGATCGACCTGGCCCACTCCGGGTATCGGCCGTGGCGGCCGACGCGCGGTGTATGTCAGCAGCGCGCTCCAGGTGCGTGGCCCGATGATGCCGTCCCATTCGGACGCCAGGCCGGGAAAGGCGATGCGCTGGAACGAGACCGTGGCCGCGCGCGTATGCGCTCCGAAAATGCCGTCGGTGGCGAGCGGGCAATCGTCGAGGCCGCGCTCGCCCCGAGCCGCGCGCTCGGCATGCACCTGGTTCAGCCGCTGTTGCGCGTCGATCACCGCCGGGCCGCGCGAGCCGGTGCGGATGGTCGGGCGCGCCGCCGGGGTCCCGGGCGGAACCGCGGAGATATCCTGTTCGGCCTCGCCCAGCGGACGGATCACCGTCAGGTCGGCATGGAGCAGCCGGTCCGGGCCGCACAGGCTGATCGCGACCGTGCCCGGCCGTCCCGCGGCAAGTGCCTCGACATCGATCGCGCCGGCCTCGCGCGCGCCGATTTCCAGCGGGGCGGTGAGGATGAACGAGCGGCGCCCTCCCCCCAGCGGCTGGCGGATGACGACATCGCCGCCGAGCAGCGGACGGTCGATACGGCGCCCGGGCCACGCGACCACCTGCATGAAGGGATCGGCAAGGTGATCCTGTAGCGTGGCGCGGGCGAGCGTGTCCGTGCCGGTGATGGAATGGGTGTCGGTCATCGCATCCCCCTCATGCCGCACGGGCAATCTGTGCCAGCACCTCGCGTCGCGCGACGAGTTCGCGCTGCCGCCGGCCAAGCTCGGTCGACAGGGCCTCGTCCGCGGCCTCGGCCATTTCCTGTTCCTGCGCGCGGGCCAGCGAGGCCATGCGCGCCAATAGCTGGCGCGACACCGCGCCGGCTTCCCGTGGGAGCTGGCGGCTGATCCGCAGCAGGAAGCTGTCGAGGTGCAGATCGGTGAGCGCGAGCCGGCTGGGGCGCGGTCCGAGATACAATTGCTCGAAGGCGCTCAGATGCGCGCGCGGATCGGCGTCGATCGCGCGCAGCACCGCGTCGAAGCGGGGGCCCAGCGCGGCGCTGGTGAAGTTGCCGCCGACGAACATGCGCACGCGCTGGCGGGGCGTGAGGCTGGCTGTGTCGGTCATCTCAGAAATTCCCTACCGAGGTATTGCCGGTGGTGGTGTCGGCGGGGCCGATTCCGGCGGCATCCGGCGGCGTGGGCAGGCGCGTCGTCCGGCGCCGGCGCACCCAGTTGAAGCTGTTGTCGTTGTTGGCGTCGGCATCCGGGCTGGCGGTGAACAGTGTCTGGATCCGGCGATAGGTCCGCACATCGGGCAGCGCGCCGCTGGGCGCGAACGTGTTGAAGGTGAAGAATTGCAGCCCTTGCGGACTGTCGAAGCGGTTGAGCAGCACATGGTGCAGCTCGTGTGCCAGCGTCTCGAGATCGGCATTGAGGTCGACATGCTGGAAGATGAAGAAGCGGCCGCCGAGCAATGCCTCCTGCGTCTGGGTGACGCCGGAATAGGCGTTGAAATTGGGCAGGCCGTCGCTGCGCGGGCGCGGCAAGGTGCAGAAGCAGACGGTGACGGTGTCGTCGGGCGTGGTCGGCAGCAGCTGATCCAGCACCAGCCGCTCCTCCGGCGTGTCGAGAAAGCCGATATAGTTTCCATTGGCATCCCGCGCGCCGGCCGGCAGCGCGAGGTCGCGCGTCGGGCCGACATCGATCCTGAGCCCGGTCTGCGCCCAGCGCTGGTTGGCATGGAGGAATTGATCGTCGATCTGCCGTTGCAGCGCGGGCGTCATGGTCAGCCCGAGCCGGACGACGCGCAGTGCGATGCGCCTGCGGCTCTCGGGGTTGCGCCGAAACACCGGCAAGGTCGAGGAGACGGTGCCGCCGGCGGCGGCGGTATAGTCGACACGCACCGAGCCGTTGAGATCGGCGCGGCGCAGCCGATGATTGCTCTGGCCGCGATTGCGAACGCCGACATCGGGGCCGGCCGCCAGCCCCGAATGGGTCGGCTGGCCGGCATCGGTGTCGTCGGTCACCAGCATCAGCGCGCGCGACACGAATATCTTCGATCCCGCCACGGTCTCGGTAAGCGTCACGTTCTGTGAAGCGGGCGCGTCGTCGTCCGCGCCGACGGCGGTCAGCGTGCGCCAGCGCGCGGTGACGGTCGAGCCGGTCGCGCCGCGATCGGTAACGCGAACATAGAAGCGGCGGCGGTCGCTGCCGACGAAGTTGCTCGCCTCGGCGGCATCGTTGCGGACGGTGCGGGCGGCGCCGGTATAGGCGCTGTCCCAAAGCCCGAACATCAGCGCAGTGGCAACCGGCGACGCGCCGTCGACCCGATGGTCGTCGTCATCGTCGAGCACGAACTCCACCGTCGCGGCGGCCACCGGCCGCGGCCGGGGTGGCACGATGACGGGGAACACGAAATCGCTGAACACCTGCACGCGCCGGCTCCGCGCGTCGTCGGCGGCCGGCTCCGCCTCGCCGCGGCTTTCGACGTCGATCACCAGCGCCGCCGATGCGGGCCGCCCGGTCATCCGCGCGATCGCGCCGAGTATCTCGCGCCGCACCGCCTCGGCACGCCGCAGTCCGAGCGCGAGATTGTCGGCGGGCGACCCCACGGAGTCGGTATGGCCGATCAAGCGCAGATGGCGGACCGGCGTCGCGGTCCTCTCGCTCTCCATGATGCAGCGGGCGATGCCGATGATCTGCGGCTGATGACGCGGCAGTATCTCGGCCGAGCCGAAATCGAAATTGTCGATCTGCTGCTCGAGCGGCAGCCCGGGACAACGTGTCGGCAAGGTGATCTGCGAGACGCCGCCGCCGCTCGCCGCAATCAGTTCCGCCCAGGTGCGCGGGCCGATGACGCCGTCCCATTCGTTAGGCTGGCCCGGAAAGGCTGTCCGCTGAAAGGCCAGCGTCGCCGCGCGCGTATTGGCCCCGAACGCGCCGTCGACGGTCAGCGGGCAACGGTCGAGCCCGGCCTCGCCCCCGGCGAGCCGCGCGGCATGCACGGTGTTGAGGCGAGTCTGCGCCTCGGTGACGGCGGGGCCGCGCGAGCCCTGGCGGATGGTCGGCCGCGGCACCATGGGCGGATCGCTCTCGCCAAGGCCGGTCCCATCGCGCGAGCGGATGATCAGCACGTCGGGCAGCAGCAGCCCGTCGGGGCCGGCGATCCGCTCGAAGCCGTCCTCGCCGATCACCTCGGCATAGAAGCCGCCTTCGCGCGGCCGGCCGCTCCGCTGCTGGATGCCTTGCGCGCGGCGCATGCCGGGGCGGGACACGATCTTCGCGCGGCGCCGATGCGTTCCGCGCAGGATGATGTCGCCCGCGAGCAGCGGCGCCGCGAGGCGCGCGCCCGGGAAGCCGACGATCTGCGTCGAGGGCGCCTGCGGATTGACCGCGACGTTGAGCAGCGCCTTGGGGTCGACCGGGGCAACGGGTGGCGCTGCCGGGGCGGCCGGCGGCTCGGGGGCGGGTTCGAAGCCCGGCAGCGGCTCGATCGCGGCTGCGGGATCGGGCACGGACGGTTCCGGGGCCGGCGCCGGATCGAGCGCCGCTACCGGGTCGGGGGCTGGAGCATCGGCCTCGCTCCCCTCGCGCTGCGAGACGGCGATCGGCGGCTCCGGCGGCAGGCCCAGCATCTCGCGCAGCTCGGCTTCGCTGAACTGCGACAGGATGCGCTGCTCGGGAGTCGGCTGGCTGTGGCGCCGGCCCTTGGTCCAGCGGCGCTCGTCGTCCGTCACCGGCGGGCCGATGGCGACCGTTTCCGCTGCCTCGAGTTCGTCGCGTTCCATGGCCGCCACCTCCTGTGTTTCGCCGGATGCCCGGGCCGGGCGCGCGGTGCCGCGCAATTGCCGTGCCGCGGCGACGGCCGCCGCGACGTCGAGGATGCCATAGCCCCAGCGCTCGACCTGATCGGCGCCCGCCGGCGATGGCGGCGCCAGGGAAGCGAACAACGCGTTGCGGATCGCCGCGACCGGTTGCGGCCCCGAAGCCTGGAGCATCAGCGCGACCGTGCCGGTAACATGCGGCGCGGCCATGCTCGTGCCGCTCATCCGGACATAGCCCGCCGGCTCCCCCGCCGATTGCCGCGACCGCACCGACAGGACCCGCACGCCGGGCGCGACCACCAGCGGCTTGCGGCGCCCGTCGCGCGTCGGCCCGGTGCTGGAGAAGCGCGCCATCGGCTGATCGGGATCATGCGCGTCATAGGCGCCCACCGCGATCGTGCGCATCGCGTTGCAGATGCTGCCCGTCGTCGCCAGCGGCGACGCCAGCCCGGGCGCGAACACCGCCTGGCATGCCGGGCAGCCGGCATTGCGCTCGATCCACGCGTGCCAGCGGCCGTCAGCCACATCCCGTCCCGTGATCTCGATCGCCCAGCGCCCCGCCGGCGCCAGCGGGCGCAGGACCAGCGCGACCAGATTGTCGCCGTTGTTGGGATCGGCGGCGCGGTGATAGAGTCGCGCCAGCTCCGTCCCGGCCGCGCCGCGCACCACCGCATTGGCGCCGAGCTCGGCCATTGCCGCGCCGCCATCGGGAGCGACGGCCCGCGCGACGAACCGGTCGATCCCCTTGTACCAGACCTCCACCGTCGCCGGATGCGCGTCGCTGCGCGGCAGCTCGAACGGCAGGCGCTCGCTGCGCCCTTCACGCAGCCGCCCCTCCATATGGACGTTGCGCGCGTAATAATTGCCCGTGCTCTGCACGACCACGGTGCCGGGGCGGTTGGCAATCAGCCAGTCGATCGCGCGCTCGACGAGCAAGCTGCCATCGTGCGGCCCGGCATGGCGGCCGATGCTCATGTTGAGCGCGATCGGGCGCCCCCCGGCCGCGCGGACGACAAAGTCGATCGCCTCGAGCAGGTCCACCGAATTGCCGAGATCGCCCAGGCCGGGGCCGAGATGGACGAAGATCAGATCCGCCTCGGGCGCGATGCCCTGTGGACCGCCCGCCCGCCCGTTTCCCGCCGCGATTCCAAGCACATGCGTGCCGTGCGAAGGCTGTGGCGATTCGGACGGGCGATAATTCAGGGCCGCGAAGGGATCGTCGCCGCGTAGCGCGTGGTCGATCTCGCCCCGGCGATGGATGCGACCATAGCCATAGGGCGCCGGGACGCCGTCCGCGCGCTGGTCCCACAGGGCGATCAGGCGCGAGCTGCCATCGGCGTTGCGAAAGTCGGGATGCGCGAAGTCGATCCCCCAGTCGATCACCGCGACAACGACGCCCCTGCCCGTCTCCGCGAGCCCCGCCGGGCGGCGCTCGTCGCTGTCCACGGGCGCGGGATCGGCTTCGCTCAGGCCGGGCTCGCCGGGCGGCGGACGGTCGGCAAAGGGGTTGCGCACAGGGGCGATCGCCTCGGCCTCGCCGGCATAGATGCGAGGTGCCTTGAGGCTGGCGACCGATGCGTGGTCATGGATCGCGGCCAGCGCGCCGCGCGCCGCCCGTCCGGTCGCGACGTCGCCGAAGCGCGCGACCAGGCGCAGGCCGGGCGGCGGGGAGCTCCCGGGATGCAGGCGGACGATGACGGCGACCTCTTCGTCCGAACCGCCCGCCGCGATCAGTTCCTGCAGCCCGGGATCCATGGTTCACCCCCTGGCCGGCCGCCGCTACTTCTTGAGCGGCGGCGCGATGGCGCCCGCTTTCGCGGGTTCCCGCGCCTGGGCGGCGGCCTTGCTCGCCTCGTCGGCGGCCTGCTGGGCGGCGGCGGCCGATTTTCCGGCGGCGTCGGCGGCAATTCTTGCCTCCTGCGCCGCGGCTTCGGCCCCCTTGCGTGCCTCTTCGGCGCCGCCCTTGGCCGCCTCCGCGTCCTCGGCCGCCGATTGCGCCGCCTCGACCGCATCCTCCACTTCGCTCACGTCATCATATTCCGCGCATTCGTCGGACGGCTTGTCCGCCATGGAGCGCGCCGCGATGATCGCGAGCAAGGGATTGCCGGCCATGTAAGCGATGATGCTCAGCCGGCCGAGATCCGTGGAGGACAGGCCGAAGGAGCTTCCCGCCGCGCGCCCGAGCACGAGGCTGTTCAGCTGTTGGTCAAACATGCTCGCATTCCTTTCGGTGACAGCAGCCCGGTCAGGCCGAAAGCGCGATGGCCATCATCATCGTCGTCATCACGCCGTTGTTGCCGTCGCTCGCCGATGTCGACGAGCCGCCAAGCGCGCCGCCATAGAGAAGGACCGGCAGCATCTTGGAGAATTTGTCGTTCCCGCCGCCGATCAGCGGCAGGATCATCGCGATCTGGCGCGACTCGTCGAGGCCCTTCTTCAGCTCGGCGGTTTCCTTCTTGCGCAGCGCGATCTCCTTGCGCAGCGCCTGCCCCATCGATCCGATCTCGCGTTCGGCAGCGCGGGCGCGCGTGTCGACGGCCTTCAGCGCCGCGGAAGTCGTGTGGATGCGGTCGTCGAGCCGTTTGGCGGTCGCCGCCAGTTCGGCCTTGGTCGCGAAGCCGCCGGGGACGGCACGCGGCACCGCATTGCCGCGCGGCGGCAGCTTGATCCCCGGCCGGCCACCCCGGCCAGGCCGTGCGCCGAACCTGGGACGCGCGGCCTCGTCGAACGCCTCGCCATAGTCCTCGCCGTAATCCTCGGTGTCGAACTCGAAATCGCTCTCCACGAGCCCTTCGAAATCGCTCTCAAAGGCGGTTCCCAACATCACGTTCCTCCTGTCATCAACTGTTGAACGAGTCAGTGCGCGTGCATCGCGGGTTCGCGCGCCGGCGACGGCGCCCCGAACAGCTCGGCGCGGATCTGCGCGTCCGGCCGGACCATGCCGGGCCGGCCGCGACCATGGCAGCCAAGGCAGCCGGGATCGTCGCCCCAGCACAGGCCGCAGGCGCCGAGCGCCGCGGCGAGCCGGCTCAGCCGCTGCGCCCCGGCGCGGCCGGCCTCGTGCAGCTGCCGGGCGATCCGCGTCATCTTGGTCAGGCGCGCCTCGGCCGCGTCGAGCCGCGCGCTCAGCTCCGCGATCAGCTCGTCGCGCTCGTCCGGAGCCTCGACATCGTTGCTCGGCTCGGCGCGCTGCGCCTGCATCAGCTCCATCAGCGCGGCCATGCGCGGATCGCCGGCCGCGAACTCCTGCATCATCGCCGCGGGATCGAGCCCGGGGCCGGCGGCAGCGCGGGCAGCGGCGTCAAACACCTACATACTCCACGGATTCATCGTTCTCGGCATAGTCCTCGCCGCCCCAATCCTCGCCCCAGTCCTCGCTCCAATCCTCGTCGAACAGGGCCTCGCCTTCCCATTCGGCCCATGCGCTCTCGCCCGCGGGGAAATAGGGATCGGCGGGATTGACCTGGACGTTCACCGGCGCCGGCCGATTCATCCAGATCGACGGGGTGAGCGCGAGCAGCGCCAGCAGCGCGTCGCTCCGCCCTTCCGAATCCTCCGGATCGATGCCGAAGGCCTCCGCCATCGCGCTTGCATATTCGGGCGTGTCCTCGGCGGACCCTTCCGCCTCGGCGGCCTCGTGCGCGGCGCGCCCGGCAACGTTGCTGAGCGTCGACAGCATCTGGCTCACCGGCACCTGCTGGCCGCTGATCGAGACATTCTGCCGCCCCGCGCCGCCCATCAGCGAGGACATCAGCGATTGCGCCAGCTCGGGACGGGCCAGAAGCCCGGCGAGCATGTTCGCCGCGCCGCCCGAGGGCGCGCGCTGCGAACCCTGTATTCCGCTGAGCGCCGCCCGGCCGGCAGGCGTTCTCCCGAGCGCGCCGCTGGCGACCGAGGCCAGCGATCCGAGCGCGCCGTTGGCGCCGCCGCCACGCACCGTCGACACCAGGCCTCCGACATTGTGGATGGCGCCGCCGATATCGCGCGCGGTCCGGCTCCCCGATTGCGACAACAGGCCGCTCGCCAGGCCGGCGCCGGCGCCGATCAGCGCGCCCCAGGGCCCAAAAGCGGCGCCGCCCGTGGCGCCGCTCGCCACGCTGGGCAGCGCGCGCGCCAGCACCGGAGCAGCCTTTTGCGCGAAATTGCCCACCGCGCCCGCGGCCCGGCGCAGGCCGCCGCCGATGTCGTCGAACAGCCCCTCGACATCCTCGGCCGTGGCGTTGGGGCCATAGATCGATCGCACCAGGTCATTCAGGCGATCCGGGGGAAGTTGCGCATATTGCGGCGCAAGGCTGGCGCGCAGCAGGGGATAGTCCGTCATCGATCATCTCCCAACAAGCGGTCTGAACGAAAAGCCGCGCGGCGATCATTCAAGTGATCCATCGGCACGGGCCGGCGGCGCGCCGTCGCCGATGAGTGCCGGCAACTTGAGCAGGAGCGACTCGAGCCCCTCGAAAGCGAGCGCACGGCCGCGCGAGAGATCGCGGACGGTACCGCGCAGCCAGACAGCGTCGTCGTCGCCGCGCTCGTACCAACACCGGATGACGAGCGTCTTGGCACGCGCGTCGCCGCGCAACCGATCCACCTCATTCAAGCTCTCCTCCAAGGCACTGGAGTCGCAACCCAGATTGTTGTTGAGGCGGAACCTGACAGCGGCCGATCACGGGCCGATCACACGTGCATCACCACTGCCTCACACCGAGCCTTATCGATTGAAACAGAACGGAAAAAAATTCCGTACACCGGGGAGGCCGTGCGGAATCCACTAGGGCTATCGGGGAAAATCTATTGCGAAAGGGCCTGATCGAGCAGCGACAGGCTTTCCGCCAGCTGCTGGCGCGCCATCAGCAGAGTCTGGCGATACGGCACGTCCGCGCGGATCGGCGCGTCCGGCTCGGGCGACGCCGATACGCGCGCGATCGCCGCGGCCAGATCGCGAGTCTCCCGCATCGGCCGCACCGAAAGCTCGTCGGCGAGCAGCCGTTCGAAACTGCGGTAATGCTGCACCGCCTGGGCGCGATTGCCGCACGCGACCATCGCTTCCATCAGCAGGCGCTGGGCATCCTCGCGCAGCGGCTCGACCGCGCAGATCGCGCGGCCCAGCTCGCTCGCCACGCGCCATTCGCCGTGCCGCTTGCACGCACGCGCAAGCTCGAGCGCCGCATCGAGATAGAGCGCGCGCAAACGCTCCCGCTCGATCGCGACCGCATCGACCGGGCTGGATTCGAGCAAATCGCCGCGATAATGGCCCAGCGCCTGCCTCAGCGCATCGCGCTCGGCCGCATTGTCCAGCTTCGCCGGATCCGCGAGCGCGGACTCGACGCCGCGCTCGAACGCGATCGCATCGATCCACACTTCGCCGCCTTCGGTGAGCGCGATCGTCTCCTTGCCGACGCGGAGCAGGTTCAGCCGGCCGAGGCGCTGCTTCAATCGCCACAAGGCCGTGGCAAGGCAGCGCCGCGCCGCTTCCTCGTCCTGATCGGGCCACAGCGCCGCGGCGAGCTGGCTACGCCCGATCCGCCGATGCGGCGCCGCCAATACGGCGCCGATCAGCGACCAGGCGACGCTGGGCAGCATGATCGCCGTCCCAGCAGAGTCGAGCGCGATCCTCGCGCCCAACAGGTGCAACGCCAATTCGGCCATGCCACTCCCCAGGCTGCATGCGTTATAATCGGCGACACCGGTTCTGAAAGTTGAACAAGCTCTGCAATGCGGTTCTGCAACGGGACCTGCCGGACTAATCCCGGCCGCCCCCGGCTTGACCAAGCGCATTGCCGCTCGAACCAAGCGCCCGCCTGCACAAGGCAGCGCGGATCAAGGCAGACACACTATTGCAACATGCGGACAAAATCCAGCATGTTATTTAGACTGAAGGCGTTGTTAAGAATATCGAGCGGCGTCTGGGCCGTTACTTTGCCGCCCTTTGGAGGCTCTCGATGGGGGCATTACAGGCCTGGGCTCTAGGCGAAGGATTTGCAGCAACCTGTCGGTGCAGATGGCTGCTTCGGGTACAAAGTCGCGGTGATGCGTGGCCAATTTTTTGTCTGATAAGGCTATTGGGGTGCGGCGCGCGCTTGGTTCGCAATCCGATCTGAAACCACTTCGACAACCGCCTACGAAGCGGCAAGTCACTTCGGCGCACACAACCTGAAATATTACAACCTCATGGCCCAACGCTCAAAAAATATCCAACAAACTCAAGTCACAATCAATTCAGGTCAGCATTTTAGCATAATGCCAATATCACCTAATCCTAGTATTTATTATTTCATTAGCCCATTCCAGATCGCTATCACGAAACTCGTTATCCTTAATTTTTTGAATAATCCGCTCATGAACACCCGCGTAAATAGAGGGCAATTCTGATAATATATATAGAATTGAAGATCTTAATTCATCATCATCAATATGATCTGCTAGCCCAGCTTCCTCATGAGACGTCACACAGTAATTTATAATACTCCATATATCACCTTGGCCATTCCTTATCATATTTATGGCCATATCTTTATTCATGAATTCCACCTCACTGATTCAAACTCTCGCGACGCTGCTTGAGTTTCTCCCGTAGATTAACTCCCCGAGCGACGCGCTCTTTATGTCCACGGCACCTCTGGTTTTCACGCTTCTCTTTGTTGTCCCCGTCGGGGCCGAATGCAGGTCCGGCGGGATCGGCATCGGCGCGAAGGCGCTGACGTTCGACCGGCCGGTATTGCCCGCCGGCGTCCGCCCCGTGAAATGCCCGAGCGGTGCGAGCGCCATCCGGAACAGCTGGCCGGCGACTTCGCCGGGCTGGCGCAGCCGCCAAGCATGGCCAAGCATGGCCAAGCATGATCGCATGCACCCGCAGATGCGGCACCAGTCGCGGCTGCGCCAGAATGTGCGCGCGTTCGAGCGCACGCCAGGCCCGCGCCGCATCGCCACCGGCACGCGCGGCGCGAAACACAGCCAGCTCCGCCTCGACCAACGCCGGAATCCATGGTTCACGCATCGTCGGCATAGCGAATCTCCCTTTCGCCCAACCCGCCCCCCGCGGGGAGGATCACTCCGACACTATCCGTCACACGCCTTCGGACAATCTGACGACATCGATCTGCTCCGCCATCCACGCGCTGAAATCGACCATCGCGCCGTTGCTCCGCCAATCCGTGCGCCGCACCAGATAATAAGCGTCGTCGGTAAGCAGCGGCCGGTCGAAGGGAATCACCAGATTCCCGCTCGCGAGCTCTGGCGAAATCAGGAACTCGGGAATCAGCGCGACGCCGACGCCGGCCGCCGCCGCCTGGGCGAGCATCAGGAAATGCTCGAACCGCTGCCCCTGCAACCTGGGCAGATCGGGAATCCCACAATCGGCGAACCAGCGATTCCAGGCATCGAGCCGGGACGCCTGGAACAGCAGCGGCTTGTCGATCAGGTCCGCTGGCGATTCGATCGGATGCGACGCCAACCAATCGGCGCTGCACACCACGACCGCCCGCTCGCCGAACAGGCGCAGATGCGAGGCATCCGGCCAGTCTGGCTGGCCGAAATGGATCGCCCCGTCGAACCCCTCCTCTTCCAGGTCGAACGGAAAGGAGCGCGCCGCGAAATTGACGGTCATCTCCGGATGGCGCGCGGAGAGACCCGGCAGCCGCGGCGCGAGCCAGCGCATTCCGAAGCTCGGCAGCGTGGCGATGAGCAGGGTTCGCCCGGTGCCGCTCATCAGCCGATCGGTGGCCAGCCGGATCCGGTCCAGCGCCGGCCTGACTTCATCGGCATAGGCACGGCCGGCCGCGTTGAGCGTGACCCGGCGGCCATGCCGGTCGAACAGGCTGGTCTGCAGCCAGTCCTCGAGCAACGCCACCTGCCGGCTGACGGCGCTCTGGGTGAGGCCGATATGGGCCGCCGCCCGCGAGAAGCTGCCATGGCGCGCCGCGGCGACGAAGCTGTTCAGCGCCGCCATCGGCGGCAGCAGGCGCCTGCCCTCACTCATTCCATATACTCATCTGTAGATGATACTTATCCGTTTTGATCTGCTCCATCCTTACCTCACATGGCCGCATGCGGTTGGCAATCAGGTCGAGGTAAATGATGAATGAGCATCAAAGCGCGATGAATGCGCTGGTCGGATCCATATTGCCCGCCGATCGGGCACGGGCAGCGCGGGAGATCATCGAGCCCATGGCGGATTCGGCGGAGACCGCGCACGCGGCCGACGCGCTCGCCTTCACGGTCGCGCTCAACACCATTCTCTTCGCCGATCTGCTCGATCGCACCGCGACGGGCGCCGCCTATGTCGATGATGTCCGCCGTTCCGGCCGGCGCGTTCGCTTCGACCATGGCGCCCTGCGGACGATCCGCCTGCCCCATGGCGGCACCGGCGCCCTGCCCGCCGGCGAACAGGCATTCCGCCGGATCCTCGAGCCGCTCGGCTATGTGGAAGCGGCGATCTATCCGCTGCCCCGGCTGCGGATGACGGGCCGCGCCTATCGCCACCGCACCCATCCGGAGACCATTCCGCAATTCTTCGTCAGTGAGCTGCACGTCGACCAGTTCGACGCGGAGTTCGCCGATGCCGCCGCCCGCGTCTTCGGCACTTCCCGCGATCCGATCGACCCGGATACGGCGGCGGCGCTCGCCCGGCTGGGCCGCGGCGAGATGCTCGAGCCGGAGGCCGCCGCGCAAGCGCTGCGCGTGACGGTCGGCGCGTTCGGGCGCCAGCACGACCGCCCGATGCTCGCGGACTATGAGATCCTCAAGCGCGCCTCGGCAGAGGCGGCCTGGATCGCCACCGAGGGCAACGCCTTCAACCACGCGACCGACCGAGTTCCCGACGTCGCCGCCCTGGCGGAAGCGCAGCGCGCGCTCGGCCGGCCGATCAAGGACAGCGTGGAGGTTTCCGGCACCGGCCGCGTCCGCCAGACCGCCTTCCGCGCCGACCCGGTCGATCGCGCGTTCGGCATCCCGGCAGGCCCGGACCGCACCCTGTCGGTGCCGGGCTCCTTCTACGAATTCATCACGCGCGACATCGACCCGGCGACCGGCACGCTCGACCTGTCCTTCGACAGCGGCAACGCCACCGGCATCTTCGGCATGACCAAGGCCGCATGACCGGCGCCCACGCCTCTCCGCTGGGCACGCTCGCCGGGATCGTCGGCGCGGCGCAGGTGCTGACGGAGCCTTCCGACCTGGCCGCCTATCAAAGCGACGGCCGCGGCGCCGGCGGCGGCGCGCCGATCGCGGTCGTCCGCCCGAACGATGCGGACCAGGTATCGGCACTGGTACGGCTGGCGGCCGAAGCGGGCATCCGCCTCGTCGTCGCCGGCGGCCGGACCGGCCTGGCCGGCGCGAGCCTGGCCGCCGATGGAATCCCCTGCGTGCTGGTCAGCCTCGAGCGGCTCGCCGGCCTGATCGAGATCGATCCCGCCAACCGCACCGCCACCGTCGACGCCGGGGTCCGGCTGTCGGCGCTCAATGCGGCGGCGGCCGAGCACGGGCTGTTCTTTCCGATCGACCTCGGCGCCGATCCGGCAATTGGCGGCATGATCGCCAGCAATACCGGAGGTGCCCGCCTGCTGCGCTATGGCGACGTCCGTGCGAACCTGTTGTCGGTGGAAGTCGTCCGCTCCGATGCGGAAGGATCGCGCATCCCGCTCGGCGCGCCGCTCCGGAAGAACAATACCGGGCTCGACCTCAAGCAGCTGCTGGTCGGCGGCTGCGGCTCGACCGGGATCGTCACCCGTGCCACCGTCGCCCTGCACCCCCTGCCCGCCGCCCGGTTGACCGCTTTGCTCGCGCTCGACGATCCCCGTGCCGCGCT
Source organism: Sphingomonas sp. CBMAI 2297 (assembly GCF_029870595.1). GTDB lineage: Bacteria > Pseudomonadota > Alphaproteobacteria > Sphingomonadales > Sphingomonadaceae > Sphingomonas. The sequence continues at coordinate 42,382 of NZ_JAPDIR010000018.1, forward strand.
TCCGCTCCTGCTGGCGCTGGAACGGGATTTCGGCAGCTGGCTGTCCGCTTTCGAGGGCATGAGCGAGGCGGCGATCCGGGCCGCGACCGATCATGTCCCCGGCCTCCAGCTGCCGTTCGGGAGCCCCCCGCCCTATGCGGTGCTGATCGAGCTCTCCGCCGGGGCGGCGTTCGACGAGAATCTGCTGGAAGAGCGGCTGGCCGCCGCGCTGGAGCCCTTCATGAGCGGCGCCGCTGCGAGCATTCGCGACGCCGCGATCGACCGGCGCGACCGGCTCTGGGCACTGCGGCACGCAATTCCCGAAGGGCTGCGCGCCAACGGCACGGTGGTGGCCTGCGACATCGCGCTGCGCCGCGGCGACGTGATGGCCTTTCGCGAACGGATGGCCGGCCTGCTCGCACGGCATGCGCCCGGCCTGGTGCCGCATGATTTCGGCCATATCGGGGACGGCGGGCTCCACTATAATCTCGTCTGGCCGCGCGCGAACGGCACGCCGGACCCCGCGCTGCTCGAAAGCGCCCGCATGCTGATCTTCGACACCGTCGTCGAGGAGTTCGGCGGAAGCTTCAGTGCCGAGCACGGCATCGGCCCGCGCAACATCGCAAGCTACCGGCGCTTCGTGCCGGGCGCGGTGCGCCGCCTCGCCGGCGAGATCCAGGACATCATGGCCCCCGTTTCGAGCGGACGGGTCGATTTCGGAACGACAGGAGAAGGCACGGAATGAGCGATGCATTGATGGGCGTCTACAACCGCGCCCCGCTCGAGGTGGAGCGCGGCAACGGCATGTGGCTCCACACCCGCGACGGACGCACCTTCCTCGATTGCGTGGCGGGCATCGCCACCAACTGCCTGGGCCATGCCCATCCGCGCCTGGTGGCGGCGCTGGAGGCGCAGGCGCGCAAGCTTTGGCACGTCTCGAACATCTTCCGCATTCCCGGGCAGGAGGAACTGGCGGACCGCCTGGTCGGGGCGACCTTCGCGGACGCGGTGTTCTTCGGCAATTCGGGATCGGAGGCCGTCGAATGCGCGCTCAAGGCCGCGCGGCGATACCATGCGGTCAACGGCGCGCCGGAGCGGATAGACATCGTGGGGTTCGCGGGCTCCTTTCACGGCCGCACCTATGCCTCGGTCAATGCCTCGGGCAATCCCGCCTATCTCGAAGGCTTCGGCCCGCGCCTGCCCGGCTATGTCCAGCTCACCATCGACGACCGCGCCGCGATCGACGAAGCGGTGCGGCGGCCGACGACGGCGGCGGTGATCGTCGAGCCGGTCCAGGGCGAAGGCGGTGCCCGGGCGCTCGACGGGGAATGGCTGCTGTGGCTGCGCGGGCTGTGCGACGCGCACGGCGTGCTGCTGATCCATGACGAAGTGCAGAGCGGCATGGGCCGCACCGGCCGGCTGTTCGCCCATCAATGGTTCGACGGCGCCGCGCCGGACATCATGGCGGTCGCCAAGGCGCTGGGCGGCGGCTTCCCGATCGGCGCCTGCCTCGCCACGGCGGCGGTGGCCCGGGCGATGACGGTCGGGGTCCATGGCTCGACCTTCGGCGGCAATCCGCTGGCGATGGCGGTGGGCATCGCCGCCTTTGACGAGATCGCCCGGGAGGAAACCCTGGCCAATGTCCGCATGGTCTCGGACCGGCTGGCGACCGGCCTGCGCAACCTCGCCGCCCGTTTCCCGGACGTCGCCGTCGACGTGCGCGGCAAGGGCCTGCTGATCGGCATCCGCATGGTGCCGAACAACCGCGAGGTAATGGCGCTGGCCCGCGACCACGGGCTGCTGGTCGCCGGCGGCGGCGAGAATTGCATCCGCCTGCTGCCGCCGCTCACCATCACCGCCGACGAAGCCGATGAGGTGCTGCGCCGGATCGAAGCGACATTCGCGGCCGCGCGCATCCGCTTCGCCACCGCGGCCTGATGCCGGTTGCCCCGGCCGTCGCCGAGCGAAGCCGCGACAGCCTTCCTATATCCGGGGCCGATGCGCGTGCGTAGGGCGTGCGCATCGGCGACCATGCAAGCGAGTGAGTGCCATGTTCCTGCGATCCACCGACCCCTCTTCCGGCGAGACCATCTGGGAGGGCCGGCCGACCAGCCCGGCGGAATGCCTTGCCGCCGTGGAGCGCGCCCGCATCGCCTTTCCCGGCTGGGCCCGCACGCCCCTGACCGAGCGTATCGGGATCGCACGCCGCTTTGCCGAGATCCTGCGTGACGAGGCCGAGGAGCTCGCCACGCTGATCGCGCGCGAGACCGGCAAGCTGCTATGGGACAGCCGGGGCGAAGTGGCGGCGATGATCGGCAAGGTCGAGATATCGATCGCCGCCCAGGCGCAGCGCGCGGGCCTGGACGAGGCCGCCATGCCGTTCGGCCGCTCGGTCCTGCGCCACCGCCCGCATGGCGTGATGGCCGTGCTCGGCCCCTATAATTTCCCCGGCCATCTGCCCAACGGGCACATCGTCCCGGCGCTGCTGGCGGGGAATTGCGTGGTGTTCAAGCCATCCGAGGAAACGCCCGCGATCGGCGAGCGCATGGCCGGCATCTGGTCCCGCGCCGGGCTGCCCGCGGACGTGCTGCAGGTCGTCCAGGGCGGCCGGGAGACCGGGGCGGCGCTGATCGCGGCCGATATCGACGGCCTGTTGTTCACGGGATCGGCCGAGACCGGGCGCCATTTCCGCCGCGCCTTTCTCGATCGACCGTCGGTGATCCTCGCGCTGGAGCTCGGCGGCAACAATCCGCTCATCGCCTGGGACGGCGATCCGGAGGCGATGGCGACTCTGGTGGTCCACTCCGCTTTCATAACCACCGGCCAGCGCTGCTCGTGCGCCCGCCGCCTGATCGTGCCCGACGACCGGCGAGGTGCCGCGATCGTCGACGCGGTGCAGGCATTGGCCGCGCGCCTGCCGGTGGCGGCGTGGAACGACGACATCGACGCCTTCATGGGGCCCCTGGTCTCGGCCCGCGCGGCGGCATCGGCCGGTGCAGCGTTCGACGGCCTGGTCGTCCAGGGCGCCAGGTCGCTGCTGCCCGGCGGTCCGGTCGCGGGCCGCGGCCCGGCCTTTGTCGCTCCGGCGCTGCTCGACGCGACCGGAATCGACCTGCCCGATCGCGAGATCTTCGCGCCGGCGCTCCAGATCACCCGCGTTGCGGATTTCTCCGCGGCGATCGCCCGCGCCAACGCCACTGCCTTCGGCCTCTCCGCCGGGCTCATCTCGGCCGATCCGGCGCTATGGGAGCGCTTCTCGACCGAGATCCGTGCCGGCGTGGTCAACTGGAACCGGCCGACGACGGGGGCGGCTTCCAACCGGCCGTTCGGCGGGCTGGGGGAATCGGGCAATCATCGCCCGAGCGCCTTCTATGCCGCCGATTATTGCGCCTATCCGATGGCGAGCTTCGAAGCGCCGGTGATCGAGGCGCAGCCCGTGCCCGGTCTGTAGTAAGGGTGGCGCTTCCCTTGTCAGCCGATCAAATGCGCGCCCAAAATGCGAAACGCTGGACGGACGGTCTGCTAGGGCCCGCTCGATCGCAGCAATTCGGGAGCCGTGCACGATGATGGGAAACTTACGGGATCAGGTCCGGGCGATCCTGAACGATTGCGGCGTGGCGGCAGCGGCGCTGGAGGGAGGAACGCTCGCCGCGGCCTCGCCCCTTACCGGTGAGGCCCTGGCCGAGCTGAGGGAGCACGGGATCGAGGATTGCGACGCCGCGGTAGCGGCGGCCGTGGCCGCGTTCCGGCAATGGCGGCTGGTGCCGGCTCCGCGCCGCGGCGAGTTCGTCCGCCGGCTGGGCGAGAAGCTGCGCGTGCACAAGGAACCGCTCGGCCGGCTGGTGACGATCGAGGCCGGGAAGGTCCTGTCCGAGGGACTGGGCGAAGTCCAGGAGATGATCGACATCTGCGACTTCGCGGTGGGCCTGTCGCGCCAGCTCTACGGCCTGACCATGCCGTCGGAGCGCGCCGACCACCGGCTTGCCGAGCAATGGCATCCGGCCGGCCCGGTCGGCATCATCTCCGCGTTCAACTTCCCGGTCGCGGTGTGGAGCTGGAACGCGGCGCTGGCGCTGGTGTGCGGCGATTCGCTGATCTGGAAGCCGTCGGAGAAGACTCCGCTGACCGCCCTCGCCGTCCAGGCCCTGTTCGAGCAGGTCGCGGCGGATTTCGGCGACGATGCACCCCGCGGCCTGTCGCAGCTGCTGATCGGCGGGCGCGAGCTGGGCGAGCGGCTGGCCGAGCATCCGGACGTGCCGGTGGTGTCGGCAACCGGCTCGACCCGGATGGGCCGCGAAGTGGGGCGCGCCGTCGCCGCCCGCTTCGGCCGCAGCATCCTGGAACTGGGCGGCAACAACGCCTCGATCATCACGCCCTCGGCCGATCTCGACCTCGCGTTGCGCGCGGTCGCGTTCGGGGCAATGGGCACGGCGGGCCAACGCTGCACCACGCTCCGCCGGCTGATCGTCCACCGCGACATTGCTGACGATTTCGTCGCGCGGCTGCGCAAGGTCTATGCAGGCGTGACGGTGGGCGATCCGCTCGACGGCAATGCCCTGGTCGGCCCGCTGATCGATCGCGGGGCGTTCGACGCGATGCAGGCCGCGCTGGCCGCGGCGAATGCCGCCGGCGCGCGCGTCCATTTCGGCGAGCGCCTGCCGATCGGCGGCGAGGGCGCCTTCTATGTCCGCCCCGCCCTCGTCGAAGCCGAGCGGCAGGACGGCCCGGTGGTGCAAGAGACCTTCGCCCCCATTCTCTATGTCCTGCGCTATTCCACGCTGGACGAGGCGATCGCACTGCAGAACGGCGTGCCGCAGGGCCTTTCTTCCTCGATCTTCTCGACCGATATGCGCGAAGTGGAGCTGTTCCTGTCGGCGGGCGGATCGGATTGCGGGATCGCCAATGTGAACATGGGGCCGTCCGGCGCGGAAATCGGCGGCGCGTTCGGCGGCGAGAAGGAAACCGGCGGCGGCCGCGAAAGCGGCAGCGACAGCTGGAAAGCCTATATGCGGCGCCAGACCAACGCCATCAACTATGGCCGCTCGCTGCCGCTGGCCCAGGGCGTGCGCTTCGACCTGGAGGTATGAAAACCGCACGGAACGCTTCGGCGAAGCGTTCCGTGACGCTTATGTGTAAAAACGCCCGTCCTCCCCGCTAAGCAGCGCGAGGCCCGAGCATCGAAGATCGAACCATTACGGCGCGTTCGATTGCCGATGCTATTGGGAGGGCATGAAGATGGCGGGAAAGAAAGACCGGCTACTATATTGCGCGACGTCGCTGGCGGCCCTGCTCGCGCCAGGGATCGCCATGGCACAGGAGGCGGCGGACCCGCCCTCCCAGGCCGATATCGTCGTGACCGCGCAGCGGCGCGCGCAGAATGTCGTGGACGTGCCGCTGACGGTCAACGTCCTGTCCGGAGCGGAGCTGACCAAGCGCAGTGTCACTTCGCTGCAGGACATCGCCGACAATGTGCCCGGCCTGGACGTCTTCTCGCAGGGGGGCGGGAAGCAGCTGATCCAGATCCGCGGCATCAACAGCCTGCGGGGCACCTCGTCGCTCGTCGGCATCTATCTCGACGAAACGCCGCTCACCGGATCGCAGGACGGCTTCTACCCGGTCTATGCCGATGCCGGCACGCTCGACCTGGCGCGGGTCGAGGTGCTGAAAGGGCCGCAGGGCACGCTGTTCGGCGAAGGGGCGATGAGCGGCGTCATCCGCTACGTCACCAACGACCCGAAGCTCGACCGGATCGGCGGCACCATCGACTATTCGCTGTTCGCCACCGATGGCGGCCGGGCTTCCGCGCAGATGAAGGCCGCGCTCAACCTGCCGCTGTCCGATACGCTCGCGGTGCGCTTCGCCGGCGAATATCAGAACAATGGCGGCTGGCTCGAGAATGTCGGCACCGGCGCCAGGAACGTCAATTCCAGCCAGATCTATGACGGGCGGGTCAAGCTGCTGTGGCAGCCGGACTCGCGGCTGCGCGTCGTCGGCATGGTCGACATCCGGCACAATGACGAGGACTCCCCCTCCTACGCCAATATCCTGCCCTATGACAAAGGGCTGTATCGCCACGCCATCGATCCCCATGGCCGGACGAGCGGCGTGTCGGAGCTCGACCTCTACAGCCTGCGCGTGGAATATGATCTCGGCTTCGCCGAGCTGATGAGCAACACCGCCCACAGCAGGCGCTACAGCAACAGCAATCTCGACCAGATCTACTATGCCACCAACGACCCCGCCGCGCCAATCACGCTGGAGATCGCCAATACGCGCTATCTCAACAAACAGTCGATCACGAGCCAGGAGCTGCGCCTGACCTCCAAGGGGGACGGCCCGTTCAAATGGGTGCTGGGCGGCATCTACAAGGACGATGACCTGCTGCGCCATTTCCTGGACGGCGCGGAGCTGCTCTATCCGCCGTCCACCACCGTCACCATCCTCCAGGAGCCGATCCGGACGACCTCCAAGTCCTGGGCGGTCTATGGCGACGCCTCCTATTCGCCCTTCCGCCGGCTCGAGATCGGCGGAGGCCTGCGCTATTCGCACGACGACCGCAGCTTCACCGACGGCACGCTGCCGACCGCTTCCGGCACCTTCTCGCGCGTGACCTATCGCGCATTCGTGAAATACGACGTCGCCCGCGACGCGAACCTGTATTTCAACATCGGCAACGGCTTCCGCAGCGGCGGTTTCAACGCCGTGGTCAACCCCGCCTTCCCGCCCCCGCTGAGCTATGCGCCCGAACGCTCGATGGCCTATGAGGCCGGCTTCAAGGCGAGCCTGCTCGACGGGAAGCTGGGCGTGAACGTCGCGGCGTTCCAGCAATATTATCGCGGCCAGGTCTATGACCGCGTGGTGCTGACCCCGGTGTTCCTGCAATATACCGCCAATGGGGGCAATACGCGGATCCGGGGCGTGGAATGGCAGCTGACCGCCAGCCCGGTGCGTGCGCTGCGGCTGTCCGCCAGCGGCACGGTGATGGGGTCGGTGTTCGTCGCCTCCACGCCCGAAGCGGAAGTGGATTTCCCGCCCGGCACCAGCCCGCTCGCGCTGCCGAAATATTCGCTCCAGCTCAGCGCCAACTATGGGTTCAACTGGGCGGCCTCGATCCCCGGCTATTTCGACATCGACTTCAACCACAAGGACAAGCTGGTCGGCGGACAGGGCGTGACCCGCATCGTCACCGGGCCGCAATCCTTCCTGGGCGCCAGCCTGGGCGCGACCGTCGAAGGGCTGGACATCGCGATCTTCGCGCGGAACCTGTTGAACGAGCACTCGCCCTATTATCCCACGCTCGGCGGGATCGGCGCGGTGCCGCGGCCGCGCCAGATCGGCATAAGGCTCGGAAAGTCGTTCTAACCAAGCGGAGGGCCGCCGGTGTATCCGATCGACGCTGCCGTCTTTCTCCTGCTGATCGCCGCCGCGGCGCTGTTCGCGGTCGGGCGATGGCGGCCGGCGCTGCCGGCGGCGCTGGCCGCGCTGGGCACCGCGCTGGCGGCACTCGCCCTGTACCATTGGCAGGCGGCTCCGGCCGCGGCGATCGCCGCCGTCGCGGCCGCCTGTCTGTGGCACGGCCCCGCCTTGCGAAGGCGCCGGCTGCGAAACGCGGCGCGCGCGGCGTTCATGCTGGCCATCCCGGGCGCGGCGATCCCCTATCTTCTGTTCCCGCTCTTCGCGCTGCCCGCGCCCGACGGCCCCTATGCGATCGGGACGACGCGCATCGAGCTGATCGACGGGGGCCGCCGGGGCGTGCTGGAGGACGGCGCGGATGCGCGACGCCGCGTGACGGTGCAGCTCTGGTACCCGGCCGGCGCGGGGGACAAGCATTCCCCGGCGCGATATCTTCCGGGCGATACCGTCGCGGCCGACGCGGGATCGATCGCGCGCAACGCCCTGCGCCGCTCCTTCGAGCTGCGGCATCTCGCCGCCATTCCCACCCATGCCCGGCTGGACGCCGAACCGGCCGGAGCCGGCCATCCGCTGTTCGTCTTCAACCATGGCTATACGATGTACCCCGCGCAGAACACGCCGCTGTTCGAGCGGCTGGCGAGCCATGGCTATGTCGTCGCCAGCATCGGCCACCCCTATGATTCCGCGCGGCAGCAATTCGCCGACGGATGGAGCCGCGAGACCACGCCGCTGGTCGTGTCCCCGGCAATGGTCGAGACGCTGGGCGCGCTGGTGCAGGATCAGAGCGTCCGGGGCTGGCGCCAACGCTTTCCGGCCTATGCCGAAGCGGCGGCGAAGGACCGGCTGATGCGGAGCACCGAGGCATGGCTGGCCGATACCCGCTTCATCCTCGCCACGCTCGCGCGCGGCCGGCCCTCGCCGCTCGCCGCGCGGATCGCAAGGTCGGTGGATTTCTCCCGCCTGGCGTTCGGCGGCATGTCGTTCGGCGGCGGCATCGCGGCGCAGGCCTGTGTGCAGGAACCACGGTGCCGCGCCGCGATCAGCCTGGACGGCGTGACCTATGATCCCGCGATGTTCGACCGCGCCGCCGGCCGGCCGATGCTGTGGCTGCAATCGGACTGGCCGCACTATCCGCTCTATCCGAACCAGCCGCGCGATCCCCGCACGCATCCGATGGATTTCGCGTTCCGGCGCTGGGCCGGCCCCGCGGCACCTGACGATTTCCGTTTCCGGGTCGAGGGCTCGGGCCATCTCGCCTTCACCGACCTGATCCGCATGTTCCGCCACCGGACGCCGCCGGCGCTCTACGGCACCATCTCCGCCGCCGAGATGGACGGCGTGATCGGCGACTTCTCGCTCGGCTTCCTGGATCGGTTCGTCGAAGGGAAGGACAGCGGCTTTCCACGGGCCCAGGAAGCGCGGCACGCCTCGGCGATCCCGCATCTGCCCGGGACGGGCGCTCCGCGCTAGCGGGGAGCGCCCAGACAAGCCCTTGAAACTACGCCCGTCATCCCCGCGCAGGCAGGGATGACGGTTGAACAAGTATGAATATCCAGAGGGAGCGCCCGCCCCGCCGCTCAGTTCAGCAGGACGTCGAGAATGCGATCGACGCCGTGCCTTATGGGGTCGCTGCAGGGCAATCCGGTCTGCGCCTCGATGTCGCGGATCGCGGCGTCGACCGCGGCAGGCTCCATGCGCGAGGTGTTGACGCTGATCCCCACCACGCGCGCCTCCGGATTGGTCAGCTGCGCGGCGGCGACGTTCATGTCGATGCAGCGCCGCAAGTCCGGCACGCCATAGTCGAAGCCGAGCAGATGGGTGCGGACCGGCTCGTGGCAGACGACCAGCGCATCCGGCTGGCTGCCATGGATCAGCCCCAGCGTGACGCCGGCATAGGCGGGATGGAACAGCGAGCCCTGGCCTTCGATCACGTCCCAGTGATCCGGCGCGGCATCGGGCGACAGCCATTCGGCCGCGCCGGAAATGAAGTCGGCGATCACCGAATCGATCGCGACGCCCCGGCCGGAGATCATGATGCCGGTCTGTCCGGTCGCGCGGAAATCGGCGTCGATGCCGCGTGCCCGCAATCCCGCCTCCAGCGCCAGCGCGGTGTATTTCTTGCCCACCGCGCAATCGGTGCCGACGGTCAGCAGCCGCTTGCCGGGCCGCTTGCGTCCCGAACCGGGCAGGAAGCCGCGATCGGGCTGGCGCAAATCCAGTACCGCGCGCCCTGTCCGGTCACGCGCCTCGGCGATCGCCGGAATGTCGTTGAGGCGCTGGTGCATTCCCGCCGCGAGGTCCAGGCCCTGTTCCAGCGCGTCGACCATGGTCGCCACCCAATGCTCGGGGATGAAGCCGCCGACATTCACCACGCCGACGATCATGGTCCGCGCGCCGGCGCGAGCGGCCTCGGCGGGCGTCATCTCGGCGATGCCGAGATCGACCGTGCAGCCGGGCAGCCGGTGCTGCGCCAGCACGAGCTCGCTCCGCCATTGATTGACCCCCGCCGCCGTCTTGGCCGCGCTGAGCTCCTCCACGTCGCCCAGGAAAAGCAGATATGGTGCCTGCATCGTCATCCCCGTTTTCATTGCCAGTAGACGATGAGGGGTGGCGCAGCGCCGCGCGGCCCGCTTTGCCATTCCGGGCCCGCCATTAGCCGTCACGGTTCCGGCGGGAAAAATCGCGAACTGGCGCGCCTCGACGGCTAAACCGAAATGCGCGGAATGGGCTCAAATCATCGTCGTCAATCAATGTGGGACGGACGACGCAGCCGATGCAGGATATCGCGGGACAGACCCCCTTGGCGCCACGCACGACCATGGCATGGGAGATCGGCCGGCTCGACGCGCACGACCAGGCCGCGCTCGTCCGCCGGGGCGAAGTGTCGGCGCGCGAATTGTGCGAGAGCGCGATCGCGCGGATCGAGGCGCTCGACGAGGCGCTGAACGTCATCACGCATCGCGACTATGATGCCGCGCTCGTCCGCGCGGATCGCGCCGCCGGGCCGATGGCGGGCGTGCCCTGGCTGCTCAAGGACGGCCTCGACTATCGCGGCATGCCGAACCGCAGCGCCAGCCGCCTGCACCGCGACGCAGCGCCGGGCGATATCGACTTCCCCTTCACCCGGGTCCTGGACGATGGCGGCCTGGTCGCGCTCGGCAAGACCAACGCACCGGAATTCGGCCTGCTGCCGACCACCGAGCCGCTGCTCTACGGCCCGGCCCGCAACCCATGGGCGGCGGAGCGCTCGCCCGGCGGATCGAGCGGCGGCGCGGCCATCGCGGTCGCCACCGGCATGGTGCCGCTGGCCCATGCGGCGGATGGCGGCGGATCGATCCGCATCCCGGCCTCGTGCTGCGGGCTGATCGGGTTGAAGCCGGGACGGGGCGCGACTCTGCGCGCCCGCGCGCCGCACCTGATGGAGGACCTGCTCGCCTGCGACATGCTGCTCGCCCGCAGCGTGCGCGATGTGGAATGGGCGATGGGCATGGTCACCGCGCGCGCGCTCGCCCCCGTGCCTCGCCGCGACAAGGGGTTGCGGATCGCCATGGTCACCACCAACCTGAACGGCGACCAGCCTCATCCGGACGTGCTCGCCAGTACCCTGCGCAGCGCCAGGCTGTGCGAGGAGCTGGGCCATCATGTGTTCGAGGCGCCGCCGCCCTATGACGGCCCGGCGGTGATGGTGGCGTTCAAGGCGATCTGGGCCTATCTGGCGCGCGACGTGCTGCAATCGGCCCGCGCGCGTTTCGGCGCCGCCGCCGATAGGGCGGTCGAGCCCTGGACGCTGGGGCTGGGCGAATGGGCGGCCGACACCGCGATCGACGATGTCGACCATCTTTTCCGCGCGATCGAGGATGCCCGCCGCGCGCTGGACTCCGCGTTCGGCGACGCCGATGTCATCCTGTCGCCGGTGCTCGGCCTTCCCGCGCTGCGCATCGGGGAACTGGCCCCCGACGCGGATTTCGATCACATCATGCAGCTGATGTTCGATTATGTGTCCTACACGCCCCTGCACAACCTGACCGGCCATCCGGCGATGTCGCTGCCGGTCCAGCCGGGGCCGGACGGCGTGCCGATCGGCACGATGTTCGCCGCCCGGCGGGGAGGCGAGCCGCTGCTGCTCGAGCTCGCCCGCCAGCTCGAGCAAGCCGCGCCGTGGAAGGATCGCTGGCCCGGTTGCGTTCCCGGCGCGAACATGGGCTGACTTGTCATGACCGATCCGCCGCCGCCCGAAATCCTTTCCCGCAGCCTGCACGACATGCTGGCGCAGCTGCGCGACCCGGCCGCCGCGGAGGGACTCTCGACGCGCAAGGCGGACGGCTGGAGCCATCCGACGCCCGGCGGCCTCGGTTTCCGCTACGAGTATGACAGCAATGTCGCCAAGGGCGGCTGGGAATTCTACGAGCTGCACAACGGCGTCTGCGTCGCCCTGGTCAACATGGTGGCGCGCCGCCAGCTCGCCCGCAGCCACCGGTGCGACGACTATCTCGCCTTGTCCGCGGTGCTCAACGGCAATGTCCGGCTTACCGATGCCGCCGGCACCGATGGCGAGCTCGCCGACGGCTATTGCACCATCTATGGCACGGGCGGCGGGCGCAGCTTCGACACCGTCTATGCGGCGGGCGACCATCTGCGCTGGGTGACCCTGTATTTCGAGCGCGGGCGCTTCTTCGAGCTGACCGGACTGACCGATAGCGACATCCCGGCCGACCTTGCCCAGTATATCCGCGACGGCGGCGACTATCCGGTCCGCAACGTGCCGCTGTCGGAGCTTGCCTCGCTCACCGCGCACCAGCTCATCTCGCCGCCCTTCGCCCGCGCCTTTCGCGGCGCGTTCATGTCCGCCAAGGCGCTGGAGCTGGCCTGCCACATCCTCTTTGGCCTGTCCCAGCCGGACAGCGAGCAGTTCGGCGGCCGGTTCGAGGCGGAGGACCATCGCCGGCTCAAGCGCGCGATGCAGATCATCCGCGACAATATCGACCAGCAGATCAGCATCCACGAGATCGCCGAAATGGTGGGAATGACGCGCCATCGCCTGCAGATCGGCTTCCGCATGATCTATGGCGAGACGGTGGGTCGCATCCGCGACAAGCTGCGCATGGAGCTGGCGCTCGACCTCATCCGCGACTCGAAGATGTCGATGATGGAGATCGCGCTGGAGACCGGATATGAACATGCGGCGAGCTTCACGCGCGCCTTCAAGGCCGCATTCGGGGTCTCGCCGATCCAGATGCGCAAGGTGGCGAATGACGAGCTGCGCGTGCGGCACCTCGCCTCCAGTCTGAAGCGCGGCGCCAGGCCGGCGAGCGATGGGGAAAGCGATGAGGGCTGAGGGGCGCGGGGCCATGATCCCGCGAAGCGCGATCGTGCTGCTGCTGAGCGCGATCTACGCGGTCAATTACATCGACCGGCAGATCCTCGCGATCATCCTGGAGCATATCAAGCACGAGTTCCAGGTGTCCGACACGCTGCTCGGGCTGCTGGTCGGGCCGGCCTTCGCCCTGTTCTACGCGACGCTGGGCATGCCGATCGCGCTGGCCGCCGACCGGATGAGCCGCTCGCGGATCATCATCGCCTCGCTCGCCTGCTTCAGCGCGATGACGCTGGCGTGCGGGCTGGTCGCGCGTTTCTGGCAGCTCGTCGTCGCGCGGATGCTGACGGGTGTCGGCGAAGCCGGCACCGGCCCGGCCTCGCAATCGATCATCTCCGATCTCTACGGTCCGTCCGAACGGGCGACGGCGCAGGCCATCTACGCCACCGGCGTCAATGTCGGGCTGATGATCGCCTTTTTCGCAGGCGGCTGGATCGCCGATGCCTATGGGTGGCGCGCGGCCTTCATCGCCGCCGGCCTGCCCGGCCTGCTGCTGACTCTGCTGGCAATGGCGGTCCTGCGCGATCCGCCCCGGCCCGCGCCCGCGCAATCGCCCTCCCCCGCCACCGTGCGGCTCGGCTTCCTTTGGCGGCAGCGCTCCTATCGCTACATCGTGCTGGGAACCGCGATGAGCGCCTTTTCCGGCTATGGCATCACTGCGTTCGTGCCCGCCTTCCTGATCCGCTCGCATGGCATGGGGTCGACCGAGGTGGGCCTGATCTTCGCGTTGATCGTGGGGTTGGGCGGCGGGCTGGGCACCTATGCCTCGGGCCGCTTCGCCGACATCGCGGCGCGGCGCGGCGGCATCCATCGCAACCTGCTGGCGCCGGCCATCGCCGCTCTCATCTCGATACCCTTCTGGGTGCCGTTCTTCCTGGCCGGCAATGTCGCGGTGGCGATCGCGGCGGCGGTCATTCCCGTCTCGCTCAGCGCCGCGTTCATCGGCCCGTGCATCGCGACGATCCAGACGATCACGCCGTCGCCAATGCGCGCGCGCGCCGCCGCGATCCAGCTGTTCGTCGGCAATCTGATCGGCCTCGGCCTCGGCCCGCTGGTGATCGGCGTGCTGAGCGACCTGCTGCGGCCGGTGTTCGGCGCGGACTCGCTGCGATACGCTATGTTCGCCGGCGTGGCCGCCGCGGTTGCCTCGATCCCCTTCTACCTGGTCGCCGCGCGCCATGTGCCGGAGGATCTGGAGCGGCTGGGCCGGCGCGACTAGCTTCCGCGCTTCAGCAGCCGCCCGGCACAGATGCCGGTCACGCCCTTCGCCTCGCCATAGGCGAGCCGCCCATTGACCCATGTCGCGACGACACCCGCCGACAATCGGGTCGGCGCGGCGAAATCGGCGCGGTCGATGATGCGCGCGGGGTCGAACAGCGTGAGATCGGCATGGGCACCCTCCGCCACGATCCCGCGCCCGGCTATCCCGAAGGTCTCCGCGGTCAGCCCGGTCATCTTGCGGATGGCGGTCTCGAGCGGGAACAGCCCCATGTCGCGGGCATAATGACCCAGCACGCGCGGGAAGGTGCCCCACAGGCGCGGATGGGGCCGCTCGTCGTGCGGCAGGCCGTCGCTGCCGATCATCGTCAGCCGGTGCGCCATGATCCGGCGCACCTCGCCCTCGTCCATCGAGAAATAGACCGCCCCCGCCGGCACCAGCCGCGATGCCGCCTCGCCCAGCGAGACCTGCCACTCCGCGGCGATCGCCGCGAGCGACTGCCCGGCGCGGTCCGGGTGCGGCACGGACCAGCTCACCACCGTCTCGATATCGGGGCGCACCCATTCGGGGCGCAGCACGGTGCTGGAGGCGCAATAGGGATAGACGTCCAGCCCGATGGGATGATGCGCCGCACAGGCATCGATCATCGCCAGCGTGGCGTGTGACTTGCCGAAATTCTCCGGCGCGGTGCATTTGTGGTGGCTGACGATGATCGGCAGGCCGCCCGACACGCCGATCTCGATCGCCTCCGCGACGGCCGCCTCCACCGCGTTCCCCTCGTCGCGCAGATGCGTGACATAGAGCCCGCCCCGCCCCGCCGCGCACCGGGCGAGCGCGACCAGCTCGGCCATCTCCGCGCCGCCGCCGGGCGCGTACCACAGGCCGGTGGACAGCCCCGCCCCGCCCTGGTCGAGCGCCTCGGCCAGCCGCGCCTCCATCCGCGCCACCTCCGCCGGCGTCGCCGCGCGCGCGGTATCGCCGCCCATCGCCTCGATCCGGATCGGCATGTGGCCGACCAGCGCCAGCGCGTTCACGGCCGGCGGGGATTCCGCCAGTTGCCCGGCATAGGCGGCGAAACTGGGGAAGCGCCACCAGCGCGCGTCTCCCAGCAGGTCGAGCGGCGCGGGCGGGCGACTGTCGAACGCGACCGGGGAGAGGCTGATCCCGCAATTGCCGACGATCACCGTGGTGACTCCCTGCGAAAGCTTGCACAGCATCGCCTCCGCCCCGCCCAGGATCAGCCGGTCGTCATGCGTGTGCGCATCGATGAAGCCCGGCGCGAGTACCAGCCCCGTCGCGTCGACCTCCTCCCGCGCCGCGCCGATGCTTCCGCCGATCGCGGCGATCCGGTCCCCTTCCACCGCGACGTCCGCGACGATGCCCGGGGCACCGGTGCCGTCGATCACCAGCGCACCGCGAATGGCGAGGTCGATCACGATTCCGCCCCCAGCCGTTCGGCGTTCATGGCCTCCACCCAGCGGATCAGTGCGTCTTCCTCCAGATGATCGAGCGTCTCGCGCACCACTGCCGGCGGCTCGTCCTGAGCAAGCTTGAACCGGGCATCGACCTTCACGACCTTCGCCGTGAACCCGATCACCCGGTCGCGCAGCGCGGCATAGCGATGGGCGATCTCCGCCACCCGCCAGCGTTCCGGGCGGCCCTGCTCCATCTGGTGGACCAGCAGGTTGAGCGCGCGGTCGGTCAGATCCTCGCGCAGCGTGACATCGGCGGTGAGCGTCGCGTTGACATAGATCCAGGTCGGCGCCGAATCCCGGTCGGCATACCAGCTCGGCGAGACATAGGCATTCGGCCCCTGGAACAGGATCGCCGCGCGCGGCCGCTCGCCCAGCCGCGCCACCAGCGGGTTCGTGCGCGCCATATGGCCGAGCAGCAGCATCTCGCCCTCCTCGGGCGGCAGCGCCAGCAGCGGCAGCTGGCTGCTCAGCACCTCGCCCGCCGGATCGACGCTCACCAGCCAGGCCAGCGGAGCGGTGCGCAGCAGCGTGGCGATATCCTCCGGCGAACGGGGCGCGAAAGGCGAATGCACTCGATGTTTCTCCGGATACCAGGACGGGGAGACAGCCACATCGCGCCGGACGCCGCTTTGCAATCCGACCCGCGAATTCGCGAAACCGCGCACCGGACTGCAAAGCCGGCCCGCTCCGCGCCTCTATGCCGGCGGCGTGGAGGAACCGCGATGAAGATCGAAGCGCGAACCGAGCAATGGGAGATGGCGGAGCCGTTCCGCATCTCCGGCGAGACATTCACCCATGCCGAGATCGCCCTGGTCACGATCGAGGATCGCGGCGTCATCGGCCGCGGCGAGGCGTGCGGCGTCTATTATCGGGGCGACACCTCGGCGCGGATCGTCGAGCAGGTGACGCGGCTCGCGCCCATCCTCGCGGACGGCATCGATCGCGCCGAGCTCCAGCGCCTGCTGCCGGCCGGAGGCGCGCGCAACGCGCTCGACGCGGCGCTGTGGGAAGTCGAGGCCGGCCACGCCGGAAAGCCGGTATGGCAGCTCGCCGGCCTCCCCGGGGCGCGACCGCTGCCCACCGTCTTCACCATCGGCATCGCTTCCCCGGGGGAAATGGCACGCAAGGCGGCAGGCATGGCGCATGCCCGCCAGATCAAGCTGAAGCTGGAAGGCGATGGCGAGGATGGAGAGCGAGTTCGCGCGGTCCGCGCCGCCCGCCCCGACGTCGCGATCGCCGTGGACGGGAACCGGGGTTTCGATCCGGATGCGCTCGGCGCGCTCATGCCGGCATTGCGTTCCGCCGGCGTGACGCTGATCGAGCAGCCTTTCGCGATCGGGCGGGACGCGGACCTGCGCCATATCGACCGCGCGATCCCGATCGCGGCGGACGAGAGCGTTCAGGACAGCGACGATCTCGAGGGGCTGATCGGGCTGGTCGACCTCGTCAACATCAAGCTCGACAAGTGCGGCGGCCTCACCCACGCGCTCGCGATGGAACAGGCGGCGCGCCGGATGGGCTTCGGAGTCATGGTCGGCAACATGACCGGCACCAGCTGGTCGCAGGCGCCCGCCTTCATCCTCGGCCAGCGCTGCGACCTTTGCGATCTGGATGGCCCCACTTTCCTCGCCCGGGATCGCGCCCCGGGCGTTCGCTATGCTGACGGACTGATCCATTGCCCGGACGATATCTGGGGCGGCGGACGCGCGCGCGCGCCACGATAACGGACGCGGGACATGCGCCTGTACCGGCGCGCCGACCGAGGATAGAGCCGGCACTTGGCCCCGCGTCGCACATCGCCCCAACTTACGGGAAACGGACATGGATTTCTCCCAGCTCCAGCGCACCAGCAAGATCGTCGACGAATGGCGCTATCCGGCGGCGGAAGCGCGGAGCAGCGGGCTGCTGCAGGTCGACCATGATCCCGATCATCGCCTCTATTGGGAGGAATATGGCAACCCGGCCGGCGAGCCGGTCATCGTGCTCCATGGCGGCCCGGGCGGCGCGTGCGCGCCGGTCATGGCACGCTATTTCGATCCCGAACGCTACCGGATCGTCCTTTTCGACCAGCGCGGCTGCGGCAGGAGCGAGCCGACCGTCGCGGCCGCCGGCCCGGCGATCGCGCTCGCCAACAACACCACCCCGCATCTGATCGAGGACATCAACCGCCTGCGCGCCGCGCTCGGCATCGCCGGCAGGATGCATGTGTTCGGCGGCAGCTGGGGCAGCACGCTGGCAATGGCCTATGCGATCGCGCACCCGCACCACTGCGCCAATCTGATCCTGCGCGGCATCTTCCTGGGCGCCGCGGAGGATCTCGACTTCATGTATCAGGGCAATGCGGCGACGTTCGAGGATGCGCCCTTCGCCCTCACTGCGCCGGGCGCCTATGTGAGCTATCCCGAAGCCTGGCGCCGCTTCCTCGCCCCGATCGCCCCGGCCGAACGCGGCGACGTGATGAAAGCCTATAAGGCGATCTTCGACAGCGTACCATCGACCCAGGAGGAGCGCGCGCGGCAGCTGGCGGCGGCGCTGGCCTGGTCGGTATGGGAAGGCACCATCTCCAATGCGATCCCCGACGTCGACGACAGCGGGAAGTTCGGGGAAGACGTGTTCGCCCTGTCCTTCGCGCAGATCGAGGCGCATTTCTTCGCCAACCGGCTGTTCCTGGAGCCGGATCACCTCATCCGCAACGCCGCGACGCTGGCGAGCATCCCGGTGCACATCGTCCATGGCAGGTTCGATCTCGTCTGTCCGCTGACCCAGGCCTCGCGACTCGCCGCGGCGCTCGGGGAAGCCGGCACCGATCCCGCGACCTTCGTGGTGACGAATGCGGGACACAGCGCAATGGAACGGGAGAACGCGCTCGCGCTGACGGCGATCATGGACGGCCTGCCTCCGCTCGGCTGATGTTCGGCCGGATCGGAATCGATCGGCGAACACCCGCCGCGAATCTCTGTAAGCTTCCGTAACCTGCTGTAAGGAAAAACATTTCCTTGGCGGCACGCTTTCCGCACGGCCGATCCCCTACGGCAAATCCCCCACGAGCTAGCATGTTGGAGCATCATACGGCGGGAGGCATCGGGCGGGCTCCGCCGGATAGCTGTAAGCCTGTCCCCATGTCCTAATCCGGGCACCAGCAGTCGCTGGCACGGTAGGAGATGTATGATGAAGATTATTGCAATCGGCGCAGCAGCCCTGGCGGTACTCACGGCCGCTCCGGCCCTCGCCCAATCGTCGGGCTCCGGCAATATCGGCGGAGGCATCGGCGTGGGTGTCGGCGGCTTCACGAATGGCGGCATCAACACCGACTCGCTGAGCAGCACCAGCACGAGCGGGATCAGCGGAAGCATCAACAACGAGCTGTCGGCGTCGTCCGGCAGCGGCTTCGGCGGTACGATGAACATCAACAGCCTGCCCGGCGGCACCAGCTATGCCGTGGTCGGCGGAGTCGGCGACGCCGGCACCTCGATCACCTCCAGCGTGAGCCCCTCGGGCGTCGGATCGATCACCAGCAACAGCTATAATGGCGGTGTCTATGGCGGCCTGACCCATGGGAACGCCGCTCTGAGCATGCAGGTGATGAACTTCGGCGAGAGCGCCGGCGACTATAAGTTCAACGCCAACTTCAATGCGTCCAACACCACCAATGTGAACGCAGCGAGCATCGACTGGAACGCCGCGGGAGCGGTGGGACTGGTCGGGTTCGGGTTCGGCTCGCTCGGCTGGACCGTCGAATAGGAGGCTTACAGGCGGGGCGGCAGGTGCCGTCCCGCCTCCCTTTCCGTTCAGGAGTTCGATCATGAAGCACCTAGCAGTCGCGGCGACCCTCGTCCTGATGGTCAGTGCCACAGCCGCCAACGCCCAGCAGACGGCGACGGATAACGCCTCGTCCAATAGCGCGGTGACCGTCGAGGCGATCACCGGCCCGGTCAGCCAGACCCCGGCCCACGAGACCGTCACCTATAGCGGGCATGAGTGGACCACCCCGAGCGTCCAGGGCAGCTATTTCGCCGGCGCCAATCCCTGCCTCATCGGCACGGGCGGCGGCATTGCGGGCGGGCCGATCGGGATCAACCTCAATTTCGGCCGCAGCGACGAAGGGTGTACGCGCAGGTCCGATGCCGCAGCATGGCACGCGATGGGCTTCGACAATGTCGCGGTTGCCCGGATGTGCCAGGATCGCAAGAGCGCCGATGCCTTCTTCGCCGCCACGGGCACCACTTGCCCCGGCGCCGATCCCGGCCGCTATCGCGCCGCCGATGGCAGCAAGGCGCCGATGGCCATGCTCGTCGCGAACAGCCGCGCGATCCCCGGAAACCCCAATGCCGGGCCGGTGGACCTGAGCAATCCGGCGGTACAGGCCGCCATCCACGAGGAAGCCGCGCGCCTGGCACGCACGAACGCCTTCGCGCCGCAAGCGCCCAAGGGGATGCTTCCGCCGCCGCCGCCGCCGCTGCCCCAGCAATAGGGGCGGCAACGGGCCTTGTCTCAACCGGCAATGATGAAGGGAATGTCGAGATGACCTTGGAGACCGAACCGGAACGCCAGCTGGATCATATGGGCGCGGTTACGGGCACGAAGCTTCAGGCGAATATTCTCGACGTGACGATCCACGGTCTTCGGACTGATCTCGAGCCGTCTGGCGATTTCCTTCGCACAGAAACCGCCGGCGGCGAGATCGAGTACCTGCAGTTCGCGTGGAGTGAGGTGGTCATAGGAATGCGCTCGTTCTTCCATGGTGCATTCTCCGATACTGGCCTCGCGCATGGCGCTTCCCTGAAATCCAAGCCATGCGGAAACTCGGCCCAATCCTCGTGGCCGAGGCTGCTTACGCCAACCTTACGGGCAGATGTCGGCCAACTGGGCGCTGTCTCAAATCCGCACAGGCCCCGCGCGGCGTTTGTCGGGGCCATGGTCGGGGAATGGCGGATTTCCGCGTCATCCGGCCTTGCCGGGCACTCGGATGCCTAGGGAGTTTTCCGGAGGCCAGCGGCGGCCCCGTCACCATGCGAAGCCGCTTGTCCACACGGGACAAGGCTACGATAGTCGTCGCCATGAGGTACGCGCCATCCTGTCCAGCAATGGGACAGAGGAAAGCCGTGGCGAAGGCGATGATCCGGCACGGCCGCATGGATACCGATCCAGCGCTTCCGACCGACCATGCGCTTGCCGATACCTTCACCGAGGATCCTGACGGCATTCTTGCCCCCGACATGTTCGGAGACGGATCCTGACCATAGGCGGCCCCTGGCCGCGACGGAGCGAGTTAGATGCGCTTGCTGATCGTAGAGGATGATGCGGAACTGGCCCATGCGATGGTTTCGGCATTCGCGAAGCGCGACGTGCGCTGCGATCTGGCCAGAACCGCGGGCGATGCCGAGCTTCTGATCCAGACCATCAACTATGCGGCGATCATCCTCGATCTCGGCCTCCCGGACGAGAATGGCCTCGCCTTGTTGCGGCGCCTGCGCGGGTATAAACGCATGGAACCAATTCTCGTGCTGACGGCGCGTGGCGAGGGTGAGATGCGTGTCCAGGGACTGGATAGCGGTGCCGACGACTATATCGTCAAACCATTCCTCTTTCCCGAGCTGCACGCCCGGATCTGCGCGGTGCTTCGCCGGCAGGGCGGCTATGTCGAGCATCTCCTCGCCGTGGGGGACCTGTCCCTGGACACCCGGACGCGCGAAGTGCGGGTGGGCGGCGAACCCGCCGACTTTTCGGAGCGCGAGGCCGAACTGCTGGAGCTGCTGATGCGGCGCTCCGGCCATGTCCTTTCCAAGCGCGTCATCGAGGATCAGCTGTTCGGCTCGGGAGACATGCTCGGCTCGAACGCAGTGGAAGTATATATCCACCGGATTCGACGAAAACTGGACGGCTTCGCGGCGCAGGTCAGGCTCAAGACCGTACGCGGAATCGGCTATATATTGATGAACTCGTGAGGGTTCGCGCGCCGAGATCGATGTTCTGGCAGCTGCTCCTGGCCCAGGCGATTCTCGTCCTGTCCCTGGCGGTGTTCCTTCCGGTGCTGCTCGGATATCTTCTGAACACGACGGCAGATCAGTTCATTTCGGAGCGGCTGAAGCGCGAGGCACAGGCCATCGCGACGGGCAGGCCCACATGGTGGCAGCAGGCGCGGGGCCCCAGCTTCCAGGGCAGCCTGCGCATCACCGATGCCGGCGCTCTCGACGTCGAGGCCGCCTCGGGCCAGCTGCCCGTCCCCCTTGCCAAGCTCGAACACGGGGACGGCCCGATATTCTTCAAATATGGCCGCTACGACGTGCTCACGCTCCCGGTCTCGCAGGCGGGGCGTCCGGAATGGATCGTCGTCGCCCAGAATCGCACCTATCCGAACCATATCGTCGATAATGTAGTTACATCGTTCCTCGAGCGTTTCATCTGGGTCGTTCCGGCCTCGCTGCTGGCCTCGCTGCTCATCGGGCTGCTGATCCTCGGCCGGGTGACGGGCCGGTTCCGGCGCACGGCCAGCCAGGCCGATGCGATCGGCCTGGATCATATCGGCCATCGTCTGGAGCCGGCGAGCGTGCCGCTGGAGGCCGTTCCCCTTGTCCACGCGACCAATCGCGCCCTTGACCGCCTGGAGGCCGGCTATCGCTTCCAGGGCGAGTTCATCGGCAATGTCGCGCATGAACTGCGCACGCCGCTGGCGCTCATCTCGCTACGCCTCGAGGCGCTGGATCCCTCTCCCGAACGCGACGCCGTGCAGCTGGGGGTCGAGCGGGCCAATCGCGTGATCCAGCAGCTGATGGACCTGGCGATCGTGGATCGCCATCACCGCAAGGTCGAGAGCTTCGACCCCGTGGCGCTCGCCGGCGAGGTGGTCAGCGTGATGGCGCCGCTCGCGCTGCACCGGGATCACGACATCGATTTCACGGCGCCCGCAGGCCAGCATGCCTGGGTCGAAGGGATAATCGGCCTGGTGCAGATCGCGCTGACGAACCTGATCGACAACGCCGTCCGCCACACGCCGGCAGGCTGCACCGTGTCCGTTCGGGTCGAACCGGACGGCAGCATGATCGTGGCGGATGACGGCCCCGGCTTTGCCGTCGAGACCCTGGCCAACCAGACGAAGCGCTACCGGAAAGAGGGAACCAATCGAACCGACAGCGCCGGCCTGGGGCTGTCCATCGTCGAACGGATCATGGCGGTCTGTGGCGGTTCGCTAGAGATCGACAATATCGTGCCGAACGGAACCCGGTGCGTCGTGAGGCTCCGGGCGTCGCCCCCTCCCCCGGGCATGGCCGCTTCCGAAGCGCCCGCGAGGCCGCGCGGGAAGAAGGCATGGAGGCCGGCGCCGAAATGATGGCCCCTTCCGCAGCCAGGACGGGTTCCGCCGGGGCCGGATGATCGCCCTCCCCGCCGGTCTGGATCGGTCCGGCGTGCCGCGCTAGGCTGGCCCGGAGCCACCCGGCAACGAAACGAAGATCATGGCGCGCCTACTCCTCATCGAAGATGATGCCCCCCTGGGCCGCGGCATGCGGGCCGCGCTGGAGGATGCCGGCCATGCGGTCGATTGGGCCAGGACCGGCGAGGAGGCGTTGCTGGCGTGCCGCAGCGAGGCCTATGGCGTCGTCCTGCTGGATCTCGGCCTCCCCGACGTCTCCGGGCTGGAAGTCCTGCGCGAGCTCAGGAGCGAGAACCGGCTCGTCCCGGTCATCGTCATCACCGCGCAGGACCGCATCACCCAGCGCATTGCGGGGCTGGATGCCGGTGCCGACGACTATCTGGTCAAGCCGCTGGATATCGATGAGCTGACCGCGCGCGTCCGCGCCCAGCTGCGCCGGCGCGACGGACGCGGATCCGATCTGCTCGTCGTCCGCGACGTGGCGCTCGACCTGGGAGGGCGCACCGTCCGGCTGCGCGACCAGCCGGTCGCGCTCACCGCTAAGGAATTCCGGATAGCGGCCCTCCTCATGCGCCGGGCGGGCCGCTTCGTCAGCAAGGCGGAACTCGAAGCGGCGCTGTACGATCAGGATCAGTATATCGAGAGCAATACGGTGGAGGTCGCCATCTCGGCGCTCCGGCGCAAGCTGGAGCGGGACTTCATCGTCACCGCGCGCGGGCTCGGCTACATGGTCGCGAAATGAAGGGAAGGATCGGCCGCTCCCTCACCGGCGCGCTCTATGTCCGCACGCTGCTTCTGGTCGCGGTGACCGGCATGCTTATGGCAGGAGTGCTGTTCGCGATCGTGCGCGCCGACATCAACCAGCGCGCGGACCAGCAGCTGATCACCGCGACGCACGTGCTCCACCTGCTCATGCGGGAGGAGTTCACGGGGGACGATCCCAATTCGCGGGTGAGCCACGACACGCCCTATCGCCGGCTGCTCAGCGACGAGGATCTCAGCGCATTCCGCGCCTCGGCCGCGTGGCGCCAGTTCGCCGTCTATCATTTCGGCATCCTGACGGTGCCGCCGACGCGCGGCGATGTCGGGAAGGGCGTGGCCGCGATACCCGGGTTTCGCACCTTCAGCGTCGGCACCGACAAATGGCGCAGCTACGGCCTTGCGGTTCCCGAGCAACGGCTGCTGATCGTGGTGGCGGAGCCGATGCAGGCGCGGGCGGGGCTGATCCTGCGCGTCGGCGAGCAGCTGATCGGTCCGATCATGCTCCTGATCCTCGGCAGCGCGGTGCTGCTATGGCTCACGCTGCGCCGCGGGCTGTCGGCGGTGCAGCAGCTCAGCGCCACGCTCGGCAGCCGGTCCGCGGCCGAGCTGAAGCCGCTGCACCTCCACACCATGCCGAGCGACCTGGCACCGATCGTCGCCGCGCTGAACGGCCTGCTCGCGCGGGTGCGCGCCGCGATCGAGCACGAACAGGCCTTTGCCGACCAGGCCGCGCACCAATTGCGCACCCCGCTCGCCGCGCTGAAGCTGCGAGCCCAGCTGCTGCTGCGACGCGCGGCGCCCGACTCCGAGGAGCATGCGGCGCTTTCCGATCTGCTGGAGAGCGTGGATCGCGGCAGCGACACGATCACCCAGATGCTGCAGCTCGCCCGGCTCGACGCGACGGCGCTGACCCGGGAACCGGTCGACCTGCGCGAGCTGGCAAGCGAAGTCATCGCCGATCGGGCGCTGTTCGCGGCGCGGGCCGGTGCCGACTTCTCGCTGACGGCTCCCGACGTCGCCATCGCATCGACCGACCCGACGCCGTTGCGGGTGGCGCTTGCGACGATCATCGACAATGCCGTGGAGCATGCGGCAAGCGGCGGCACGATCGATGTGGAGATCCGCGCCGTTTCCGGGCGGCTGGCGCTGGTCGTGAGCGACCGCGGCCCCGGCATGCATCCCGAGCGCCTGTCGGGACCGACGGGCCGGGACGGCGATCCCCACCCCGGCGGGGGCCTGGGCCTGGCGATCGCCCGGCGGGCCGTGACCGTGCTGGGCGGCGAGCTGCGGCTCGAGAACCGCGGCGACGGGCCGGGGCTGCGGGCGACGATTTTCCTGCCGGATTGATCTCCGGCATCAGTTTCGCATCAGCTTCGCGATCTATCGGCGGCGCATCTCTTGCCGTTCGAGGTGGCCTTGACCGAAACTGCCCTGCCCGCGCAATCGCCTGACGCGCTGCCCCGCAAGCGGCAGGCAGCCTATGTGCTGGCCGGCGCGGCGATCCTGATCGCAGTCATCGTGCTGACGTCGCTGCTGCACCAGCAGGATCCCGATCCGGCGGAGGCGCCCGGCGAACCCGGCATCTTCCAGGCGACCCCGGATCAATATGCCGCCATGGAGATCCGCGCGGTGGGAACCGCGGCGGACGGCGCCACTCTCCGCGCGACCGGCACCATCTCGGTCGACGAGGACCGTTCCACGCCGGTGCTGCCGCCGCTGACCGGACAGGTGACGCGCGTGTTCGTCGAGGCCGGACAGCGCGTAGCGCGCGGCCAGCCCCTGTTCGAAATTCGATCGACCGAGCGCGCCCAGGGCGCCAACAGCCTGGTCGCAGCCGCCGCCCAGCGCGATACCGCGCGCGCCCAGCTGGGCATCGCCCAGGGCAATGCCCAGCGCGCGGAACTGATCTACAAGAACGGCGGCGGCGCGCTGCGCGACTATCAGCAGGCCAAGAGCGAGCTGGTCGCCGCGCAGGCGGCGATGCGCACGGCCGACGCCGCCTATGTGGTGGCGCGCAACCAGATCGCGATTCAGGGCGGCACGCCGGGCGACATCGCCCGCATCGCCGGGGGCGGGCTTGCCGGCAATGCGATCGTGCGCGCGCCGATCGGCGGGATCGTCGCCAGCCGCGCGATCAGCGCCGGCCAGTATCTCGGCGCGGGTGCGGACGGGCCGGCGCTGGTGATCACCGATCCGGCCTCGGTATGGCTGGTGGCCCAGGTGCCCGAGAGCGATGCGGGCCGGGTGCGTGTCGGCGATCAGGTGACGGTGACGACCCCGGCCGCTCCGGGCCGGAGCTTCACCGCACGGGTCCGCATGGTGGGATCCGCGCTCGATCCCAACACCCATCGCCTGCCCGTGCGCGCGGCCATCGCCAATCCGGACGGCGTGCTCAAGCCGCAGATGTTCGCGAGCTTCGCGATCGCCGCGCCGGCAAAGGCGGCGCCAGGCACCGCGCTCGTCGTCCCCGCGCAAGCCGTCATCCGCGAAGGCGACACCGCCCGCGTCTGGGTTGCCCAGCCGGGCCGCCGCCTGGTCGCGCGCAGCGTCACCGTGGCGGAGGGGCCGGGCGACGGCACCATCCGCATCACCGCCGGGCTCCGTGCCGGCGAGCGGATCGTCACCAGGGGCGCCATCTTCGTCAACGAAGCCGGCATTCCGGGCTGATCGCGATGAACCGCCTGGTCGCCTTCGCGCTGCATCAGCGCGTGCTCATGGTCCTGCTGCTCGTCGCGATGATCGCCTCGGGCGGCTTCGCCTTCCTGAAGCTCAACATCGAGGCCTATCCCGACCCGGTTCCGCCCGCCGTCGAGATCGTCACCCAGAATCCCGGCATCTCGGGCGAGGAGATCGAGCGGAACATCACGATCCCGATCGAAGTGGCGATGGCCGGCATCCCGCACGTCACTTCGGTCCGCACCATCTCGTTGTTCGGCCTGAGCGACGTGAAGATCCAGTTCAGCTACGACTATACGTTCGAGCAGGCGCAGCAGCAGGTGATCAACCGGCTGAACCAGATCGACGGGCTCCCGGCCGGCGTGCAGCCCGGCATCTCGCCGGTCAGCCCGATCGGCGAGATCTATCGATACCGCGTCGTCGGGCCGCCGGGCTATTCGGTGATGGACCTGAAGACGATCCAGGACTGGGTGGTCGAGCGCCGGATCAAGGCAGTGCCGGGCGTGATCGACGTGACCGGCTGGGGCGGCAAGACGCGCACCTATGAAGTCGTCATCGACAATGACCGGCTGGTCGCAGAGGGCGTTACCGCCGCCAATGTGATCGACGCGCTCGGCAAGAGCAACGCGAATGTCGGCGGGCAGACCGTCACCTTCGGGCCCCAGAACGCGATCGTGCGCGGCGTCGCGCTGATCCATTCGGTCGACGACATCAACCGGGTGCTGGTCGGCACGCACGGCAGCGCCCCGGTCAAGCTCGGCGACGTGGCGACCGTGAAGGTCGGCAACCAGCCGCGGCTCGGCATCGCCGGGCAGGACAAGGACGACGATATCGTCCAGGGCACCGTGCTGATGTATCGCGGCGCGCAGTCGAGCCCGACGATCAAGGCGGTCGAGAACGCGATCCAGGACATCAACGCGTCCGGAATCCTCCCTCCCGGCGTCAAGCTCGAGCGGATCTACGACCGTTCCGGCCTGATCGCGCTGACGACCAGCACCGTCATCCGCAACATGATCGAGGGCATCCTCCTCATCTTCTTCCTGCAATGGCTGTTCCTGGGGAATCTGCGCTCGGCGCTGATCGTGGCGGCGACGATTCCCTTCGCGCTCTGCTTCGCGGTGCTGATCCTCACGGCCCAGGGGGAGTCGGCGAACCTGTTGTCGGTCGGCGCGCTCGATTTCGGCCTGATCGTCGACGCGACCGTGATCATGGTCGAGAACATCTATCGCCACCTGGTCGAGCGCAGCCATGCCGTCGAGCGGGGCAGCGGGCATTATACGCCCGGCAACCGGCTCTCCGCGATCCTGAACGGCGCGGGCGAGGTCAATCGCGGCATCTTCTTCGCCGCCGCGATCATCATCGCCAGCTTCATCCCGCTGTTCACGCTCTCGGGCGTCGAGGGCCATATCTTCGGGCCGATGGCGAAGACCTATGCCTATGCCATCGCCGGCGGGCTGATCGCGACCTTCACGGTCTCGCCGGTGCTCGCCGCGCTGCTGCTTCCGGACCGGCTGAGCGAGGTCGAGACCTGGATCGTGCGCAAGCTGCGCGCCGTCTACGAGCCGGCGGTGCGCTTCGCGATCGCCAATCGGGTGCTGACGCTCGGCGGCGCCGCCGCGCTGGTGCTCGCGGCGGGCACCACCAGCTTCACGCTCGGCGTCGAGTTCCTCCCCAAGCTGGAGGAAGGCAATATGTGGATACGCGCCACCATGCCCGCCTCCGTCTCGCTCGAGGAAGGGCAGAAGGTGGTCAACGAGGCGCGCCGGATCATCCGCTCCTATCCCGAGGTGCAGACGGTAGTGTCGCAGCACGGCCGCCCCGACGACGGCACCGACGCGACCGGCTTCTTCAACGCCGAATTCTTCACGCCGCTGAAGCCGAGCGACCAATGGCCGCGCGGGATGACCAAGGCGAAGCTGACAGCCGACATGCAGAAGCGGCTGAGCGATCGCTTCCCCGGCGTCGAGTTCGCCTTCTCCCAATATATCCAGGACAATGTCGAGGAAGCCGCCTCGGGCGTGAAGGGCGCGAACTCGATCAAGCTGTTCGGCCCCGACCTGGCGACGCTGGAAAAGACGGGCAAGCAGATCGAGGCGGTCATGGCCAAGGTGCCCGGCATCGCCGATCTCGGCATGTTCGAGCTGCTCGGCCAGCCGACCGTCCAGGTAGTCCCCGACCGCGACCGGGCGGCGCGCTACGGCCTGACGCCGGAGGACATCAACCAGGTGGTCCGCGCCGCGATCGGCGGCGAGGCGGCCGGCGACCTGTACGAGCGCGCCACCGACCGGCATTTCCCGATCGTCGTGCGTCTCCAGCCCGGGCAGCGCGACAGCCTGGACAGCATCCGCCGGATCACCGTCGGCGCGCCGGGCGCCAATGGCGCGGTGGTGCAGGTGCCGCTCTCCGAAGTCGCCGAGGTGAAGCTGACCACCGGGCCCTCGTTCGTCTATCGCGAGCATCAGGAGCGCTATGTCCCGATCAAGTTCGCGGTGCGCGGGCGCGATCTCGGCGGCGCGGTGAGCGAGGCGCAACAGGCGGTCGCGCAGCAGGTCAAGCTGCCGCCCGGCTATCATCTCGAATGGGCCGGCGAGCTCGGCAATCTCGAAAACGCGGTCTCGCGGCTGAAACTGGTGGTGCCGATCAGCCTCGGGCTCATCCTCCTGCTGCTCTTCCTGAATTTCGGCTCGGCGATCGACATGCTGCTCGCCGCCTCGGTGATGCCGATGGCGCTGATCGGCGGGGTGCTGGCCCTCGTGCTGACCGGCACCGCGTTCAGCATCTCGGCCGCGATCGGCTTCGTCGCGCTGCTCGGCATCTCGGTGATGGACGGGATCATCGTCCTGACCGCCTTCAACCAGGCGATCGACGAAGGCATGGCGCGCGCGCAGGCGCTGGCCCGGGCATGCAGCCAGAGCCTGAGGCCGGTGGTCATGACCTGCCTGGTCGCCGCGATCGGGCTGGTGCCGGCGGCCTTCTCCAGCGGCATCGGCAGCCAGGTGCAGAAGCCCTTGGCGATCGTGGTGGTCGGCGGAATGATCCTGGCGCCGCTCCTGATCCTGCTGGTCCTGCCCGTGCTCGTCGACTTGTTCTCGCGGCACAGGCCTGCCCTCGTCGCCGAAAGGGAGGCCAATTCGTGAAGCTGCATCCCGCATTGATGGGCGCGGCCCTGCTCTCGGGCTGCACCGTCGGCCCGGCCTTCACGCCGCCCGCCGCGCCGTCCAGCTCGGGCTATACCCCGGTCGCGCCGCTTGCGGCGATACCCGCCACGGCAAGCACGCCCGGCGAGACGCTCGCGATGGGCGCGGCATTGCCGGCGCGCTGGTGGACGCAATTCGGCAGCCCGGCATTGGACCGCCTGGTCGACATGGCGCTGGCCGCGAACACCGATGTCGCGATTGCCGACGCCAATCTGCGACAGGCGCGCGCCCAGGCGGCGGCGGTCGCCGGAAGCCGCCTGCCCGAAGCCGATATCGGCTATCAGGCATCACGCACCCGCGCGTCGGAATCCCTCTCCGATCCGCTGTCGGAGCCGGGTGTCTTCCTCTACGGCCTCCACACCACGACGTTGAACATTTCCTATCCGCTCGACCTGTTCGGCGGAACGAAGCGGCGGATCGAATCCGCCCGCGCGACGGCCGACGCCACTGCCTTCCGGCTCGAGGCCGCCAGGGCGGCCGTGGCGGCCAACACCGTCCTTGCCGTGATCGAGGAAGCGGCGCTGCGCGAGAAGATCGCGGCCACCGAGGCCAGCATCAAGGCCAGCCGCGAAGTGCTGACCCTGCTCCGCGTCCAGCAGGACGCCGGCGCCATCGGCAAGGCGGACGTCGCGGCCCAGGTCGCCGCGCTGGCCCAGGTCGAAGGGACCCTGCCGGCCCTGACCAAGGCGCTGGGCCATCAACAGGCGGCGCTGTCGATCCTGCTCGGGCGCGAGCCCGCCGAGCCCCTGCCGGCCACGCCCGATCTGGACGCGCTGGTGCTGCCCCCGACCCTGCCCGTCTCGCTGCCGTCCCTGCTGGTCCGGCAGCGCCCCGATGTGCGCGCCGCCGAAGCGTCGCTGCACGCGGCGAGCGCCGATGTCGGCGTCGCGATCGCCGCGCGCCTGCCGTCGATCAGCCTTAGCGCGTCGGCGGGCGGCCAGGCGACGCGCTTCGGCGACATGTTCAAGGGCGGCAACCCCTTCTGGTCGCTGATCGGCGGGATCACCCAGCCCCTCTTCCACGGCGGCGCGCTCCGGCAGCAGCAAAAGGCGGCCGAGGCGGCGTTCGACGGAGCGAAGGCGCAATATCGCGCCGCGGTGCTCGGCGCGTTCGGCGACGTCGCCGACGCCCTCACCGCGCTCCATGCCGACGCGGCCGCCCTGGCCGCGGCCGAGAAGGCGGACGGCGCGGCGGCCGAGAATCTGGGATATCTCGACT
This sequence comes from Sphingomonas sp. CBMAI 2297, assembly GCF_029870595.1. Taxonomy (GTDB): domain Bacteria; phylum Pseudomonadota; class Alphaproteobacteria; order Sphingomonadales; family Sphingomonadaceae; genus Sphingomonas. Next base: position 73,064 of record NZ_JAPDIR010000018.1, read on the forward strand.
ATCAGCTCCGCCTGGGCCAGGTCGGCACGCTCGCTCTCCTCAACGCGACCGCGACCCGAAGCCAGACCGTCATCGCCCTTGTCGACGCCCGCGCCGCCCGGTTCAGCGACGTGGCGGCGCTGTACCTCGCGCTCGGCGGCGACACCGGGCAGGCGCGATAGGAGGATGGCGCGATGGGTGGCGTGATCGGCGCGATAAGCGGAAAGTTCGTGATCGCGGCGGCGGGGCTGCTGGTCTCCGCTTCGATCGAGGGACACAGGCTGCGGGCCGGCATCGACCCGGCTTCCGAAACCTCGGTCGTGAGCCCGGGCGCCGCGGACCAGGTCGACAAGGGCCAGCGCCCGCATGGCCCCGGCGGCGTGCTGCAGCGCGGCCGCCCGATGACGATCGCCCTGTCGGGCGGCACCTTTCCCGTCGATGCCCTTGCCGTCGCGTCCTCGCCGCTGGAGCCCGGCATCGATTTCCGCATCGGCCGGGATATTTTCGAGAACCATGTCTTCGACCTGGATTTCCCGAGCCGCCGGATCCGGATGGTGCTGCCTGCCGAATATGGCCGCGCGACCCGCTGGCTGATCCCGGTCGATCTCTCACCCGGCCCGGACGGAAGCTGGACCTTCCCGGCCAGCATCGGCGGCAAACCGGTTTCGACGGCGCTGCGACTGTCCGATCCGCGCGGCGCCAGGGCGAGCCCCTCGCTATCGCCGGGCGGCGCGCCGCTTGCGATCGGCATGGGCACGACGACCCTCTCGGTCTCCGACATCGTGCGCACGGCCGCGCCCGATGCGGGGCCCATGGTCACCCTTGGCATCGGCGCCTTTGCGGGCCGTCACATCGTTCTCGACCTGCCGCACCGGCTGTTGTGGATCGATCCGCGTATCCGGGATTGAGCGTCAGCCCATGGGACCGCCGCTTCGGCTCAGAGGCAGCGGGGATCCCGGACGGGCGCGTCGCCGCCCCGGGTGAGCCAGCGGCCGTCGGGCGCCTGGTACTTCTCGCCCGGCGCGGTGCGGGCGATCAGGTTGCAGCCGGTGACGAACGCCATCTGCTCCACCGTCGAGCTCGCCGCCGCCTGCTGCGTATATTGGCGCTTCCGCTGGATGTTGATGTTGTTCACCATCGCCTGGAGCTCGGCCGTCGGGCTGCCGACGATGCCGAGATAGCCGTCGGGCTGCTCGCCGACGAGCCCGGCCTGGCGGGCTGCCTGATAGGCGGGGTCCCGCTGCGCGGAGGCAGGCGCGACCATGGCCGCCGCGAGCGCCGCCGCCAGGCCGAAAGTGGAAAGCAAGTTGCGCATCAGAATATCCCCGGATTGTCCTGAATGATGGCCTTCGCCTTGTTGTCGAGACGATAGACCACTTCCTGGGTGATCGAAATGTTGAGGTTGATGACGATCGGCTTGTCGGGCGCCGTCACGTTCACGCAGCCGCCGGCGAGCGCCACCGGTGCCACGCCGAGATAGCCGAGCCAGTGCGGCAACACCTGTGTCACGCTTCGAAGCTGCATATTCTTGCCTTTCATGGGACAGGGGCGCTTTCTCGGGGCTGAACGGCGGGCCTGGCGCCCTCCTGTGCACGATTCTGCTCCTCGATCAATGACCGCAGGTTGCGCTCGATGAGGCGCCGGGGATCGTACCAGGACTGGACGGAGTCCAGCAGCTGGCGGAAGGGCGCGCTGATCCGCACGTTGAACACGAAGGGCAGCCGCGCCAGCCGGCGGATCAGGAAATTCGATCTGGTGCCCTGGCCCTGGCTCACGCCCGAAAAGCCGATGTCCGTGATCATCTCCCCGGCCAGCGGGCCGTTCATCCGGATGGTGAGGTTCTTGTAGTTCAGCGATTTCAGCGCTTGGAACGCCATGTTGCCCCAGAAGCCGACATCCTGCCGCGAGACCTCGCCGACATAGGCGATGTGCCCGCCGGTCCGGGCGTGGAGCTCGCCGCCTTCGATCCGGCCGCCCTTCGCGTCGAAGATCATCGGCAGCGTGCCGTCGAACGTGCCGGTGGCATCCAGATTGTCGAAGGCCATTTCCTTCAGGAACAGCGCCGCGTCGGCACCCTTCACATGGAAGGTCAGCCGCCGCTCGCCCGCCACGTCGAAATCGAGGACGGTGGGGTCCAGGACGAGCTCGCCGCCCGCAAAGGGCCAGCGCGCGCCCTCCACCCGCACGCGGCGGCTGTCGAGCAGCTGGTAGCGCAGCACGCCGCCGCGCACCGGAACGCCGGGATTGATCTCGGCGACATTGGCCGCCTGCCCCGGCGCGCTGCGCAGGTTGAGCAGGTCGGTGAAGTCGAGCTGCGTCGTGAGGCCCTGCACCGGGCCGAAGTCCGCGGCCAGATCGACATTGGTTGCCGTGAAATGGCCGGTGCTGGCGACCGTGTCGCCCGACCAGCCGAACCGCCCGGTGCCGGCGATCAGCCCGTTCACATCGGCGATCACGCCAAAGGTGAGCGGCGTGAGATCCCTGGGCTGAAGGCCGTCGACATGGAAGCGGATGCCGGGCACGTCGAGCAGCGCCTGCCCTTCCCCGCGGGCCAGGTCATGCGTGATCTTCACCGTTGCCACGGGCAACTGGCGCTTGGGGCTGACCAGCCCGGCCTGCGCATCGATCTTGCCGTCGCTGAGGCGCAGGGTGGCGTCCGGTGCCGCCAGCGGCTCGAAACGCGGCGTGGCCTCCGCATCGGCAAGGGTGAAGCCGCCCCGCAGCAAGAGGTCGCCACCTTCGACCCGCCAGCTGCCCTTGCCCTCCGAGAGCTGCAGCGGCACCGCGCCGATCTGGCCGCCAAGCGCGTCGAAATCCCCGCTCAGGCCCGAGCGGAAGCTGCCGCGCAGCTGGCCGATATCGAGACGCGTCGGTCGCTCGCCCCCCAGGCGCGCCGCGGCCTTGGTGACGGTGAAACGGCTGGTGGCCAGGTCGAGCTGCGCGGCTTCCGCCGCAAGGCGCAGGGCGCCGTCCCCCATCCTGCCCTTCAGCTCCGGCTGCGCGACCCGAATGCCGCCGGCGAGCCCATCCGGCCCCCATCGGACCATTGCCGGCCCGAGCGGGCACAGCTGGAGGCGATTGCCGTCCAGGACGGCGCCGGCCGCGGAGACGCGCGAGAAGCCGACCGGGCCGCACCCCGGGTTCACCGCGAGCATCCGCGCGTCCCAGCGCACGAGGAGCGGCATCGACAGCCCGTCGACGCGCCCGCCGCTTACCGGCCCCGACAGGATCATCGCGGTCCGCATTTCGCCGGCCGTGCCGCGCATGCTGAAATCGAGGCTGGAGAGCTCCAGCCGGGCGCCGCCGGCCGCATAGGGCCGGACGAACCCGGTGCCGCGCAGTTCCGGGCTTCCCGGCCGGCGCGACAGCCGCACGATCGCATCCGGCAGCCCGCCGCCGCCAATCGACAGCTGCCCCGCGAGATCGATCCCGCCATCGCGCAGATCGAGCCCGAGGCCCGTGCCCTGGCCGAAATGCAATCGTGCGCCCGAGCGCGCGGCAAGGTCCAGGCGCCGAAAGCGCAGCGCTCTCCGATCGACGCCCATCGCGAGCTCGAGCGCCGCGGTGCCACCGAAGCCGCGGCCGGCCGCGCCCATTGCTCGCGCGAGCTGCCGGACCAGGGGCGCGGCCGGCGAACCCTGTCCGGCATCTTCATAGCCCGCGACCCTGCCGAGCAGGGAGGGCGGCAGCGCCGCTCCCTCCAGAGCGACCTCGCCCTGGAACCCCATGGTTCCGCCGAAGGTGTAGCGGCCGGTCATCGCCGCCGAGCCCGCGCTGATTTCGCTGGCGGCAAGCGCCCCGGAACGGAGCGCGACACTGCCCTCCGTCCGCGCCCGACCCCCATCGAAATCGATGCTGCCACGCAGGCGGTTCAACCGGCCGAGGGACGAGCCCATGGCTTCCACGCCCAGGTCAGCGCTGCCCTTCCAGCGCGCCAGCGATGCTTCCAGCGCGGCCCGCACATCGATGCGGAGCTGCGTCGCGCGCGTGTCCGCACAAGCGACCCGCGCTGCCTGGGCCGGGCCGTCGAGGCGCGGCGCCCCGTGCCGGATGCGCAGCTGCATGCTGGCCGCAACGCCGTCCAGGGCGCAGTCCGCGATGCGCAGGCGCGTGGAGTCGGCGCGCAGCGTGCCGGCAAAGCCATCGGCCAGCATCCCCTTGCCGCTCAGGCCGAGCACGACCAGCCCGCCGCCACTGTCGAGCCGGAGCTGCGCATCGGCGACATCCACGATCAGGCGGGGCAGCGCGAACGGCTTGCCGGAGGGCGGCGGCAGCAGCCGGTCCAGCGATCCCAGCGACAGCGCGCCGTTCACGATCCGGCCCTTGGCCCGGACCTTGCCGGCCTTTGCCACCAGCACCTCCGCGCGCCAGGGATAGAGCGAGGTACGCAGCTCGATCCAGTCCGCGACGAGGTCCGGGTCGCGCGGATCGCCGATCGACACGTTGACCAGCCGTTGCCGCCAGGGCGACAGCTGCTCGATCTCATAGCGGGCCGGGACCCCGCGCCTGGCCAGCTCGCGATCGACGAAGCCGCGCGCGATCGTGCGGCGTTGCAGCCAGGCCGCCACCCCGACCATGACCAGGAGGACCAGCAGGCCGATGGCGACGCGGCCCCAGCGCCACGCCGCGCGCGGCGCGATCGCTCGCGCCTTTCCCGCGCCCGCCTCTTCGTCACCAGGATCCACGCCCGCTCCAGCCAACAAGCGCCCAACCGGTCGCGGCGCCGCTATCACCTAGAGTATTTTCATCCCCCAAAGGTTCCGTCAAAGGCAAGCGGCGGTGGACGGCGCGTCAGAAATTATATCTGAGCGTCGCCCGCGCGTTTCGCGGCTCGCCATAGACGAAGCCGGGGAACCAGCTGTTGCCGCTGTAGAAGGTCCGGTCGAACAGATTGTCGACATTGAGCTGGAGCGACAGCTGCCGGGTCAGCTCGTAGCGCGCCATCAGGTTGACGATGGCATAGGCAGGCTGGCCGATCGGCTCGACGATGCCCGTGCCGGGATTCTGCGCGGTGACCGGCGGCCGGCTCTCCCATTTCAGCGCCCCGCCCAGGCTCAGCCCGTCCAGCGCGTCGGCAAAGGCGTATTTGGTCGCCAGGTTGAACGCCCGGCGCGGCTGATGGGCGAGCACGTCGACGCCCTGGGCATCCTTCGCGCTATAGTCGCTCCAGCCCAGGCTGAGATCCCATTGCCGCGTCACCTTGCCGACGATCTCGATCTCATAGCCCTTGGCGACCGTTCCCGTCGCCCCGCGATAGGCCGGGTTGGAGGTGCCGGGCACGAACTGCCCCGGATCGGGCACGGCGAGATTGCCCTGCTCGATGCGATATACGGCGGCGGTCGCCAGCAGCTTGCCGCCCAGCAGCAGCGCCTTCAGGCCGGCCTCGTAATTCTTGCCTTCGAGGGGATTGAGCAGGCGCCCGTTGCGGTCGCGGACATTGCCCTGCGGCTTGAAGATCTTGGTGTAGCTCGCATAGGCGGACAGGTTGCTGGTGATGTCGAGCACCAGGCCCGCATAGGGAGTGAGCACGCCCTTGTAGGTCAGCCGATAGGCCGGGCTCGTCCCCGCCGCCTCCTCGTTGCGCCGGAAATAGCTCAGCCGCCCGCCGCCGATGAGCTTGAGCGGCCCGAACAGCGCGATCCGCGTCGTGGCGAAGAGCGCCGCCTGGGTAGTGGAGCCCCGGCTGGAGACGTAGCGCGGCCCCCAGGCCGGCTGGGCGAGCGTCCCGTCCCAATGGTTGAAATCGGCGATGGGATCCATCGCGATCGGATCGCGGTTGGACCATCCGTCGGTGAGGCGGTTCACCATGGCGCCGACGGCCAGGTCATGCTCGCCGCCCAGCAGCGAGAACGGGCCGCTGGCCTGGATGCTGCCGTTCCACTGCTCGGGATCGGCCTTGAACCAATAGGCCGAGGTCGCCATGCCGGCGCCGGTCACCCGGTCGGGCATGCCGTCGAGCCAGAGCAGCCGCGATTCCTCCAGCCCCTTGTGATAGCCGAGATCGCCGCGAATGCTCCATTTGCCGCCCAGATCATGCGTGAGCGTGGCGAAACCCGAGATCTCGGTGGTGTTCCAAAAGCCCCAGTCGGTGCCGGTGGTCTTGGAGCGCGGCCAGCGGGTCCGCGTGCCGTCGGTATACCAATAGGGCAGCTGCGCCCACATCACCCCGTCGCGATCGTCGCGCTGATAGCTGCCGCCGATCGACAGCTTGGTGCGCGGGCCGAGATCGGCGTCGACCACGCCGTAGAGGACGAGGCCCTTCTTCTCCTCGCGATCGACGAAACCGTCCTGCCGATAGGCCTGGGCGACGGCGCGCACGCGCACCGCCCCCGCGGCGTCGAGCGGCGACTGCACGTCCAGGGTCGCGGCGAAACGGTTCCACGACGCGGCCTCCAGGCTGACCTGGCCGGAAAAGGCATCGGCATCGGCATGCTTGCGGATCAGGTTGACGACCGCCGAGGGATCCCCCGCTCCGTGCATCAGGCCCGCCGCGCCGCGCACCAGGTCCACGCGCTGATAGATCGCGGTGCTCGTCTCGCCGAAGCCGACATTGCCATTGGCGAAGGGCGCGCCGTCGAGCTGGAAATTCTGGACCTCGAAGCCCCGCGCGGAGATCGCGCTGCGGCCGCGATCGATGTCCTTCTTGGAAATGCCGACGGCGAAGTCGAGCGCGTCGTTGATCGAGATCAGCGCCTGGTCGTCGATCTGCTGCCGAGTGATGACGCTGATCGTCTGCGGCGTCTCGATCGGCGTGAGATGCAGGCCGGTGGCGGTGGTCGGCTGGTCGCTCCGGCCATAGCCCGTGACGACGATGCCCTCGCTCGTCTCCTCCTCCGCCCCCGCCGCCGCGCCCGGCTGCGATGCCTGCTGCGCGTGAAGCGATGCCGGCACGAGCGTTACGGCAGAGCCGGCCAGCAGCAAATGAAACGAACGGCGCATCATCGTCCCCCTTTTTGTCTTTCGCCGCGCCTCTCCCTTCCCCCTTCCCGGACGCAGCCGCGATCGCTCCCGCCGGCAGGGAGCCGCCGCCAGGCGGATCGGCCCTTTCCGGGAGATGGAGCGAGCATGGCCCGTTCGCGAGGACGGAAGCGATGATTCGCGTTCCCGATGCCGCGCCACTAATGCGATTAATTAGCAATTGCAAATCCGCCGGTGCCGAACCGGCGCGACCTTATCCGGGAAGCGTCACCGCGCGCCGGCCCGCCTCACGACCACAGGGCCCGCAGCCGGGCCATGAAATCATCGTCCCAAGTGGGGGAGAAGGCATTGGTGGCAAAGGCGAAACCGCAGGCCTCCACCGGGTCGAGCGCGAGATAGGCGAAGCAGCTGCCCGTGGAGCCGGCATGCCAGAGCCGCAGCCGCCCGTCCGAGGGCCGCTCGACGCACCAGCCGAGCGCATAGTTCCAGTCGACTCCCGGCTCGGGGTTGCAGCCGACCGGGCGATAGAGCGTCCCCAGCACCCCCGCCTGCGCCATCGGATCGGCGAGCAGGCGCAGATGCGCCGCGCCATACCGGGCGAGATCGGCGATCCGGCCATGGACGTCGCCCGATGGACGGACGATGTCCAGATCGTCGACCGCCCGCCTGCCCGGCTTCAGCGCCACCCATTTCTCGCCCCATAGCGCGTGCCGGTGCTCGACCGGCTGCGTGCCGTCCTGGGGCGGCCGGTCGAACCCCGCGCCGCGCAGGTCGAGCGGATCCAGCACGTGCCGGCGCATCAGGGTGCGATATGCCTCGCCGGTCGCGGCAACGGCAATCGCCCCGGCAAGGCCATAGCCGAGATTGGAATATCGGAAATCGCCATCCCGCTGTGGCCGCGGCGCGCGCAACGCGTTGCCGAGCAGCCGCGCGGACGTCCGCCCCGGATTGCCGCCCAGGAGCAGATATCGCACCAGACCCGGCCGCGACGGATCGGCGGGCAGACCCGCACGGTGCGCGAGCAGATCCAGCAGAGTCACGTCCTGGAGCGCGCTGGCCCGCGCATCGGGCATCGCGGCCAGCCCCTCGCCCACGGTCATGTCCCAGCGCAGCACGCCCGCCTCGACCAGGCGCGCGATCATCAGGCTGGTCATGGATTTGCCGATCGAGCCATAGTGCCACACATCGTCGATCGTCGCGGCCGTCCCGCCGGCCTGGCGAAGGCCGCACACCGCCGTGACGGCCTCTTCGTGCGCGCCGAAAACGGCGCATGCCGCCGCGGGCAGATCGAAGGCGTCGCGGAACTGCCCCAGCCGCGCCGCTATCGGATGCGACGATGTCCGGACTGGCTCGGATGACGATGGCATGGCAGCTTTCCTGATCGTGAAGGCGATCGCCGGGGCGACCGCGCGGCGAGTCGCCGCCCGTCGGATTGATCATCCTCCATTGCGTGGAGAATGCGTGGAGCATCTGCGAAGCCGATGCGAAGGCGCGGCCGCGCGTTGCCCTTCCCTTCTTCGCCGGCCCCCATGCCCGCGCGGGACTTCGCCTGCACGGAGTCTCCACATCCCCTAGCCGCCGCCTGCACGATCCTCCGCCACCGGCCCGCCACGATCTCATGGAGAAGCGGCGATGAAGGCGAGACTGTTGGTTGGAATGATCGGTGTCGGCGCCACCGTGGCGGCGCTGCCCGCCCAGGCGCAATATGCGGTCGGCCGATGCGTGGTGACGCGAGGCCTGGAGCGGACCCTGCGCGACTTTCAGGCGCGCGCGCGCCAGGCCAATGGAACGCCCGGCATGGTGGCGACGGTGTTCGACAAGGACGGTGTGGTCGCGACCGCGGCCGCCGGCATACGCAGCCTCAATACCGGTGAGGCGCTGACCGGAGACGATAATTTCAACCTGGGCTCCCACACCAAGCACCTGCTGGCGGTGAGCGTAGGCCAGCTCGTCGACCAGGGGCGCCTGTCCTATGATGCACGGATCGGCGAATTGCTGCCCGACATGGCGGCCTCGATGCAGCCCGCCTTCCGCGATGCCACCGTCCGGCAATTGCTGTTCATGACCGCCGGGTTCGGTGCGTACAACGGCACCGATCCGGAGCGCACCGGCGCCATGCTGGCCGCATTCGCGGCGGCGAGCGGCGGCCCGGCGGAGCGGCGGGACCAGTTCGCCCGCTTCCTCCTGGCTTCCGAGCCGGACTATGCACCGGGCGAAGGGCAGGTCTATTCGAATGCCGGCTTTGCCGTGCTCGGCACGATATATGAGCGACTGGTCGCCCGCCCCTATGAGCAGGCGGCGGTGGACAGCGTGTTCGGGCGCGTCGGGACGACGGCCGGCTTCGGCATTCCCCGCGACCTGGGACCGGCCAATCCGTCGGTGCATCTGGCGGCCGGGGACGGCACGCTGGTCGCGATCGACGATCCGGCCGAAGTCACCAATGCCCTGTTGGGCCGGCTACCGCCCGAGCTCGCCCCGGCGGGCGGCATGGTCGCGACCATGCCCGCCTTCGCGAAGGTGGAGCAACAATTGCTGCGCGCCTCGATGGGCTTGTCCCAGCCGCTCGCTTCCGCCGCTGCGCTCCGCGGGTTGTTCGAGCCGGTCGGCGAACTGGGGGCCGGCGGCATCGTCACCTCGCGGATCACCGGCCGGACGACGCATTTCTTCGAGGGGAGCACCGGCGGCGGCCATGCCTTTTCCTTCCTGGTCCCGACCGCCGGCATCGGCGTGGTGTTCGCCAGCAACAGCGGGGTGAACCCGTTCATCGGGGTCGCGGACACGCAGGAGGATGGCTATGCGCTGATGATGGCGCTCGCCGAACGGGCCCGCCACGGCGTGCTCGTCGCGCAGAGCGCCGATCAGGGCGCGGTCTTCGGCGAAGTCGAGGCGTCCTGCGCCGCCAGCAAGGGCGATCTCTTCGCCGTCACCCGGACCTTCGGCGACCTGACGAGCGCGCAGGCCTCGGCGCTGGCCGAGCGGATCGCGCCCGACGACAGCCGGCTGATCGATCGCCTGTCCGCGGCGTCGCTGGAGGCGATGGCGGATCATGTCGATGCGCACATGTCCGTCGGCGGCAGCGCCTTTCGCGGACGGCTGGCCGACCATGGCGAAGGGCGCTGGCGGGCCTTCCTCGCGGGCGGGGCGCTGGGCGGACGGGCGATCGCGGATACGGCCGCGCCGGGGGCCGACATTGCCGGCTGGACGAGCAGCTGGGGGTTCACGGGGCCGGTGGGCGATCGCCTGCGCGCCGGCATCGCCTTCGGCTATGCCCAGGCACGCGCCCGGCTGGCCGGCGGCGCGGGATCGGCTCGCCTGACCTCGCCGCAAATTGCCCTCGCCCTCGCCTATGACGGCGGCAATGGCCTGTTCGGCGATTTCCGGGCCATGCTCGCGCGCCAGAGCGTCCGGACGGAGCGCGACCTGGCCATCGAGGGGCTGGATCCCGGCACGGCCCGGGCGCGCCGCACGGCCATCGGCAGCCTGGTCGATGCCAGCATCGGCTATGCGGTGGGTGGCCGGCTGCGGATCGCGCCGGTCGTCGGGCTGCGCTTCATCGGCAACAATGTGGATCGCGCCGAGGAAAGCGGCTCGGCCCTGGCGCTGACGATCGATCGCCGCCATTCGCACCGGCTCGATGCACGCGCCGGCCTGTCGATCGCCACCGGCTTTAACCTTGGCGGGGCGGTGATCCGCCCGAGCGTGGAAGCGTTCCAGGTCCGCACCATCGCCGATCGCCGCCCGGACCTGGTCGCCCGCTTCGCCGAGGGCGGCGGCGCGATGCGCTTCGCGGCCGCTCCGATCGATCGCGCATGGACGAGCGTGCGGGCCGGAATCGACATCGACGCGGGGCCGGCGGCCTTTCAGCTCGGGGCAACCGGCGCTATCGGACGGGACGGCCGCGACGATCTGCGGCTTATGGGCGGCACACGGGTGCGGTTCTGAGCGGAGGCGGCCGCTTCCGGAGGCCGCCTCCATCATTTCTCCATATGATCTTCACGCATCCCGAATAATCAGGTCAGAGGATGGCGGATATCCTTCATCAGGCGGAATAACGTGGAAAATGCGCTGATCCTCATCGTCGAGGACGAACCCCAGATTGCCCGCATCCTGTGCTCCTATCTGGAGCGCGAGGGATACAGGACCGTGACCGCCGAGGATGGCGAGGTCGCGCTGGTCCATCACCAGTCGCTCAAGCCCGATCTCGTGCTGCTCGACATCGGGCTGCCGAAGCGCGACGGCTTTTCGGTGCTGGCCGATCTGCGCGCGCGCGGCATGACCCCGGTCATCATGACTACCGCGCGCGCGGAGGATCTCGACAAGCTTTCCGCGTTGCGGATCGGTGCCGACGATTATGTCGTGAAGCCGTTCAATCCGCTCGAGGTCGTCGCGCGCGTGAAGGCCGTGCTGCGCCGTTCGGCCGGTGCGGGCCACGATCAATCGCTGATCCGGTTCGGAGCGCTGCAGCTCGATACCCTGAGCTATACCGCGGCGATATTGAACGATACGGCCACGATCCCGCTCGACCTGACGCTCACCGAATATCGGCTGCTGTCGCACATGCTGCGCGCGCCGCGCCGCGTGTTCGACCGCGCCGAGCTGGTCGATGCCTGCCTGCCGGAGGGGAATGCGCTCGAACGGACGGTGGACAGCCATATCAGCAACCTGCGCCGCAAGCTCGACCGGGCCGGGATGACCGGGCTCTGCGTCGTGGTGCGCGGCGTCGGCTATCGGCTGGCCGCGTCATGATCGCCGCGTTGCGCGCCCGCCTGCGCCGCCGCTGGCCCATCGCGCGCCAGCTGGCGACGGCGCTGGTGGTGATCGTCCTCGTCAACTGCGTGCTGATCTTCGTGGCGATGACGATATGGACCGCCAACGAGGAGCGGCATATCCGGGAAACCTCCTCCCCCGCCACCCAGCGCGCCATCGCCGCGCTCGATGCCGGCCGGGTTCCCGATTTCAAGGGCATCGACAAGGTCATCAAGGAAGTCAACGACCTGACGGAAACGGTGAACGAGCGCGGCAACACCGCGCTGCTGATCTGCCTGCTGCTCGCTGCGATATGCGATTTCGTCCTCGGCAGCATCTTCCTCGCCAAGCTGGGCCGCGGCCTGAACGACGTCGCCTTCACGGCCCGGCGGGTGGCCGATGGCGACCTGTCGGCACGCGCACCGCTGGTGCGCTGGGCCTCGGCGGAGGAAGCGCAGCTCATCGACGATTTCAACGCGATGGCGCAATCGCTGCAACGCGCGGAACGCGAGCTGGCGGAAAGCACGGCTGCGATCGCCCATGAATTGCGCACGCCGCTCACCATCCTGCGCGGGCGCATCCAGGGCACCATCGACGGCCTGTTCGCGCATGAGGAGAAAGAGATGCGATCCTTGCTGCTGCAGGTGGAAGGGCTGGGGCAGCTGGTGGACGATCTCCAGACCATCAACCTGGCCAAGTCGGACCGGATGATCCTGAATCCCGATCATATCGACCTCGCGCAGGAGGTGGAGCGGGTCATCGCGCTGGTCCGGCCCGATCTGGAAGCCGCGGGACTCGAGCCGGTGCTCATCCTGCGGCCGACCGCCATCGTCGCCGATGCCGCGCGGATCCGCCAGATGATCGGTGCCGTCCTGTCGAACGCGCAGCGCTATGCCGCCGGGAGCGGCCCGTTGCGCATCTGCACGGCACGGCACGGCGGCTGGGCGGTGCTCGAGATCGTCGACCACGGCCCCGGGCTGCCGGAGGAGGCCATGGACAAGGCCTTTGACCGGTTCTGGCGCGCCGAAGCCTCGCGCGCACGGCATAGCGGGGGCAGCGGCCTCGGCCTCTCGGTCGTCCGCGCCATTGCCGAGGCGCATGACGGAACCGCGACATTGGCGAACCATGAGGGCGGCGGCGCGATCTTCACGCTGCGCCTGCCGGTGGGCGTCGCTCCCGATGCGGCCTGATCGACCGTGCCGAAACCGGGCGCTCCGGCAATTCGCATAATAATCGGACAGTTTACGCAAAAACGCAGCATTCACGCTCTAGATCAGCTTCCAAATGGGGTGGTACGGATTTCATGACAGCGGGAAGAGATCAGTTGCGGAATACCGCACGGATCGTGGCGTCAAGTCATGGGTGAAGTAGAACGCAGCCGCGCCGTGGCACTTTCGCTGATGCGAATGGCGTTGGCATTGCTTGATCGGTACGGCAGTCCCCTTGCCGCCGCCCGGCTGCAATATGCGATCGATACCGAAGAAGAACTTCCCGATCGCGCGGCTTCCACGGATTTGAGCGCTTGATCGCCCTGCGGCGGGTTCCGCTTCGCCGCGCCGCGGCCCACGGGGACGTCCTTGTCCTCGACATGCATCATCATCACGGCATTTGCTGACCATGGTGTCCATCGCGGCATTGCTCTTCTGCGGCCTGCTTGCCGGCCTGGCGGCGTTCCAGCTCGGCCTCATCGCCGGCCTGCCGCTGGGCCGCTTCGCCTGGGGCGGGCAGCATCGGATACTCCCTCCCCGATTGCGATTCGGCAGCGGGATCGCGATCCTGATCTATGCGGTACTTGCCCTGATCATCCTCGACAGGGCCGGCCTTGTCGCGATCCTGCCGGATGCCTGGTCGCGGGGCCTCGCCTGGGCGACCGCGCTCTATCTCGCATTCGGGCTCGCCCTGAACCTGATCTCGCAGAGCCGGGACGAGCGCCGGCTCATGGCGCCCATGGCGACGCTCCTCCTCTGCTGCGCGCTCGTGGTAGCGATGGCGCCGATTACGCCGCCATCCCTCTTGCCGGCCACCGCGACCTGAAGGCGCGCCCGGCACGGCACCGCCACCGGTGACGCGCCCATCCGTCTCCTTGCCAATGGCCTGAGGCAGCGCAGCGCAACGGAATGGGTCCGCCCGGAAGCCGAACCCGGGACTCTCGCGTCCATCATCCACAATGGACGAGATCATGGCGACGCGCATTTCGTCATCGCACCAAATACAACTCGGGGCCGATCTTAAATTAATCCGATGCCCCGGAGATCATGACGGAATCATCCGCAAGAACCGCCCCACATAAAAGTGGTTTTTATGAACATATCTCCTATCCAAGGCAAATTGCCTGCGATCGATTATCGGTAACCGATAGGAATCATTGCCAGTAATCCACCATACGCAGATTCCGTAGAATCATGACACCCATGACACCCCCAGCACTATCGTTAGATTTCTCCGAAACACCTGGCGAGTCGCAGCCCACTCGTCGACATTCCAGCACGTAATCCATAGCGATATTGTCACGTTATTGTGACTTCCATAGATTTTTCCGAAACCATTAAGCCAATGGATTCAAAAGATTACCACAATGATTCAACTGCAAAACACCACAATGAATGCAATAGCGTTTTTACAAATAGTGTATTCTGATAGCTTCGTGTGGACAGCTTTCATCACGATCTAATCTCCGCAGAAATTGCCTGTGATAGCATTCTCAGGGAATTTTTCTGCGGCTGAATCCGTTCGATATTTCACGATAATATATTGGGGGTGCTTTGTGAGCTATCTGGTTACTGCCGGCCCGCCCACGCCTAATGGCGACCTTCACCTCGGCCATCTTTCCGGTCCATATCTCGCGGGCGATATTCTCACGCGCTATTTGCGAATGACCGGCGAACGAGCGACCTATATCTCGGCCGGTGACGATCATCAGAGCTATGTCGCGCGCATGGCCAAGCAGGAGGGCCGCGACCCGGCAACCGTGGCGGCGGAGAATGGTGCGCGGATCCGCGAGTCCCTGGCGAGCGCCGGCATCGCGCTCGACCTGTTCGCCTCTCCGGCACAATCGCCACGCTATTCGGGTTTCATCGAGCGTTTCTTCCGCACCCTGCTCGACCGCGACGCGCTGGAGGAGCGGACCACCGATCAGCCCTTCTGCACCAGCTGCGACCGCTTTGCGTTCGAAGCGCATCTGCGCGGCCGTTGCTCGCACTGCGATGCCGAGAGCGACGGCGGGATCTGCGAGGCATGCGGCAAGCCGAACGCGGGTGCCGACCTGGTCGATCCCGTCTGCATCACCTGCGGCGGCACGCCCGAGCGCCGTCCGTTGCGCCAGCTCTGGTTTCCGCTCGAACGCTATCGCAGCGCCGCCGAGTTTACCTTCGCCTGCGCCTGGCTGAGCCCGCGGGCCCGCGCGCTGGTGGCCGAACTGCTGGCCCATCCGCTGCCCGACGTGCCCGCCACCCAGCCCGCCGAATGGGGCATAGCGGTTCCCGCGAGCGGCTATGACGACCAGCGCATCTCCGCCTGGTTCGAGCTTGGCCCACATTATCTGGCGCTGACCGACCTCCTGCCCGAGGCGAGGAGCAATCCGGGCGGCTGGCAGACGCCATGGACGGGGTTCGACAATGTCGTCCAATGCTTCGGCTTCGACTCGATCTATTTCCACGTCGTGCTGTTCCCGGCCATCTTTCAGGCCTTCGATCCCCGGCTCCGCCCGCCGATCGGGTTCATCGCCAACGAGTTCTTCCGCCTCGACGGAAGCAAATTCTCCACCAGCCGCGGCCACGCCCTGTGGGCCGGCGAGTTCCTGCGCGATCATGATGCCGATGCGTTGCGCTTCCACCTCGCGCGCGTCGCGCCCGAGATCGAACAGACCAATTTCACGCTCGACGCCTTCGAGGCGACGCGACGCGACGAGCTGATCGGCACCTGGGACGACTGGCTCATCGACCTCGCGAAACGCTGCGAGGCGGCGGGCGGGGTGATCCCTCTCGCGCCGGCGCCGCGCAGCGCGCCCATCGCCCTTGCCCGCCTCGCCAGCCTGTGCGGCGATCTCTCGAACTGCTATTCGGTGCAGGGCTTTTCGCCCAGCCGCGCGGCGCATCTGCTGAGCGAGATCGTGCGCGTCGCGCGCCGTTTCCGGGCCGAGCATGCGGTGTTCGACGGAAAGCCGGCCTCGACGATCGAGGCGGCGGGCGCGCTGGCGGTCGAGCTGGCCTTTGCCCGTGGCCTGGCGCTCGCGGCCGCGCCGATCCTGCCCGGCTTCGCCGAACGCCTGTGGCGCGACCTCGGCGAGCGCGGGGCGGTGGCGGATGCGCGCTGGGAGCTGCTGCCGTCGATGCTGACCGCGGGCACTTCGATCGCGCTCTCGACCTCAGGCTATTTCGATCGCGCGCGGCCCGGCAGCGAGCCGGCCCCGCCCGAGCCGCCCGCCGAAACGGACGCGGCATCGCCCCCGGACGATTCCGGAACCGTTCCCTCGGAGGCGGAAACCGAAGGCACCGAAGCGCCGGAGGAAACCACGGCCGAGGCACCTTCCCCGGCGGAGCGCACCGAAGCCGCGCCGCGCAGCAATCGGAGGCGGGCTCGATGACGATGACGGCGGAACGCCTCTATATCGACGAGGAGCGCGCTTCCTTCGCGCAAGAGCGGCTCTGGTTGCTGCAGCAGCTCGATCCCTCCGACAGCGGCTATAATCTGGTCCTCCCCATCCCGCTGCCGGCCGGCACCGACGCCGCGCTGTTCTCGGCGGCCATGGCCGACATGATCGAGCGTCACGACAGCCTGCGGACGCTGTTCGAGGATCGCGACGGCGTGCCCTGGCAATGCGTGCTGGCGCCCCATGCGCCGGCGGTGGTGGCGCACGATTTCGCGGCGCTCGCGCCCGAGGCACGCGAGGAAGCGCTCGCCGCATTGATCGCCAGCGAGATCGCGACGCCGTTCGATCTCGCCGCCGCACCGCCGCTGCATTGCCACCATGTCGATCTCGGCGAGGCGGGCACGCTGGCGGTGATCGCGCTCCACCACATCATCGCCGATGGCTGGTCGATGCACCTGTTCGCGCGGGACCTTGCCGAATTCAGTGCCGCGCACCTCGCCGAGCGCGCGCCCATGCTGCCGCCGCTCGATTATCAATATGTCCATTTCTCCACCTGGCAGCGCGATCAGGTCGAGCGGGGCGCCTATGCCGAGCAGCTCGACCATTGGGTGCGCACGCTTTCGGAAGCGCCCCCGGTGCTCGACCTGCCGCTCGACCGGCCGCGCACGCCGCAGCCCCAGGCGCGGGGCGGCACCTGGATCGTCCATTTCCCGGACGCGTTGCGCGACGGCCTCAACCAGCTTGCCCGGGCGGAGAATGCCACGCTCTACATGGTGCTGATGGCAGGCTATCAAGCGCTCCTGTCGCGGCTGGGCGGGCAGCACGACATCATCGTCGCCACGCCGGTGGGCAGCCGGCCCAGAGCCGAGTTCGACGACATCTTCGGCTGCTTTCTCAACAATGTGCTCGTGCGCGGCCGGCCCGCCCGCGCGCAGAGCTTCCGCGAGTTCCTGGCCGCGACCCGAGTGGCGGTGCTCGATGCCTTTGCGCATCAGGACGTGCCGCTCGAGGTGGTGATCGAGGCGGTCAAGCCGCAGCGCAGCCGCACCCACACGCCATTGTTCCAGACGATGCTGGTGCTGCAGAACGCCCCGCGCACGATGGAGGAATCCACGCCGGAGAGCGCGCCGGTCGACGGTCCCGGCCTCTCGCTCAACGCCAAGTTCGAGCTTTCCGTCGCGCTGTGGGAAACCGCCTCCGGCCTCACCGCCGCCTTCGAGTATCGCAGCGACCTGTTCGACGAGGCGACCATCGCGGCGATGGCCAGCGCCTATCGGGCGCTGCTGGCCGATGCGGTGGCGCGGCCGGACGCGCGGCTGGGCAGCCTCGCGCTGCTCGATGCGCCGACGCAGCGAAAGATGCTGCACGACTGGAACGCCGTGCCGCTCGACTATCCCGACACGGCGACGATCCACGGGCTGTTCGAGGAACAGGTCGCGCGGGATCCCGACGCGGTCGCGGTGATCTTCGAGGATCTGACGCTCAGCTATGCTGCGCTCAATCGCGCCGCCAATCGCATCGCGCACCAGCTGATCGCGCTGGGCGCGGGCCCCGAGACCTGTGTGCCGGTGGTCTGCGAGCAGAGCATCGAGATGATCGTCGCGCTGATGGGCGTGCTCAAGGCCGGCGCCGCCTATGTGCCGATCGACCCGGCCTTGCCGCAGAAGCGCGTCGAATATCTGATCGGCAGCGTTGCGCCCAAGGCGGTGCTGACACTGGAGCGCTTCGCCGGGCTGGTGGGCGATCCGGGAGCCCCGGTTATCCCGATCGACGGAGCGCACATGGCCGCGGGCGCCGATGCCGGCAATCCCGAGGTCGCGGTGTCGGCGCGTACGCTCGCCTATGTGATCTTCACTTCGGGCACCACCGGCCTGCCCAAGGGCGTGGAGGTCGAGCATCGCAGCGTCCTCCACCATCTCTGGGGCATGCGCGAGCAATATGCGGTGACCTCGGCCGACCGCTTCCTGCAGAAGCACCCGTTCAATTTCGACGTGTCGGTCTGGGAGTTCTTCCTCCCGCTCGCGACCGGCGGCAGCACGGTGATGGTGCGCCCGGGCGGCCAGCGCGACCTGGATTACATGATCGACCGGATCGTCGCGGAAGGCGTCACCATCGTGTGCTTCCTCCCCTCGGCGCTCACGGTGCTGCTCGACCATCCGCGCATCGCGCTGCTCGACGCCTCGGTGCGCTGGATGCTGTGCGGCGCGGAGACGATGGGGCGCGATGTGCCGACCCGCTTCTTCGAGCGGCTCAACGCCAGGCTGCACAATCTCTACGGCCCGACCGAGACGACCGTCCACAACAGCTGGTATGAATGCCTGCCGGGCGAGCAGCCCGCGGTGATCCCCATCGGGCGCCCGATGCCGGGCGTGCGCCTGTACGTCCTCGATCCCGAGCTGCAGCCGGTGCCGATCGGCGTGCCGGGGGAAATCCATATCGGCGGCGCCAGCGTCGCGCGCGGCTATCGCAACAGCCCCGACATCACCGAAGCCCGGTTCGTCGCCGATCCCTTCACCGACGGGCCCGATCCGCGAATGTATCGCACCGGCGACATCGGCCGCTTTCGCGCCGACGGCAATATCGAGTTCATCGGGCGGCGCGATCGCCAGTTCAAGATCCGCGGCTTCCGCATCGAGCTGGGCGAGATCGCGCACGTGCTGCGCCAGCACGAGCAGGTCCGGGAAGCGCTGGTGATCGTCCGCGAGGACATGCCGGGCGATCTGCGCATCGTCGCCTATGTCGTCGCGAGCGAGCCCGGATTGGGAGAGGCCGCCCTGCTCGAGCATGCGGCGCTGCACCTCCCGCGGCACATGCTGCCCAGCGCGATCGTGATGATGGACAGCCTGCCGCTCACCGCGAACGACAAGGTGGACATGCGCGTGCTTCCGGCGCCCGGCCGCTATCAGCGCGACGCGGGCCGAGCGCCCGAGGGCCCGATCGAGACCGGGCTGGCGGCGATCTGGAACTCGCTGCTCGGCTCGGCGGTGGAAGGCGTCGAGGACGACTTCTTCGACCTTGGCGGCCACTCGCTGCTCGCTGCCCGGCTGGTCGCCCATGTCCGCGCCCGCCTGGGCCGCGTGCTGCCGGTGCGCGCGGTGTTCGAGACGCCGAAACTCGGCGCGATGGCGGAAGCCATCGCCGCGGCACCGATCGCCGAGGACGATCTCAGCGCGATGCTGCGCCGGCCGCGGCGATCCCTTTGACCGAATCCAGCACGGGGCTCTGCCAGATGTACAATGAAACCGGGCTAAAATCCGCCGAAGTCCTCGAAACCGTCGCCGAGCCGGCGGTCGCCGCCGTCGATCTCGCCTGTATCGGCTTCGGTCCCGGCGGCATCAGCCTCGCCGCCGCCTATAGCGACTGGCGCGACACCCAGCCCGAGGGCGCCCCGGTCCCGAGCCTCCGGTTCATCGAGCGGCGCCCCGGCCCCGCATGGCAGCCCGGCCTGCTGATCCGCGGCGCCGACCTCAACCATCATTTCCTCCGCGACTTCGCCACGCCACGCGATCCGCGCAGCCGCTTCACCTTCGCCTGCTATCTCAAGGAAACCGGCCGGCTGTTCCAGTTCGGCCATCTCGGCGGGCGTGTGAGCCGTGTCGAATGGAACGACTATGTCGTCTGGACCGCCCGCCATTTCGATCCGCTGGTCCGCTATGGGCTGGCGGTGCGATCGATCGCCCCCGCGGCGATGCGCAACGGCACGCCGAACCTGATCGAGCTGGAACTGGACGACGGCAGCCGCGTCGCGGCGCGCAACCTGGTGGTGAGCACCGGCCAGTTCCCGCGCGTGCCCGAGCCGTTCCGCGCGCATCTGGGCCCGCGCATGTTCCACAGCGCGGGGTTTCTCGACCGGATCTCCGCCTTCGATCGTGCCGCGCCGCTCAAGATCTGCGTGCTGGGCTCGGGCCAGAGCGCGGGCGAGACGCTGTTGTGGCTCTACGATCATTTCCCCAACGCGCAGCTCACTTCGGTGCATCGCGGCCTGCCGTTCCGCCTAGTCGATATCGGCCATTTCAGCAACGAGGTCTTCTTTCCCGACCAGGTGCCCTATTTCCACGCCCTCTCTCCCGAGAAGCGGCGCATGGCCGCGCAGGAATATCACCTGACCAACTTCTCCGCGGTGGACATCGACATCAGCCAGGGCCTCTACTGGCGGATGTACGAGGACCGGGTGCTCGGCACGACGCGCGCCGAAGTCATCGCCCGCCATGCCGCCAGCGAAGTCGAGGCCGTGGGCGACGGATTCCGGATCCGTTTCGTCGACGGGCTCAGCGGCGCCGAGCGCATGGTGGACGCGGATATCGTCGTGCTCTGCACCGGCTATCACGAGCCCGCCTTCCCGCCGCTGCTCGAGCCGCTGCGCGAATGGATCGTCACCGATTCCAGCGGCGGCCCCGAAGTCGCGCTCGACTATCGCGTCCGGACCGCATCCGGGTTCGGGCCGGCGCTGTACCTGAACGGCGTCACCGAGCGCACGCACGGCGCCAGCGACGCCTCGTCGCTCAGCATGACCGCGCTGAAGGCCCAGACGATCCTCGAATCCTTCCTGACCAACCGGAATCGCTGAACGGAGCCGCCGCATGTCCACCTGGCTGTTTACCTATGGATCGAGCACCGACCCCGATCACTTCGCGGAGGATTTCGGCAGGCCCGAGGCCTTTGCCGCGGCGAGCGTGGCGGACTATCGGCTGGCCTTCGTCAATTACCGGGAATCGTTCGGAGGGGGGACTTCGGCGATCGTGCCCGCACCGGGCGCCGAGGCGATCGGCGTCGCCTATCGCATCACCCCCGAGCAGCGCGCGAGGCTGGCCGTCATCGACCCCGATTATGCGCTCCAGCCGATCCAGGCGCGCATCGGCGGCGAGACCGTCGAGGCCGAGGTGCTGCTGCCGCGCACGATCCATGGCTTCGCCTCGCCCACCGATGCCTATATGGCGCGGATTCGGTACGGC
The DNA here is from genome assembly GCF_029870595.1 of Sphingomonas sp. CBMAI 2297. Classification (GTDB taxonomy): domain Bacteria; phylum Pseudomonadota; class Alphaproteobacteria; order Sphingomonadales; family Sphingomonadaceae; genus Sphingomonas. The sequence goes on from NZ_JAPDIR010000018.1 coordinate 94,247, forward strand.
CTGACCGGCTTCTACCCCATCGCCCAGGTCGACGCCGCGATCCGCGCCGCGCTCGACCGGCGCTGGCTGTTCGACGGCCTTCCCGCGCAATGGGCGGCCGATGCCGAGCCGCGCATGGAATATGGCACCCTGTTCCGCCGGCTGCTGCCGTGGAAGGGGGGAGTCCGCACGCCCTGGGGCGGCGCCGTCGCCACCATCGCGCCGGGCACCGCCAGCGAGCTGTTTCCCCATGACGAGGAAGAGCTGGCATTCGTGCTGTCGGGCAGCGGCAGGCTGCGGCTCAACGCCCACGAGCGCGCGCTCGGCCAGGGCGACCTCATCTATTTCGAACCCGAATGCGAGCACGTCGTGACCAACGACCAGCCCGAGGAGCCGCTCGTCGTGCTGTTCCTCTGGTGGGGCGGGGCGGACGGCGTGGCGTGGGCGGGGCGCAAGATCTGACGCGATCCTTTCGCGTTTCTGGCGGGAGCGGAACAATGACGGACCTGAAGGCGGCAACTCTCAACCGGCGCGGTTTCCTGGGCGCCCTGGGCTCGGCGATGGCGACGGCCAGCACGGCCTCCACCCGCGCGGCGCTCGCCGCGCAAGACACCGAGTTCGACTATATCGTCGTGGGCCTGGGATCGGCGGGCTGCGTCGTCGCCAACCAGCTGAGCGCGAAGGCGGGCCTGCGCGTGCTGGCGCTGGAAGCCGGCCCGACCGACTATACGCCGATCATCCAGAACCCCGACAATTACTACAAGGCCAAGGGCTCTCCGATCTACGACTGGAACTATCAGACGATACCCCAGCCGCACATCGACGGCCGCATCATTCCCGCGCCGCGCGGCAAGGCCTATGGCGGATGCAGCTCGATCAACGCGATGATCTACATCCGCGGCAACCGCGCGGACTATGACAATTGGGCCTATCAGGGAAACCGGGGCTGGGCATATCAGGACGTGCTGCCGCTGTTCATCGCGGCGGAGGGCAATCGCGACATCCGCGGGCCGCTGACGGGCAACAAGGGCCCTCTCACCGTGCAGAATTATCCGCACAAGAGCCTGCCGGGCACGGCGTTCGTGCAGGCGGCGGTGCAGATGGGCTTCAAGGGGCCGGACTGGAACTTCAACGGCGCGATCCAGCAGGACGGCGCCGGCTTCTACCAGTTCACCATCCGCACCGAGCTGCGCGAGGGCAAGCCGCGGCTGGAACGGTGCAGCCTCGCCAAGGCCTATCTCCATCCCGCGATGGGGCGCACCAACCTCACCGTCCGCCACGATGCGCCGGTCAAGCGGCTGATCGTGGAAGGCGGCCGCGCGGTGGGCGTGGAATATGTCCTCGATGGCCAGACGCTGCAGGCGCGCGCAAGCCGCGAGATCGTCCTGTGCGCCGGCGCGGTCACTTCGCCCGCGATCCTGATGCGTTCGGGGATCGGCCCGGCCGACGCGCTGCGCGCGCTTGGCATCCCCGTCGTCCTGGACCTGCCGGGCGTCGGCGAGAATCTGCAGGACCATCCGGTGCTGCCGGTCGCCTATCATGCCATTCCCAAATTGCCGCCGCTCTGGGCCAGCGGCGTGCAGGCCGGGCTGTTCGTCAAGACGCAGAGCCATGCCCCCTCCGCGGCGCCCGATCTCCAGTTCCATTTCTGGCAGGGCGACGACGACGACGACAATTCCTTCTCCTTCTCGCCGACCGTGGTCCGGCCGTCGAGCCGCGGCCGGATCCGGCTCAAGTCGGCGGACTATACCGTCGCTCCCCTGATCGACCCGAACTATATGCAGACCCAGGCCGATATCGACGTGATGATCAAGGGCATGGAACTGTCCCGCCAGTTGGTGCGCCAGCAGGCGTTCAGAGGCATCGCGGGGGCGCCGCTGCACGATTTCGGATCGGCGAGCACGCCCAGGGAAATGGCCGATTATGTCCGCAAGAACGTGCGGACGATCTATCACCTCGCCAGCACCTGCAAGATGGGGCTCGGCGCCGATGCCGTGGTCGATCCGGAGCTCAAGGTCTATGGCATCGCCGGCCTGCGCGTCGCCGACGCCTCGATCATGCCCGAAGTGGTCAGCGGCAACACCAACGCCGCCTGCGCGATGATCGGCCAGCGCGCCGCCGACATGATCCTCGGCAAGGACAAGCGCCCGTGAGCCGGCGCCCCCGCGCCGACATGCCGACGCGCGGCACCGCTTCCTTCACTCGGCTGGAATCGGAGGTCCGCGTCTATTGCCGCGGCTTTCCCGCGGTGTTCGCGCGCGCGCACGGCGCCGAGCTCTTCGACGAAGAGGAGCGGCGCTATCTCGACCTGCTCGTCGGCGCGGGCGTGCTGAACTATGGGCATAATCCGCCCGAGATCGTCGCGGCGGTCAGCCGCTATCTGGCCGATGGCGGGATCGTCCACGCGCTCGATCTGCACACGGTGGCGAAGCGCCGGTTCCTCGACGCGTTCGAATGCCACATCCTCGCCCCGCGCGGCCTGGACTACAAGATCCAGTTCACCGGCCCGACCGGCGCCAACGCGATCGAGGCGGCACTCAAGATCGCGCGTCGGGTCACCGGCCGGAGTTCGGTGATCGCCTTCACCAACGGCTATCACGGCGTGTCGCTCGGCGCGCTCGCGGCGACGGGCAATTCCGCCAAGCGCCGCGCCGCCGGCATCGCCCTAGCCGGCGTCGACCGGATGCCGTTCGACGGGTATCTCGGCAGCGACGTCGATACGGCGGCCTATCTCGCACGGATGCTCGCCGACCCCGGCAGCGGGATCGATCCGCCGGCCGCGATCCTGCTGGAAGTCGTGCAGGCCGAAGGCGGGATCAACCTGGCCTCGGATCCCTGGCTCCGCGCCATTGCCGAGATCGCCCGCGCCCACGACGCGCTGCTGATCGTCGACGACATCCAGGCCGGCTGCGGGCGCACCGGCAGCTTCTTCAGCTTCGAGCGCGCCGGAATCCGCCCCGACATCGTCTGCCTCTCCAAGGCGATCGGCGGAATGGGCCTGCCGATGTCGCTGGTGCTGATCGCGCCGGAGCATGATTGCTGGCGGCCGGGCGAGCACAACGGCACGTTCCGCGGCCACAATCTCGCTTTCGTCGCCGCGACCGCCGCCATCGAGAGCTATTGGCGCGACGACGGGCTGGAGCGGCGCGTGGCGGCCGGCGCCGCGCACCTCGAGAAGCGGCTGCGCGCGCTGCCGGGCCATGGCGGGCCCGATGGCTTCGCGCTGCGCGGCCGGGGAATGATCCGCGGCCTGGCATGGCGCGATACCCGTATCGCCGGGCAGGTCTCGGCGGCGGCCTATGCGCGCGGCCTGATCGTCGAGACCTGCGGCCCCCGGGACGAAGTGCTGAAACTGCTGCCGCCGCTGACGATCACCGCGTCCGAGATCGACGAGGCGGCCGATCTGCTGGGCGAGGCGATCGCCGACATCGTCCCCGTCCCCGCCACTGCGCTCGAGACGGCCTGACCGGCAATGCGTGGGCCCAGCCTTCTCGTCGTGGGGGCTGGCATCAACGGCCTGTGGATCGCCTGGCGCTTCCTGCGCGCCGGCTGGCGCGTGACGCTGGCGGATGCCGGGCCCCTGCCCAATCCGGCGGCGGCATCCTGGGACCAGCATCGGCTGATCCATCCGCTGGGCGCGGAATCCGAAGCGGATGTCCATGCCATCGAAGCGGCGATGGGGGGCTGGGCGGAACTCTGGTCGCGGCTCGGCCACAGCCATTATCGCCAGACCGGAGGCCTGCTCGGCAGCCGCATAGAGGCGCGCGCGATCTTCCTGGGCGCCGCCGGCTGGCCCTGCCAGCGCGTGGGCAGCGCCAGCCTGGCGGCCCTGGTGCCGGGGCTGCGGCGCCATCCCGAAAATGGCGGGCTATGGACGCCCCGCGCCGGCGTGCTGCTTGCCGACCGCATCGTCACGGACATGGTCCGGCTGATCGACGGGCTCGGCTGTCGCCTCCTGCCCCACCGGCCCATAATGGAGGAGGAGATCCGCGAAGGACGGCTGAAGCTCGACCATGGCGAACGCCTTGAGCACGACCTGACCATCGTCGCGGCGGGTGCGGGCACCGGCAGGGCGATGCGGGCACTGGCGCCGCGCCTCGCCATTGTCGAGCAGACGATGTTCTATTTCTCCGCGCCGCGAGCCTGGGAGCGCGCGCCTCTCCTTGTCGATTTCGGTCCGGGAGACGATCTCTGGGCCGCACCGCCGATCGTCGGCACGATGCTCAAATTCGCCGCCAGCGACCTTGCCGTGGCGGAGGGCCCGTTCGACGCCGACGCGCTTTCCGAGCGGATCGACGAGACTTTCCGCACGGCCGAATGGCGGTTCGTGCGCCAGGCACGCTGCGGCTATGCCCGCACGGCCGACGGAGCCCGCATCCTGGAGCCCGTAAAGGGTACCGACCAGCGCGTCTGGGTCGTCGCTGGCTGCAATGGGGGCGGCTTCAAGCTGGCGCCGCTGGTGGCGGACCTGGTCTGGCAGCATGCGCCGGGCCATGCGGGCGCGCTTGCATGACATCGCCCGGGCCCGGCTGGGCGACGCTCCTCGCGCGATTGCCGCAACCCGGGCCGGGCCGGGCAACGATCGGCCTCGCGATCGATACCGGTCCCCACGGGGCCGATCTGCTCCGGGCGGCGGCGGCATTGGCCGGGGACTTTCCCGGACTCGGCTATCTCTGGCACGACGACGGAGCGAGCGCCGAAGGCGGCGCGGCGGCGGCGCGGGCAATGATCGAGCGGGGCGTGCGGCTGCTCATCGGCCATTTCAACAGCGCATCGGCGCTCGCCGCGGCCCCGCTCTATGCCCGGGCCGGCGCGGTGCTGCTGGCGCCCGGCGCGACGCATCCCGCCTTGACCGGGGCGATGCCGCATTGCTTCCGCCTGTGCGCGCACGACCTGCGCCAGGCGCGGCTGTTCGCCGAGGAGCTCGCCGCCACCGGCGAACGCCCGGTGCTGATCACGCAGCGCATTCCCCATGGCAGGAGCCTTGGCGATGCGGTCGAGAGCCGCTTGCGGACAGCCGGACATACGCCGCTGCGGATCGATGCCGGCCACCCCGCCGACCTCCCGGCGCTCCCGCCCGGGCCGGTGGCGGTGATCGGGCGCCATGCCTTTGCCGCCGCCCTGCTGCCGCGCCTGGCGTCGCACCCGCTGGTGCTGCTGAGCGACGATTGCCGCACCCCGAAGCTGCTCGACGCGATCGCCCCGGGCACGGCCGACCTGCGGGTGGCGGCGATCGGCGGCGCGGACGATGCGATGCCGGGCGGCGGCGCCTATTCGCGAACCAGCCGCGCGGCCATCGAGATATTGGCGGGAGCGGTGGAAATGGCGGGCCCCGACCCGGTCGCGGTGGCGGAAACGCTGCGCGCCCGGCTTTGGCCCACCTGCCTCGGCATCGTCGGGTTCGACGCAAAGGGCGAACCGATCGGGATCGACTGGCACTGGCTGCGGATCGCGCCGGCCCTTGCGATGGAGGTGAACTGATGCAGGCAACCCGGATGCCGTCCGGCACCGTCGCGCTGTGGCTGATACCGCGCGAGGGAGAGCATCGCGACCGCGCGGCCGAGCTCGCGGAGCTCGACGCCGCCGCCCGCGCGCGACTGGCGGATATCCGCGCGCCCGAAGCGCGCGACGCCCAGCTCCTCAGTCGCGCATGGCTCGCCCGCATGCTGCGCGCGCAATTCGGGCCGGCGAGCGCCGGCTGGAGCGTCGGTGTGGACTGCAACGGCCGCGCGACCCTGCGAGACGCGCCGCCCGGGATCGCCATCGCATTCGCCCATGGCCGCGACACCATCGCCCTGGCAATCGGCCATGATTGCGGCACCGGCCTGGGCATCGATCTCGAGGACCGGCTGGGCCGCGACGATCCCCTGCTCGCCCCGGTGATGCTCTCCCCGGCCGAGCTCGCGCACTATCACTGCCTCGCCACCGGAGAACGCCGCCGCCGCTTTCTGCTCGCGCGCTGGGTGGCGAAGGAAGCCTATGCCAAGGCCTTGGGCAGGGGGTTGGCGCTGGGGTTCGACGCGATCGACACGATCGAGGTCGCGCCGGGGCATTTCGGCATCCGCGATCCCTATGCGCCGAACGATGCGGCCTGGCAGGTCAGGCTGCTCGAGCCCGACCAGGGCACCGCCGTCGCCGTGGCGCTGGCGCCGCCCGGCAACAGAATGATCGCGATCGACCTCCGCGATCCGGACGGGTTTGGATGGTGCATCACCACCGGCGACGAAAAATGGGTCGCCGAACCCAGCCCCGCCTAGAGACTCAATCCCCGGCCGGCCGCCAGGCTTGTCCGCTCCTGGAAGGCGCAGGAAATTGCCCCGCCCGTTGGGGGAACGGGCGGGGCAATTTCCTGCGCCTTCCAGGAGCGGACAAGCCTGGCGG